>NZ_JBQFUL010000028.1:0-500 GCF_056539165.1 Ruegeria sp. BC7 | reverse complement strand
CCCCGCGTCCGTCTATTGTCTGTTTATCGTCCATCCCCGGGCGGCGCGGGGCTTAGTTTTGGTAGTGACAGTCCGCCGCACGTCTGTGCTGTCCGCTTTTACGTATTTCTATTACATCACTTGCGGAACGGCCCGTGCTGCCAATTTTGTCCCCTCTATCCAGTTGGTGGCACGGGTTTAAGGATTTGCGCCGGAAAGCTGCCAATTGTCTGAAAAATTGGCATCAACTCGCACGCCGCTTGAACTCATCAGGCTTATATGACGGTCAAATATAGTGAGGGCACGGGTTATGCTTAGAATAATACCATTCGCGTTAGCGGCTGCACTTGCGATCCCAGCGAGCGCCAAGGCTTGGGTCGAGGAAGATATTTTTAGTCCCCACAATCTTGAGACGGTTGCGGTAAGTATCTTTAACGACGCCGACGATGGATGAACAGCACGCTCCCTTAATACGTTTCTCATCCACTAAAGACCTTAAGCCGTAATTGGTACGTCTGGTT
>NZ_JBQFUL010000027.1:0-558 GCF_056539165.1 Ruegeria sp. BC7 | reverse complement strand
CTCCATCGTTTGGTTCATGGTGCTTGGCTTTCTTATGCTTCAGTTTTCCGTCTTCGACCCAATACCAATAGGGTGTGAAGTCTATGTTTCCTACGCGGTCCTGCTGGCTAAAGATGAAATCGAGGAGTACAATCTCGGTAAGTTCTTGCATCCAAAATGCCATCTGTTGGTCACTGACATCGGGACCGAGATCCTTGTTGATCATCCGGTCTCTTCGACCTTCTCCGACGCCCTCTGCAATGGCCTCTAGCAAGGGTTTTGAAGATCGCAAAGCCAAGAAAGCGGGGGTTTCCTGAAAATCGCGGTTCTGACCTTTCCCCCATCCAGATTTGCGTGTGCCGTTGATTTCCGAGCCGTATCGATGCCCGGGACTGTCAAGCAGTACACCGTAAATTTGCGTTCGATCTGCGGTGAATAGATCATCGGTGGGTTGGTATGAATTTGGGTCGGAATCCGCAGCTGCGAAGGGATCTGTTGCAAACTTTTGACTGTTGACGCTGATAAGTGCTTCGAGTGAATGGCTATCGAAATTTTGAAGTCGAAAGTCTGTTCATGATC
>NZ_JBQFUL010000026.1:0-575 GCF_056539165.1 Ruegeria sp. BC7 | reverse complement strand
TGTCGTTAAACTGTCATAAAAGCGTGACGTTCCTAGACTAGGGAATGTTTTGGTAGGTTGAGCTCCTCTGACTACCGCCCCGCGTCCGTCTATTGTCTGTTTATCGTCCATCCCCGGGCGGCGCGGGGCTTAGACGCCATCACCCGCACCAAAATCGACGACTTGAAGCCCATTAAGTTCGCATATCGATTTTAGGTGATCGATGTGAGTCATTGCCAACTCCAGAAAATCTGAATGGTCTTGCAACAGTTTAGCACACCAGTTCCCCTATTTCCGCTTAGGGTTCGGAGCGGAACTTATACTCCCGCAGAAATTGCTTGTCCGGTGACGTGTTGAAAATCGCTCTGCTGTGGCATTTATCCAGCCTGTGAATGCACCAACGTTTCCTCAGGCGAGCGTGATCAGCCACCCGCCCCAGACAATCAAAACCACGCCCAATCCGCGGCTCAGAAACCGCCCGAATGGCAACGTCTTTTCTGCCAAAACTACGATTGTAAGTACGGCAACCCACGGCAGGTTCATGACGCCCAACACAAAAAGCAGCACCATCAGCATCCAGCAGCAGCCAAGACAGT
>NZ_JBQFUL010000025.1:0-820 GCF_056539165.1 Ruegeria sp. BC7 | reverse complement strand
GGCTTTGTTGCAAAGTTTTGAGCTGACCGAACTGTCTTGGCGATTGCAACGAAACTAGGCAGCCAACTCAGCGAATTGTTTGAACGGACAGAGTCCGGGCGTAAATTGGCCCTTATGGATCATGTGTGACACTTCGATACCCGCAAGTGTTGCCGTGGCCGAGGCAAAAGACTTGAAGCCGAGCATCGGGCGAGTTCGTCTTTTGATGAATCGATGGTCCTGTTCCACGATGTTGTTCAGATATTTCCGCCTGACCATCTCTATTGGGATGGGGCAACCAAAGCCCGCGAGCATTTTGTTGATCGCCTTAATGCCTGCGGTGTTGGCGCCGCTTTTGTCGATAACGATCTTTCGTGGAAGACCGTTGACCTCAAGCATCCGAGCGAAGAACCTTGTGGCGGCCGGCTTGTTTCGCCGCTCGGACAGCATGAAATCCAGGGTTTTGCCGTGTTTATCCACGGCGCGATAGAGATAGACCCACGAGCCTTTCACTTTGATGTACGTTTCATCCATTCTCCAAGAGCGGTCGCACGATCCCTTACGACGACGCGCTGCTTCAGCGATTGCGCCTGCATACCGTGTCACCCAGCGGTTCAGCGTAGTGTGATCCACTGCAACGCCTCCCTCATGCATGATCTCTTCTAGATCGCGATATGACACACCGTAACGGACATAAAAGAATACTGCGAAGAGGATCACGGCTTTTGGATACTGTGCGCCTTTGAATGAGATCATGAACAGACTTTCGACTTCAAAATTTCGATAGCCATTCACTCGAAGCACTTATCAGCGTCAACAGTCAAAAGTTTGCAACAGATCC
>NZ_JBQFUL010000024.1:0-1030 GCF_056539165.1 Ruegeria sp. BC7 | reverse complement strand
GAATCCAAGTCGCGCCATAGCATGGTCATGCAGAACGTATTCGGATCGCCTCTCCACGGCTTTCCAGCAACTACCCAGATCAGGCCATCTTGGCTTTTCACAAGAGGCAGTATCTGATCGAGAAAAATCGCCTCAAATTCTTCGGCCTTGCTATCGTGTACGCTCAATCTGAACTGGCGGAGCAGCATTTCGAGTTCCTCCGGATTTATTGGTTTCACCAAATATTACAGACAGGGACAACCGTCGTGGTCTCTCTGCGTATATCGATCAGCAACAACTGAATGTCTGCTCTATCGCTAATCAGAGGCTCCCAATAACCGTTGCTGGCCTTGTTTCCAAGGCGAGACCAAGGGTGAAGGGCGTGCGTCGAGCTACTCGTTTTCTATGGCAGCCGTTGGAAGGCCTTGCTCGACCCAATCTGGAAACCCACCCGCATAGTACCGAGGATCCTCGAAGCCCCAGAGTTGTGCCTTTATCGCAGCATAAACCGAATATGGGCAATGAGGCCCATGGCAACTGAAAACTATAGTGTCATCAAGATTTGCTATTTCGAGAAGAGCGTCGCGGGACAGGCCAACTAACAGCGAATAGTTGACTGAATTGGGTATGTGCCCGGCATTAAAATCTAGCTTTGCGCGGACGTCGACGAATTTCGCCGCGCCTTGTTCCCAAAGCCCACGCGCTTCTTCAGTGTCAATTCGTGAGATTGATTCAGGGTAGTACAAACCTTCGACACGCTTCAAACGGTCTGCGACATCATCGTAATCAACGTCATTGCCAGTGCTTGGCGGTACACCGGCTTTCACAACGCCATCGTACAGATGTCGGCGATAGTCTGGGTCGTATCCATACATGTCACCATACCACCAGATAAGGCTTTCTTCAGCGGTAAACGGATCATAATACGACGGTACTGCAATAGCGTCGTACTGCTTTATCAGATCTGGGACGTCATCCAGCCGCCCCAAGTGACCAAGTGCGGATACCAGCGTCGTAATATCGGCCACAATGTCAGAATTGCGTTTGAGTA
>NZ_JBQFUL010000023.1:0-1152 GCF_056539165.1 Ruegeria sp. BC7 | reverse complement strand
GGAAACATAGACTTCACACCCTATTGGTATTGGGTCGAAGACGGAAAACTGAAGCATAAGAAAGCCAAGCACCATGAACCAAACGATGGAGACGTTCCCGCCGACGCGTTATTGATCCGTCGCAGCAATCTAAACGACAACGATGCTGGTGGGCGTGTCGAGTATGCCAACTTCGCGAAATCTACTCAAATGCTGGAGAAAATTCGCCACTTCTCTCCAAGCACATATCGACGCCTGGTTGCATTGAATAGTGACCTTCAAACCCAAGGCCCGATCCATGACTGGCTATCGCAAAGCTTTGGTTTGTCAGACAGTCAGATTGCACAAGTTGTCAAAAATACTGCGCTGGCAACGTCCATCCTCCAGAGCAATTGTTCAAATGGCGATTTGATGTTCGACTTGGATCCTGTCGCATTCTTTTTGAGAAACGACACCGAGGTAGGGGCCTTGGACTGTAATGACCCGTAGGTGTTCTGCTCTTATTGCGGTGTTCATTTGGACCGCTCTGCTCGCCTGCAAAGCGGCGGCATTGGATGTTATCGTCATATCGGATCTGAACGGAAGCTATGGTTCGGTAAGATACGATGCCCGCGTCGACAAAGCGATTAAGCGGATAGTCGAGATTGATCCAGATCTGGTTATTTCGACCGGAGATATGGTTGCGGGACAGCGCATTCCCAACTTGTCCGACAAACAGGTCAGGGATATGTGGAAGGCGTTTCACGAGGCCGTATCAGATCCTTTAGAGGCTGCCGGCATTCCATTTGCGGTCACGCCAGGAAACCATGATGCCTCTGCGTACCGTGGGTTCGAGCGTGAAAGAAAAATATACGCAGAGGAATGGATACCACGAAAACTAGACGTCGATTTTCTGGTTTCGGATGACTACCCGTTCTTCTACGCTTTTGAGATGCAGGGCGTAACGTTTGCGTCTTTGGACGCTACGACCTTGGGACCTCTATCCGGCGACCAGCAGGACAGACTTGAGGAACTGGGGGCAAATGGAGACCCGATTGTCACTTTCAGTCACCTCCCACTCTGGCCCTTCGCGATTCAGCGCGAACGCGAAATCATCGGTGATCCGACACTTGAAAAAATCCACCTGGAAAGCGGTGTCGTACTGCATTTGTCAGGGCACCATCATGCCTTCTA
>NZ_JBQFUL010000022.1:0-1217 GCF_056539165.1 Ruegeria sp. BC7 | reverse complement strand
TTAGTTTAACCGATGTGCCGGGCTGAAGCCCGGCCTACCGATTATTCAATGATCTTCGACACAACGCCGGCGCCGACGGTGCGGCCGCCTTCGCGGATGGCGAAGCGCAGGCCGTCTTCCATCGCGATCGGTGCGATCAGCTCGACGGTGAAGCCGACGTTGTCGCCGGGCATAACCATCTCGGTGCCAGCCGCCAGGGTCACGGTGCCGGTCACGTCAGTCGTACGGAAGTAGAACTGCGGACGGTAGTTCGCGAAGAACGGAGTGTGACGACCGCCTTCTTCCTTGGTCAGGATGTAGGCTTCGGCCTCGAACTTGGTGTGCGGTGTAACCGAACCCGGCTTGCACAGAACCTGGCCACGCTCAACGCCGTCACGGTCGATACCGCGCAGCAGGGCGCCGATGTTGTCGCCTGCTTCACCGCGGTCCAGCAGCTTGCGGAACATTTCAACACCGGTACAGGTGGTTTTCTGAGTGTCACGGATGCCGACGATTTCGATCTCGTCGCCAACGTTGATCACGCCACGCTCGACACGACCGGTCACAACGGTACCACGACCCGAGATCGAGAACACGTCTTCAACAGGCATCAGGAACGGCTTGTCAACTTCACGCTCAGGGGTGTCGATATACTCATCAACAGCCGCCATCAGTTCCTTGATCTTCTCTTCGCCGATTTCCGGGTTGTTGCCTTCCATCGCGGCCAGAGCCGAACCTGCGATGATCGGAACATCGTCGCCGGGGTAGTCATAGCTGGACAGCAGTTCGCGAACTTCCATCTCAACCAGTTCCAGCAGCTCTTCGTCGTCAACCTGGTCAACTTTGTTCAGGAACACGACCATCTTCGGGATACCAACCTGGCGGCCCAGCAGGATGTGCTCACGCGTTTGCGGCATCGGGCCGTCTGCGGCGTTCACAACCAGGATCGCGCCGTCCATCTGAGCGGCACCGGTGATCATGTTCTTGACGTAGTCGGCGTGGCCGGGGCAGTCAACGTGCGCATAGTGGCGGTTGTCGGTCTCGTATTCCACGTGGGCGGTCGAGATGGTGATCCCGCGCGCTTTCTCTTCCGGCGCACCGTCGATTTGGTCATACGCTTTGAAGTCACCGAAATACTTGGTGATCGCTGCGGTCAGCGTCGTCTTACCATGGTCAACGTGGCCAATCGTGCCGATGTTGACGTGCGGTTTTGTACGCTCAAACTTTTCCTTTGCCAT
>NZ_JBQFUL010000021.1:0-1469 GCF_056539165.1 Ruegeria sp. BC7 | reverse complement strand
ACCTTAGCCTCGGGGCGCTGAAATTCTGCCTGCGTCTGGATGTAATAGACGCCGAAGAGAGGCTCAGAGAACAATTCAATCATCCGACCAGATGACAGATCGTCCTCGAAAAAAGCTCTGGCAGAATACGTGATACCGTCACCCCGGCGAACCGCAGTCATGATCAGGTTCCCCGGCATGTGATTTATCGTCAATGGCTCGAGAGGTACGACCCCATGATAGGTGAACCAGTCGGCCGCTTCGTTGGTGCCCAGTTCCTGCAACCAAGGCAGTTTTGTCAGAGAGGCCGGGTCACGCAGATCTTGGCCTTCCACCAGTGAAGGTGTCCCGATCACGACCATGTCGGAAACAAGGACAGTATCCTCCTCTTTTCTCGGCATGCGTCTGTCGTGATACCGAATGGCGACATCGATACCACCTGGTCTTATCTGAACCAGTTCCGAAGTTGGGTTCAGCATCAAAGTGATCTCTGGATGTTCGCGTTGAAACTCTGCCATTCTCGGCAACAGCCACTCCACCGCGAATGCTGGTGACATTGTCACTTGAACGGGACGCTGCGCTGTGTGTTCTGCCAGTCGTTCGACACCCCTTCCAATGATTTCAAAGCCGATACCCAGTTCACGCGCAAGAATGATGCCTGGCTCTGTCAATTCAATGCTGCGCCCACGTTTAGCAACAAGAGCTACACCCAAATGCCTTTCCAACGATTTAACCTGCTGGCTGACAGCCGCTTGGGTCACGTTCAAGCGTTCAGCCGCCACGGTGTAACTCCCAGCTTCCGCAACCGCTGAGAAGGCGCGCAAAGCGTTCATTGGGGGAAGGTGCAACCAATCCATACTGTAGTTTTTCTAAAGTTTTGTTAGACTATTTGAGTCGCATGATATCGACATTCTTGACATTATTCACAGTGAAATCTGCGCTGCTATTATAAAATATTGGAGCGGATGCTTTAGTGCTGATGTCAACCTAGCCGCATGCCAGGAGATCTTGATACGATGGAAAAACTTCAAGGTGGATGTTACTGTGGTGCTGTTCGATACCAGATCGCGACACCACCTGTCTGGTCGGGACATTGCCATTGTCGTTCATGCCAAATGGCCCTTGGCGGTGCCTTTGTAACTTGGGCTAAAGTGGCAACGGAAGACTTCGTAGTTATCAAAGGCGAAATCCAACACATTGAGAAAACTCCGGGTATTCGCCGCGGGTTTTGTCGGGACTGTGGAACGACGTTGACCTATGCCGCCCTAAATGAAGTAGAGGGCCAAGACTGGAGCGCTGACGCTTGGTTTTCTGCTGTAACGTTGGACGACCCATCGATTGCGCAACCCAAGGCCCACATCTTCGTGTCACATCAGCAGCCATGGATAAAACTCGACGACGGGCTGCCGACGTTTCCTGAGTTCTAAGCAGCTTTTCGAGCGAACGGAGGAGAAAGCGATGAACACTGTTTATTCATATGCCTGCAAGGA
>NZ_JBQFUL010000020.1:0-1652 GCF_056539165.1 Ruegeria sp. BC7 | reverse complement strand
CATGGAACTCCACGCGGTGGTCGCTCATGGAGAGGACCCCAGCTCGTGGGATGCCGACACTCGGGCATATCTGGGAACATTGATAAAACCAGCATGATCAAATCAGTTAAGCTTCGAACCCAATGATATTTCGGTTTGGATCGCTTGGTGACGAATGGCGGCTTTGTTGCGAAGGACCGGCTTGGGCTGCCAACCAGCCAATCATGTAAGCTGTAGGGATAGGTAGCTCTGTGCCCTGAGGAGACATGGTTAACCTTCTGGTTGATTGGTGAAAAGCAGCCTTTCTGCTAAAATGCCTCCGTGGAAAATGTGGGATGGGAGGAGAAATCATGTCTTGGAATGTTTCAGGGGAACTCGTCGAAACCTGCAATTGCAACATGCTTTGCCCATGCTGGTTCGGGCAAGCTGACCTTATGCTCTTGGACCAAGGGTATTGCGCGACGTCCCTGTTGATACGCATTAGCGAGGGCTCTCATGAAGGCGTGGACCTTTCTGGCCAAAACGCGATTGTCTCATTGCATTTCCCCGGGCCGACACTGTTCGACGCCAACGGCACCGGGCGAGTGTACATTGACGAAAACGCCAGCGATGCGCAGACGGCGGCATTGGAGACTATCTTGCAGGGTGCGTCCGGCGGCGGCATGGAGGTGCCGGCAAGCCTGTTGTCGACCTGGCTTCCGACCAAACGCGCCGGGATCAGCGTGACCGAGGCCGATGGCGAAATAACTGCAAGCGTGGCCGGTGTGGGCGAGATGAAATCCCGTCGCCTAGTCAATGACCTCGGCAACAAGATGAAACTGCAGAACGCCGCGTTCAGCCTCGCCTTCGGGCATGAGGGGCATGAAGGAGATCTGGCCCCCAGTGAAGGAACCACTTGGAACGACGCGGATATGCCCGTGACCTGGACGGGCCGGTCGGGTGTGGTCGGACAAGTCGCTTGGGCCGGCTGAGGCCGGGCCGGATCTTTAGGCCATCATAATGAATGCTGTAGGGGTCGCACGACGAGATCGGGCGCTGGTGTTGGCAGCGCTAGTCGCGCTCACGGCGCTGGCGTGGGCCTATACAATTTACCTCGGGCTTGGTTCGTCCTCGATGACGATGGTTGGCGACATGGCCATGCCGATGATGATGCAGTGGTCAGTCGCGGATTTTGTCTTCATGCTTATCATGTGGGCGGCGATGATGTTCGCGATGATGCTGCCTTCGGTTACACCCGCCGTAATGATCTACGAGCGGGTCCGCGCGAAGCGGGAGGAGGCAGGGCGACCCTTCGTGCCAACGGGCAGCTTCGTGGCGGGGTATCTGTTGGTTTGGCTGGGGTTCTCGCTGGTGGCGACTGTATTGAATTGGTGGCTGCACACTGGTGGCGCGCTTTCCTCAATGATGGGGAGGGTTGCGCCGACTGTGGGCGGCGTGATGTTGATACTTGCCGGGTTGTTCCAATGGACGCCGCTCAAGAACGCTTGCCTAGAGCATTGCCGCTCGCCCATGAGTTTTTTGATGGCTCATTGGCGCGAGGGAACCCTAGGTGCCGCGAAGATGGGGCTTCACCATGGGGCCTACTGTCTTGGCTGCTGCTGGATGCTGATGGTGCTGCTTTTTGTGTTGGGCGTCATGAACCTGCCGTGGGTTGCCGTACTTACAATCGTAGT
>NZ_JBQFUL010000019.1:0-3371 GCF_056539165.1 Ruegeria sp. BC7 | reverse complement strand
AAGCGGATCGAGGTGATGATCTCGCCCTCATCCAACGCCGTGGTGAACATGCCCTGAAAGAACTCATCCGCCGCGATCTGCCGCGCATTGGTCACGATGGTCGCGCCCGACCCCAGCACAGCCGCCGGATAACAGGCCGCCGGATCGTTATTGGCCACCGACCCGCCAATGGTGCCACGGTTGCGTACCGCCGGATCGCCGATCTGCCCGGCCAATGCCGCCAGCGCCGGATAAGACCCCGCCGCCTCGCGCGCCACCACCGCATGGGGCGTCGCGCCGCCAATCGCGACCGATCCGTCATCCTCGACACAGACCCCCTGCATCTCGGCAATCCCGCTCAGCGACACCAACGCCGACGGCGCCGCCAACCGCTGCTTCAGCGTCGGGATCAGCGTCTGACCGCCGCCCAACGCCTGCGCATCCTCACCCCCCAGCGCGGCAACCGCATCCGCAATGGTCGAGGGCTTCTCAAACTCGAAATTATACATTCCGCTTTTCCTTTCCGAAGAACATAGATCCGCTCTTCATCTGGCTAAAAATATCCCGGGGGTCTGGGGGCAGAGCCCCCAGCTACCCCAACCTCTCAGCTGTTCATCGCCGCCCAGACGCGCGACGGGCTCACCGGCATGTCGATATGGTCAATCGCCTTGCCGCCCGAGTTCATCGCATCCAGAACCGCATTCACCACTGCGGGCGGCGAGCCAATGGCACCGGCCTCCCCACAGCCCTTCACACCCAGCGGGTTGTGCGTGCAGGGCGTCTGGCTGGAATGATCCACGCCATAGAACGGCACATCATCGGCGCGCGGCATGGCGTAATCCATGTAAGAGGCACTCAGCAGTTGGCCATTCTCGTCGTAGGCGCAGTTCTCCAACAGCGCCTGACCGATGCCCTGACCGATGCCGCCATGGACCTGACCATCCACGATCATCGGGTTGACGATGTTGCCAAAGTCATCCGCGGCGGTGAACGCCTCGATGCTGACTTTGCCGGTCTCAGGGTCCAGTTCGACCTCGCAGGCATAGGCGCCCGCGGGGAAGGTAAAGTTGGCCGGGTCGTAAAACGCGGTCTCCTCCAGCCCCGGCTCGACCTCCAGCGGGTAGTTATGGGGCACATAGGCCGTCAGGGTCACATCGCCCCAGGCCACCGACTTGTCGGTGCCCGCGACGCTGAACTGACCGTCCTTCAGCTCGATATCGGCCTCGGACGCCTCCAGCAGGTGGGCGGCGATCTTCTTGGCCTTGTCGATCACCTTCTCGGTGGCCTTCACCATGGCCGAGCCACAAACCGCCAGTGAGCGGGACCCATAGGTGCCCATACCAAACGGGATCTTCGAGGTGTCGCCATGCACGATCTCAACCATCGACTCGTCAATGCCGATCATGTCGGCCACAACCTGCGGAAAGGCCGTCTCATGCCCCTGCCCATGGCTATGCGCACCGACCATGACGCTGATTGATCCGGTGGCATTCACCCGCACCGTCGCTGCATCATAAAGACCCGCACGCGCGCCCAGCATCCCCACGATGTTCGAGGGCGCAATGCCGCACGCCTCGATATAGCAGTTGATGCCCAGACCGCGCAGCTTGCCCTTGGCTTCGCTTTCCGCACGCCGCGCGGCAAAGCCTGCCAGATCAGCAGCGGCCTCCAGCTTGTCCATCGTCCCGTTGTAATCCCCGGTGTCATAGGTCAGCGCCACCGGCGTGTCATAGGGGAACTGGGTGATGAAGTTCTGACGCCGCAGCGCAATCGGATCGACCCCCAGCTCGCGCGCGGCCTTGTCGATCACGCGTTCCAGTTGATAGGTCGCCTCGGGGCGGCCCGCGCCGCGATAGGCATCCACCGGCACCGTGTTGGTGAACATCGCCTTCACGTTCACCTGAATGACCGGAGTTGTGTAATTGCCTGCGGCCAGCGTGCCATGCAGCCAGGTCGGAACCGAGCTGGCAAAGGTCGACAGATAAGCCCCCATATTGGCCAGCGTGTTGGTGCGCAGGCCGATAAAGTTATTGTCGGCATCCAGCGCCAGTTCGATCGTGGTCACGTGATCGCGGCCATGGGCGTCGGACATGAACGCCTCGGACCGGCTGGCCGACCATTTGACGGGCCGGTTGCAGGCTTTGGCCGCAAAGGTACAGAACGCCTCTTCCGCATAGTGGAAGATCTTGGTGCCAAAGCCGCCGCCCACATCCGGGGCCACCACGCGCACCTTGTGTTCCGGCAGACCCAGCACGAAGGCGCACATCAGCAAACGGATCACATGCGGGTTCTGTGAGGTGGTATAGAGCGTATATTCCTCGGTCCCGCGGCTGTATTCCGCCACCGCCACGCGCGGCTCCATCGGGTTGGCAACCAGACGGTTGTTCACCAGATCCAGCGTGGTCACATGGGCCGCGCCCGCAAACACCTCATCGACCTTGGCGTCGTCGGTCTCGCCCAGATGCCAGTCATAGCAGATGTTGTTCTTCAGATCGTCATGCACCAGCGTCGCGCCGTCCTGCGCTGCCGCCTTCATGTCGATCACCGCGGGCAGTTCCTCGATGTCGACGTCAATCGCCTCGGCCGCGTCGCGCGCCTGATCCAGGCTGTCGGCCACCACTGCGGCGATGGGATCACCCACATGCCGCACCTTGCCCTGCGCCAGAATGGGATGGGCCGGTTCCTGCATGGGCGCGCCGTGCTTGTCCGTCACCTCCCAGCCGCAGGGGATGCCGCCCACCCCTTCAAAATCCTTGCCGGTGAATATCCGCACCACACCCGGCATGCCCTCGGCCGCCGAGGTATCGATGCTGCTGATCCGGCCATGCGCGATATCCGAGCGCAGGAAATACACATAGGCCTGTCCGGCCACGTTGATGTCGTCGGTGTAATTGCCCGCTCCGGTCAGAAAGCGCACGTCCTCGCGCCGCTTGGAACTGGCTCCGATGCCACTGTCTTTGGGCATTGCTTGATCTCCTCCCTATGAGTGCACGCTGGCACCCGCTGTCATTCCACGGGCGCAACCGCCCGCAGCGGCATCATTCCGCAGCGATGCTGCCCACGTCCTGGCCCGATGCGGCCATGATCGCCTTGACGATGTTGTGATAGCCCGTGCACCGGCACAGATTGCCTTCCAGGTAATGCCGGATCTCGGCCTCGGTCGGGCGCGGGTTCTCTTTCAACAGCGCCGCCGCACTCATCACCATCCCCGGCGTGCAGAACCCGCACTGAAGCCCGTGATGATCCTGAAACGCCTGCTGAATGGTGTTCAGCGACCCATCCTCAGCCGCCTGACCCTCGATCGTACCGACATCAGCCCCATCCGCCTCGAGCGCAAGCATGTTGCACGACTTCACAGCCTGACCATCCACATGCACAACACACGCCCCACA
>NZ_JBQFUL010000018.1:0-5924 GCF_056539165.1 Ruegeria sp. BC7 | reverse complement strand
CTGGTCGGATGATTGAATTGTTCTCTGAGCCTCTCTTCGGCGTCTATTACATCCAGACGCAGGCAGAATTTCAGCGCCCCGAGGCTAAGGTGTTCGTCAACTGGTTAAAATCTCAGTCGCAGGTCGTATCGAGACACACGTCCGAAAACTGATCTAGTTACAGTTGGAAACCTTCGATCCAGGCTAGGCTCGAGGCTGTCGCGTAGCTTATTTGCCCGAAGTGGAAATCAAGTGATCAACAACGTACTCCGCGTCCTCGCCCACGCCATAAAACAGGCCTGACCCTTGTGTATGCATCCAATGCAGTCCGCAGAAGTACAGGCCATCTACATCTGTAATACCTCGCTCATATTGCGGATAGCCACTCTCATCGAAGACCGGCAAGTCGATCCATCCAAAATCGCGGTGAAACCCTGTTGCGTATATTACGGTTGAAACATTTGCTGCAGCCAAGTCGAAGAACGGTAGTTCAGGTTTGGGCTGCCAGTTGATCGGGACAACAATTTCCTTGGGATCATCGAGTCCATTCTCTGCAACGAACGTGTCGATGCTCTCCATTTCCGCGCGACACACATCGTCCACTGCCTTGAGCGTCTCTTCAAGTCCGCCTGCCAAAATCAGGCACCCGTCTTGAACACCCTCTACCTTGCTGTGTAGCTTGACCCCGTCGAGCGCCATCTGGCGCAGATCAATTATACGACCACCGTCTCGCCCAGATAGATGTGGATGGGCTTTGAACCGGATAGCTGTCCCTTTGGGATGGTCTTTTACCGCAATGTTCATGTACCCAGTCGCCAAGTCCCATTCAAAAATGTCGCGCCCCCTATAGCGACGTGGGATGCGGCCAGCACTGCCCACTGCAAGATGCACGTCGCGCCCGGATAAGTGCAGGTCCTCAGCGACCTGACACCCTGACTGACCACTTCCAATAATGAATACCGCACCATCCGGTAGGCTCGCTGAGTTGCGATAGTCACATGTATGTATGCCGGTAACCCTTTCGGGCAGATCGTAATGCCAACTTGGTATATTCGGGTGTTGATGCGTGCCGACGGTGACGATCAAGTTCTGCGCTCTGATTTCGCCATCTGAAGTGGTTAGTTTGAACCGACCCGGTCCTGCACTTGCCTCGATTCTAGCCACCTCGACGCCCCCTCGATAGGGCGGACCAAAACTGCTCGCATAGTCTTCGATGTACTTGACGATCTCATCGCGGAGCATGAAACCATCGGGATCATCCCCATCGTAATGGAAACCTGGAAGTCGGCAGAGTTTGTTAGGAGAGACCAGGCAGAACGAGTCCCAACGGTTACGCCATGTATCGCCAATCTGCCCGCGGTCCAAAACAACGTAATCATAACCAGCCTGCTTTAAGTGCCAGCTAACGGAAAGACCAGCTTGACCTCCGCCCACAACCACAGTGCCAATCAGGGTGTACATAGCAGCAAACCTCTCTATGAAACTCTATCGGCGACAGCTAGTTGCTTCAACGTATCAATATCCGCTCAGGGCTCAACGCGGACATCGTAGTCATTTGGTCAGATATCCGCTTATGGACGGATGGCAGACCTAAACTTGCGAAACGTGAATGTCTGCTATGCGTACTATAGGGGCGCTCAAAGAGGTCGCTGAGCAGCAAGATCGTTGTGAAATCGAAGGGCTAAGTCCAGGCGACAGCTGTTCCAACAAGAACTAGTGCCATCCCGGCAGCTTCTTTGACTGAGTACACCTCTTCGAAGAAAAAATGTGAGACTACACCCAAAATTATGACTTCAGCTCCCATTACAGCCACGTAAATCAGTCCCAGTTTTTCATGCCCCAGAGCAGCAACTTCGAATGCGCCAGCTGTAAGTAAGGCAACAGCGATTATGGTTGCCACGCCCAGGCTGGGTAGTGTCCACCATGACTTCATGGCGACCATAGCAATACAATAAAAAAGAGCAGATAGCAGTGCGAGTGCAGCAACCATGTTCATGATTAAATCTCCCTCGATACTAACAAAATATCAGAATGAAACTCGTTGAGATGTGACCTAATTCACAAAGCAAATTTCAAATTTGCAGGAGTCAAAACTACAGATATCGTCAGCGGCCTAATAGGACGGTTCGTGCTCGGTTTGGTCATTCGCCGAAACTTCGCTAGCGACCGCGATGCGGACAAAGCTGAAACTCGAAGCAAGCCCTAAGTGCGCCGGCGAGACGGAGCTTCAACAACTCTGTCTCAGGTCTGCATGGTCCAAGGTGTGCTTGGCGCCTCTACCATCTTCTTCCTTGATTACATGCTTGTGCGTGGGCAGCATAAAGGTGGTAGAGTTCAGTACGGCTAATTCCAGATCGACGAATTTACTTTGCGCTTGTTTCGCCTGTGTTGGGAGTATCAGTTGTGGTCAAGGCTTCTCCTGAGATACTTGCTGTTACAGAACGCTGGTTTGAGGCGATCAGGACCCTAAATACGCACGTTTTGAAGGACTACCTTTCCGACTCGGTCGATCTCCGCTTCATTGGAACTGGCGAGAATGAGTTTTGGAAAGGTCAGGTTGTCCGCGATGGAGTCGGCGAATTCATCGGCGAAATGCCAGAGCCGGATGTGTGGGAAGTTCTCGAAGCCGAAGCCTTCGAGAACGGAGAGACGGGCTGGTCTGCTTTTCTACATCGGGTTGGGTTTCCCGGGCTTCGAGATGATTACATCGTCCGCACGGTGCTGGTGTTCGTCTTAGAGGGTGCGTCATGGAAGATCATTAATCGTCACGCCTCTCTTCCCTACCCAAATATAGATTTTGTAGGTAGCGAACAGTTGGCCATTCAAACTCTTGTGAAAGCTGCGCTCGAAGAAGGTCCGGAATTGCTTCAGGCAGAAGGTTTGGCCTCGGTGCTGTTTACTGATGTCGAAGGCAGTACGATGCTCGCGGCGGCCATGGGAGATCAGGGTTGGTCGGCGTTGATAGATCAGCATTTTCAGACTGTTGAGAGTATTGTCGCAACACATCGGGGGCAATTCGTGAAGTCGTTGGGAGACGGGACATTGTCCAGTTTCCAATCAGCGTCTGAAGCGCTTCTGGCGGCGATCAAAATACAGGAAGCCGTGGCTTTGAGCGATGTGGAACCGCGCTTGGGCCTACGAGTTGGCATTCATACCGGCGACGTTGTTTTGGCGCGTGGCGACTTCTTCGGAACCGTGGTCAACAAAGCGGCTCGCATAACTTCATCGGCCAATCCGGGTGAAATTCTTGTGTCGGATGTGACTAGAGCCATAGTTGGGGGAAATCACGAGTTCGAATTTGCGGCCGCACGATCTTTGGTCCTCAAAGGACTTCCAGATGATCACACAGTCTACCGTTTGCAATGGAGGCGATAGCTGCTCGCTGGGTATGACCTCGAAGATCAGCCCCGCCCCCGGGGGATAATTCAATCAAATTGCCCTTTTCGCGGAATGCCCTTGCAAAGTGAGCACACCCACTCCGCAGTTCCATCAATTGGCCTGCCCTTGCTCTTTAAATCACAGTGGGAAACAACCTGCTGATCGCGGCAAAAAGGACAGGTAACAAGGGCAAAGAAATCCGGAATATGGGTGACTTTCTTAGGTACGGGGTTGCAAACCATTTGGCACTCAGCATTGAATTATTCCCTGTTGGCTATCACATATCGCCGTTTTTCTCCACGTCTGCTTTGGGCTCAATGCAGCCATTCGGTGCGCAATGTATGAACGACTGCCCTGCGGGCAATACGGGCTTTCGACGCTGTCACCTGAATAGCCGAAACTGGCGCTTTGTGTGTTTCACGTGCAATGCAACGCGCTAAGTTTAGTTTCGCGGCTGCCATCGCCAGAGCTTAGCTCAGAGTATATACAATCTGATAGCATGCAGTGTTTCCCATGACATTAGGATTTGATCGGAGACAGGTGTTAATCTGTACCTTCTTATGCTGAAACCAGTAACGCTACAAAAGGAGCCTCCATTGTCGCCGACTGTTTCGACGTCCCCTCACGGACTGTCCCAATTAGACCAATCCCACTTTGATATTGCCATTGTTGGTGCGGGAATAAACGGTGCCAGCGCCGCCCAGCATCTTTGCGCGGCTGGTTACAGTGTGCTTGTTGTCGATCAGGATGATTTTGCCAATGGGGCAACCAGTCGTTCCAGTCGCTTGCTTCACTGTGGTCTTAGGCATTTGGCTTCAGGCTCCGGTTTCTGGCGGACGTTGTTGCGCCCACGGCGTCTGGCTATGTCCATGAAAACTGTTCGTGATGACATGCTGGCCAGAGATGAGATTGTGCGTACGATCCCCAACCGGGTAAAGCCAGTCAACTTCTGTTTGCCAATCTATTCAGATGATCAATACACCCCCTGGCAACTGGATGCGGCCTTTGCAGTACTACGGATGACCAGTCCGGCCGGCGAACCGCTGAGATATCGTCGCTACCGTCCAGACAACACCGATCAGGTTCCAATCAGCCCGTGGTTGCGAGATCCTGAAAAGCTGCGCAGCATCGCGGTTTTTCAGGAGTATCTTTTTGATTGGCCAGAGCGTATCGCGCTGGATGCCCTGTTTGATGCACGTCGGATGGGAGCGTGCGTTCGCAACTACACACGGGTGGTGGAGATCAGGCAAGCGCAAAAGGATGCGCGGTGGCACATTACGCTGCAATCGACTAGCAAAACAGCACTGGGCGCTCCTGAGGCCGCCACTGTCACTGCGGACTTTGTCCTCAATCTGGCAGGGGCTTGGGTCGATGATGTGACTGCCAGAACCGGGTCAAACACGGCTCCCAAATGTACGGGGATGAAAGGCATACATATTGCGGTGCAACTGCCAGAGGAATTCGCTGATTGGGGGGTATTCACCTATAACAGCATAGGCGAGCCACTTTATTGCCTACCCTTTCGCGGTATCCATTATGTCGGCTTGACGCGAACACCATTCCAAGGAGATGCCGCTAGCGTCTCGGCGACGGACCAGGAAATTGAATGGATGGTTTCGGAAACCAACCGGTGTCTTCCAAAGCTGTCTCTGAAACCCAGCGATGTGCGGTTTACCTGGGCTGGCGTCAACCCGCTGACGCGTGATCCGCTGGAACCAATGGGTAGCCGCGAGATCAAGATACATGATTTGGCGGTTGATGGATTGCCCAACATGCTGGCGCTTACTGGTGGCCCGATCATAACCCATAGGCGCGTCGCAAGAAAAATCACCCGGGAGATTCAAGAGCGACTAGTGCCCTCCAGAGATCGGCGCGATCTGCAATACTGTGGCACTCAGACAATATTTGACTACGACGCCGCATGTGACGGCAACCAGAAGCCAAAGGATTACAGCTCCGTGATTACAAACTCTGCGCGCAACGAAATGCCGGGCAATCTGGCTGATTTGCTCATGCGGAGGCTTGGTCTGGGGTGGGAACCGGATCAAGGCCTGCGACAAGCCCGCAAAATTGCCGAGACGGCAGCGCCACATCTGGACTGGTCAAATTCAAGGATTGAAGATGAGCTAGTCTCCTATCAGGCTCACCTTGATCGAGCCCGGCGAAAACAGGGTGCCGGTTGAGGCCATAGGCTTTCGTCACACACATGATCCGCAACGGGCCAATGCGAACGTCGGCTACTTTGCGTTTTTTGCCACTGAAACGGCGCGCAGCATTGGTCAGATTGGGCTCGGAACAGTCGTACGCTGAGCAGTGCATCAGTGATCGCAATGCGGACGAAGCAGACCTTCCACCTATTTATGGACCCACAGCCCCGAGCAACTCAAAGTGTTCGATGCTGGCCGAGGCAATCAAATCTCGCTCTTCAGGCTCGATGCGCGCTTCGTGCCAGGTATCTCCGGTGAAAGCCTTTATTGAATCCAAGTCGCGCCATAGCATGGTCATGCAGAACGTATTCGGATCGCCTCTCCACGGCTTTCCAGCAACTACCCAGATCAGGCCATCTT
>NZ_JBQFUL010000017.1:2500-6492 GCF_056539165.1 Ruegeria sp. BC7 | reverse complement strand
TGGTTTCGGGGAGAGGATTTGAACCTCTGACCTTCAGGTTATGAGCCTGACGCGGTGAAGACGTTAAGCGATTGATCCGGTGGATCAATTGTAGTCTGCACGGGCTGTGTTGGGGTTTTCTGACGCTGGTTGCGGGAGCAGGATTTGAACCTGCGACCTTCAGGTTATGAGCCTGACGAGCTACCGGGCTGCTCCATCCCGCGACACTTTGCGTTGGTCTACCGCCTATTCGGCTACTTGAGACCGGGTAGTGTTCTTTTCATCGTTTAGAGAGATGTGTGGGCTTTTACTAGGTTTGGCGGTGACCTACTCTCCCGGGGCTTAAGCCCAAGTACCATTGGCGCGGCAGTGCTTAACTTCCGGGTTCGGGATGGGACCGGGTGTTTCACTTGCGCTATGACCACCAAACCGAGGAAAAGCCCCCGTCGCGACTTTTGCGGAGCAAAAGCGCGACGTGCGGCAGGCAGCGTATTCGTTTACGAATGCGCGTTGCCGCACGGTTGTTATGTCAATCAACATCGCGGCTAGGCGCTGCGACGTTATCCATTGTCAAGGTCGGTGTATGCTTTCGGTTTTGATTTTGTCTTTCCATTACTGGATCAAATCAAGCCTATCGGGCGATTAGTACCGGTCAACTGAACGCATTACTGCGCTTACATCTCCGGCCTATTGACGTGGTGGTCTTCCACGGCCCTCAGGGAGACCTTGTTTTGAGGGGGGCTTCCCGCTTAGATGCCTTCAGCGGTTATCCTGTCCGATCATAGCTACCCAGCACTGCCGTTGGCACGACAACTGGTCCACCAGTGGATCGTTCACCCCGGTCCTCTCGTACTAGGGGCAACTCCTCTCAAGTCTCCTACACCCACGGCAGATAGGGACCGAACTGTCTCACGACGTTCTAAACCCAGCTCACGTACCTCTTTAAACGGCGAACAGCCGTACCCTTGGGACCTGCTCCAGCCCCAGGATGAGATGAGCCGACATCGAGGTGCCAAACACTGCCGTCGATATGGACTCTTGGGCAGTATCAGCCTGTTATCCCCGGCGTACCTTTTATCCGTTGAGCGATGGCCCTTCCACTCGGGACCACCGGATCACTATGGCCGTCTTTCGACTCTGCTCGACTTGTCAGTCTCGCAGTCAGGCTGGCTTCTGCCATTGCACTCAACGAGCGATTTCCGACCGCTCTGAGCCAACCTTCGCGCGCCTCCGTTACGCTTTAGGAGGCGACCGCCCCAGTCAAACTACCCGCCACGCAGGGTCCCGGATCCGGATAACGGACCGCGGTTAGACATCAAGAGTGCGAAGGGTGGTATCTCAAGGGAGGCTCCACAAGAACTTGCGTTCCTGCTTCAAAGCCTACCACCTATCCTGCACATCACAATCCTGATGCCAGTGCGAAGCTGTAGTAAAGGTGCACGGGGTCTTTCCGTCTAACCGCGGGAAGCCTGCATCTTGACAGGCAATTCAATTTCGCTGAGTCGATGTTGGAGACAGCGGGGAAGTCGTTACGCCATTCGTGCAGGTCGGAACTTACCCGACAAGGAATTTCGCTACCTTAGGACCGTTATAGTTACGGCCGCCGTTTACCTGGGCTTCAATTCAAGGCTCTCACCTCTCCTTTTAACCTTCAGGCACCGGGCAGGCGTCAGACCCTATACGTCGTCTTGCGACTTCGCAGAGCCCTGTGTTTTTAATAAACAGTCGCCACCCCCTGGTTTGTGCCCCCAGCCCCTAGTTGCCTAGGAACCGGGCCTCCTTCTCGCGAACTTACGGAGGTATTTTGCCGAGTTCCTTCAACATCGTTCTCTCAAGCGCCTTGGTATGCTCTACCAGTCCACCTGTGTCGGTTTAGGGTACGGTCTGATGGAGGGCTATTTCCAGGAACCACTCAGCGGCCCACCCAATCCGATAAGGGTGAACAACCTTCGTGATCCGTCACATCCTCCTGGCCTAGGAATATTAACCTAGTTCCCATCGCCTACGCCTTTCGGCCTCGGCTTAGGGGCCGGCTTACCCTGCTCAGATTAGCTTTAAGCAGGAACCCTTGGACTTTCGGCGAGAGTGTCTCTCACACTCTTTGTCGCTACTCATGTCATCATTCTCACTAGTGATCTCTCCACGGGATCGCTCACGCGCCCGCTTCATCGAAAACACTCTATCCTGCGCTACCGCCTATTCGGCTACTTGAGCGCGATTGCTCGCGCCAAATGACCGGCGATAATACAGGATGAGTGCTATGTCACACTACGCTCTGCTACCGATGCTTACGCATCCCTAGACTTCGGCTCATGGCTTGAGCCCCGTTACATCTTCGCCGCAGGACAACTTATTTAGACCAGTGAGCTGTTACGCTATCTTTAAAGGATGGCTGCTTCTAAGCCAACCTCCTGGTTGTTTTGGTCGTCCCACCTGCTTTCCCACTTAGCCATGAATTGGGGGCCTTAGTCGTAGGTCAGGGTTGTTTCCCTCTCCACTACGGACGTTAGCATCCGCAGTGTGTCTGCCATCTAGTACTCCCGGGTATTCGGAGTTTGGTTAGGATCAGTAAGCCTGTGGGGCCCCATTACCCATCCAGTGCTCTACCCCCCGGGGTATTCGGATGACGCTCTACCTAAATAGATTTCGCAGAGAACCAGCTATCTCCGAGTTTGATTGGCCTTTCACCCCTAGGCACAGCTCATCCCGATCTTTTTCAACAGATGTGGGTTCGGTCCTCCAGTAAGTGTTACCTTACCTTCAACCTGGCCATGCCTAGATCACTCGGTTTCGGGTCTGATCCCACGAACTCATACGCCCTATTAAGACTCGCTTTCGCTACGCCTACACCTAACGGCTTAAGCTTGCTCGTAAGACCAAGTCGATGACCCATTATACAAAAGGTACGCCGTCAGCTCGCAAGGAGCCTCCGACTGATTGTAGGCGTTCGGTTTCAGGTACTGTTTCACTCCCCTCGTCGGGGTGCTTTTCACCTTTCCCTCACGGTACTGGTTCGCTATCGGTCAGCAAGGAGTACTTAGCCTTCGAAGGTGGTCCTCCGATCTTCAGACAGAATTTCACGTGTTCCGCCCTACTTAATACGTCCATCAGAGCTTAGAATACGGGGCTGTCACCCGCTATGGCCATGCTTCCCAACATGTTCTTCTCACTCATCTGGCTCGGCTGGTCCCCGTTCGCTCGCCGCTACTAGGGGAGTATCAATTGATTTCCTTTCCTCCGGGTACTTAGATGTTTCAGTTCCCCGGGTTTGCTCTTAAAACCCTATGTATTCAGGTCTTAAGTACTTGGTTAAGCAACATATTGAGTAGCAAAACTAACAATATGAAGCTTTCAAGTGGGTTGCCCCATTCAGAAATCCATGGATCAAAGCTTATTCTCAGCTCCCCATGGCTTATCGCAGAGTATCACGTCTTTCATCGCCTCTTGCTGCCAAGGCATTCACCAAACGCCCTTCTCGCGCTTGATTTGATCCAGAAAAAGAAAGACACGACCTTATCTGTCCTACCGCCTATTCGGCTACTTGAGGACATGAACTCTTCCGGCCTTCGGCCTTCACAGTTCGGGGGGTCGGATCAATCGTGATGACCCAGCTGGTAACTAAAGGTCATCTTTCTTCTGAACCAAAAGCATACTTTCCCGCCTTCCATCCTGGAACCCGCGCTGCCGATGTCGGTCGGCCCCACGCAGAGGATAGAAGACAATGCATAACCGTTAAGTTATGCGGGTTAGTGTACTTGACTTGGACAACTCTGTTCGTTTCAGCCGGGATATTCAAAAAGGGACGAGGAAACATCCCTAATCAAACCTCCTCCGAAGAGGACCAACTGAGATCAACGCCTCACTCGGCGCGATCAAACAGTGTTGATTGATTTTCTCTCTATACGATGTCAATTGCGGCGACTTTCAAAGAAAGTCTGCCGGGTGCGAGGCAGCGTATTCTCGAAGAGAATGCGCGTTCGCACACCATAGTCTGTAAGAACAGACATCTCAGC
>NZ_JBQFUL010000016.1:0-22190 GCF_056539165.1 Ruegeria sp. BC7 | reverse complement strand
TTCTATTCACTCTTGGAGCTGGCCCATCCGTGTCTGGAGCTACAAATTCGTGCATTGCCGGACATATTCTGAAAGACGCAGACCGTGTATTCAGAGGCGTCAATCGGCCTCGCGAGGTTTCAGACACCGCTTGAAGGGTTCTCGATGGAACATAGCACCAGCTATCCAACCAATGCTGTCGGACATCTGTTTCGAGCCCGAATTGACTTTGAGTTCCGACGTTTTCTGCTGACGAAACGTCCAAAAGTATACATCTAAAAAAAATACCAGATTCTTATGCTTCGGGAGCTTGGGAGAAAAAACGAATGGCGACTCTTTGGTATTGTCTGTGTAGAAAAACAAGTTGGGTCCACCAGGGTGATCAAACATGGGCATGGTTGGCCCGATTTGACTGGTTTGGGCAGAATGCGTTCCTCTGAAGCAAAAATGCGGATGGCTGCAAAGTCCGTAAGGTGGTCACTGGCGATATTTCGGCAAATGAGCGATTTGAGTCCATAGCAATTGCTCTTCCGATACTCGCTTAATGATGGCAGCGGAAAACTGTTGTCGCAAAAGTTGGCCCCGGTTATTTTCCTAAGGCGTTATTGCAAATCACATTCAATTTTTTTGGGAGGATCAACCATGACGAATATCATAAAAACTCTGATGACAAGCACTGCAATTTTTCTCGGTACCGCATGCGTGGCTCTTGCCGATGATGGGGTTTTGCCGAAGGACAACGCGGAATTTGAAAAATGGGGCGAAGAGTCCGGCTGGACAATTTATGTAGACAAGAGCCGAAATGCCTGTCTGATCGAGCGCGTTGACGAGAATGAAAACGTGGTGCAGATGGGCCTGACCGCGGATAAAGAGTTCGGCTATGTCGGTGTTTTCACTAAGGCCGACTTAGAGTTCAAGGACAACAAAGTACATCTGCGTCTAGATGACAAAGCTTATGTTGGCGACGCCACTGCAGCACCTTCGAACCTCGCGCGCGACTACAAGGGTGGCTATTTGCTGGCTAACAATCCCGACTTTGTTGAAGATATTCAGAAGCGTTACGTCATGACAGTGATGCCTGAGGATGCCAACACATTCGACGTAAGCCTTGATGGAACTCTAAAAGCTATCGACAAAGCCCGTGAATGCAACGCTGCCGTCGCCGGCTAATCGATTGTAACCTTGGTTAAGGCCCCTCGCTTTGCGGGGGGCCTTCTTTAATGGGTCGAAAGAGAAACAGTGCCGTGTTTCGCACCAAAGGACAAAAAACCGCTGAGCCTATGTCTGCTTTGTCCCGCAACTCTGCCGTTCAGAAGATTTCAGCGAATGTCCGCTGCCGTTGAATGCAGACCTACAGGCGAAATTTCTCGGAATGGCCGCCAACAATGACCGCTATCCGTTTTTAAGCCGTCATCTGACAAAAACTCTCAGATGACTGCCTTGAGCCCAAACCGACACGTTAGGTTCAGTGATTTAGAGGTCATTGCGATGCACCCTTCCATCCTTCATGACAAAACGGATGATCGACGGGAATAACCTAGATTCGGTTAGGATTTACACAATCCAGAATTTTCTGAGCAGCTAACTGAACCGACTTTCTCAACTGCATGATCTCTGAGTTCGCAGCCAGCCGGGCCTTCATCTCCGCGTCCCCAAGGAGTTGGTTAATCGAATTATCCAACTGATCCGGTGTCCAATCCCATCGATTTACCCTGAGTCCGACACTGGTCTCAACTGCCCGCTGGGCGTTATCGTGTCCGTCCCAGCAATAGGGAAGGATCAGCGACGGGACCCCGAAATACAGCGCTTCGCAAAAGCTGTTGTTGCCGCCGTGGTGAATAAACAGATCGCATTGTTCAACCACGGAAGGCTGCGGGAACCATTCCTGCAGATGAACATTGTCTGGGACTCTGGAATAGGCATCGATTTGGGCCCCGACATTGACCAGAAACCTCATGTCCATTGTCTTGAATACGTCGAACAGGCTCTCAAAGAATGGGACATCCATGGCGCCCAGACTGCCAAAACTCACGTACACCAGAGGCCCGTCGTTACGGGGCATTTGAGGTACACGGTAAGGACCTTCCTGGCGAACGCAGCCTTCGAGAAAGGTGAATTGTCCAGAGTCCAGCACCTGATCACGATCATGGCGAATGATAGATGGCGCTAAAAGAAGGTTTTGATGCGGTGATGTTTCTAGGAACTCACCTTCAGGCAATAGCTCAAGCCCCTTATCCTGGCGAAATTTGTTGTAGCGAGCATGAATTGGGCCAAGGGTCTCCAGGTACTGGTCTCGAAATGCCGCACACCCGGCAGCGTCAGATGCCGGCAGACCGGACAGGTACGGCGGTAGGCAGTTGTCTGGCAACTCGGTTTCCGCGCAAGAAATAACCCTGACCCATGGGCACTCGGATCGTACGATGGCCGGGAACATGATGACGTTGTCGAGGACGACGACATCTGGGTTGATCCGCTCTAGCGCCGTTTCCAACCCCTGTTCGACCGATTCCGCTGTCTCGACGATTGCGTTCCAAACGGGCTCTACATAGGTGGTTAGTTGGTCAGTTGGATGCATGTTAAAATGCGGCAGATGATGGCTCAGGAATTCCTGCCAGTAGGTCTGGGTTTCCTCTTCTGTCAACTCTGACTGAACAGGGACGGCGAACTCGTCAAAACCGTAATCTGCGAATACGCCACCAAAGCCACCGTGGGTGAGGAAAACGGGGTGTGCACCCATTGCGCGAAGTTCCTGAGCGATCCCCACACAATTCAGTGCAGCCCCAAAACTAGCTTCGGGGAAAAACGCGATTACGGGTGCTTCCTTGCGGTTCATCATTCACTCACCGGATTGACCCGCGGGTTGCTTGGACTAGCGCCGGAGCACCACGATTGGCGACGCTGGGCCTTTGGTGCATTGAAAGCCGCAAGTGCACCCTCATCTGATCCGCCGCAAGATCGAAATGATCCTGTTCGATGAAATCAAGGATACGCAGATGTTCATCGAGCGCCTGCCTCATCCGAAAGTCGATCATACCGAATGATCCGCCTGGCAGGTGGCGCAACCCATGATGGGCCATGAGAGCAGAAGCTAGATACTGGTTTCCGGACGATCGAGCGATGAGCTTGTGAAAGGCAAGATCCGCGTCTTGGAAATCCTGGCTATTGAAAGAGTTTTCCGACTGCGCCAGAAGCGCTTCGGTCTGGCTGCGGACCAGATCGGCGCGCTTGGTGTCCAACTTGAAACCGTCGGACAGAATGGCCTGCGGTTCCAGTATCAGACGAAATTCGTAGCTCTCTATTCGTCCGGAGCGGTCTCCCGGCATGCGCGTAAAAACCCAGGATTGACCTTCGGCTTTCTGAATCACGCCTTGGGCCAGGAGGGCTTCGAGCGCACGCTGTGCAGCGCTGCGGGAAACCGAATATCTGCGGATCAGGTCTGTGACATTGATGGCACCGTCCAGGCGTCGGGCGCCGCGATCTCGTAGGATGGCACCAGCGAGATCCACGCCTGCTCTGACCGCATGCTGGTTGAGTATCGAATGCCCCTTTTCGGGTTCGCATTCTAGGACAAACCCGCCTTCTGCCGCTTTGCGTGCCATCCCCTCCTTTTCCAGCAGCCTCAATGCGGATCTAACCGGAGTGCGAGAGACGCTGCACGAATCAGCAAGGGTTTTTTCCACCAGTCTGTCGCCCTGATGCAAATCGAGATCCATCGCAACATCCAGTATTTTTTGAGCAAGTTTCAAGTATTTGCTTGGTGGCATAAGAAGACGGCTTTCGTCACACTCAGTTAATATACAATAAAAACGGTATCTTAAATGGCTTCTCCGGGCCATACAAAAATGATTCAAAAAATTGTTGAGTTTTATTTCATCAAAAAATACCGTGATTGCATTATATATCTCGCCCCAGAAGCGAGCGCGGATGTCAAGGGAGGAAGACATGACCAACAAGTTCACCAATTCGTTCCGTTTGCCATTTGCTTGGCTCACCGCCGGGGCGACCTGCGCACTCAGCGTATTCGCCGGAGCGGCCCAAGCAGAAAAAATCGTGATCTCGAACTGGGACGGCTACATGCCGCCGGACCTGCTGGAGAATTTCACCAAGGAAACCGGTATCGAGGCCGAGCTCTCGGTGCATGGCACTAACGAAGAAATCATGGGCAAGGTCGTAGCCGGTGGAGGAAAGGGCTACGACGTTCTTTTCGTCTCGTCACCTTTTGCCGAGGCGTTAAACAACCTGGGGCTGGTGGCTGCAATCGACCACGACAAGGTTCCGAATGCCTCTAACCTGTATGGCGAAGCTAAAGAACTAGCCCATGATCCGGGCAACAACTATTCAATGCCATACGCTTGGGGCACGACGGGCTTATGCTACCGGTCAGACCTGATGCCAGAGCCAACTTCGTGGAACGATCTGCTCAAACCCTCTGACGACCTTAAAGGCAAAGTGACAATGCTCTCGACGGATCGCTGGCTGATGGGGGCTGCTGCGCTAGCCCTCGGAAAGTCGCTGAACGATACGTCGGATGAGACGTTGGCGGCTGCAAAGGACCTGCTGGTTGCGGCGAAGCAGGATCTGCTGGCCTACGACGACGCAACTTTTTATCTGAAGTTGGTATCGGGCGAGGCAACGATGGTTCACGCCTGGGATGGCTGGTGCAACTACGGCATCGGTGAAAACGCGGACATCAAGTACACGATACCATCAGAAGGATCGGATCTGTGGGTAGATGCGCTAGTCATCGCGGATGCATCTGAAAACAAAGATGCGGCGCATGCCTTTGTGAACTATGTCTTGGGCGCGGACGTCGGTGTCTGGGTTGCCAGCAATATCCTTTACAAAACGCCGAACAAGGCTGCAATGGAGGCGCTGGACCCCTCCTTGATCGAAACCTTCCCGAACATGGGAATGTCGCCTGCAGACCTTACCAAGTATGAGCAGTTGCGCGATCTCGGCAATGGCCAGAAACCCTTTGCACGGACCGTGACCGAAATCATGGCCGCACAGTAAGTGATCAAACCCTGAGCAAAACCCGACCCGAACAAAGGGTCGGGCCTGTACGACATCACTCCACAGATTGCCAAGAATATGACCAATCGACTGAAATCGGTGATCTTGCTGGGGCCGGGCTTGGGCTGGCTTGCGCTTCTTATGGTGGTGCCGTGTGGTCTTATTTTTACCTATGCGTTTTTTGAACGCGGTATCTATGGCGGCATCGACCACGTCTTTACATTTGAAAATTTTGTGCGGGCCGCCGATCCTCTTTACCTTGGGATCTTCTTACGCTCGGCCAAGATCGCATTTCTAGCCACGATAATCGCGATCCTGATCGCCTATCCGGCGGCCTATGCCATCACGCTGGCGCCGCGCCGTTGGCAGACCGGTTTACTGATCTTGGTGATCCTGCCGTTCTGGTCCAACTACCTAATCCGCACTTACGCCTGGATCGTGATGCTTAACCGCGAGGGCTTGATCAATAATACTCTCCAGGGGGCAGGCTTGATCGATGAGCCGCTGTCTCTGCTTTATAACAATTTCGCGGTGATCGTTGGGCTTGTCTACAACTACACCCCCTTTGTGGTTCTGGCGATCTATTCGTCGCTGAACCGCATAAATGTCGAAACCATAGAAGCCTCGGAAGATCTTGGAGCGCCCGCTTGGACCACTTTCTACCGGGTGATACTGCCACAGACCGTTCCCGGCATTGCGGCAGGTGGTGTCTTTGTTTTTGTATTGTCGATCGGCAATTTCATTACGCCCGATTTGCTTGGTGGCGGGCGACTTCAGATGGTTGGAAACCTGATCTATGACCAGTTCCTGAGCGCCCGCGACTGGCCGTTCGGAGCAACGCTGTCGATGTTCCTGATTGCGATTATGATGGGGCTTTTGTTCGCACAGGCGGTATTGGCCAATCGCGCAGCGGGACAGAGAGGGCAGGACTGATGCGGGACCGATCCAACATGGGCCTGAAGCTGCACCTGGTTTTGTTTTACACCTTTCTCTATGTGCCGATCCTTGTGCTCATGGCGTTAAGCTTTAACCGGGCCGGACTTCCAACTGTATGGACCGGGTTTTCGTTGGAATGGTACGGCAAGTTGTTTACCGCGGATCCAATACTGTCGGCGGCGCGCAACACGCTAATCGTGGCCTTAATCTCGACCGTTCTGGCGACAATAATCGGCACGCTTTTGGCGGTCGGTGTCGAGACACGGCGTAATTCTTCAGTTCTAGACGCGGTTCTGTTCGCACCGATGATCATCCCCGACATAGTTCTGGCCATCGCGCTCTTGTCCTTTTTCACCCTACTCAACATGACGCTGGGGCTTCATTCGATCATCCTCAGCCATGTCGTTTTTAACATAGCCTTTGTTGTCGCCGTGGTGCGTACGCGGATGCGCAATTTCGACCATTCGATACTTGAGGCCAGCGCCGACCTTGGGGCCAGCGAATTTACCACCTTTCGCCGCATCCTGCTGCCCGCCATCGCGCCGGGGGTTATCGCCGGGGCGCTGTTGTCTTTCACCCTGTCTGTGGACGAATTCATTATTGCCTTCTTTACCGCCGGTGCTGGGCAATCCTCGACCACGTTGCCGATGCAGATTTACGCAATGATCCGATTTGGCGTCACGCCGGAAATCAATGCGATGGCTACCATCGTCATGTTCGTTTCGTTCACGCTGGTCTTCTTCGCGCAGCGTGCCGACAAAGAGGTTTTCAGCCGATGAGCCAAGGGATTCAACTCAGGAATATAACAAAGCGATACGGTTTGGTGACCGCGATCGACAATGTTTCACTGGATATTCGCGATAACGAGTTCTTTGCACTTTTGGGCCCATCGGGCTGCGGCAAGACCACACTATTGCGGACGCTGGCAGGATTCGAAACGCCACAGGAAGGACAGGTAATCGTTGCCGGGCAGGACGTGACAAACATACGTCCCAGCAGGCGGCCCCTGAACCTGATGTTCCAATCCTATGCCTTGTTTCCGCACATGAGCGTCGAAAAAAACATCGCCTATGGGTTAGAAATGGAGAAATTACCCATGGACGAAATTGCCACGCGAGTGGCCGAGGTTCTGGAAAGTGCGAAACTTTCGGGATTTGCCGGGCGCAAGCCGGATAAGCTTTCTGGTGGGCAGCGACAGCGGGTTGCTTTGGCGCGCGCGCTGGTCAAAAGGCCAAAAGTCCTGTTGCTGGATGAGCCCCTTTCAGCTCTGGACAAGAAACTACGAGAAGAGATGCAGCTGGAGCTCAAACGGTTGCAGCACGAGGTGGGGATTACATTTCTAATTGTGACCCATGACCAGGAAGAGGCCCTAGTCATGGCCGACCGGATCGCGGTCTTGCATGATGGCAAGCTGGCGCAGGTCGGTACTCCTCACGAGCTCTACGAACACCCCGGATCGCGCTTTGTTGCAGATTTTATCGGCGTGATGAACTTTCTGGATGGTAACGCCGTCGACGGCGGTGTCGATGTCGACGGGGCGGGAATGCTGAGGGGCGTTTCCGAGCTGCGCGGTGCTGCAACGATCGCTGTGCGCCCGGAACGGGTCAGCCTGATGCAGACCGCCCCTCAAGATGGACGCAACTGCCTTCCCGGCACTGTTGAAGAAGTCGCCTATCACGGGTCAGACCTGGGTGTGCATGTACGCGTTTGCGGCGGGAGGAGCACCCTTTCCGCCCGCGTTCCCGCCAGCCAAGCCGACCGTGAAAATATCCAGCCGGGTCAGGATGTCCACTGCGTATGGGACGCGAAACATTCCCGCATCCTTCCCAACTGCTAAGCCAAATCTAACCGGAGACCTACAATGTCACAGAAAACCATCGCCTTCTTCCCCGAAGCTGCCTTTGGCCCTGCGCTGAATTCGGTTGGCATCGCGCAGGCCTGCGAGAAACTGGGCCATAAGGCTGTATTTCTAAGCGATCCCGGCTTTGTCGAGGTATATGAAGGTTATGGGTTTGAGGCGCATCCTGTTGCCCTGTCCGAGCCGATGGAACCCGAGGCGATGGCAAAGTTCTGGGAGGATTTCATCAACGGTCACATCCCAAATTTTCGCAAAGCCCCGATCGACCAGATCGATAACTACGTCAAGGATTGCTGGGAGGCGATCGTCGACAGCGCAAAATGGGCGCAAAAAGATCTGCCCGAGGTATTGGCAAAAATCAAACCAGATATGATCTGCGTGGATAATGTCATTATGTTCCCAGCCATCAAGCAGTTCGGCGTACCGTGGGTGCGGATCATCTCATGTTCCGAAAACGAAATCCCGGACCCGATTGTGCCGCCGCACTTATCGGGCTGCCGGGTGGATGACCGCGAGGGCATGGAGGCCTATGAGGCAAAGTTCCACGATGTGATCAAGCCGATCCACGACGACTACAATGCGTTCCTAGCCAGATGCAACGAAGACGCCTATCCGATTGGAGAGTTTTTCGAAGCGTCGCCCACAATGAACCTTCTGCTTTATCCCGAGCCGGCAAAGTACGAACGGCAGAACCCACTGGACCCAAACCGGTTTCAGTATCTTGAAGGTTGCGTGCGCGAAGAAGAACCCTTTGAGGTGCCAACGTTTAAGTCCAACAATGACAAACCACTTCTCTATGTATCTTTCGGGTCGCTTGGCGCAGGCGACACCGACCTGCTAAAGAGGATCATTTCGACCATTTCCAGGTTGCCCTACCGGGCGCTCGTAAATGTCGGGGATTACATTGACGAATACACAGACATTCCCGACAACGTGCACATACAGAGCTGGTATCCCCAGCCTTCGGTAATTCCGCAGGTTGACGCGGTGATACATCATGGCGGTAACAACTCGTTCACAGAGTGCCTATATTTCGGCAAAGCAGCAATCATTATGCCCTATGTCTGGGACGGCCACGATAACGCCACCCGTGTTCAGGAAACCGGCCACGGGTTCGGGTTTCACCGATACGACTGGACCGATGATGAATTGGCTATTGCCCTCGACAAATGTATCAACGATCCAGGAATGCAGGCGAAGATGGCGGCAACCTCTGCTCACATGCAGTCACGGCATGGCCCGACCAAGGCAGCTGGCATTCTCGACGAAATCCTGAAAGCCGCGGAATGAGCAGCGCCCCGCATCTTTCGGAAATCTCGACCCGCACCGACCTCACGGACTGGGGGCTACAGCCGGACATGATTGAAGGCCAGTCGCATTCATCGGGTATGCTGGTTCACAAGGGTCCTGACAACCGGCCGGAGATCGGCGCATGGGTCTGTACTCCAGGCCGCTGGCGCCTAACGATACCGCGTGACGAGTTCTGCTATTTTGTGCAAGGCCGCGCGGTCTATCGGTCGGATGCAGGCGAAAGCATCGAAGTTACGCCCGGAACGGCCGTACTATTCCTCGCCGGTTGGGTAGGGGAATGCACTGTCGAGGAAACATTGCGCAACACCTACTACCTAACGGATCGCGAACCTGAAACATGACCACGCCACGTATGCAAAACCCGCTCCAGCAGACTGATCTTGTCGATTGGGGGGTAATCCCGACGATGATTGAAGGGCAATCCCGCACCTCGGGAAAGTTGATCCACAAGGGGCCTGACGGCCAGTCAGAATGCGGCCTTTGGGTCTGCACTCCCGGTAAGTGGGAATGTCACGTCACCAAGGACGAGTTCTGCCACTTTCTGGAAGGCCGCTGTACCTATGTCCATGAAAGCGGCGAGGTAATTGAGATTACGCCCGATACGGCGGCCTTTTTTCCGCAGGACTGGAAAGGCGTTTGCACTGTCCACGAGACGGTCAAGAAAGTGTACATGATCCGCTAACGGCTCAATGCCTGTCAAATAAGGAGGCTGCCAAATGCGTGACCCGTTCAAATCCAGCTACTACCTTAACCCCAAGCATGTGCCATTGGAGGGTGGTGGGACCACTCTGTTCAACCCGTCTACCTTGCAGCCCGTCGGGGTTTTTGGTGAACCGTCGTCGCAGATCGTGGACCAGGTTCTGGACCGGGTCAATGCGGCGCAAAGGAAGTGGTCTGCAATGGACTGCAAGTCTCGCGCGCGGGTATTGCACCAGATCGCCAACGACATCGATAGCGGCGACATGACTGAGATCGCCCGCTTGATGACACTGGAAACGGGCAAACCTTACCCTGAATCGATCGGCGAGATTGCGAACATCCCGCCGGTTTTCCGGTACTATGCCGAGATGGCGCGCAATGACGCTGGCAAGATCGCCGGCACGATGCAAACTGGATCTTTTCAGTATCAGACATTCGAGCCCTACGGCGTATCCGTGCATGTGGTTCCGTACAATTTTCCCCTCATTCTTGGCTGCTGGTCGATGGCCGCATCACTTGCCGCAGGTAACGGTGTAGTGTTGAAAGCCTCACCCGCAGGAACTTTGTGCACGATGGCGTTCATGGAGTTTTTTCGAGCGTTGCCCCAAGACCTGATAGCTTGCCTGCCGGGGGGGGCAGACGTGGGCAAACAGCTGATTGCCAGCCCCAAAACCCATGTGGTCGCTTTTACAGGGTCCGTGCCGACAGGTCGTGCAGTCGCAGTGGCCGCAGCAGAGAACCTGAAACCCGCAGTGATCGAGGCTGGGGGAAGCGATCCACTGATCGTCAGTAAACACGCCGACATCGCGGTCGCTGCCGCCGGGGCGGTTACCGCTGCATTTTTGCAGTCGGGCCAGGTTTGCACATCGTCTGAACGGATTTTTGTAGTGGATGACGTGTACGACGATTTTGTCGATGAATTCGTGACCCGAACCCGGAAACTGCGCATCGGTGACGGCATGGGGGTGGCGGAAATCGGACCTTTGGTCTCCAAGGGGGTGCGCGACAAGGTCGAGCGGCTAGTGCGCGATGCAACTGAGAAAGGCGCGGTGGTTGAGGTAGGAGGCGGTATCCCGGATGACGTCGGGCCGGGTTGGTTTTTCGAACCAACGATCCTGACCGGCGTCACGACGGACATGGCGCTAACTCAGGAAGAGGTCTTTGGGCCAGTCGCCTCGGTCATTCGGGTGAGCGACTTTGACCAAGCGCTTGAAATGGCAAACGCGTCACAATTCGGTCTTGGCGGATGCCTGTTTACCGGCGACTTGGACGAGGCATTTCAAGGGGTGAACAAGCTACAGGTGGGGATGGTCTGGGTCAACAACCCGCTCGTAGACAACGATGCCTTGCCTTTTGGCGGCGTCAAGAATTCTGGGCTTGGGCGCACGCTAGGCCTTCAAGGCCTCGAGGCTTTCAGACGACCCAAGATGGTCGTGATTGATCCAAAGGCGAAGGAGGCGGATTGGTGGTATCCATATCCCGACGACTGGTTCTATTCAGATGACGTACAGGGCGGGAGAAAGCACACCGGCTAGGGTGATCGGTGCGACCTGATCGACTCTACAACTGAAGATGAGATAACGGCAGGATTGTCCGCATGGCGGTCATTTAACGCAAATAATCCAAAGTCTGGTATCCGAAGGAGCGGCCGTTCGCGCCTAAACTTCGGAACCCGTTTTGAGATGACGAAACCCGTTTTGAGATGACGAACGGCTGCTGCCGTCCGTCAAACCGTCAGATGTCGATCTTCTCCGAGATGCTCAACGCGTCGTCGAGTTCGACCCCAAGGTACCTGACCGTACTGTCAACCTTGGTGTGTCCAAGCAGGAGCTGGACGGCCCGAAGGTTGCCAGTCTTCCGATAGATCAGCGCAGCTTTTGTCCGCCGAAGAGAATGCGTTCCGTACCCACAAGGATCCAGTCCGATGACCGCCACCCAGCTGTGCACGAGACGTGCGTATTGCCGAGTCGAAATGTGCGAAGAACTGTGGAACCTGCTTGGAAAGAGGAACTCGCGACCAAGCATGGCGGGCGATCTGACCCACTCAAAAATCGATCTTCGCGTGTTCTCGGACACTTCGAACTGAACTGGCCTGCCTGTCTTGCTCTGGACGATCGATACGCGGTCTCGAACTGCTCCGGCAACGACCAGATCCGCCACTTTCATGCGAACAAGATCACAACCGCGAAGTTTGCTGTCGATAGCAAGATTGAACAGCACAAGGTTGCGCGGGTTCTCGGCGAGTTCGAGCCGCGCACGAATTGCCCAAACCTGTCTTGGCAGGAGTGGACGTTTCTGACCAATTAGTCGGTTCTTGTTCCACGGCGGTTGAGACGGTCTGATTATTGGAAGCTGAATACTGGACATGGTGAAGTCTCCATCCAGCCCTCCCACGCCAGGCATCGGCACCCTGCCAACCAGCGCACTTTACTGTCTTTGCCATCACAGAAACCGATCGCGCGCATTTCAAACTGCAGTTTAAAATACTCAATGGCCACTTCTGATAAAGTCGGACGTCCGATGAATACGAGCCTATGACCGCTTTGCGGATGAAGCTGACACTGGCGGCGGAGCGAATACAAACGCACCGGTAGATGAATTGCGCAAAAGTCAGCCTTGTTTTTCCGAAAGACAAGGTGATGTACTTCCGCCACCTTCACAGCGGCGGAAGTACAAAATGAAACTACTGCAGTCCCCAATACTGCTCAAGGTATTCGCTGTTTTGACGGGCGCGTCGTAACGCGCCTTCCACATCGAATGGCACCTCATCCGGTGAGAACCGCGGTTGGGCGTGTTCCAGTGTTTTGGCACGCGCGTTTTCAATGCCTGTAAACGGGAACCCGAAAGCCTCTTCGTTGTTGGGGTATTCCTCCATCCACATTTCGTGTCGCGCTTTCATGACGTCGAACATTCCTTTTGTCGGGAACATAGGGAGCATCTTCGGTTGGACTTCTCGCGGATCGTTGTACAGGTCATAGTAAGACGCTTTTGCCAATCCAGGCTGGTTCCCAATCCAATGGCGTTTAAAACGCCCCTTGACTGTCTGACGTCAGCACCAATGGGACAGTTTAGGTCGATTTGATAAGAGAGGGTTTCTGGCTCATCGTAACCGCCAAGGAGTGGAGATGAGAAAGAAACCCGGAACCAAGCAGAGCCACGGTGAGAAGGTCGTAAAAGACATCCGCCGCGCGACCCGCAAACAGTATTTCGCAGAAGAGAAGATCAGGATCGTTCTGGATGGCCTAAAAGGCGAGGACAGCATTGCAGAGCTGTGCCGTCGTGAAGGTATTGCACAAAGTCTGTATTATAGCTGGTCCAAAGAATTCCTTGAGGCGGGCAAGAAGCGGCTGGCCGGTGACACGGCACGTGCCGCGACCTCGACCGAGGTCAAAGACCTGCGTCGTGGAGCCCGCGATCTGAAAGAAGTTGTGGCAGAACAAGCCCTGGAACTGCGCCTGCTCAAAAAAAGCATGATCGCGGATGGGGACGACAACGAATGAGATATCCTGCATCCGAAAAACTGGAAATCATCCGCTTGGTTGAGCAATCGCATCTGCCGACCAAACGCACTTTGGAAAAGCTGGGCATTCCGAAGACCACCTTCTATCGCTGGTACGACCGATATCTTGTCGGTGGCCCCGAAGCGCTTGAAGATCGTAGACCCACGCCGTCGCGGGTCTGGAACCGTATTCCTCAATCCGTGCGCGAAAAGATCAAGGGTCTGGCTTTGCAGGAAAGCGAGTTGTCACCGCGAGAACTAGCTGTCCGCTTCACCGACACAGAAAAGTACTTTGTGTCCGAGGCTTCGGTCTATCGCATCCTCAAGTCCTACGATCTGGTCACCAGCCCAGCCTATGTGGTTTTGTCAGCCGCAGACGAGTTCCAGGACAAGACAACACGGCCGAACCAGCTCTGGCAGACCGACTTTACTTATCTGAAGGTGATCGGCTGGGGCTGGTTCTATCTCAGCACGATCCTGGACGACTACAGCCGATACATCATCGCCTGGAAGCTTTGTGCGACGATGAAGACCGAGGATGTGACCGACACACTGGACCTCGCCTTGCAAGCCTCAGGCTGTGATCAGGCAACGGTGCTGCACAAACCACGCCTGCTCAGCGACAACGGGTCCAGCTACATCTCTGGTGAGCTTGCCGAATGGCTGGAAGATCAGAAAATGGATCATGTCCGAGGCGCGCCATATCACCCACAGACCCAAGGCAAGATCGAGCGCTGGCACCAGACTCTCAAAAACCGCATCTTATTGGAAAACTACTATCTGCCCGGTGACCTCCAGCAGCAGATCGATGCTTTTGTCGACCACTACAACCACCGGCGCTATCACGAGAGCCTGCAAAACCTCACACCGGCCGATGTCTACTTCGGGCGCGGCCAGACCATTCTGAAACAGCGAGAAAGGATCAAACTAAAGACCATCGAAACCCGGCGCTTGCTTCACCGCAAATCCGCCGCATAATCAAACCAACCAGATGAGCCAGATCCTCTCTTAGCTCAGGCGGCCATCTGTCCCAAAATCCCTGACGACGGACAGGCGTGTCCTTCCTGCTCGATCAGCAATCAGGCGATTGGAAACAAGATCAGGCGTACGACATCATGTCGACCGCCTTGCGCAACTATGAAGACATCACCATGGTTTATGGCCACAACGATCCGATGGCCTATGGCGCTTATCTGGCCGCCAAAGACGCGGGCCGCGCAGATGACATCATCTTCATTGGTGTTGACGCCCTGCCAGGTGAAGGCGTGACCTGGGTAGCCAATGGCGAACTGTCGGCCACATTCCTGTATCCGACCCCGGGCGCCGAAGGACTGCGTCAGGCTCTGAAGCACCTGAAAGGTGAAGAAGTGCCAAAGTCGGTCGTCATGGGCACCGAGGCAATCACTGCCGATAACGCAGGTGAAATCCTGAAGAAGAACGGACTATAAAAACCGATCAGACCGGTTTCCTTTCTCCTCCCTGTCGGGGTGGCCGGTCGGACACGCAGGGGCTTGCGCCCCTGCTGTCTTTTTTGAGAAAGCTTCGAAAAAAGGTGCCGCGAATGTCCGAGCAAAAAACGAAACTCCAAAAATACTCCGCTCCTGCTTTGGAGAAGGGATTGGATATTCTTGAGTTTCTGTCGCTGTCGGACACTGCCCCTACCTTGTCGCAGCTTGCACAGGGTATTGGTCGTTCAAAGAACGAAATCTTTCGCATGATGATAGTGCTGGAGGAACGTGGGTATATCGACCGTCAGGAAGGCGACCTGTTCAAACTGACCGGAAAGCTTGCTCTGCTGGGTGGAGACCGTACAGACAACAGTAAATTGGCAGAATTGGCTGAACCTTACATGAACCGGTTGGCGGAAGAGATCGAACTGTCCAACCACCTTTGGGTGCCCAATGGCAAAGACGAGTTGATTGTGATCAACAGTGTCTCGTCGTCGCAAAACTACGGTGTCACGGTGCAGGTCGGTTACACAACGCCCGTGTTTCAGACATCGGCCGGGGCGTGTTTTCTTTCGGAAATTGCCTCCGGCGAAGATCGCTTGGCGTATCTTCGCAGAATAGCATCAGGTGAAAGCCAGGAGTCTCTGCAAGAGTTTTCAGATCAGGCGTCAGTTTGCGCCGATCAGAACTACATTTCGCTCGGCAGTCCCGAGAGCAACGCCATAAGCGAGATTTCGACACCTATCCGTCATGGTATGGGACAATCCGTGATCGCTTCTCTGACGATTCCACATTTCGCGTCCGCCCTGATCAACAACCGGCGTGAATTTGTCATTGATGCGCTCAAAACGACGGCAGCTCAGTTACAAGCCAGCGTCGCGACCCGAATGCCACTGCCCCGCACGCTTTGGTATCAATTCTCCTGACAAACTAGAGGTGAAAGTGTCCGGCCCACCGATAAAGCAGGCCGGACTGAGAGTGTCGTTCCCCTCAATCGTGCAGAACGGCCGAAATCTTGGGGTCATCAATGTTCGAGGCATCGTAGTAGTAGAAACCTGTGTCGATCAGACCTGGAACCTCTTCGCCGTACAGAGCCGCAACCGCTGCTTTCACTGTCAAAAAGCCGCAGATTGCAGCACGCCCGCTTTGATCGGCGCAATTCAAGGCCAAAACCGCATCCTGGTTTCGGACATTCATCGAGAAGTCGAAACTGGCTGGCTTGGGCTCAAAGCAGTCGATTGATGCGGTTTCAAAACCCCAATTTTTGGTTCGCTTCGTGAATTGTACTGCGAGTGGAACCAAATTACCTTCCATCGCACCTATTCTGCCGCAGCGCTTCTGCAATAACACGATGCTCGGATGGTAACCTCTGCCCTTGCCAGCGCTTGGTCAAGTAATTCCGTGACGTGGCGCCGCTCAACCTCTTCTCCGCGGGCCTCAAGGCACTCGTGCAGCCCGTGGAGCGACCAGACGTTGCGCGGGTGCTGAACCGGGCGCGGCAGGGTATCATCTAGACCCAGATCGGCGCGATAGATCAGCTCGGCCTCGGCGAACCGGCCCTGATCCATTAGCAGGGCAGCCAACGCATGCCGCGGTGGTTGCATCCAGCCCCAGGGTTCATCGTAGACCAGCCCGTCAGACGCAGCGATGGCCGCCTCCAGACGTAGAAGGCCTTTCTCAACCTCGCCTGATTTGTATAGCAACTCGCCTTCGGCCATGGCCGCTGCAATTTTCAAGACGTCGCGGGCTTCGTTATTGAACATGAAGCGATCCTCGCCGACCTTGTCCTGCGCAGCACGGAATTTGTCAAATTCCGCCCGGGCCTCGTCGATGCGCCCCAAGTTGGCCAGGGCGACGGTGCGCCCGTAAAGGGTCAGAGCGGTAGTGAAGCAAAACAGCGCCTGATCTTCAGGAAGCGTCTCATCCAACAGCGCCTGCCACATGCCGAACCGCACCATCACGTGAATACGCATACCCCAGAAGGCTTCAAACAATTCGGGAAGGTACGCGACCGTTTCGCGCGGCAGGACTTCCTGCAGCCGCGTTGCAGCGGCAAGCGCCTGCGACTTACGCCCCATGAACATCGCGCCGTAGGCCTCAAAGTGGATGTTATGCAAACGGTAGACAGTATAGAAATTCTGGGCTCCAGCGTAGGCTTCATATGCTTCGTCAACTTCCGCGGCCCGGTGATTTCGCCAAATGACATTCTGGTAGTCACCGCACAGCACGTCGATGTGCGTCCCCATATGCACCAGATGCCCAGAGTCCGGCACAAGGTCCAGCAGGCGATCCCCATGCGACAGGGCCAGCTCGGGCCAAGGCGACATCTCCATTAGGTGGATATAGAGGTGCAACAACCCCGGATGGTCCCAAGCGCCAGCGTTGTTTGAGAATGCGGTTTCGAGAACGTTTCGCGCCTCTTCTGTCGACGCGCCGTCTGACGGTTGATTTTTCTCAATGTCCCAAAACCCCCAGGGAGTGCGGTTCATCAACGCCTCGGTAAATATCGTCGCGACCTCAAGGTCGTTCGGGTGGGCCGCATAGATCGGGCGCATCGCATCAGCGAAGGCGTCGTTCCACGGACCGAAATCCTCGACTTCCGGGTCGGTCGGATACCGCGCCGTAAGCGCCTCAATCATCGCCGCGGCGACTGTGTCGATACCTGCTTGCGCCTTGGCCGTCGACAGGGCTTCGTGCGCTTCTTTCAGGACCGAGATCCGCTCCTCATGCTCGAAAAAATCCCACTCTTTGTTGTAGTTCGGACCAATCGCAAAGGCCAACCCCCAGTAGGCCCACGCACAGGTGCGATCCGCTGCAATTGCCTTGCGAAAACAATCCGCCGCCTCTTCGTGGTTGAAGCCAAAGGTCCAATTCAGACCGCGGTCGAACCACGTTTGCGCTTCATTTGATGCGGATGCGCCGGGCCGTGAATAGGTCCCAAGGTCGAAATAGCTCATGCTTCCCCCCCAGCGTTTTAAAATGACCGTCTTATTCAAAACCGTCAAATTTCGAACGATCGCGTTCGACGTCCTTCTGAACGGTCTAGCGGCATGCAGGCCACTTCATCTCCAATCAATGGAGCTGAGCAGAGATTACATTTCTCGGTCCCATTTTCCAACACCTAGCCGGAATTGACATGCGCCAAGTTGGCTTTGATGACCCAAAATAGTGATTTGGAGTGATCGGTCCAGAAAACCCAATTCTCCGATAAAGGCATAGATAGATAAAGGCCGCTTTGGGCTCGGTGCGGTCATTCGGCAGAATTCCGTGAACGTCTGCGTTGCGGACAAAGCCGCAATTGCTAAAACGCAAAGTCCGAAGTGGCTAAGTTGGGTTTACTTAGCGGGTACACCCTGTCGGATCGCGTTAGAATAACCTGCTCGGAGCCCAAATGCCTGCCCCTTTGAGGAAATACTGCCGAGCGTACGCAGTTCTTCGATGGAATAATCTGTGTTCAGGGAACCGCGGTCGTAACCGTACTCCGGCAAATAACCATTGACGACAATACGCCAGTCCAAGGGCGGGCCGTTCCCAATTGCGTGCATCATTTTGACGACAACGGTCGTGCAATTGGTTGCGATCGAATTGTACCAATGTGGTTCCGCTGCAAGGATGTTTGCATCACGAACATACTCTTCCAACAACTCTCTGGCGACGTCCGGATCTGGGCCGAGGCGAAACAGCTGAACATCTTCTTTGCGTATGTTCGTGCGCAAACCGACGACATCCAGTTCCGTTGCCGCCACTATGACGATTGGGTTTTCCTTGAACGCATCAGCGACCGGTGAAAATGCACCATCCGCTTGGCGTCGTACTTCAATTGACCAGGCCAGATACTGGCCGTCAGAAAAGCCGAAACTCAGAATAAAATGCGCCATCTCCGGACCGGCCCAATACGACAAAAAGAGGTCGGTGGTTTCTAGCTTGCTCAGGTCGTACGCCCGGGTTTCCCAGTTTTCGTCAAAACTACCGTCGCTGCGCCAGTCGAAATTGCGAACGCCGTCTAGCGTCAGGATGTCCCCATTGATGCTACCGGTCACTTGCCGGGCAACATCTGGTGACCAGTTTCCGTTGGAAGGCGGCTGTAGACTGGACCACCAAATGATCAGGGCGATGGAAGCAATCACGAATGGAATTTGCGTTTCTATACGCCCTTGCCACAACCAAATCACAACCGAGCTCGAACCAAGCAGTGCAAAGGATCCGCTTAACGCCGATTGTACCATGTCGCTTCCAGGGGCACGAAACCATAGTGCGGCAGCACCCCAAGCAGTGAAGCCCAGCGCGACCATCGCGATCAACATGACAACAAGAAATCTCAGCACGCGTATCATAACTGCTTCTATCCCTGAGACGCTCTTTGCTGACTACTGTACTTCAATCCTGATCGGAACACCGGCTAGCAGCTCGTCCAACTGCGTTGCGCGGGCATGCCTTGAGAATGTCCCTGCGTTGTTCAATCCTCTACCAAGCAGTTGAACCACTTCTGGAGAGCCCGCAAATTTGGAATGACTGCCGGAAGAAGAGTCGTCAATCGCTGTTAGGTCGATTGCGACAACTCCCAGCTCTGCCAGATCCGTAGCATTAGCTGCTCCTACGCGTGGCACGCCTCCTGCAATGCGGCGGGACGTGCGCAAGGCGCTGTCGTCTTCGGACAACAAGACGAAAAAATTCTCAAGTTTGGTGTCTATTTCTTCCAATTGCACAGTGAACAAATCCAAGTCGATATCGGGTGAGGCCAGAATTATATTCTGAAGCCTGCCGGACGTGTTGAACGTGCCTCTGGCGGCTTGATCTCTGAGGGCCTCCATGATCAGAAATCCGCCCATCGAATGCGCGAAAACGTCGTAGCCTTCTGCATTTGTTCTGGCCAATATGTTGCCGATGTCAGCTACGCCTGATCTGGCAATCAATGCGCTGTTCAGATCATAGACATAACGACTGAGTTGAGCCGCCGATGCCCAATCGTACAAAACGGCTACACCTTCAAAGTTGGTGTCTTCAACAAACTGACCAAGTCTGAGCAGCGCGTCACTTGTTGTGTTGTTGTAACCATGTACAAAAAACAGAATATCGCGCTCCCCGGGTTTTCGTTTTGCCAGTTCCGCATTCACGGACGCCACAAAGGCATTCTCAGAGTTGTAAATTGTGGGTTCGATAATGGCGAACTCGGTCCTTGGGTCAGGTGGGAGCCGCTTAGGCCGGGTCAGTTCTCCTGTGACATGCGTTGGCGGGACCGATACAACAACCGATGCCAGTCCGAGGTCGGGTGCACGTTCCGCAGAGAAAAACGCACCAACTGTCTCACTTGCCTGCCGGGTAGACGCCAGGAAAATCTTATGGCGCGATGCTCCTGAAACCGAAGATACCGGCGTCTCCGGGTTATCGACTCCGACGAGTTCTGGTGGCCTGCCGCAGCCAGCAAGAAGCAAGGATTTGAACAAAAACAATATGATTAGGTGGCGCATAGTTCGTATCCCACAGGATTGGCAAAAAGCTGTTTAATGCAGGTACTATGCGAGACGCAACTAGACAAAAAATCGAAGGCCGGGTCGCTTCCGTTTGTGATAGGAAAGCATATATCGAAAGCGTCTGCTCTGGGCTGAGACTAGCCGTTCTCTGCAGGCGGCTACAAAGACTGCTATGCGGACAAAGCGGCCGTTAGTTGCACCGCTGCACAGGACCTTGGAAAGAGTACTTTAGAGTTGAATAGTCACATTTTTCTATCGAATGTTGCGCCCAGCACTTTTTCGTAGCTCGAAAAATTGACGGGCTTTGGCCAACATTGCGAGCGCACGCGCGTGAGAATTTGCAAACCTATCGCTAGAGAATTGAGCGTTCGAAGACAAACCGAATGACACGAGCCTTCGGCTGTAACAAGATGATGGTGGAGGTGTAAGTTATGGCGGATGTTTTCGACCGCATTGCAGATTGGCTGCAAAAGCTGGCCTTTTTTGATGCTGATCTTGGTGGGCTAGTCGAGCAGTTAAGTAACAGGCTGATCGATGGTGGCGTGCCGGTCACGCGTGTTTCCTTGGGCCGCCTGATGATGCACCCTGTAATTGGATTACTCGATGCAACGTGGGATGCGTCGAACCATCGTATTGAATGGACGGTTCTTCCACGCAGCTCTGTAACGGCTGATCTCTTCGACAAAGCACCCTTCGGAGAGAATTCGAAATTGGCCAATGAGATTGCGAAACAGCACTTTAATGAGGAAGTTTGGGACTTGGCGGACGGACTTGCCAACGGCACAATCAAGTTTCCTTTCATGCGAGCAAATCTGACTGACCGTGCGACCCGTGACAAATTTCCGCTATTCCGAAAACTCGCTGAAGCAGGTGTCACCGACTATGTCGTATGCAGTGCACCATTCGGCAATCGTACCGTTGTCTTTGACGGAGAGGTGGAGTGGGCTTTGGGCGCGTCTGTGTCTTTTGCTACAAAGCGTCGTTCTGGCTTCACAGACCGTGAGGTAGATGGCCTGTCGCGGCTATCTTTACCTTTGCTTGGTGCAGCGCGTGTATTGTCGGAGCAGTTCTTGGCAGCTGAGTTGATGGAGGTCTATCTAGGCAAGTTGTCCGGTCGATCCGTACTGAACGGTCAAATAGCCCGGGGAGATGTTAGCACAATTGACTGTGCTCTCTTGTTCAGCGATATGCGCGGCTCTACGGCTTTGAGCCAGCGCTTGTCTTCGGAAAAATATGTCGCGACGGTTAACCAATTCTTCGATTGTGTCGGTGGGGCGGTGCACGATCACGGCGGAGAGGTTCTTAAATTCGTTGGCGATGGGTTGCTTGCGATCTTTCCTTTTGATGGTCAACGAAGACTACCCGAAGACATGTGCGAAGCAGCCCTGTCCGCCGCGCGTGAAGCGTTCCAAAGAAATGAAGAACTTGATCCATCAGACCGTGTTGAATTTGGGGTTGGTTTGCACACTGGAGCGGCCGTTTACGGGAATGTTGGCACTGAAAAGCGCTTGGATTTTACGGTTACCGGGCCATCAGTCGCGATAGCCAGCAGGTTAGAGGGCCTGACGCGAAAACTGGAGGCGCGGCTTTTAGCAACGGGCGATTTTGTGAACTTGGTATCTGAAGGGCCAAAAAAATTGGGGCGGTATTCTCTGCGGGGTTTTGAGGAAGACTTAGATGTCTTTACTTACGAAATCTTCACATAACGCTCAATTGAATTAGGCGATTGGCAATCATTCGTTTAGGCGCGGGTACTGGAATGAAACCGGTCAGGTTTGGGCTCGAAACAGACGTCGGACTGCATTGGTTGGATGGCTGGTGCTATGTTCCATCGAGAACCCCTCAAGCGGTGTCTGAAACCTCGCAAGGCCGATTGACGCCTCTGAATACACGGTCTGCGCCTTTCAGAATATGTCCGGCAATGCACGAATTTGTAGCTCCAGACATGGATGGGCCAGCTCCAAGAGTGAATAGAC
>NZ_JBQFUL010000015.1:0-36780 GCF_056539165.1 Ruegeria sp. BC7 | reverse complement strand
AACGCGAAATCATCGGTGATCCGACACTTGAAAAAATCCACCTGGAAAGCGGTGTCGTACTGCATTTGTCAGGGCACCATCATGCCTTCTATCCAGGTTGGAAAGACGGCGTGGCTTACGTCTCTCAAGCTTGTTTGGGAGGTGGTCCGCGACGGCTTATCGGCTCAAAAGCCAGATCACCTCACAGCTTCACTCATGTTACGTTCCAGCCAAACGGAGAATTTGGGATAGCAGTATATCGTGGACCCGATTTCGAAAGGTCGGTAAACTTCAAGTCGCTACCGAAAGAGATCAGATCCCCGAATGCGGTATTAAAGCGCTTAGACCTTGTGAAATGATTAGAGGTTGAGTTTCAACTCAACTTTTTCAGGGACCAGATCGTTTATCATCTCTTCGATCCGAGCTTCCGACAATCCACCCGAAGTGATGAAAAGCAAAGAAACGCGAGATTTTCCAGGAACGTGGTGTTTTCGGACCAACTTCCAGCCAGCGTCTGCGGCCAAACGCGGCCGCCTGACACTCCGTACAGGCGCACCACAATGTCATGAGGGTCAAAGTCAAACTCTAGACCGGCTTCTTGCAAGCTGTTGAGTGGCGTTGCGATAGCACCAGCGAAGTTGGTTTTTTCCTCTTCAACGGACCAGGAATAAGGCAACATGTAAGTGGATTTCATTGCCCGATCACGGCACTGTTCGTTCTCATCCAAAATTCTCTGAAATTTGGGCAACCCGCAGAGGACCAGTGTCACACCTGTGTTGTCCACGAGGCGTTTGAAATGGTCGGTAACGCCCCGCTTTGACAACCGTTCACCACGTTCGGCGCAGTGATTGCACTCGTCCATCGCAATGACACGAATGCCCTTGCTCGTGATTTCCTTGTATAGCTGTGCCTCGATCTCTGACGCAGATGACCCTCTCTTACCGCTCAGTTCCAGCGAAGCCAGCATGGATCGAACAAGCATTTTGTCATTTGGCTTGTTGGGGATGGAACCGATGACAAAATCGCTGTCATACACCCATCCCTGGTATTCAGTTGTTGGCTTACCGATAGTATCCCGCAGATCCTCGAGCATCCGACTTTTTCCGCATCTTGTTGGACCGAGGAAGGGCACGATTGACCCACCGAGCCGCTGTGCAAGGCTAATGGCTTCAATCAGTTCACTGCGCGTTTGTTGATACAAGGCGTGATATGGGTGCTCCCACTAACCTTTTTGTTTGAAAGCAGAAGCCTATCGTACGAGAGCGTAGAGAAATTTACGCGCGGAAAAAATATTGATTTATTAAAAATTAGGTTCAAACATGCGAATTCGACACAACTTTATTTTACCTCCGTTGTTGTCGTTGCTGCTCGCTGTGCCGAGCCCTTTCGACTGCTGGCGTGAGTGCTGGCGGTCGGAAGGCACTTTACAATGATTGAGCGCTGGGAGGACGCGATGCTTAGACTTAACGTACTCGCCCTCTTTCCAGAGTTTGCTCTAGCATTTGCTAGTGACCTCATTCGGCCTTCACACGTTAATGTCGGCCCCGATAGTCAACGAGATATCGTCCCGCCGACCAAGCCCACCGCGGCAAGTTTTGGGAATGGTAGTCACAGGATCAAGGTATGTTCAATTGGCTGCACAGACGCGGGAGCTTCAAACAAGCGCATCCAATTTCACTAATTTCAAGGGAACCAGAGGGAGAAGAAAATGTCTAACAAGATGGTGATGATTGTAGGCGCGACATGTTTCGCACTGCTTGCGGCCTGCGACGATACGAGTACATCAAGCGCGTCCGCCGAGCTCACGCCGGCTCAGCAGGCGTGTTTGCGAGATGTAGCTAACACGACGAACAATTCGCAAGTCGTGGTGCTCTCATCCGCGTTTAGCGAGGCGGGAACACAGGTCACAGTCGGCGTTGGCGAGGATCGTGCTCCTTGGAATTGCATTGCTTACAGTGATGGCGCGACAGCTGGTATCGAGTTCCTGGGCGACGAAGGCGCATTGTGAGCAGTCTGCTGCGTAGCTGAAAACGGCTGCGCAGCACTGGCTTGATCTGCTGAGGCTCGACTTGGTTTGTAGAACCACCATCATCGTATTCGCGGTCCTGTACCTGTTGGCGTTGGTTGCATTCTTGACGGGTTGTTCTAGCACGCAATTGCAGTCGCGACTGACCTGCTGCGCATTACAGCGAAAGGGAGCATTATGACCAAAACACTGAGAGCTTGTTTGTCTTTGTGGTTTGTTGCAGTCGCTCCTGCGTATGCGCAAGAACCTCCTCGTCTCGTTTTGCAGCTGACCGTTGACGCGTTTCGGGGCGATCTGCCGACACGCTACTTTGAGAATCTTGGGGAGGGTGGCCTTAAGTATTTACTAAAAAACGGTGTACACTATGTGGACGCCCATCATTGCCATGCCAATACAGAGACGGTTGTCGGGCACGCCACATTGGCGACCGGGGCAACTCCGGCAGTGCACGGGATGATCGGAAACATCTGGTTCGACAGAACCTTGGATCGCGTTGTCTACAACGTTGAAGACCGCACAGCTCCGCTTCTTGGAGATGGCGCTGGCGTCAATGACGATATTGAAATTGACCCAACACAGGCGGCAGCTGGCACAGATGGTCGGTCACCACGCGCTATGCTTGTTACGACGCTTTCGGACGAATTAAGTGCTTCCACTGCTGGTGCGGCCAAGGTCTTCGGAGTTTCAATCAAAGACCGTGGGGCTATTACAATGGCGGGAAAAAGCGGCAAAGCCTTCTGGTTCTCGAAAGCCGCAAATCGTTTTGTCACAAGCTCATATTATTACGACAAATACCCGGATTGGGCTTCCTCATGGAATGACGCGTCGCCGAGCGCCTCCTTTGAAGGAACCTCTTGGGAGTTGATGCACCCAAAGGAAGTTTATCTCTTTGGCGACCGCGACAACCAACCATGGGAGACGGATGTCGCCGGGTTCGGCATAACCTTTCCTCATCGCTATTCTTCGACGCAAAATGGGTTTGACCCGCTGGAAAATCCCTACTTTACGACCTTTTTAACGCTTAGCCCCGCTGGCGACGATCTGACGGCGCAATTTGCCAAACGATTGATTGCTGCCGAGGATATCGGGCAAGACGCGGTAACGGATTATCTGGCGATTAGCTTCTCGTCCGTGGATTACGTCAACCATGTGTTTGGCCCCTCCAGTCTTGAAGCCGAGGACACGATATACCGCCTCGATCAGACTCTCATGAATCTCTTCGCGTTTATCGACGAACGGATTGGGCTGGAAAACGTTTTGACCGTTCTATCGGCGGACCACGGCACCACCGATGCGCCGGGCTATTTGGAGAGTGTTGGCATCCGAACTGGCCTTGTTGCTCCGGACACATGGGACCCGACGGAACAGATAGCCAAGCTTAAGGAGCGGTTTGGGATCACCGGGAAATTGCTTGAAGGTTATAATCACCCCTATCTCAATATCGCCCCCGAAGTATTGGCTCGCAGTGATATTGATTTACCCACGCTGGAGTCAGCTATTGCAGAAGAGCTTCTATCCTTTCCCGATGTGGCATTCGCCGTCCCCAGTACGGCTATCGAAGCAAACCTCCTACCCGATACCGACATCATGCGCTTGGTCCGCAACAACTACCACCCCACCCGATCCGGGAACATATACGTAGTCTTCAAACCCGGCTGGTTCATCGCAGACTTCGATGGTCTGTCCGTCACATCCACCCACGGGTCACCGTGGCGCGGTGACACACATGTGCCGATTATCTTTGCTGGAACGAACTTAAAACCGCAACGGGTCGCACGCCGTGTTTGCACGACTGCTCTCGCATCCACACTTTCTGCATTATTGAGCACGGCACGTCCTAATGGTGCGAGCGGTGAAGTGTTACAAGAAGTCTTGGATTAGACCGCTGTGAAGCGCGAGTCCTGATATTGAAGCAAGCTAGGCAAAACCGCGACGGCATCGTCCACAACGCGATCCTCATATTCGTTGCTTCTTGGCGACTACGGAAACCGCCCAACGCAGCACTCTTTAGCGTACACAAATGCGGAGCAGACCTTCACGGAACATATCGTTCCGGCTTCGGAGACTGAATACTCTCCAAATACTCAGCAATATCGATAAGTCTGGAAGGAATACGCGTAACCAAACCATTCCCCGTATCGAATTCGACAGTAGGGGCGTCATTCAATTCGGTGATTATAGGCATGTCATCGCGAGGTTCTTGAACTTTCAAATAACCGTCCAAGATCGACATGACCTCCAACATGGGCCACACACCCCCTCTGCGTTCGGAAATCTTTGTTAAGTCAGCAGGCACTGTTTTCAAATCAGCTGCGTCAGGTCCTTTTCCAGATGCATCGAGCCCGTGACATCTGGCGCAATGCTCAACAAAGAGGTCTTTGCCAAGGTTCGAAAACTCATCGGCCACAGATATCGTTGCAACCGAAGAAATGCCCGTGCCTGCAACGATCATAAAGTACCTCATAATCCGGAGGTCCTTTGCTAAACGAGAGTTCACTACAACAAAAATGGACCGACATCTTCCGCCGGTCAACGTCGGTCCTTTAACACATAACGTTCGCTACCCGCTTCGGGCAGCAAGCAGCCAGTGATGCTTACCTCAGAGAACGGCAGCGCCGAGCCCTATGCTACCGCCTCGGTGATTTTGTAAGCACGGTCGATACGGTGCGCGTCTTTTTACTTCTTGTGATCGCAATTGCGCCCAGCACTAAGGCACATGCAAAAGCTTGAGGAAAAGAGATGGCTTCGCCAAAAGCAAGATATCCCACGGCAAACATCGTGGGTAATTCGATACTTCCGACGACCGCAGTTTGGGAAGCTCCAATAACAGGCGAGCAAATCGTGTAGATGAGCTGAGGCACGAAAGCGGTCACCAGACCAATACCAACAATGAAAAGCCAGTCGGATTGTTCGCTTGGGAGAAGCTCTCCAACCTCAGCACCTAGGATGAGCGGGGCGAGGCCAAGAACAGACCCCAGAGAAACTGACGCGATACGTGCCAACGGTGCAATACGTGACAACCTGTGTACTAGGACGCAAATTCCGAAGCCAAACCCAAATGGGGCGGCAAGGGATAGCAGCAGCGTTGGTAGATGTTCCGCAGCCACTGACGCGGGCGAGCCAGCAATGACAGCTGCCACTACAATCAGACTAGCGGCCAACATGGCGCGTCTCGTGGGCGCATCGCCAAACACAGCCCAAGCAATAACTAAGGTGAACACCGGATAGGTCATGTAGAGCACACCTACTGTCGATGCGGGCAGCGTCTCCAGCGCCGTTACATATCCGATCCAACCAAGCCCCATTACGGCTCCGGCGGAGAGACCCCAAATGATCTCTCGCCATTCTTTTCGATGCACAATGAGAACAGGAAGCAGAAGAAGGGCCGCAACAATGTAGCGGTAGAATGCGACCGCATAGGGTGCAACGCCCTGTTCGGTTAGGCTGCGGCTGAAGTAGGGAACCAGGCCGAAACAGATTGAAGCAAAAAGAACACCAAAAACGGCAAATGCATAAGGGATGGATGGTCGATTTCGCGCAGATGTCGTGGCCATAATCTGGAGCTATCACGCATTTGCATCTTCGTCTTCAGAGATTCTACGAAAGACTGCTTTGTCCCGCACACCGGTCGTTCACTGAATTTTTCTGAGCGACCGCACTGAGCCCAATCTGGTCATTGATGAATAGTGCGGCATTCGTCACGAACGGGCGGAATGCCGACATTCGCTGCGGCATGCACTAAAACCTTAAATGAGCAAAAAGCGGACATAAGGCTCTCGTGGCAAGACATCGTTAAACGCTTCTTTCTAGGGAAATGCGAGACGTCCGTATCCACCAATCTAAATGTGGCGGAAACGGCTACACAGTTGAGCGCATCTACAGCGCGTTAGTCGGGGCGGACGCACTCAATCAAAAGGTAGAAGAAACAGTCTTTTCTTGCTTCAGCGATGCCCAAAAAATGCTGCATACTCTGAGGGTGCCAGACCGGTTTCTTTTCGAAAAGCTCGGCTGAAGTTCTGGGAGTTTTCAAACCCAAGGTCGACTGCAACCTCTTGCACTGACAGGGATCCTACACACAGCATTTCCTTTGCCCGGCATGCTTTGACTTGGTTAGCCAGTGATCGGAAATTCGTGCCCTCTGCTTGTAGCCGCCTCTGCAACGCTCGAGGCCCTATGTTGATGGACCTAGCTGCTGCTTCAAGAGAAATTCCGTTAGTGAAAATTTGAAGTTCCATGATCCTCGACACAACATCGGCAAAACAGGACGGGGTTACATTTGAACGCTCTCTTGCGATTTCTTCTAGTGTTGCCGTTGAAGAGGTTTCACCTTTGACCTTGGTTATCAGAGCAGATTGCTCGAACAGGATTTCCAGTCGATCTTGTCCCCAAGTAACCGGACATCCAAAGGTTGCTTCAACTTCTTCGTGTGCCGTTGGGCGAGGCAGGTCTATTCGTATCTGTTTTGGCCGCCATTTTGGTCCCATGTAGTGTACTAAAATACTAAGCACCGCACCCAGTGCCGAGAAAGCTATGCTTGGATACGCTACATGATCTTTGAGGGAGAAACGATATTCATAGCCGCAGAGATCACCAGCGCTTCTAAAGAATGTTCTGTCGTGAGAAGAGTGATATGGCATCACTTTTTGAGCACGCTCTAAAGCAGCCCGAAGATATGGGGCACCAAGAACGTACCTGCCCCAGGCACCATAGTCCGCTACGGTTAACTCGGGTGCCCATAATAGACCAATGTTTTCGTCACCTACGGCGCGACCTACCTCGCCTATGAAGTTAGCCAGTGCCTGTTTTGGAATGTATCCATCGCGGCTTTCAACAAAATCGTATGGCAATTCAGCCTTGGCAAGGGCTCGGGTTAAGGTCTTCTCTCCGAGGGCATCCAGCGTGAACTGAGGCATGGCTCCAAGAGCCTTCGCAGTTATCGTTGGAGGAAGAGACATCACATTTTTGTTTCCGAAAGGGCAACTGTCGTGAAATGATACGTTGGAAAGTTACCTTTTGGCTAGTGTCGACTCTCCTGTCACGATTTTGCCAAGGGAAACCAACATGAAATTGGGACTTTCACGCATTGCTTTAACTGTTGCTTTGTCGGTGTCGGCCTATGCCACGCAGGCACAAACATTCAACGACACCGGAGATATCCTTGCGCGTTCAGCGCAAGTTCAAGACGTCGAATATCAAATGATGGTCCAACGGGCGACCCAGACGGCAATCTGGGCCATGCCAGCAACTGGAATGATCGACTTTTTAAAAGGTATTCGCCGAGACTTGGGGGGCGACATCAACGATGTGGTGTACTTGAATAAGCCTTTTGATTCCAAACACGGGTTCCTGACTGCCAACGACGTAACGGCCTATGCTTGGAGTTCGATGACCTCTGAACCGGGTCCGTTGGTGGTTGAGGTGCCAGCGGCCACCGACAAGGTGAGTTACTTCGGAACAATTGTGAATGCATGGGATTCGCCGATTGAAGATGTTGGCCCTTCCGGCGCTGACAAGGGCGAAGGTGGCAAATACTTGCTGCTGCCACCCGGCTATGACGGCGAGAAATCCAAAGCCGATCTCGAGGCCGAGGGCTATCTTGTTTATGAGACGGACACCTACCAGTACGGATTCTCGTTCCGGCCGCGCCTCTACAATGGTGCAACCGATGCGGATGCCGCCGAGTATGCCCAACAGATTAAGGTCTACTATTTGTCGGAGGCAGACAATCCACCTCCGACCACTTATCACGAGGCGTCCGAGGTGCCTTATGACTCCCTGCCTTATTACAACCATACGTTCTTTCAAGACGTGAATGATTGGCTCCAAGGCAATCCGGTTCGCCCTCAAGACAAGGTCATGGTCTCGTTCCTAAAAGATCTGGGAATAGAAAAGGGTAAGCCCTTTGAGCCGACTGAACGGCAGCTCTCCGCGATGGATGAAGGGCTGGTGCTGGCCTATGCCCAGATGCAGCGATACTTTGTTGAACCTGGCAAGGCGACTGTACCGCTTTGGGTTGACGATAAGGGTGAGATGAAAACCCAGTGGCTAGTCTGGGATTTTGTAGAAGGGCAGGCAGAAGCCGGATTCCCATACGAAACCGAAACCGAAGTTCTGGTCGATGACCGGGCGGGTGGCAGTTACTTCTGGATCACCTACTTACCCAAATATCTGGGTGGAGGCACTTTCTATCTGACGGGTTTGAACGACAGCGACGGTGAAATGTATGACCACACGAAAACCTACAAGCTGAATGTTCCCGCCGACACGCCAGCCAAGGATTTCTGGTCGGTTATTGTCTATTCAATGGAGACCAAGAGCTTCATTCGCAATGTCGACCGGGTGGGCCTATCATCGCGAGACGCGGCTGACATGCAGATGAATGAGGATGGATCCTACGACATCTATTTTGGCCCGGAAGCTCCGGAAGGAAAAGAAAGCAACTGGATCCCTACACCGGAAAGCTACTTCCTCTTGTTCCGCCTTTACGGGCCGGAAGACGGTTGGCTGCAAAGCGGCTGGATTCTGCCTGACATGGAAAAGTTCAAGTAGAGAGTTTTCCGCTCATCTAAAGGCGCGTTGCAGAGAACTTAGGGGCATGTCTCAATCTAAAAATTCATGTCCCAAATTCAAAAGCGATCCGCGCAGCAGGCGCCCATTTTTAGTTTATCAGATTAAGGAGACACACCAATGAAACTAACCGCACTAATGGCAAGCACTGCGCTGGTTCTTACCACGTCCTTCGCATTTGCTGACGCGCCAAAGTATGCCGCTGACGTACCCGACAATGTCCTGACCCCAGATGTTGTAGAAACTGACTCGCTGGGCAACCTGGAGTTTTTCGACGGCATGCCTTCGGATGAAACGGTGCAAAAGGCATTCGACAACCTCGACCTGATCCGGGCAACCACGGCCTTTATGGATGGTATGAAAATCGCCTCACTCAGGGGCATGTTCCAGGGCTACGAAGACGCCGGGGCCAAACCGAACGAGATCGTGATCACCGAAGACCTCATGGATGCTAAGTCGATTTGGCTCACTCCGAACACGACCACGATCTACATCGGTTCAAATGTTGACATATCCGAAGGGCCGATGGTCATCGAAGTGCCCGCGGGTTTGCTCGGCTTGTTGGACGACGCCGCGTTTGATTATGTCGCCGACATCGGCGCTCTGGGGGCTGACAAAGGCAAGGGTGGAAAATACCTCCTCATGCATGAGGATGATGAAACCCCGGTTCCAGACGGCTATTTTGAACTGCGCACCAAGACCTACGAACACTGGCTGTTGCTAAGACGCTCGCCTGGCCCAAATGGAGAAACCGAAGGTCCCGTTTCCGAAATCAAGGCTGGTCTGAATGTCTACGCCCTGAGTGAAGCGGCTAATCCGCCAGCTGAGACCTTCATCAATGTGTCTGGGGTCCAGTACAACACTGTTCACGCAAACAATGAAGACTTCTACGAAGAGATCCACGTCGCTCTGGACAACAACCCTGTCGGGGCCTTTGCTCCTGAAATCGTAGGAAACTTTGCCTCGCTCGGCATCCGCAAAGGAGAACCGTTCGAACCAGACGAGCGTATGCAGGGCATTTTGAAAGAAGCAGCAGCGATTGCAAATGCGACTGCCCGTTCAATCACCTATGCCTCGCGTGACCCCGGCGTTTTCTTTTACGAAGACCGCCAGTGGAATTCACCATTTCAAAGGCAGAGCTACCAGTTCCTTGAGGATGGCGCACGTATCCTGGATGACCGCACCTATTTCTTCTATATGGCAACGGGTATCACGCCAGCTATGACCGCACCTCCCGTTGGATCGGGCTCTGTCTACGCAATGACCGCTCGGGACGGAGACGGCGCGTATCTAGATGGCTCGAAGACCTACAAGGTCACCTTGCCTGGCCCGGTGCCTGCCAAAAACTTCTGGTCGTTCATGCTCTACAGTGGTCAGACGCGTTCGATCCTGGAAACCGATCAAAAGTCTGGTGGTATCGACTCCAAACGTCCTGGCATCAAAGCGAATGAAGATGGAAGCTACACGATTTACGTTGGCCCCAAAGCTCCAGAAGGTTGGGAAAACAACTGGGCGCAAACGATGCCAGGAAAAAGCTTTAACGTGATGATGCGTCTTTATGGCCCGTTGGAACCTTGGTTCGACAAGTCCTGGAAGCCCGGCGACTTTGAATTGGTTGAGTAAAGACTGCTAGCTTTGCAGTTATTCAAGAAGCCTGTGCTAGTTAGCGCAGGCTTTTTTTATTGAGGTCTTTACATTTGGCATAGTGCACGGCGCAGAAGCGAAAAATTGGGAGAAAGGATTGTGCCTATACAGATTCGCCGACGACCTGATAGAGGGTTTTATTGGTCCGCTTTAGGCTAAGAGCAGTCGTTGTGTTCGACTTCCGCGAAGGCCCGCTTTGGGCCGGGAGTTGCCGTTGCTCACCCAGCAATCGATGGCAGCTTCGTCCGCAGTGCGGTCATTAGTGAAAACTCTGCGAACGTCTGCACCGAGCCAAAAGCGGTCAATTGGCAGAACAGTATCCTATCCGAAAATCGCCTCTAAGCTTCTGGGTCGCTCGAAGTTTTTTCGAGCTCAGCGAGATCCTCCCAAACGCCTTCAGGGATGGACCACTCTGCCCATTCCATTGCCTGTTGAACATGCTGAGGCCATGTCACTCCGCAAATCGTCGAAGTGATGTCGTCGTTTTTCAACGAGTATTGCAACGCGACCGCCCCGACTGGGACATCGTAGTGCCCGCACACCTCTTCAACAGCACGTATTGGCGCAACGGGATGTGTCCAGGAACGCATTTGGCTGCGAAAGAATTGCCCGAATTGTATCAATCGCGCGGTCTTCATCAACCTCATACCCGTAGATTTCCGGGATACTTCCCAACCCCGTCGATCCAAACCCGATGCTGGGAACCCTAATCCCTGTCTTACCAATTTCGCGTAGCTCCGCCATGCCAACCTCCCAATTGGTTCCGGACATTCACGAATGTTGCGCGAGTAATTTATTGAAAACAAGTCAGACTTGTCGCTGGAGTTACTCTCTGACCTCAACGCAATTGTTCAAACCGCAAATTCACCAAGCTTTTTCACGAATTGTAGAAGTTTCCACAATGCAGACATTCACTGAATTCTGCTTAACAGCCAGCTGAGCGCGGCACTGCGAAGCGTCTCGGTGCTTCAATCGATTGCTTTATGGATGTTCTTGTCACTCGTCCACTACACGAAACTCGCCGGAAGGCGCGTCAGTAGGTGGCTCTTCGAACTCATTGGAAATCAGACCGCGGCGGATGAGTTCTCGAATAGCGGCCGCTCTAGATGGCAGTCTGTTTTCGAACCGCCAATCATCGATGGCTTTAAGCTCTTCGAGGTCGAGCATCAGTTGCAGTTTTTCCGTGCGCTTTGGCGGTCGATTTTGATCAGACACTGGCATGACCTCAGTAGCTTACGTCAGTTACTCCAAGCATGTATGCCAATGGGCCTGCGTGTCTACAGCAATGTTGGCATGTTGTGCCGGATACCCAGGATCATGAAGCGCCCCATGATGTGTCGGATACCTATATTAAGTGTATGATTTTATTTGAAAAATATTTTGTCGCTCTTAAGTTTTACTCCACAAGCAACGAAACGGAGTGAAAATGATACAACAAGTTTTGAAGTCTGAAGTTCAGGAAGAAACCAACGACACAGGCATCGATAAGAACGCCTGGATCGCCAACGCAGTGACCGAAGTATTGGCTGACACCATGGTCCTGATGGTGAAAACGCAAGGCACACATTGGAACGTCGTGGGTCCGTTATTCCTGCCGATCCATGAACTAACAGAGCGTCAGTATCGCGACCTGTTCGAAGCTGCGGATGAATTGGCCGAGCGTGTGCGCGCGTTGGGTCAGGTGGCACCGATTTCGTTCACTGACATGGTTAGCCAAGCCAAACTGACCGAAGAAGAAACGGTCAAAGATGCAGAGGGCATGATCAAACAATTGGTCGCAGACAACGAAGCGATTGCCCGGAATCTGCGTGAGACTGCTGCGACCGCAGCCCGTTATGGCGATGGGGCTACAGAGGATCTGATGAACGCCAGGATGGCGAAGCATGAGGAAGCGGTCTGGATGCTCAAGGCAATTGTTGCGGTCTAATGGATGGCTACCCTCGATCTGAACCTCCGTTTGAGAAGAAAGGAAAAATGATGACACGTGTTGGGTACGAGAAAAAAGCACAGCTGCAATTGGATAGTTGGAATGCTCAGATTGATGTTCTCGAAGCCAAGCTGAAGGTGGCTGAAGCAGATGCCAAGCTCGAGCTCGAGGAACAGCTTAGCAAGCTCTACAAGGTAAGGTCCGATGCAAAAACGCAGCTGGAAGAGTTGAAGTCGGCCAGCGACGAGGCCTGGGAAGATGTCAAAGAGGGCTACGAGGCAGCTTGGGGCGATATGCAGAGTGCTTTGAAAGAAGCGGCCGACCGGTTCGCGTAAAGCTTCAAGCTGGGTTCGTCAAAAAAGCTTGTGTCGTGAATGGGGACCGGAATGCAAACACCTAGAGAATTAGTGAGGTACTTTCGCGGGTTCCTAACCATCCCTGCCGCCATAAGTCTTTCAGGGCTTTTGGTGGCTGGGATTGTCTTCAAGACGGAGCAGGCGCTCGTGGGTTGGGGTTGGTCCGCTTCCGATTGGCTGAGCGTTTCTAATCGTACTGCGAGCGATGTACTAAGCGCAATCTCGGCAGCATCCATGTCCGCGTTGGTCATGGTCTATTCCATTGTTTTGCTGGTCTACACCTTGGCGGCAGGATCTATTGGGCCCAGGCTCTTGCAGCGCTTTGGCGAAGACAGGGTAAATCAGGTTGCAGTTGGCTCACTTGGAGCAACGTTTTTGTACAGCTTGATGACCTTGTGGCTGATACGCGATGACACATCAGTCAATTTGGCCGTTGCGATTGGAATAGTCTATTCGATCATCTCAGTTCTTTTGCTGCTGCTCTTCGTTCATACAGTATCGACGCGCGTAACCATTGATCAGGAGGCGGCGCGGATTTCTGAAGCCTTGGATCGCCAAGTCAGCACCGCAATCGAAAACAGTGCAGATATTCCATCTTCAAAGGCAGTCCCTGAGATGGGGGACAAGCGCCAAGTCTTGGCTTCTGGCACTGGATATGTGAACTCGATCAATACCGAAGGTCTGGTGAGAGCGGCCAAGAAGGTAGGAGCGGTCGTCGTTTTTGATGTGCAGCCAGGTGACTTCATGGTTCCAACGGACACTTTGGCCAGTGTTTATGGTGACAGTGACGAAAACCTGAATGATCTGGCGAAAGCGTCAGCTCCGTTGATCCCCGCGCGAGATCCTACCGGAGATATCCGCTTTTCTGTCCATCTCCTCGTGGAAATCGCACTTCGGGCGTTGTCACCAGGTGTCAACGACACGTTTACCGCAATAGTCTGCATCGACCGACTGTCGGCGTCTCTGGCCCGTGCGTGGTCGTCAAAGCTCTGCACGGGTGTGTATCGGGATGATGACGGAAACGTGCGGGTGGTTTACCCTTCCATCACGGCTGAGGCACTGTTTCACGACTCGATGCCAGCTCTCCGACGCGCTGCTCGGGGTAATGGCCTCGTAACAGCCGCCCTTATTCGAGCTTTGGTGCGCATCGCGGAGGCAGCTCCAGAAGAAGATTTGCGAGCTGTTGTAGATGAACTATCTGCGGTCAGAGATGAGACCCGAGAAAGCGATATGCTTGAGCGCGATATTGATAAGTTTTGCGGCCAAGTGGAAACCGCAATTGAACGATTTTAGTCAACCGTTCTGGACAATTGCAGTCCAGTGCGGCTGGGGGGTGGTTTGTGAGTGGGCCATCCCCCAACTTATGGAGAAGTGCTTATCGTTTGGTCTTAGGCTAATTTCACCGAAAGGTAGTCACTGGTTGGTGAAACCAGACGGCTACTTTGTCCGCAACTAAGTTTTTGCCCCGACTATGTCGAACATTCGCTGTTGGTAGAAACTGCCGTTTTAGTTCGAGACACTTTATAGGTCCTGAACCACGACTTAGGCGGAGATCACTATTTTGGCCCTTCAAAACCTCGATTGCATCGCAATCCAGCCGTCGGCAGGTATAATGCGAATATGACAAGAGATATTGAAGCTAAGGCTCAGACAATCGCTGAGGCCCTGACCTCTGCACAGCAGATATCCATACTGTCTTCAGAGGCAGTACAGCTGACGCTGGATGACGCTTATTCGGTTGCAAGTCGCGTCCGAGAACTTCAGGGCAAAAAGAAAATTGGCCGGAAGGTCGGCTTCACGAACCGCATGATTTGGCCTGTTTACGGAGTGGATCAGCCCATTTGGGGAGAGGTTCACGCAGATGGGCTGTTTTCGACTGATCAGCCGGTAAACTTGGCAAGGTATTCAGAACCGAGAATCGAACCAGAAATCGTACTAGGCCTTGGCAATGCCCCGACGGCTGAAATGAACAATGAGCAGCTGGCAGGTTGCGTGGAGTGGGTTGCTCCGGGATTTGAAATTGTTCAATCGATTTATCCCAACTGGAAATTCTCGGTCGAAGACTCAATCGCTGCACAAGGATTGCACGGCTGCCTTGTTCTTGGCGACAAAATCGCGGCTACGCATGATGTCTTGAACGGCTTGGCCGAAGTGCCACTAGCATTGTTCAAGGGCACCGAGGCCATCGAGTCCGGCAAGGGTGAAAACGCGCTTGGAGGCCCAATTGAAGTCCTGGCTCATCTTGTGTCTCTACTCTCACAAGCCGACCAGCTTCAGGGAGGCGAGCTGGTTACAACCGGTACTTTGACAGACGCATGGCCAGTGTCTCCGGGTGAAGAATGGTCAGCTGGTTTTGGTGGCGTGATGGACACCGAGCTCTCGGTACGATTTACATGAGGCTTTGGTAGAGTGGTGACGCCGACTGCACCAAAGAAATGTTGCTCTCAATAGCTGACCATGATGGTCTTCCACTGGTTTCATCAATTCTGGGATGCAAATTAAACGATGCTATCCAAATCAGATTACATGATGTTTCTTAGGCACCCTGCCTGGCTATGGATCAAGAAACACGCCAGGCACCTGTTGCCGCCGATTGACCCTTCATTGCAAGCGCGTTTTTTCGAGGGGCACGCGTTTGAGCCTTATGCTGAGGAGCTATTTGGTGATCTCGTTCGCCTCGGTTTTTCAGATTTTTCAGAGTACCAAGCTCTGCCCTCGCGCACTCTGAATGTTTGGAAAGATGGTGCGAACGCCGTGGCACAGGGTCGCTATGAAGATGGGCACATAACTTGCATCTCCGACATCGTGAGCCGCAGTGGCGATGGGTACGTTCTGACAGAGATCAAGAGCGGGACATCTGCAAAGCCCGAACACACTTTTGATCTCGCATTCCAGCGTGTCGGGCTTGAGGCAGCGGGGTTCCCCATTGCGCGCTGCGAAGTGGCACATGTGAACCGTGATTACGTCAGAAACGGCGAAATCAATCCGCAAGAGCTTGTCAGCATCACTGACATCACGGATGCGGTGACTGAGCAGCTCGAAAAAACACGCACGCGTATAGATCAGGCATTGAGCGTCGTTGCCAGCGGTACGATGCCTGATCCGTCCCCCGAACGTGCGCGCCTTAAATCCTATGTTGAATGGCTGGAGATCCGCGAAAAACTCGACCCACCTCTCGCGCATGACAGTATCCACCGCCTTCCGTTCATGAATGCGGAAAAAGCCTCGGAACTCATCGCAAATGGGATCACAAAGATTGACGAGATCAGCGATCCATCTGTGTTGGGCAAGTCAACACAGCGCTACTTGAGAGCTCTGGCGAATGATGCACGCACTATCGATCATCAGGAGTTGAGCAGGTTTCTGAGCGAGATTGTCTATCCGGTTTATTATTTTGACTACGAGACATCTCAGAGTTTGCTGCCGCCCTGGGACGGAACGCGTCCCTATCAGCAAGTGGCTTTCCAGTATTCCTTGCATATCCAGCATGAGCCTGGCGGAGAAATTGAGCACAGGGAGTATCTCCACCGAGACGCCAGTAACCCAATGCCAGCCTTGCTGAAAAGGCTTCGTGAGGACATAGGAAACGTTGGCTCTGTAGTGGTTTGGTATGCTCCGTTCGAGAAATCGCGCAATACGGAAATGGCGGAAACTTATCCAGAGCATGCAGAGTTCCTGGAAGGCCTAAACGCCCGCGTTGTAGATCTTATGAAGCCGTTTGCAGATGAAGTGATCAACGATCCCGCGTTCAAGGGAAGCGCCTCTATCAAGGCCGTTCTTCCAGCGTTTTTGCCAGAACTTTCATACGATGATCTGGACATCAAAGAGGGGGCGAGCGCGTCTCGCCTTTGGAAGGACGTAACACTGGCCGAACCGGGTGATCCAGCGCGCGAGAAGGTATATTCTGATCTTGTTGCGTATTGTACGCGCGACACCTGGGCGATGGTCGCAATTCATCGGGAATTGCTGGCGATGTGAGGTGTGCTGCGAACCAAAAGACGTTTTACGACTTTGCTCTACTGGATATCTGTGTGGGTTTTCGGTGTTAGAGCAGCCGCAAACTCAATCTTGCCACTCCAACCGATACAAGACGTGGTGACCGCGTAGACCTTTCAGGAGTCTGGGTTCTATTTCAGAAAATGAGAAATCGGTTCGCGCTCCGACCATGGCACGAGTCGCATCTGAAACGAGTATCTCGCCTGCCGCACCAACGGTCGTTATGCGTGACGCTTTGTTGACCACAGTACCGAAAAAATCTCCACGAGATTGCACGACATCACCAGTGTGAATTCCAATCCGGACACCGAATGACGGCTCCTCGGAAGCCGATGCAATAGCCTTCTGAATCTTGACAGCAGCCGTTAGCGCTTCCTTCGCGGACGGAAAGACGGACAACGTTCCGTCTCCAAGGGATTTCACGAACTGGCCATGATACTTTTCAATGATCGCCGCCAAGACTTGGAAGTGGTTTTCGATCAGCACCGACCAACTCTGATCGCCCAACGCCTCTGCCAAGGTTGTACTGCCCTCCACATCAGTGAAAAGTACCGAAGCGAAACCTTCGGTTTGGATCAGATCGGGTCCATCTTCGCGCGCAGCATCAACCAGTTTTTGGATGGCCAGCTGCTCTTTACCCACGAGTTCGATATTTGGAGTGGGCACTGAAGCGTGGCGATTGATGATCTTCCAGGCTGCTCCCTCCAAGACAAAAATCAGAACGGTGCGGTAAAAGACGGCTTCATCAAAGCCGACAAACTGAATCTTATGGACAAAAGACGACCATCCCGTTTCTCCGTTTTCGAAGGCTTCCGCTTCAATTTCTTCAAAAACGACGGGCGCCGGGATCTCTGCGAAAAAACCGCTAACCCCATCGCGAACCGCTTGCCCGCTCCAAAACTCTCCTTGGCCTGTCCCAACGAACCGTAGTTCATCTGCTTTCGACAGAAAATCCCGCAACTCGTCAGTATTCTTCTTGGTTCTGAGTATTTCATACCAACGCCTGGAAACTGCCAGCAGTTCAGGTGAGGAACGTATCATCACAAATGACTCGAAACGCTAAATGGAATGAGACTTGGAAGGTTTTGCAACCGGGATCTCCATTTTTCGAAAGATGCAGGTCAATGCTGCCGCTGAGGTTTGGTCAGATCAAGACTTTTGTATTTCTCCAGAATGGAGCGCTTCAGACGCAGATCAAAAGACGCGCGTCGGTTCAGAGCGAACTATCGACAGAGTTTCTGGGTTCGAGTCTGCATCACAGGGTACGCTGACAAATTTGGGTCGTGGACAGCGGACGAGATTGAAGCTCTTCGATGTGATGTGGTTGAAACAGCTACAGAGGAGGAACTACTGGCCGAGATCGAACGCCGGCGAAGAGCTGGTCTACTGCCCAAGGGGACCTCGAATGATGGCTTCTCAGATCTGGTTGATGATCTCTGGGGCAAACTCGATACAGACCCAGACCGCTAGTACAGTTACCTGCCGCCATTACCCAATATTTTACATACGAAGTCTTATATGGCGACTGTCGTTGTAGTATTGCGCTTCTTCTAAGCGCCTCTCCTGCTAGGAACCAAAGCGCCCCGGACAAGCATTTCGCCAACACTGCTCTGCGGAACTATGTACCACCAGTCTCTACTATGAGCATGGTTGACCGCAACCAGCCCAAAACGGACATTCGCAATTAGACTTTGCAATTCCCGAGAAGCGTAGCAGATCAACCATTTGCTCGCGCCGCGAGTGCTTGCGCAGCATCAGTTCACAGGAGCGGCACGAATGTCGATGCGTTGCTGCTGATGACGTCAGGCCAGTCATTCATAGCCACGAGGAAACCTTGATCACGTACCGCTCTGTCGCCGCACTCAGGCTCGACAAGAGAGACGCGGACTTAAGCTGCCATTCGCTGCTGCTCCGCCCCCAAATCCCTACAACAACAGATTAATGCCAAGTAACTTCTTTCGGCGGTTCACCAGGCTACTTGGTCACGTGCTTGTTTCACAAACACCTGCCTTAGCAGTACTAGCGTTGCGACGAGGGAAACTTCCTTGACTCTATTCTGGCAAAGGACCACAAACGTGCATTGGTGAAAATTACTCGTCGTCGCGATGCTGCCGGCTTCGATGATCCAATGGCCTTCAGACTAACTGTAGCATGTGCCCCAGCATAGGAACGGGTCGCGCTGGGGTCTTCGCGTTGAGCTCGTTCCTCGCAAGCATTCGCAACTGTCACCTGACATGCTCCAGTTATCGCGTGACCCATCAATGAAGGCGCCGTATGAACAGAACATGGCTTATAAATCGCGTGCCCGATGCCGGATAGATCAGGTCTCAGGCTCCGTTTCAATCAGTCACTCATCGTGTTTTCGCGCCGCGTTCTTTGTTTGATCCCGACACTCTTGGTGTTGCTCTCCGGAACGCAGCTTCCCGCCCAAGTCGCAGGCAATGCTGATGGATCGGTCTGTGACGAAGGCTTCGAAAACAAGAACGGATCGTGTCAAAGAGCAAACGCACCTGAAAATGCGCATTTGACCGGCAGTTCCTATGGTCCAGGTTGGGTATGCAACCATGGATTCAAGCGTGTTGGAGATTTTTGTGAGGAAATAGAAGTTCCTAAAAACGCATATCTTGCATCGACCGGAGATCGATGGGAGTGCAATCGGCTCTTCCGACAAGTCGGTGAAAGATGCGAAGAATTGATAGCGCCTCAAAATGGGTACGTCGGAACCCGGTTTGGCGCACAGGAAATACACTGCAACTGGGGATTTCGTAAGGAAAGCCAAACATGTGTTGCAATAGAAGTTCCAAAAAACGGTCGTCTGAGCGACAAAAGAAGCTCGGATGGGTGGGTATGCCTCAGAGGGTACAGGGCAGCGGAGAGCGGCTGTGAGCCTGTGGCCGTTCCACAGCATGCATACCTTGCGCCTGAAACCTACTCTGGATGGAAATGTGAACGTGGCTTTCGCGCAAACCAGGACAGTTGCGTTGCGATCCTAGTCCCTTCCAACGCTCATTTGAATCGAAGAGGTGATGGTTGGGAATGTAATCGGCCGTTCACAAGACAGAACGATAAGTGCGCCGAAAATATGCCGCGAAAATAGGTTCGCTGGAAATCAATATCGCCTGACAAATCCGGAAGGACCAAGCCGTGAACCATAACTCGATTGACGAAAACCTTGGCAAAATGCTCAAGGCCGAAAGGGCGCATCGCTGGTCCTACAGAGTAAAGATGTTTATCGCGTTATTGGTGTTTGTTGCGACCATAATTGTGGTGGTGTTTCTCTGATGCGCAAAAATGCCCCTCAAGTAACCCTTCACGGTTCAAAGATGTCAGCTCGTGGTCTGGAACAAAGAGCATTTCAGGATCGCAGTGTTCGTGAGTCGCGGAACGCTGACGTAGCAGGAGTGATTGAAGAAGAATTTGGAAAGTACTTGATTAAGGCCGGCATCCTGAGCGGTAACAGCGTTGCGCGCGCATTCCCCAAGCCACCGGCTAAAACGCAGACAATGATTGCTGATGCAGTCGGCGAAACACCAGCATTGGCCATCGAAGCATTAAAAGAAATTCTCGGTGAACGAGACAGGAAACGTAGCGGTCAACGCCGTTTGGAGAGAAACTCCGGCACCCTCGTTCCCAGTGAAAGAGAATATGCCGAGGCATTGCGACAGATTAGGCTCACCCCTGCGCAGGTCACTATGCTCAAAGCACTTACAATCGCAGGCAAGGACGGTCTGACCATTGGTCATTTGTCTCAGGCGGCCGGTTACAAATCGCGCGAGGCCTCCATCAAGGTTTTTAAGAAAATCGGACTATTGATCGCAGAATATCTGGAACTGGACCTACCCGAAGCCGGATCGGTGCAGAATGATGGCGCCGCTCAGGTCCTGGCGTTTTCTCACATCGAAAGTGACGATGAGCCAGCCACTTGGGTTATGCATCAGGAACTGCGCGACGCTGTTCGTTCGGTTCTATGACGCACGTTCCAACCCCCGCTTTTGCAACGAACTCTGAACCGGAACAATTGCACGAAAGGTTGCTCACGTAGCTTATGTTGGAGAAAAGACCATATCCGCTCGACCTGATCTATGTACCTGTGAAACGGGCGAAAACGCTTGATCAACAAAAAGTTCTGACGCTGGCCGAAGATATCCTGAAGAACGGCCAGAAGACCCCGATCCAAATACGCTCGGACAACAAGAGGTTCGTGCTGATTGAAGGCCTTCACCGATTAGAGGCCATTCGCGCCCTGGGCGGTGATACGGTCGAAGCCTATCTGGTACGCGCCAGACTACACTAAATGCCTTTTGGAATTGGCGTTCGACAAAGCCTCGGAAAATGTCAGCAGACGTTGACTTTTTTCATCCCAAAGATGCAATCGTGCACAATGAAAGCTCTCATATAGAGTAATACGCTGGCAATTTTCTAACGCAGAATGGTCACGCAAAACTTCGTTTAGCCGGTAAAACGGTATGCGGCTGGCAAGGTGGTGAACATGGTGTACGCCGATGTTAGCAGAGAACCACCGCAGGATGCCTGGTAGGGCATAGTGAGAACTTCCGTAGAATGCGGCGTTCTGAAGGTTCCACCCCTCTTCCCGTTCCCAGGTCGTGTGTTCAAACTGGTGTTGAATATAGAAAAGCCAAATACCAATCGATGATGCGACAATCATGGTTGGTAGGAAAACATACGATAATACCTCAATGCCTCCGGCCCAAAAAACTAGGGCCAATATCCCTGCAATTGCAGCGTTTGTTCCCATCGCACTTGCCCAGTACAGCCAGCCCGAACGCATGAAACCAAGAGGTAAACGGTTTTGAATAAAGAACGTATAGATCGGCGCAACACCGAACAGGAAGACGGGGTTCCGGGTCAGACGATAAGCGGCACGCCCGAACCACTTCCGCTTCAGGTATTCTTCAGTGGTCAATGTAGGGATGTCACCCATACCACGCCGATCAAGGTTACCGGTTGAAGCGTGGTGAATCGCATGGCTTTGCCGCCAAACGTCATAGGGTGTCAGGGCAAGAACACCTAGAACCCGACCGGTCCAATTGCAAACAGTGCGACTTCTAAAGAAAGATCCATGACCGCAATCATGCATAATGATGAAGATACGGACCAGAAACGCGGCATTCAGGATGGCCAGTAGTATTGCGATCCAGACACTAAAAGATAACGCAAACCACGCTAGGGCCCATAGCGCAAATAAGGGAGCAACTGTGATCGCAAGTTCAAAAACACTGCGCTTCGCATCGGCAACACGGTATTGCGCGAGCACCCGCGTCCAGTCTTTAGGTTGCAAGTTACTTGTTCTCCAATGGCTTATTGTAGCCCATTGTTCAATAGGGCACCCGAAAAGGGTGCCCTTAAAAAAGGTCAGGCGAGTGCCAGATTGGCGGCGCTTTCGCGTCCGTCACGGCCAGCTTCGACGTCAAAAGTAACCTTCTGACCGTCTTTTAATTCACTAAGGCCGGAACGTTCGATTGCTGAGATATGCACGAACACATCGCGCTTGCCATCTTCAGGCTCGATAAAGCCAAAACCTTTAGTCGAGTTGAACCATTTTACTGTGCCATTTGCCATGGTGGAAATCTCCAAATACTTGCCGCCCGCATTATTGCGGCGACTCGGCGTGGTCGGTCTGAATCGAAAGACTGAACGCCGAATTGGGGAGACAGCAGGTCGAAAAAGAAAAACGTAAGCCTTGTGTATATGGACTTCGAGTACGCACGATACAAGCCTTGATGCGGTGGAGGGCAACAGAGAAATCGAACCTGCCTGGCTTAGAACTCTACAAGTTGAGAAGACGCTGTCGTTCTGCGATCCAAACGCGAAGGCGGCTTGGGAGGCCGTACAAAAGATCAATGACCGCTTTGGGGCAAAGGCTAAGCGGTTCAGAGATCCCTCCGGATATCAAGCGAGACATGCGCGTCTTTCTGGACGGCTCCTTCGTCGGTGAAGACCGTTCTCCCTTGGCCTATGTCGGATACAGGGTTGGAAAAACTCGTGGCCTTGCCAGTCGTGAAAGGCAAAGGCGGCTGTTCCTCTGGATGACTTGATCGCAGAGTTGCAAGCTCGTCGCAAAGAGGGTCCGGAGGTCTGGCTTGCATTGCGCAAAATGATTTTCGAGCAAATCGCCGATTTTGCACAGCGTCCGGCCGATGCGCCCAAATGGCGGGATGAATGGGTCAAAGAGAACACCTGGGATCTAGTGACTGACGACGATGATGTCGAGATCACTGATGGTAGCGGCAACGTGTTCGACGACCTCGGGATCGAAGACCCAAGGAAGAAGACTTGGTGATGGGGGCGGAGCATATCAGCTTGATCTTATCCGCCGTGATCATTGTCGCGTTGACGACCTACGTCAGACACATCGTCCACACTGCTGGAAAAGATCGAGAAGTCGATCCAGAGCGAGTTCAAAGGATAATGCGAGATCTAGACTACAGCCACCTGGACCGAGTGATGAACCGGCGAAGGAAGAGGTAGCGGGATGTTGAAGGTGGTTGTCTATGTTGGTGATCAAGAGGTCGCCCGAGCTGTGGCTGAGAACGCTTCAGATCTGGCTGACGTGTCTAATTACGATATCCGCATGAATGAGAGGGCATCTGAACAGCTCGGTGTTGAAGAACGAGGCCTTGGCGGCAGAATCGAAGACCACCCACGAAATCAAACTGTTTGGTCGCTTGTTCGCAAGATCGCAGACCTTTGGCTTGCAGGGACTGGTGCTGGTGAAGAAAGCGCTCAGGCAAAGCTGCTGCCGTTGATCCGTGAGTCCATTCGCGAACCAGACGAGAGGATCGAAAAGGCATCGAACCAGAATGACGATTGGAATGCTGTGATCAAACAGATTTCTGATGACGAGCCGTATTCCCTGGGCTTCTACGCTGACAAATTTGAGTCGTGGACAGCGGACGAGATTGAAGCTCTTCGATGTGATGTGGTTGAAACAGCTACAGAGGAGGAACTACTGGCCGAGATCGAACGCCGGCGAAGAGCTGGTCTACTGCCCAAGGGGACCTCGAATGATGGCTTCTCAGATCTGGTTGATGATCTCTGGGGCAAACTCGATACAGACCCAGACCGCTAGTACAGTTACCTGCCGCCATTACCCAATATTTTACATACGAAGTCTTATATGGCGACTGTCGTTGTAGTAGTGCGCGCTTCTTCTAAGCGCCTCTCCTGCTAGGAACCAAAGCGCCCCGGACAAGCATTTCGCCAACACTGCTCTGCGGAACCATGTACTACCAGTCTCTACGATGAGCATGGTTGACCGCAACCAGCCTGAAGCAGGCATTCACAATCACGCTTTTCAGTTTTGCACCAAGCCATTCACTAGGACATGCGCGACGTCCAGGAAATCATGTTGTCTGCTGTAAACGACTGAATTGGGCTCGGTGCCATCGTTGTCTGCTGTTAGCATGATTGGCCGCACGCAGCCCAAAGCCGACACTCGAAACTAGACTTTTCAACTCCCTAGTTGCGAACGAAGTGATCGTTGGCCGATTGCCGCTGTCGGCTAATTCTTAAGGCGTTCCCAAACCAAAATACCCCTTCCTTCCTTTCCCCCGAACACGACCTCTTCCGCCGTCAATTCCAGTAGCTCGCCGATTGACGCCATGGTTCGCAATTTGTCCTGCCCAGCCCAAGATGCTTCGGTCGAAGCATGAACTCGGTGCCGAACGACTTCGCCTTCAATTGACCAATCACCGCAGTACGAGAAGTAGCTTGGGTAGTCACGTGAGTTGGTTCCCTCAACATGGGTGTCGGGGTTCCATAAGTGAGCCGACATGAACCCATCGCCCGCGTAGATGATGCGGCCTTGCGGGTTGTCGCCGTAGGGTTGGAGAGTGGAGCCGTCGTCAAACTCCGCGACGAAACTCTTCAATACCCATGTCCCGATGATCGAAACGTTCGCGCTCATACTGACAAGGCTAACCCAGCAAATGGCTGCCCGGCAACGGCTGGTTGAACTTAGAACTGCCGCTACCTGCGGTCAGCATCATTGGCCGCTCGCAGCCCAATTTGGACCTTCGCAACCAACCTTATCGGTTTCGGGTATACCAATGGAGCTGACTTTTGCCCGGGACTACACCTGATACCAGTTTTCGACGTCTCGGACGACTTCCTGGACTGTGAAAGCAGCCTCTACCTCTGCGACAGCACGTTGCACTTCGTTTGGGCTTGCACTGAGTTCCATGATGTTCGCATTCAGGTCATGGGCTGACCCGGCATCTGAATAAATCGTATCGACCGCAATTCTGACGGCGTTTCGGTGTTGCAGCAGGTGCTCAAAAAATCGGACATAGATCGCCTCCTCATACGGAGAATGGGTGTCAACCTTAGAGACTAAGCCCAATTCAACAGCCTTGGCGCATGTTAGGCGCCAGGCCAGTTCCATTGTCGGTGGAGGCGCATCTCTGGCCTCATCAGGATGTTTTGGGTTCGCAAACGTTGACCTTCGGATGGCTTCGAGATCGGCACGCAAGCTTTTTGTGGGAACAGGATAGATGAATGTGGTTTCCTCGGATGCTAAGGTTGGTTCAACCTGATCCGGCTGCACCTGGATGAACTCGGAAAACCTGTTTCCGATGATAGGGACTTCACCGACAATCATGTCTGTGGGGTCGGTATTCTCTACCAGCCATCGCGCCAGGGCTCTCCGCCCCCACAATCCAGCGGCCCTTCGTACCAACGGATGAGTTCCATCTGAAACATCTGGATAACTCTCGAGTATGTCTTCGGTCTGAAACGCCGCGAGCCCCGTGTCCCAACGCATGATATGCACACGACGTCCCAAGGAGATCGCAATGGATATCTGCTGACGCAACAGGAACGACTTTCCAGATGCTGGTAGTCCGGTGAAGAAAACCATGCGACAACGACGTGCAGCGTCGGTCAAGTGTTTTCCAATCTCAGAGTCCGCGAAACTGTCGATAGAAATTGCGAATCTCCTAATTCGGTGTCGGCCACAGGTCTAAACGGCAATCGGGCTTTGCTGCCCAAAAACCGTTTCCAGAACGTGACCCTAAAAACTAACTTAGCAATACCAGGTGCAATATTGCTGACACGCGCTCCAATGCCGCCTGATCAGTCAGTTGCGAAGCAATAAAACAGGCCCGCCCCGCCAGAACGTGGCAGATGTTCCTCCCCGCAACCGCGCGAGCCGTGCGATGAGTTCCAGGACAACATGTTTCGAGCATCGTTGAGACCTACACGGTCATGGTGCCCAACAATCGCAGACCCGTCTTCACTATTCGAAGTCCAGTTGCTGCACGTCGTATCGCCACCAGCCGTCGAAAAGTGTCCTGCGGAATCGGAGCCTGTCAGAATGTCATGTTTGTTCGGCTGACTGCCACGCCCATTGACAGGGTTACCATTCTCGTCGAGCGCGGTTTGAAGATTGATATTCACACCGTCACTGTGCAGGTCTTCAACATTGTTGGCGATAAGCTCTCCATCGGCATTATACCAAGGGCCCGACCCGATCCGGTCGCGCGCAGAAATGCCATTGGTGATTGTCATCGGGTCGGTGCTGCGATCAATGGACATTGAGGTGCTCAGGTAAGCTGCAAAGGATTTGGAAGAACCGGCCGCAGAAGAAAGCGCATTGCAGTGAGCATCGGCGCCTTCTAGCCCGCCCAGATTGGCGCCGTCCCCCTTACCCACACTGGTTATGAAAAATGACATCTCCTCACTCGCCGATTGAGCCTGTGCAGCCATTGCGAAACAGCAGATTACGAGTGCAGCAACCCTATGGGCAGTTGTTCTATTAGTGAACTTCGACATGTGTGTCTCCCTTCGTGCTGAGTAATCACTGATGCTAGTCGTATGCTCTGATTGGGTCCACGGAATAGCGCTCACGATTTGTAGAATACAGCAGCGAAGCCTGCCAAACACGTGATTACTGAATATCGGCTGGCACAAACTTTGTGGCGGACTTTTGTTACCTCCGCAGCAACAAGAAAATTTAGTTCGTCCGACATTTTCGCCGCTGGGTCTGCGAGCGCCCGGTTTGAGGAGCACTCTTTCGCTGCGCTGGGATTGAACGCCTAAAACGCGGATACCTATGACTTATTGCACATACGCGTCTAAGATAAGTCCATGGTCTCACCCTCAAAGCCAAAGAGTGGCCATGTTCGAGAAAGGAGCAACCAAAATGTTGTTTGCTGATGCGCTGGAGAAAGCTTCTTCGTATGCTGCTGCGTGGAGTTCCAACGATCCGGCACAGGTAGCAGCACATTTCGCAGAAGACGGGGCGGCTCGGCTCAATTCCGGCGCGGCGATACAAGGTCGGGAAGCAATTGCTTCGGATTACGCAGCCCCGTTCTTCCGCGATTTCCCTGGTTCTTCCGTGTTGCTGCATGATTTTCGTTTATCAGGGAACCACGCTCTCTTTACCGGTATGCTCGTCGGTCCCGGAAGGCGTGAAAATTCTCCTGTTCGCCTGTTGGGCTGGGAGGAGTGGACCCTCGACGACAATGGCTTGATACAGTTGTCTTTGGTTTGGTTCGACCGCGACGACCATGCCAGACAGGGCGGCGGTACTTTCTCATAGTGATATCGCCACGCAAAGCGGGCATTGTAGCATCTGAAAGGCGCGGCAAAGCTGATCCTTAGCAAACGAAAACTCGTTTACGTATTTGGTCTAACTATGCTGAATACACTCGCAGCCAACTGTGACAGGTGCAGTACCTCCTACCAAATGCGTACCCAATTGCGATTGAAGTGAGATGGCAGGTGGGTTCCTATGGCATTCGTTGCCGAGGTGGTCACACAGTCTTCTGCACCTACTGCGGTAGGCGCAAGTGTTTGGGAATATATTGTTCCTCGCAGGTGACGGGTTTTCCGACGCTTTCAAAGCGATACCCAGTAGCGTGGAAGCAAATGCGACCGCCGCGGCGGTCATTCAGCCCGATGGTCCAGGCAAATTCGGAATAATCTATTCCGTGGATCCGAACTGGTTCTCTGGACCGGGTAATCCGGTCGATTGGCAGCGGTGTAACGGTCGATTTCGGAAACGAAAAGGAAACGAACAGATCGGAAACGCCCTCGAAACACAGATTGACCTGGGAAACGGAAAAACTGAATTGCTCGTTGTCCTGCCTGATCCACTCCTCAATGTGGTCGATATCGAGTATTAGTTCGCTCACCCAGTCATTGTTGTCTGGGTCAGGCGAAACCAATTTTAGGGCATAAATGGAATTGTCGTGGAATTCATGACTGACGTCCTGAAAGAGCCTCTGTCCGTTATCCATTGCAATCACTCGAATCCGAATTGTTGCTGACACGCTCGATTTCGGGGTTTCAGCCAGTTTAATATGTCACCATGCCAAAGGTAACGACAACAACGGAAGCTCTTGCAACTCAGATCATTGCTGCATTTGACGGCCTTGATCCACCTGCTGATGATGAACTGCTTCACCCCGAATGTATGGATGACGTGGATATTCTTGAATTCTACGGCGGGGTCAAATGGCATGAGATGACCGGTAAAATGATCGTATACAGTTACGCTGCCCCCACGGCTTTCAGCCCCAAAGCCTTTCAGTACTACTTGCCCGCGTATCTGATATGGACTCTGCGAAATTCAGACAGCCCGGAATATGCCAGTGAAAGCATTCTTCGGGCACTCGACCCCGGCACATCGAAAGAATTGCTGCACGAGTTCCGGAAGTCCAAGTTCAACCAATTGACGCCTGCACAGAAGGAGGTCGTGTTGAGGTTTCTGTACCATTTCAGCGACCACCCTAATCTTGGTGAATTTGCACAAGCCGCATTGATTAACTACTGGATAGAATAAGGCATGTGGTTACCGGTTTGATGATATCTACGTATTTGATGTGGGTCTTCGCAGCGCTTTTTGTCGTAACCGGTTTGCCGTTGGCATTGACTGAGGATGAGCAATGGCAACGGCTATGGGGGGGATCCAGTGCGCTGTCTCTTGGCCTTTTTGCTTTATCGATGGCAGCAGATGGTTTGCTTAGAGGCCAGATTAGAATTCACTTTTCGATTATCCGCCGCTCCAGCCAGTCGCGTTTGTTCTTCAGCGCCATAGCATTGGTGTTCGCAGCCGGCGCCGGAGTCATCATTGCTGTTGTTTGGGCGATTTTCTTTAAGGATTGGTAAGATTTGCCCAGCACGGTGTGACTTAAGAACCCATAGGCCAATTTAGACTGAACGAATACGACCGTTGCGATTTTGTTGGTTTGTCAATTTTCCCTGTTTTCGAACCAGTCGAACACCATAGTACCCCACTCCATTGAGAAGGAAGTATTGTAGCCTACAGCATTGCACATTCAGCGGGTGCAGACGGAAAAGCCCTAAACCGATCACCCGAGTGGAGCACATGGATGACGGAAGGGTCGGCATAACCTCCGGATGTTTACAACAATCAAAACGGGTAAATTGGGCTCAGTGTTGCCGTTCTCCGCAGCAAGCATGATTGGCTGGTCCCAGCCCAAACCGGACATCCATCGTCGGGCTTTGCAAACTCCCAAATGAGGTAAAAACCTGCCTCTTAACACTTGGTGCCCAATATCTGGTTCCTGCTTCTCGCGATGCTGCCAAAATTAAGTCAGCGCTGAATCAAAGCTCTTCTTCGACGAGAGAAAACAATTCGATTGGACGCGCAAGTCCACGAACTTCTTGAAACCCACAAGGGGAAAACAGATCAGGGGAGACTTCGGCAATCGCAGATGTTGCCAGCACTCTCCGGCCAATAGATTTAGTCAGCCCCTCAATTCGACTCGCAACGTTCACTGCACCTCCGAGAACCGTGAAATCAAGTCGACCAGGGCTGCCGATGTTGCCATAGCTGACTTGTCCAACATTGATCCCGATCCCAACGTCCAAAGACGGCTTTTTCGCTTCAGCGCGGCGACGGTTGAGGACCGTCAAACCGGCCAATACACTTTGTGCGGCTTGCGCAGCCTTTCGGCATCGGTCGGCGTGATCAGCCTGAGTTGCGATGGTGAAGATCGAGAGAATTCCATCACCCATGAACTTGAGAACATCGCCACCGTTATCTTCCACAGACTGAACAACCAGATCAAAGTAGCCGCTCAGCGCGTCAAACACATCGGCCTCGGGTGCGGCTTCTGAAAGCGCCGTGAACCCTCGTAAATCAGAAAACATGACCACCGCATCAAGGGTCGTTCGTTCGCCTCGCTTGATCCGCCCGCTCCATACGGCGTCGGAGGGCCCATCGCCAAGATATGTTCGCAATAGACCCTTGGCTGACTTGCGCATCGTGACAGGTTCCAAAGCGGAAGACAAAGCAGGCAGCGCTGCCTCAATCAATTCCAGATGTTGCGGTGAAAAGCCGTCTGGTTCCTGCGTGACAAATGTGCAGCCGTGCAGAGATCCGTCGCCATAATACATCAGAGTTGCATAGTAATCTGTGCCACCGAGCTCAGCGAACTCTAGATACGATAAATGCTCAGTCTTTGGATCCAGTTGTCGCAGGCTTTTGTGAAGCGGCTTTCTGTGCTCCAGAATGTACTCAAACGAGCTACCAACATACCCTTCCGTCAACATCGTTTCATGAGTTACGTCGTAGCTGTCGGTCCCATCAGGTGTCCAAACGACCCCCCATGCAATGAGTAGCGGATTGGCGAAGCGCTGACCGATATTGACCCGCCAGAGCGGTACACCTTCCTCAATTAAGGACGAGCAGAAATGCGAAACTACTTTAACAGGGTCGCCTGAGCGGCGTCCTTCGGTAATCATCCAGTCGGTTAGTTGTGCTACGGAGGCCATGTTCTCAAACTAGCTGCTTAGACAAGATGATAAAGAACCTTGTCTTTGCTTTGTTTGCCTTAATCCAAGCAGTTTCTCAACGACCTTAACCGCATACGGCAGAGCGAAGCGCTAGGGTGCAACGACCGAAAGACCGTTGCTTCAGTCTTCAATTATCTGACGACTTTTTCTCATCGTAGTCCCTAAGAAGGGCATGTGTGAATTGTACAAACAGCGTGATGAAGACCCCGACGCCTACGAAAATATACAACACGGTAAAGAGTTTTCCTGTGTCGGTTACGGGCGTTAGGTCACTGAGGCCAACCGTAGAAATAGTAGTTGCACTGAAGTACAGCGCGTCCACCCAAGACCACCCCTCGACGCTGACATAAAACAAAGTTCCGGAAAGCAACAAGAGTATTGCAAGGGTAAGCGCTCCGCGGAATCTAGGGCTACTCCACGAGCGGACAATCGCTTTTAAGAGCCTGTAGAAATTCAAAAAAAATGAAAACATTCCGCCGTCCAATCCATAGTTCTGTTTGGCAAATCGTTGAGGTGCCATTGCAATCCGTCAAGGGAACTCTGCTACATCGGAGCCGAGATTCGTATTAATCGGTTTTCGGCAGAACTAAAAAGACAACCGGTCAAATGGGTACAGTACGCTCAATTTGCTCTGATGGTAAAATTCCATATATGCTTTTGTACAGGCTCCCAAATCGTCCCAAATCGGTGAATCCGTGAGCGAGCGCCACTTGCTTCACCATGGGTTTTTGCTGAGACGCCTGAACAAGTTCATCATGGACATTGGCCAGTCTTTGAAGAGCAAAAAATCGTGCTGGTGTTTCACCCGTTACGTCGCGAAATGCTGAGATCAATGTTGGCGCGCTTACCGCGGTTACTCGACACAGATCTGCCACTGATGGCCTTTTTGACAAGGCGGAAGAATAGTACTCTCGTGCTTTTGAGACCAAACCCACTTTTTGAGACCAAGTCGCTTTGCGTGCATTCCCACTATTCAGAGATAAGGCAAAGAAGATCGCAAGCGTCCTTGCAAGACGCGCCTCCAAATCACTCTGGGTATATTGACCATCGGCTTGGTTCATTATGCAGCTAAGTGTTCGCACCAAAGCTGCGTGAAAATCAGAAGACAGTTTCACGATAACCGTTGGTCCGCGAAAATCCGATGTATTTCTGCCGGAAAAAAGTTGAACCTCTTTGAGAAATCGACGCCATGCGGACACTCGGACTAGACCCTATCGAGGTTCGATTGCGCGCGACTACCTCGGTTTCCGATGCAGTGAAATTGAAGAAAACGGAGTTTTCTTTCAAAGGAACGCCACTTACCGTCCATAACTCTGAAGCGCAGATTGGTACAGTGAAATTAGCGAAGCTTTCACTTTGTGCGGTTCTCACCAATGCATTGGGCTTGAAGCGGATACTAGACAAACGGGAAAGCCCTAAACGAGCTGTGAAAATTGCGCCTTCGTCAGCCCCCTTTCCCAACTGTATCACATCGCCATCGAAAACCTCTCCTGTCATTGCTTCACGTACGGTTGCCGCAAAAAGCTCCGGTTTGCCTTCGCCAAGTTCCTTAAAAAAGTTCATATCGATTTTCCTCGGAGGTTTGGCTACCTTCGTTAAAATTAAACAATCGAATGCTTTGATATTCCTAGGGTGAAAGATATGCGCAAAAATCAATTGTCAACGCTCTGCTTGGTAATCTCAAGCATGCTGGCAACGCTGGCGTGCGCTCAAGAGGATTCTACAAGAACTCTCATAACGAATGTTCATGTTTTTGACGGGGTAAACGAAGCACGCATCGAGAATGCTAACGTTTTGATCGAAGATAATCTCATAACCGCTGTTTCTTCCGACCCAATCGAAGCCGAGAACGCGGTGGTGATTGACGGTGGCGGTCGCACGATGATCCCAGGATTGATCGATGTCCATTGGCACACGACGTATGCCTACACCCCTGCATCCGTTCTAATGTTGAATCAAGGCGACATGTCGGAAGTGGCCATTCGCAGTATGAAGGGGGCTGAAGAGACTTTAATGCGTGGATTTACCACCGTTAGAGACCCTGGCGGAAATCCGTTTACGATCAAGAAACTGATTGACGCTGGTGAATACCCCGGTCACCGCATTTTGCCCTCCGGACCATTCATGAGCCAAACGTCAGGCCATGCCGACTTTCACACGCTGCTTGAAAACCCAAGAAACTCCAACTCTGAACTGAGTTATTGGGAAAAAAATATGATGGCGATGATTTCTGATGGCGTACCGGAAGTCAGAAAGAGAACCAGAGAAATCCTCAAGTTTGGTGCTACTCAGGTCAAAATCACGACTGGTGGTGGTGTCTCTTCCCAATACGATCCGCTGGATGTGAGCGAGTATTCGGTCGACGAAATTCGTGCGGTAGTCGAAGAGGCAACGAACTTTAACACCTATGTTTTGGCGCATGTGATGACAGACAGAGGTATCCGTACCTCAATAGAAAACGGCGTGATGAGCATTGAGCACGGCTTCTTCGCATCAAGAGAAACACTGGAATTGATGAAGGAAAAAGGCGCTTGGCTCAGTCCTCAGGCGATGTTTGAGGCCGATATGGTTTGGGATAGCCCAGTTAGTGCCAAAAAGTGGAAACAGGTGACTGATGCTGTAGACGCGCTGTACCCAATGGCCGTCGAAATTGGCGTGAATCTCGCCTTTGGCACCGATCAACTCATGGATCCATCAAAGGCGTATCAACAGAGCGAATATCTTGTGAGGTTGGGAACTTGGATGACGCCTTATCAAGCGCTCAAGATAGCGACCTCTGAAAATGCCCGCCTAATGGAAATGAGTGGCCCTCGTCATCCCTACCAAGACGGTCCACTCGGAGTTATCAGAGATGGCGCATACGCTGATCTGATCCTCGTGGACGGCAACCCGCTTGAAAACTTGGAGCTTGTAGGGGACCCACAAGAAAACTTCGACCTGATTATGAAGGACGGAGTCATCTATAAAAACGAGCTTTGAACTGTGTTTCGCTTAGAGCCCAAGTGTCCATAAATGTCTTAAGCTGGCAGGTGATGACGCATTGACCAACATCCAAGTGGCCATACGGTTGAAAAGGATAAGTCATGAAGATTTGGAGAATAGTCTGTGTTGCCTCTTTGATTTCAACGTCGTTGTCCGCAGAAATCGCTGAGTTAGACTGGAACCAATTGATTGATGAAGAATCTCAGGAATACGTAGATCCTTTCAAAGAACTGACACCTGACCAGCTTAGTGGTCTTGTTGAAATCGTCCGACTAAAGCTCAGACTGGATAGTGGAGCCCATTCCGAAGATGTCCGCAAAAGTCTTGAAGCGAAAATTCTGGAAAATGAGACGCCGCTGCAAAAGGCTGGGATCGACGTTGATTGGTTGATTGAACAACGATGGGTCGTTGCAGAGCGACGAAAGAAAGCCGCCACGGCTGGTAATCCAGAAATTGACGGAAAAGTCGTAAAGCTGGCGGGCTATGCGATACCCGCACCACCGGATCCTGATGGTACAAACGTCGCTTACTTGGTTCCGGAGAGAGGTATGTGCAGCCATACGCCTCCACCGAACCCAAACCAGCTTATTCGTGTTCGATTGCCGGAAGGTTGGTATCCAGAACGCTTTCACGAGCCAGTTCGCCTTACAGGGATAGTTTCTATTTCGCCGTCAGAGAGGACGATGAATTTCGTGGATGGGTTCGTTCCAATGAGAGCAACGTATTCATTTGAAGCTCAGTATGTAGAGGCTGGCGATGATCTCCCAGCTTATGGTTGGAAGTTCACTTACGCGGATGAGGTCAACGATCCAAGCGCCATTGGAAAATTAGGTTCCGGGGCTGCAAAATTTGACGCGTCAAAATTGGCAAGTTTTCGAGCCAAAGCTGCGCGTGAAGCAAATTCGAATTAAAAACCGCCTGTCTTAAGCATATGAAAGCCAGTGTGTTACGTGCCCAGACTGTGGATAAAACAGAATGTCATGCAGTAATACTTAAATGAAATTGCTTAATACGATTATCAATCTGGCGCCCACCAAGCATTGAAGTGCTGCTTGAAGTGGAGACTGTGACTTTGCAAAGTCAGCTTTCTGCGCATCGCTGACATTGGTGCTTTCAGCAACATCGGTTGGTTTGGGCTCGAAGCGGCCATTCTCCGCAGCTTGCATGTTTGGCAGGTACAGCCCGAAGCAGGCATTCACAGTCAAGCTTTTCAGTTTTGCACCAAACCATTCACTAGGACATGCGCGACGTTCAGGAAATCATGTTGTCTTTTCCAAGCAGCGTAATTTGCGTTACCAATAGACATGAATGGAGACCGCAGACTTTCCGCAGTACTCTCGGCCGATGTAGTAAACTACTCAGGCCAGATTAAGGCAGATGAAAATAGGACTCTCAGCGAACTTCGTGTTCTACGTCGAGAGTTATTTGATCCTTTGGTTAGCGATCATCGAGGTAATGTCGTTAAGAGGATGGGTGATGGATGGATAGTCGAGTTTAACTCGGTATCTGATGCAGTACGATGCGCCCTTGATCTTCAAAGCCAGGTGTCGACTCAGTCCTCATTGAAACTACGAGTGGGTGTGCATCTTGGAGATGTCGTATTCGACGAAGATGACATTTTCGGCGATGGCATCAATCTATCTGCACGTCTACAAGAGGCTTCCAACGAAGGGGCTGTGTTAATTTCAGATGTCGTCCATCGCAGCCTTGACGAGCGCCTCGCTGAGCAATTTTATCGCGCTGGAGAGCGACAGTTTAAGAATGCGCCGTCACCAATAGAAGTTTTCCAATGGTCGCCGCCAGGTTCTGCCCCACCGCGAGTAACTCCGGCTAGCCATACAAAGTCTCTGCTAATCGGCGTCTTACCTTTCGATAATCTTTCTTCTGACCCCGATCAGGAGTTTTTTGCAGATGGAATTACCGAAGAGATCATCACCACTTTATCAAAACTCCCGAATTTACTAGTCGTCGCGCGTAACTCTACATTCGTCTACAAAGGTCGCTCCGTTGACGTGAAACAGGTCGGTCTGGAGCAGGGTGTCGATCTTGTTCTTGAGGGAAGTGTCCGTCAAAGCGGTAACCGGGTGAGGATCACAGCACAGCTAATCGATGCAAAGTCCGGCATGCATATTTGGGCAGACCGCTATGATCGCCTCATTGAAGATGTATTCGAAGTTCAGGATGAAATCGCACTTAGGATTGCAACCGAGCTTCAAGTCGAACTGTTGGCGGGAGAAATGGCTCGTTTCAGAGGATCCGGCACAAATAACCTAGGCGCGTGGACTGCTCAACTAAAGGCCGTTGAGGCTTCGCGCAGAATTACCAGGGAAGCTCAGGCCGACGCTCGCCGATTTGCACAACAGGCAATTGCACTCGACCCGGGTTACTCGGCTCCGTATTGTACTTTGGGATTCATTTGCACTGTCGAAGCACGACATGGATTTGTTGCTGACCGGCGTGCCGCGCTAGCGGAGGCTCGTGACTGCGCTCAACGGGCTCTGGAAATAGACAGCTACAACCCAGAGGCTCACGCTATTGCGGGTTTTGCGGATGCAATCGATGGCAAGCTGGTTTCGGCTATCGAGAAGTTCAACGAGGCACTAGCGCTGAATCCAAACCACGCTGACGTAGCTGCCAGACTGTCAATCACCCTAGCTTTCAATGGCCAGGCAAATGAAGCGATCCAAGTCGCACAACAAGCCATTACCCTGAACCCTCACTATCCAGGTTGGTATGCAGGCGTTCTGGGTTTAGCCCTTCGACTCGACGGTCAATACGAGGAAGCCAAGAAAGCATTCACCGAATATGGTCAAAGGGTTGAAGGCTTTGGTCACCTCGACCTCGTAATCGTCCATGTAGAGACGGAGAACCTTGAGGCCGCTCGCGATGAAGCACGGAATGTGATGAAATACCGCCCTCAGTTTTCCATATCGGACTGGGCGAATACTCAACTTTTCTCTGACAGAAAAAGGCTGGAGAAAGACTGTGCGTCATTGCGACTAGCCGGTTTGCCTGAATAGGAGCAGGGTTTCGCTGTAGCAGGATGGTTTGTGATGCAAACCAATCTCACACGTTTCCGATTTGGGTTCGTGATGGCCGTGCGCTTCTAGGCGCCTTGGCGGTAGGCCGCAGCCCAAACCCGGATACTCACAAATGGGCCCAGCAATTTCCCAGTAGCAGACTAAAGCTGCCCTTCGCGGTTAAACAACCAAGTTGATAATTTGGGCCGATTATCCGTAGGAACTTGAAGCTTAATTTATTTGATCACGCGGGCTTTATCAGTGTTTCCAGATATTCTCGAGTGTCGGCATCCCACGAGCTGGGGTCCTCTCCATGGGCGACCACCGCGTGCAGTTCCATGAGCTTCCAGACTTCGTCCTTGGTCGCTGCAACCACTTTGCCTGGGCAGGCCTCCATGCCCTCGCAATCCTTGCAGGCATATGAATAAACAGTGTTCATCGCTTTCTCCTCCGTTCGCTCGAAAAGCTGCTTAGAACTCAGGAAACGTCGGCAGCCCG
>NZ_JBQFUL010000014.1:0-51795 GCF_056539165.1 Ruegeria sp. BC7 | reverse complement strand
AGATCTGGGACGTCATCCAGCCGCCCCAAGTGACCAAGTGCGGATACCAGCGTCGTAATATCGGCCACAATGTCAGAATTGCGTTTGAGTAGACGGTAATGCCGCAATCGGCCAGCGTATCTTTGAGGTCTCCTGCGCCTCCTGCCACGGCGTCAATGCGGTCGGTGTAGAAGGCGCAGGACCACCTCTGATCCACAAAATATACGAACCCAGCCACCATGCCGATGAAGCCTTTCAGCGGGCGGTTTCACAAGGTGTAAGAAGCCACCATTGGCAGTTTGGAGACATGCCGCCAGTAGAAGGTCTGACGCGAGGTGACGTTGCTATGGTGATCGCGTACATTCGTGAAATTCAACGTGCCAACGGGATAAATTGAGGACAGGACCATGAAAAAGATCATAACGCTCGCACTCATGGTTGCTCTTCCCAGCGGCGTGCTGGCGCATTCCAAAGTCGAAGAAACGACCCCTGCCGACGGAGCCACAATGACCACTGTGCCCGCTGAAATTGGTCTCAACTTCTCTAAGGACATCCGGCTGACACGGATAGAGATGGCCCATGAAGAACACTCGGCAGTAAGCCTAGATTTGGGCGAGCAGACAAGTTTTGGTCAGGAGTTCACGATCCCACTGCCGAGCAATGGAACGGGCACCTATATCATTGAATGGCGAGGCTTAGGTGAAGACGGCCATGCGATGCAGGGCGAGTTTTCCTTTACCGTGGAATGAGCATGCCAGACATTTGGGGTATTGCCACGATCCTCGCAAAGCTAGGGCTCTACATCGGCTTTGCGGGCTCCACCGGGCTTATGATTGTTAGCTGCATCTATTCCCGCTTTGTCTCACCGATACACCGAGCGATGAAGCGCCAAGCTAGGGCCTTAGCGTGCCTTGCTCTCGCCGCAACGGTGGTTGGCTTCATGCTTCGTGGAGCCGCCTTAACAGGCGGATTTGACGGCATGGTCGATCCAGAGATGCTTGGTCTACTTTGGCAGACATCCGTAGGCGACGTACTTGTTTACCGCGTTATTAGCGCAGTGATGATCCTTGTAGGACTGTCTATTCCTCACTTTGGTCTATGGATCGCATTGTTGGGTGGCACGGTGGCTTTGTGGTCCTTTGCACAGATCGGGCACGTGCCTGAACTAGAAAGTGTTGGCGTCAAACTCTTGCTCCTGTTGCACCTGCTATGTGTAGCCTTCTGGGTGGGCATCTTTAGCCCGCTTCGGAGTATGGCTCTCATGCCTGAACACCTGACAGATGCTGCTGAACTAGGTCATAGGTTTGGGCAAACTGCCGCATTGGTTGTACCGGCCTTGATCGGTGTTGGCCTATGGATGGCTTGGTTACTTGTCGGCAGTCTACAAGGGCTCTTGTTCACTGGCTACGGGCAGGCACTGTTGTTCAAAGTGTTCCTTGTGGGGCTGCTGTTGGTCCTCGCCGCCGCGAATAAGCTCCGATTTGTTCCCGCCATGCAAAGTGGAGAGGCGAAGGCAGCACAACACCTCGCTCGGTCTATCGAGGTCGAGGCAATAGTCGTATTAGTGGTTTTGGCGACAACGGCGACACTCACCAGCGTACTAACACTTCCGAGTTAAGGTAGGTAGAGATGAACAAACACCTTTCCGCACTTGCTATATGCTGCATTGGTACCAGCATCGCTGCAGACCATGAGTTGTTAGATAGAGACCTCGCGAATGGGCAGGAACTCTATGCAGAGCACTGTGCCTCATGCCATGGAGGTAATCTGGAAGGCCAACCCAACTGGCAGACACCCGACGACGACGGAGTGTTGCCTGCTCCACCACATGACGTGACAGGGCACACATGGCACCATGATAACCAGCTACTGTTCGAGTACACCAAGCTAGGTGGGGCGGGCGCATTGGCAGCACGTGGCATTAAAGACTTCAACAGTGGCATGCCCGGTTTTGAGGGCATCCTGACTGACGAAGGTATATGGGACGTGCTGGCCTACATACGCTCCACTTGGCCTGACGATGTTCAACAGATGCAGGCCAGCCGCAACCTGCCGCACCAGTAGAAGGCAGTAGTCCGGTGTAGGTTTGGGCATGCACAGTTCGACGTAGCAGGTTGCGCACTTCAAAGTGTGACACTAGGGTGAGACACACTACAAACCAACACACCACAATAGTGTTTACTATCAGCGCATTAGGCGTTCGGCGGCGTTTCCCCTAGGCTCCACCAAAATCCCTACAAATTGCATTAGCCGCGAATTCAGTCCGGTTGGCGTTTGCCTGTCCGTTCTGAACACCGCGAGCAACCGTACCCCTTCTATTGCCATAAGGGGTTTTGCTGGCGGTGTAGAGATGGCCGCCGCTGGACCTGACCGCAGATGGCTATTCCGCGTCGCCCAGATAAGTCCTGAGTGCGCGGCGGCTGCCGTCACTCCAGATACGGGTGAGCCAATTTGAGAACGCATCTGAAAAACGGGCGACCGTCGCCGCATCGCCGTACAGCTTGCGATTTTCGATCCAAACGCGCGGATTTTCCTTTGCAGCAAGCGCTCGCGATTGCAACTGCCCCCAAATCGGGTCGTTCGCCTCGATTTCCGTCCCATCTTCGCGCGTTCCTGCACACATCCGGCACCAGAACGCCTCGGCCAGGGCGAGCCCACCCAACGATGAGCCCGCCTCTATCGCATCGCGCAACGTTGGCAATAGAAATCCAGGGTGACGGGACGAGCCGTCAAAGGCCACGCGGCGCGTTGTGTCGTGGATGGCCTGGTTCGCGAAACGCCGCTCGATCAGGTCCAGGTATCCCAATGGGCTCAGGCCGGGGACAGGTTTTACATGCTCGACAATGTCATCGACCTGAACCTTTCTGAAAAAGGCGGAAATGTCCTTGTCCTGCATACATTCAGCTATGGTCGGGACGTGTAGAACCTCACCCACATTGGCAAGGATCTGATGGCCGCCGTTCAGGATGCGCAGTTTCATCGCTTCGTATGAATGAACGTCAGCTGTCATTGTAACCCCAACGTCCTCAAGTTGAGGACGGCCAGCGCAGAAATTGTCCTCGATCACCCATTGGCGAAAGTTCTCGTGTGTCACAGGCGCGCGGTCATCCAGACCCAAGGCGCGGCATTGGGAAATAACCTGCTCGGTCGTTGCCGGAACGATGCAGTCAACCATCGAGTTCGGAAACGCCCCGTTCTCGTCAATCCAGTCGGCCAGAACGGGGTCGGACAAGCGAGCGAGATCGACGACGCATCCTCGAAGAATCGTGCCGTTGCCTTGAAGGTTGTCACAGCTCAGGGCTGTGAACGGCCGCAACCCGGCGATCATACGCTGTTTCAACGCTGCGACGATTGCTCCGAATACCGTGACAGGGCTGTCCGGATGCCGCGCGTCGTGGCGGATGTCATCGTGCGACGTGTCAAAATCGCCCGTATTGGCGTCAAGGTAGTACCCGCCTTCGGTCACCGTAAGCGAGACGATACGTATGGCAGGGTCCGCCATTTTCCGGATCAACGGGGCGTTCCCCTCCTCGATCGGCAGATAATCCACCATCGGCCCGATCACCTCGGCGGACACGCCTGAAGGGTCCAATTCGATCAGCGTTGTCAGACAGTCCTGCTCCATCAGCTTGCGGCGCATGTCCGCGTCATAGGCGCGAACCCCGGCTCCGATAATTGCCCAGTCCAGCGCGGCTCCTGTCTGCATCAACTGATGAATGTACCACGCCTGATGTGCACGATGAAAATTTCCCAACCCGATGTGAACAATGCCGGGCGTCAGGTCGTCCCTTTGGTAACGTGGCCGACCTATGTCGGAGCGCAGATCAGCGAGTGCGCCGCGCCCAAGCCGTACCGGTGGAGTGGTCAGAGGGTTCATCAGCTCATCCAGTTTCCGCCATCGACATTGTATGTCTGGGCCACGATGTATTCGGCGTCGTCCGAGGCCAGAAAAACCGCCATGCCTGTCAGATCCTCGGCCGACCCCATGCGTCCGAATGGTACCGCAGCCGCGACTTCCCGCTTTTTTTGACCCGGCTCCTTTCCTTCGTATTTGGCAAAGAACGTGTCTACACCGTCCCAATGTTCGCCATCGACAACACCGGGTGCGATGGCATTCACGTTGATCCCCTGCGAGATCAGGTTCAGACCCGCTGATTGGGTCAGAGAGATAACGGCCGCTTTGCTGGCGCAGTAGACCGCGACCAGTGGCTCACCGCGCCGCCCGGCCTGAGACGCCATGTTTATGATGCGGCCCTTCACTTTGTTCTGAATCATGTGCCGCGCCACGGCCTGCAACGTGAACAGTGTTCCGGCAACATTGATGTCGAAGACGCGCTGATAATCGGCGCGGTCGATTTCGGTGATCGGCGCTGCGGTAAAGATCGCGGCGTTGTTGATCAGGATGTCGATGGGTCCGAACTGCGCAGCGGTTTCGGCAACGGCGGCGTCGATGCTGTTTTGATCGCAAACGTCCATCTCGACTGCGACCGCAGCAGAGCCAATTTCATCCGCTGCAAGCCGCGCCCGGCCTATGTCGATATCGGCAATGGAAACGCGCGCGCCTTCCGTTACATACGCCTTGGCGAATGCCAGACCGATCCCCCGCGCGGCACCTGTAATGAGTGCAGTTTTCCCTTCCAGCCGTCTCATTCAATCCTGAGCCCCTGCGCATCAAAACGATGAATGACATCCGCACGCGGAGTCAGGTGGATGCGATCCCCGTGGCGGAATCCGACCTCGCCATCGGCACGGACAGTGATTGTTTCGGCCAATCCGGTCTCATGCACATGGAAGAACGTGTCCGAGCCGAGATGCTCGGATACGCTAACAACGCCCGACCACTCTCCGCTGCTGTCAGACACAGCGATATGTTCGGGGCGAATTCCGATCGTGTGCGCGTCATGTTTCGCGGCCTCTTCGCCAGAGATGAAGTTCATCTTGGGCGAGCCGATGAACCCGGCCACAAACAAGTTTCGCGGTGTTCGGTACAGCTCGAGCGGGCTGCCAACCTGTTCGATAATCCCGGCTTGAAGGACAACAATCTTGTCGGCCATCGTCATCGCTTCTACCTGATCGTGGGTGACGTAGATCATGGTGGTTTCAAGCCGCTCATGAAGCTCACTGATTTCAAGCCTCATGCCGACCCGCAACGCGGCGTCGAGGTTGGAGAGAGGCTCGTCAAAAAGAAAAGCTGCGGGTTCGCGAACGATGGCACGCCCGATGGCCACGCGCTGGCGCTGACCGCCCGACAATTGTCCAGGACGGCGGTCGAGGTAGTCGGTCAGGTTCAAAACCTGTGCGGCCCCCTCTACGCGACGGTCAATTTCAGCCTGATCCAGCTTGGCCATGCGCAATGGGAAGGCAATGTTTTTGCGAACGGACATGTGCGGATAAAGCGCGTAGGACTGGAAAACCATCGCCAATCCGCGTTTGGCGGGCGGCACATCCGTGGCATCTGCCCCATCGATATCAATGGATCCCGACGTTATATCCTCCAGACCCGCAATCAGGCGCAAAAGGGTGGACTTTCCGCACCCCGATGGGCCGACGAAAACGGTGAACTCGCCATCCTCGATGGTCAGATCCAGCGGTGGGATAACCTGCACGTCGCCGAAGCTCTTGGTCACGGACTTGAGTTGTATGCGTCCCATAAATCGTCTTCCTTATTTCACAGCGCCGAAGGTCAGGCCGCGGACAAGTTGTTTCTGGCTGAACCAGCCAAGGATCAGGATTGGTGCGATCGCCATCGTCGAAGCCGCGCTGAGTTTGGCAAAGAACAAACCCTCGGGGCTGGAATAGCTGGCGATAAACGCCGTGAGCGGGGCCGCATCGACAGCGGTTAGGTTGAGCGTCCAGAACGCCTCGTTCCAGGCAAGGATGAAGTTCAAAAGCACGGTCGACGCAATGCCGGGAATGGCCATCGGAGTCAGAACGTAGAGGATTTCCTCTTTCAGCGAAGCGCCGTCCATTCGCGCGGCTTCCAGAATTTCTCCGGGAATTTCGCGGAAATAGGTGTAGAGCATCCAGACGATGATCGGCAGGTTGATCAGCATCAGCACAACCACCAACCCCCCGCGCGTATCCAGCAAACCCAGCCGGATAAACAGCAGATAAATCGGGTACAGCACACCGACGGCTGGCAGCATCTTGGTGGACAGCATCCACAGCAGAATATCTTTGGTGCGCTTTGAGGGCACAAAGGCCATCGCCCACGCCGCAGGCACTGCGATGATAACCCCCAACAGGGTCGAGCCCCCTGCGAGGATGACTGAATTCCACAGGAACCGCATATAGTCCGAGCGTTCCTGCACAACGGCATAGTTCTCGAGCGTCCAGTCAAAATTCAGGAACAGCGGTGGGCTGGCGATGGCCTGTGCCTCTGTCTTGAAGCTGGTCAGGATCGTCCAGAGGATCGGGAAAAAGATCAGCAGACCGACAGCCCAGGCAAGGGCGGTGTTCAGCGATTTGCGGCGGGGTGTGACGGCGCGGGCCATGACTGTTACCTCCTCACGCGTCCAGATTTTTGCCGACGATGCGCATCAGGAAGAACGCAACAATATTGGCAAGGATGATGGCATAGACCCCTCCAGCTGATCCAAGACCCACGTTCTGGCTTTCCAGCACACGCTGGAAAATCAGGTAGGTCAGGGTACGGGTGCCGAAAGCACCGCCAGTGGTCACGAAGATTTCCGCAAAGATCGACAACAAAAAGATGGTCTGGATCAGGATCACGATAGTTATCGCGCGGCCGAGATGCGGCAGGATGATATGGTAAAACCGCTTTAGTGGCGGCGCTCCATCCATTTCAGCGGCCTCCAGTTGTTCACTGTCCAACGACTGGATCGCAGTCAGCAGGATCAGGGTCGCGAAGGGTAGCCACTGCCACGAAACGATCATGATGATCGAAGTCATCGACGCCTGGGACAGCCAGGAAATCGGCTCGGCCCCGAAAAAGCGCCACAGATGTGCCAGCAACCCATTCACCGGATCCATGAACATGTTTTTCCAAACCAACGCGGACACTGTCGGCATGACAAAGAACGGAGCGATTACAAGGATGCGGACAACGCCTTGGCCCCACATTGGCTGGTCCAGCAACATCGCCAGAAGAACACCCAGAATGACCGTTATCACCAAGACACCGCCAACGATCACAAGCGTCGCCTGCACGGCCGGCCAGAACGAACTGGAAGAAACGAAGCGGATGTAGTTATCCAACCCGACCCAGCCCAGATCACCGCCACGAAGAGGAAGGTATTTCTTGAAGGAAAAATACAGTGTCATCGTCAGCGGAACGAGCATCCAGCCAAGCAGCAAAACCACGGCAGGTGCCATCATCAGGCGAGCGACGGATCGGGAATGTTGAGTTGCCATGGCGCAAACCCTCTCTGTTCAGGCGTAGCACAAGCCTGCGAGAAAAACGCGAGTTGTGAAAGTGAGAGCGGGGGGCAACATGTGCCCACCCGCCGGGGAGAAGACCTCAGTACCCTGCGGCTTCCATTTCTTCAGCAGTGAATGCCTGAGCTTTTTCAAGCGCTTCGTCCACTGATTGCTGTCCGGCGTAAACTGCCGAAAACTCCTGACTTACCTGCGTGGCGATGCCCGCAAATTCCGGGATCGCAACGAATTGGATACCGGTATAGGGCGTCGGCTGGGCGCAGCAGTTCTGCGGGTCAGCCGCCAGGATCGACTTGAGCGTCATCTGTGCGAAGGGAATATCCTTGTATTCCGGATTTTCGTACAACGAAGTCCGCGCGCCCGGAGGCACATTGGCCCACCCTTCATTCTCGGCAACCAGTTCGATGTATTCCTTCGAGGTTGCCCACTCGATGAACTGCTTGGCCGCGTCCTCTTGCTGTGTGCCTGCCGGAATTGCCAAGGCCCATGCCCACAACCAGTTCGCTCGTTTATCGACGCCTTCCGCGTTCGGAGCAAGCGCAAAGCCGACTTTGTCAGCCACGGTTGAATCGGTGGGATTTGTCACGAAGGACGCGGCGACAGTGGCATCAATCCACATTCCGCATTTGCCTTGCTGGAACAGTGACAGGTTTTCGTTGAAACCGTTTGTGGCATAGCCTGCCGGACCGGATTCACCCATCATGTCGACAAAGAAGGTCAGCGCCTCTTTCCACTCGGGCTGGTCGAACTGAGGTTTCCAGTCCTCGTCAAACCAACGCGCGCCAAACGAATTGCCGGTCACGGTGATAAAGGCACCGCCCTCACCCCAACCAGCCTTGCCGCGCAAACAGATTCCGTTGATGTCGTTGTCGCGGTCCGTCATGGCGGCCGCCGCCTCGCGGATGAACTGCCAGGTCGGGGCTTCGGGCATCTCCAAGCCCGCTTTCTCCATCAGGTCCATGCGATACATGATCATCGAGCTTTCGCCGTAGAATGGCGCCGCATAGAGCGTACCTTCATGGCTCAGACCACCGGCCATAGCCGGTAGAAGGTCGCCGACGTCGTATTCCTCGGACAGACCATCCAGTGGCACCAGCCAACCATTCGAGCCCCAGATCGGGGTTTCGTACATCCCGATGGTCATGATGTCGAACTGGCCGCCCTTGGTTGTTATGTCCGTGGTGACGCGCTGGCGCAGAACGTTTTCTTCCAGCGTCACCCACTCTACGTCGATGCCCGTCGCTTCGGTGAACTTGTCCGTATAGCCCTGCATCCGGATCATGTCGCCGTTGTTCACTGTTGCGATTGTGATGGATTGCGCGTGGGCTGCTGCCGTTGCGACGAATGTCAGTGCAGTCGCCGCACGAAGTGCGTTCTTCAGATACATCCCTGTCCTCCCTGAGCTTGGATGTCGTGCAGAGAGGGTAGTTTGTAAATTATCGCGGCGTCAATAAAAACTTTACGCGCGTTAATTTTTGAGCGTCACGCGGATTCCCTCAACACCAACCTGGCCGGAAACAGGGTCTCTGTCCGCACATCAAATTTCCCACCACTTTCAATGAGTTCAAACAACGTCTCGACACTGCGCGCGGCAACGTTGTCATAGTCATGAGCCGCTGTAGTCAACGAGGGGCACGTGAATTTTGCAAAGGGATGATCATCATTAGAGGCCACCCGCAAAGCGCAATCCTCTCTGCGACCGACCCGAATCCCCTGCTCGTAACAGGCTGCCAGAAAGCCGATGGCAAGCCGGTCATTGCTGCACAGGACCGAATCTGTTCTCAGCTCGCCCTCCTCCAGAACCTTGAGCGCTCCGCGACGGCCGATATCCTCGAAGGCCCAGCCTTTGCCTTCGACCTTGATAACATGAGGCTCAAACCCCAGACGCTTCATCACCTCGTTATACGCCTTGCGCCGCTTGTTCGCGTTCGGGTTGGCCGGGGTGCGCATTTCAAAGAAGGACGGAGGTTCGCCCGTGCGGGTCATGTATTCCACGGTTTGGGAAACAAAGCTGAAGTTGTCCGAGCCAATGAAGGCCGCACCCAGCCCCTCCAGGTTACTGTCGAAAAGAACCGTCGGGACGTCGGTGCAGAATTTTTCGATCGCCGACTTGTCGGACGCCCGCCCCAGCGGTGCAAGCAGCACGCCCGCAGGTTTCAGAGAGCGCAGGCTATCGAGTATCTCATTCTCAAGCTTTTGTTCGCCGTGAGAACTGAACAAGGTTGGCCGATACCCTGCCGCAATGCAGCTTTGCTCGAGGTAGCGGGCGATTTCGGCAAAGAACGGGTCGGCCAGATAGGGCACCACGATACCGACGTTCTTTGTCAGCTTTCGGTTCTGATTGATGGCATAGATATTCGGGCGATAGTCAAACCGCTCAAGGGCTTCTTCTATCTTAGCGCGCGTGCTGGCACGCACACTGTCGGGGTCGTGAAAGTACTTTGAAACCGTCGGTCGTGAGATTCCACTTACTGCGGCAAACTCCTCCATGTTCTTTATCTTGGTCATCTGTCGGCCTGCACGTATTGATCCATTGCGATCTTGTCGCAACTTTACATATTCTTTGCGCGCGCCAAAAAATCAATACCGCGTCTATTGCCGCCCAATCCAAGCCGGACTACAGATTCAACATGTTCATCGGGATTGATATCGGAACCTCGGCGGTCAAGGTCGTCTGCACGAGTGCGACGGACATTCTGGCTGCGGCTTATGTTGACATCCAAACATCTTCTCCTCAGCCCGGATGGTCGGAGCAAACGCCCGATATCTGGTGGCGCGCGACAATCACAGCGCTCAAACATTTGAGCCGTGAAATCAGTCTGGCCGATGCGCAGGCCGTGGGGCTGTCGGGTCAAATGCACGGGGCCGTGCTTTTGGATGCGGAACTGCGCCCGGTCAGACCCGCGATACTTTGGAATGACAACCGAGCCGCCCCACAATGCGAGCAACTGCGCGCGGCCGTTCCGCAGATCGGTCAAATAGCCGGTGTTCTTCCCCTTCCGGGCTTCACGGCACCCAAAGTCATGTGGCTTGAACAATCCGAACCTGAAAGTTACGGGCGGATCGCGCATATACTGTTGCCAAAGGACTATGTCGGCCTGCGCCTTCACGGTGAGATCGTGACAGATGTGTCAGATGCAGCCGGTACGCTTTGGTTGGATCAATCCCAGCGGGAATGGAGTGCTCGGATCGCCGAGGCCACCTGCACCCAGCCGGATTGGTTGCCTCCGGTCAAACATGGTCATTGCGTTGTTGGGCAGATCACACCACAGGGCGCGCAGGAAGCCGGGCTTCCGCAGGGCATCCCCGTTGTTGCAGGTGGGGGCGATGCAGCAACGGGCGCGGTCTCTCTGGGTGCCACCGAGGCGGGGCGCGGCTTCATATCGCTTGGTACATCGGGTCAGCTTTTTGTTGCAGATCAACGGTATCGCCCCAATCCCGAAAGATACGTTCACGCATTTGCTCACACGGTGCCGGATCGCTGGTATCAAATGGCTGCGATGCTGAATGGCGCAAGGCCAATCGCGTGGATAGGCGGTCAGCTTGGTCTTTCAGCAACCGAAGTCGTAGCGCTTGCTGAAACCGCAAACCGCACGCGAGCGCCCATTTTCCTGCCCTACCTCACGGGCGAACGCAGCCCCCATGGAAACCCCCAAATCCGAGCCTGCTTTCTTGGCTTGGAGGACGCCACAGGGCGGGCCGAGATTTGCTATTCGGTTGTTGAGGCCATCGCCCTTAGTTTTGCCGACGCAATCGAAAGCTTTGGCGACACATTGGGCGAACTGTCGGCGATCGGCGGCGGCAGCCAGTCGGACCTTTTGCTTAGGCTGATCGCCTCAGCGACAGGCACACCGATCCTGAGACCCCAAGGCGCAGACAGCGGCCCGGCATTCGGCGCCGCACGCCTTGCCGCTTGTGGGGTTGGCGCGCTGAGCATCAGAGACCTGGCCCAACAACCACCAACTTTGCGCAAGTTTGAACCCGAATTCTTCGCAGCCCTGTCTGACCGCTTGTCTGCATTTCGGACAATCTACAAGTCTATCGAAAATGTTCAGCTGCCCATTGGCCTGAACTAAAGCCGCCGCTGAACATTCCTGAGCGCGTGAAGCAATGCGCTTGCCAACGGCTTCCAAAAATCGCACCCAGAAAATTCAATCACCAGAAATTCAGCTTATGTTCAGGCAGGGACCGCCGGAATACATCCGCTCAAACATTGTAAGATCATAATTTGTGCTTCGCGCAGGCTATAGAGGATTTCACCGTTGAGCACCTCATCCCTGAACCGGCCTTTAAAGCTTTCACAGTATCCATTCTCCAAAGGGCTTGCTGATCCGTTCTCTCAAGGGCTTCCTGGTTCGATGTAGGTTGTCTTAGCTTCGATAGCGAAAATCCAATCCCTGACGGCTTGGGCAACAAATATCGGCCCGTTGTATGAAAGTATGAATCGGGGTGCACCCCGAAGTATGAAAAGATCCGTCAGGACATCGATCACGTCGACCGAGTTCAGCTTGTGCATAGTCTTCTAGATTGCCCACCGGCAGTTGAGCAAACCACTGGGCATGTCCACGAATTCGATGAAGACAAATCCGGTCTCGATCTAGCAACATGCCTTTTTGGGTGTTTGTCGCCAGACCAGAACGCAGGTCGCGCCTCAGATCAGGTTTAAGCTTACATCCCAGCCCAGGGCCTTAACACGCAGAGAATCGCCAGTTGCAACTTGGAAAGCTGGGCTGAGACCACCCGTTGCAACCCATTGTCCTGGCAGAAGCGGCGCGCCAAAACTGGCCGCAACCTTAAGAAACTCGAAAGCAGCCCCCAGCGGACCATTGGGCAGATTGGTGGAACTGCCGGATATGGTTTCTGTTCCATTATGCCATGTGCGGGATGAAAATTTCTGTTGCAAGGCAGTTTGATCAAATGGAGTGATTCCTGTGATCCAAAGCGCACCTGCTCCGGCCCGATCCACGATCTGTCCGTTCAGATTTGGTTTCAGCGCTTCGGGAAGAACCGATGCCGGAATTTCGAACCCGATTGCCATGCGGGAAAACTCCATATTACCAGCAGTATTATTACCCCGCACAAGCTCGAGCATGATCTCCGGCTCAGCCAACGGCGCATTGAGATGCTCAACTGGAACGGACGGGACACCTAAGAACAACTCTTCCGGATGCAGAGGGCCAATGAAACTGTCTTTGTTACGGAAAACTTTCCGTGACCATGGATTGGCCCCGCCAACTTTCCATGCTGCGATATTTTTCATTTGCGCAAAGCTAATGGCATACGCGTCGGACATGCTTTTGGGGATATCTGACTCTTCCAGCAGCGCAGGGCGCCCCGCTGTTCGGGCTTGCGAGAGCGCTGCGCGAATGTGTTCTGAGCGTTTTTGATCCATAAATTTTCTGCAATTCCATGTGTCGGGTAATTCATAGCCTCTAACTGGCGCAGTGCAATCGAAGTTTATCTCAATTGGCGCGTACTCACACCTACGAAGGACTTCCAACTTGCGCAGGGTTTGTAGCCTGATATGGTCGGCACGATTTGGCGTTCAGACTGTAATGCACGGTTTCATAACGTTGTTGGGCACTGCGCCCCGATGAAGAGAGTTTGGTGTATGACCTTGCGTGTGGCCATAATCGGTTATGGCAAAATGGGACGGATTCGCCACGAGGCAATGGAACGTCACGGCGGGTTTGAAGTGGTAGTGGCTTGCGACACATCGTTGGATCACGATGCAAGTGTTCCCATGGTTTCCGACCCGTTGGCTGTTTATGACTTCAACCCGGACATCATTGTTTGCAGCGTGCCGAACATGATGATCCCGGACGTGGTTTGTACGGCGCTGGAACGCGGAAAACACGTGTTCTCGGAAAAACCTCCCGGTCGCAATTCGGATGATGTGCGCCGCATGATAGGCGCTGAACATGCTGCAAAAGATCGGGTTTTGAAGTTCGGCTTCAATCACAGAGTCCATGACGCTATTGAAGAGGCAAAGAAGCTGATCGATGCCGGCACAATGGGTGAGCTCTATTTCATGCGCGGCGTTTACGGCAAGGCCGGCGGGCCGAACTATGCGGAGAACTGGCGCAATGACCCGGCACAGTCCGGTGGCGGTATTCTGATTGATCAGGGCATTCACATGCTGGATCTGTTTCAGATGTTTGCCGGTCGCTTTGAGGACGTGCAAAGCTATGTCCAGCGCAATTTTTGGACAGATGTTCCGGTCGAAGACAACGCTTTCGCGCTGATGAAGAATGCTGATGGCATTATTGCCTCGGCCCACTCTTCCGCCACGCAGTGGCAACACACGTTTCGGCTCGAGCTTTTTATGCGCAATGGGTTTGTTTCCGTGGATGGCATCCTGTCGGCTTCGGGCAGCTATGGGACAGAAGTGCTGACAGTTGCGTTAAACAGGCTGGATGCAGGAGGCAATCCGATCCCGAACCCGGAAAGTCAGGAACTGCGTTTTACGGAAGACAAGTCCTGGGACAAGGAAATCACCGAGTTTTACGACGCAGTTGTAAAGCAAGAACCGTTGCGCTGCGGAACATCTCAGCAAGCGTTGGATGTGATGGAACTGGTCGAGAGAATTTACTCCGCCGATCCAGAGTGGCAAAGAATACTGCAAGAGCAATCCACGCTTTCTGACCCGGCAATCTGACAATGCAAACACCTGTTTTTCTTGATCATCTTCCTGATGTCAGCACCATCACCGGGGAAAAACCCGTCCAATACCGTCTTGCTCGAAATAAGGCACTGTTACAATTGATGCTGGATGGCGATACGACGTGGACAGCGCGTCAGAATTGTCCGGCGTGTGGCGGAGATTTTGCCAGAAGCAAGAACTTTTCCCAGACGTTGCTGGAATTTAAGCGCTGCACTGATTGCAACACAATTTTTGCGCAGCGCGTTCCCGGCCAACAAACGCTGGACCGTCTGCGCCTTGATATCTTCGGTCAGAAAGAAACCAGGGATACAGGCAGTAACCGCGAGTTCGAATTCGTTTCACTTATGAATTGGATCAGCCTTACCGAAGCACGGCTTCAGCGCCCGCTTGATACAGTTGTCGATATTCGGTTCGCCTCGCAGGCGACCGCCTGGCCCAAATCGACGCGGCGGCTAAGCCACAATCGCAGTTGGGATTTCCTACCACTCACCCCCGAAAACGCTGAATTTGACGATATTGGTGAGCGTCTGAGGAACATAGCGCCCCGTGCGGTCTTGATGCCGACAGAGTTGGACCGTGTCGCCGAACCCGAGGCCCTGATGCGGACGATCAGGCAATCGGTGCCAGCAGGAACGGTAATTTTCATTGCCAGTTCCTGTGCGGACGGTTTGGAGTATGAAATTCTGGGAGCAGATTCCCCCAGCTTCATTCCGCTTGATCGGCTGACCGTATTTTCAATCAAGGGCTTTCAGGCTTTATGCGCACGGATCGGGCTCTCAGTTCTTGAAGTGTCAACACCCGGTCGGCTGGATGCCGTCATTCTGGATCGCTACTTCAAGACCACCGAGAATTCTGATATCCCCTTCTGGTCTGGCTTTTTTCGAGAGGCAGACCAGAACCGCTTGCGTGACTTACAAATCCTGCTTCAGCGCAGCCTGAGGTCTGGGGTCCTGCGCTTTGTGCTTGAAGCTTAAGAGTTACGCATCTTCGAAGGATGAATGGATATGAAAGACTTTTTCCCAAACACGCGTTTCCCGAGTTGTGAAAGCTTTGCTGGACAGTACTTCGAAACCCTCTCGAAGGCTGCAGCACTAAGCAACTTAAGCGCACTGGATCAGGTTTGCGCGTTGCTCGTCGAAACGATCCGGGCGGGCAACTTCATCTACATCTGCGGCAATGGCGGCTCTGCCGGTATTGCCAACCACTCGTTGTGTGACTTTTTGAAGTGCGTACGCACAGACACAGAGCTTAAACCGCGTTTCATGTCGCTTTCCGCACATACCGAAATGAACTCGGCACTAGCCAACGATATTTCATATGCCGAGATTTTTGCCTACCAATTGCAATCCATGGCCCGTCCCGGTGATCTGCTATGGACCGTAAGCTCGTCGGGGGACAGCGAAAATGTCGTGAGGGCGCTTGAAGCCTCAAAGGGCATTGGCATGAAATCCATCTCGTTTACCGGGTTTTCCGGCGGGCGATCAAGGGACATGGCGGACATGAACGTACATGTCGAAGCCACGAACTATGGCGTCATCGAGGACATCCACATGTCGTTCATTCATATTCTGACTCAGTATCTGCGAATGTCGAACATGGACGAAGCACTTATTGCCGAACGAAAGTTCTGACCATGCTTGGTCAGCCAACACCAGACGGCTTACATGCGGCGTTGTGCGCCGCGCTGCCCTGTTGGGTGAAAGAGGTATTCAACGAGCGGCCGGAAATCTGGAGCAAAGGCTCTGATGGTTTGGACTTGGTCACCAGTTTGGACCTAAACATGCAAAAGCTGCTTGAGGCCAAGCTGCCGGAATTGCTTCCCGGTTCTTCAGTGGTGGGAGAGGAAGACTACCACCCTCACCAGGGCTCAGGTTCATTCTGGCTGGTTGATCCGTTGGACGGAACCGTGAACTTTGTTGCTGGAGTGCCCGTTTACAGTGTTGCTGTGGTTTTGATCATCGACGGCGAACCGGCGCTGTCCGCTGTGTATGATGTCGTACAAAACGATCTTTATTCGGCGCAGAGGGGCGGTGGCGCTTGCCTGAACGGAGCGACTTTACATCCCACGCTCGGACAATCAAAATTGGCAGTCGTGTCCTCGGGGTTGCTCAAGGATTTTGCAACGGTCGCCCCTGACGCGCTTGTAAAGTTGCTGACCGAGTTCAAACTGCGCAATTTTGGCAGTCAGGCACTACATTTGTGTTACGCCGCAGCCGGGCGCGTCTGCCTTGTTGCCAGCCGGGAAGCAAAAGGCTGGGATGACATGGCAGGCGCCCTGATCGCCCAGGAGGCTGGGCTGCACTATGCCAGCTATGACCCCGGTGCTGCGCCGGTCCCTCTGGACGACGATCGAAAAAGCCTATGTGCGCCTTGGGAAATATTTGAAAAGCATAAATCCTTGTTTGAACGCAGTTGCGTCTGAGTTGGCTATCGATGGGAAGGAATACATGAAAACAATAGCAATGATACCGGCGCGCATGGGCAGCCAGCGACTGAAGAAGAAAAACCTTGCCCTGCTGGCAGGACAACCGCTAATTACCCACGCGATCGAGAAATGCAAGACCTCTGGCTGCTTTGACGAAATCTACGTTAATTCGGAAAACGCAGAGTTCGGACCCATCGCCGATCAGTACGGTATCAACTTTTACCAGCGCCCCGAGGATTTGGGCAATTCAGTCGCAACATCAGAGCAGTTTGTTTACGACTTCCTTAAAAATGTAGATTGCGACTTTCTTATTCAAGTACATTCGATCGCACCCTTGCTGACAGCCGAGGAAATAAAAAACTTTGCCGGAGCGTTTATCGCATCGGACGCGGATGTGATGCTGTCCTGTATCCAGGACCGGATTGAAGTGGCGTTTAAAGATCAGCCCGTGAACTTCACTTTCCAAGAGAAAACTAACTCGCAAGATCTGAACCCCGTCCAGCGCGTGACCTGGTCTATCACCGGCTGGCGCGCAAAGTCCTATATCGAGGCGGTTGAAGCGGGCACTATCGGCACTTACAATGGCAAGATCGCCTTTTACCCGGTGAGTGCGATCTCGGGTCACGTGATCAAAACGCAGGAAGACCTTGATATCGCCGAAGCTCTTTTGGGCGTTCTGGCAAAACGCAAAAACGCATAAGGGTTTCGTCATGCATGTGCTTGTTTCCAACATCATGATGATAAACGAAAAAGATCGTTTTGACACGCTATTGCGGGAAAAAGGGCTGACGCCAATCTGGCCTGAAGTAAACCAGTTCATGGCCGAACCGCAATGTCTGGAATACTCCCAAGACGTGGACGGGTGGCTCGCCGGCGATGATCAGATCACGCAAACCGTTCTGGAGGCTTATCTGCCGCGGCTCAAAGTGATCTCGAAATGGGGCACTGGTATCGACAGCATTGACCTTGAAGCGGCACGGCGCCTGAAAGTACCGGTTTGCAATTCGCCGGGCGCATTCCGGGATGCGGTCAGCGAATATGCCATTGGCCTGTTGCTTGCCGCGACACGTCGCCTGGCGCGCACCGACCGGATGATACGCGCGGGTGAATGGCCGAAGGGGCGCTTTCCCGGAATGACCGGAAAGACCATGGGTGTCGTAGGCTATGGGGCCATTGGCCAGGGAGTGGGCCAAAGGGCACGCGGATTGGGCATGAATGTGATTGCCCACGACCCGCATCTGGGCTCAGCGCCCGATGGCACGCAGATCGTTTCGTTCGATGCCCTGCTGGATCAAGCCGATGTGATTTGTTTGTGCTGCAATCAAACGCCTGAGAACTATCATCTGATCAACACGGACACGCTGGGAAGGGCCCGCGATCAGGTGATCCTGTGCAACGTGGCGCGCGGCGGGCTTGTGGATGAAGCGGCACTGATTGCCGCGCTGCAAAGTGGTAAAGTTGCGGCGGCAGCGCTGGATGTTTTTGAACAGGAACCTCTGACCACCGATCATCCTCTGCTGCAGTTCGAAAATGTCGCCGTCTCGAGCCACAACGCCAACAGCACTGTGCAGGCCATCGAATATGTCCATGAAAACACGTTGAATAACTTGTACCGGTACCTCGGGCTGTAGCCGTGCGAGGTGCGCTGCAAGTGACATTGCCTGCGAGAGGTGAGCTGGGTGGCAGAATACACCTAGCGGGTATCAGGCTGTCCGAGAATACCTCTGAGGTGCATTATTTCTGGATCTTCTATGACCTATCAAGCGAAAATTTTTGATGATCGCCCTTGTACTCTTGGCGAAGGCCCCCTCTGGCATCCGGAGCGCCAGCAGCTTTTCTGGTTCGATATCGTAGATTCGAAACTTCTGTCGCGCGTAGGGTCCCAATCCTTTGGCTGGCAATTCGACCGTAATGTCAGCGCTGCGGGTTGGATTGATTGGAACTATCTGCTGATTGCCAGCGAAACCGGGTTGAGCCGTTTCAATCTGGTGTCAGGGTCCGAGGAAATGCTCTGCGACATCGAAGCCGACAATCCGTTGACGCGCTCTAACGATGGTCGGGCCGATCCGTGGGGCGGCTTTTGGCTGGGCACCATGAGTAAGTCCGGAGACGCAGGCATGGGAACGCTCTACCGCTGGCGTCCGGACCACCATGGTGGAGGCGAATTGCAGGTTGTGAAGCACAATATGAGCACTCCGAATTCCATCTGCTTCGACTATAGCCGAAAGTGCGCGTATTTTTCGGACACCAAAACCCGTATCATCTGGCGCATCCAGGTAGACCCCGAATACGGTTGGCCAGTGGGCGAGGCGACGATGTTCGTCGATTTGCGCGCCACGGATGACCATCCCGAACGTAAACCGGATGGTGCCGTGGTGGATGCCGAAGGATGCCTGTGGAGCGCCCAATGGGGTTCAGCCCGAGTCGCGCGCTATAGCCCGAAAGGTGCATTCCTGTCTGCGATTGAGTTTCCCACAGGCCACACGTCTTGCCCCGCGTTTGGGGGGCAAGATTTTCGGCAGCTTTTTGTGACGACTGCTCGTCAGAAGCTGCCTGAAAATCGTCCGAAGTGGTTTGAACATGCCGGCAGCACGTTTCTTGTCCATTTGGATGTGCGTGGTTGTGCTGAACCGCGCGTTATTCTCAAATAGAAGTGCGCAAACCTAACCTAGGGTCAGGATGCATTGATTTTCGAAGCGCTGCGCGATTCACGACTCCAAAAACGGAGCGATGACATGAACGACCTATATTGGCTGACAGACGAGCAGATGGCCAAGCTTTCCCCTTTCTTCCCGAAGTCGCACGGCAGGCCGCGGGTCGATGATAGAAGGGTGCTGAGCGGGATTATCTTCATCAATCGCAATGGGTTGCGTTGGCGAGATGCGCCCAAGGAATACGGACCTCACGAAACGCTCTACAGCCGATGGAAGCGTTGGAGCGAGAAAGGCATCTTCGCACGAATGATGGCTGGTCTGGCCGCTGAGCACAGTGAAGAGAAAACAGTCATGATCGACGCCACATATCTAAAGGCCCATCGTACGGCGCCCAGCTTGGGCGTCAAAAAGGGGGGCGTGGCCGCCTGATTGGCAGAACCAAAGGCGGCATGAATACAAGGCTGCACGCTATCTGTGATAGTGAAGGTCGCCCGCTCAACCTGTTCGTCACTGCCGGGCAAGTCAGCGATTACATCGGTGCTCGGGCTCCGCTTAGCAGCATACCAAAAGTGGATTGGCTGCTCGGGGATCGCGGCTATGACTACGACTGGTTTCGAGATGCATTGAAAGACAAAGGGATACGCGCCTGCATCCCCGGTCGAAAGCAACTCAAGACGCCGGTCAAATACGACAAACGCTGGTACAAACGGCGCAACCGGATTGAGATCATTTTCGGCAGGCTCAAGGAATGGAGGCGCGTGGCGACACGCTACGCCGTTGCCCCAAGGTCTTCCTGTCAGCCATCGCACTCGCGGCAACCGTCATATACTGGTTATGAATCCTGAGCCTAGTGAAAACCTGTTCTGCGGGGTAGCCTGCTTCCAATTCCAACGCGAACGCACAGAGACGTCAGGCCGGTTCCTAAAGGTGGTAGCTGCTACTGCGCGAAAACCGATTAATCCACGAACTCTGCCAACCGTTTGTTGACTGGGCAGACAGATGCCCGTGTTAGGCTGGGTGGAGCACTTGGCGTTTTTTCCGGATACAACGCGGTCGCATCCATAACGTCTTCGTGCCCTGCATCCTGAAACATCTGCTTATCATCGGATAGGCTCTTCAGAGGTCTGGCACCTCGGTACCACCCACGCTACGTTATACCTCACGGTTAGTAGCCGCTGAACGGGGCATACTGCCGCGCTGCAAAACAAGGATTCGATTGGAAGATGATCGAGACGCGAACTGAATACACGACGTGTTGCGACACGTCTCATACCAAGTTGACAGTCGGGCACTATGACGTTTTTTGAAGGTGCGAGACGTCGGCTATCCAGGGCTGTGGACGCGCTTCTGGGACGCGAAGCGCACCCTGGTAGTCCCGGTCAGGCAGTATCCGGCGCACAAGTCACGGATCACGTGCCTCCATCCGCAATCGAGCAAGAAATCTTGACCGCCATCGCCCGGATCGAGGCGCGACTGGATGAGCGAAACTTCATCGAAATGGCAATCCGAGGGCGGATTGCCGAGATCACTTGGCGGCTTGCCGAAGCCCAGGACGGCGTTGCACGTCTCGACAAACGCTTTCCCGACATGCACGGCAAACTGACCGGGACTCGCGAAGGAATGTCCAAGGCCTTCGAAGAACTGGCCACGATCCGCCGGCGGCTTCTCGAAATCGAACGTCGGCTCCCACGCCAGCCCATTCGCGGACCCGGAACCGCGCATGATATGGATGGGCTCAATGACCTTTTCGCGGCGCTGGACTCAGCGAGATTTCTCAAGCGCGAAATGCCGAACGTACCGTTCTTTCCGTCAAAGGATCAATTGCTTGAATTCTGCGTGCAGGAGGCCGGATATCCGCCCGTTATCCTTGAGTTCGGTGTGTATTCCGGCGCAACGATAACGACGCTGGCAAACGCCTCGCCGCCCACGACCAGGCTTTTTGGATTTGACAGTTTCGAAGGTCTACCCGAGGATTGGCGACCCGGATATGAGCGTGGAATGTTCGCGTTGGAAACGTTGCCAGAAGTTCCTGAGAACGTGACCTTGGTCAAGGGCTGGTTCACCGACTCGCTTCCTGGCTTCATTGAGACCCTGGATGCACCGCTCCAGCTGGTCCATGTAGACTGCGACCTTTATTCGAGTACGAAATTCGTACTCGAAGCACTGCGAAACCATCTGGACAACCACGCCATCTTAATATTCGATGAGTATCTGAATTATGACGGCTGGGAGGAACACGAATACAAGGCCTTCCAAGAATTCGTCAATGACGGTCCGTTTGACTTCGACTACATCGGCTGCGTTCCCAGCCATCAGCAGGTGGCTGTCCGGTTGAAGCCCCAGTACTGACTTCAATGCCGCGACGCTCGGGCCTAGGCTGCCGATGTATCAATTCGGCGTTGGCCCCGGAGAGATGCTTTTGCGAGCCGCCGCCCGCAACTTGGATCGTTTTCCCGAAACGCGATAATACCCCGATTGCATGGCGTAGAGGATCGATAGCACAGCCTTGTCCAGTCGCGACAGCTTCGCGCCACGGATACCGCCCGATTTGCGCAACAGCCTCGCAAGCGCAAAAAGCTGCAAGCCGTCGTCGGCGAGCGCCTCAGCTTCCCGCCGGGCACGCTGGTTCACCGGAAGCGCTGCGAATCGAGAGGCCGCCGTCAGCAACTGCGCCCGGGCCTCGCGCAGCTCCGGCAAAGACGCTTGCTCGCTCGCGATCGGGGGCTTGTTGGCAGCCCGATCCTTGAGGTCGCGGGCTACTCGCTTATCACCCGCTGCGGCATTGCGCACGAAATCGATCGACCCAATATTGAGATTGAGAAAGAGCGAAGTCGCGGGCCCGTCATTGAAGTAACGCTCGTCGCCAGGCCGGATCAGGTCTGGGATCGCATCAAGAAAGCCCTCCTTCATCTGGTCCGGCAGTCGATCCCAGGCGAAGTTCAGAAGGTGGATCTTGTAGGGCACAAGATACGGCTGGAATTGCGCGTACTTCCCCGACGCCTCGCAAATCTCGTTCATGAGCCTAATCGCATCGATCATACCGTAGACTCTTGGGTTCGTGGACTGTGTCATAGATTTTGAGTGGATGCGGAAACGGTAGAAAGACTTGTTCAGGACGAAGACGTCGTCCGTGGACAGAAGCGTGCGCAGATTCTGCGGATTGTCGTCGAAATTCGCACAGTCGAGGTCGAATAGCAGGCCCTTCTCAACGAGGACATCGCGCCGGAACACTTTGGCCCAGGGGAACGGATAGAGAGCGAAGAGCGGCTTGTCTTGTTCTCTCATGCGGAAAAGACGGTCTTGGGGAAAGAAGTTCCGGAACCGGAAATACCGTGGGGCACCGATGGTAGGCCGCGAATACATCTCGGAATAGAAGTAGTAAAGGACGTCGGCTTTCGATTCCTCGATCGCATCCAGAATCTGGCGGTATGCGTCTGGATGAAGAAGATCGTCACAGTCGAAGAATTGCAGATATGTGCCGCGGGCATTCTCTACACCGAGATTTCGTGCGGCGCGTTGGTTGGGTTCGTCCTGCCAAATGACCTTGACTCGAGAATCGCGCGCAGCGAAATATTCTAAAATGTCCTGCGAGCCGTCGCTCGAGCCGTTGTTCACGCAAAGCAGCTCGAAATCAGACATGGTTTGGTTGAGAATCGAGCCAATGCAGTCCGCAAGATGCTCTTCGCCGTTAAAGACCGGCATGACGATCGACAACCGCGGGGTTTTGCCGGCCTTGAAGCGCTGGGGCTTTCGGTAGGCGGCAAGAGCCGTAGTCTCGTCCGCAAGGTGCTCCGCGGCTTTGCCGTTAAGAAGAGACAACATGTCTGGCGCGACCCGGTCCTGCGGTCGCGCACCGGTGCTTCCTGAAACATTGTAGAGATAATATTTCAAGGCGCGCGCGACGTGGTCATTGAAGCGCGCACGTTGTTCGTCGGTATATCCTCCCGCGAGCGCATCCTGGACCGCATTCTCAAGCCCGTCTCGGTCGCCGAGCTGATAGACGGCACCCGAACCATTGATTTGGTTCATGCCAAGCATCAGAACCGGTTTATCGTGAAACAGGGCTTCGTAGCTTCCCTGCGAGACATTGGCGATAACTAGATCCGCGATCTCGAGGCAGTCGCCGAGATTACAGTCCGACACCGTCACAATATCAGCATACGCTTCGGCGAGGTCCAGACCGCGGGTAATCGTGATCGGATGTGGTTTGTAGACAATCTGAACGTCCGGGTTATTGGCAAAGATTTCCGATAAATGGCTGACGATCTCGTCATTATCTTTGTAGAGAGGCGAATGAAATTTGCGCGCGGCATCGCCGTAAGGCACATTCCCCGAGAAGGCATCGTTGCTGCCGACAAAAAGCACGATCTTCTTTTTCGACGCACCGAGCTGCTGGAGCTGGCATCGGGTGCTGTCGCTGACGTCGATAGGCAGGTTGCGCGACGGGCGTTCGGCTCTCACGCGCTCGAGATAGGTCTGCGCCGTGGTGCGATCCTTGTCCGAGAGCGGCAAGGCATTGAACTTGTCGGCATGGCGCGTGACCCAGCTCTCGCCCATGTGACCGAGGCAATCGAAGGCCATCGTATCCGGCAGGACGCCGAGTTCCATCGTCATCATGGGAACGCCAAAGTCGGCGCATATATGCCTGAGGATTCGCGGAACCAGAAGATAGGTGCCCCAGCCGACGACAATATCGGGGCGGTAGAACGCAATCGTGCGCGCGAGGTAGAGATACGCTGCATTGGCGACTGCCCGCGCTGCCCGCTCGGTGCAGCGATATTCCTTTTGCAACGCCGCGATGGCCCCGGTTATCGCTTCCTCTGGAATGTCATCGCGCCGAAAGCCGAATGCCTGCACGAAGTTTTTGTCCCGGACGGTCATCGTCACATTGGCAAGCAGATCGGGCAGATCCTCGAACACCAGGCCGTCGTGCTCACGGTGTTTGACGTTGCCATCGATGATGGCGAGATCGAAGGTTTCGTCACCAAGAAAATCCGACAGTTTGCTGCGCTGCGGCACGTGACTTCCGGTGTCGAGCCAAGAAAAGAAGAGCATGCTTTTCTTGACGCTGCCCTCGCGGCGTTTCATCCAATGTGCTCGAGCCTCATTGCGGGTGCGATGGTTGTGTTCGCTGAAAAAAACGGAGACCTTTTCGAACGGGTCAAATTCGCTATTCTGCCTAAGCGCGTCGAAACGTACCGAGTTCTCTTCCATGAAGAAATAAGCATCCGCGTCGACCTTGTAGGACTGCGCGATCGATGCAAAGGGCTTCCACATGCCGCCTGCGAAATGCACGACGTAGGGCTTCTGTTCGGTCTTCTTGTGAAAAAAAGACTGCGACTCCGTCTCCTCCAACAAGTCCTTGCCACCGTTGCACAAATGAAGCACATCACCCTCGTCGAACAACCTGAACAACTCAGGCGACTTGGCGCGGATGACCCGCACCAGATCCTGGTCGTGCCATTTGTGGTCACGAAAAAGTTCAATCGCGCAGGATGAGAACAGGTCGCGCACCTGAGCAAAGACTCTGCTGATAAGCTGCGGCGTCGAAACGACAAAGCCGATATTGATCTCGTGCTTGCCGAAATCCATATCCGAAGTGTCGTGGAACCGTGCATAATGGAAGTTCTTCACCCATAGATTGGTACCGGGAAGGTTCTCATTTTCCTCCTGCCAGTACCAGACGGCCGACGTGTCTGCCTGACACTTGTCGAACAACTCGTTGACATCGCGCTGAAAATAGAGATCGTTGTCGCAGAGCGCCATCTGATCATAGGCGTCGCCAAATTTGTCCGCCCAGTCGCAAATTATCAGCTTGCTCATGCGCTTGTTTCGGTAGAGTTCGAACGCGGCGTCTTCGTCGAGCACTCCGTTGACATACTCTGGCTGAGCTCTCGCGATTTCCCTGCGATACTTCCAATCACCTAGTGAAATCAGCGGATTGATCAAATACCGAATGCCGCGGCTCTCGAGGAACTGTTGGCATCTCATGCTGAGATGGGTTGAGATAACCCAGAGGTCACCATCGAAGTTGCCGCGCGCCTGATCAAATAAGGATTCAATCATCAGGTTCGCTTGTGCGACATGAACAGTGTTGGCTGTAAAGACTATTGCCCGTCTTGTCATCGGTCTAGCGGCCTCTGTTTTTCAAGTTTTTGGCGACTCTTGTACTAGAGCGGAACCACCGACTGACATAGATTGATTTTCAAGCGAAGAATGTAGAAGATTCAATTGCTCAGCAATCTGCGGGTGCGTTCTGTACATTTGGAGTCCTATGCTGTGCTTCGTACCAATTGCCACGAATCAAGCTGCGCAAGCAAGGCCGAAGATAAGCTTCTGGTTTCGTGCTAAACAACTGCTACAAGAAAATCGGCTGGCTTCGGAGAATTTTGGCGCTGAAACAGAGCTATCGCGGTTCATAAAATCTGTGACGGATAGAAATGAGCAGAATGCCACACTTTTCTATGAGTGGAATGATGGCCTTGTAACGACTGGCAAAAACAACGCTGCCGAAACTCTCAAAAGGGGAGTTTCGGAAGGAAGCCATGAACGCATGTTTGCGTATTTTGCGCGAAACGACCCACAATTAAGGTGGCGTATTTTCGAAGCAAGGCATTTGCGCGTTTGAGGTATTCCGCAAGGGCTGTTTCTAAAATATCTTGGTGAGTTTGGTCGGTTTCTGCGGCGTGCATTCTCAGGTGGCGGTAGGTTTCACCGTCGAGAGCAAATGCCAGGTGTTTTTTACCCTCCCGCTTAGGCTTCTTTTCCTGAATTGATTGCCCTGCCCCGCATTGCAATATGCCAGTATCGGTTGGACGGTTTTCGGTGTTCAAAAGGCCACCAAGGGCCACGGGCTTCTCAGACATTCAGAATCCCTTTCACGTAACCCCATACGGCGGCAATCTCTGCCCCGGCCTTGTCATCGGTAGCTTCAGATACCCCTTGGCCAGTCGCGCCGGTTTCAGCATAGGCAACATGTTGAGCGACATTTACCGGGGCAACTCTACCTTGTTGCGCCAAAACGCGAGCCGCTTCTTCTGTGACCCCCGCCCGCGGCGTCTGAGATAGGGTAGAACCCTTGCAGCGTTCACGGTGGCTGTGGTCGCGCCTAGGGCCCGCAAACAGTTGGGGGAAGCCCGAACCATGATCAACACCAGGTCAGTCGCGCCAAGCGCCTCAATAAGTTCGGCAGGCTTCACCATCTCGCCCATGTTCGACACAACATCGAGCGTGCGCGATTATTAGGCTTGCGACGGTTCGCGTCCGACAACTCTTAACACTTAGCTTGGCGATTTTGTCAAAACTTACGACCGAAACACCGCGTTGTCTGGTATCTAGACCTCCGTTTTGGACGGCATAGAAGCCTCTACGGTTCTTATTTGCGACGGCCCCGCAAAGCGCGAGAGACACGCTTCAACGAACGGGCCAGTCCTCTCGCATAGCGTTTCGAAGACCTAAAGATACGTTTATGCTTTTTTAACTTGTCTGCCTTTGGGCGCATCCAGCCAGTATTCCGTGAACCGCCATCTGGCGGAGTATTGCGCAACCTAGAAGCAGCCTTCGGAATCTCGCCGCGCAAAGCAGAGCGTGTAAATTCAATTTTTTCCGGCGACATGTAAGAGAACATCGACGCGAGGTCGTCACGTTCAAAGTATTCATCGTCTCCTGAAAGGAAAAGATCTGATATATCAGCTAGATAAGCCTCCTTCAAATCCTCCGGCAATCGGGTCCAGGCAAAGTGCAGAAGGTGTATTTTGTAAGGAACGTAGTATTTTTGGAACTCGTCGTAGCGCCCGAATTTGGTATAAATTTCATTCATCAGCCGGACGGCGTCCAGCATCCCGATCACACGAGGATTGACCGATTGAGTCATTGAGTTTTGGTTTATTCGAAACTTGTAAAACGGCTTGTTCAGCACAAATATCTTCTGGCTCGAAAGCAAGGTGCGCAAGTTCTGTGGGTTATCATCGAAATTGGCGCAATCGAGATCGAAATAGAGGTTCTTTTCGCGAAAGAAATCGGCCTTGAACACCTTTGCCCAAGGAAAGGGATATTGCGCGAACAGGCGTTTATGCTGCTCTTCCATCGCAAAGAGCCCCTGCTGTGGCAAATAGTTCTGAAATTCGCGATGCCTGGGCCGGCCCGTCTTGGAAACGTTGTAAAGCTCGTCAAAAAAGAAATACAGCACATCAGCCTGCGTTTCCTGCATCGCTGACAGCAGTTCTTCATACGCGGTGGGGACCAACAGGTCATCGCAATCAAAGAAGTGTAGGTACGCGCCTTTGGCATGCTTCACCCCAAGGTTGCGAGCCGAGCGCTGGTTGGGTTCTTCCTGATAAAGCGGTTTTACACGCGCGTCCCGGCGGGCAAAATAGTCCAGTATTTCCTGCGACCCGTCGGTGGAGCCATTGTTCACGCAGAGAATTTCAAAGTCGCCAAAACTCTGTGACAATATCGATCCGATACAATCGGCCAGATATTGCTCGCCGTTAAAGACCGGCATGATGATCGAAAGAGCGGGCGTTCCCTCGACCATTTGCGCAACCTTGTTATGCGCGTTCAGGGCAATCTGTTCGGCTTCCAGATGCGCTGGCCCGGATGCGTTTAGCAACGCCTCAATGTCTTCCGCGACTTGCGACTGCGGGCGGCCGAATTCTGCACCCGAAACGGAATAAACATAATACTTCAAAAGCCGCGCGACATGCTCTTCGAATGACGTCTTTTGCGCCGATGTTAAGCCGGTCTGAAGCGCGTTCAGAACATCGTCTCTGAGAGTATCCGTGCCGCTCAGTTCATAAACCGCGCCGGACCCGTTCAACTGGTTGCGCCCAAGCATCAGGACAGGAGTGTCCCGTAACAGTGCTTCGTAATTGCCTTGTGAAACCTTGACCAACGCAAGATCGGCAATCTGCAGGCAGTCATCAAGGTTAACGTCCTTCAGGACCGTCACATTGGGGTACTCATCTGTCAGGTCCAAGCCACGCGTGATCGAAATGGGATGGGGCTTGTAGATAAGGTGGATGTCCGGATCGCCCGCAAATGCCTCGGACAAGTTGCGGACCACATCATCATTATCTCTGAAAAAGGGAGAATGATATTTCCGGGCGTTTTTATTGTAGGGCACATGGCCGGAAAACGCACAATTGCTGCCGATAAAGGCGACAACCTTTTTCCCTGAACTTTTTAGTCTCCAAAGCTGGTTCGAAACGGCTGGCGAAACATCGACCTTGGCGTTGCGCGATGGCCGATCACGTCGAGTCTTCTCGAGATAGTTTTTGGCGGCCAACCTGTCGGCATCCGCCAAGGGCAAAGCGTGGAAGGCATCAACGTTCTGGGCGACCCAGCTTTCCCCCATGTGACCAAGGCAGTCAAAGGCCAGCGTTTCAGGAAGAACGCCAAGTTCCATGGTTAGAAACGGGATTCCGTGTTGCTCGCAAATCTTCCTGAGAATTCGCGAGCAAAGCAGATATGCGCCCCAGCCGACAACCACATCAGGTCTGTAAAAAGCCAATGCTTTGCTTAGATAAATATATGCCGCATTCGCCACTGCACGGGCATTTCTTTGTGAACATCCATATTCTTTGACCAAAGCGGTGACTGCGCCGGAAATTGCCTGTTCGGGGATGTCGCGTCGTCGATATCCAAACTGACTGCCAAAATGATTGTCGAAAACTGTACGTGTCACATGAGCAAGCAGGTCGGGCAAATCCTCCGCGATGAGCCCGTCATTGTCATTGGCGTGGATGTTTCCATCGATTACCGCCAAGTCAAAGGCGTTTTTGTCGAGAAACTCCTTCAATAAGCCGCGTAACGGGCGATGACTGCCAGTATCGAGCCAGGAAAAGAACAGCATACGCTTCTTTTCGCTGTCGTGCGTCAGCTTCATCCATTCCGCACGTGCAGCGGTTTTGGATTTTGCGTTGTGCTCGGTGTAAAACGGCGACGAGGCGTCAAACGGGTCGTAGTCAGTTAGACGGCGGATTTCGTCAAACTGTTCCGTTTGCTCTTCCATAAAGAAGTATGCGTCTTGGTTGACCAGATAGGACGGTGCGATTGACGGATAGGCCCGCCACGCACCGCCCGCGAAGTGCACAACATAGGGTTTTTCTTGTGTCTTCTTGTGAAAAAACTCTTGCGGGGTACGCTCGTCCAGCAGATTTTCCCCGCCATTGCACAGATGCAGTACGTCTCCTTCCTCAAACAAGCGGAACAGTTTCGGGTCCTGGGCCCGGATCAACCGCACCAGATCCTGATCGTGCCAGAGGCAGTCCCGGAAAAGCTCGATGTTGCAACTTGTGAAAAGCGCTTCGACCCGCCGGAAAACCGAACGCAGTGTCCGGGGGGAAGAGATTACAAATCCGATGTTTATTTCATGCTGGCCAAAATCTAATCCGTCGCTTGCATGAAGCCGGGAATAGTGGGCATTTTTCATCCACAGGTTAGTGCCTGGTAAATTTCTGTTTTCTTCCTGCCAATACCACAAGACATCAGGATCAGAATGCGTGGTTCTTTGAAACAGTTCGTTTACGTCTCGTTGAAAATATAGATCGTTATCACACAGCGCCACAGCGTCATAGTTTCCGCCGAACTTCTCCACCCAGTCATTGATTATCAGCTTGCTCATTCTCTTGTTGCGGTACAGAAGAAAGGCATCCTCTTCTTCAAGTTTCCCTCGTAGGAATTCAGGTTGCGAGCGCGCTATGTCACGACGGTATTTCCAATTCTTGAAACTGTTAAGCGGGTTGATTAGATACCGGATTCCACGGCTCTCAAGATATTCTTGACACCCTGCACTCAGATGAGTGGAAATAACCCACAAATCCCCTTTAAAGTTCCCTTTTTCGGGATCGAACAAAGAATCTATCATCAAATTGGCTTGCGCCACATGCATGGTATTTGCAGTAAAAACGATTGCGTTTCTAGTCATCTCGAAAAACCTCGGTATAAAATATTATTTAGATCGCAAGCACGCGCTGATCGAACCGCCGCTATAAAGTATCAAGTTTCCATAACGCTCTAAGTTCTAAACAGGTTGGACAAAAAACGCGGGCGCTTCTTCGCCATTTGACACTTTGGCCTCGAATTCACGGGCGGCATCTAAGGCCTCGCGGATTGTCACATCCATATCGAGATAGCGATAAGTGCCCAACCGGCCCACAAATGTTACGTTGCGCGTACCATTGGCTAGACCAACATACGCGCTCAGCAATTCTTTCTCTCTGACCTGCCGAATTGGATAATACGGAATGTCCCCGGCTTCTGCCGATCGCGAAAACTCACGGTAGCAGACAGAGCTTTTATGTTCTTCCCAGGGTGCGAAATGCTTGTGCTCGGTGATCCGAGTATAAGGAACGGTTTCCTCGCCGTAGTTCATCACTGCGCATCCCTGATAATCCCCGTCGTAGTCAAACCGTTCAAAATCGAGCGTCCGGTACCCCAGCCGCCCCAGTTCAAAATCAAAATACCCGTCGAGCGGGCCGGAATAGAACACGTGATCATAACCTTCCCCCAACGCGCGAGTGAAGCTTGTGTTCAGGTGAACCGTGATTTCGGGGTGATCCAATATCGCCCGGATCATCGCGCTATAGCCGTTTCTGGGCATGCCCTGGAATTTGTGAAAGAAGTAATTGTCGTCGTAATTGAAACGCACCGGCAGACGTTTCAGGATGGAAGCCGGCAGCTCTGAGGGGTGGATGCCCCACTGCTTGATCGTGTAACCTTTGAAAAAGGCTTCATAAAGATCCTTGCCCACAAATCGCAGCGCCTGCTCTTCAAAGGTCTTTGGATCATCAATGCTGTTATCCGCCTGTTCTTCCTGAATAAATTCCCTAGCCTCGTCCGGCCGCATTGACCTGCCAAAGAACTGGTTGATGGTATGCAAGTTGATTGGAAGCGAAAAAACGCCTTGCTTGCCACTTGGATCGCAAGAGGTTGTCTTGACCCGGTTTTTGAAGGGCAGGAATTCTTCAAACTGGTTTACGTAGCCCCACACTTCGTCATCATCTGTGTGGAAAATGTGTGGGCCGTACACATGGAGCATTATACCGGTGTCAGGATCGCGGGCAGTATGACAATTTCCGCCGATGTGATCACGGCTGTCGACTATGGTGATATCATGCCCGGCTTCGGCCAAATGGCGCCCGATTACGGCACCTGACAGTCCAGCTCCCACCATCAGATATTTTCTCATCATGGTCTGCCTAACCTTTTGGTCTGATGAGCATATGTCATACTGGAACGTCCTCCTTTGCGCAACCACACCTTTGCCAACTGCGCGTTGCTGCAAGGCTGTGAAGGCAACGCAGTCAAACAGCATGGACCAGAGGCGGAAAACTGCGCAAAATCCATCATAATCGACAAGCGCCGGTCTGCGCGGCGCAACCATTTGACCAGCTGAAAAGTCAGAAATGAGTTGACACCTAAGACGATCCATGACCCAAGGCCTGTCACTTGCCTGCGCCCCGACGGGGCTGCCACAAAAGCAGAGCCTTGTTCTGCTGAAACGACTTGGGTTATACCGCGAATGTATTTCCAGCCCGACTCACTGGGTCGTGCTGTCGCGTGGACTTCCCGGTCTTGGTTGCTTACGGTACCTCGATGGGCGAGCTATTTAAACTTGCTCACTTTGTCGCGCAGTCACTAGATCCACAGGCCGCGCAAAAAGTTATCCAGTTTGGAGGTCGCTAATTTACCATGATTCCACTTTGGAAAATAAAAAGGGAGTTGAAGCGTGCGTTTGTGCCCGGGTATCGCGCCAGAATTTACTCACATGTCAGCAAGCGGGATAAAGACTACCTAAAGAGAATAACCGGAAAATACGCGGGAAAAAGATGTTTTGTGATTGGCAATGGCCCAAGCCTTACTGCCTCGGATCTTGAAAAGATAAAGGATGAGATTTCTTTTGCTTCCAATAAAATTTTTTTGATCTACGATCAAACATCCTGGCGCCCCAGTTTCTATTGCGTTGAAGATAAATTGGTTTTCACCCAGTGTCTTGATGAAATACATAAACTGTCTGGATGCGAAAAACTATTTCCCGTTAATATGTTTTCTGACAATAAAAGATTCGACGGCGCGGTTTGTTTTCCTACGATCCCACCCAAATATTGGGATAGCCCGCTGAACGATCCCGAATTCCCTGAGTTCAATCCAGACCTGACCACTGGTATCGCCTGGGGGTCAACGATTGTTTACACCGAGATTCAATTGGCTATTGCTTTGGGCTTCACAGAAGTCTGCCTGCTGGGTTTGGACCACCAATACACCGACGGTAAAGCCTCTAAGGGCGAAAAGGGTGTTATGATCAGCGACGGAGAGCAGAACCATTTTCACCCGCTGTATCGTCCTCCGGGGGAAAAATGGCACTCGCCAAATTTGCATGTTCTGGAGGTTTCCTATGCAAAGGCCCGCTTGGAAGCAGAGAAATTAGGTGTACGCATTGTCAATTGCTCCAGACGCACGAGTCTAAATGTCTTTGAGCGGGAGGATCTGGAGAGTGTTCTAACCCGTAGCTCGGGTGGTTGGACCGATTTGACTGGTTCAGTTTGATTGTTAATGCATGACTGCTCTCTGGTCCATCGGGGCAATGGATTCAGGTGCCGGCGGACGGTAACCTAATGCGCTGTGTGGTCTCTTGGCGTTGCAGCGCTTTCTCCAACTTTCTATGATGACTTGCTCTTCTTTCAATGAGTAGAAGGCTTCCCGGTTTAAAAGTTTATCTCTGAACCGAGCGTTGAAACTCTCAACTTTGCCACTCTCCTAAGGACTGCCCCGGCTAGATGAAGGCTGTCTTGGCCCTTATAGCTCCGATCCAAGTTCGAACCGCTTTGGCGACGAACTCCGGTCCATTATCGCTTCGCATATATGCCTGCGGCCCTCTCGGGATGAAGAGATCGGTCAGAGCTTCGATCACCTCGGTCGAGTTCAACTTGGGCTTCAACACTCGTGCCATCTCTCGAACTGTCCTAGCCCCCTAAAGTAGAGCGTATCAAGAGATACGTTATTGATAGCAAACTGCTTGCAATGGCGAGCGATCTGTACAAGCAAGGCTTCGGGTACTTTCAGTATTCTATGGAATTGACTGATCATTTTCGCCCCTATTTCACAACGGCGTATAGCCCGCACAAACATTATGGGGCTGGCCAATTGGCCAACATTCTTGCCCTGGGTCGACAAGACAATGCAGAAGAACTTAGTTCCAAAATTAGACTGCTTCTGCGCGATGAAGTGTGTGGAGGAATATCTAGACACAGGGGACACTTGAATTCGCCAAACGAGCTCAAGTTGGACGATACTCAATCAAACCTTAGAAAATCGGTTTGTCGGATTGCATTGATAGCTCGGACCTTAACAATCGACAGCTTCAATATGTCGAAACCCTTTTACTAGCAACACTTTGCCAGAGTTATCGAACAGCTATTGAAGAGGCCAAACAAGAAGCGGTTTACAAAACGCAAACCGTTGAAAAGCTGAGCGCCAAGAATTCTGATTTCAGAAACCATACTGGTGTCAAACGCTCCACGCTGTCCACGTGGCTAGATCGCGCCGAATATAAAACACTCAACGCTCTGTCCAAGACCACCCTTTTTGGAGCCAGCTTCCAAAAACGAGTTACTCGTTCGGCATCCAAACGATATCGGAAAGAATACGACCAATAGCCGTTTCAAACGTGTTTCTCATCAACCAATTTTGCTGTCTCAATATGCTTTGCGCAAAAGGGTAGCTAAAATTTACCGGGGCGGACGCCATACACCCAGGGTTTCGCAAAACTAGTATACAAGGCGTCCGGCTTGTTTGTCGGTGTGGAATACGTATCAGAAAACTAGAACAGCGGTCGAAGTCATCGCAGTCACAAGGCCCTCTTGACAGATCAGTCGTTCGGCTTGGGTGAAAAATTCCATAACAGACAGGCCCGGCGAAAGAAGGCATGCGATCAACAGAACAACTTCGCCAGATTTGCCCCCGCAACGAAGGCCTGAAGGGTGAAATCCCGCAATCCAAAGCGGAATTGTGATCACGACTGAAGGCCGAACTTCTTGATTTTGTTATAAAGCGTTCGGGTTGTCATCCCCAGTTCCTTAGCGGTCTGCGCGCGCCGATATCCGTTGCGGGCAAGCGCCTCTGCGATCCAGTCGCGCTCAGAGACAGCGACCCGAGCCGAAATTTCATCCTCTTGCACCTTTGGAACGACCGCCGGTTTTCGGCGCAAGAAGTCGACAGTCTTGAGATCAATCGTAGCCCCATTAGACTTGCGAACGGCACGCTGAACGGCGTGGTGCAGCTCTCTCACATTGCCGGGCCAATCGTGTTCCAACATCAGCCGCAAGGCGGCGTTTGAGAATTTCGGAGCGTCGCCGCTTACCTTTTTCCCCAAATACATAGCCAACTCGGGGATATCATCCACCCTTTCGCGCAACGGCGGCAGTGTGATTTCGTGACCGGATATTCGGTAGTACAAGTCCTGACGAAACGCTTTCATCTCGACCTGGCCGAACAGGTCCTGAGTTGTGGTCGAAATGATCCGGGCATCGGCTCGTTTAAGCGTGTGATCACCGATCCGCTGCACCGTCTTTTCATCCGTGAACTTTAAGATTCGCCCCTGATGCTCGGGCTGCAATGCCGCGATTTCATCGAAGATTATTGAGCTGCCAGAGGCTTGCTCCAACGCGCCACGTTGGGCACCTGCCCCGCCATATGCGCCGGACGCCCTGCCCAGCAGATGCACGCCGCCTTCCTCGCCGCCCAAGGCTGGGCAGTCTACAACCACAGGCTGCCGCCGGGCCGACGGGCCTGCCTCGTGCAGCCTGAGCGCCGCACGGCTTTTGCCGGTTCCGGTTTCGCCAACCAGCAGAACGGGGATGTCTTCATAAGCCAGATCATCCAATTCTTCGCGGATCATCTGCATGGCGACGGAGGAGCCAACCAAGTCGTTCTCAATATTTGAAAGGCCAGATTGAATGCGCGACAGACTCGGAATAGCGGTAAAGCCTTTCGTGACCTCGCTGAGAGTTTGCTCGACAGGCAAGCGATCCAGCGTTGAGCCTGCAACAAACCCCTGCACACCACAAATGCGGGTAATCGCCAACGCTTCCTCTGGCGAGGTAATGGGGCCGCCATGACACAGTTTGTCAACCGACGCAGGCACACCCTCCAGCACACGTTCGATCTGTGCTGCGGCAGTTTCCAGCGTCAGGTGCGTGCTGACGCCAGTTCCACCGCTTGTGAAGCCCACGTTGACGCAGATGGCCGTTGCGCCTGCATCGACCATCCTTCGTGCCTGAGCATTTGTGAGAACATAAACGAAGGTGCCCAGACCGGCCCGAGTTGCCTCTTGAACCAATTCTATCTCGCGGTCGAACCCCAGCCCCTCGCGCTCCATCAAAGCGCCAAGCCGCCCGTCTATCAGCGTTGTTGAAGGAAAGTTGCATATGCCCGAAAAGCCAAGACGTTTGGTTCTTTGTACCAGGTCGCCAATGTCCAGATCGGGATCACTAACCGAAAACCCCGCATAAATCGGCGCAGAGCAACGCCCCAGCATTTCGCGTTCGGCAAATTCGATAACCCAGTCATTGGCGGACCGAACAGGCAGAAAGCTCGTCAAGGACGAGGCGCCTTGCACCCGAAAACGCCCTGCATTCAATGCCAGCAGGTAATCGGCCCCAGCTTTGTCTGCGGCCTTTGCCGTCAGACCCGATCCAACGACGGCAGCAAACAGGAAGTTTCGGTCACGAATGGTCATGATGCGCCCTCGCACCAAATCAGACCATCTACCTCAAGGCTGCTGAGTGGGACCATGCGTTCGTGCCATACCGATGTATAGGCCAGCACGCGGACGTGTTTCGCCTCATCCCGGATCGTTTCGATTAGCCGTTGCAGTGAGCCCAGAACCAACGAGCCGCTGTCCGGGCTTTCCACGTCCAATAATCCGGGGTGCAGAACGAGATGATCCAACCCAGCCTTCACAGCGGCGCGAGCCTGCGTCAACGAGATGAAAAATGCAAGCGTCTGAAACCCGGCGTCCTTGGCGCGGGCCAGAAACGCATACTCAAATTCCGGTGACGCCGGAATAGTGGACATGGACTGACGCAAGCTGCCGTCCAACAGGATAGAGGACGGCCAGTTCGCCACACCGCGATACCCCATCTCAAAGAGTTGCGAGAACATGGTCGCCTCGGACCCGAACGGATCGCTGGCCAATATCGCGGCCCAATCGCCTTGTCGCGGCTTTTCGCGCAGCACACGGTTGTGGTCGAGCCGGGGCATCACAAAGGCCAAGTCGGATTGGGAAACCGTCAACCCAGCCAGAGCCGGACAGTAAATACGGTCACTCAAGTCAGGGTTGGCCGAGAGCGAACCAGTCAGTGTCAGCTTTTTCATGATTATGTATAGGAAAATTTTTCCACAGTTGAGAAGTAATTTCTCATTTTTTCCTATTTCCCAAGCAAAGCACCAAACGAAACAAGATCAACACACTGATTATAAACAAAAATATTTCCAACCTCGATTCGCACTAGTGCTGTGTCGCCCCCGAAAACTCGGACATGATTTCCTCAACGGGAGGAATCATGACTTTATTTCTAATCGTCACCCTGAACGGGCTGACGCTTGCAGCACTCTACTTTTTGGCCGCCAGCGGGTTCAGCCTGATATTTGGCCTGATGCGGACGGTGAATATGGCCCATGGTGCGCTGCTGCTTTTGGGTGGTTATGTCGGCTATAGCATTGTCGAAACAACCGGTTCGTGGGGGCTGGGTGTTGTGGGTGGCGGCTTGGCCGCTGCCTTGGCCGGAGCGATAGTGCAGGCCGGGATTCTTGGCTGGATGCAGGGTGATGAGCTTCGCCAAACCCTCGCTTCGATTGCGATTTCGATTATCATGGCGGATCTCATGCTTTGGCACTGGGGCGGGCTGACCTATCAGGTGCAACTGCCCGAAGCTCTGGCCGGTGGGCAACGCTTGCCTGCCCTGGGCGTCGGATATGCCAATATACGCCTCGCGCTGATGGGGTTTGCGCTGGCTACGGGCGTCGCTCTTTGGTTCCTGATCCAGCGTACTCGGTTCGGAGCCGTGATCCGCGCTGGCGTAGACGATCAGGACATGTTGCGTGCACTTGGCTATCCGATCAACCGCATCTTTGTCTTGGTTTTTGCCTTGGGCGGCATGCTCGCCGGCATGGCAGGTGTGGTCGCGGCAAGTGCGTTGTCTATCGCGCCGGGAACAGACCTTCAGTTTCTGCTGTCTTCGCTGGTCGTCGTGATCGTTGGTGGCATGGGCTCGATCGGAGGGGCCGCATTGGGCGCCCTGCTGGTTGGCCTGGCCGAGCAATACGGGCTGGCCTACGCGCCCACCTACGGCGTCGTTTTCACATTTGCGATCATGGTTCTCGTCCTGGCGGTTCGTCCGCAAGGCTTGATGGGGAAAGCGGAACAATGAAACAGTCTCTTATCCTCATTCCCCTTCTGGCCCTGCCGTTTGCCTTGAACGATTTCTGGCTGACACAAGTCGCAACGCGGTCCCTGATCCTTGGAACAATGGCGCTGAGCCTCAGCTTTCTGGCCACCTACCTGGGCGTCGTGTCTTTCGCGCAGGCGACAATGGCCGGGATTGCGGGCTACACCATCGCCTATTTCGGGCCCAACACCGTCGGGATCGGAATACCGCTGTCTTTCTGGATCTCGATCCCGCTGGCGCTGATCCTTGCGACGGCATCCGGTGCGCTGGTTGGCCTGATCGCGCGCCGATCCCGTGGGATCTACGCCATTATGATCACATTGGCGATTGGCGTGGCCTTCTTCTATTTCACCCGTCAGAATTACACCCTTTTCAACGGCTGGACCGGGTTCTCTGGCGTTCGCGCACCTGAAATTGGCGGCATAAGCCTGCGAAGCCCTGTTCCACTCTACCTGCTTTCGCTTGGTGTGGCCGCGCTGGCGTTGGCTTTGGTCAGTGGCTTTGTCCGCTCGCCTCTGGGCCTGACCATTCAAGCGGTACGGGATGCGCCCGGGCGTGTTTTTGCGCTGGGAATTTCTGTCACCACACCAATCATAGCTGCCTTTGCCTTTTCGGGTCTGCTGGCAGGGACCGGTGGCATCCTGAACGTCTGGTATCAAGAGCGTATCTCGTCCTTCTCGGTCGGCCTTGGACCCATCATCGACATCCTGATCATTTCGGTAATCGGCGGTCTACGCCACCCCGGTGGAGCCTTCGTCGGAGCCGTGGTCTTTGTCCTTCTGGACACTTTCGCCGTCGATCTGATCGACCGCGAGCGGTTTAACACGCTGATCGGCGCTGTCCTGCTGCTGATCGTCATCGTCGCTCCGGGCGGATTGCAACAACTAGCCGGCGACTGGCTTGCCCGCCTGCGCACCCCGGAAACTAAAGAAAAATCAACTGTCTGAGCAAACTCATAGGGAGGAACCTAAGAAATGAACAAGCTCAAAATGGCTGCATCCGCACTTGCCTTGTGCGCAGTGGCGGTCCCGGCATCTGCCGAAGACGTCAAGGTCGGTGTGATCTCGATCCTGGAAGGCGCGTTTGCCGCGCTGGGTCAGGACGGAATTCGCGGCGCGGAACTGGCGGTGCTTGAAACTGGAGGAGAGGTTGACGGCAACAAGATCGAAGTCATCACTATGTCGTCCGACGCCAGCCCCGACAGTGCCGTGAACGCGGCGCGAAAGCTGATCGAACAGGACGGCGTCGATATCATCGTCGGCCCGCTGTCAGGCTCTGAAGGTCTGGCGCTGCGTGACCTTTCCAAATCCTATCCCGGCGTGACCTTCCTGAACGGTTCCTCGGCCGCGCAGGACACAACGCTGCGCGGCGGTTCCGAGAACTTCTACCGTTTTGGCGGTGATGGCGCGCAGTGGATGGTCGGTGTGGGCGACTACGCCTATAACGACATGGGCTACAAATCCGTAGCCGTAATCGCCGAGGACTATTCCTTCCCCTATACGCAGGTTCTGGGCTTCATGACCGAGTTCTGTGAGGCAGGCGGCACGGTGCCCGAGAAGTTCTGGACCCCGATCGGCAACAAGGACTATTCCTCGGTTGTTTACTCGATCCCGGATGATGTTGATGCGTTGTTCGTCGCGCTGGGTGGCGCGGATGCCGTGAACTTCCTGACCCAGTATAGCCAGGCTGGAGGCGAAAAGCCGATCATTGGTGGCTCGATCACCATCGACCAGTCGATCCTGGACAGCAAAGGCCCGTTCAAGAAACTTTTGGTGGGCGCACCTGCTGGCACTCCGACCGTTGGCGACTATGACGGCGACGAGTGGAAGGCCTTCACCGCCAGCTACACCGAAGCCTTCCCGGATGGCTTCTCGGCCCCCTCGATCTTTGCGCATCACTACTACATGAGCGCGAAGGCCGCGATGCTGGCGCTGGACGAGGTGGACGGCGATCTGTCGGACAACCAAGCGGCCTTCCGCGCTGCGCTGAATGACCTGACCTTCACCACGCCCACCGGTGGCACTATGCGCCTGGACAAGAACCGCAATGGCGTGATCGACAACTTTGTGACCGAAGTTTACGAACGTGATGACGGCTCGCTGGGTAATCGCGTCGTTAAGGTTGTGCGCGATGTGGATCAGCTGCTGGGGCAGGACGAAGACGTCTTCCTGGCGTCGGGTCCGGTTAGCCGGGACAACCCCTCGTGCCCGTAAGCCTTTCAGATAACACCGCCAATGCCCTGGAGGTCCGGGGCATTGGTAAACGCTTTGGCGGGTTTTGGGCGGTTCAGGATATCGACCTGACCGTCCGCCCCGGCGAGCGTCGCGCGATCCTTGGACCGAACGGAGCGGGCAAGACCAGCCTGTTCAACGTGCTGACCGGGGATACCAGCGCCACAACCGGCTCGATCACCTTGTTTGGCGATACCGTGACGCGCGAGCCGATCAACAAGAGAATTCAACGTGGGCTGCGCCGCACGTATCAGCACGCCCACCTGTTCAACGGCCTGACCGTGCGCGACACGCTTTTTCTTGCCGTTGCGGGTGTGCGCGGCGGCTGGCTGCAGGTTTTGCCCCTAAGGGCCAGCGATGATCGGCTGGCCGAGGCCGAACGACTGGCCGAGGTTGCAGGCGTCACCGACGTACTGGACCGCGAAACCTCGGAACTCAGCCACGGTCAGCGGCGGCAGCTTGAGATCGGGATCGCGCTGGCCGAGAACCCAAAAATTCTGTTGCTCGACGAGCCGGCGGCAGGGTTGTCACCTGCCGAACGCCCGAAACTCAGCGCGTTGCTTATGTCTTTGCCCAAGGACGTGACAGTCGTGTTGATCGAGCACGATATGGATATTGCCTTGCAGACCTCGGAAAGTGTCTCGGTCCTCTATAACGGGCGGATGCTGGCCGAAGGCTCGCCCGACGAGATCATGCGCAACGAAGACGTACACCGCGTATATATCGGAGGTGCTCATGGCCACTGATGATCTGCTTGAGATCCGCGGAGTGGACTTGCGCTATGGCTCGAGCCACGTTCTGCACGGGGTCGATCTGAGCCTCGACGCGCGCCCATTGGGTATTCTTGGCCGCAACGGGATGGGAAAAACCAGTCTCTGCAACGCGATCATGGGGCTGCATCCACATTCCGCCGGGGAAATTCGGTTTGATGGCGTGGATATGACCGGCCTGCCCCCTGAGAGACGTGCGCAAATGGGGATCGGCTATGTGCCGCAGGGGCGGCGAGTCTTCCGGTCTCTGACGGTAGAGGAACATCTGAAGATTGTCGAACGCAAGGGTGGAGCCTGGTCGATTGACCGCGTGTACGAGACGTTCCCGCGCCTCAAGGAACGCCGCCGCAATCTGGGCAACAGACTGTCCGGTGGCGAGCAGCAGATGCTGGCGATTGGGCGCGCCTTGTTGCTGAATCCACGCCTGATGGTGTTGGACGAACCCACCGAAGGACTGGCCCCGGCGATTGTCTCTGACGTGATTGACCTGATCGAATTGATTGCACGCGAAGGTATCGCGGTGCTGCTGGTCGAGCAAAACATGCACGCAGCGCTAGCGGCCGTACAGGATGTGGCCATCATGGTTGGTGGAGAAGTCGTCGAGCGGATGACAGCAGAAGCTCTGGAAAACGATCCGGTGATGCAAAAAAGCCATCTTGGGCTTGAACCCGGTCAGTCGGGCTAAGGGAGGGAGAAAGGATGCCAAAAAGAGCTTACGTGATCGGCACCGCCGACACCAAAGGGCCGGAATTGCGATATGTGCGCGATCTGATCGACGCGGCAGGGGTGGAAACCGTTCTCGTCAATGTCGGCACAAAGGGCGGCGAGACCGGCGTGGATGTAACGGCCGCCAGCGTCGCCGCCAGCCACCCCGACGGCCCGGCCGCAGTGTTCGTCAACGATCGCGGACAAGCCGTAACCGAGATGTCGCGCGCTCTGTCTGCCTTCGTGCTGGGCCGCGACGATCTGGGCGGCATCATTGGATTGGGCGGTTCGGGTGGTTCTGGGATAATTGCCCCTGCTATGCAGGCTTTGCCGATCGGGGTGCCCAAGGTGTTGGTATCGACCTTAGCCTCGGGTGATGTCTCGGCCTATGTTGGCGCGTCGGATGTGAACATGTTCCACCCGGTGACGGACGTGTCCGGTCTGAACCGGGTTTCACGTCGATTGCTGGGCAATGCGGCCCACGCACTTGCGGGCATGATGACAAACGATGTTCCCGAAAACTCCGACGACCGCCCCGCATTGGTCCTGTCGATGTTCGGCGTGACGACCCCTGCGGTACAAGCCATAACTGATGGGCTAGCCAGCGACTATGATTGCCTGGTGTTCCACGCCACCGGCAGCGGAGGCCGGTCGATGGAACAATTGGTCGATCAGGGCGATGTGGCCGGTGTGCTCGACATCACCACGACCGAGATTTGCGACCTGATCGTGGGTGGAATGCTCAGCGCTGGCGAAGAACGGCTGGACAGTATCGCGCGTACAAAACTGCCTTATGTGGGATCGTGCGGGGCGCTCGACATGGCGAATTTCTGGGCGCCGGAATCCGTTCCCGCCCAGTTCAAAGGGCGCAATTTCTATCACCACAATGCACAGGTCACCTTGATGCGGTCCACGTCCGAGGAATGCGCACAGATCGGCACATGGATCGGCAACAAGCTGAACGCCTGCGACGGTCCGGTCCGTTTTCTGTTGCCGCTTCGCGGTGTCTCGGCGCTGGATATCGAAGGCGGCGCCTTTCATGACCCGGCCGCGAATGACGCACTTTTTCAGGCGCTGCGCGACACGGTGATCCAGACTCCGGACCGACAACTTGTCGAACTGGACATGCACATCAACGATCCCGCCTTTGCCGAGGCTGCGATCAGCAATTTCAATGAAATCTACATCGGGAAGGATACCTGAAATGGCCGTCACGGGACGCACGGAAATCCTCAACCGCCTGAAGGCGAAAATTGCGGCTGACAAGGTCATCGTGGGCGGAGGCGCAGGCACCGGACTATCCGCGAAATGCGAAGAGGCGGGTGGCATTGACCTGATCGTCATCTACAACTCTGGCCGGTATCGCATGGCGGGCCGGGGATCATTGGCCGGTTACATGTCTTACGGCAACGCCAATGAAATCGTCGTCGACATGGGGCGCGAGGTTCTGCCTGTTGTAAAGAATGTGCCCGTTCTGGCTGGGGTAAACGCCACCGACCCGTTCTGTATCATGGACAAATTTCTGGACGACCTAAGCGCGATGGGTTTCGCCGGAGTTCAGAATTTTCCTACCGTCGGGATCATCGATGGACGCTTCCGCCGCGAGCTTGAGGCGACTGGCATGTCCTACGACATGGAGGTCGAAATGATCGCCAAAGCCCGCGAACGCGACTTGCTGACCACGCCTTACGTGTTCAGTGCCGATAACGCCGCAGAAATGGCCAAGGCGGGTGCGGACGTGATCGTGGCACATTTTGGCCTGACAACCGGCGGATCGATCGGAGCCGGTGACAGCGCACCGGATATCGCCGAGTGCGCGCGGCTCTACGACGAATGGGCCGCCGCCGCGCGCGCCTATCGCGACGACCTGATCTTTATCTGTCACGGCGGTCCACTGGCCGAGCCTGAGGACGCGCAGAAATTCCTTGATCTCTGCCCTGATTGCCATGGCTTCTATGGTGCGTCCTCGATGGAACGCCTACCCACCGAACGGGCGATAACGGCCCAGACTGCCGAATTTGGCAAACTGCGTCGCGGCGCGCGCGTAACAGAAGGAATGCCCCAATGATCCGAGCTTATTCCTCAACCATCATCGCTGTGCCGGTCGATCAGGTCTGGGAGCGCGTGCGTGATTTCAACAGTCTCCCCAACTGGCACCCGGCGGCCACCGACAGCCGGATCGAGGAAGGTCGGGCCAACGGCGAGATCGGCTGCGTTCGCAATTTCGCACTGACTGACGGATCGGGACGTATCCGGGAAACTCTGTTGTCGCTCTCACATACAGACCGCGAACTGACATATGACATGCTGCCGAATGGTCCACTGCCGTTCGTAGACTACGTCGCCAGAATGAAATTCTCGCCCATCACAGATCGCGGTGAAACCTTCGCCGAATGGTGGGCTGAATTCGAGGCTGGCGACGGGCAAACCGACCACTGGCACCGCTTTGTCGAGAACGATGTCTTTCTGGGAGGGTTCCGCGCCCTCGAAAACAGCTTTCAGGCTTAAAGCCGCACCGCTTCAAACAAACATGTCATCCGTGGCATGTTTGACGTGAGGTGACGTCGCAATTGCGATCGCGTACATTCGTGGTATCCAGCATGCCAACAGAGTAGACCGAGGGCAGCACCATGAAGAAGATCGCAATACTTGCACTCATTGCTGTGCTTCCCAGCGGCGTACTGGCACATTCCAAGATCGAAGAAACAACCCCAGCCGATGGGACTACAGTGCCCACTGTGCCTGCTGAGATCGCCCTCAACTTCTCCAAGGACATCCGGCTGACACGGATAGAAATGGCCCATGATGAGGCCTCGGCCATACGCTTGCATCTGGCTGGCCAGACAAGTTTTGGTCAGGCGTTCACGATCCCATTGCCGGCCAGCGGAACGGGTACATATGTCATCGAATGGCGTGGCTTAGGTGAAGACGGCCACGCGATGCAGGGCGAGTTCTCCTTTACCGTGGAATGAGCATGCCAGACATCTGGGGAATTGCTGCAATCCTTGCAAAGCTAATGCTCTACATCGGATTTGCGGGGTCTACCGGGATTGTCATCGTAAATAGCCTCTATTCGGGTTTGATCACTCCAATAAGCCTTGCGATGAAACGCCAAGCCATGGTGTTGGCATGGCTTTCTCTCGTGGCAACGATAGTTGGTTTCCTGCTTCGTGGCGCTGCCCTGACAGGCGGCTTGGATGGGATGTTCGACCCGGCGATGCTTGGTCTACTTTGGCAGACGTCCGTAGGCGACGTACTAGTTTACCGAGTTGTCGGCGCAGCATTGATCCTTATAGGATTGTCCATTCCTCGCTTTGGTCACTGGGTCGCACTGGTGGGTGGTGCGTTGGCTCTGTGGTCCTTTGCGCAGATCGGGCACATGCCCGAACTAGAGAGTGTTGGTGTCCAACTCTTGCTCGTGATGCACCTGCTATGTGTGGCCTTCTGGCTGGGTATTTTTAGCCCGTTGCGGAGGTTGGCTCTGATGCCTGAGCACGTGACCATTGCTGCTGAACTGGGGCATAGGTTTGGGCAAGCTGCTGCAATGGTCGTACCAGCTTTGATCGTTACAGGTCTCTGGATGGCTTGGTTGCTTGTCGGCAATCTCGAAGGGCTCTTGTTCACCGGCTACGGGCGGGCACTGTTGTTCAAAGTGTTCCTTGTAGGGCTGCTGTTGATCCTCGCCGCTGCCAATAAATTCCGGTTTGTTCCGGCCATGCAAGCCGGAGACGCAAAAGCAGCGCAACATCTCGCCCGATCCATCGAAATTGAAGCGCTAGTCGTTTTCGTGGTTCTGGCGACAACGGCGACACTCACGACCGTACTAACGCTTCCGCATTGAAGTAGGCCGAGATGAACAAAAAACCTTTGTGCACGGGCTATATGCAGCATTAGTACGAACGTCACTGCAGATCATGAATTGCGGAACTGAGACCTGACGACCTGACGGGGCCACTACACAGAACACTGCGTCTCATGCCACGGGGTCAGTCTGAAAGGACTGTCTAGGCGACGGTTGCCACTGTCACAACAGCGGGAATTGGCACGTCCCATTCAGGTCCGGCGCCGTGTTTCTCGAGCACCTTTGACACTACCGCTGCTCGGATGGCCGCTGCACACTCCGGGGGTTGCGGGCGCAAAAGGGCACCACCGCGGGCTGTCCCCTCAAGAAAGAAATCATAGGGCGCGCCGGGATCACCAACGCGCCACTTGGATGCAACAATGGATTGATGGCAATCGGTAAATCCGACCCTCTCCAACACTGGAAAGGCGATTGCCGGATCCGCATAGTCATTGGCTCCGGGGCCAGGTGGCAAGGATATTTCTGGAGACCCATATTGGCCAATGGCGCCAAAGACATACCCAAGAGCCGTGTCAACGTCCGGCCCGCACCAGACTGAAAACGCCACCCGCCCACCGGGCCGGAGAACGCGGCGGGCCTCGGCCAAAACTCGCGGCGGGTCCGGAACATGCGGCATCCCGAACCCGATCGTCACGGCGTCAAATGTCTGATCCTCAAAGTCGAGAGACATGGCATCGCCCTCGACGAACTGGGCATCAGGCACGGCAGATCGGGCCATATCGAGCATAGCCGGCGAGAAATCCAACCCCGTCACACGCGCACCTGCCTTGTACAAACCCGCCGCAACATTGCCCTGACCACAACATAGGTCGAGGGCAGCGACGCCCGGTCCAGCCCGAACCGCCGCAACCAAGGTCGGGACAACCATGTCTGCGGCCTTGGCAAACACTGTCGCATAGGACTGTGCTACTTCAGGTTTCGCCCACTCGCGCCTTTCGAGTGCAGCGAAAGTATCCGGCTTCTGGATGTCTGACATCCCTTCCCCTTTCCCTCTGCGCCCCCTCAATGGACAGTTGGATAAGGATCAATGTCAACGAACAAGCCAAGCAGACATTCGGCAAACCCCGCTTAACTACTAGGAAGCAGGTGTATCCAAAGCTGAGGAGGATTAATCCTCAGTGTCAAAAAATGACAAGCAATTGGCTCGACGTCGCAATGGTTTAGACTTATTCAGAATACATACAGAAATAATCTTGCTGTTCAGTCTTGGGGTGGTCCGGGCAGTAAGGGGGAGGTTCAGCAGGATCAGAGTGAATGCCTGCTGCTATTTCCCAAATTCATGTGTGGTAGCTTCCCCCGACTTGACTTGTGCCCAAAGAGTAAGGGATCTCGGTAATGAATGCTGAACAGTTCTTTAACCAAAAAACAATTTTGGATCTAAGTTTCTTCAACTTCAGAAACGCAATAACAGCAGCATACTTCGCCAATCGAGAGCTCGAAATACAAAGGGTCAATGACAACTTTCGGAATTTCTTTCCCATTCTGGGCAACGTCACGAATGCTTCGATGCCGGACGTATTGGAACAACTTGGGATACCCGGAACTCAAATTGATAAGTACATTGAGGATCTGAACGAAAAAGGATCAGTCCTGCTGCCAAAAGTCGAAATTGCAGTGAACGGCGAAAATCGTTTCTTTTCACTGCTCTCGGCGCATACATCCGATAGCGACTTTTCCTATCTAAACGGTGTACAGGGCCAGTTCGTCGACCGCACGGACGAGTGGAATTTGCGGCGCGAGCGTGAAGAACTTTTGAGCCAAAAAATCAAAGACCGAGAGCTTATAGAAGAAAAAAGCAGACAGCTTGAAAATCTGGCCAACAGGTTGGCAAAGTATCTCTCTCCGCAAATTTACAACAGCATATTCTCGGAAACTGAAGATACGTCTCTGACGCACAAAAGAAAAAACCTCACAATATTCTTCTCGGATATCGTTCACTTTACTGATTTAAGCGACACCCTTGAACCTGAGCGACTGGCAATCGTCATCAACTCGTACCTTTCGGAGATGACAAATGTTGCGCTTGAGTATGGGGGGACCATAGACAAATTTATCGGCGACGCGGTGTTGGTGTTTTTCGGTGACCCCGAAACACAGGGGGATGTGGAAGACGCCCTACGATGCGTGGAAATGGCATTGAAGATGCAAGAGCGCATTTCCTCCCTACAGGGATATTGGAAGAAAAACGGAGTCCCGAGCGATCTGCAAGTCCGCATGGGGATAGCGACCGGATACTGTACTGTCGGAAACTTCGGATCCGAGCAGCGGTTGGATTACACAGTGCTGGGCAGCCCGGTAAACCTTGCGGCACGTTTACAGGAAATGGCAGAACCCGACACCATACTTGTTGATCAGAATACGCTTTCGCTGATTGAGGACCATGTAGACAGCAAGTTGAAAGGCGAAATTACACCAAAAGGTTTCGCCAGATCGGTCAGATATTTTGAGGTTGGCGGCCTGACCGAAGAAGCGCGTTTCAGTGAAACCCGGAAATTGTCTCACATCGGCGAACACGTCGAAGTCAATGTTCTGGACAGCTCTGACATCCGCGCAGCGATCGAAGAACTGGCCGAAATTCAAAAACGCTTTGAACAACAACTTAATCGCCCTTCGAGCGAGGGAAGTGATCGCTGAACCGATTCTGCTGCGGTGGTGGAAATTCGGTCGCTCTATACCAGCAGCACGACCCGAGACGGCTCGTCATGGGCAGATTGCCAGTTGAAACGATTGAACAAGCGACTTCAACCGGCCCGTGGTGCAAACTCGGGGAGAGTGTAAACCTGCGTTGATTGCGACATGCCTGCCAATTGATGCCGTCCCAAAGGCTCAAGCCGCGTCGTAACGTCGGCTGCAAATTCCGAGGACATTACCAAAGGTGTTTTCAGAGGCTTGCACAAACCTTCAAGCCGGTTGACCTGGTTAACCGCCGGGCCAATCGTGGTGAAATCCAGCCGGCGTTCCGTACCAACGTTTCCATACATTACGGAACCTCTATGCAAGGCAATTCCAAACTCGATTTTGCCTCCGTGCTTTTGCCAGACGATGTTCTTTTCCTTCGCGCGGGCGAGGCACTCCAACACAGAAGACAATGCGGCGCGGCACATGTCGACCGCTGGCCTCGACTTTTTGTCAACCGGGAAGATCGCCATAACCGCATCGCCGATAAACTTGAGGATTTCACCGCCGTGGTCTTCGACGGCCCCTGCCGTGCAGTCAAAATAGTCGTTAATCAACGCAAGGTATTGGTCCATTGGCATGTCTTCGGCCAATCGGCTGGAGTTTCTAAGATCACAGTAAAACAAAATGCAATCGATCGCCCCTCCGTCGCCGCGCTCGATGACGCCATCCAGCACACGGTTTCCTGAATAGCTTCCGAGGTAGGCGTCCATCAAACCCTGCGCAAGAATTCGCGATTGCGCGTTCTTTATGACCAAGGCCAAGGCAGGCATAAGCGCCCGAATGTAGTTGATTTCGGAATCACTGAATCCGCCAATACGACGTGTGGTAATCGACATCATGACGCCCTCCATTCCCGGTGGAAAATCCGACCAACGACTGGTGTCATCGCGATGATAGCTCTCAAATTGAACGAGGTAGTCAGTCACGCCGTCTGATCTAAGCTCTTCAAGGATCGGAAAGCTGGGCTTGGTCAGCCCGTCTTCCAGTTTGTAGCGTCGGAATGACTCGCCGCTATGCGCCAGATCAAAAAAAGGAGAATTGCGGAACCCAGGCGTCGCAAGCTGATCTCTTGGCGTCAGTTCCGCCTTTGCTTGGTCGTCACGAACCGTCCAAATTACATTCAGCGCACCGAAATTTGGATGCAGGACCATGCCTCCGATGTTGATCCTGACGACGGGTATACCCGCAGAAACCAAAAGATTGCCAAAACCTTGAACGACGTCCTCGGCCTTGGTATCGCGAAGGCCACTTTTCATCAGCCAAGTGGCAACACTATCCAAAAGTGGTGACCTGCTGAATTCAATCATACCGAGACACTTTCGTTTTCAAAAAGCGATCTGAAGCAACTCGGGCCTGGAACCTAGGCAGATTGTTTTCAATAGGCACAGGAAACCTTGCGCCGAGCGTTACACCTCCTTTTAGCACAACACTGTTATTCGGTCCTAGCTAGGCTGGCACGGTTGGGCTTGCCAAGAGTCGTTCTCTCTCGATCCAACTCAGCATTTCATGACAATTCGGTCGTCGATTGAATTGGGACACATGTTGCAACCAAGTATAAATATCACCCTCTTCGTGTAACAAAACGGGGAAGATCGGGCGGGGCTTGGGTGATGATGAGGCGCGCGAGTTGAACTGACTGAATGTCTGCCTTGCGGACAAAACAGCCCACTGTTTCTCACAACGGGTCAACAGACACTGCTTCCATCTGATACCCAATATCGAGGGACGAAACGCCATCGGAAAATCCTACAGATCGTATTCCGTCACCTCTGGTCAGTCGCCCGGAGATCACGACAGCTTCAAACAATCCATCTATCGAAAAACCTTCCGGGTAGTTGACCACTATCATTTGGTTTCTGGGTGGAGGCGGCGTATGCACGCAAGCGCCCGCAAATGGCACCAAAACAAACTCGGTGATCCTTCTGCCATCGAAGTCCAGCGGCAACACGAACCCCGGAATTTCTATCGATTGGTTCAAAAGGCCTTCATTGAGTTCGGTGCGGCTAGCTTTCAATTTTTCACCAAACGCCGCTAAATCGGCGACTTTGGCCGGACCGTCTATTCCGACACTTTCCAAAGCTGAGATCGCAAGATTTTCTCCTTGCAGCGCCCTGGGAGAGAGTGCTTTGCCTGCCGTCCGTGCGGTCTGGGTATGCACAAGAACGCCGACCAATCTGGCTTCGTCCGCAGTCAACCCGTAGTACGGGTTGTCCTTGGACGACAATTCGGCGCCGAGGTCGCTCCAATCTACAGGTCGGGCGGACTCTGCGTAGCCAGCCGAGGACAGGAACATGAAAACCAGCAGTATTGCTGCAATACGCATGTGCCGAGCGTCAGTTGGCAAATGGATTGGGTATCGTGATGTCTTCGGTCATCGGCCACTCACGGACTAGCTCAGGTTTTTTTCCGGGTGGATACCAGAGTTCCGGATCGATCTCGTTGGCTTCGATCGTCTCATTAATCACATCATAGACTTGATGTTTTGGAGCAGGGAACGTGATCTCGTCATCTGTATATAGAGGCCGCGGAACCTGATTGGATTCACCTGTGACCCCCTCGCGCCACCATACTTTTCCGTCACCGTGCAAGTTGAAAACGACGAGGTCCGGCGCACCGAAAGCAAACGCACCTTTGTAGTGGTAGCGCACTTCAGCGACCGTTTCATTGTTAAAGACATCGTCATAGCTATAGTGCGAGGCGACGCAGACCTTAGGCTGTGTTTGCTCGCAAATATAACTCAGGCCATAAGCCGGCGTGTGCGATGTGTCGATTGTGTATGCTGCCATTGCAGCCGGCATTCCAAGTGCGCGTGAGGTCACAGAAACAGTGGCTGTTTGCACTTCGCTGATCAGCATATCCACACCCTCGCAATACTTTATGGTCAGGCTGTTCGGGCGATTGTCACCGGTGTAGCAAAGGCTTTTGCCATTCCAATCCAATCTGTAGCTCGTCGCGCCATCTTTGGTGTGTGAAGTTGGCCAATGGGTAATTTTGACGCCGTTGGCTTCGTAGACTGTTCCACCCTCATCCATGTAGTCGAATTCCACTACGTTGGGGCTATAGCCTTCGCCGACTGGCCATGCATTAAAGCTATCCTGGTGCCAGGCTGTCATAGCCATCATGCTATCGACGAAATGCTGCGTTCCATATTGAGGTTCAGATCCGCTCGGGCCGTATATATTCAATGGAGTGTAGCCGCCTTGAATAGGCCGGAACATCGTGAAGTATGGCAGGTCGCTCACATGATCCATATGGAGATGGGAAATGAAGACGTGATTGATCGTATTGAAGGGCACGGAGAAGCTGTTGTAGTTCCGCAGTGAACCAATCCCCATGTCAAAAACGAAACGATCACCATTTCCGAGTTCAACATATATGCTCATCCCGGATTGATCCTGTGATGGGTAATATGTCGAACCCATAAAGCTCACGCGGACTTCGTTGTCCTGCAGTTCCTCAGTTCCCGGATAGTAGAGCATGGCGGCATTGAAGTGGGATGCCGCTTCAACGTGCGGCACCATCGTTTCGCCTTCAATCCATCGTCCTTCAGGGTTTCCCGCTTGACCGAAGAACTCGATTGCTTTCTGCATCTCGGGAGTTAGCTGATCCTGCGCAAGCGCATCGATTGGTTGAGAAAAAATCAAAAACCCTGCGGCGCAAACTCCCTTGAAACAGTTCATGATGAGTGTCCCTCCAATCCCTTGCGAATTTTTGCGAGGTTAGGGGCCTTGGAGATTATCCGGGGCTTGATCGAACGTGTAACGATCAAACATGAACGAGATGGCGTGCAGATCAAACTGGAGGGTGCCTTGGCAGCAATGATTGGGTTGCCCCAGAATGAACAAAGCCGCCCTGAGGCGGCTTGTTCGAGACTCTGTTCGACCCAAGTGGTTTCGGGGAGAGGATTTGAACCTCTGACCTTCAGGTTATGAGCCTGACGCGGTGAAGACGTTAAGCGATTGATCCGGTGGATCAATTG
>NZ_JBQFUL010000013.1:0-54146 GCF_056539165.1 Ruegeria sp. BC7 | reverse complement strand
AACGCGAAATCATCGGTGATCCGACACTTGAAAAAATCCACCTGGAAAGCGGTGTCGTACTGCATTTGTCAGGGCACCATCATGCCTTCTACCCAGGCTGGAAAGACGGTGTGGCTTATGTTTCCCAAGCTTGTTTGGGAGGTGGCCCGCGACGGCTTATTGGTGACAATGCCAAATCACCTCACAGCTTCACTCATGTTACGTTCCAACCAAACGGAGAGTTTGGGATAGCAGTATATCGAGGGCCTGATTTCGAAAGGTCAGCAAACTTCAAGTCGCTCCCGAAAGAGATCAGATCCCCGAATGCGGTGTTGAAACGCTTAGACCTTGTGAAATGATTAGAGGTTGAGTTTCAGCTCAACTTTATCAGGGACCAGATCGTTTATCATCTCTTCTATCCGGGCTTCTGAAAGTCCACCCGAGGTGATGAAAAGCAATGAAACCCGAGATTTTCCGGGGACGTGGTGTTTTCTGATCAGCTTCCAACCAGCGTCTGCCGCCATGGCTTCAATGGCCCCGCTGACGTTCAATGAGTGTTCTTCGTCTGAAGCTTTGAGCGAAATTTCCACGCCCTTGTTTCGTCCACCGAGCCAAATGAAACACCAACATACAACCGCCACCAGTGTGGCCATTAAGGGCAAGCCCAGCCCTACCGCGAGCCCAAGCACGGTGACTATGATCATTTCCACCGTGTCGACCGGGTCATCCATATTTGATCGGAACCTTAACAGAGCTCCTATTCCAAAAATCACGAACCCGATCATTGATCCGTGCTGTACGACCAGAAACCCAACCGCCATGCCGACAAGCGCGTATAGGAAGAACAGTCGCGGCATGACGATATCGCTGACACTTCTGCGGGCTCTCCGCCTCACAGGGTGATAAACGATCAGTCCAGTCAATATGACAGTTACGATGACGTCGAGAGTAAAAAAATACAGTTCCTGTTTACCACGAAACTGCGTCCAACGCCGTTCGATAAGTATCTCCGACTCCGAAGTACCGGCCAACATGGTCGCGGGGTCGATTTGTGACAACGCAGCGCTTGGCAACAACGCCATCAATAACCCTGCCATTAGTGGGAAAGCCTTGTTCAACTTAACTTCCTTCCTGCTTACGCTAGCAGATTGCGTTCCGCCAAAGGCAAATCTTGTCCAATTCAATCGCAACAGGCGGGATCAGGTAAAGAGATTACCTTGCATTCTTCGGACATCGCATCCGGACTGTGATACGAACGCTGATACAGGGATGTGTTCCAAGCGCGAGAAAATCCAATGTCAGAACACAAGCTACTTCGGTCGAAACTTGGATTCTCACGGTGCTTCCCCAAGCTTGGGACATTTGCTTCTTATACAAGCACTACTTTTGCATTTCTGGCTTGGATCGAGCTCGCCCATGCCGAGAGTCCCGGCTTGACACTCATCGACTCATTCAAGGTGGCGGATAAATCGGAGGGCTTCTCGGAGCCTTCCGGATTGTCTCTGTCCAACGCTGAAGGCTTCTTGTGGTCAGTAAGCGACGCTGAACCTAAACTGCACCTACTTGGAGTCGACGGGGCATTAGGAAACTCTTTCAAGCTGCCTTCGTTGGCGGGGTCAGATCTGGAGGGCGTCACATCACGAAAAGATGGTTCTGTTTTGGTGCTTCAGGAAACTGATCGATCAATTCTAGTCCTTCACCCGTCCGACCCCATTCAAATAACAACAGTTCGACTTGCCGCCCTCAAGGGCTACTCGGCCGCTGCTGAAATGCTCCTCGGCAATCCTTTGAACAAGGGACCTGAGGGCATCACCGTCGATCCGGACACCGGGCGAGTATTCGTGGTTATCGAAGGGCAGCCGCGGCTGTTGTTAGTATTGTCACCAGAGCTAACTGAGATTGATGAAATCATCCCTTTGTATCGCGAATCTGGTTTTGTGTCTGATCGCGTGAATGACGATGAACTGGATTTGAGCGGCTTAGCCTGGTCCCCGTCCTCACGTTCTCTTTGGATTTTGAGCGACAAAGGACGTCAAATCTTCATCTACAATCCAGAGTTCAAGTCCGTAAAGTCTATCAGTTTGACGTTCACAGAAGATGGCAAACAAAAGGAAGTTAAACATCCCGAAGGAATCGCTCTCGATGAGACCAAAGGGCTTCTCTATATCCTGACAGACGATGCCAAGAAATCGCGGCTTTATGTTTTTAATATCCCCAAATTTTGATCGCTAGAGAATGAAGTTCACACCGCCACGATAGCTTCCGCAAGTTGTTGCAGCTAGCTTACCACTCCTCTTCGTCGGTCCGCCCTAATCAGAACCGAACGCTTAAGTTTGCACCGAGGCCATGTTCTTGGCCGTTGGAGCGAACTGAATAGCCATATCCTGCCGTTAGTCTGGCCAGATCAGAGATCTGATACCCTAGCCCCAGACCAAGAACGAAGCCGTTTGCCCCTCGGTTTTGTCCGACTTGCGTGAATGTCCCAAATATCGGGCTTGTTACAGTGATTTCGTGCTCATTGTCCTTGTTGGCAAAGAAGTCATATTCATACCGGGCAAAGGCGATTGGGGTTAGCAAGCCATTCGCTGTCAAGAAGTCCTGTTGATAGTCAACTCCAATGGAAGCGACCAGAGACTCTGCGTTCGCTTTTTCAATGGAATAGTTGAAATCGCCACCGCCGGTTTCTGTGCCTGAGCCTTGTCTGATGCGTCCGTAGTTCAATCCAAAAACCGTAGAAACCCTAGCACCGTTGTCCAGGCTAAACAGCTTCCGTGCCTGGATACCGGCGTGGATTCCCTCTTGGTCCAAATCTGACTTTGCTTCGCCGCCCGTAAAGCCATCAACAGAAGGGTTTCGCCGCTTGGCGTCGGTTTCACCGAACATGTAACCGATCAGCCCAGAGAACTCCCATGTTCCGGTTGTCGTACGCCCATAGACGCCCACGTGATAGCTGTCGGTCGAAAAGTCCTGATCGACTTGATCGTGCTCATCCATGGAGGATGTCCCGAAGCCTGCGTAAACGCCGACCACACCTCGATCCGTACTTGCGACGTCCGCTCCAACCAAAATGGTGCCCAGCGAATAGTCGAATGTCCCAAGGCCGTTACTTCCATCAACGTCCCCGCTCACATAGGCCGTGTCGATCCACCAGCGCCGATCAGAGCAGTCAATTGCGCCACTCGGGCTCAGGGCCGTGTCGATTTCGCCTGCTGCAACGGGTTGATCCGCATTGCTGAAGCCAACCGCTTGATACTTGCGGCAGTCAGCGTGGCTCAGCACAGTGTTGGTTATCAGGTCAAGTTGCTCAAGCCCAACGGTCAAATTGGAGGAATAGGGTTCTGCGTGCACACGGTTAAACCCAGCCAGGCCTGAATTGGTAAGCGTGTTAACGGTGTTGCCCAAGGTTGTGCCGTTGGTCAGGTTGGTTCCTGGAGACGTGTTTGTGGTGTTGGCCACCGCACCAGCAAGGTTGCTTGCATTGGGAGATCCAACAACTGATGGATGTTGCGGTAAACTCGAAACGGGGAGGGTCGAAAACGCAATATCAATTCTACCGTCTGCGGTTGGCGTGTTTGAGATACTCAGACTGGATAGGGCGGGCAGAGATCCTCCGGCAACAAGAGTTGGGGAGTTTCCATCGAAACGCGAGGCTTGAAAAACCGTGTAGTCGTTGCCAGCAGCATAGTCCTGCGCAGTCAAGCCTGGACGAGCGGCTTCGACTTGTATGGTGGCGTTGTTGATACCAGTGACTGCGTCTGTTGACGAAACCAGATCCGCTTTTTGTGCCGCTGCGGGGTCGACTTCCGACAAAATCGTCGACCCCGCAGCGAAGGAAATTGCACTATTAATATTCAACGTCCCAATCGAGGAGCCCGGTGAAAGAACAGCGCCATTTCTCACGTTGAAATTGAATGCGTTCACGGTGCCGTTGCCGGCCAGAGTACCAAAGTTATCAAAATCGACCGTGGTTAAGCTGCTGGACGCGTCAAGCCGAAGTGTTGAACCAGCACCGATCACCATATTGCTGGTGGCCGACATTGAACTGTTGGTCAGTGTAAAATCAGACGCTTGAGCGCTTCTTGTCTGAATGTTGATCACACCAAACGCGATTTCCGTCGCGTTTGTTACTGTCAAATTATCGTAAGTTAACGGCGTGTCTGATTGGAAAAATACCTCGGTTGGGTCAACATCACTCCCATTTGCGGGCGCAAATGTCATGGACCGTCCTGATCCTATCGAAGTCCCTACAATATTGACTCGTAGTCTGCCGTTGATTTGCGTCGTCAGGGCCTCCCGTGAAACAAAGTCGCCGCTCCCTGCCGCGACATCGACGTTCAACAAAGTCAGTACCGATGCTCTGTCTGGATTTTGACTCTGCCCCGGGACATACAGCTCAATTTCCCCAGAAGGCGTTATGGTGGAATTACCAATCAGAAGCGCCGTGATGGGCCCGTTTGGAATTGGCAGGCAGGTTTTAACAGTAGAAGATATCGTCTGCCCGCTAAGAATGGTCTCTGTTCCAGCAGTGTATTCTTGACGCGGAGCACCAACTTCAGCGCAAGATTGCGAACTTTGGGCCTGGGCAATGCCGGGCAGTAAGAAGTACGCCAAGGCTCCGAGTGTGAGCTTAGTGAAAGGTGCGCGATCAACGTACGGCGCTACGCTTGCCTGAACTCGATCCTTTGTTTCCATAAGCTCTCCCCACTAACTTCACAAACGCGGCCACAACCTTTTGCGATCATCCGGAGAATATTTGAGCACAAAAAAATATTCGAATGAAAGACCGCTATGGCAAATGGTTTTTGATGGGGGGCCGCGGTGCAACAGTGCCGCTTGAAGATTATTCGCCTCGCGATAGAATTTACTCACGAAACTGCAAGAACTCTGCCCGGAGTATTCGCGCATGCAGAAAGCACACCAGTTACGTCCGTCTGCTGCGACGAAGCGCTTAAAGCGGCCGTTCAAGCAAAGTGCAGCGAGTTGTCGAATGCCAGTGTTCGAATTATGGATTGCGCGGATGATGTTTGCTCCCAACTGTCACGCGTCGCGGCGAACTGCAGATGTACTCTTCTGCAGGGAAAGGAGCCCCAAGGTGGAAGTGCGGAAAGTTGGACTGGATATCGGTTTCGCCACGCTCAAAGGCTCGTCCACGGCGGTCAATTCCCAGCGCTTAGCCTGCAACTCCGGCGTGTCGAAATCTCGGATCATGGAAGCGTCTGAAGGCATAGTCTGCTGCGGAAATGGTGCCGCAGAGAAGGTCATCGACAACGCTTTCGTGAGAGAGCCAGACGACCCTTGGAGTGTAAGCGTTGCTTTTGATGGCGATACCATTCGCGCGATGACGTCGCACAGCTTTTTCGATCACAGCCGCCGACAGGGTTCCAGTTCGGGCTGTTTGGCGAAGAACGGTCGAAATTCCTTGTCTTCAGTGATGGTGACGAAACTAAATCGAATTCGGTGACAACACCGGCGAACCATGCAGCGGAACCTTAGGTACATGATGGAGAATCGAAAATGGAGACTAAGATAGCCAGAAAGAGCAACCGCGACGATGCCCGGAAATGGGCGTTCTTTCTCTGTGCAATCTTGACGGCATTCAACACTGGTCCAGCAATTGCACAAGATTGGTCTGCGCTGCCGGCGCGGTTGGCCGAAAAGGTCGAAGCCGCCCAAAGGGCTTGTTCTGAATTCGAGAACGGACAGTTCGCCCTGGAGTTCGGTGCGGTTCGCCGCGTGGATCTGGACGGAGACCTCCAGCGGGACTGGGGGCTGGACGAAAGTGGATTCTCGTGTTCGACCGCTGCATCACTCTATTGTGGTACAGGCGGTTGCATGTCCCATTTCCTGATCGAGGATCGTGCGTTTTCGCTTCTCAATCAGGGTTGGGAGATGGCGAACATCGGCCCGTTCCGGGTGCTTCTGGCGGATGTGCATGGCTCGCAGTGTGAAGGTATCAACCCAACGCCCTGCATCGTAGCCAGCGTATGGGATGCAGAAGAAAAGGTGTGGCGCAGCACGCGCGCAGAGTGGGAGTAGCGTATTTGAAACGACACCTCGAAATGATTATGCTCAATATCGGCACTATCGCATCGGTGCTGGCTGTTTCGGGGTGCATTGAAACTACTCCTGAGGTTGCCATAAGCGAACCTGATCCGGAATTGATCTTCGTCCGCGGCTACAGAAGCGCTGCTGATGATTGCCGCCTCGTTGGCGAAAGCGCTTTTACCCTCGATTTCCTAGACGACGCTGCCGATCTTGTAGCGTGTTCAACCGGTTCGACGGATATGGATGAACTCATGGCACAGACTGGTGTGCCAATCCTGACCCAGACGAACAGCTACACATTTTTCAGCGTACCGCGAAGGTAAGAAACATCCATGTCCGCGTCCCAATTCATTTTTTCTTGCGTCCCCACAACAATGGCAACCATTACAAGAATCACGGCCACTGCGAGGAGTGCAACGAAATCTTTCAGAGAAAAGTTGTCAACATCGTTTGCCATCTCACTATTGGCTGCAGCTGTGATCGGGAACAACGCTGCGGGGGATCCTATACCCGAGGGTCCACCTGGCGACATTGGCACCTTGACCGAGGAAGACTTCATTGTCGATGGATCTGCAGGTGGCGCAAAACGCTTTACCTTCACCAATGGCGAGCGAAGCCTGTATTTCATCCCCATGATCCATATCGCCGAGCAGCCTTTCTATGATCGTATTGCCGCTGAGGTCGAACGCCTCAAGCTAAATGGAGCGGACCTCTATTACGAGTTTATCGACTTCGACACGGCCAGCGTCGCCGACAAACTAAGGATACGCGCAATGCTGGGCATGCTTCCCTCGCCGGCCTTCTATGCCGAGAACGTGTCGGACGGTCTTGTTGCACAGGACAACGAGGCTTTCCTTGGCTTCCCCGGTGGTCAGGATGTGAACGTGGATCTGACACCAGCACAAATCGCAGACGCCTACGAAATGCTGATTGGACCACTCGAAATCAGCGAAGAGAACCTGTCGACGCCCATGAGAGACTTCGTTCTGCCGACTGCGGACCCCGCGCGGGTCACGCAGATCACAATTGACGCACGTAACAGGCACTTGGCAGCCGTGATCGATGCCGCTCCGGGTAACGTCGTTGTCCTCTATGGCGCAGCGCATGGCGCGGGGACCCTGCAAGAGTTGCGGGCTCTCGATCCCGAATGGCGGCGCGCGCCCACATTTTGACCGGCCGACCCCACCTGACAGTTTAGTATCGACGCCCGAGAAAGAGTGCGTGCGTCTTCGCGTCTGGTTTACCCCAGAAGCGTGCTTCACTCAAAAAGCATGATGAGGTGACACGGAGGCCACGGTATGGGTCGGGATTACTAGGTGCATTTTGTACTACCGCAGCAGGGAAACCGAGCGCTGCTTCAGAGAAGATTCTAAGGTGGCGAATTTGGACACTCACCGGTTTTGAGGGAGCAGTGCCAAGGCGATTGACTAAGCCGTGGAGTAGGGTCCATGATTTCAGAGAGATCGGGCCGCCGCTCTAAGGAGTTCGGAAATATGGGATTTGTTCAAGCAACCAAAACGTGCTTTGGAAAGTACTTTGTTTTTTCCGGGCGTGCAGTGAGGTCTGAGTACTGGTGGTTTGTGCTGTTTGTTGTTCTCGTAAGCCTCGTCTTTGCAATCGTCGACGCATCAATCTTTGGGACGGATCCCGAAACCGGACAAGGCATCCAAGTCCTGACCCCAATTTTTCAGCTTGCCGTTCTAATACCCATGCTGGCTGCTGGATGGCGTCGACTGCACGACACAGGACGACCGGGCTGGTATTTGCTTTTGCCTGCAGCACTAAGCATCGCGACTGTGCTCATGCTGTTCAGTGGCATCGCAGTGTTCTCTGCGCTCGAGCAAGGCGCGAATGATCCTGAAACTCTGAGGGGCCCAGCGGCTTTCCTCGGTGTCACCGGGTTGATGGTTGTCGGTATTCTGCAACTCATACTCTCAGTGCTCATGATCTGGTGGCTGAGTCGACCGTCACAAGAAGGCGATAATGCATACGGTCCCGCTCCAGTTTGACGCTATGACGCAGACTTGGTCAGAGGTTTTGCGGGGACGTAGTAAAGTTGTTTGGGAGAATACTAAGGAAGAATCTACGGTTTGCCTGCACGGGTCTCGCTATTCCGACTGTCAACAACCAACAGAATCAAATTGGGGGGAATAAGTGTCTAACTATTCAAAAATTGGCCTTGCAGTCTTCGTTGCAACGGCTGTCGCAGGCTGTGTCGAGACGACGCAACCCGGCTCTGGTGACGGTGAGGCCGTCGCGCGCGCCAATTGCGTCGCAGATGTCAACTCTACCGTCGGTGTCACCGGTTCGTCAGTGAACGACGTTACTCGCCTTGACGATGGCTTTAGCCTGCTCATGAACGTACCCGGCGCGCAAAATTTCTGGGTCTGCGAGACGACTCCGTCCGGCGCTGTCACGTCCGTGTTCTTCATGGGTGAGGGATAAGCTCTTTGAAGCGGGCGGTCTAAAGAGCCGCCTATTCCAAGAGGAAAAAAGATGTGAAGCGGGTGTGGCTTTGGGCACTAGGTTGATGAGTCAACCGGCTCTCACGAATTTGAACACCGGCAGCCGCCGGTTTCGCTCTCTACAATAATGAGGTCATAAATGAACTGGCTTTCCACATTATTTACGTCCTTTTTGCTCGCTGCTCCATTGTCGGCAATGGCAGATTGGCAGTTTAGTTCAGGCCCAAGCCCTAATGCATTCATTCAGGCGAACAATATCACTTTAGAACTGCAATGCGACCGCATACGGTTTGCTCCAGCAGGCTATGAAGACAGCCAAGACATCGTGAACAAGCAGGGGCTTTCGTTTCGATTCATGAGCAACGGCACAGCTGAAGTCGGTGCGTTTCAGGCCGGGCGGGCCAACAGTTCCTTCCGGGTTGTGGACAATTACCCCGTCGAAATTGAGTTCAATGACGCCAATGACTACGTGTTTGTTCTGGATCAGATTGCCGCTAACGCGACGCTCAATCTCTCTATGACCGATCAGGACATTTCGTATGCGATCCTCGAATTGAAGGGGTCTTCGGCGGCCATCCGTTCGTTGAAACGCAGTTGTAGTAACCTCGCCTCGTCGGGTTCAGGTTCCCTTCCGGAAGCACCTGAAGGCGTAGTCTACTGCGGCGGGGGCGGCACTCAGCGACAGATCGAATATGCCATTGTCGACACCGGCAGCGACTGGGACGCGCGTGTTACGGTCAACGGTGAAACGATGGTCGCAATGACGTCCTACAGCTACTTCGGCAATGCAGAGCCGCCGCGTGGCTTTATCGTCGCTCTCTTGGGCCAGGACCGTTCCGAGTTTCTCGTTTTTGAAGATGGTTCAGAGCGTTGGATCGAATACGGAGACTATCGATATGATCAGTGCAACTAGGCGCGCCGCGAAAGTGACCCTGATCTCGGCGCTGTTCTCTTTGACCATTGGTGCGGTTTTATGGGTCCTCTATTGGGTGCAAGGTGTGCAGATTGACGAGGACGGAGTGCTGCGCGAAGCGTTTTTCCTTCTCGGCCTTGGATGGATATTCACCTTAGGTGCAGTGGCGATGCTTCTGACGTCGCTGTTTCTCTATTTTTGGAACCGTTAATGCGGCTCTTCGCCTTAGTCGCGGCGATGGTAGTGCTGGTGACTGCCGCGTTCTGGGCGGGCGCGCGTGTACAGCTGGCCGTACAGGAGGACAACTGCCTGGACCTCGGCGGTGGAAGACATCCAGGGGACTACCCGGTATGCGTGGTAGAGCGATTTCCTGACTGGATTTCCATCGGCCCGATTGCTCTAATGCCTGCTGCTGTCCGCGAAATGAGCACCGAAGAGACCGGCAATGAGCAAGTGATCCTTCGGCTCGAGCTAAACAAAGACGCTGCTTTCGCCGTGGCGGGCCTGACAAGAGCGAAGATCGGAAAGGACCTTGAGCTGCGAGTTGGGAACAGGATGGTTAGCGCCGTGACGGTCAGAGAGGAGATCGCGAACAGGCGATGGAACCTCATCCTTCCCAAGGAGGCCGCCGATCTCGCGGTGCGTGAATACCAATGACTCAGCTAGCGCAGCTTCCTGCATCGAAATAGAACAATTGTACGGGTCTGCTAGAGGAAAATCTATTATCGAAAAACTTAGATAGCACTCTCTGCCGCAGCCTTGATCTTCAGCTTTCTGCTTCTGGCGGGATGTGCAGATTCCGTCCGGCAAGGCGGCGCGTGACAGGACACCCTGTCGGTGGTTTTGGATCAGGGTCCGCCCAGCAATATCGAGCGGCTCAACGATGGTCGGCGAGCATACTAGTGGATTGTCGAATTCACAGGCACGCAACCGATTGTAACCAACGCAACGACGAATGTAGAAAACGACATTTTATGTTCTACCCTAGCGAATACGTCATCTACTACGTTCGAGCCCTATTAGTATCGTTGCCCTTATTCTTTGATTGCGACGCCGCAGGGATATAAGTGGGCCATAGAGGGGCTTTTCAACGGGCGACCCAGATGTAACTAACCTTGCACCGATTTAGGTTATGCAGAATACGGCCCGGAGATCATCTTAGCCATGGAAATAACGGGAATCTGCACTCATCATTGAGATTTATGGAATCATCAAATGACGGAAAACCTATGAACTATGATGTCGCGCACGCGCTTGCTTCTGGTGCCTTACTTTACGCCACCTATTGGTTAATGCAGCTTACCGGTGTCCTTGACGGAAAGAGCAAGGGAAGACAGCGGCTGACACTTGCGGTCGCCTTTGCAGTCGTTATTCTTTTGCTAAATCTAGTGTGGCCAACCGCCTGATGAGTTTCCTTTAAGACTAGTTCACGAAGTCGCCGGGAGAGCGCTACCGCATTCAGCTCTCAGGAACCCATCCGCATAAAGTGTAGATCTGGTAAGTGGAGGTTTCTTCGTCTGGTGAGTTTACAACCAGCAGCCTATTTTTCTCAAGCGGGGTTAAGAGCTGGCGGTAAGAATAGGTTGCACCGTCAAATGAGCAGGCCAGATCAACGATTTGCACCGCGGTTCCGCGAAGAGCCTGAACTTGAGCGTAAGCACAAGACCCGTCGTCCGATTTGCGCCCCTCGTCGTCATAGATGACGTATCCGGCACGAAGGTCCCCATATTCCTCCGAAATCCGCGCGCCTTCCGCGCACGAAAGACCTTCCGGGACATAGAGTCCAGAAAAATGAACCTTTTCGGCCACTACAATCGATGAACTCAAGCCATACAAGATAGTGGCAAGTTGTACCGTAGATTTGGAAACCATGCGGTTATATCGCGCGCGAGGTCAGTGTGGGTCAAGGCGATTCCGTGTAACGCACAACTCAATCGCGCGCGTTGTTAGCACTTCCCTAAAGGCTATCGTTTGGGCCACGACCAAGGTATGGGTTCCGCCGCTTCGACAAAGGTTTCCCCAGTGGCTTTGCCGAGGTGATGCGTGAGCGCATTACCCTTGCTCAAAGCTTTGGCTAACGCTCGGTTGTGAGAAACGACGATGATCTGACTTCGCGCGGAGGCTTCTTTGATCAACCGAGCTAGAGGTGGGATTAAGTCAGGATGCAGGCTTGTTTCGGGCTCATTTAGGACCATCAGGCTAGGAGGTCGTGGCGTCAGTAAGGCCGCCACGAGGAGCAGGTATCGCAGGGTCCCATCCGACAATTCCGCAGTGCTGAGCGGGCGCAGCAACCCGTGCTGTTTCATTGTGAGGCTGAATAACCCATCTTTCGCATGAACCTCAATTGAACTTCCCGGAAATGCGTCCATGACGGTCTTTTCAAGTGTTGCCACATCGCCGATTTCCCGAATTGTCTCAATAGCTGCCGCCAGGTCCGAGCCGTCACTTGCAAGAATTGGAGTTCGGGTGCCGACCTGTTGCCTTCTGGCCGGGGCCTCACGATCAGTCCGAAGTTGATCATAGAACCGCCAATTCCGCATACGGTCTCGTAAATGCAGCAGCTCTAATGCGTTATTCGGATCGGCTGCGTGGGTCATCATACTGTCAAACGGTGGAAGGGTAGTGGCCGCCTGGTTCCAAGAACCGTACTCCGACCGTACCCGTACACACGGGCCACGGCGCTCTGCAAGCGCGTTGTGTCGGCTCAATGTCTCGCCGATCCACAATGCTTCGGACTTGATCTCAGGATCATTAGAAAAGGCTGAGGTTTCTGCTGGCAATCCAAGCTCGACTGCGTACCCGTAGTCTTCGGACGCAAAGCCAAGCTTTAGGCCGACTGGTTTGCTCCGAGTCGTTCCGGTGATGGGTACTTCACCCGTTTTCATCCCTCGAGACAGCACTTCAGGCCCCGCCCACATTGTGGAGCCCAACCCTCCTTCAGACGCGAGTGTAGAGATGACACTACCTTGTGACACCTCGCTCAACATTCGAAGCGCGCAATACAGCGACGACTTTCCGACCCCATTGCCACCGGTAATTACCGTCAGGGGAGCAAGTGGCAGAACCAGATTTCGGAGAGATCGATAACCGGCGACAGCAACTGTAACAAGCATTTCAGTCTTTCCGGCTCCGGCGATCACACATCAACAGACGACCTATCAGACTAAACACAGGATGTCCGCAACAGGTTTTGATTAAGGCTTTCATGTAGCCGCTGCGAATGAGAGCTTTGTCTGTGGCTGACACAGTTGCATGGAACAAACTTCCTTGCTGTTATTTCTGTCCAAATGAGCTAGACGCACTAGAAAAAGGGAGGTGGGTAGTAGTTGTAAAGCCGCTTTTTATGAGGTTGGTGTCCCTGAGCGAACTCCATGTTTGGCGCTCGCTGCCTGATGATGAGTGTCTGAGCATTTCTAAACGCTTCCGGCTGAACGCGAAGTGACTCCGGTTTAGCCGACCCAGAATACCCCATCAAGGAGGCGGCGGTCGTTGGCGATTTTGCGCCCAATCCTTATTTGTTGATTGTCAGCTCTCGTGCTGAGTTGGTCTGCATCGAAGACAACAACTTGCCTCAAGCCAATTACCTGATACGCATCATCATCGTAACAAACTAGACCCCAGCCGGGTTCTCCACATCCCTTCCCAAGGCAGCGAGGTCTGAGTATCGGTCGCCGATCCGGTGGTGCGGGCGACCACGGGTTGATGCCCCCAGAGCCACAACAAGTTCATCCACATCCGGCGCGTCGTAGATTGAAAACTGGACGGTCAGGTAGTGCGACCGCCGCCCGGTATCATGTTTGTCCATCAGCGGGATCTGAATTTGGGTGTTCGCGGGCCCTCGCGTGTTTGTGAAACCGAGATAGCTTTTTGCACCCACTGCCTCACGATAATAATTTCCGTACTGCAGGGTGTGAATAAGCGCGGAGGCATGTTCAATCTCACAACTTGTCCCGGCGATACAGGCTTTTCCGTAGGCTTCTATCGCATCGCCTGACCCCGCCAGAGCGATCAGTCTGTTGGTGAGCATCTCTCCCAGAACTGGCGCCATGCGCTGAATCTCTGGTGAAAGATCATCGACAAAGCCACGTCCTGCCCAAGGGTTTCTGACCACCGCTGCCACGCCGATCATGCGCAACACGGGTTCCGAAGGTCGGCCTCCTTCTGTGTGAATATCCTCATCAAAGGTGACTACCTTGCGCAATTCGGGGATCATATTGCTTCTCCTGTCAAACGTGATAGCTGTGGTGCCCGGTCGGTGTGTGTACGACGCCTTCGACTTCAGTTCCGTGGTAGAAACCAAATGTACCGTGGCTGTTTTCCTTTGCGTAACGGCGCAACATCGAATTTTCAGCCCCGTCGCGTACGCGTTCCAGCGGCAAGTCGCCGAGACCAAAGTATTGCATGCCGTCAGGGGGCTGCCCATGAACGCTTCCGTGGTAGATGATCCGCTGCGTCCCACTTTTGGATATTCGATAAACCGCATAAGGATGCGCCAGCTCTACAATCAAATCTCGGTTTGACAGATCAGTGATCAGCCCATCTGCAGAATTGTTATTTGCAGGAGCAACCGGCACTGAAATGTGCCCGCTTTTGTCAACGGAGAGTAGGACCCGATCTTCGTTGGCCAGTACCGCTCCGACGGTCACACCACCTGCAGTGGCGGCCTCTGTCAGGGCACTGTTGAGCCCCAAATCGAAATAGGCACCGCGAAAGTAGCCCAGCGGATGTCCCTCGCGCGTTTCGAAATCCTCCACGCGGCCGATCAGGATCAGATGGTCACCAGCATCGACCAAACGGTGTCGGGCACAGCTGAACCGGGCGAGCGCACCGTCTATCGTGGGCATGTTCCGCGCGTCAGGTTGCCAGGCTGCAATGTCGAATTTTTTGGCTGATTGAGACGCGAAAAGGCCCGAGATTTCTTTTTGGTCGTCCGACAGGACGTTGACCGTGAAATGATCCGCCTGCAGGAAGGTTTCAAAGGACAAGGCCTGCTTACCGACACAAACCAGGAGTAGAGGTGGGTCGAGAGAAACGGAGGTAAATGAGTTCGCCGTGAACCCGCGCGGGGTCCCGTCCGGCTGCCGGGTAGTTACCACTGTCACACCGGTGGCAAAGCGCCCGAAGGCGTCGCGCAGCGCCTTCCCGGCTAAGGGTTCCGTCGACTCCGGTGGGGTCAATCCTTCCAGAATGCTATTGTGCTCACCTAGCGCAGGAGGGGTCGTCAGTGCACCTTGGCGGTGTCGACCGAACCGCAACGGGTTTGCTGCCACGATCCAAGGTTCATGCCCCGCATCCGGATGCGGGACCTTCGCCAGCATGCCGCGACTGGCTACATGAGGGTCGGCCGCGATGTCCGAGATATTGTTCATCGGGCCGAACGGGACCTGGCCACCCAGTGTTGCCGTCAATTGCTCCTTAGTCCGTTGTCGGGTCCAATCGCGTACGATTTTGTTGACTTCGGAAGCATGGTTGGCCCGGGCCGCCCTTGTGGAGAAGCGGTCATCTTGTCCAAGTGACGGTTGCCCCATCAGCCGTGTCAAAAGCTGCCAAAACGCGTCATCGACAATACCAAGCGCGATGTGGCCATCGGCTGCAGGGTAAAGGCCAAACGGGGAAAGGAATGGATGCCCGTTGCCTTCCGGTCCGGGCACCTCTCCTGTCACGTTATGCAAGTAAACCATTCTTTCGCAGAGCGAGATCATGGCATCATACATGGCCACATCCACAAACTGCCCTTTGCCCGTCGCTTCGGCCTCGCGCAGGGCGGTCATGATACCGAAAGCCATCATCATGCCGGTGAATATGTCACCCACCCCAGGTCCGGTCTTGGTGGGTGTGTCAGCATTCGGTCCGGTGACGGACATCAGACCGCCCATGGCCTGCGCAACCACATCGTACGAAGGCCAGTTGGCATAGGGGCTTTGGCCTGTGCGCGGGTCGCCAAAGCCACGGATCGCGGCATAGACGAGCCGGGGGTTGTCGGCAGCAAGGCTTTCATAAGACAGGCCAAGGCGATCCATTACGCCCGGGCGGAAATTCTCGACGATGACATCCGCCGTTGCCGCAAGTTCTCGAAAAGTCGCGCAGCCCTCGGACGATTTCAGATCAAGCTGCACGCTTTTCTTGCCGCGGTTCAGGCTTACAAAGTAGCCGGCCCAGGCATGATCCGGATCGTCTTGACGGAACGGTCCGTTGCCGCGGCTGGTGTCGCCATGTTTGCCTTCGATCTTGATCACCTCGGCCCCGTGATCCGCCAGATGCATTGTACAATAGGGACCTGAAAGCATCCGGCTCAAATCCAACACACGCAGGCCTTTGAGGATTTTGGTGCTCATGGCTTCAGATCCAGATTGTTGAGAAAGCTGCGGAGTGGCTTGTTCACTGCGTCCGGGTCTTCGGCAAGTGCCATATGCCGCAGTCCCGGGAGGATAAGTGCACTGCCCCCCGCAATCTCGCTTGCGATGGCATAGGCCATGTCAGGCCCGTTGCCGAAATCCTCATCACCGGTAATCACCAGCGCCGGGCAAGAAATCGGCGGGCTTGGCGCAACAATTTCGTCGATACCATCGGCCAGCACGCGATAGATAGTGTGGTAAATTGCTTTGTCATTGGCCATGACCCAGTCGCGTACCGTCTCCATCATACGAGGGTTGGACTGGCGGAACGCATCGGTGAACCACCGGTCCAGCGCAGCTTCGACCGTTGCCTTTGGTCCGTCCCACCGTGCCTGTTCCACCCGTTTCAAGATTGCCTCTTGTGCGGCGTCGGTCCGTTTGTGAGGGGAATGAAGGATCACCAGAGCTGAAACCCGTTGTGGCACATCCTGGGCAAACCGACGCGCGATCATGCCACCCAACGAGAACCCTGCGATAACCGCGCTTTGGATGGCGCAGTGGTCCAGCAAGCTCTCTAGCTGGCGTGAAAACATTGAAAGGCTGGGGCGTTCGGGTGGCGGGGCACTTTGCCCATGACCATATAGATCATAGGTGAGAACGCGAAAGCGATCAGACAGTGCAGGGATCGTCCATTGCCAGCAATCCTGGTTCAGGCCCAGCCCATGGATCATTACCACAACAGGCGCACCTTCTGGTCCTGTCATTTTTAAATGGGTTCCGTCTGGTGCTATGCCCATCAGGATTGGTCCTTGAGGGGGCGATAGGCTACGACTTCGACCTCAACGCGGGCATCCACCAGAAGATCGCTGACCACAGCCGACCGGGTTGGAGGCTCGACTGGAAAATAGTCGGCGTAGACGGCGTTAAATCCAGGGAAATCGTCGCGCTCCCGCAGCCAGACCATGGCCTTGATGACATCGTCGCGGGTGCAGCCTGCCTTGGCTAGTGTCTTGGTGATGTCGTCCAAAACTGCGCGGGTCTGCTCTTCGACGGTGCCATCGGTCATAGGCACGCCGTCTCGCATAGGAATTTGCCCTGTCAGAAAAACGAAATCACCTGCCCGAATGGCGCGGGACAGCGACAGAACCCGTCCGCCAATTTCCAGTGGACCTCCGATAACCTGCTTTTTGCTACCCATTTCCAAGCCTCCCCTTGGAACAGCCTGCACCCATGATCGGATGCGAGACCCGGATTTTTCGACAGACTGCGTCGTATTTTCATAACCCTGAGGCGCGAAAGCAGACATGAATAGGGAGGCAACAATCAGGGGGGAGGCACGCCATGGCTGATGTCAAAAACTATCAGATGCTGATTGATGGCGACTGGGTCGACGCTGCGGATGGCGGTACTTTTGACAGCGTCAACCCAGCCAATGGTGAGGTCTGGAGCCGTGTTCCAGAGGCAACTGAGGATGATATCAACCGCGCAGTCACCGCGGCGCACACTGCTTTTAGCAGCGGCCCCTGGGCGCGGATGACACCGACCGAGCGCGGCAAATGCCTGCGCAAGCTGGGCGATCTTCTGGCGGATCATTCCGAAGAGCTGGGACGAACTGAATCCATCGACACCGGCAAGATGCTCAAGGAAACGCGTTGGCAAGCCAAGTACATTGCCGAGTTTTTCCACTTTTTTGCTGGGTGTGCGGATAAGGTAAGCGGCGAGACACTGCCCATCGACAAACCTGACATGTTTGTCTTTACCAAGCGCGAACCTCTGGGCGTGGTTGCTGCCGTGGTGCCCTGGAATTCGCAATTGTTCCTTGTAGCGGTCAAGATCGGCCCGGCATTGGCTGCCGGGAATACGGTTGTTCTAAAAGCATCCGAACATGCCAGCGCGGCCATGCTGGAGTTTGGGCGACTTGTCGAAATGGCCGGTATCCCGCCTGGTGTGGTCAACATCGTAACGGGTCATGGTGAGCCCTGTGGACGGGCTTTGACCGGGCATCCACTGGTGGCGCGCGTCTCTTTTACCGGTGGCCCAAATGCCGCGCGCCATGTGCTGGAGAACGCAAAACGCAACTTTGCCGAGGTCTCATTGGAACTGGGCGGCAAGTCGCCCTTCATTGTTTTTGATGACGCCAATATCGAAAGTGCAGTCAATGCCTCGATTGCCGGTATCTTTGGCGCGACAGGGCAAAGCTGCGTCGCCGGATCGCGGCTCTACTTGCACGAGGACATCGCGGATGAGTTTCTCGACAGGATGGTGGCGCAGGCGCAGCAGATCCTCATTGGCGATCCACTGGCCGAGGAAACTCAGATGGGGCCGCTTTGCACCCCTGGACAGTTGGACCACATCCAACGCGAGGTTGCCTTCGCTCAGGAAGAGGGCGGCACAGTTCTGGTGGGGGGCAAGCAGCCGGAAGGCAAAGCAGGGCTATATTTCGAGCCAACCATCATCGACTGCCCACGGCAGGATCTGCGTATCGTCGATACAGAGCTTTTCGGCCCTGTACTTTGCGTCCAGCGTTTTAAGACCGAATCTGAGGTGCTGGAACTGGCCAACGATACCGAACATGGGCTGGCGGCGGGCATCTTTACCACCGACGGCGCGCGATCCTTGCGCATGGCAAATGCGGTGCGTGCCGGCATCGTCTGGGTGAACACCTACCGTGTTGTGTCGCCGATAGCGGAGTTTGGTGGCGTTAAAGGATCAGGCTATGGCCGCGAAAGCGGGTTCCAGGCGATCTACGATTACACCCGGCCCAAGACGGTCTGGATGAACACATCGGATGAGCCGATGGCGAACCCGTTTGTAATGCGCTGAGGGAGGTGAGCATGAAATTCCAACTTGCCGTAAACATGGAGCGGATCGACAACAGTCTTGATATGAAAGACGTCGCGCGCCACACATTGGAGATGGTGCAAATCGCCGAGGATGGCGGTTTCGATATCGTTTGGGCTGCTGAGCATCACGCGCTGGAAATGACGATTGCGCCCAACCCGTTCCAACTGCTGACTTGGTGGTCATCCGAGACCAGCCGGATCCGGCTTGGTACGGCGGTGGCGACCGCTGCGTACTGGCACCCGATTAACCTGGCCGGTGAAGCCGCGATGCTGGATCTTTTAAGCGGCGGTCGGTTGGAGTTTGGTATCGGGTCAGGTGCCTATCAGCGCGAGTTCGATCGCATGAAGCCGGGCCTCAAGCAATCTGATGCGTGGCGCTATATGCAAGAGATGCTGCCCACGGTGCGCGAGTTGTGGAAGGGCGATTATGCGCATGAAGGCGAATATTGGCAATTCCCGACATCAACCTCGGTGCCCAAACCATTGCAAGCCGAGGTTCCGGTTTGGGTCGCGGCGCGCTCGCCGATCACCTATGACTACGCCATGCGTGAACGCTGCCACGTGAATTGCTGGCCTTTCACCCGCCCGTTCGCTGAGGCCGAGCTGTACAAAAAGCAACTCGATGAGGCGATTGAAAAAGCGGATAATGGCTGGGTTCCACGTTTTGCGCTGATGCGCCATTCCTGCGTTTACGACAATGCGGCCGATGGCGAAAACGCGATGAAGGCGGTGCGACGATTGCTGAGCCAGTTCGAAAACCTCTATCGCAATTTGGGCGATGTCAAAGATGGTTTTCCTGCTTCCATTCCGCTGGATCAGTTGGAGGGCCGGGAACAGTATGATCCCTTGATGCTGGAAGAAAACCTAATGTTCGGTTCACCTGAGCGTGTGATTGGAAAGCTCAAGAAATATCAGGGGCTCGGTGTGAACGAGTTCATCTACTATGCCTCGATGGGGCTTGATCACGCGGCGCAGCAGCGATCCTTGCGCATGTTCTGCGACGAGGTCATGCCGGAATTCAAGGAGGACTGAAGCAATGGCAGAAGGGGTCAAAACACACCGCGACGGCCACGTTCTGGAAATCACACTAGAGCGGGGCAAAGTAAACGCCATCGACGTTCCCACCAGTCAGGCCTTGGCCGCGGCGTTTAAGGAGCTGCACGAGGACAAGGACTTGCGTTGCGCGATTCTGACCGGGGGCGGAGATCGGATTTTCTCGGCCGGGTGGGATTTGAAGGCCCTGAACGAGGGCGAAATGCAACTCGACAACTGGTGGGAGAGTGATGACTACGGGTTTGGCGGGTTCACGGGTCTGACCGAGAATTGGGCGCTCAACAAGCCGGTTATCGCGGCCATCAACGGTCTTGCAATCGGCGGTGGATTCGAGATGGCCATGGCCTGTGATCTGCTGATTGCGGCGGATCATGTGGAGTTTGGCCTGCCTGAAATGCCTTTGGGCATCGTTCCAGATGCGGGGGCACTACAACGCCTGCCTCGGAGAATACCGCACAATATCGCGATGGAGATGTTTCTATTGGGCCGTCGCATGACCGCCACCGAGGCAGCGCATTACGGGTTGGTCAACAAGGTGGTTCCAAAGGATCAATTGATGACAGCGGCCCGGGAATGGGCGGCCTCGATTGCCTGGTCAGCGCCTCTTGCAATGCAATCCGTCAAGGAAGTGCAGCGCGAGATCGAGTGCGTGCCGCTGGAACAGGCCTTTCACAAGATGCGCACCGATCCGATGCCGATCTACCGCAAGATGCTGAAATCTGATGACGCGGCCGAAGGTGTCGCGGCTTTTGTCGAAAAGCGTGAACCCAAATTCAAGGGTGAGTGATGTATCCTGACCCCTCATCGATCACCCGCATCACCAGCATTGGAGCCGGCCCCATCGGCGGCGGCTGGGCAGCGCATTTTCTTGCGCGTGGTTATGATGTGACCGCCTATTTGCATGACGCGAGCGAAACTGATGCTTTCTACGAGATCCTGCATACTGCCTGGAAAAGCTTGACGGATTTGGGCCTTGCTGCTGGCGCGTCGCTTGACCGTTTGCGTATTGTCACTGATCTGGAGGCTGCGCTGGACGGCGCCGAATTTGTGCAGGAAAGCGCGCCCGAGCGTCTTGAGATCAAGCAGGCACTTTATCAACGACTCGGGCTCATTTTGCCAACAGACGTCGTGATTGGCTCTTCCACGTCCGGCTTGATGATGACCGACATCCAAGCGACTTGCGCGACACCGGAACGCTGTGTGATCGGCCATCCCTTCAATCCACCATATTTGCTACCACTGGTCGAAATCGTGGGCGGCGAACAGACATCACCAGAGGCGGTGGCTTGGGCCGGGGAATTCTACGAAATAGCGGGCAAGGCCCCGTTGATGATGAAAAAAGAGATCCCCGGCTTTGTCGCGACCCGACTGCAAGAGGCGCTTTGGCGAGAGGCCCTGCATATGGTCGCCAATGGAGAGGCAACGCCGGAAGACATCGACATCGCACTCATGAACGGCCCGGCGCCTCGTATGGTCTCGCAGGGTCAGTGTATGGCTTTTCACGTGGCCTGTGGTGCCGGAGGCATGGCCACCAACCTGGATCAGTTCGGCCCGGCGCTTAAACTGCCCTGGACCCGGTTGGAGGCACCTGAGCTGACGAAGGAATTGCGCGATCGCATGGTCGATGGCTGCAACGCTGTCGCCGGCGACCGAGATTTCGAGGACATGGCAGCCCAACGGGATCGCGAAATAGTTGCAGTGCTGAATGCTCTGCGTCAGTCCCGCGGGGGATAACCTTGAGCGGGCACGTTGTTCAGAATGGACAAGAAATCCGAGAGAGAGCCGGGCCAGCTGGGTGCCGGCTCGCTTTTCGGCCATGCCTCACGGTATTCGGATGGGCGCCGGCCGAAGAATTTACCGAATGAATAGGCAAAATGTGACAGTGTATTGAATCCTGATGCGGTGGCAATCTCGCGTACACTGAGGTCGGTCGAAATCAACAGTAGGCGAGCATTCTGCAATCGGCGCAATAAGCCGAATTGCACCACGGTACAGCCCACGTGTTTCTTGAATTGGCGTTCCAGTTGACGCTGAGAAACACCCAGAACATCAGCGATTTGGGGCACTTTGAGCGGCTCTTCTATGTTTTCTTCGATCAGGGTCATCGCTTCTCGGATCAACGGAAGCATGGTTTCCGTGCTCCGGCCCATGGTGCTGCGCTGGGGTGAGGCGGCGTCGCGAATGGGGTGATGCAGCATCTGGTCGGCAATCTCCCCCGAAAAGCCGCTGTCGCTGATGGATTCAATCAGCCTTAGCATCAGATCGACCCCAGCCAACCCGCCCGCGCACGTCATTACCTTGCCGTCAATAGTGAACAGACACTCATGGACATCGACCCGATCAAAGGATTCCCGGAACCCGCTCAACCACGACCAGTGAATAGTCGCAGGTTTGCCGTCCAACAGGCCTGCACGTGCGACGATGTAGCTGCCCAATTCAACGCCGCAAACAGTTTCGCCTGCGCGTGCGCGTTTTCGCAACCAGGTGAGTAAAGCGGTGTTTTCGTAGTGTTCAGTACCCCAACTGCCCAACACAAACACAAAACCTGCCGGAGTGAGGCTCCCGTAGTCGGTGTCAACTGCGGTCGTCATGCCATTGCTGGCAACAATCTCAGGACCGTCGAACGAGACGATGTCCCAGGAAAACATCGGTTCTGGCGCCAGGTAATTTGCGATCCGCATGGTTTCGATCATGGTGATCAGCGTGGTCAGGTTGAAACGCGGGACAACGACAAATACGGCATGCCGTTTAGCCCGAGCCATATGCGTTGTGATGTCGACATGCATTGGTTTTACCAAGAAGCTTTAGGTCAGATTTTTCGCCATTCTAACCTAATCTGTGGCGGATAATCGACATCTTTATCCGTCAATCGCGCGGCAATCTAGGTAAAAAGGGGGGCTCGGATATGACCTACGAAGTTGTGCTGACCTGCGCAGTTACCGGTGCGGGAGATACGACCGGCAAGAGCTCTCACGTGCCGGTGACCCCGAAAGAAATTGCTGATGCGGCAATCGAAGCCGCCAGGGCAGGGGCCTCTGCCGCGCATGTGCATGCGCGTGATCCTGAAACAGGGCAGGGCTCACGCGATCCGGCGCTCTTCAAGGAAATCGTGGACCGAATACGCGAAAGCGATACCGATGTGGTCATCAATGTCACGGCAGGTATGGGGGGCGATTGGATTTCAGACCCGTCCAATCCCGCCATGCCCGGTCCGGGCACCGACATGATCGGCCCGGAAGAACGGCTGGCCCATATCAAGGAATGCCTGCCTGAAATCTGCTCTCTCGATTGTGGCACGCTGAATTTTTCCGACACGGACATGATCTATATTTCCACGCCACCGACACTGCGTCGGATGGCGGCACTGGTTCAGGAATGGGGTGTGAAGCCCGAGCTTGAGGTCTTTGATCTCGGCCATATCCGATTTGCCAAGGCGATGGTGGAGGAGGGGCTGATTGATGCTCCGCCGATGTTCCAGTTGTGCCTTGGAATTCCATGGGGGGCCGATCAAACGGTGGAAACCATGGCGGCTATGAAGGCGCAACTGCCCGTAGGCGCCAGCTGGGCCAGTTTTGGGATTGGGCGGGGGCAGATGCCGATGGCAGCCGCAGCTGTCGCGCTTGGCGGGAATGTGCGTGTCGGTCTTGAGGACAACATCTACCTTGATCGCGGGGTTCTGGCGACAAACGGCCAGCTTGTCACCCGCGCCCGAGAGATTATCGAACGGATGGGTGGGCGGATCCTGACACCGCAAGAGTCGCGCAACAAGCTGAACCTGAGGGGGGCGGATGGCTGATCCAACCCAAACCGGTAGCTTGCAAATTCGCGATGTCTCCAAGTTTTTTGGTCAGTTCCGTGCTGTCAACGACATCTGCCTGGATATCCGAAATGGAGAGTTCCTGACGCTGTTGGGCCCGTCGGGATCGGGCAAAACCACCTTGTTGATGATGATCGCCGGGTTTCTCGACATATCGAAAGGAGAGATTGCGCTGGACGGTGCGTCCATCTCGGATGTGCCCGCCGAAAAGCGCAATTTCGGCATGGTGTTTCAAGGATATGCTCTGTTCCCCCATATGACTGTTCGCGACAACGTAGGTTATGCGCTAAGCGTACGTAAACGCCCCGCCGACGAAATTCGGAACCGTGTCGACGAGATGCTGGAGCTGGTTCAGCTTCAGGAGTTTGCAGATCGCAAACCGGGGCAATTGTCTGGTGGTCAGCAACAACGTGTGGCCCTTGCACGTGCCTTGTGTTTTGCGCCGCCTGTGCTGTTGCTGGACGAACCGCTGGGAGCGCTGGACAAAAAGCTGCGTGTCGAAGTGCAGGAGCAGCTCAAGGACATTCATCGCCGCGTTGGCACTACCTTCATCTATGTCACGCATGATCAGGAAGAGGCACTGTCGATGTCTGACCGCATCGTGATCATGCGCGACGGCGCGATCGAGCAGGTCGGAACGCCAAAAGAGCTGTACGAGCGCCCGATCAATCAGTTCACCGCCAGCTTTCTGGGGAAATCGAACTTTATTCATCAAAACGGAAAGGTCTTTGCGCTGCGCCCGGAAAAAATTGATCTGATGCCCGGCAACGAAAACACCGAGGCCCGGATGAGGGGCGCCATTCGCAGCATCACCTATTTCGGCTCGATGCAGAGGATCATCGTGGACACCGACGAAGGGGCCGAGATTGAGGTTGATATCGACGTCTGGCGCAACGCCTCTGATCTGGCGGAGGGGGTGCGGGTGGATTTGCTTTGGAAAGACTCAGCAGCAGTGGAGCTACAAGCGGGCTAGGCACCCCAACACAGAACGCCCAGAGGCGTCATGACCGAAAGCCGAGTCAAATCTCGGATCAAATGGGAGGAAGAAAATGCACGATAAACAATTCAAAAAGGAAATACTTGCCGAAAGCGCCCAGGCGTTTAGGGCTGGCCGTATGGATCGACGCACGTTTCTGGCGCTTTGCGGTGCCTCGGGTGTCGCAATGAATGCGGTACTGGCGGGCGACGCCGAAGCGGCGGCGGACCATGTCGTGATGTGGAACTGGGGCGGCCAATCCGAAGAATGCCATGGCTCGGCCATCGGTGAGGCCTTTACCGCCAAAACCGGCAAAGGTTTGAAGTTTGATACCTCTGGTCCGTTGGAAGGCAAGATCAAGGAAATGGTCGACAGTGGCAATGTGACTGCCGATGTGGCTGATGCGGATTTGTTCAACGCCGTGTCACTTGGACCAACCGGGCATCTGGAGCCGATTGACTATTCCGTGGTGTCCAAGGAGAAAACGCTGCCCGGCTATGCGCTGGAATATGGGGTGTCGATCATCCTCTACGGGTATGCCTTTGTGTATGACACTGAAGCCTATGGCGATAATCCACCGCAAAACTGGGCCGATTTCTTTGATACCGAGAAGTTCCCCGGGACCCGTGCGCTTTACAAATGGGCAAATGGGTCGCTCGAGGCCGCATTGATGGCCGATGGCGTCGCTGGCAGCGATCTCTACCCGCTTGATATGGAACGCGCTCTGAACAAAATCCAGTCGATCAAAGATGACAGCCTTTACTGGGGCTCGGGATCGGAAGTTCACTCGATGGTGGTCAACAACGAGGTCTCGATGGCGATCATCTGGCAGAACCGGGGTCGCAACATCGAAAACGACACTGATGGCCAGTACAAGTTGGTGAACAATCAGGCGATGGCGATGCCGGGGGCGTATATCGTGCCTAAGGGCAACCCCGCTGGTGCCGCAGTCATGGATTTCATCGCCACGGCGCAGGACATACCAGCGCAGTTGGCGCTGTTGGATTGCCTTGGCATGACCCCGTCAAATCCCGAGGCCTTTGGCCAGATCCCCGAGGACCAACAGCCTTATGCGATCACCTCGGCCATGAACATCGACAAGATCGTCTACAACGATCCGGAATGGTGGGGCAACAACGGTGGCGACGCGGTGAATGCCTTCCTCGAAGCGATCAGCTGATCGCTTTAGCTTATGGTCACCCGATCCTAAGGGTCGGGTTGCCAAACCCTTTCCGAAAGCTCTGGATGCAAGCCTTAAACCGTCATATCCACCCAGGATGGCTGATTATCGCGCCTTTGCTGCTGATGGTGGTCGCGCTCTATCTGGGGCCGATCCTGAATATCCTTTGGCTAAGCGTGACAGACCCCGAGCCCGGGTTCGGCAACTATGCCAAGCTTACGGAAGGTGACGCCCTGATCCGCATTGTCTGGACCACGGTACGCATCTGCATCATCACGACGGTCTTCAGCGTCATTTTCGGCTATTCCATCGCCTACGCGATGGTGCACTGCCATCAACGCCAGAAGACTTACATGCTGACCCTGCTATTGGTGTCGTTCTGGATCTCCATCCTCGTACGCACCTTCGCCTGGCTCATGTTGCTGGGACGCAAGGGGCTGGTCAATGTCACATTGGAAGACATCGGCCTGGTTGCTGAACCCATCGCCTTCATGCGCAATGAGTTGGGCGTTCTGATTGGAATGGTGCATTACATGATCCCCTATGCGGTGTTGCCATTGCTGGTCTCGATGCAATCCATTGATCAGAGGGTGATGGACGCCTCGCGCAACCTGGGGGCCAGCGGAAGCCAGACCTTCTGGCGGGTCTACCTGCCGATGACCATGCCGGGGCTTGTGGCTTCGACCCTGTTGGTTTTCATCCTCAGCCTCGGGTTTTATGTCACACCGGCCGTATTGGGCGGCGGCAAGGTGCTGATGGTGGCGGAATACATCTCGGTTCAGCTACTGGTGACCTTGAAGTGGGGCACAGCGGCGATGCTGGCGGCCATCATGTTGTTCGGCGTTCTGGCGATGCTTTGGATCATGTCGCGGTTCATGAAGCTGAGCACGGTGTTCGGGGGGGCAACGCGATGAAGCCGGGCCTGTTCTCATTTTTCAACCGCGTGGGGGCCTGGGTGCTGCTGTTGTTTCTGGTCACACCGGCCTTGATCGCCATCCCTGTTTCACTGACGCCAAAACGCTTTTTGTCCATGCCGCAGGGTGAGTATTCGCTGCGCCATTTCCAAAAGCTGTTCACCAGCGAAGAATGGCTTTCGAGCTTTTTCCAAAGTGGTGTTATTGCCGTGTCCTGTTCTGCGCTTGCGACGCTATTGGGCACGCTTTGCGCGATCGGGCTGTGGCGGGTTTCGTCGCGTTTCAGCGAACTGGTGCGCGCCTTTCTGCTGCTGCCATTGATCATACCGCAGATTATTTCCGCCATGGCGTTTTATCGGTTGTGGATACCTCTGGGTCTCCTGGACAGCTACGCCGGTTTGATCCTTGCGCATACAATACTGGCGGCCCCCATGGTGCTGATCACGGTCAGCGCGTCCTTGGCAACGTTTGATCCTAAGCTTGAACAAGCCTCCAAGAACCTCGGGGCCTCTAACTGGACCACCATGCGCCGGGTGATCCTGCCTTCGATCAGGCCGGGGGTTTTTGCCGGGGCGCTTTTTGCCTTTATCCTCAGCTGGGATGAAATCGTGGTGACCTTGTTCATCTCGAAATACAGCGTCTACACGCTGCCGCGCCGCATGTGGAACGGCATCCGTGAAAACACCGATCCGACAGTGGCTGCCGCTGCCGTGATCCTGATTGCCATCACCCTGATTGCCTTTGCCGTCTCTGCGGTACTGTCGCGGCGAAACGCACGGGCTCAGGCAGAATGAATGAGGTTGCCATGAATCTGGAAACCAGTCACGAAACAGAGCTTCTGGTTAGCACTGTTCGCCGATTTGTCGAAACAGAGATGTATCCGCATGAAGAAGAGGTGGATCGCCTAGGCTATGTGCCCGAGGAGATCGGCCGCCAGATTGAGGCGAGGTCGCATGAATTGGGCCTCTTCGCCTGCAACCTGCCCGAAGAGGTCGGTGGCGGAGGGCTGGGATATGGGCCCATGTCCCTGATCGAGCGGGAATACGGCCGTACAAGCCATGCGCTGCAAAGCTGGGCGGCGCGCCCGACCGAATTGCTGATGGCCTGCGAAGGAGACCAGCGTGAGCGATATTTGCTTCCTGCCGTGCGCGGTGAAAAGCGTGAGCTCTTTGCCTTGACAGAGCCTGACGCAGGTTCGGATGTAATGGGGATGAAGACCAATGCGATACGCGACGGGGATGACTGGATCCTGAATGGATCCAAGCACTTTATCTCCGGTCCCTGCATGCCGGATTTCGCGATTGTCTTTGCTGCAACTGGTACAGATGAAACACCACGCGGCCCACGCAAACGGGTGACGGCTTTTCTGGTCGATGTGGGCCTTCCGGGGTTCGACTGCCGCGAAGGGACGCATTGCGTCAGCTATCGCGGTTACAAGACTTTTGAGTTGAGTTTCGACAATGTGCGTCTTGGTCCGGACCAGATCCTGGGCGAAGAGGGTCGCGGGCTTGAGCTGTCGGGAAAGTGGCTCGGCATGGGGCGTATCTGGGTCGGCGCGACCTGCTGCGGTAAGGCCGAACGCATCCTTGATCTGGCGACCGAGTGGGCCGCAACGCGCAAGCAATTCGGTAAACCGATCGGTACGTTTCAGGCCACCGGCTTCCGTTTGGCGGACGGTGCGATGACGTTGCGCGCGGCCGATCTGATGGTGCAAGACGCCGTTGCACGTGCCGAAACGGGTGTCATGGGTGATGCAGATGCGGCAATGGTCAAGGTTTACTGCTCAGAGATGCTCAACAAGATCGCCGATGATGCCGTTCAGATTTTTGGTGGCATGGGATTGATGGAGGAAATGCCGATCCAACGGTTCTGGCGCGATAGCCGATTGGAGCGGATTTGGGACGGCACCAGCGAAATCCAACGCCACATCATCACCAGGTCCATCCTGAGGCCACTTGGCGCATGACGCCGGCGCGGCGCGAAAATCTTGAGCGTCTTTTAAAGCCGCGCCACATCGCGTTTATTGGTGGACGTGATGCGACCATTGCCGTGCGCGAAGCCCGTCGGCGTGGATTTCAAGGGAAAATGTGGGCCGTTAATCCCAAACGCGCCGATCTGGATGGCGTGGGCTGTGTTCCCAGCATCTCGGACCTGCCGGAGCCACCTGATGCCGTCTATCTCGCTATCCCTGCGGCCGGGGTGACGGATGCCCTGAGAGAATTGGAACAGATGGGTGCAGGTGGTGTCGTTTGTTTTTCCGCGGGCTTCAAGGAAACTGGCGACATACAATCGGAACGAGATCTGATCGAAGCCGCCGGAGATATGGCTCTGATCGGCCCAAACTGTTATGGCATGATCAACTATGTCGACAATGCCGCTCTTTGGTCATTTGAACATGGCGGCTGGTCGCCGGGATACGGTGCAGCGATCGTTACCCAGTCTGGTATGTTCTCATCCGACATCACCATGAGCGCGCGTTCATTGCCAATGGCCTACATGGTTTCTGCAGGCAATCAGGCGGTCTTGGGGATTGAGGAATTCCTGGATGCCTTTGCTGAAGACCCGGCTGTGCGCGCCATTGGATTGCACATCGAAGGGTTGCGTGACATTGCTGCTTTTGAACGCGCCGCGCTGAAAGCACTGGATCGGGGGGTTCCGGTTGTCGCACTGAAGACCGGCAATTCCGCCATTGGGGCGACTCTGACGGTCAGTCACACCGGCTCTCTGTCTGGTTCGAGCGAGCTTTATCAGGCACTGTTTGATCGCACCGGGGTGATCGACGTCACCAGCCCGTCGCAGTTTCTGGAAACGCTGAAGTACCTCTGCGTAGCAGGCGCGCCGCAAGGCAGGCGTGTCGCTGGCTTTACCTGTTCTGGGGGCGGGGCGACGATGCTCGCAGACCACTCGGAAAGGATTGGTGTGTGCTTTCCCAAAGTGGGCTCTGCAGGGCAGGAAAGCCTGACCAGTTTGCTGCCTGAGATTGCGACGGTTTCCAACCCGCTGGATTATACGACCCCGATCTGGGGACAGGGCGATAAGACTTACCCGGTTTTTGCCACGGCGCTATCTGCCCTTAACGCGGATCTGGCTGTTCTGGTACAGGACTACCCGGCAGAAGGGTTGGACGCGTCCAAGATCTACTACCAGAACGATGCTGCAGCTTTTGCGCAGGCCGCTCAGGAACACTCCGTCCCGGCAGCGATCTGCGCGACCTTACCTGAAAATCTTGATCGTGGGACCCGCAGGCATCTCATAGAACTGGGGGTTGCGCCTATGCAGGGTATTCATGAGACGTTGAATGCCATGCGCGACGCAATTTGGTGGTCCGAAGTAAGGGCGCGGACAAGGATTGACCGGCCTGCTGCCTTGCGACCCGGTGCAACTATCCCGAACCCAGTGGTATTGACCGAAGACAAAGGTAAATCCTGGCTCAGGCAAAGGGCTGTTGCTGTGCCAAACGGACATGTCTGCAACGCGGCCGAGGCAGCTGGCGTTGCGCAGGATATCGGCTATCCGGTCGCGCTGAAAATGATGTCACCAAGCTTACCTCACAAGACCGAAGCGGGCGCGGTCGCTTTGGGGATCAAGGATGCGGAGGGGCTGTCCTCGGCGATCCAGGTAATGACGGCAACGGTTGCGGCTTATGACCGCGCGGCGGTGACGGATCGCTTCCTGATCGAAGCCATGTCGCCCAAGCCGCTTGCAGAGCTGATCGTCACGCTGCGTGCTGATCCGCAATTTGGTCCCAGCTTGGTGATCGGTAGCGGCGGTGTATTGACCGAATTGATCCGAGATGCGCGCACTGTGTTGTTGCCTGCCTCAAAAGACGAAATCGAGCGCGCATTGTGTTCGCTCCGTGTAGCTCGATTGTTGGAAGGGTACCGGGGCAGTCAAAAGGCGGACATTCCGCGAATTTCGGATGCGCTGCACCGGTTTTGTGCGGCGTTCCTAGAGGCGCGCAGCCAGGTCGCAGAGGTCGAGATCAACCCGGTGTTTGTCTACCTAGATCACATCGTCGCCGTTGATGCCTTGATCCAGGTGCCCCGGTCATGAGCAGGAATAGGATCATACCCAATCCCGATCTGGCTATTGGAGACGACAACAAGCAACGGTGGAACCAGCCGGAATTTCGCCGGCATGGGTTCCACAACGCATATCGGCTGTTTCGCCGATGTCTCATGGTGCGTTCCAGAGAGGTTTTGCAGTTGGAAACCGCCGAGCAGAATCTGTGCGCCCGTGTGCCTGAACTGGAACAAATGCTTGCCCATCCGGCGTTCTCTGCGTTCTGCTGTTTAAAGAACGACAAGATCATTCTGGAAAAAGCCGCAGATGATTTTTCGACTTCAGCGCCGCACTCCATCCAGTCGGTGACAAAGCTGCACATCCACTTGATCATAGGTCGGCTGCTTGCGAAGGGGCTGTTGTCATTGAACGCGCAGGTCCGGGATTATTTGCCGGATATGGGCAGCGGGTATGCCGAGGCCAGCATTCAATCTCTGCTCGACATGAGTGTCGATAACGACTTCACCGAGGATTATGCTGACCCCGATGCCGACTGCTATACTGAAGAGGTCGCCCTGGGTTGGCGCTTGCCCCGCGTGGGTGAAAAGGAAATCACGCTTGCGGAATTTGCGGCCTCGATCACTGGTTTCAGGGCAAACTCGGGGGTGCGACAAGCCGACTATAAATCCGCGAACACGGATGTCCTGACCCTGATAGCGGCCGAGGTTTCACCCATTCCACTAGCTGAACAAATCGAAGAGATTGCTGATGCCGCAGGATACGAGGGCGCGTTTCACATCAGCCTCAGCAAGGACGGGCACCCAGCGTTTTCCGGTGGCGGTTGCCTAAGCGTGCGCGACCTCGCGCGGTTCGGGTTGCTACTGGCTCGGGAAGGCCGCGACCTGCACGGTCGACCTATGGCCAACATCGGTTTCCTGCAAGAAACTCTGATCCGCCGCGCGCCAGCGATGACACCACCCAAGAATTGGCTCAAGTACTCAAACCAGACCATGACCGACGGTCGATTAATCGGTCATGCTGGCTATGGAGGGCAGTTCCTCATGGTGGATATGGTCACCGGCACCAGCTGTGCATTCTTAAGTGTGCTGGAGAATGACTCGGGTTACGATGACACCTATATGGGAGAGCTGGCCACAACGCTTCGAGACGTCTGCCTTTCTGTCATTTGACGGGTTTGCAGTTGCCGAGCTAAGTGCCAGCGGGGAAGGCACGGATTGGCCGCTTTGCAGTCCTTGACCTAGGCTGAATCTTTTAGAGTGATCCGACCCACTCTTCGATCATCCAGTTTCGATCACCTAAACTGAACTTCTTCTCAGCGCGGCATTTACGTCTGTCGGGATATCCTGCCGAAGTTGTCAACAAGGCATGTCGCGGGTGTAACTCAACCCGCCCGAAGTCGCTTATCGCGGAGCAATTGTTCGAAACAACAGCGCAGGTTTGTGACCCGACCGTCCCGACATATTGCACTGCACGCGGAGGCAAAATGATTTTTGGTTGGCCAAAGGGTAAATAGAACTTCGATGTTTACCTTCTGGTTCTGGGTTAAGAAGTTCTGAACAAACGGAGATTATCACGCATGGATATTGAAGGACTATCTGCGATCGTGACCGGGGCAGGATCAGGACTGGGGCTTGCTACTGCACAGGCGCTCAGCAAAGCCGGAGCACGAGTTACCTTGCTGGACCTCGATGAAGTTCGGGCAAAAAACGCGGCAGCGGAAATCGGCGCGCTTGGCATAGGTTGTGATGTTATCAACAGTTCTGCGGTCGAGGCCGCTTTGGATCTGGCCGAAGACCGGAGCGGACCAATTCGCATAGTTGTCAACTGTGCGGGCATCCCCGGCGGTATGCGACTTGTCGGACGGGACGGTCCAGTTGATATGGAAGCATTCGCGAGGGTGATCAACGTCAACCTAATGGGAACCGTCAGCGTCATGACGAAATGCGCAGCCCGGATGATGCAGCAGGAGCCGCTCAATCAAGATGGCGAGCGCGGGATTATCATCAACACAGGCTCGATTACTTCAATCGAGGGTCAAATTGGGCAGGGGGCTTATGTGGCTTCAAAGGGCGCGATTGCCAGTCTGACATTGCAGGCCGCCCGTGAATTCATGCCCCGCGGAGTGCGGGTCATGACAATTGCGCCCGGATTGTTTCGCACTCCGATCGCTGATCATATTCCGCAGGAGGTAATCGACGGGATGCTAGATGGCCGGATGTTTCCAAACAGGTTTGGCGAGCCCGCGGAATTTGGGCGCCTTGCCGTTAACATCATCCAAAACCCTATGCTGAACGGCGAGACCATTCGTCTTGACGCAGGCGTGCGGCTTCAAGCCAGATAGGTCTCTCGAATGCGCTTGTTTTCGAGGTCGTTTTCTGACGTCTCGATCAGCCACTCGCGAAAATTTTGGGCATCAGGATGGTCGCGATCCGCTTCCGGTGCGATCAAGTAGAAAGCCTCCTGCAGGGGCGCTTCGAGCTCGAAGGGTTCAACAAGTCGTCCACGCTCGATCTCGACGCCGCACATTGAGGACCGTGCTAAAGCTACACCGCCACCACGAGAGGCAAACTCGAAAGCAAGCAGCGAGGTGTCGAACTGTAACCCCTGGCCCGAGTTGACACCGCTTGCCTTTGCATAACGCAACCAGTCAGCCCAACCCTCCTCATAACCGAGCACGTGTAGCAGGCGATGGTGGGCAAGATCATCTGGTTTGCGGATCGCTTTGGAACCTTCAAGCAAAATTGGAGAGCAAACCGGTTTGATCACCTCCCAAGTTAACCGGTCGGCTTTGTATCCTGGCCACTTCCCTGTGCCGTATTGGATATCGAGATCAAACCGCTCATTGTCGAACTGATCTCCCCATACACTTGAGACCAGACGCACTTCTGTGTCCGGGTGGCGGTCAAAGAATCCCTGAAGTCGCGGCGCGATCCAGTTAACTGAATACCCGACCGGCGCCCGCACGGTCAGGACTTCGGAGCGCCGCAGGCCAAACACTTCCTCGGTTCCCGCGGCCAGGCGTTCAAAGCCGTCTCTGACCTTCGGTAGATAGGCGGCGCCCACTTTGGTCAGGACCAGACTTCTGGGTTTGCGCTCAAAGAGCGGCTCGCGCAAGTAATGCTCTAGCAATTTCACTTGTTTGCTGATCGCTGCTTGTGTCAGGTTCAGTTCCTGCGCCGCATGGGTAAAGCTCAGATGCCTGGCCGACGCTTCGAATGCGCGCAGCCAGGTCAGGTGGGGAAGTCGCCGTGTACTCATGGCCAACTCAAGCATAATTTCAGTTAGGTTATAGATAGATTATCTATCGCTTGAACGCCAAGAGAATCTCGGAGCAGATTGACGTTGAGACAATATGGAGCTGACGACTTGCAACCAGAAGATACCTTGGGATTAGACCCGATTAAGCTGTCGCGCATCACCAATTGGATGAACGCCCATGTGCATGAGGGACGCCTTTCTGGTCTGGCTGTGCAAATAACTCGCCGGGGAAAGATATGTTTTTCGGAGTGTGCGGGATTTGCCGATGCAAAGTCGAAGCGGCCTGTATTACCTGATACTATTTGGCGCATCTATTCGATGACCAAACCTGTGACCTCGCTCGCCCTGCTTATGCTCTATGAAGAAGGGGCGTTTCAACTGGATCAGCCTGTTTGCGACTTTCTCCCAGATTTCGCAAACCCGCAGGTCTGGAAGGGTCCTGGTCACGCTCTGAACGAGACCGAGCCAGCTGACCGGGGTATTACAATCCATGATCTTCTCACACACCAGGCGGGGATCGTCTATGGTGATCCGCAGGGAAACGAGCTGGAGCGTGCCCTTTCGGATAGCGGTCTCGACTTTGACAGAGGTCTTACGACGATGGCGGAAGCTGTTGAAGTGCTAGCGAGTTTTCCCTTGGCCTTTCAGCCGGGTGACCGTTGGTTTTATGGCCTTTCGACGGATGTTCTCGGCCATTTGATCGAGGTTATCAGTGGTCAGCCTCTCAGCGAATTTCTTAAGACACGGATCTTTGATCCGCTCGGAATGGTGGACACAGGCTTCGCCGTATCGGCCGATAAGTCTGGCCGCTTGGCCACGCTCTATGACCGCGCGCCAGGCGGCTTTGTTGCTTCTGATGATCAAAAAGGTTTCATTGCGCCGGTTACCTTGGAAAGCGGGGGCGGTGGGTTGCTCTCCACAATGGACGACTACCAGCGTTTTGCAACGATGCTTCTTCGGCGCGGCAGATGTGACGGAGGCAGGTTACTGGGGCGCAAGGCTTTTGATCTAATGGTATGCAATCACATGGGCGGCGATTTGGCGAGCCGGGGACAGGCTCATTTCAGCGAAACTACCTTTGAGGGGGTTGGCTTCGGACTCGGTGTGTCGGTGATGTTAGACCCGGCGCGGGCCAAGATCATCGGCTCACCCGGTGAATTTGCCTGGGGCGGTATGGCCTCGACCGCCTTTTGGGTGGACCCGATCGAGGAGATGACTGTGATACTTATGACGCAGCTAATTCCTTCGAGCGCCTATACCCTGCGCCGTGAGCTGAGAGTTCTGAGTTACCAGGCGCTGGTGGACTGAGGCGACGTCAGTCCAGGGGCAGGTTCGTCTGGGTCAAATGGCAAGCGATGCTCAATCCACCGGGTAGGTCATGCAAAGGTGGAGTCCGAGTATCACATGTTCCCGCAATGATATGGGTGCAGCGGTTGGCGAAGGGGCAGCCCCGCGCACCGATTTCGACGCTGCCAGCGCTAGCCGCCTTTGCCTCGCTTGTATCTGCCACGCCTTCCAGCCAGCCTTGGCGCATCTCGGGCACCGAAGATAGCAACAGCTTTGTGTAGGGGTGAAAAGGCGGGCGAAAAACCGCTTTTGATGGTCCCTTTTCGACGACACGTCCGGCATACAGTACAACCACCTCATCGGCGAAAGAAGCTACGGTGGAAAGATCGTGACTGATAAACATGTAGGCGACGCCCAGTTTGTCCTTCAGCGATTTCAGGAGTTCGATCACACCTGCGGCCACCACGGTGTCCAGCGCCGAAGTCACCTCGTCACAAAGGATCACCTTGGGCTCGGCGGCAAGCGCGCGAGCGAGATTAATGCGTTGCTTTTGCCCACCAGACAGCTCTCCGGGATAGCGGGAGGCGAAATCGCGAGGAAGATCGACCAGTTCCAAGAGGTCGCCGACCTTCTGCGCGCGTGCGCGCCCCTTGAGGTTCAGATAGAATTCCAGAGGACGGCCCAGGATATCGCTGATCCGTTGCCGAGGATTTAGCGCCGTGTCAGCCATTTGAAAGACGATCTGGCAATCCTTGAGCGTTTCGATCGACCGATCCTTCACTGCTGGAGCGGCGGTATTGCCATCGAGTTGGACTTCTCCGCCCTTTAACGGTGTGAGGCCCGCAACAACTCGGGCAAGTGTGCTTTTTCCACAACCACTTTCGCCAATTACGCCCACGACCGAAGCGGCAGGTACATCGACGGATACATCAGAGAGAATGGTCAGAGCTCCATAACCCGCAGTCACGTTCCGTGCCGAAATCACCGGCCTCTGAGCCAGATCTGTCTCCACGTGATCCACCAAGTGTGGAGCAGGACGGACAGCCTCCATCAGTGTGCGAGTGTACTCGTGCTGTGGGTGATGCAAGATCTGATCCGTTGTGCCTTCCTCGACCATCTCGCCGTTTTTTAGCACTAGAATTCGGTCAGCCACCTGCGAGACTACGGCGAGATCATGTGTGACATAAATCGCGGCGGTACCCTGATCGCGGATAATGTCCTTAAAGGCTTTCAGCACCTCGATCTGGGTCGTTACGTCAAGCGCAGTGGTGGGTTCGTCGAGTATCAGAAGGTCGGGTCCACAGGACATGGCCATTGCAGCCATCAAGCGCTGCAACTGACCGCCCGAAACCTGATGTGGAAACTTGTCGCCGACGGTTTCCGCGGCGGGCAAGTCAAGTTTGCGGTAAAGCTCTATTGCATTCGCGGTCAGAGTCTCGGCATCTCCGGTGCCATGCCAAAGAGGTGCCTCGACAACTTGCTTGCCGATCCTAAGCGCAGGATTGAAGCTGGCTGCCGCCGATTGTGCCACGTAAGACACTTCGTCCCCGCGCAAGCTGTGGCGGTCGCGTGGGGGTAATTTCATAATGTCCCGTCCGTTCAGCCAGACTTCACCCCCTGAGATGCGACAGCCGGGGCGGGCAAAGCCCATTGATGCCAGAGAGATCGTAGATTTGCCCGAGCCGCTTTCGCCAATGAGTGCCAACACCTCGCCCTTGGCGACGCTCATGGACACGCCCTTGACAATTGGCACATAGTTACCGCCTGGGGGGCGTCCCTCGACGCGCAGGTCCTTAATGGTCAGAATGTCGGTCATTGGTCGATCTTCTCCAGAACAGTTTCGCCTTGCTGGCGCTGTTGGAACCAGTCAACAAGCAGGTTCATGGAAACGGTCAAGGAGGCAATGCATGCAGCTGGTATAAGCGCTGCGGACGAACCGAGGAACAGCCCACCCACGTTTTCCTGCACCATGAGCCCCCAGTCGGCCGCAGGTTCTTGCACTCCTAGGCCAAGAAACGACAGGCCCGAAAGGAACAGGATCGAAAAGGTGAATCGAAGGCCAAACTCGGCAATCAAGGGGGCCATGGAATTGGGTAAGATCTCACGTGTCAGAATCCACCAGGTGCCTTCGCCCCGCGCACGGGCAGCCTCGACAAAATCCATAACGCCGATGTCATAACCAAGTGCTCGAGAGACACGGAATACGCTGGTCGAGAGGACCAACCCAACAGTCAGAACAAGCACTGTGATAGAAGTACCGAAGGCGCCTATGACAACCAAAGCCAATAGGGTGGAGGGGAAAGCCATGAATGCCTCGACAACGCGGCTTACTACGATATCGAACCAGCCTCTCAGAATCGCGGCGGCAAAACCGAGTGCGACGCCGAATAAAAAAGAGATCATGGTGGTGACAAGCGCCAGCAACAGCGTTGTACGTACTCCATAGATCAGGCGGGACAATACATCTCGTCCCAGCTTGTCAGTACCCAGCAAACCGCCTTCGCCTATCGGTGCAAAGGTCTGGCCTGAGATGATTTCGGCTTCACCATGGGGTGCGATCCATGGCCCAAAAAACGCAAGGATGAGCCAGAACAGCAGCACCGCGCCGGCAATACCTGCAGTCCAGGTCAGGCGCAGGCCCGCAAAGACAGAGGCCCGGGGAGTGGGGATATCGGTTGCTTCGCTCATTTTGGGTACCTTAAGCGCGGGTTTGCCATGATGGACAGGACGTCGGCCAGTAGATTCAGAAGGATATAGACAGTGCCAAAAATCATTGCACAGGCCTGGATGAGTGGAATGTCCCTCAGAGTGACACCGTCGACCAGAAGCCGCGTTAAGCCGGGTACGCCAAACACGGTTTCAACGATAATGACACCGGACACCATGTAACTCAGATTAAGTGCAATAACCGTGAAGATCGGCGACAGCGCGTTAGGCAGCGCGTGGCGCAAAACCAGCCTTCGCTTGGGCAAGCCCTTGAGTGCTGCCATCTCCAAGTATGGGGAGGTGAAGATGTTGATGACGGACGAACGTGTCATCCGCATCATGTGCGCCAGAACGGCAAAACTGAGGGTGGCTACGGGGAGAGCCAAGGCCCGGAAATTCTGCCAGAAATCAAAGTAGGGCCGCGTGTTGGCCGACGCGGAGAGCCACTTTAGTTCGACTGCAAAAACTTTCATCAGAATGAGGCCAATGAAGAATTCAGGCACTGCAATCAACGCAAGTGTGGTCATGGCAAGAGTTTTGTCGATCCGGCCACCGGCGCGCATCGCGGACCAAAGGCCAAGAGCCAAAGACATCGGAACCGAGATTGCCGCTGCCAAAAGCGCAAGCCGCAGAGTGTTCCACATACGGCTTTCTATCATGTCAGCCACAGGTCGCTTGGTGGCCAATGATGTCCCCAGATCCCCTTGAATCATACCGCCCAGCCAATCGAGATAACGCACTACTGCAGGGCGGTTGAGTCCCATCTCTTCGCGAAGCGCGGCAAGCGATTCTTCGGTGCGGCTTTGTCCTAGAATGGCTTCAGCAACGTCGCCCGGAAGGATTTCCGTCGCGCCGAAGATAATGATGGAAGCAAGGAGCAAGGTTAGTAAACCCTGAGCCAGGCGGGTCAGAATAATTCGGTACACCTTGGTCCTCCCTTCAAGGCTTCCGGCATATTCGGCGCAAGCTTGAAGCGAGACAAACAACCATAGCGACCAGATTGGGGTCGTTTTGGTTATGGCAAAGGCATGTGTATTCTTTTGTTTGGGCAAAGACCGAGATTTTGTTGTTTGTTCCGCAGGGCTGGAGAACGCAAAGACTGGGGCGATCGGAGATGCCCATGACTGCCTATTCCTACCCATTGTTGATCAAGCAAATCCTCGCCACGCCGCTGGCAAACACGCCAGATCAGGAGATCGTACACGCCGATACGAAGCGGTATGACTACCGCACTTTTGCCAGGCGCGTCGGCCAGGCTGCAGGGGCGTTGCGCTCACTTGGCTTGGGTGAGGGTAGCGTTGTGGCCGTTCTGGATTGGGACAGCCATCGGTATCTCGAGTGTTTCTTTGCTATTCCGATGATCGGGGCCACGCTGCATACCGTGAACATCCGATTGTCGCCGGATCAGATCCTCTACACGATCAACCATGCAGAGGACGACGTAATCCTGTGCCACGTCGACTTTTTGCCACTTCTAATCGAGATCTCTGAGCGGATCGAGCGGCCTTGGCGGTTGGTAATCCTCAGCGACGATGGGGTGTTCCCCGAGGTGGAGTCCTCGGAAGGCGAGTACGAGGCCCTGCTGCAGCAGTGCGAACCGGAGCAAGAATTCCCGGATTTTGACGAGAATATCCGAGCGACGCTTTTCTACACGACCGGTACCACAGGTGATCCCAAGGGGGTCAGCTACTCCCAGCGCCAACTGGTTTTGCACACAATGGCGGTCGCGGCCGGGTTAGGCCCGGTACCAGGCGGCGGGCTGAACCGGAGCGATGTCTACATGCCGATAACCCCGCTGTTTCATGTGCATGGTTGGGGCATACCCTATGTCGCCACATTGATGGGCCTTAAACAAGTCTATCCTGGTCGTTACGATCCCGCCCGCCTGTTGGGGCTAATCGAAAAGCACGGTGTTACGTTCTCGCATTGTGTACCGACGATACTTGCGATGCTTCTGAATGCACCTGAAGTCGCGCAAACAGATCTCAGCAACTGGAAGGTCATCATAGGCGGTTCTGCTCTGTCCGAAGGTCTGGCAAGGCAGGCATTAGAGCACGGAGTTGACGTGCACGCTGCCTATGGCATGTCAGAGACCTGTCCGTTCCTGACAGTGGCGGACATGATGGCCACGCGGGACCCGCAAACACCACTGAGTGCTCGGATTGCAACAGGAAAACCCGCGCCATTTGTGCAAATCCGTGTGGTTGATGGGGATATGAACGATGCCCCTCGCGATGGAAGGACGACGGGAGAAATTGTGGCGCGCGCGCCCTGGCTAACTCAAGGTTATCTGAAAAACGAGGCCGGGACGGGGGCACTTTGGCAAGGCGGCTGGCTGCATACTGGAGATGTCGGGTTCATCGACGAAACGGGCACGTTGCGGATCACCGACCGGGTTAAAGATGTGATCAAGACCGGAGGCGAATGGGTGTCTTCGCTTGAATTGGAAAACCTCGCGAGCACCGTTGAAGGTGTGAGTGAAGCGGCCGCCATTGGCGTTCCAGACACGAAATGGGGGGAACGCCCTATGCTGATTGTTACCTGCTGTGATGAAACCGAAAAAACCTACGACCGTCTTCGTATGGCGTTCGATGTGGCGGTAGACCAAGGGGCGATTTCAAAATGGGCGATCCCAGACCGGATTGAGTTTACCGACAGCTTGCCAAGAACGTCGGTTGGCAAACTGGACAAGAAGGCCCTTAGGGCCCGGTTCATCTAATAGGAAGGTTCGTGATATGAAAGATGTCGTTGTCGTTTCAACCGCTCGAACACCCATAGGGTCGGCTTTCAAGGGTGCCTTCAATAACTCGAAGTCGCCGACACTCGCTGGACACGCCATACGAGCCGCCGTCAGTCGGGCCGGTATCGATCCAGCAGAGGTAGAAGATGTGGTGCTGGGATCGGTCCTGACCGCTGGGACTGCCGGCCTGAACATCGCCCGCCTGGCAGCGCTTGCAGGTGGTCTCCCGCCAACGGCGGCAGCCCAGACTCTCGATCGTCAATGTGCCTCGGGCCTGATGGCCATTGCCACAGCGGCAAAACAGATTTCGGTCGACGGAATGGGCATTGTCGTGGCGGGAGGACAAGAGAACATTTCCGCGGTGCAGGCCAGGTATTTCGACTGGGTCATGGACGAAAAAGACCCAGCCGTAGTCCAAGCCTCAGAGCACGCGTATATTCCGATGCTTGTAACCGCCGAAAATGTAGCGCGTCTGCACGGGGTAACTCGTGAGGCACAGGATGAATTCGCGGCACTGTCGCAAACGCGCACGGCCGCCGCCCAGGCTGCAGGAGCATTCGACGATGAAATCGTACCTGTAACAGCGACCAAGCTGGTCAAAAACCGTGAATCTGGCGAAATTACCGAACAGACCGTTACGGTTAGGCAGGACGAAGGCAACCGGCCGGGAACGACAATCGAAACGCTTGCGGGGCTGAAGCCGGTTGTTGAAGCCGGTGTCGTGACCGCAGGAAACGCGAGCCAATTGTCCGACGGGGCATCGGCCTGTGTGCTGATGTCGGCCCGTATGGCCGAACGGCGCGGCTTCGCTCCACTAGGCGTATACCGGGGCCTTGCTGTGGCAGGTTGCGCTCCGGAGGAGATGGGCATGGGACCAGTTTGTGCTGTTCCGAAGCTACTGGAGCGTGCCGGATTGAAAGTGGATGACGTTGGTCTTTGGGAATTGAACGAGGCTTTCGCAGCCCAGGCCATTCCCTGCCGGGATCAGCTGGGTATTGACCCCGAAAGGCTAAACGTGAATGGCGGCGCGATTTCCGTCGGTCACCCCTATGGAATGACTGGCTCCCGGTTGGTTGGCCACGCGTTGATTGAGGCGAAGCGGCGCGGGGTTCGATATGTGGTCGTCACCATGTGCGTAGGCGGTGGTATGGGTGCGGCTGGGCTTTTCGAAGTCTGCTGACATTTCCATAACCTCAGTTATGGCAATGTCATGGAATCGGTTGTTTGTGTACAGGGTGCCGTCCGCTCAAACTTCGATGAACAGCGGGTGCAACCCGCATCGGTCATCTGGGAGGAAAAAATGTCCGACATCGATAGCTTGGTACGCCAATATAAGGCGGGATCGCTCAGTCGTCGCGGTTTTTTCAAACGCGCAGGCGCTTTTGGTTTATTGGTGCCCACAGCCAGCAGCATTCTTGCCCAGGCTGGTCCCGCATACGCTCAGTCGCCAACACGCGGTGGCTGGCTGCGGATCGCGCAGGGCAACACCGATGATACCCTAGAGCCCGTCAGGATGACGGATACTTCGGATGCAGTCTACGGCAATTGCGTCTACCAGCGATTGACTCGTTTGCTACCCTCGCTTGAGGTCGAAGGCGACGCTGCAGAGGAATGGAGTGTCAACGATGCAGCGACCGAATGGACATTCAAGTTGCGCGATGGCCTAGTTTTCCACAACGGTCAGAACGTCACCTCAGCCGATGTAGTCGAAAGCCTGTCGCGCCACATTGCCGAGGGTTCGGAATCGCCTGCCAAGGCTCTGCTTTCGACCGTCACTGCAATCGATGCACCCGATGCTATGACCGTAAAGATCACCTTGTCCTCCGGCAATGCAGACCTGCCGGTGATCATGTCAGACTACCATCTGTCCATCCATCCAGCCGGGCACAGCGATTTCACGAATGCAATTGGCTCCGGCCCGTTCAAGGTGATGGAATTCATTCCCGGCGAGCGAGTGGTTTTCGAACGTTTCGAAAACTACTATGAGGACGGTAAGCCTTACCTAGATGGCTTGGATTTCATCCCTGTTCCGGACGCAAACGCAATGTTGAGCGCGTTGTTAGCGGGGGATGTAGACTCCGTATACGACGTTCCGGCCTTCGCTGTTGATCAGCTCAACTCCAACGACGCTGTGACGCTTCACAATACACCGACTGGTTCGTTTACCAACATGGTGATGATGGTGGACCGCGCTCCGACAAATGACGCGAATTTCCGTAAAGGTGTCAAACACGCGTTGAACCGTGAACTTGTTTTGAACCAGGTGTTCAAGGGAATAGGTACTATTTCAGCAGACACACCGATTGGCCCGACCTACAAGTACTGGTGCCCGGACGTAAAGCCTGCCGAATACGATCCCGACAAGGCAAAGTTCTACTTCGACAAGGCAGGGGTTTCGGGCTTCGACCTCCATACGTCCGAGACTGCTGGGAATTCGGCAAACGACATTGCTTTGACTTTCCAGCAATCTGCAAAGGGAGCGGTAGATGTAAATGTGATAAAAACCCCATCGGACGGGTACTGGACCCACACCTGGATGCAGAAACCAATGACCATGTCGGGTTGGAACGCTCGACCTACTGTCGATGCCTTCCTGACCATCGCTCACATGAAAGGTGGCAGTTGGAACGAAACCATGTGGGGTTCTGACGAATTCGATTCCATGATCCTGGCGGCCCGCGCCGAATTGGATGAGGCAAAACGCGCGCAGATGTATTGCGACATGTTGCATATGATGAACGACGATGGCGGCTTTGTGAACGCCGTGTTCCAGAACCAACTTGAGGCAACAGCACAAAACGTCATGGGGTACACACCCCATCCGGTTGGAACTCTTGGTGGGTTTGGTCAGACTCTACGCAATATCTGGCTTACCTAAGGCTGCTTTCTCCCCGTCAGTGGCACCAGTCAACTGACCTTTGGTCGCCGGTTCCACCCGGACCGGCGGCCTTCTCTTGTCTCCCTTAAATCGCGATCAAGCCATGTTCTCTATTTCTCCGTCCACGCGTCTGCGCACATCACCCTTCTATGAGGCCACCTTGGCCGATGGTGTGTGTGCCATGACAACTTACAATCACATGTTGATGCCGACCTCCTATGGCAGCCCAGAGGAGGAGTACTGGCGCATCATCAACGATGTCTCGATGTGGGATGTTGCGGTAGAGCGGCAAGTGCAGCTAAAGGGCCCAGATGCCGGGCGTCTGGCGCAAATCCTTGCGCCGCGAGACCTTTCAAAATGCAAGATGGGCCAAGGCAAGTATGTTCCACTTTGCAACCACCATGGCGTGCTTATCAACGATCCAATCCTACTGAAGCTGGACCAAGACCGCTACTGGCTGTCTATCGCGGACAGCAATATCTGGTTCTGGGCCGAAGCCGTCGCACGAGAGCGCGGATTGGATGTGGAAGTCAGTGAGCCTGATGTCTCACCTCTGGCCGTGCAGGGTCCCAAGGCGGAAACTGTGGTTGCCTCGATCTTTGGTGATTGGGTGCGAGACCTGAAATACTTCTGGTTCCGGGAAACCGAAATTGACGGTATTCCGGTCGCCGTCGCCCGGTCGGGCTGGTCCAAACAAGGTGGGTTCGAGATTTACCTGATGGATAGTGCCAAAGGCACTACACTCTGGAACATCGTCAAAGAGGCCGGCCAGCCACACGGTATTGGTCCAGGGAACCCCAACTGGAGTGAGCGAGTCGAGAGCGGTCTCGTTTCCTATGGAGGCGACACCGATGGACAGACCAATCCCTACGAAGTCCGCATGGGCAAATATGTGGACTTGCATGTGCCTGACGACACGATTGGGATCGATGCGTTGCGCCGTATTGCGGATGAGGGGCCGAAACGGCATCAGTTGGGGGTTGTGCTGGACGCTGGCAGTCCTGCAAATCCAGAATTCACTTGGAACGACATAGAGAAAGGGGGGGTAAAAATTGGTGATTTGACGACGTGCGCCTGGTCTTTCCGGATGAAAAAGAATATCGGCTTTGCTTTGGTCTCGGTCGATGCCGAACCCGGCGACAGGGTCACGGTAAAACGTGGCGCTGGACCGGTTGGCGGAACGCTTTGCGAGTTGCCTTTTCTCTGAGAGCACGACGGACCTGGTCACCAAAACGAAAGGGCAAATTCCGATTGTTCAATGAACCGATGTGCTTTTCGTCGGGTCGCCCAACCCTTGTTGTCCCACACACTCATGTGGCCGAAGAACTCATCCAGATCTGCTCCATCGCCAGTGGTGCAGATCACCACGTCTAGGTAGAATTTTTCGACCACTAGCAAGTTCAATGGCGCGGAGCGAGAAGCCGACGGGTCGCTGCCCGTCATGGCATCGGCCCAGGGTGTTCCGGTGGTGGACTCTGCATCCATTACGCAGGACGCCGCCAATTCGGCCAAAGAAATCGCTGAAATGGTCCGCCAGTACGAGCAATTGCTGGAACAGTACGAGAAACTGGAACAACAGCGGGCATTGCTCGAAAACTCCTTCAAAACCATCAGCGGTTTGACGGATCTGGATGAGTTCAACAGCCGCAGCTTTTTGAAACTGGCGACTGCTGCTGACACGCTCGGCTAGCGGCCATACATTTCCGAAGTCCTGCGCCTGGTCAAAACGACCAAGCAAAAGGACTATGAGAAAATGGCTGAAGAAGTTGGATATGCGCGAGCTGCAGATGAGTTCCTGAATCTTGCAGCCGAAGAATCCAAAATCTTGCGATCAACGATTTCGGTTATGAACAACTCCGGCCTGCAGCTCTGGCGCAACCCCTCTGTGGCAAGAGCCACGCAGGGCAATGACATCAACTTCGAAGATCTGCGTTGGCGCCCCACCTCGATCTACTTTTCTGTGCCAGGGAAGAAGGTCAAAGAGTTCCGGACGCTCATTCGCCTGTTCTTCCTCGATCTGGTGAACACCATCGAAACCCACGAACCGGGCGAGGATGAGCCGTTCAAGGTTTTGATGCTGCTCGATGAGTTTCAGCGCCTCGGCCATCTTGAGCGTGTCGTTGAAGCGTATGACACCATGCGATCGTTCGGTGGACGGATCATCGTGATTTCGCAAACGCTGTCGCGCCTGCAGGACATCTATGGGCATGAAGGTGTGCGGGCGATGCTGGCAAACGCCGGGACGCAGATGTTCGCGGCCTCTGAGGATTCAGAGGTCCGCGAACACGTGTCCAGGTCTATCGGTGACAAAACAGTAATGAGCAAATCGAAGTCTCGGGCGCTCGGCAAAATGGAAATGGGCAGCATATCGGAACGCGAGGAAGGCATTCGCCTGCTCCGGCCGGAACACGTTGGCCGATTGCCGGAAAATGAGGTTGTGCTGATCCGCGAAGGCAAGATGCCGGTGATTGCAAACAAGATCCGATACTTCGAAGATCCGTATTTTGTGCAGTTCCTTGGTGGCGATACGCCAAAGATCAAAGGCACACACCTAGATCTTGCTGCAGAGCAAGCGAGGGACACGGCGAAGGCACTGGCTGATGCGAAACCGGCCCCTGCCCCGGTGAAAGAGGTTTCGGAAAAAGATCAGGAACTTCGGGCAGCTTTTGATGCGCAGCGCGCCGTTGCAAAACGAAAAAGCCGGTCCGCAAAAGACATGGCGATGGAGAAAATGAGAGCCAAACGGCCAGAAAGCAGTGCCTCCGCTTGACGTGGGTGCTGTATTGCAAAATCCCAGAGGTTCGAGCACCGGAATCTCGAACAATCGAGCATACAATCTTATTGCGAATGCGCGCGCAACGCCCAAGCTGTTTGAACAAGCGGTCGTTCGTGTCGCGCGCGGCGAAGCAAACCGATGAGCCCAAACTTGCCGCTGGAGGATAGGTTGCGAACGTCTGCTTTGCCCTCTCTCTCACTGAACTCGGGCTACGGTTGTGGTTTTGAGCACCGGGTTTCGAAAGGGAGTTACGCTACATTCGGCTTTCAACGCGAACCTGTGTTGCTAAAACTGTGACAAGCTTCTCGAAAACGGAGTTTTCAACTTTGTCAGAGAAGCCTTCCAATCATAATTAGCCTGCAACTCTGCATTGACTTGACGGGCGGGTTAATCAGCGGAAGCTGGCCTACAGAATACCAAGTATGAGGATGAGGTTTCGTGTTTTTTCTGTCTTATAAGTTGAATCTCAACCTCAGCCCGAACACCAGAGGGTCATCATCGGTGAAGCCGGGATTGTTCAGATACTGGACATCTGCCGTAAGCGCGAGGTTGTCGGAAATATCTAAGCGATAAAACGCTTCGACGGTGGTTTGCGTGTCAAGGTTTTGATCGGATGGGTCGGCGACCGTCACGCCAAACCCGATCAAGTCGTCATAAAACCCGGGGCGCCACATGACCCCGGCGTTGACCGCACGTCTGGCAATCGGGGCATCGCCGTCGGACCAGCCAAGGCGACCGAACAGCATAATGCTTTCGTCAAGGGTCACATTGCCTGACAGCATCGCTCCGTGACTGCTGGGCACACCAGCGTCATCTCTGTCATCCACATGGAATACACCGAGATGAACATTGGTGAGGTATCGCTGGTCTCTGGCAGGCGTCCAGCCGATCTCACCGTAGGTGAAAAACTCCGAACCGCCGGGAAACCAGTCTACATCCGTCAATGATCCATTGGCATCGCTGACCAAGCCAAGCGCATAGATCTGATCTGTAAAGTAACCTCCGCCAGCAACGCCAAAGCCAGGATCGGGAATGGGAAGGACTGGACTGAACAGAATTGAAAAATTCGAAAAAGTCGTGCGCGGGTTCACGTAGCCAAGGATATCGGAATAGTCGCCGGGGTCAATGCGACCGGCCACGAAGCCTCCGTTGATCCCGGACAGGGCCTGCGACCAATACGCGACCGACAGTGTAGAGTCCGTGTCGCTGAATGTCGTTGCCGTGACACCGAGATACCCAATTTCGCCCGCGAGACTGCCCGGCGCGATATCCGTGCCCAAACGATGACGGTTTTCGAGGATAAAGACGAAACTGCCTGCATTGTCGGTCCCACGATTCAGCAATTCCCAGTTGCCAATGATCCGCGCCTGCCCCGAAGCGGCCTCGTCGGTGCCACTCAGGCTGTCTGAAGACTTCTGGTAGAGCGCTTGGTAGTCGAAGGACAAATTCAACCCAGTGCGTTTGGCAAAAGCCTCGCGCGACTGTTCGAGGGGATCGAAAAACCGATCCAGCCCCGGCAATCTGGAATCCTCAAGACGCCGGAGCCTGTCCTGCTCTAATTGCGCCTGAGCCGACGCTGGCCCCCCAAGCGATGCGGTGGCAGCCGCCTCCAACTGCCGTACCGTGCTGTTTTCTTGGGCTGACGCGCCCGAAGCGATGGCACCGGCAAATAAGAAAGCAACTATTTTGATGTGCTTCTTGGTCATACTCGTCCTTCGTTTAGGGCGGCAGCGGGTCATTCACGAATCAACCGGCCCGTGCGCGGCATATTTTCAAAGCGACCTACTCTCCCCAATTCGCTTCATAAAGGCGCATCAGATTGCCACCCATCAATCCGCGGATTTCGCTCTCGCTCCAACCGTGCTGTTCCTCCAGAACTCGGGAAACCGCCCATGCGTCGGCGGGCGGGGCCATCTGAGTTGGCAGACCATATCCCTGTTCCGGCGGGTACTTTTCGGGATTCCCAATAATTGGACCAAGTGCGACTGCATAGTTCTCGACATAATCGACGCCGAAGCAGGTTGCCTGTTTTCCGACAAGTTGACCGATGTAGTTGATATGCTTGGCAATGGCCTCCGGCGTAGCCTGAACTTGCCCATTCAGAAAGCCACCAAGGAAATTCACGCATACAACGCCACCAGTAGCAGCGACGGCTCGGATTGCTTCATCCGATACATTTCGAAGGTTCTCGTACAACGCGTACGAGTTGCTATGCGAAATCATCATCGGCTTGGTGGTAAGCTCTGCTGCTTCTATGCAAGTTTCCCATGAAGAGTGTGAGCAATCGACGATCATGCCAACACGGTTCATCTCGGCGACCACAGCTGCGCCCAGCTCGGTAACGCCCATGTCACTCGCCAAGGGGTCATTGTCGACCATACCAGCAGAATAGGGGCCGGTTTGATTGTACGAAAAATTCATCTGGCGGATTCCGAGATCCCAATAGCGCTGAACGTTCGCGATATCCTCGTCGAGCATATCCATGCTTTGCGAGTTCAGCATCACAGCAACAACGCCTGCCTCCTTGGCATCAATCAAATCCTGAACTGTCGTCGCCAGCGTGAAACGGTCAGAGTTTTCGTCAATCCACGCCTTCATGACATCAATCCGTTCGAGAACGGCGAGAGCACCTTCGGAGCCGTTGGATATCGTTGTGCTGAACGCAGCGTATCCATACTCCTCGTAATGATTGGCAAGGCTCTCCCAATCCTTGAGCAGGAAGTCGATACTCTCGAACCCGGGCGAGCCGACCGCAAGCGCATCGATCATTAGGGCGTCGACATACCGCTCCCGATATGCCAAATCGCCCTGCCTCGCCTCATCCCCGCGGGGATCAGCCATTTCCACAAGTTTCTCGATACGCGCGGCGATTTCCTCTTCGCTTGGCGGTGCTTGTGCAAAAACCGGACCGCTCAAAACCACCGCTGCAAGAGCAAGTTTGGTAACCTTTTTCATGCTTTCATCTCCTTTTTCACGACCCGTTACTTCAGATCATCCTGCGCTTTGATCTCAGGTACGCGGGACAACGCTTCGGCCATGTCCGCGCTGCTCATCAGTTCGATCATCTGGTAGTCATCGAGCAGCCCATCCCCAAGACGGCTGACGTAAAACGCCTGAATGAACGTGGGATCGTCAGGTAGCGAAACGGTGATGTAGTTTTTCCCGTTTCCGAGGCCCCAGTAGTAACTGAGAAGCTCCCCGCCAAGCGCCTCAATTCCACCTTTGACGCTAGCTGCGCGATCACCTGGATTTGCGATCTGCATTTCCCACGCGGCACTGTTGGACGTACCGATGAAGAGAAATGTGCGCATGTTTTGGCTGTCTTCTGCATTGACCAATGTGGCGTATCCCGCCAGAAGAGCGCCCAGCATAAGATGTTTCATTGTGCGTCCTTTCAATGCTGAGCCTGCGGCGAGACGAAACAGGCTACTGTTTGGATGCTCGCGCCAAAAAAGGCGCGATCCGGCGCAGGCATAGGCAGAGTACAAAAAACCTCTGCTTATCACTCCAGCGTGTTCTTGTAGATCACGCCGTCTTTCATGATCATTCGAATGCTTGGGACATCCTGCCCGCGTGGCGGCGCATCAAACCATGTGTCCACCGCGCCGATGGCCGAGATGTCTTCAAGTGGGTTCCCGTCTACGATCAGAATGTCGGCGTAGGCGCCTTCTTCGATCACACCAAGCTTGCCTTCAGGGTAAGGGTTTCCTCGCCCGGTCAGCGCCGCCAGTTCGCCACCATTTGAGGTCATCATCTGCAATGCCCAGAGGTTGCCAAACTCACGCGCGACAAACGCCTTCGTAAAATCCATTGACTGGCGATAAGGGACACCCGTGAGAAGCACGTAATCGGAATCGAACACCATCTTCGGCTTGTATTTTTTTACAAGATCCATCAGCTGCTTGCTGTTTTCCCGCAACCACAGAAACTTCGCCGTCGGCGGGAAAGTCGGGTCCTGATGCATCGGGTGTTCCAGAGCTTCGGGCGCAAGCGCAGTCAGGTTGGGCGAAAAGAACGCCTCTTTTTCGACCAGCTTCTGCATCGTCGGTTCGGTAATGGTCAGGCCGTGGTCTACCACTTTGACACCAAGATCGAGCGCACGGGACAGGTCGCTGTCCATAAATACGTGCATAGCGACGTATGAGTCCATATCGCCTGCAACCTCTACTGCAGCAGAAATCTCTTCGTTTGTGAAAGCAGACTGATATATCGGGTCCTTGATCGATGTCACGCCACCGCTGACCATGATCTTGAGATAGTTTGCCCCTAAAGCAAAATTCCTCCTCGCACCCTGAAGCACCTCGGCGGGCCCGTCCACCAATCTGGTGATCTCCAGTCGCTCAAGATTGCTCTCGTTCTTGCGCTGACCAGCGATACCCCAGTCGCCGTGTCCGCCCGTTTGGCTAAGGCATGCGCCGGAGGAATAAATTCTTGGGCCGGGAAGTGATCCTTCATCAATAACCGCTCTCAGCCCACCATGAGCGCCGCACATATCGCGAACCGTTGTAAAGCCCATCGCCAACATTTCCTGCGCGAATGCGGCAGCACGTGCGCCAATCTCTTCCCATGTGGTGTCCTGAAGCCCCGGGATAGTCCCGTTCTTGTACATGTTCACATGCACATGGCTGTCGATAAGTCCAGGCATGAGCGTACGACCGTCTCCGTCAATGACGGTCACATCCACTTCTTTGGTCTCGATGCCGCGTTCCGTTTGAACGGTGAAGGAGTAGCCGTCGATGCCGCCGACTGGATCAGGCAACCGCTTGGATCCCCCGGTGCGCACATCGACTTCCCACTTCCCGCCCTCAGGAATGTCAGCGTCAATCTTGTGAATCTTGTTGCCTACCACGAGCACGTCGACGTCCTTGAGTCCGTCATTCACTCCATCAAAAACCATCACATTCTTGAAGAGTGTAACAGGGGGGATGTCACCTGTGGCCTCTTGTGCAAAAGCCGCGCTTGTTGTGAGAGCCAGTGCGCTCGCCATCATTGTAGATTTGCCGAGGTATTTCATAGGCTTCCTTTCCCTTCCGCTATCGGGGTGCGCGGGGTGCCGAGGTTAATTCACCCCGCGCGACACTCAATCGAGTGTATTCTTGTAAATCACGCCGTTTTTCATGATGATTTTCAGATTGGCGTCCGGCTCGGCCAGCAGCAGGATGTCCTCCAGCGGGTTGCCATCGACCAGCAGAAGATCGGCATAGGCACCTTCCTCGACCACGCCGAGGGGGCCGTCTTGATACGGGTTGTTCAAGCCGGTCAGTTGGTTCATGCGGGCGCCGTTCGACGTTGCGATGCGCAGAATGTCATATGCGCTGAAACCCGCTTCGTGCAGATATCCGATTTCGTCGTTCATCTTCTTGTCCTGCTCAAGCGTCTGATCCCAGTTGTTCACAAGGTCTGTGCCCAGTGTGTAGAGATCAATCATGCCCGGCGTCGTCTGGATCACTTCGATCATATTGGCCGCAGCATCCCGCACACTTTTCCATTTCACGAAGGACGCTGGCGTGTAAAAGGCTTCCGCTTGTTCGGTGGTCACCGAGTAGACCGGGGCCACCGCCGTCGCGAACATGATCTGCTTTTCGACCATGATCTCGGCAGCCTCCTTGGTTAGGAACGGGATGTGTTCAATCGTCTTGGCACCATTGTCGATGCAGTTGCGGATCGCCTGTTCGGTGAACACATGGCAGGTGACATAGGTGCCCCACTGCGCGGCCGTTTTGACCGCCATCTGAATCTCGTCAGCCTGATACTGAAGTGAGTGCAGCGGATCGAACTCTGACGTAACCCCGCCGCTGACCATGATCTTGATCTGGGTTGCCCCGCGACGCAGGTTTTCACGCACAGCCATTCGGATTTGCTCAGGTCCGTCGGCGATAAAGCTCATGTCCGTTTCGACCCAATGCGACGGCCCCTGACCCGACAATGTGGGATGCCGGTCGTTTAGTTTGCGGAAATCAGCATGGCCGGATGTCTGGGTGATAAACGCTTCCGAGGAATAGATACGTGGGCCCGGAAACATTCCGGTGTCAATTATGCGGGCGATGGATTTGGCCGGTCCTCCAAGGTCGCGCACGGTTGTGAACCCGTTCATGAGAATGCGCTGGGACCGGATCGTGGCGACGCCGCCAAGATGAAAGGGCGTGATATTCTGGCGTAACCCGTCGCTGAGCGGATTGAATACTGTAAGATGCACGTGCTGGTCATGCATACCCGGCATCAACGTGCGCCCACCGCCGTCGATGATCTGGACATTCGCTACAGCCAGAGGCTCGGTCGAAACTTCGGCAATCAGGTTGTCAACCACCAGAACATTGGCATTTTCGATCCGCTCTTCGTTCACGCCGTCAAAGACATGCACGTTGGTGAAGAGGATCGGAAAGCTTTCCTCTTGAGCAAATGAATATGTTGCGACCGCTGAAAGAAAAGTGGCGACCGTTAAACTTTTGAACATTTTGGAGTTCCTTCGTGGCAATGCACTGCTCTGCACGATTGTATCTTTGCGTGTGGCGCTCAGACTGTCATTAGCATTGTGGTTGAAATGCATAAAAAATGCTCGAAAATGCGAATGAAAAAATTAAACTCTGAGTGTTCGGGTCGACAAATGAAACTCCCAACTGTTGAATGCTCGATGGCGCAACCTTTTGTGTCCCTTGCCCTCAGCCATGGCCTTGAAGTTGACAAATTTCTTGAGCCATCCGGCCTCAGTCTGAAGGACGTGCAGCGCGGCGAAGCGTTCATGGCAGGGCAGCATTGGTACGATCTGATCGACAATTTCGCGAAGGCATTGAGTAACCCGCATTTGGGGTTTGACGTCGGTGCGAATGCGGCTCTCAAGACATTGCCCAACCTGTCGATCCTTGAAACTCAAAGCGCGTCGCTCGGTGACCTTTTGATATCGCTAGTTGTGGACGTGGGCAGGATTTCGTCCATGGCGACCTACAATCTCGAGACCGACGGTCATGTCGCCAGGTTAGATGCAAAACGCACATTCAAGCCATCTTCTCCACCTGGCCAAGTCGACGGCTATTATCTGGGATTTATGGTTCGACTAGTTCGATCCGTCTGCGGTCCCGACTGGGATTCCAAAAAGCTACATTTCTGGGTTTGCAAACCTGATTGCATACCTGATTGGCAGAAAAAGGAGATTTCGGTACGCCAGACCAATCGCTTGGGCGCTCGCATCGAGTTTCCAGCGAACTGGTTGCTGCTTCGGTCCGGGGGTGGGCAAAGCCAGAATCTCCCGGAGAACGTCACAGGCGCCGACGACTTTCTTCAGCAAACCCGCGATTTGCTTGAACTGCATCTCGACAAGCAACCTGCCACCCTAAACTGGTTTGCCGAGTTGTATTCGCAAAGCCCCGACCGTTTGAAACGCACCTTCAGAGCCAATGGTACAAGCTTCAAAGCAGAACTGGAAAAATGTCGGGCGAAGCGAGCGAAGACATTGCTTGTAAACAGCCAACTTTCGATAAAAGAAATTGGTGAAAGTGTTGGGCTTCTGGACCAACCCAGTTTTCACAGGAGTTTCAAGCGATGGACCGGGATGACTCCGAATGAATTCAAGAAACGCAATCAGATATGCAACTCTGACTGATCGTTAAGCTAAAGATTACCGCTCCAAGATTCATAAGCGACGACGCAAGTCCCAACTTACTGCAGGCGTTGGCTCGCTTCGGATATCCGGCGTTTTTCCGTGGGACTTCAACGCCGCGAAAAGCGTAAGGACTCGGCCATACCGACTCAACAGGCTTCTCACGGGCGTTTCGGATATGGGCTGATACGGCCCCCGCAGCTTTCAAACGATCCAACAAATACGCTAAGCCCGCGAACGAAGCGCACTTCTGGAAAGCGGTCATTGATCAAAGGATCTGTTGCAAACTTTTGACTGTTGACGCTGATAAGTGCTTCGAGTGAATGGCTATCGAAATTTTGAAGTCGAAAGTCTGTTCATGATC
>NZ_JBQFUL010000012.1:0-64389 GCF_056539165.1 Ruegeria sp. BC7 | reverse complement strand
GCGTCTCCGCCGCTTCCGCCGCGTCCCAGCGCCTCAGCAGCGCCGGTGAGGGGGTTCTAAGGATAACAACATTGCACCGCAAGTGGAAAATTCGAGAAACTGATAAAAAACTGAAAAATTACAATTTATTGAACAATAACAACGACTTGCCTAAAAACTAAATGTCAATTGCCCTAGATCGCCACGGCAGCAGAGCCAAGGAATCGGCTTTTACACAGGGCTCCCCACAGACTCAGGCACGAGTCAGGCGGAATCGGCACCTCGGAATCGATTCAGGGGGTTTGAAACGGGCAGGCGCAACACGAGCAGACCTACAATCAAAGACAGGTATATCACCGGCTCGATCTGAAAGCCTTTCGCCAGCATGACATAATGCACCCCCCCTAAGATCGCCGCCGGATAAACCAGACGTTGGAGACTTCGCCAACGTGCACCTAGTCGCCGCACAGACAGATTGTTCGACGTCACTGCCAGTGGCAGCATCAGGACGAAAGCCGCCATACCCACCGTTATGTAAGGACGCTTTACAATATCGGCCCAGATCTGGCTGGGCACCTGAACATCCAGAACCAGCCAAACCAACAGGTGCATACTGACATAGGCAAACGTCAGCACACCAAGGGCGCGCCGGAATTTCAGCAGATTTAACCCAAGAAGTCGTCGAGCAGGCGAAATCGCCAGCACAACAATCAATAGCTGCAGCGCCAACTCTCCATATCGGTGCTCTAACGCCTCAATGGGGTCAACACCCAAGCCGCCGGTCAAACCCTGATAGAACAGCCAGGGCGCAGGAAGCCCACCCAAAAGGTAGATGGCCCATACTGGGATTCGGCGAAGTATCGAGTTCAGGGTTTGCATGCGCTCAATAGTATGACGACAGGTCCATGCCGTCGTAAAGGCTCGCGACTTCGGACTCATAACCATTGAACATCAATGTGGGGACGCGCTTGGCGAATAGCCCTCCGCCGATCTGACGTTCGGAAGCCTGCGACCAACGTGGATGATCGACGGTTGGATTCACATTGCTGTAAAATCCATATTCACGCGGGCTGGCCATATTCCAACTGGTCGGGGGTTCCACATCCGTCAGAGTGATGCGGACGATCGACTTGATGGACTTGAAACCGTATTTCCACGGAACAACCAAACGCAGCGGAGCCCCATTCTGGTTCGGGATCGGGCGATCGTAAATCCCGGTCGCCATTATTGTCAGCGGGTGCATGGCTTCGTCCAACCGCAGACCTTCGCGATACGGCCACTCCAGAACCGGGTATTGAACGCCCGGCATTTCGTCGGGCCGATAGGCCGTTTCAAACGCGACGTACTTGGCGCCTTCCTGAACACCGGCCATGTTCAACAAATCTGCCAGCTCGAACCCGTTCCACGGTATGACCATCGACCATGCCTCGACACAGCGAAACCGGTAGATGCGCTCCTCCACGGTCATCTCGGACATCACGTCTTTGAAATCATACTCGCCCGGCCTGTCCACCAGACCGTCGATTTTGATGCTCCAAGGTTCGGTCACCAGCATATGAGCGTATTTGGCCGGGTCGTCCTTTCGCGTTCCGAACTCATAGTAGTTGTTGTACGAGGTGATCTCTTCCCACGTATTCGGATCAAGCGCACCTTCGGCCGCAGCCGGGCGCGACATCCCTGCCAGCCCGACCCCTGCCAGCCCCGCCATAACCTGACGGCGGTTCAAGAACGCGGTCCGCGGCGTGACATCAGCCTGTGTCAATGTGTTGGTCCACCGGTGCGCCATCAATGTCTCCGTACTTGGTCAGCGTTGGGGTTCAGATAGTTCGCTCTTACCACAGGACCAAAGCAACTTGCGTCACGATTGGGAGAAGAGACTGTAACGAAACACGCACCCGACGATATTTCCCTGTAATCGACGTCTCCTAACAAAGTGGACCCTGCGTCACCCTTGATATTGGCGCTAGGCAGCGCACAGTTCCCGAGGTTAAGTTTTCAAAGGCGCAAGGGACGGAGAATACGGCCAATGGTTTTTGGCCGCGTGGATAGCGCCGAGGAAAAAGACGGCAATATGATCGGAAAGGACGAATTATGAAATCGAAACTGGCTGCGGGCCTGTCGTTGGTTCTGTTTATCGCGGCGTGCGCCGAGAAAGAAACCTACCCAATCACGGGTTGTGACGCGGACGAGACCTTTCCGGTGACCTGCGAAGAAATCGGTGAAGACACCAATCTGGATCAAAACAACGCGCAAGACCTGAACGCATTGCCGACCGGCGCTTAACGTCTTGTGATCAAATGCGCTGGGGCTGCGAAGGCTCCGGCGTCATTCGCGAACGAACCCGCCAGAGTCTGGCGGGTTTTCCGTTCGCTCCTTTTTACAACCACGGTGCATTCGCCTTTGGACATCCGACAGGGCGTCAGGCTGGTTGCACAAGTCAGTCCTTTGCCGAAAATACGCTTGGCCAGCAGGACAGAACGGGCACACTGCGTCTTTCGTCAAATTTCTGCCTCACATGGTCGGCAGGTATGAACGCGAAGATTTGTACACTAAATAAGAGTCATCACCCTATGCTTAGAATACTCGCCCTTTGCAGCACGCTGCTGGGTAGCCCTGCGCTGGCGGACCTCCAGTCCTGCCAGAACCTGTATGCTCAAACGCCTCTGATCCTGAGCGATCTGAACCTGGTCGATTCCTACAGTTACGAAGACGATTTTCCCGGCCTAGGATAGTCGATAACATTTGCGGACACGACATCCCAGCTGACCATCTTCCTCTATGACCATGAGCAACAGGTCATCACGCCGGAAATGGCGTTGGACAGTTTTCACCAAGCCCTTGGGGACATCACCGCGTCTACCAATAACCGAGGAGTCGAACTTGGTGAGATCAGCGCCTATCAGATACAAGACACTGCGCAGCAATTACCGCTGCGGGCCGAAGCGCGGACATCCGATGGGTTTTCTGAACTTCTGGCAATCGGGGTCGTGGACAACTGCATTGTGAAGCTGAGGTTCACGACCGAATTTGAAATAGAAAAAGCCAAGGGTCTGATGGACGTTGTCACCGGCTATTTGAACGAAGGCTTCGTCAACCCGGCATGAGAAACCCGCCATTTGGCGGGTTTCCCGTTCACGATACGTGGATCAATGCACTACGGCATCATCCGGGCGCGGGCGATCAGACGTGCCCAATCTGTCACCGATGATCAATCCTTCGGAACCGGCAGATACAGGCACGGTCTCACCATCCTTGATCTCACCAGCCAACAGAGCTTCGGCCAGCGGGTTCTGCAACGCGCTTTGGATAACGCGTTTCAGCGGGCGCGCGCCAAAGACCGGGTCATAGCCTTCGTTGGCCAGCCATTCCTTGGCACCATCGTCCAGGGCCAGCTCGATCTTGCGGGCGGCCAGACGTTTTTGCAGACGCGCCATCTGGATATCGACGATGCCATCCATATCGCCCCGCTTGAGCCGATCAAAGATGATGGTCTCGTCCAGACGGTTCAGGAATTCGGGCCGGAAATGTGCCCGGACTGCGTCCATCACATCCCGCCGCGCCTGCGCACTGTCGGCGCCTTCGGGCAGTTGGCTCAACGCCTGTGACCCAAGGTTCGACGTCAGGATGATCAGCGTCTGCTTGAAGTCCACGGTGCGACCCTGACCATCGGTCAGCACACCATCGTCCAGAACCTGCAACAGCACGTTGAACACATCCGGGTGCGCCTTTTCGACCTCGTCAAACAACACGACCTGATAGGGTCTGCGGCGCACGGCTTCGGTCAGCACACCGCCTTCGTCATATCCGACATAGCCCGGAGGGGCACCGATCAGACGGGCGACCGCGTGCTTCTCCATGAACTCGGACATGTCGATGCGGACCATCGCGTTGTCGTCGTCGAACAGGAAGTTCGCCACGGCCTTGGTCAGTTCGGTCTTACCCACGCCAGTCGGCCCGAGGAACAAGAACGAGCCCAATGGCCGGTTCTCGTCATTCAGCCCGGCCCGGGCACGGCGCACGGCGTTGGCGACGGCGGTCACCGCCGCGTCCTGACCGATCACGCGGGAGTGCAGATCGTCTTCCATCCGCAGCAGCTTCTCGCGCTCACCTTCCAGCATTTTCGAGGTCGGGATACCTGTCCAACGCTCGACAACGCTGGCGATCTGTTCCGGGCGCACCGTTTCCTCGGCCATCATGGCGTTGCTTTCGGCGTTTTCGGCCTCGGTCAGCTTTTTCTCCAGCTCGGGGATGACGCCATAGGACAGCTCACCCGCCTTTGCCAGATTGCCTTCGCGCTTGGCGATCTCAAGATCAGCCCGCGCCTTGTCGAGCTGTTCTTTCAGATCACGCGCACCGGCCAGCTTGTCGCGTTCAGCCTGCCACTGAGCGGTCATCTCGGCGGATTTCTCCTGCAGATCGGCCAGATCCTTTTGCAAGGTCTCCAGTCGATCCTTGGATGCCGCGTCATCTTCCAGCTTCAGCGCCTCTTCCTCGATCTGCATCTGCAGGATCTGGCGATCCAACTGATCAAGTTCCTCGGGCTTGCTGTCCACCTCCATCCGCAACCGCGACGCGGCCTCATCGACAAGGTCGATGGCTTTGTCGGGCAGAAAACGGTCAGTGATATAGCGATGCGACAGGGTCGCCGCCGAGACCAGCGCCGAATCCGAGATGCGTACACCGTGGTGCAGCTCGTACTTTTCCTTGATGCCGCGCAGGATACTGATCGTGTCCTCGACCGTCGGTTCAGTGACCATCACGGGCTGGAACCGACGCGCAAGGGCCGCGTCTTTTTCGACATACTTGCGGTACTCGTCCAGCGTGGTCGCACCGATACAATGTAACTCACCCCTGGCAAGCGCAGGCTTGATCAGGTTTGCCGCATCCATCGCGCCGTCGGACTTACCCGCGCCGACCAGCGTGTGCATCTCATCGATGAACAGGATGATCTCACCGGCGGCCTCGGTCACTTCGGTCAGAACCGCCTTAAGGCGTTCCTCGAACTCGCCACGGTATTTCGCACCTGCAATCAGCGCACCCATGTCCAGCGCAAGCAGCTTCTTGTCCTTCAGCGATTCCGGCACGTCTCCGTTCACGATGCGCAGGGCCATGCCCTCGGCAATCGCGGTTTTACCGACGCCGGGTTCCCCGATCAGAACCGGGTTGTTCTTGGTCCGGCGCGACAGAACCTGCATCGAGCGGCGGATTTCCTCGTCGCGTCCGATAATCGGGTCAATCTTGCCTTCAGCCGCGGCTTCGGTCAGGTCGCGCGCGTATTTCTTGAGCGCGTCATAACCTTCCTCGGCCGACGCAGTATCAGCCGTGCGCCCCTTTCGGATGTCGTTGATCGCCTCATTCAGCTTCTGTGCAGTCACAGCGCCATCTTCCAAAGCGTCCTTGGCTTTGGATTTTACCATGCACAACGCCATTAGAATGCGTTCAACCGGCACAAAGCTGTCGCCAGCTTTGGTCGCGATCTTCTCAGCCTCATCCAGAACCTTGGCGGTTTGCCCGTCCAGATAGACCTGACCCGCATCCCCGCTGACTTTCGGAATCTTGGCCATCGAAGCGTCCAGCGCGTTTACAACGCGGCTGGGCGCACCACCTGCGCGTGAAATCAGGTTGCTGGCCAGCCCCTGATCGTCATCCATTAATGCTTTGAGTAAATGCTCGGGCGTTAGTCTTTGATGCTCTTCGCGCATTGCAATTGTCTGCGCTGCCTGCACGAAACCCCGTGCCCGCTCGGTGAACTTGTTCAAGTCCATGTTATTCTCCTTTTCTCAAGCGCCCTGTTTTGATGCGCCCGCTTTGCGGCACGCGTCGGTCAGAGCCTCACATTCAATCTGGGAAATATCTTACCCGGTTCAAGAGGCTGAACCGCAGATTCCGGCCCTATCTGCGCGGCACCGTGTAAACCGTATAGCCTCCGGTTTTCGCCACCTCTCGTGCGCCATATATCTCGACCAGAGATCGCGCCGCGTCGCTCCCTGTCGGGCAAGATACGAGGTCGGCTGAATCGTCCAGAAAATTGACCGTAAAGGCCGTTTCACCGGTGACCTGACAATCATCGTCGGTCGAGCGATACCCCCGCACAAGCCGCAGGTTGTCGTTGGTCGGTGATCTGACGACCGTGTCGGCGGCTTCGGTTTCCAGCGGCATATCCTGACACCCTGCCGCCGCCAGCGCCAGACCACACACAAATACAGTTCTTACCATCTGTCCCATTTCAAATTCCATCCGTGCAATCTACGCGCATGATAACACGATGAACGCCTAGCGCCGTGATCTGAATCACACGGCAGTCCTGCATGGACACAGACACCCAAACCCGTTACCACGCAGACGTTTGCCAAAAAGGAGCGCCCAATGTCCGACGACCGCCTGATCGTAGCCCTAGATGTCCCCAATGCCCTGCAGGGGCTGGCCATGGCCGAGCGGCTTGGCGACAGCGTCTCCTTCTACAAGATCGGTCTGGGTATGCTGACCGGCGGCGGGCTGGCTTTGGCCAATGAACTCAAGCAAGATCACGGCAAACGCATCTTTCTGGACATGAAACTGTTCGACATCGGCAATACGGTCGAAAACGCTGTGCGGGGGCTGGCGCAGTTCGATCTAGATTTCCTGACAGTGCATGGCGATCCACATGTGGTGCGCGCCGCGAAAGAAGGTGCTTCGGGCAAAGACTTGAAAATCCTTGCGGTCACGATCCTCACGTCGCTGAACCGCGATGATCTGGATGCAAGCCTGCTGAAAGAGGGCGACGTGCAGGAACTGGTTGTTGAGCGTGCCGCCCGCGCACTTGAGGCCGGGGCAGATGGCGTCATTGCCAGCCCGCAAGAGGCCGCGCTGATCCGTGCTTTGCCACAGGCCGAAGGTCGCCTGATCGTAACCCCCGGCGTTCGCCCGACCGGGGCCGCTTTGGGCGATCAAAAGCGTGTCGCGACCCCTGCCAGCGCAATCGGAGACGGCGCCGATCACATCGTCGTCGGACGCCCAATCTATCAGGCAGAGGATCCGAAAGCGGCCGCCGAGGCAGTTCTTGCTGAGTTAAATTCTTTGGCTCAGCATTAGTCGAGGTATCGGGAATCGGTTGGAAATCGCCACGAAACACAGGCCAACCGGTTGACCTCACGTCGCTTTTTCCAAAATCCGCGCCAAATCGTCCCTGTGCCCGAAAACACACATGAAAAATACGAGATTTGGCTATGTGACCTAGGTCCTATCGAAATGCGGGGTTTTGAGCGATTCTAAGGTCGTGATACTCCCCGCGGACCGTATCTTCCTGAGGTCCGTCACCTCCCCCCGCCCACTTGCGGGGGGTCTTCTTTTGGACTGAATGGCCCGAACGCAATCGTCGGTACTTTGCCCGGCTTGGCAGCGTGGTATAAGGGGCTTCCCGAAACAAACACCCGCAGTACGGAACCGTTCTGATGCCCGGCTTTTGCCGAGATTGCCTGTCCATATCCTCGGATGCACGCCGATGCGGTGCCTGTGGCAGCCCCCGGATCAAGTCGCATCCCGAACTGTTTGACCTGTCGATCGCGCATATGGATTGTGACGCGTTTTATGCCTCGGTCGAAAAAAGGGACAACCCGGAACTCGCGGATAAGCCGGTGATCATTGGCGGGGGTAAACGTGGTGTCGTCTCAACCGCGTGCTATGTTGCCCGCATCCGAGGGGTGCGGTCTGCGATGCCGATGTTCAAGGCGCTGCAACTCTGTCCGGACGCCGTCGTGATCAAACCACGCATGTCAGCTTATGCCGAGGTCTCGCGCGAGATACGCGCCATGATGGATGAACTGACCCCCGTGATCGAACCCCTGTCTCTGGACGAGGCGTTCATGGATCTGTCTGGCACCGAACGCCTGCACGGTGCGCCGCCCGCTGTCATGCTGGCCGGACTTGTAAAGCGCATGAAGGACGAGCTGGGCGTCACAGGCTCGATCGGGCTGTCGCACAACAAGTTCCTGGCGAAGGTTGCATCGGACTTGGATAAACCACGCGGGTTTTCAGTGATCGGACAGGCAGAAACGGCATCCTTTCTGCATGACAAGCCCGTCCGCCTGATCTGGGGCATCGGCCCTGCCGCACAGGAGTCGCTGGATCGTGCCGGCATCCGCACATTTTCCGACTTGTTGCGCTGGGATCAAGAGGCGCTGACCGCGCGGTTCGGATCAATGGGCTATCGGCTTTGGCATCTGGCGCGCGGACAGGACAAGCGCCGCGTTTCTGCGCACGAGCCGATGAAGTCCATCAGCAACGAAACCACGTTCTTTGAAGATACAGCCAACTTGGACATCCTCGACGGCCACCTGTGGCGCATGGCGGAAAAAGTGGCTGACCGGGCCAAAGCCAAAGGTTTGGCGGGGCGGGTCGTGACCCTGAAGCTGAAAAAAGCCGACCACAAAGTACTAACCCGGCGCGTGTCGCTGCGAGATGCAACCCAGATCGCGGATCGTATTTACCGCACGGCTCGTGGGTTGTTCGATCAGGTAGGGGATCAGGGCCCATACCGCCTGTTGGGTTGTGGCATCTCCGATCTTTGCTCTGAAGATCAGGCCGATATATCGGGGGACTTGCTGGACCCCAACGCCACCCAGCGGTCGCAGGCGGAACGCGCCACGGATGAAATCCGACGCCGTTTCGGAACCGACGCCATCGTCAAGGGTCGTGCCTTGCGGTGACGTTACTCTGCGGCCAGCCGCACAGACTCGTCGTCAATCTGTGAGATATCCATGATGACCTGCCGCAGCGCGTCCCGGAACGGGGCGAAATTGGCATTTGGCGCGATCCGGGTTTCGTCCATATAAAGCGAACGGTCGATCTCAATCTGGACTGCATGCTGATTGCGCCCGGGCCGTCCATATGTCTGCGTCACGTAAGCTCCTGCAAATGGCGCGTTCCGAGCGACCGTCAACCCGGCAGCGACAAACGCCGCCTCGATCCGATCTACGATCTCGGGCGAGGCTGAGGCTCCAAACCTGTCGCCCAACACAATCTGAGGTCGCCGCGTGCCACTTGATCCGGCCATTGCAACCGCCTCATGCGGCATCGAATGACAATCGATCAGAATCGCCTGCCCGAAAGAATCCAACGATTCCTTCAACAAGGACTTCAGACGCGCATGATAAGGCCGCCAGCAGGTGTCGATACGTAGACGCGCTTCGTCCATCGTCAGCTTACCGCGATAAATCGCACGGCCATTGGCAACGACCCGCGGAATCACTCCCAACCCCGACGCCACCCGAGGGTTGTGACCCTGACGGCGCGCGCCTTCGATCAAAGCCGGGTCCAGTTCCTCGGCACTGCGGTTGAGGTCCAGATAGGCGCGGGGCTTCGTCGCTGAAATCAGCGGCGCGCCATATTCGGCAGCAGGCGAAAACAACTGATCCACAAAGGCATCTTCCGAGGATCGAATCACATCGCGACTCAGAACTGTCCGTTGCAGCAACGATTGCGGGTAATTCCGACCGCTATGAGGAGAGGAATACACAACACAAGAAGTGCGCTTGGCGGGCAAATCCAATACATAGGCGGTGTTCTGCATAACGACTCCTTGTTCGCGTCCAACATAGACTGGAAAATAGTTCTTCCAAACCCCTTGAACCCCTTTGCGACTCCTTTTATAGACCCCGCTACCGGCGCGGGGTTCCGCGCCCCATTTCGTTATGGGGCAGGGCACGCAAAGGTAAGTGGGCGGTTAGCTCAGCGGTAGAGCACTTCGTTGACATCGAAGGGGTCACAAGTTCGATCCTTGTACCGCCCACCATCGTTTCACTGTTCCGGGCAACCGGGGCACCCGCTAACCCAGGCGCTGGCCACGTCTTTGATGAAGGCGCCGCAGATTGGAGACAGACCCATGAAGGTCAAGAACTCGCTCCGCTCGCTCAAGAACCGGCACCGTGATTGCCGGATTGTGCGTCGCAAAGGCCGCGTCTACGTGATCAACAAGACGCAGCGCAAGTTCAAAGCTCGCCAGGGCTAAGAACCGCTCAATACGAATAGAAAGAACCGCGCCTCAGAGCGCGGTTTTTTTGTATGTCAGAACGTGATCCCGGCATGGATCAGAATACCGATGACCATCAAAATGTTCAGAATCATCGAGATTCCGTTGCCCACATAAATCGGCAACTTTCCGACGACCAACCCGTAGATAAACCACAGCATCGAAAGCCCCGCATAAAGTGACCATGACAGCAGGGACTGGCCGCTCGCGTGTTGGGAATGTGTGAAATACAGCTTCATGAGCTGCGGCAGCGTTGCAAACGGACCGACCACTCCGACGAAAACCATGAACCCCTCGAACCGCGCCATCCAATGACCGAGGTTTGATTTCTCAAGCTTTTCAGCCAGCGTTTCCGTCATCAAATGTGTCCTTTCGCATGGCGATCAATACAAATAATCCGCAGTCGTTGCCCGGAAGCTATCTGACAATTTAACCGTTTCAGCCTCGTCCACCAAGAAAAACGCAAATCGGGATGGCTCAGGCCTTAACCCGCGACCACTTTCCCAAGTAATTTTGTCAGATTTCCTTGCATCCCCCTCAGAATCGTTTAATTGACCAAATCAGTCGGGTTATCCCCGCCGCGATTTTTCAATTTTGGGACATATGATGCTGAAATCCTCTACCTGTGTTGCCGCCGCTCTGACGGCCCTGATCGCAACTTCTGCCGCTGCCGAAGGCGAGCTGAACCTTTACTCTTCGCGCCACTATGACACCGACGAGCGCCTGTATTCCGATTTTGAAGAGGCAACCGGAATCACCATCAACCGTATCGAAGGCAAAGCTGACGAACTGATCGCCCGGATGGAAGCCGAAGGTGCGAACTCGCCCGCTGATGTGCTGCTGACCGTGGATACCTCGCGTCTGGCCCGCGCCAAGAACGCTGGCATCCTACAGGCGATTGACAGCGCGGTTCTGGAAGACCGCATTCCCGCCAACCTGCAGGACGAAGACAACCAGTGGTACGGTTTCTCGCAACGCGCGCGCATTATCTTCTTTGACAAGGCCGACGTCGCCACCCCGCCCGCAAGCTATCTTGATCTCGCCAAACCGGAATACAAAGGTCTGGTCTGCATCCGGTCGTCCAGCAACACCTACAACCAGACCCTGCTGGCCTCGATCATCACAAACCACGGTCGCGAAGCAGCCAAAACCTGGGCCGAAGGCGTCGTCGCAAACATGGCACGCGACCCGCAGGGCGGTGACACCGATCAGTTGCGCGGGATCGTCTCGGGTGAATGTGAGATCGCCGTTTCAAACTCGTACTACTTCGCCCGCGCGCTGCGTAAGGACGTGAAGGGTCTGAGCGCGGATATCGACATGATCGGCGTGCAGTTCCCCGCACAAGACGCCGAGGGCGCGCATATGAACCTGTCGGGCGCCGGGGTTGCTGTGCATGCACCGAACAAGGACAACGCGATCAAGTTCCTGGAATACCTGGCGAGCGATCAGGCACAGGTCTATTTCTCGAACGGAAATGACGAATTCCCGGCAGTGGAAGGCGTAGCCTTGGCGGACAACGTCGCAGCTTTGGGTGAGTTCAAGGCGGATGAGGTAAACCTTTCAGAGGTGGCAAAGAACATCCCAGAAGCTCAGAAAATCTTTAACGAGGTTGGCTGGAAGTAATTTCCCCAACTCATGAACAGAGATCGGGCGCGGGTGATTCCACGCCCGTTTTCGTTTGTATTTCTATATTTTTGCGTTACTATTCTCATATGCGAGAATATTTCTTATCTCCGACTCATGCTTGATGATCTCTCGAACCGCCTTGCCAGCCGCCTGAACGAGCTTCGCCGGTCACGGGGATTGTCGCTGGACCAGTTGGCAGATCAAAGCGGGATCAGCCGGGCGACTCTGTCCCGTATGGAGAAAGGCGATGTCAGCCCGACCGCAGAAACGCTGGGGCGGCTATGCGCCGCCTATGGTCTGCCGATGTCCCGATTGCTGATGATGGTTGAAGACAGCTTTGACCCGCGCGTCCCGTTCGAGCGTCAACCCGAATGGCGCGATCCCGAAACCGGTTTTACACGCCGATCCGTCTCGCCCCCTGCCACCGGTCTCAGCGGCGAGGTTCTTGAAGGTCACCTGCCGCCGGATACGGTGATCTCTTATGATGCGCCTCCGAAGCCGGGTCAGGAACACCACGTGATCCTTCTGGACGGCGCAATGACTCTGACAGTCGACGGCGTTGCCCATGATCTGACCGGAGGCGACTGCCTGCGCTATCACCTCTCTGGCCCCACCCGGTTTGAAACGCCTCCAACCCGAGGCGCGCGTTACATGTTGGTTCTGATATGATCTCACGGTTAGCCAAAACCCAGCTCGACGATGCGCTGGATGATCTAACCGACATCCTGCACGCTTGCGTTCATGACGGGGCCAGCGTCGGGTTCATTCTGCCTTTCTCGCCCAGTCAGGCCCGAGGGTATTGGCTAAACCGAGTTTGGCCCGATGCGCAATCAGGTGCTTTGGACCTGTTTGCCGCCTATGACGCTGGCCGTGTTTCTGGAACGGTGCAGCTAATCCCTGCATCCATGCCAAATCAACCTCATCGTGCGGACGTAGCCAAATTGCTGGTTCACCCCAACGCACGGCGCAAAGGTCTGGCGCGTGCGCTGATGGCAGCACTCGAGCAACGGGCAAAAGCTGTGGGTCGAACAATGCTGGTGCTGGACACACGCAGCTCGGACCCATCGCGTATCCTTTACCAAACTTTAGGGTTTCAGATCGCGGGGGAAATTCCGAACTATTGCCGGAATCCCTTTGACGACCGGCTAGAGCCTACCACCTACATGTTCAAACACTTGTCCTGAACTAAGGTTCCGCGCGTGTCGATCGCCAAGCTGGATTAGCCCTGCGTTCCCCGGCCGCTGAATGCCCGCCTGCCGCATAGCGAACAAGCGACAGTGTAGCTTGAAACGCCGCAACGCCCCAAGAAGAACCTTGCATCACCACCCGTTTGCCATGCCACTATGAGGATGTCGGTTGGAGGAGAGGCATGAAAGCGTGGTCAAGAGTGGGTCTGGTCATTTGCGCTGCGGTTCTGGCCGCCTGTGCGCCGAAAACACGAACCTATGAAAAGACCGTAACGACCTCTGTCGCGACCGGACCGAACACCGCCCTGTCTCAGGCCGCGAACAGGTTGAGAGACCCGAAAGACGGACGATCGGGCGTCAAACTCATCAGCGACGGAGAAGAGGCGCTTGTTTCGCGTCTAGTGCTGGCCTCCGCCGCCCAGCAGACAATCGATGCCCAGTACTATCTTTTGCACAACGATCCCACAGGCCACCTGTTCGCCGCCAGCCTATTGCAAGCGGCCGACCGAGGTGTCCGCGTTCGCCTGTTGCTGGATGACATGGATACGTCCAGCTACGATGCGATGACGGCAGCATTGGACAAGCACGAGAATATCGAAATCCGGCTGTTCAACCCATTCTGGCGCGATCAAAGCCTGCTGGTCGCCGGTCTGACCGACTTCAAACGCATCAACCGTCGCATGCACAACAAGTCAATGACCGCAGACAACGCGTTCACCATTGTGGGCGGCCGCAATATCGGGGCCGAATACTTCCTGGCGCGGAAAGAAATGAACTATGCGGATCTGGATGTCTTAGCCGCAGGCCCGGTCGTTCGTCAGGTCTCGGACAGCTTTGATGCCTATTGGAACAGCGCGTTTGCCGTCCCTGCCCGCGTGGTCATCGACGAGCCACAAGCCATCTCTCTTACAGAGGCCCGACTTCGGTTGACCGAGTTCGTCGAAGACGCGAAACAAACGCGCTATGGGTCGGCACTGCGCCGGTCGGCCGAAGAAAATTTCGCCGACGGCGCGCTGAAACTGGATTGGGTCCCAGCGCGACTGTACGCCGACCCACCGTCCAAAGCCGCAGGGGCCGAAAGCTCTGACCCCATCCTCGCGTCGCAGTTGCTGCCCTATTTTGAAGATGCTACGCGCGAGGTGAACATCGTCTCGGCCTACTTTGTCCCGCGCACCAATGGCGTCAGGTGGATGACCGAACTGGAAAACCGTGGTGTCGAGGTGAAGGTCGTAACCAATTCGCTTGCATCCAACGATGTCGCGCCGGTTTATGCGCACTATGCCAAGAAACGCCGTGCTTTGCTGCGCGGAGGGGTCGAGCTGTATGAACTGCGCCCTGACGCGTATCAGGTTCAAAGGCGCGGAATAAACTGGGCACAGTCCCGCTCGGGGCTGCATTCCAAGGCATTTGCGATCGACGATCGCTACTTGTTCGTAGGATCGTTCAACTGGGATCCGAGATCCGTGAACATCAACACCGAAATGGGCATCCTGATCGACTCACCCGCACTTACAGTTCAGACAATGGCCGCTTTGGACAATGCGCTGCCCGCCTACACTTATAGCGTCACGCTTGAAAGAGCGGGCCAGTTAAAGTGGAAGACCCGGAACGAGGACGGCACTGTTTTAGAATACGACGCGGAACCGACAGGATCGGCATGGGACCATATCCTCGCCGGTTTTCTTGCCCTGCTGCCCATCGGATCACAGCTATAGGCAGGAACCTTCAGCCTATAGCCAAGAAGACCCCCAGATCGCCAGCATTCCCCTCGTATGGCGGCGATATTCATTCAGCGCCGCATCCAGGCCGATTTTCGGGTATACTCCGCTAGAAATGTTGCGCCTGTGCGCGGTCACGCGGCGACCGTCATTCAAGCCAGGGACAACAGGCCGGGTGGAGGAAACGGTTATGGAACAGCGGCTATCGGCCATTCTTGCAGCCGACATGGTGGGCTATTCGCGCCTGATGGAAATCGACGAGCTGGGCGTCTTGACCCGCCAAAAGAAATACCGCCGCGAACTGATCGACCCCGAGATCGCTCGCAGCCGCGGTAGTATCGTGAAAACCACCGGCGACGGCATGCTGGCCACGTTTGAATCCGTGCAGGACGCGGTCAAATGTGCCGTCAACATCCAGACAGCCATGAACCGGAACGAAACCGAACTGGATGACGATCAGAGAATCCGGTTCCGCGTCGGCATCAACCTTGGCGATGTCATTTTCGATGACGGAGACATATTCGGCGATGGGGTGAACGTGGCCGCGCGGCTGGAGGGTCTGGCGGAACCGGGCGGAGTCTGCGTTTCGGATGTTGTGCATCAGGCCGTTCAGGACAGGGTCGAAGCAGCGTTTCGCGACATGGGCGGACAGCGCGTCAAGAACATAAGTCGCCCGATCCGCGTCTGGCACTGGTCGCCACAGGCTGCACCGGAACGAAAAGCGCCCGACATCTCTCATCAGCAGCGCGTGCGGTTTTGCCGGTCAGCGGATGGCGTTAACCTTGCTTGGGCGAGCACCGGCCAGGGGACACCCGTGCTAAAGAGTCCCAATTGGCTCAATCATATTGAATACGAATGGACCAGTCCGGTCTGGGGGGATTTCCTGTCCGAGATGTCCAAACTGTGCAAGCTGGTCCGATTTGATCAGCGCGGTAATGGGCTGTCCGATTGGGATGTCGAGGATATTTCGGAAGAAAGGATGATCGACGACATGATCGCCGTGGCTGACGCGGCGGGGCTGGACCGTTTCGGGCTGTTCGGCATCAGTCAGGGCTCTGCCTTTTCCGTTCGATTTGCCGCGAGGCACCCAGAGCGTGTGAAGTTTCTTATTCTTCTTGGGGGTTATGTCAGGGGGCGCATGGTTCGAGGGGATCCCGAAGCCGAGCAGTTTTATCAAGCGGCCCGGGCGATGGTGTCCGCCGGATGGGGTTCACCCAATCCTGTCTATCGCCACTTTTTCACGTCTTGCTACATGCCGGATGCAACCCCGGAAGAGGGTGCCAGCTTCGATGAAATGCAACGGATTTCTGTCAGCCCGAAAACAGCGCTTCGTATCATGGAAATGAACGCCCATGTCGACGCCCGCGCCGACGCGCAGAGCCTGAGAGTTCCGACGCTGGTTCTACATGCACAGGGCGACATGGCCGCCCCGATCAGCGAGGGCCGGGACACCGCGCGCGAAATTCCAACGGCGGAGTTTGTTGAACTGCCGGGGGCCAATCATTGCATGATACGAGGGCATGCAGGCTTTGATGAGTTTTTTCAGGAAATCGAACCGTTCCTGAAGCAACATGCAGATCGTGATCCACTTGGGGCAACCTAGGGCAAACCGAACAAAAGCGAACAGCCTGACTTACATTCTTTGGAAACGCTGTCTCCTGCAGGGGCATATTGGCCACGCTGCGGCGACGACGTGGATGTGTGAAGCGTTTCATTTTGCCCAGAATCGTTTTCAGGCAATATGCTCGTCCAATGTTTGACGAGTTTTTGTGAGTGGATAGATGTATGCATCGAATATCGGCGCGCATTGCAGCGCCGCAAATGACATTAAAAGAAACGAATTTGCCCGAAAGTACCCCTTGCTGGATGACGCCTCGGTTCATGCACAATGGAAAAAAGGCTCTTGGCAGATCACCCGTATTGGGGACATCTGGAAAAGAACCGGCAAAGTCCTGTCTGTTCCGCACGAAGGCGCCAATGCCTTTCCGTCCTTCCAGTTTGCCGAGGACGGCACCCCTTTGCCCCTGATGGAAAAAGTGCTCAAGGCGTTGCCATGCGAAATGACCCCTTGGCAGCGCGCCTTCTGGATAACGACCCCGCGAAAGGAATTGGGCGGCGAGTTCCCGGTTGATTGCATCCAGGCCGGTGACGAGCGCGTGGTCGATGCGGCAGGCCGGGCGGGCGTTGTTCGGGATTTACCTCCACATTCCTGAAGTATCCGGTTTCTTCCTTCAATCAGACCTAGCGCCAGTACCGCGCCACTCAGCCGATACCTTTTCGGCTGACGCAGGTCCCAGATGAACTATGTTCTGGAAAAGGGTCGTTGTTTAAACCGAGAGGTTCCCGGAATGTATTTTAAGTCTTTCAAAGCGATACTTCTTTCCAGTTTTGTGATCGTTGCAGGGCACGCCTCGGCACAGGAGGTTGCCGACACGATCTACACCGGAGGGCCGATCCTAACCATCGACGATGATCAGCCGACCGCCGAGGCTGTCGCCGTCAAGGATGGGAGAATTCTGGCCGTTGGCGACCTTGACGAAGTCATGACAAGCAAGGGTGACACGACTGATCTTTTCGACCTTGACGGCCGTACTATGCTGCCGGGCTTTGTGGACAGTCACGGCCATGTTGTGTTTGGCGGACTACAGGCGCTGTCTGCCAATCTGCTGGCACCACCAGACGGCGCGGTGACGGATATCGCAAGCCTGCAGAACACATTGCGCGCGTGGGTCAAGGACAACGCAGATGCGGTCCAACGAACCGGAGTGATCATAGGCTTTGGCTACGACAATGCCCAACTTGCCGAACTTCGTCACCCGACCCGCGAAGACCTCGACGCGGTGTCGTCCGACCTGCCCGTCATCATCGTTCACCAATCCGGGCATCTGGGCGTTGCAAACTCGAAAGCGCTGGAGGTTATCGGGTTTGACGCGTCAACGGAAAACCCCGCAGGCGGCGTCATTCAAAGGGACGCAAACGGAGAGCCAAACGGCGTACTGGAAGAATATGCGTTCTTTGCGGCGCTGGTTCCGGTCCTTGCGCAGCTTGGTCCCGAGGCTTTGCTGGCCTTTGCCGAGGCAGGTTCAAACCTGTGGGCCAGATTCGGCTATACGACCGCGCAGGACGGGCGATCATCCGCAGACGTTGTCGAGGCGCTCAAGTCGGCGGCCGCCGACGGCAAGATACCGGTTGATGTGGTGTCCTTTCCCGATGTTCTGGAAGCAAAGGATTATATTGCTGAAAATGCCTCGTCCAACTACGTGGACGGAATCCGCGTTGGCGGCTGCAAACTGACAATAGACGGATCGCCTCAGGGCTTCACCGCACTCAGAGATCGCCCATACTACGATCCCGTTGGCGAATACCCGGCAGGGTATGCCGGTTATTCCGCGGTTTCGATGGAGCAGGTACAGGACGCCGTGAACTGGTGTTTTGAAAAAGGTCTGCAAATCATCACCCACGCCAACGGGGAAGGCGCTTCGGATATGTTGATCGCTGCCTTGGAAGTCGCTCGGATGACCTACGGAGACCCCGGAAACCGCCCGGTGCTGGTCCACGGTCAGTTCCTGCGCGAAGATCAAGTTGCAGCGTACAAGCGTCTGGGCGTGTTTCCTTCGGTCTTTCCAATGCACACATTCTATTGGGGCGACTGGCATCGCGACCACACGGTTGGCCCAATAAATGCCGAGAACATTTCACCCACTGGCTGGCTGGTCGAACGAGGGATGATGTTCGGGTCGCATCATGATGCACCCGTCGCCTTCCCGGACAGTATGCGCATACTCGACGCGACGGTTACTCGCCGGACCCGCTCTGGCGACATCCTCGGTCCGCACCAACGCGTCGACGTGATGACCGCGCTGAAGGCGTTGACCATCTGGCCCGCGTGGCAGCATTTTGAAGAAGATCAAAAGGGATCAATCGAAATCGGAAAACTTGCAGACTTTGTACTGCTGGCGCAGGACCCGACCGCTATTGACCCCGAAAAGCTGGATGAGAACCGCGTCGTGGCGACCATCAAGGAAGACACGATAATCTTTGAAGCCACGGCTGAGACCAAGGAGGGCAACCTGCGGGTTTCTCCTTTCATGAGCGACCCGGTTACGGCGCATCGTTTTCTTCATGCCATGTATCAAGGGGCCGGAGTGGAAGCGCCTTGGCTACAAAAGGCGCTTCCCGGTCTTCGATAAAAGTTGTCGCAGGGAACAGTTGGGCGATCCTTGCCAGCGCCTACCTATTCAGCGACTTCCAAAACCGGCAGCGCCTGAATCAGCTCAGCCGTGGTTAGAATTTCATGGGCGTAGGCTGGTCCGTTCACCTCGTGCGCCGTGTGCATACCTTCCTTTGAAAACGCCGCGGTTGCGTCTTTGACCAATGTAACGTGATAGCCCAATTCCATCGCGTAACGCGCCGTTGACTCAATGCAGGTGTTCGCGACCAGACCGACAACAATCACTTTCTTGATTCCACACTGCTTGAGCAGGAAATCGAGGTCGGTATTCGCAAATCCACTCTGCCCCCAATGCTCCTGCGCGATGATATCGCCGGGCTTTGGGACAAAATCAGGGTGCCATTCACCGCCCCACTCACCCCGGGCGAACATCTGGTGCTCAGCAACCCGCGCCTGGGACGGGCTGGGGTTTTTCCACTTTTCAACGTCACCGGGTTCAGAGCGATGATGGGGGACATAGAAGACCTGAACTCCGGCGCTCCGCACTGCGGTATCCAACGCCCTGAGATTTGGCAGCAGGTTTGCTTCTTCCGCTGTTTCCTTGATCAGCCCCCACAGCTTGCCACCCTCAGAGATGAAGTCGTTGCAGGGATCCACCAGCAAATAGCCGGTATCGGCAGGGGAATAGTTTGGGCTGGTCATGGTGGGCCTCCAGGGGTGTTAGGGGTCGAAATTTCAGTATGATTTTCATATCTAACTATACCCTATGGTTTTCATACCTAAAGTCAAGTAGGGTGAAATTCACCTGCTGCACCGGAGGTCAAATGAGCCAAAACCCCTCTCCTTGCCCGATCGAGCGGTCTGACCCGATCATCGGAGACCGATACATCATGCGAATTCTGCGCGAGTTGTTTTCAGGAAACAGCAGATTTGAGGAAATTCAGGCCCAAGCGGACATAACCCCGCAAATGGCATCGACCCGGCTGAAGAAAATGGTCGAGACAAATCTGGTGGAGCGGCGTTCTCTTGAAGGCAGCAAAACGCGGTACGAATATGTTCTGACCGAACGTGGCCGGGCTTTGTATCCGGTTCTGATGGCGCTGCGGGAATGGGGGGAAACCTGGCAGAAAGAGGCTGATGAGCCACTGGCCGTGCGTCATGTTCACAAACCCTGCGGGACCGATCCCGGGGTCTCGCCAATCTGTCCGACCTGCCGCGAGCCGCTGAAACGCGAAGACCTAATAGTTACCCCGAGTCCGGAATGGAAGGCGCTGCGCGAGCACCGCCACATGGCACGTTTCAAGGGAAGCCGGAAGCCTGGAAAAGTCGAATAGCACAAGCCTTGGCGCGTGTTCCTCGCGAGCGCAGGGTTTTCGTCACCCCGTGGTATGCGTAAGGCGAGCGGGTCGAACTGTTACGCCGAAACGACCTCGGCGAACTGTCTGGACGCAATCGCCAGATTTGGATCTAGTAGCGACGATGCACACTCTTTCGGCTGATGGCCTGCCCGTCCTTCTGGCGTTCGCGCAGAAAGACAAACAGACCTGACCCCAGGATCAGTGTGATCCCGATTGCGACAGGCAGGTCTGGCAGATCACCCCAGATCACCCACCCCCAAAAAATCGCCAGAGGCAGACCAACATACTCAAACGGCGCCACTGTTGCCGCATCTGCCAGCCGATACGCCTGCCCCAGACAATACCCGACGATTGCAGAATTTAACCCAAGGCCAACGAACAACCAGCGGTCGCCATCATCGGGCCAAACCCACGCACGCAACAAGAAAATCACGCTTTCGTTTTCAAAAGCGCTGGCATATCGACCATCCCCGGCAACCAGCCAAAACAGAAAACTGACAACGATGAAACACGTCTGAATATAGACCGCCATCGCCGACGCCTTGGACTTTGCGCCCAGAAACCGAGTCAGCACGCTGTTGAGAGCATAGGTAAAGGCCGCGACGACGGGCAGAACATACATCAGCAGCCCAACGTCTCTTTCAACCCCGGTCTGCCAGGGCCGAGTCATCACGATCACGCCGAAAAAACCGACGACAACAGAGCCCAACCTCATCGGGCCGACCTTTTCGCCAAGAAGCGGGATACTCAGCAAGGTGATCATCAAAGGAGCAACGAAAAAGACGGCTGTGGCTTCGGCCAGAGGCATTACGGCCAAAGCGGTAAAGAAAGTCAGGTTGGCCGCAACTATGAGCACCCCGCGCAATAGATGCAGCCCCGGCCGATCCGTCTTCAGGATGCGCCAGCCGCCTTCGATCTGCACCAATGCAAGGCCAAACCCGATTCCAATCAGAGACCTTGTAAATACCATCTGATGCAATGGATACCCGCCCGACAGGAATTTGATCAGCATATCATTGACGGAAATCGCCAATATTCCGATCAGGATAAACGTGATGCCGGCGGTTGGGTTCTGCAGTTTTTGGCGCGTTTCCATTTGGCGACCTTTCATCCGGCCAATATCATGGGCCGTTCAACCGGTCACGCCGGACGGAAGGCGATCACCGTCACATCATCCAGCCGGTCTTCCGTGTTCCTATGGGCTTGAAACGCGCTGTCGATGGTCTGCAAAAGGTCTGTCAAACTCGACCAGTTGCCCCGCTCGAATATGGAAATTACTCTTTGATAGCCAAACGCCAAACGTTTTGCCCCGCCCAGTTGATCGATCAGACCATCCGTTGAAATCAACATGGTCACATCGTTGTCCACAGCGATTACGTGTTCAGAAAATTCTGGAGAGCTTGGAGTATCCGCATAGCCAAGGCTTAATTTGTCACCCTTGATCCGTTTGACCCCCTCGCCCGTCTTGACCAACAAGGACATGCGCGCGCCTGCAAATGTCGCTGTTCTTTTCTCTGAATCAATCTGGCAAATTGCGGCATCCATACCGTCATTAGAGCTTGCGTTGGATGCATCCTGATTCAGCAGGGCGCGGGTCAGGTCGCTCAACTTGGACAAAGCTGACGAAGGGTTCAGGCTCTCGTTTTCAAAGTAAAGTCGCTCAAGGGTCGCGATGGCCAGCATTGTCATGAACCCTCCGGGAACGCCGTGCCCAGTACAATCAATGACCGCAAGCGTCGAAACCGGCCCTGCCGTTCTAAGCCAATAGATATCTCCGCCGACCAGATCGCGTGGCTCCCACTTGACCGCGAACTCGGCAAAGGCGGCTTCACATTGCCTTTCGGGTGGCAATAGCCCGCGTTGAATACGCGTGGCATAGTTGACGCTTTCCACAATCTGCTGGTGGGCATCGCGGATCGCAGTCACGCGCTCGACCTCACGATCGAGCATCGAGTTATAGCTTTGCACGACTTTGCCGATCTCATCTTCTGACCGATATGCCACCTTCTTGGGATCGTCGTGCAGTTCAAACCGCTCAATGGCGTTCAACAATTGACCAAGGGGCCGGTTGATCAACCATAGAAACGCGGCAGCACCAGCCAAAATCAGGGCAAGCCCACCGATAAAGCCCAGCAGCACGACGACCCCAACTTCTGTCCGCAGCTCTCGGTTGAGGATCTCTTGATCAATCCGCGCCAGCATCGTCGTCGGGCCAGCGCTGGTTGGTACGGAAACGACGATGTCCAAGCCCGTCTTTTTGATCTTGTCGCACCCTATGGCAGGCCAGGCGACCAGAACCTCCGGGCCTTGCTCGAGCTTTTGTTCTGCGCAGATCACATAGGGGAACCCGGAATACACCGCCAACAGACTTGTGGCCTGAGAGAGGTTTTCCGTTTCAACAAGCTCGGCAAGTGGCCGCGCGATGCGATTGGCGATCGTGGCCATTTCAGCCGCAACCTGATCTGTCTGGGCCTGCTTTTTGAACTCATAGTAAAACAGCAGGACAACCGCATTCAAAACACCCCCAATCATAAGGGTGGCCAGAATGTGCTTTAGGAAAATTCGGCGTTTTAGAAATGTCCCAATTCCAAGCAATAAACGCCCCAAATCCAATAGATATCTAGTTTCCGACTTTCTTCATCGCAGCCTGCAGCGCACCGCGGTTGTTGACGATCATTTGAACAACCTTGTAGTCCCCCGAGACTTCTCGGACCAGAAAGTCCGCCGTCACGGTATCGCCGTCCTCGGTAATCATTTCGGAACAGACGAAATAGTCACCTCCTGCCGGAATGACCATCGGATGAACGTTTGCAGGGTATACGGTCTCGAACGCGTTGGTGGTTGTGTCCAGATATGTGTAAGCCCCGTCAACCATGACCCCATCGACATGCGATATCATGGCAGACTGTAGCTTTGCCTTCACTTCCGTCGGTATATCGGACGCCATCACCGGGCCGGAAAATAGCAGCAAAGCAACGACGCATAGTAGCTTTTTCATACTGACCTCCCATCTGAAAACCCTGCTCAAGTGATACACTAAACCTGCACAAATGTGTATATTATGATATTAAGCATAGACAAACTTGGCCCGTTCCAGTCCAGACAAGGGGAACAGATGCTTGCCAGCGAAGTCTATGAACTGCGCGCAAACCTGCGTAAGCAAGGCGTCGTTTTTGCCTATAGCGGGTATGTAACCGAGGGCATCCTCAGCGGCGTTGGCGACGCGCTCAAGCAAAAACTGGTTTCCGAAGATGCAGACACCAAGACCCTTCGCAGCGTCTTTGCGGTCTTTGTTGAGCAAATGCAAAATATCATCCGGTATTCGGCCGAACGGCTGTCCACGGACGGCGAAGCAGAAGTTCTGGATATCAGCTATGGCATCCTGACGATCGGAAACGAAGCGGACAGGTACGTCGTGCACGCTGGAAATCTGGTTCTTTTGAATGATGTCGACACTATGCAAAGCCGCCTGTCGGCCTTGCAGAACATGAGCCGCGAAGAACTCAAGGCTGCCTACAAGGACCAACTTCGGTCCGACGCTCAAAGCGTTGGCAACAGTGCCGGTATCGGGTTGATCGAGATCGCACGCCGGGCCTCAAAGCCAATCGAGTTCGATTTCATGCGAGTTGACGATCAACACGCGTTCTTTGCGCTCAAAGCCACGGTCTGAGAGGGACGCATGCAGAATATTGAAATCCCTCCGACAAATCGCACCCCGACCGTAGAGTTTGAATTCGATACCGGGCACCTCAGACTGATGGGCGAGTCCTATCCAGAGGATGTGACCACCTTCTACAATCCATTGTTTGATGCTCTGAAAGAATGGCTGTCAAGCGACGCGAATTTATACTGCCGGTTTGATTTCAAGCTCATCTATTTCAACTCCTCCAGCGCCAAGGCCATCATGATGATCATGGAGCTTCTGGATTCCGCCGCTGAGATGGGCAAAAGCATCGAAGTTTACTGGTTCCACGACCCCGAAGACGAAACCATGGAGGAGCTTGGCGAAGAATTCGGGGAAGACCTGGAACACGCAAAATTCTCGTTGGAAAAGTTGTCGGACCGATGACAATCGACGATCTTTTTTCTCGTGAGAAAGAGGTGCTCGAGACCGCCGAAGCGACGTTGGACAGTGAAAAATTGCCAGATGACGCAACGCGCAGTTCAATAAGAAACCTGATCCGGGAATACAGAAAGTTGCTGAAAACCACGCGTCGCATGATGCGGTTGAGCGACCGTAACGAGCGTGAACTGAACGCGCTGGCCGAACAACAGAGGGTCGCGGCCGAGGAAGTTACCCGAAAGAACCAAGAACTTGAGGCATTGTCGGGCAAGCTCGCGAAATACCTCTCGCCACAGGTCTACAGCTCAATCTTTTCCGGCCGCCAGGAAGTGAAGCTCGCCAGTCAGAGAAAGAAGCTGACCGTGTTTTTTTCGGATGTGGCAGGGTTCACAGAGCTTACCGATCAGATGGAGTCGGAAGACCTGACGCAACTTCTGAACAGCTATCTGACCGAGATGGCGCAGGTCGCCCTGCAACACGGTGCGACCATAGATAAGTTCATAGGCGACGCGATACTCGTCTTTTTTGGCGATCCCGAAACGAACGGCGTAAGGGAAGATGCGTTGGCCTGCGTGCGCATGGCGATTGCGATGCGGGACAAGCTGGCAGATTTGCAGGCCGATTGGCGGCATCAGGGACTTAGACAACAACTGCAATGCCGGATAGGGATCAACACGGGTTTCTGCACAGTCGGAAACTTTGGCAGTGACGACCGCATGGACTACACCATAATTGGCGGGGCCGTGAACATCGCCTCTCGGCTCGAGCATCAGGCCGATGAAGGTGAGATTTTCATCGCGTATGAAACCTGGGCGCACGTAAACGACGAAATAGAGACCGAAGAAGTTGGCCCCATTCAAGTCAAGGGCGTAAACCAGCCCGTGATCACTTATCGCGTTCTGGGCGCAAAGGGATCAAGGACCCACACAGGACGCGTGACATGCGACACGCCGAACTTTCATTTGTCGTTTGACGCGACATCGATGACGCCCGAAGAACGCGCCGAAAGTTTTGAGATACTGAAATCAGCCCTCTCGTCACTTCGCAAGCTTGACCCATAGGCATAGAAAATACCGCGCTGGCGCGCAGGTTTTCCTTCAATCTGCGCACAAGAAAAGGCTGCCCTGGCCATTCGCCAATCACGGAACTTAATCGATAGTCCTACTGGTTGCAGGGTTCAGATCGCCGTTCGGGTCCGTCAGAACGCCGGATGGAAAGGACACCGAGACAGGCCGATCCTCTGTATCAAGACAGAGCATATGGTTGTTGTCTCTGTCGCCTAGATCAGCAAGCGCCGCGGGCGCGATGTTACGCCGAGATCCATCTTTGGCCTCTACGGTGACCCTGTACAAGTCACGTTCCTTCGCGCCAGTATCCTTGCCGTTGGCCAGCGTGACACCACCCGCCCAAGTTACCCTGACAGCTTGAACGATGTCCTCGCTCGGACAGAGGCTACCTCTTGTGCGGCGGGGTCCCAGGTTTCCGACCAACGTCCAATCCTCAACCTCTTGAGCAAGAACAATCGAAGGCCCGTCCTCAAGCGGAGTTACTTCTACATTGGCCCCCTTGAAGTCGAGTGCCCGGTCTATGGAATACAAGTGCCCCACGACCCTGACCTCAACAGGCGGGTCTTTGGCCGCGTCTCCAAAATCACCGATAAGAAGCACGGTACGCAATTCGCCCGGATCGGTAGCGGGCAACACTGATACGCAGTGCATTGTACCGATCTGTCCTGACTCTGTTACAACCTGGAAGTCTCCGGCCTGCACGGTTTCCAAGTCTACCTCGGTCGAGAATACCACCGGCATCCCGTGTTTGCCTCTCGACCCCCTGCAAATAAGGTTGGATACTAGGGGAAGCGCCTCTAACCCGTGGAAAGCCGACAATAACTCGGCGGTTTGCCCTCCTGCCGAGCTTGGCAGGTTCGCGTCTGGCGTCGTATCCATCAGTTCCCAGCTAGAGACCTGCTGAGCAGAAGCCACTGTGCCAGACAATAGAAAAACAGTGGCGGTCAAGAATAATGCACGCGCTTTACCTATTCTCATTGTACGTTCAGGCAATCAGACACCCCTCCTCACTTGGGCCAAAGTGTTGTCGCTCTGGCCGCTATGCTGTTGCCAACAGCGTATCGGAAAGAGCGTGTTCTGAAAGGGCCCCCGGCGCGCCGATTGCGACAAGTCTTGTTTCAGGTTTTACATCTCCCCAAGCTCCGTCCTGCGCGATGTCCATACGTTTGCCCACGACCTGAACGAGTATGCGATGTTCGGGATCTTCCTCACTGAAGACGAAACCCTTGAGGCGATAAACCTCGCCCGGCAGATTCCGAATTGCGCTGCGAAGCGATGAAAGGCTTATCGGGCGTTCGGCCTTCATCATGGTCGTTGAAAAGCTGTCAGAATGATCGCCATGGTGACACCCGCAATCCGGCCCATGCTCGTGATGGCCGGGTATTTCCGCTTCGAGCTGCTCGGCGGCGAACCGACCTACGGAAAGCAATATGTCCAGCGGAACGTCGGCATTGACCGCCTCGACCAGACGATACCGACGAAAACGAGACCCCAGCCAGTCATGCACCTTTTGAACGGTGGCCCGGTCCACAAGATCGACCTTGTTCAGAATAACCATGTCTGAGAACGCGATCTGGCGCAGCTTCAGTTCCATCTGCTCTGGCGCAGCGAACAGTTGCTCGGCGTCGACCAGACACATGAGGCTGTCCAGACGGATCATGTCCCGAAACCTCTGATCGGTGAAGGTCATCGCGATTGAAGACGGGTCCGAGACGCCGCTGGCCTCAAGAACGATATATTCCGGTTTCTCGGGCCGGGCGAGAACCGCCTCGACCGTTTCGATCAGATCATCCCGGATGGAACAGCAAACGCAACCATTCGCCAAACTCAGCACATCGTCTTCAAGACCGACCACAAGGTCGGCATCCACGTTGATTGATCCAAAATCATTGACCAGAACCGCCACCCGCAAACCGTGATTTCCTGTCAGGATACGGTTCAGAAGGGTGGTCTTACCGGCCCCAAGAAAGCCGGTCAGGATCGTGACGGGGATCGCCGAAGTCGAGCCGAATTCAATCATACCATCACTCCGCCTTTTTCTTGCGGTTGGGGATGACATCGTCAGTTTTGATGACAAAGTCGCTTGGCCATTCGGGATTGGGCGCGCGGAACACATCGGTCGGATAGTATTCCTTGGGATCAATCTCCATGTCCCGGTATTTCTGATCCTGCTGTTCGGCACGCGAGGACCGGGGCGCAGGCGGTTTGATTTCATCCGGCAGCGAAATGCGGCCTTCGGCCTCCATCTTGCCCAATTCGCGGAACGGCGCGACCGATCCCGATTTCCCTGGAAGCGTGGCCTTGCGATACCAGATTGAATCCTTGGTGACGTTGACCACGGCAACGTCCAGACCCCAAGCGAACAACCCGTCGTAATGCGCCCGGATACCTGCCAGCATCTCGGCGTCGATATCTTCGTCCTGCGTATAATGAGTCACCATGGCCAGGCGCGGGCGTGCCTCGGCCATCATCTTGCCGACCGCGTAGTGCGACGTGTGGTGGGTGTCGATTGTGTAGTTGAACAGCTCTTGCGGCAGGCCGTATTTGTACGTCATGAGCTGGCCGATATCCTGACCGGACATTTCGGTCACAAACACGTCGACGCCTTTGCCGTATTCAAGGCTCAATTCGTCCGGGCGACCATCACCGGTCCAAACGAAACTCAGCCCGTTCCAATCCAGCCGATACCCCACGGCGCCATCTTTGGCGTGGCTTCTGGGCCAGGACCGGACTGTGACGCCATCTTCGTCATAGACAATGCCGCCCTCCTGCCGGAAATCGAATTCGTTGACGTCGATCTCGTAACCGTCGCCGATCGGGAACACGTCGAAAGCCTCCAGATGCCACTTGAGCATCTGCTGCATCCCCTTGACCATTCCCGCTGTTCCAAGTTCGGGCGTCCGGCCCGAAGGGCCGTGAATACGCAACGGAGTATAGCCACCGGACCACGCCCGGAACGGATAAATGTAAGGGATATCCGCGTAGTGATCGATATGCAGGTGCGTGATGAATATGTCGTTGATCAACTGACCGGGCACCTGCATCCCGATGATATTGCGAACGCATCCGGACCCGAAATCAAAGAAGAACCGCTTGCCGTTCCCCAGCTCGACCATGATGCAGGTGCCGGCCTGATCTTCACGCGGCGGAAACGGCGTTGACCCGCAGAACGAAATCCGCATTTCATCTGGCCCGATCTCCTCAGACAGCGGGAAGTAGTTCGCGTTTGAACCGGTCATGTATTTTGTAGGTCGAAAATACTCTGGCAGCGTAATGCCGCCAGCCGGTCGGCCACCATATGGGTTGGCCAGGTTTTCCCCCAGCGGACCGTTGCCGGGATGCGCCTGTGCCGGTCCCGAGCCATAGCTGACCGCACCTGTTGCCACCGCGCCCGCTGCCAGACCCTGTATCACTTTTCGACGCGAAGGGTTTTGAACTTCCTCAGCTTGCTGGTTCTGTTCGGTTTCGTGATCCTTGCCATTATCTTCTGTTGTCATTGCGATGCCCTCAATCGGAAGTGTTACGGAGATTTCGCTTCGCCATCCGACGAAGTTCGTTCACGAGTTCAGATCTGATGTGGGTCCATTCCGCCCGCTCAGCGGCCGTGATTGATGCGTCATCCAGCAGCGCTGAGACTTTCCTGAAGTCTTCAATGGCCTCGCTGAGGAATGCATCCGCTTTGACACGCCCTGACAGCGCATCAGAAAGTTCTGGAATCTCTACACTCAGCTCTACCGACACTGGAAAATTCCCGGTTCCCACTATCTATTCTCGCATTGAGTTGAGTTCGGTTGACCACCAAGGCCAAGTGAGTCACCGTGAGTTGGGGGTAAGTTTGCTTTGAACCAAGCCAGTGATTTGTTGATAGATCAAGATGTTGAACAACCTTCACCGGATCTGGTCCGACAGGCGCTTGGTCGCGTGGTTTCCAGCGACGAGTTTCAAGCATCGCCTCGGCTCCAGCAGTTCCTCACTTACGTCGTTGAGGAAACGCTGGCGGGTCGAGGGGCGCAGATACGAGGCAAGGCTATCGCCGTCGAAGTCTATGGCCGGCGCATTGACGGGACCGGCGGTCAAAATCTCGTTCGCGTCGAAGCCCGGCGACTGCGCCGTTTGCTACGCGAGTTTTACGAGGATCACTGGGACGGAACTGGTGTTCGCATCTTTGTCGATCCCGGCGGATACAAGCCCCGTTTTTCATACGACCCCTCGCAAAAAGAGGGCATCTCGGGCAAACCGGGTCATAGCGTGCCCTATACACCGTCGCGGCGCTTGTTATTGGCTGGTTTGGGGGTCCTCGTAAGCGTCACTTTCCTTAGTTTCTTGATAACTCGCGAAAGCGCCGAGCGCCTTCCAGCCCCTCACTCCAGCGCGCAGGCAGAACGGGCCGCACTTGGTGAGCAGTCGTTGACAAGATTACAGGCAGCCAACCTTGCGGACCAGGCGCGCGGCATGTTTTTCCCCGTTTTCGATGTCAAACGTCAGCAAATGGCTTTGGGAATGTTTCAGCACGCGACAGAGCTCGACCCAGCGCTGCCAGATGGGTATGCCGGGTCTGCGCAGGTCTTGGCGACCCTGGCCATGTTGTCCCCGGATGAAACACAAAGAGATGATTACCTGACTCAAGCGTTGGCAATGTCCGGCAAGGCGCTTGATTTGTCCCCGGCAGATGCCTGGGCAAACGCCGCAAATGGTTGGGTATCGGCCATTTCGGATCAACCAGGCGAAGCCCTGAAATTCGCAAGGATGTCTGCCGAACTTGCGCCTGTGGATGGCCATGTTCTGGACCTTGTTGGCATTACGGCCATTGTTGCCAATGCCCCTGACCTCGCCGCAGAAGCCAGCAACCCTGAGAGACCCAGAACCGGATCCGGCAGATTTGGAGCAAGGAATATCTGGGGGGTCTCACAGTTGATGCTGGGAAACTACGAAAATGTTGTCGAAGCCTTTCAAGGGGCACCCGCCGCAGGTGCGCCGGTAAGTGCGCCATCTCTAATATTCCAAGCAGTCGCACATGATAAGTTAGGCAACTCTGCCGAGGCAGAAACGCTCGTGAAGGAATTGCACAAAACGTGGCCCGAATTTCCCTCGGAATTTCTGGTAGACAGGATATTTCACAACGATGACGCAACACGGGATCTGATCCGTGAAACCTTGGGGAAATACTGACGCAACCGCCGCGGGACTGAGCCGCAAATTCGCCGCTCAACTTAGCCCGTCTGTAGAGTAGACCAGCCCATTCTGAGAGGCCTAATCTGATGGACCGCTTTCAACTGATTGGCAGGCAAGTTTGGCCACTCTGGGTTTTTGGACCTAGCCGCCGTTCGCGGTCCGCTTGATCGGGGCACTGCAGTTGTATTTCGGATCGGCTAAAGTCATGATCATCCAGCGATCGACAGAGTGAGAACAAGTAACATTGGAAGCCTTTGGAACCGACACGCAAAAACGTATGGCCGTCGCTGGCGAGCACCTGATCAATCTGATCGGTGACGATCCAAGGTTTTGCAGCCACGGGCGCGGTATTCAGGTGGCTAACGAATACGACGGCGCACTGACAGATGCGATCGCATTGGCCCGCGTTCTCGGCATCACAGCGATCGAGTCCGTACAGCGCGCCAAGGTGGATGAAACTCGGACCGAAATTGAGCGGCAAGGTCTGAAATCAGACGTCATCTCTTGCTATCTGGGCGACCTTGGCAGCGTCGACCGCGCGCGTGAAGTATTGGCCACTCGGTCACTGCCTGACGATCTGACGGTTCGCATAATTGATCGCGAATCCCCGACTGAATGGCTTGAAGCCTTTGCTGAAATTGCAATGATCCACGGGGTGTTGCCTCCAATCGGCCCGGTGATGCGCGGCATTTCCCGCCCGGGCTTTGCGATGGTCGCCATTGACAACTCAGGTTCTCCGGTCGCCACCGCCGGGTCGGTCCTTTGCCATCCCCCAAGCAGCCCGCTCCACCGCCGCGCGCAATGGGGACAATTGTCGACCAGACCGGACCGTCTGGGTCAGGGGATTGCCAAGGTGCTGGGAGCAAGGGCATTGATCCATTCCCACGAAGTTCTTGGCGCAACTGGCTTCAAGACCGGTATCGCGCCGGGAAACACCCCTTCAGCGCGGCTTTGCGAAGGTCTGGGTCTAGTCGACAGCGGACAGGACATTATCGCCCTGATCGATCCTGAAATTTATGGGGAAGATCGCCTGACCAAGTGACGAAATTCATTCGGGTCTCTTTGACATTCCCTGCGAGGTTAGGGCTGTCGCCGCACAAACCGCCCACGGCTGACCCCGACCCAATACCTCGATTGTTGCGGTCACAGATCGAACCGTTGCCCTTAGCGTCTTGGGCGAAACCTAAAGCAGGTTCCATACGCGAGACGCGCGACAGAGCTGTCTTTCGTGGTGTTGGCCGAGGACCTCAGGGTTTTCTCGCTATAAGCCAGTATGTTAAGCCCAGCGCCAGACCGATTGCTGCATAGCCCAGAAAGTACTCCGGGTCTAAACTTTTGTCGTCGAGGGTGATGATTTTTCGCGCAACCGCCATCAATGCTGTCGCGACAACCAGCTTGATGTGGATGACATCAGCGGTCAGATAAAGAGTGATATTTGTGTAGATCTCGATTGCGATAAGAACAACCAGAACAGCGCTGAAAACCGCAAGCAGGTCGCTGACCTCCAAGATGTAAACAGGCGGCTCCAGCAACTTTTGGTAGGTTGTGAAGCCCGCATCGATAATTGCCAAAAGGATGATGCCGAGCATGAGCACGGACAGCGCCCTAACCCCGTGGCGGATCATGCGGTTGCACCATCGAACGATGGCGTCTTCGTGATCGGGGTCTAGCTCCACATGTGCTGGGATCGGTTTGTTATCTTCGCCACTCACTATAAACTCCAATTCCGAATTCATTCGCCAGCCTGAGAGATTTCATCCAGATGCATCACCCGCTGCGGCCATGAGGGAACTCTCACATAAATTGGATGCGGTTTTCTAGGCCGTTCTGCTGTCTGCACGAACCCCCTAATGAACCTTCTGTCGGCTTTTCAGCAGTTTGCATCGGTCTGAGGTTTGAGGCGACATTGACTTCAAGGCACTCGAAAGCAATTCTTGATCGAGGTCGAACATATACGGATGGATTCAATCAATGACTGCCGCCTCAATACGGGCAATTCTCTCTGCTGCACTCACGTTCTTATTTGTTGTCGAAGCGACCGCGCAAGAAAACCTGTCTCGGGTTTTGTTTGTGAATGTTGACGTCTTTGACAGCAAAAACGCCGCCGTCATCGAAAACGCCAACGTCCTTGTCGAAGGAAATTTGATTTCCAGGGTTTCGACCGACCCAATAGAAACGAATGGTGCTGCCGTCATAGACGGCCAAGGGCGGACTTTGATCCCAGGGCTGATAGACGGCCACAACCATATCATGCTGCCGACCTCTCCTCTGGCTTTGGCATATAACCTCCACTGGTCATACACCGGCGCCCTTGTCACGCGTGAGGCCGAACGAATGCTGATGCGAGGCTTCACCACGTTGCGGGACGCGGGCGGGCCATCCTATGGCATCGCCAAGGCCATCGACGACGGTATCGTTCCCGGACCCCGCATATTTACTTCGGGTCACTGGATCGGCCAGACATCGGGTCACTTTGATTTCCGCCTCTACAATGACACACATCACCGGCAGCGCACTGAACGCACGGCATTCGAGCGAGAATGGTCATTCATCGCCGACGGAGTGTCCGAAGTGCGGGCGGCGACGCGCGAGGTGCTGCGCCTTGGGGCCACTCAGGTGAAAATCAGCTTGGGCGGGGGCAACTCGACCCCGTATGATCCCCTGGATACGACCCATTACAGCCCAGAAGAAATCCGCGCCGCGGTGGAAGCTGCTGAGGATTGGAACACCTACGTCATTGTTCATGCCTACACTGATGAATCAGTCATTCGGGCGCTCAGGGGTGGCGTAAAGAGCATCGATCACGGCAACATGATATTCGAGGAGGAAACCATTCGCGCCATTCGCGATGCTGGTGCCATCCTCAACCCGCAGTTTCTTATTTTCACGCCGGATGAAGAGATGTTGGCCGTGGGTGATCCCGCTACCATCGAAAAGGGCGCACCGCTGCGCGAAAATGTTGAAAACTATGTTGCTTTGATCAAAAAGTACGACCTTCCGATTGCCTTTGGCGTGGACCTGTTTGGCGCGCCCGAGCTTATGGCCATGCAGAACCTTGAATTCGAGCGTCGTGGTCGTTGGTGGTCAGGGGCAGAAGTCTTGCAACAGGCCACATACAACACAGCAAAACTCGTCGAGATGTCAGGTCCACGAAATCCCTATCAGCAAGGTCCGCTGGGGGTGATTGAGGCAGGGGCATATGCCGATTTGATACTCGTTGACGGAGATCCGGTTGAGGACATCAACCTGCTGGTCGAACCCGAAGCTAACTTTCTGATCATTATGAAAGATGGCGTTATCTATAAAAACACGCTTGAGAACTAAATAGCTCGGTCTGCGGCTGCCTCTCATACCTTCGCTATGGCACTGGGAAAAGATGACCCGGTGTCGTTGAACCCAAACAGAAAGAATATAGGCGCAAGGCGCGCCTATATCAGTGTAGGTGCGCGCATAACGTTGCATACCTACCATTAATTTTGTTCAGAAAATATGGGTGTCTTTGCCCATGATATTGCACAGCATTTGCGCATAACTTTGCACGATTTACCCAAAAGTTTGCGCGTTTCGCGACACACACACTAAATCGGGGGCTGTTGTAGCGCCACTCTATCAACTTAAACACGCCAAATCTCAATCAAAAGTGTATTCTAATTGGCTAGACTCAACCCATACCACACCTAGGTAGTAAAAATTCCAAAATGAAGTGGCCAAGAGAGGTATGGCAGACCCTGTCTTTCCGACAAGCTTGCAAACGGAAAAGGCAACCGAGGTGCTATTCACCGCCTACGATATGGAAGGTATGATGAAGCTGAAAACTAACGTTGCCAACGCTGCCTAATACCATCAGGCGGGTTTGGATTTTACGGACCTTTCGATCCAAGACAGGCTTAGGAGGAGCTTGGCCGATGACACACCCCGCATTTACCTCAGACTCTGTGGCCGTGATCACCGGGGGTGCTTCCGGCATTGGCCTCGCCGCCGCAGTGAAGTTCGCGCAAATGGGAATGCGCATTGCTATTATTGATCGAGACACCGAGAAACTGGCGGCCGCGGCAAACATAGTGTCTGCCGCTGGCGCGGCCGATGTCATGACGTCTCAGACAGATGTCAGTGATCGTTCGCAGTTAGAGGCGTTGGAGCGGATGGTGGCAGACCGCTACGGAGGGACAGATATCCTGATGAACAATGCCGGTGTCGGAGGCAATTCATCGACCATTGGGGACACCGCGGCTTGGGACAATATGCTGGGTGTAAACCTGTGGGGTCCGATCCACGGCACCCAGGTCTTCGCGCCAAACATGATCGCCCGTGGCAGACCAGGCGCAATTATCAATACAGGGTCCAAACAAGGCATCACGACCCCGCCAGGTAACCCGGCTTACAATGTCTCAAAGGCGGCTCTCAAAGCCTTTTCCGAGGCACTGTCCCACGAGCTCAGAACGGGTCCAGGTCATCAGATTACCGCGCATCTACTGATCCCTGGATTCGTCTATACCGGCATGATCTCGGCGCCTGAGAAGCCTGCCTCTGCCTGGACCGCTGAGCAAACTGTCGACTTCTTTGTCGAAAGCGTGAACCGCGGGGATTTCTACATCCTCTGCCCCGACAATGACGTTTCACGCGACACTGACGAGAAACGCATCGCTTGGAGCGCTGGAGACATCACTGAAAATCGCCCACCTCTCAGCCGATGGCATCCAGACTATAAGGAAGCGTTCGCGGAGTTCATGGCGAAGTCTGGCTGATCATCGCCATAGCCCAAAAATCATGACGAGTTGACGATTGAAGACTGCCGGCAGCTTTACCGGTTGTCGGCAGCCTGAGTTCTGAACAGCCAAAAAGTTCGATATGATGAAACAAATGGTTTTCAGAATGCTTCTTGGCCTGGCGGCGCTGAACAAGCTGCGGCTTCTTCCAGCTCTCAGGGCTGAGAAGCGTGGCGTGTCAATTATTTTCCGGCGGTTGATTTCAGTAGAAATGTTGACCGTTGTCCTGATCCTGTTTGCAACGGCGACCCTAACCAGTGTTTCAACACCTCTCGTCAATCTCTGACGGCTTAAAGTGTTTAGGAAACATCGACTGCAGCACAAACAGGCAGATCCTCAAAGCCTCCGAGGGTTTGAAAATATCTGAGTGCAAATGGTAGTCGGTCCAAAGCCCTTCCAGCAAAGCAACCAACGCGTCTGTTGCAAGTTTGGCGCTTACATCCTCGTACTCGCCTTCGCGCTTTATTTGTTCCAACAACTCCAGGATCACCGCGCGGAAACCTTTGTCTCGCGAGTCGATAAAAGGAAATATGTGAGGGTTTGAGAGCGCTTCAGCCCGAAAGGAAAACCAGATCGCGACGTCCCGCGCATTAAGGACCAAGGGGTCGAAATCTGCCTTTATGATAGAGACTAGCTTGTCTGCCGGGTCTAACTCCGGATTGACTGCAATGGCCTTCCACTGCTCCGCGTAGCGGACTGATAGTTCCTCAGCCACCGCAAGCAGCAGCTTTTCCTTGGAACCAAAGTGTAGGTTGACCATCCCTTGCGATAATCCCGACAACTCTTGGATTCTTGCCGAAGTTGTTCCGCGTATTCCGTATCTATAAATGGCGTCCGCAGCCGATTGGATCAGCTGTTTTCGGTTCTGCAATTTACCCAGATCTCGGGCATTGGTTGGGGTATCACGCTCGAGAGTAATCTTATTTCTCCTTCGCTGGGGTAGTCGCCTTTGTCTTCTCGCATTTAGCAATACGACAGTTCAAGGATTGACATTGAATGAATGCTTGTTCATTTTGTGATTTATATTACATTAAGGTGCTGCATGACCCTTTTCAACTCCGACTTTCGGTCCATACGAGAATGGGACAACGAACATTTCCTGCACCCGTGGGAAGGTATGTCACACCTTGGCCAAAATGAACGAACCTTTGCCGAAAGCGGACTTGGCGTTCATGTCGTCACAGAGGACGGAAAGCGCCTGATAGACGGCCCTGCTGGCATGTGGTGCGTTCAATTGGGCTATGGAAACACCGAGATTGCCGATGCGATGGCTCAGCAGGCGAAAGAGATGGCGTATTTTCGCCCTTCAACAACGCCAACTCAACTCCAGCCCGTTTGGCACATGAAATCGCCAAGAGAACGCCGGGAGATTTGAACCATGTGTTCTTCACGACCGGTGGTTCAACGGCCGTGGATAGTGCGCTGCGGTTTGTACAGTTCCGCAATAACCTGCTGGGAAAACCTCAAAAGAAAATCGTGATATCGCGACAGAAAGCTTATCACGGATCGACTTATCTGGCGGCGTCAGTGTCCGGAAAAGAGCGCGACAAAGGTTGGCTGGACCAGGCAAGTCACCTGACGCGTTTCCTACCGAATGTGAATCCGTATACACGTCGCTCCGATCAGACGGTCGACGATTTTCTGGACGAGAAAACAGCGGATCTGGAAAACATGATCCTGCAGACTGGAGCAGACAAAGTCGCCGCTTTCATCGCAGAACCGATCCTGTGCTCTGGAGGCGTCATCGTGCCGCCGCGGGGGTATCATCAGCGCTGTCTTGAAATCTGCCGGAAGTACGACGTCCTTTACATTTCAGACGAGGTCGTCACCGGGTTCGGGCGACTTGGGCATTGGTTTGCATCCGAAGACGTCTTTGGGATTAAGCCCGACATCATAACCTGCGCCAAAGGCATGACGTCTGGGTACGTACCCATGGGGGCTTGTATCATCTCTGACCGGCTGATTGCAGATGTAAGCGGAGACAATGCGCAGAACGCCACGTTTTCAAACGGCTTCACTTACTCAGGCCATCCAGTAAGCGCGGCGGCAGGCCTGAAGACGATTGAAATCATGGAGCGCGACGGCGTTCTGGAACATGTCCGTGCAATCACGCCGCTCTTCGAAGAGCGCCTCCAGGCTCTGGCAGATTTGCCGCTCGTCGATGATACGCGCGACATGGGGCTGGTTGGCTGCGTCGAATGTGTTGCAGACGCAAAAGCAGATAATGCACTGGACCTAGATAAATCTGTCGGCGCTCTGATTGATCGTCATTGTCAGGAGAACGGGTTGATCCTGCGGCCGATTATCAACATGTGCGTGTTTTCCCCACCTCTGATCATTACGGAAGGCGAGTTGAGCCAGATGTTCGACATCCTTGAAAAAGGTATCCGGCTGGCAACCGAAGACCTAAAGCAGCAGGGTACGTTTAAACCTTAGGAACTGCCTCGGCGCGCCATCGCAATTTTCATGGTTGCGATGCCTTCGCCTAAGTGCGCTACGTTTACCCTGCCCGCATCACCTCTGGTGGCAATTTGATCGGGAACTTGGACCGAACCTCCGCATCCGCCTTGCTGCCAAAATAGTTTGGATAGTGATTGGATAGAATATCGTTCACAACTGACCGGCTCCGTTCAAACATATCCTGACGACCTGCTTTTTCCCAAGTATCGGTTAGCTCCCGATCCATCAGGGTTGGATAGACATACTCAGTCTCCATGTATTGCAAGGTCTGCGTGTTGCCGAGGAAATGACCGGGATCAATTGCACATTCGTGGATGACGTCGACCGACAGTGTGTCGTCGCTCACCTCGATACCACGCAGGGTTCGTGAGATCATGCCCGCTGCCTCGTTGTCGATGACCATGGACTCAAAGCTGCAACCCATCAGGCTACCGAGCATGCCACCAAATTCGCAGAGCCTGTTGGCCCCGGCATGGGCCGCCAATGCGAAAGTTAATGCCTTTTCCAGACCATATTGTGCGTCAGGGATCTTGGAATCCGTCATGCCGCAACCGACGCTGGTCGGGAGGTTGTAGAAATTGCCCATTTGGATAGCTGCCGCGGATATCAACGCCTGCTCACCACTGCCACCCGTGAATGAACCAGTTCGCAGATCAGTAATAAACGGCCAAGCTGCAAAGACGACGGGGGTGCCCGGGTTAATCAGATTGGCAATTGCGACGCAAGATAGGGTCTCGGCTACGGCTTGCGCCAAAGTCCCGGCCAGAGGCGCAGGCGACGTCGCCCCAGCTTGTGGCGGAACAGCCAAATCGCAGACAAGCCCCATCTTCGCTGTATCAATCAGGATTTCCAAGTTCTCCCGCCCAAACCGGAGCGGGGATACTATGGGACAACCGCCAAAAATGACCGAGGGTTTTTCGAGGAATTTACCCTCGCCGCCTGATGCCAGATCGAACAGATGGATTGCGTCCTGAATGTGCTCTCGAGTGCGGAACGTCAGGCAAGATGGTTTTTCGCTACCCGCCAGAATGGCGTAGAGCATGCTCATGTCGTGCTCGTAGTCCTGCGGCACATCCGTTGCCAGAACCGTATCACCGGTCATGTGGATGTTGTCGAGCCGGTCAACCAATCGGGTAAAGTCGTAAATGTCTTTGAGCGTCGACGGCCGGTAACTGCGAGTTTCCGCATCAAACGTTGTCACAGCGGTGCCGGAGTTCGCATAGTACACCTTGTCTTTGGTGCAGTGCATGTCATCCTTACCGGCCCGCGATCCGCGTGCATGGACATAGAACTCGCTGGCCGCCTTAGCCAAAAGATCTTCCATCAACGCGCGAGGAAAGCACAGCCTACCATGCTCGTTCACCGTCGCCCCTTTAGGCAGCACGAGATCGAGAACTTCCTGCGTTGGGTCACCGACGCCCGTACGCTCCAGAATGCTAAGGGCGGCCTCGTGAATATTTGACATGTCAGTATCTGAAAGGGGCCTGTAGCGCCCACCCGAAATGCCCGGCCAGATTGCTTGCGAAGCGACGTTGCTGGTTCGCACGGCTGCACGTGCTTCGCGCCCACCCCCGCGCCGTCTTGATCTGCGCTTCGTTAATTCTGTCATAGTATTTCTCCGAATTCTGAGCGTGTCAGATCATGCTGAAGTAATTGCGATAGAAACCCGGAATGCTCCATTCCATCTCGGACAGCGGTCCCGGCACGAAGCGGTGGGAGTTCACGCCCTCTTGGTTGTGACGGATGATCCGCTCATCATCGAGAGACGTGACATGCCAGAGCCATGTCAGGGTCTCCTTGTTATAGTCCCGTCCTTCTTCAGCATCGCCGCGCACGTACCAGACGATCTGAATATCCGTTTCCTGCAGCGCGCGCGGGACAAACCGGTAGCCAACTACGTGATCTGCATAAACAAGGAAGTAGTTCAGTGTCCCTATCCCCAGATCGGTGGCACCGCCATCGTGACCTTTCAGTTCACCCAAAGGCGGCGCCAACGAAGCGCCATCCTTACTACCGGTCAAATAGCCTGGAAACAGCGGGTAGCGGCGCCAATAGACATCTGCACCCGGGGCGAGCGCGTTATCTCCGGTCAGGTCCAGCTCCTCAACGGGCACTCCGGCTTCTTTCATCCGCTCATGAAGTGCGCCGCTGAACTCCAGAACCTGAGCGGGGTCTTTCAACGAATGGCTGCGTGAATAGTCCTGATGAGACGGCGCGCAGTGATAGCATTCCAAGTAGTTCTCCAACGCCAGTTTCCAATTTGCTGGAACCGGGTATGAGGCTTCATGAGCGACCTTCAGGTTTTCAAAGTCGAACGGTTTTGACAGTGGGGCCAACTGCACCAACGCAGCATCTAGCGGTGGGGCGTCTTCAGCTGCGCAGACAAAAATCAGACCTTGGAATATCTTCACCTGAACCGGGAACAATCCGTATTGGCCCGGGTCGAAATTCGACCCCATTGAACGTCCGTTTCGTAGCTTGCCGTTCAGATCAAAAGTCCACGCATGATAGGGGCAGATGAAATTGCGTGCCTTGCCTTTCCGTTCAATGCAAACCCGCGATCCCCGGTGGCGGCAAACGTTCAGATGCGCGCGTACCTCGCCTTCGCGATCCCGAACGATGATGATGGACTCGGGCCCATAGTCGAACAGGAAATAGTCCCCCGGTTCTGCGACCTGACTAACATGGCCGACCCAGATCCAGTTACGGTTCCAGAACGCGCCGATATCGTTCTCGTATACTGCTTGAGACGTATAGAAGTGACGAGGCAGGGCGAACCCTTCCTGTTGCGCGTCCATCAAATCGCGCATTACTTGCAGGTCATCTTTTGGCATTGCGCACCTCATGCAGATTCAAGGGAAATGACTTCCCGGCGGAAGAATTCACGGTCGATGTCGTCCGCGTTACGTTCGAAATTTCGGGCAGCCATGTGACCCGAATATACAGCATCCGCGATCAAGCCGGGGTTTGCAGCATCTCCGATTAATTCCAACGTTTTCAGCGGACTTGCTGTCAAACCGCAAAGCTCGTCGTAAAGAGTGGTTTCTCGCATTCGCTGCGTCACCAGTACCACGGAGCTGCATTCAATGGAGTTCTCTCGCCCCGTGTAGACGCAATGCAATGTCGCCTGGCCGGGCGCGACACCGGCCAAGGTCTGGGACAGGTTCAGACGAACGCCTTTTTCCAACAGACTGCGTTGCACTTTAGTCTGCTCCAACGTCAATTCGGTAAACGGCGAAACGATTGAGGCCGGCGTTACAAAGACAACCTCTCGCCCAACCTGAGCCAAATGATCAGCCAAGACTCCACCGAGATAGGCTTGATCATCATCGTAGACCACAATCGGGCCGTCCTGCGGCATGACTCCGGCCACAATGTCATCCGGAGTGAAAATCTGAGAACCTAAACCGATTGGTGCACCGTGAAATGCAGATTTCCCACGCCCGTCTCGCCGCCATTTTGCGCCGGTTGCAATAAAGACGTTCGGTATACCCAACTCGATGACCTCACTGGCTGACAAACGGCTGTCGGTGAACAGTTGAACGTTCCCGCGTTGTTGCAGGTCGTAGATTCTGTGATCTGTCACGCGCTTCCAAGCGGATAGCCCGGTCAGGGCAGCTTCCTGCATCACACGGCCGCCGAACTCTTGCTTTGCTTCCGCCAGAGTTACCTCGTAGCCCCGCCGCGCCAATTGCATGGCGCATTCAAGTCCGGCTGGTCCGCTGCCGACAACAAGCGCAGCTTCCTCGTTTACCCGACGCTCAATGATCTCAGGATGCCATTTCCTCCGCCACTCTTCACCCATAGTCGGGTTTTGAGTGCAGCGTATTGGGACGCCGAGAGAGTCGGATGAAACACAGATATTGCAACCGATACACTCACGTATTTCTTCGATGCGATCTTCCCTAATTTTGTTGGGCAGAAACGGATCGGCGATGGATGGTCGCGCCGCGCCGATAAAATCAAGGATGCCCTTCCTGACCAGTGACGCCATCAAGTCCGGCGACGTAAGACGCCCGACGCCCACAACAGGCTTAGAAGTCACCTGTTTCACGAACTCGATATATGAAGTTTGAAAGCCGTCGCGGGGCTCGAACCGGGTCGTCGCAGAGTCGTTGCTCCAATCCGCCACATTAACATCCCAAAGGTCTGGAAGCTCGGCCAGCAATTCGACTACTGCACGGCCTTCTTCCTGCGCTTGCATCCCCTCTGACCCGAGCATTTCATCAACCGCAAACCGAAGGGCAATGGCGCAATCATCTCCGACCTCTTCCTTGGTTTCTTCCAGAAGCTCGCGGGTCAGTCGCACCCGGTTCTCCAACGAACCTCCATATTCATCCGTCCGATCATTGAACTGTGGCAGCAGAAAATGATGAGGCAATGTCATGTGATGCCCCGCATAGACATACACAATGTCGAACCCGGCTTCGCGCGAGCGACGAGCCGCCGCGCGATGCCACTTGCGAAATTCTCGAATGTCAGCCTTGTCCATTGCCCTTGCCTGTTTCGGGTATGGAGTCTGCAAGACAAGTTCTGATGGGGCCAGCAGAGGCGCGCGGGTCAGGTGGTTTTGGGCATGGTGCCCGTTATGCGCCAATTGGATTGCCGCGAGTGAGCCCTTCTCATGAATTGAGTTGGTTATCAGACGCAGTGCGGGAATATCCTGATCGTCCCAAATTCGGTTCTCAGAATAAGGAGACAAATCTGAAGTCGGATGAATCTCGGCCTCCTGAGTGGATACAACCGCCCAACCGCCCTCGGCTTTCATCGCCCGCATGGCAGCTTCGGCCTGAGGTCGCAAATGACCCAAACCATTGCAGTGGGGCACCTGGTAGAACCGGTTTCGAGCGGTTACTGGCCCGATCTTGACCGGTTCGAAGAGAACAGAATATTCGTCAGCGCCTGACATTGCCGCGCTTCCTCCAAGGAAATTGGAAATTGGTTCGTGGGAATGGAAGGATTTCTACGTCCCCACCATTCCCGGCTGTGTTGTAAGAGTGCCCTTAGAAGCCAGCTTTGATGCGCTCGAATTCCTTCAACATCTTGGCCTCCAGCTCGGGGTTAACAGCGTCAAAGAACAGGCTGCCTTCAAAGAAGCTGTCCACATCCGAAAACCCGTAGGTTTCGATCAGCTCTGGGTCTGCCTGTGCAAAAGCGTCTTCATTGGCATGGGCGTAACCCCAGCTTTCAATGATGTATTTACCGCTTGCCGCAGAGCTGAGCGCGTTCAGCATGTCATAGACTTGCTCATCCGACTGCTTGGCAGATTTCAGATGCACATAACCGCAGACCCAAGTTGCGATACCTTTGTCTACATCACGCATCATGACCGCTGGCGTTTCATTCCAGATCAGGTTCAGTTCCGATTGGTTCCATCCCCAACCCAGCGTGACCTCACCGCTGGCAATTGCCTGATCCAGTTGGCCGGCGTCAGACCAATAAAAGCGCACGTTCGGATGAATCGCGCGCAAGTAGTCCGCCGCTTTTTGGAATTCCTCGTCACTCATATCGGTATAGCTGGAGGCGTCGGTTGCCAATGCCGCCATTGCAAAGGCACTGGAAGCGGCGTCCGGAATAGCGACTTTGCCCTGATATGCAGGATCAGCAAGCAATTGCAGCGAAACGTCATCTGCCGAAATCATATCTGTTCGATAGATAAGACCAGTATTGCCCCATTCGAACGGAACCATGTAGGTCTGCCCATCAATGGTGATGCCATCGACCTCTTTGATCTTGGGCATCAGCTTGTCCCAGTTTTCCAGCTTGCTGGTGTCAATCGGCTTGATCATGTCTGCCGCTACCCACTTTCTCAGGGCATCCGTGCAGGGATGGGCCAAATCAGCTTCAAAACCGGACTGAAGCTTTGTGAACGCTTCTTCCACGCTGCCAAAATAGGTGTAGCTAGGCGCGCCGCCGTATTTTTCGACATAGTCGCCGTAGAAACCCTGATCCTCATATCCGGACCAGTCAAAAACGGTCAGATCAGCGGCGTTCGCCAGAGCTTGGCTGGCGGCAAAGGTGGCAACTACTGCTGCCATAAGTGGTGCTGTTTTACTCATTTGTCTCCTCCCAAAGTTTCACGTTTACCCAAGTCAATTACCGAGGCGCTTTGAACGCCAAGCCAGACGGTATCGCCGCGCGTGTGATCGACCGTGTGAAAGTAGTTTGGTACTGCGACGGCGATACTGTCTTTCAGACCATCGACGCGCACATAGTAGTGGACACTCTCTCCATAAAAGGCGACGTCCGAAACCTCGCCCTGAACAAGAGCATCGTACCCATCCGGCTTTTCCGCACTGATTTCCAATTGCTCAGGACGAACGCCGACAAGAAGTTCCTTGTCATGCACCTGGACGTTGGGGTTCACCCCGATTTCCATCTTCCCAAAGCCCTTAACGTTGACTTCAAGCGTTTCAGCATTCTCTGCAGTCACTTCGGCATCCAGAAAGTTCATTCCACCGATGAAAGAAGCCACTTCCCGGTTACACGGTTGGGAATACAGGACCTCTGGCTTATCCACCTGCTTGAGCTGCCCCGCAAACATGACGCCTATACGGTCAGACATGGTCATCGCCTCGTATTGGTCATGCGTGACCATCACGAAAGTTATTCCAAGCTTCTGCTGAAGACGGCGCATTTCCAATTGCATCGCTTCGCGCAGATTTTTGTCCAACGCAGATAAAGGCTCATCTAGCAGTAAAACCTTGGGTCGCATGACGAGCGCGCGGGCGAGCGCTACTCGTTGCCGCTGACCTCCCGACAACTCGTTGGCCTTACGGTCCTGCAGGCCGCCCAGTTCAACCATCTCAAGCGCCTCGGCAACGCGTTCTTTAATTTCCTTCCGCGAAAGCTTGGTCTTGCGTAATCCGAAGCCAACATTGTCGCCGACATTCAGGTGCGGAAAGATCGCATAGCTTTGGAACACCATATTGGTAGGACGCTTGTTCGCAGGCACCTCTCCCATCGTTCGACCATCAATCCGGATCTCGCCCTCTTCGTGATCCTGGAAACCCGCGATGATGCGCAAAGCCGTTGTCTTACCGCAGCCCGAAGGGCCAAGCAGCGAAAAGAACTCACCCTCTTTCAAGGTCAGGTTCAGATCGGACACAGCAACAAAACCTCCAAAGCGCTTCTCAACGCCCTTGATTTCGATGATGTTCTGTTCGCTCATCTTGCTTGTTTCCTTTGGCTTCAATCTGACGATTGGATGGAACGGCGGCGGAAATATTCGGCGATCAACAACAGCAGCACCGAGGACAGCAAAAGCAGCGATCCTAGGGCCAACGTGTTGGGCAATTTTGCCGGGAAGCGGATCTGGCTCCAGATATAGACCGGCAATGTCGGGCTGTTCCCGGATAAGAAAAAGGCCAGGACGAACTCGTCAAACGACACCGTAAACGTGACCAAAAGGCTGGCGACAATACCCGGCGCTACGATTGGGAGGGTAACACGCCGAAACGTTCCTACGACGCTTTCACCAAGATCGAACGCGGCCTCCTCCAAGGACTGGTCGAAATCGTCAAATGCAGATTTCATTATCGACACGGAAAATGGCAACGCTACGAACACATGCCCAAGGATCACGGTGGTCAGCGATGGTTTCAAGCCGATGCTAATGAACAGAACCAGCATCGAACTGGCCACGATGATGCCGGGAATGACCAGTGGAAGCATGACCAGTCCCTCAGACAACTCACGCCCCGTGAAACGATACCGAACGTAGGCGCGAGCCGCGAAGAGACCCAGAGATGTTGCCATCAGCGCAGTCACACTGCCGACGATCAACGAGTTCACCATAGCCTGTAGCAGCGTGTCCTGCTGCCCCAACTGTGCGTACCACTTCAACGTGAATCCCTTTAGTGGGAAGGCTACGATAGTTCCGTCGTTGAACGAAAACAGTGGCAATAGCAAAACCGGCAGGTAGAGAAACACCAGATAGGCAATCGCGTAAACCAGCAACCATGAGAAACGAAATGCCTTGGTCATCTGATCCTCCGGCCCAATGCGGTGACGACCACCACGAACAGGATTGCAACGCAGCCGACCGAAAGCATGGCAAGAAGAGACAGGGTTGCACCCAACGGCCAGTTATTGGCGGCACCAAACTGCACTTGGATCAAGTTCGCCACCATTTTGCCCTGCGATCCACCGACTAAGGCCGGAGTGACGTAATCGCCCACCGTTGGGATGAAAATGATCAGGCAGGCCGCAATGACCCCCGGCACCGTCAGAGGCAGTGTCACGCGAACGAACCTTTCAAGCTTGTTGCAGCCAAGGTCGGTTGCAGCCTCCAATAGGCTGCGGTCGATCTTTTGCAGCGATACATAGATCGGCAGGATAGCAAACGGTGCCCAGGCGTGGGCGAGCGTAAGGACAACAGCGAATTCGTTGTAGAGCAAGAATGTCAGCGGCTCTTGTATCAAACCAAGTGAAATCAGCGCAGAGTTCAACACCCCATTGAAGCCAAGAATTAGTTTCCAGCTGAACACGCGCAGAAGGTAGCTGCTCCAAAAGGGAATAGTGATCAGCAACAGCCAGAGGGTCGTCTTCTGTGTCCGAAACGCGATGAAGTATGCAATCGGATAGGCAAGACAAACCGTTGCCAATGTCACCGCGCCTGCAATTGCGACAGAACGGATCATTAGGTGTCGAACCAATGGGTCGGTAAACGCCTCTTGGTAGTTTGCCCAAGTCAAGGTCCGGTCGATCTCGACATAGGTCTGGGTCCAAAAACTGTAAGCGACGAGAATGCAAAGAGGTACGGCGACAAGCAGACCGACGTAGAGCGTCGCAGGTGCGCTCAGTGCGAGGCCCTTGCCCTTTTCACTTCGTAGTACTCCGGCCATTCTTCCCTGCTGAACTTTGCTTTTTGGTGGCGCGACCATGTCGATCACAAAATGGACAATCGTCCATTTAAATCTGGAATTTTTGGACTAGTTGTGTCAACTGATAATTTCGAAACCGGGGATGGCCAATTTTACACTGGCCGCTAGAAGGCACCGCAAGAGACTGAAAACAAACAGAGCCGCCTAATCGAATGACTGGAAGACGACAAGAAATACGCGAGCGAAACCGCCTTTCCCTGATCGAGGCAGTACTCGACTCGGTCGCAGAGAAAGGGATTTCCGAGACCTCAGTCAGCGAAATCATTCAACGGGCCGAGCTGTCCCGTGGCATGATTCACCTTCATTTCGGCGGCAAGGACAACTTGGTTGACGAAGCCGCCCGCTACTCATCCGAACAATACTACAATGGAATTTATGACTTGTTGGAAACGACCGGGCAAACCGGACAGGAACATATTGAGATGATTGTTCGGGGCGACTTGAGTGAAACTATTCTCAATAAGAAAAACGTTTCCATTTGGTACGCGTTTCGAGGCGAGGCCCGAAATAGAGCAGCAATCGCTGCGTTTTCAGATACCCGCGACGCTAAGCTTCGTAATCTGGTTTTCAACGCTTTCGCTCGAATTGCGAAAGAAGCCGGAACCGAACACCCTAATCAAGTTGCCAGCGACGCTACACACGGCACACTCGCAATGCTGGAAGGCATGTGGACCGATTACCTACTCCACCCGGATTCATTTGACCGCGACGAAGCGATGAGAATTGTTTTTCGTTTTCTGCGGGCGATGTTCCCGAAGCATTTTGACCTGAGCGGCGCTTTGTTGTCTGAGTAGAGCTTGAGACAGGTTTCCCATCTGGTCACTAAAGGACCGGAGAATCCACATCTTTCAGCCTTCATGATGGAAGCACGGTACGAACGCAAAAAATTCAATTAAATAGGCGCTATCCGCAACCCAAAGTTGATGAATGGTGTCTTAAAAGTCTGCGATAAATCCATAAGGGAACGGTGCGAAGTTCAGTATCCGGGCTAAAATACAATGTGGAAGGCGGCGCGGCGGAGGTTGACCGGGTACGAGTGTGGCGTGATGCATGCATGGCGCATCCAGAAACAGCGCAGGTGACCGAAGAAGAGATCGTCAAGCTTTACTACGACTACGCGCTCGGGGCCGGAAACGGTGCCCTGCCTGACGGTCGCAGCGTTTCAAGTTTCACCTTCGAACCGCCTTGGCAATCGAGACCCATGCCTCCAAGGGAAAAGTATGCAGCGACAGCTACCGACAAAGAGCTGGGCCTTGTCGCCTGACCATGGAGTAAGTTGTCAACGCCGGACATTTGTGTGCTGTGCGGCATCGAACAAATTGGACTCGTGTTGCCGTTCTCCGCAGCAAGTATGATTGGCTGATCGCAGCCTTGAACGATCTTTCAAAACTGGAAATAAAACCTCAGCTACCGTGGCTCGCTCCGACCGATTTTATGCTAAAGTAAGCAGGCACCAATTGGAGATTATTAGCTCGGAGCAACGGAGATGGAACGCAAATTAGCGGCCATTCTGGCCACCGATATAGTCGGTTTCGCAGGATTGGTATCACGCGATGAAAGCGGAACATTAGCTAAGTTGGTTCGACTAGAACGTGAAATCATCGGCATGCAGGTGGAAGCAAACCGGGGTCGTGTTTTTAAGTCTACTGGCGATGGGTTTTTGGCTGAGTTCTCGAGTGTCTTTGAAGCGGTCAATTGTGCAATCAACATTCAAAGAGCGTGTGCGCGCGAAGCACGCCAATCTAACAGTGACGACCCACTCATTTTACGAGTCGGAGTTTCGCTCGGTGATGTCGTTGTACACGGCGACGATATTCTCGGAGACGGCGTAAATACTGCCGCACGGCTTGAGGCAATAGCGGAACCAGGTGGAATCGCGGTTTCAGGAGAAGTAATGGCGCAAATAGCGGGCAAGATAGATCTTCCGCTGGCGGATTGCGGTCACAAAAGACTCAAGAGCACTGATACTCCAATACATGTCTACATGACCATTTCAGAACCCGGAGAGGAAGGGGGTTTTCTGGATTTTGATGAAGATGAATTGGCCAAAACCTTAGTGACAGGTGGCTGCATCTGTGGGTTGGTCCGATATGAAGTAAACGCACCTGCCATAAGCACAGGGTATTGCCATTGTAGTTGTTGCAGAAAATTTTCTGGTTCAGCAGTTAATGCATGGGCGGCCTTTCCCGCTTCTGCTGTTCGATTTCTCACCGAGGAACCTCAATATTTCGCAACTACGCCAATAGCAAATCGTGGCTTTTGTGCCAAATGCGGCGCAAGCCTAACTTATAAGCTCGTTAAGCCAAGAGAAACGGCCTATCTGGTCCTGCATACTTCGAGCCTCGACCAACCAGAAAACTTTGCTCCTTCGGTCCACTCTGGAATAGAAAGCAAAATGCCATGGTTTGATATTTTGGATGACTTACCTCGCACAAGGTCTTCGGACTCTAGAGTTTTGCAAGAAGCATGGTCAAGTGTCGGTCTACCAGACCCTGAAACTTGGGGACCTTTGGCTAAGCCGCCTGAGGTTTTTTAGTGATCGAGCGATTTCTGCTTTATCCGCAAAGAGAACATTCCTAGCGTTTGAGAAAATGACAACATCGAGCCCAATGCGGGCGCCCATAAGACGTTAGCGCTGCTGTACAGCGACCGACCGCTCGGAGCCCAGATCGGTCGGTCGTTTTTTCTAGATTTCCAGTGTCCCCGGCTCACGATCTACTGATCGGCTTGATTTCCATTGAGGCCATGTCGCGGCGGTCAACAGTTCTAATATGCGACAGCACCTCCATCTCGAAACTTTCCTTGAAGGTAAAGGGACCCAAATGGCCAGCACCTTTCAGAACCTTTAGTTCAACAAGCTTGCCTTGGGATGCCAGAAGTTCCGCGATGCGCTTTGTGTGCACATGCGTCTGCGATCCGCGAATGATCGTAGAGGGAACTCCCTCAGAAAGAATGTATTCTGGGTCAGGTTCTTTCAGAAGCGCATCGAAATCGCTTGGGGCTTTGTGAACCCAATCAATCATAGCGCACCTGCGTTCGCGACTCAGGGCTTGCCAAGAGCCAAGTCCTCCCCAAAAATCAGTGAAAACCTGTGCGCTAAACTCTTCGCATCCCTCTTCTATGCCAGTTCGTATTGCGTTTGTGAGGCTAACAATCTCGGAATACAATAAACCGTCAGTCACCTCTCCGGCTTTCAGTAGGCTGAACAAAGTTGGTTCATAGAGACAAAGTGATCGAACAAGGTCGGGTCGAGCTCTGGCGATATGCAAAGCCAGTGCTCCTCCATAGGAGTGTCCAATCAAGTGAGCGGGCCTGCCAAGCTTCTCTATCTCGGTGATAATCGAAGCAGCTTCGTTTTCCAATGTGAACGGCCCGTCCGGGATTTTATGACCCCTAGACAGGGTTCCTATTAGGTCGGGTGCTATTGTTTTGGTTTCTTCGCTCATCCGGGCAAACAGATTGCGCCACTGGCTTCCGTCAGCGCCAGAACAATGTAGCCCCACGCAGGGAGCAGGCGATATTTGGGACCAGCACGGCCAAGCGTGTAGTGATGCGTCAAATTGCTTATTCATGTGATGACCTCCATTCTGAGTTTCACAACGGTGTCACTCATCTGGCCTTCAACCTATCGGACACATGTCCCGGCTAGACTCAAACCGACGGGAAATTGATGGGACATTTGCCCCAAATTGACTAAAAAAAGACATGCGAACTGTTAGATACACTTCTTCAAGCGATGGTACGTCGCTGGCGTGGAGCAAATCCGGAACCGGCCTACCAATGGTAAAGGCGGCTAACTGGCTCACGCATCTCAGTTATGATCTAGACAGTCCAATTTGGTCTCACTGGATCGAATTGCTAGAAAGTCAATTCACCCTTGTTCGATATGATGAGCGAGGCTGCGGATTATCTGACAAACGAGTTGAGAACCTGGGTATTGATTACTGGGTTGATGATCTCGAAGCTGTAATCGACGCCGCTGAAATAGACGAACCAATTTATCTTCTGGGTATTTCTCAGGGCGCTGCGACTTCTATCGCGTATTCGCTGAGGTATCCCGGCAGAGTCGCCGGGATGGTACTCGTTGGAGGCTATGCAAGGGGCAGCAACCACCGCGGATCGGTTGCCGCCAAAAACTACAAGACTGTTATCGATGTATTTCGCCTTGGTTGGGAGAATGACAACCCAGCGTTTCAAGATGTATTTACATCAAGATTTCTTCCTGGTGCGCCGTCCGAACAACGCTCTTGGTTTACAGAACTTTGCCAAAAGACCGTTTTGCCTGAGACAGGGGCCGACCTGCTTATGGCGCGCGCTGACGTTAATGTTGAAAGTCTATTGCCAAAGGTTTCAGTTCCAACACTGGTGATCCATTCAAGGAACGATCAGGTTATTCCGTTTGAAGAAGGACAACGTCTCGCTCAGAATATTCCCGGAGCGACAATGTCTGCTTTAGAGGGAAAAAATCACATTATCCAACGCGATGAACCTGCCTGGCGCGCTTTTTCCAAGAGCTTGCTTGAATTTACATTTTCCGGTCAAACGACGGACTTTAACGATTTGACAAAGCGCGAGCAGGACGTGCTGAGACTCATCTGCCAAGCAATGAGTGGTAAAGAAATTGCTAGAAGTCTTCAAATGAGTGAAAAAACCGTTCGAAACCACACAAGTAAAATCTACGCCAAACTTGAACTGCAAAACAGACAGCATGCAATTCGCACGTATGGGCATCTGTTCTGATTAGAGCATGAAACTGCAAACCTATTAATCTGATCTAACGTGGCAATGTTAGCTTTGTCCGCAGAGCAATCGTTCACGCCGAGCGCCGCGAAGGTTCGATTGCCGTTCGCCGCTATTCACTTCAACGACTGTTCGCAGACCAAATTGGGCATTCTTCCAGCGGCAAAAAATATGTTTCCACATGTTGCATGCTTGCTATGACTTGCCGCTGGTCTACACCTGGTGTCGTCAATCAGGAATGCCTGCGGCTGCCAGCATTTTATAGTAGGCGTCATAGATTTCTGGTTTTGCGATAGAGATACGAGCGCGCATATGCCGGAACATTGAAACGCTAAAATCGGGTTCCCGTGACATGTGAATACGTGCGAGTTCTCTAGCTCGGCTCCCATTGCCGAGAGCCATTTCCGCCACAAGTTCGTTCAGGCGAAAGACAGTCACAGTATTATGAAATGCACGCATTTTTTGGGCAGTTTCTCTTAGATCGCGCCAGTTCCCTTCCGCGATTTGCGACAGGCTGATACCCATGTGGACCCGGTAGTTTAGTGGGTCATTCGGGTTAAGTCGGAGCGCCTCCCTGGCATGTGCCTGTGCCGTTTGTGCTTGGCCCATCAGGCCATGCAGTACGCAACTGGATCCCCAGGCTGAAACGCAATTTGGGCTTCTCTCGACGACTTGATCCACAAGTGACAAACCGTACTCTGTATCCTCCGACAGAAACGCGAGTACGTAACCGGCATATGCTTGCGCCTCTAGGTCAAGATGTGATGTCGCCAGAGCCTCATGTGCCAGCTGAATTGCGCAATCAAATCGGGCCTCGTTTGGACGTGTATCCGGGTTCCATAGCAAAGTGCGGATCCAACCTCGAAGAGCGCTTGCCAATGGGTACTCACTTGAGAGTGAAAGAGCTTTTGACAAATGGTCGTCTGCTTCAGTGAAATTGAACCTGTAGATCAAGGACTGCGCACGTAGGAAGTGATCATAGGCTCCAAGGGTGTCAGGGCGCTTGTGAGCAGCACGGTCTATTTCAGCTTGTCGGATACCTGGCGCAATCGAAGCAACGACAGCCTCGGTAATCTGGTCCTGAAGCTCAAAAACATCATCGAGCTTGCCATCGTATCGATCCGCCCAAACATGAGATCCGGTTTCCGCATCAATCAGCTGGCCCGTGACACGCAACCGGTCACCAGCGCCGCGAACGGACCCTTCCAATATATAGCGGACACCAAGCTCTCTGCCGATACGACGCACATCAACCGAAAGCCCTTTGTAAGAAAAAGAAGAGTTTCGGGCGACCACGAATATCCAGGGCACTCTGGATAAGCTGGTGATGATGTCTTCGGTAATACCTTCCGCAAAGTAATCCTGTTCAGCGTCAGGCGACAGATTGTCAAAAGCCAACACCGCCACTGAGGGCCTGTCAGGACGGGATTGAGTTAACGGGGATTCAGTAGCAAATGCTGTTTGTACCAAGTAAGCAGTTACAGGGCGTGTGATGTTCTTCAGATATTGCGGCCCCAATTCGGTGAACGATAAATCCACCTTACCCACAAGGTCTTCGTAAACCCGACCTGAAACGATGATCCCTCCGGGAGGAGCAAGACCTTCCAGCCGGGCCGCGATGTTGACGCCGTCACCAAGAACATCACCGTCGTCATCAAAAACATCGCCCGCGTGAATTCCCATACGGAATTGCATCTCCGGACTTTGCCCGCGCGCCCCGTTCCGCTCAGCCATCTGACGTTGCATCGTTTCCGCACATGCCAGCGCATCTACAACCGAGGAAAACTCTGCAAGAAAACCGTCACCAGTTCTTTTGAATAGGCGTCCGCCATTCAGGCCGACATGCGGCTCCAGCGCCCTAAAGTGGCCCCTATATGTGTGCAATGCGGCTTCCTCGTTAGCACTGACAAGCGCGCTATAGCCAACAACATCAGCCACGAGAATGGCAGCCAAGTACCGCTCCAAACAAAATCCTCCCGCGTATCCATTGTGAAGGAGTGTCAAAGGGATATTAGGGGTTTCGCGCATAAATCGCGATCAATATTCAATGAACATCAGTGACCGTATAACGACACGCAAGCTTTTTGCTTTTGGGTAAATTAGGCAGAAGCGGACCTCGAAAAACCGGACTTTGTAATTTCGACTTTACACCGCAGCACAGGCACTGGAGCAAGGTGCCGCGTATGACTGCCTTGAGGGCAAAACGAGCTTCTAGCCGCGAATGCAAGGTCTTGGCTTGGCACTTTGAAAGGCCTTCCTACTCGGGTGCCATCAAAATTCTAGGTTCAGCGCCGCATGCTTGCTATCGTTTCATTAAGGGTCCATTGGCGGAAATCAGAATGACGATACGGGCGTCTTCAAGAAAGGCATTCGAGTACAGAACACGTCTCACCGACAATCGGATTTGGGACATGTTCGCGCTGCGCCAAGGAGATGTGATTGTTGCAACACCGCCAAAGTGCGGAACAACATGGACGCAAGCCCTTGTGCTGTCGCTCTTGTTTGAAAAGCCAGGTATGGACAAGGTCATGGATGACCTGTCGGTTTGGCTCGACCCTGCGTTTCGAGATCAACTCCCAATAGTTCGAATGTTCGAAGCTCAAAACCACAGAAGATGCATCAAGACCCATACGCCTTTTGACGGCATTCCTTTCGATCCAGATTGCACCTACATCGCGGTGTTCAGACACCCTATCGACGCACATTTTTCGATGCGCCGACATGTGGCAAACCTGAAGGAAGACCTGATCCAAGACAGGTTCCCGGATGAGCCGACAGCTTCATTCGCCCTTTTTCTTGGTGAGACCGTTCGAGAGGAGATGGCCGATGGGATCACCCTTGAGGCCATCGTTCATCACTTCAAGTCCTTCAAGTCAAACATCCAACATCCCAACATACACATTTTCCATTACGCCGATATGCGGCGCGATTTGCTCTCCCATACTAGAAAGCTCGCTTCCGTACTTGGTTTGAAAATTGGCGATGAAATGCTGGCCGCAATTGCGGAAAGTATGCAGTTCGAGAACATGCAAGCCAATGCACGTGCGAGTGCCAAAGAAAAAACACAACGGTCCACAACCTTCAAAGACCCGTCAGCCTTCTTCGATAGCGCAAGCAGTCGCAAGTGGGAGGGCAAGCTTTCAGACGAAGACCTTCTTGCGTTTCACAAACGTCTTGCAGAGTTGCTTCCGGAAGCCGACGCGCGATGGCTTCAGTCTGGCGGAGAGCTTCCTGCTTAGGACCTCGCTTTCTTAGTAAAGATTGCCGCTTCGGGACCGTCTCGGCCATCTGAGACTTTTTGCCGGATGACCCGTAACCACGATGAGCGGTCATTCATGCCCGCGAACGCGGCCAAGGTTTGCCCTAACCAACAACAGCCGTTCGCCGCGGTTTCGCCAGCTGACTCAAATGCGGACGAAGCGGACCTTGCAAAGTTTGGTGGTCGAGACCGACTTTGGGCATGGTTTATGGTAAGACCCATGCAAGTCCTGCGAGAGGGAGTACCATGATCGACGCTGAACAACGATTGATAGACCACAACATCATTTTACCCGCGCCGCTGAAATTGCCTGTTGGTATGGTGTTGCCATTTCCATGGATTAACGTTCGGGGCGACCGGGCGTTCGTATCTGGTCATGGACCACAAGAAATAGACGGTACTCCGGCCGGGCCATTTGGAGCAGTCGGAGAAAATGTGTCTGTGGAAGAGGGCTACGCCTCAGCACGCAAAGTCGGGCTTTCTATTCTCGGCAGCCTAAAGCGCGAACTTGGCAGTCTAAACCGAATAACGGGGTGGTGCCGAGTTCATGGGATGATCAATTGCAAATCTGGCTTCAGCGATACGCCTGCGGTTCTCAACGGTTTCACGGATTTGATCATTGACGTCTTTGGAGAAGAGATTGGCCGCCATTCACGTACGGCGGTCGGGGTGGCAGGTCTACCAATCAACTTCCCAATTGAAATCGAAGCAGAGGTTATTGTCTCAACGGCCTAGAATACACGTGGATCCGGAACGACATACTGGTCAAAAAGGAGCAGGAATGTCGCTGCGCCGGGCAGAAGTACTGTATGGAAGAAGGCATTTGGGTGAGCCATAAAGGAGACTTCATGATTAAGTTTATGCCTAAGTTTCTGATTGTAACGGCGCTCTGTACGATCCAATACTCTCAAGTAGCACTCGCGCAAAGTCACACTCGCGACGCTGAAGTCACGCCGTACGCCGGTCTGCAATCCAGGATCATCAAAAGCTTATCTGAGACCGATTTAGAAGAGCTGCGGCGCGGCGGAGGTTGGGGTTTTGCCTTACCTGCGGAGCTGAATGGCAGACCAGGCCCAGCACACTTGCTCGAGTTGCAAGATGAACTTGGACTCTCGAAAGATCAGGTGGAAAAAATTGAAGCGATCCATTCTGAAATGCGCGAACAGGCAATCGTCGTAGGTGAGCGGTTTATTGAGGCCGAAGCGGCGTTAAGTGAAGCGTTTGCCAGTGACCAGCTTGACGTAGCCGAGCTAAACAAACTTGTTGAAGCGGCCGAAGCTGCCAGGGCCGAATTGCGAATGGTTCATCTGTCCAGGCACCTGCTAACAACTCCGCTGTTGAGCGCAGATCAAGTCCAACTGTACAGCATTCTAAGAGGGTATGCGAACGACCCGTGCTCCAATGTGCCCGAAGGCCACGACCCAGCCATGTGGAAAAAACACAACGGTTGCAGCTGAATCCTTTTGAAATCAGCGCTATCCGATGCTGAGCACGGATCTAGGAAGTCTGATTGCCCTTCATCCAATCTCTCAGCTGTGTCGAGCAAACAAACTCGTCGTCCCATCCGGACCTACGAGCAAGGTTTCATAAGGTTCTCGTTCGTCTGAAAAATCCATGCCGGGTGAACCCATCGGCATGCCTGGAACTGTTAGGCCGAGGCCTTCAGGATGTTCGGACAAAAGTCGATTTATGTCTTCTGCCGGGACATGACCTTCGACAAAATAGCCCCCAACAAATGCAGTGTGGCAACTGGAAAGCTCATCTGAGATTTTCATTTGTTCTTTAAGCGACCACAGCTGCTCCTGCCCTACGTCTAGCGTATCGGTACGAAATCCTGCGGAAATCAGGTGATCTACCCACGCGGCACAACAGCCGCAGGTTGGAGTCTTGTAGACTTTGATGAGTGGGGCTTCTTGTCCGACGGAAGGAGTAGCCAACACTGCTGCTGTACCCGCTAATAGAAATTCGCGTCGTTTCATTGGTCTCTTCTCCGCTTCCTCATGGGAATACAAAGATATTGTGCCAAGGCCAAATTTTTCAATGTTACCGGACTGAGCATCAAACGGGCAGTTTCGATACAAGATCTGAATCTCAATCCAAATAACACTGGTCGCCAAACGTTTTGTGAGTTGCATCGCGTATGGCTCAAGTTCACTCGAGCGTTCTACAATGGACCTGGCGATCAACCTCGTGGTGAGGTCCATAACAACCTTCTGTGCCATGGCCATGCCAATTGCCTTGGTGGTTCCTACCCGTGCACCCTGACAATGCAATCACTAAGGCCAAGAATGCCGCTCTGAGCGAGTACTTGATCCAACGGTTCTGTTCCATGTGCCAACCAACCTAGCTGCAATCAGGAGACCTATGCTTTGACGCAGGTCAAAGCCCCATTGTAGCAGCTTCGAAACAGCGACAGTTAGTAGACGTCCACCGGTTGGCGTGCGGAAAAGTGGAAGGCAACGACATCGCTTGGCTTGCCAGAGACTAGCTCGGCATCCCGGACACGACATCTGTCAGCGCCAAACGCGACGGGGAGATCGTAGGCAACGTGCTTTTCACTCCGTTTAACTTCCTAGACCACCCTGATGCGAAATGTTACCTGCTGGCACCTTGCGGGGTGCTGCCAACGTATCAGGGCCACGGCGTAGGGAAAGAGATCATGGAGGCGAGCATTGAACATCTCAGTTCCGTCGGGGCGGATGCGGTGTTCGTGCTAGGGGTTCCGACGTTTTACCCTAGATATGGATTTGTACCGACGGATAAGCAGACACCATATCCGGGCCTGATGTCGGCACCAGAGGCGTGGATGGCGCTTGAGTTGACGGAAGGATCTGTAAAGAAGCTGAGTGGCAAAACCGTGGCGATCCCGCAGTTCATGCAGCCGCATTGGTGGGACACTTCACAACACGGGTGAAGTCCATCCGGAACCGTCGCTGAAAAACCGGAGCCCGCACTTCAACACCGTTAGATGAAGGGCGGGTTCATTTCACGTGGTGTGAGTTAGCGCAGCTCTAGATGGACAACACGTCCTGGAGTTTTTCTGAGTGCCAATGTTCTGACTGAAGCTTTGCCAACACCACTGGCTTCGGTCTTCCACAATGTAAAAAGCCATCTTAACGCCTCAAACGCGAGGGCGTGATGCGACGGGCTGGTCTTGACCAGCCCATAGCTTCAATTCACCCAAGTCTTATCTCATACACGTTGCTCAGAATTGCAGCTTGCAAATGATTGGGGACCAAGCTCGTAAAACCGGTGCGCGTTTTCGACAGTTTCAGGAAAACGAATGTTTCTGGCGGTGAAGTCTTGAAGGACGATGTACGCAGTATCACTATTAGACTAACTTTGCACGATTTGCCCATAAGTTTGCGTGCCACAGAGAACCCATCGAACAAACCAGCTCCTATGGCTTATCTGCAATTCTCAAATGCAACTTATTCCCAATCGCCAGCAGACGAGCGCCACGTCTTAGCGTCCGCATCCCAAACACTGGCGGTGACGCAGGGCGTTGGGTTTATTCCGTTGCAATTGGATCCATGAATATCCGCAACAACAACGCGTTGACGCCCAAAATCAACAACCGTCCAGCCCTGGTTGAGCAAGGATTGAACCTCCTCTTCAATCAAGAAGTGCGACATGCATCCGCCAGTTCCGCAGTAAAGAGATGCGGCGCTCGAACACGCAAAACCAGACTCATTCAAAACCCAGTCGTGTTGAAGATCTCCGTCGAGATCGACCCTTTCAACCGCGCCCCAATCTAAGTCAAACTGACCGTTGTTGAACTCCGCGCATGCCTGCGCCGCCAGATCAACCTTTGCTCGCAAACCGGTTGGAAGTTGCGAAACGTCAGCCGCGACAACTGGTGAGGTCCAAACCAGGCTCGAACCAAGGAGGATCGCAGATACCAAACGTTTCAAGTAGCTTGCCAATTGGGAAGCCGGTTGGAAGGTGGCTTCAGTTGCATTGTTCATACCTGTAGTCCCCGTATTCCAGCCAGTTTGCCGAGCCTTCGTTAAAAATCAGAAATTCAGACCTGTCTTCACCAAGAAGGGCGACGACAAATCCGGCCGGTGGCTCAGAGTTTCCGAAGTAGCTGTAGGCTGTCATGGCTCTGATCGACTCGCCGTTAACCGCTACTCGCGCGTCCCACTCCCCCTCTGGATTGTCCAAAATTACGGGTTCAATCACGCGTTTTTTCGCTCCGCCACCACAATAGACGATGCCTTCGGGCGCTTCGTAGGAGGTCTCTTGGCTAACTTCTGAATCGCACGCAGAACGAAGGGACCGAATTGCTGCGCTGGAACCTTTCAAGTCAAAAATTCCGTAGCTGACATCTTGATCAATCATCGACAGATTAACCGATGCATTGGCCGCAAGCTGGTCCAGAACAAAACCATAGTCCGGCTGACTATTGAAACTGACCTCGACGGGATAGTTTTCGACGATCTGCACGGCAGCGTTTTCTGCGCCAACCTGAAATGCTCCAACTTCGGTGGTGCCGTTCTTCAAGAAACGAATGGAAAGCCCCTGCTTATCCGCAATGTCCTGGCTGTCCTCGAATCCAGCCGGAGCAAAGCGAATAAGGTCACACTGAAGTTCCAGCGTCATGTTTCCTGTCTGAATAAACGCATTGGGGTTGGGCCCGGAGCTGAACGACCACTCCGCTGATGCTGTGGTCGCCACTGCCATCAGTAGCATTCCAATGGAAATGGTTTTGCAGCTCATTTTTTCTCTCCATGGAGTTACGGTTCGCGCTGTCGTTCAGCAGAGATTCCAGCCAATTGCCCGGGCAGCCAGGTCAAGAAACAGGTTCGCCGTATTCGTTTGCGCCTTCTTGGGAAGGTCGGGTCAGCCACCAGATCATCAGAATGGACAAAACCAATTGAAGTATTGAGACAACAATAATACCGGTCACGCTCAGGACTGCCGCAGGTCCTCGCAATGCATCTGGGTTTTCCGTCCCTTGCTCCAATACCGAAAAGAACGCTACCCCACCCAACATAACAAAAAGCGTTGTAATGCTGAGCGCCATCGGTAGCAGCAAATACCAGCCAGGTCGTCCTGTATCGTGCAGCCTCCGCCAGCCGGCGGCCAGCATAGGTATGAGAACAGTCAGTTGGAAAACAGAGGACAGGACCCGAGATCCTTGCCCTGTTTCAGGGTCAGTCCCGAATATGATTGTATCCAGCACGGCTAAAGCAGCACTCACGAGAACTACAAACAAGAAGAACCACCAGTACTCTGAACGTATCGCCCGCCCGGAAAACTGGAAGTATTTCGAGAAACACGTTTTTACTGCTTCCACAAACCCCATTTTCAACCCTTTCTAAGTTTCTGTGCGGCCTCAGAACGCCTCGCTAGCTAATAGAACAGACTTGCCCTTCTGGGTTTTCCCACCTTCCTTTTGTGTTTGAACGCCAAAAAACTATTCTATGAAAAGGTAGCGAAGTTTGCGCGCGGAAAAAATGTTGATTAATTAAAAATTAGATTCAAACATGCGAATTCGACGCAACTTTCATTTTACCTCCGTTGTTGTCGTTGCTGCTCGCTTCGCCGAGCCCTTCCGGCCGCTGGAGTGAGTGCTGGCAGTCGGAAGGCACTTTACACGGATCAGTCGTTGGGAGGGTGCGATGCTTAGATTTAACGTATTCGCCCTCTTTCCAGAGTTTGTTCTAGCCTTTGCCAGTGACTTCATTCGGAAATCTCACGTTGTTGGAGGTCTTAGCAGTAAACGTAAAATCGCTCTGCCCGCCAAGCCCCCCGCGACAAGTTGTTGGAAAGGGAAATCACAGGGTCGAAGTATGTTCCATAGCCTGCTCTGACGCGAGAAACTCAAACAAGCCCATCCAATTTCACTAATTTCAAGGAAACCAGAGGGAGAAGAAAATGTCTAACAAGATGGTGATGATTGCAGGCACGACATGTTTCGCACTGCTTGCGGCCTGCGACGATACGAGTACATCAAGCGCGTCCGCCGAGCTCACGCCGGCTCAGCAGGCGTGTTTGCGAGATGTAGCCAGCGCGACGAACAACTCGCAAGTCGTAGTACTCTCATCCGCGTTTAGCGAGGCGGGAACACAAGTCACTGTCGGCGTTGGCGAGGATCGTGCTCCTTGGAATTGCATTGCTTACAGTGATGGCGCGACAGCTGGTATCGAGTTTCTCGGGGACGAAGGCGCATTGTGAGCAGTCTGCTGCGTAGCCGATAACGGCTGCGCAGCACTGGCTTGATCTGCTGAGGCTCTACTTGGTTTGTAGAATAACCACCATCGTATTCGCGGTCCTGTACCTGTTGGCGTTGGTTGCGTTTTTGACGGGTACGTTTGGCTGGTTTGGACAGGAACGAGACCCTTTGTCCGGAGTGTTCCTACTGCCGTTGGGACTACCTTGGATATTTGTTGCGGACTTAGTTTCGGAGCCCGCCAAGCCGTGGTTCGCGGCGATTGCACCGGCGCTCAACCTGTTAGCGCTGGTTCTGATTTGCAGATGGGCACGCAGATTGCGCCAGTAGTGGTGGCTGAACTCTTTCTCACCGAATGGGAGGAAAACATGGGAAAAGTAATCTTGGGAATTGTGATCGGGCTCGTCCTCGGCGTGGTTGGGGCGATGACCTTGGGTGGCGGGGCCGCGGTGGGTGTCGGCGTTGCGACAGGCTTGTCCGCCGGTGTCTGCACCACATTGAAAGGAGCACAAGCTGAGAACCTTATCACCGCCGAGCAAGCGGATCAGATCCTCAACCGCGTAAATTCCGAAATGGCGTCACTGCAAGGAATTGAAACGACGGGCGAGATCGTCGGCAGCGCACAGGCATGCGATGAATTTCTGTCAAAGTTACGAGAAGCGAAGTGAGGTTCCGCTTTGTAAGGAACAAATCTCTAAGGACAAGCCAACAGGGAACCATCTGATGAAACTCGTTTTATTCAAACTCCTCACACCCATGTTCGCAATCGCGGGCGCAGCTGCCTTTGCAATGTCAGAAGCCGACGACGCGTGTATCGACCATTTGCGGCAGGTTGGTGGGCCAGACGGTCAGTCCGGTACGATTGAAAGCTCAGAGTTCTCAGAAGCGGGCACGCTCGTCATGCTGCGAGATGCAGGTGGAACACTTTGGCGCTGCATCGCGTACAAGGATGGAAGCATCGGCGAGATGTCGGTTGTCGAAGCGATGGATGATGGCGGTGGAGCCATGGCAGGCGCCGCCGGGTCTACTGGTAGCCAACGTGTCAAATTTGATTCTGGTTCCACTGGCGCAGAACTTGTTGGTGAACTCGCGCCCGGAGCGTCGCAGCAATACGTTCTGGGTGCTAAAAACGAACAGTTCCTCTACGTTCGCGTTGCTCCGCGAAATGGCTCCTTGGACTACGTTATTCGCAACCCCGATGGTTCTGAACTGTTGGGATTGATGTCGGCGGACAAGGAGTATCGAGGACAGCTTTGGCAATCTGGTGATCATGTTGTGGAGGTCATCAATCGCAGCAACTCTTCCGTCGGCTACAACGTAATTTTCGGAATTGAATAGGTGATCAATCAGAGACCCTGGAACGCAAGTCCAAAAAGCGAAGGAAAAACAGATGAAACCCAAGGTCCTATTGGTGATCGGCACAGCGTGTATTACTGCGCTTGCAGCATGCGACGACAGTGGTGGATCAGTGGATGCAAGTGCACCAACTGTGGGCAGCTCTAGCGATCTTTCGTCATTTGAAGGGGCAAAAGCGGGCCAAGCTGAAATGGGCATCCAGAGTCTCGGATTTGAACTCGTCCGCAGCGAAGGGCTGACCTCGTACTGGTTTAACAAGGATACTGTTGCTTGTGCTCGGATCACGACGTCTGAGGGAAGGTACTCAGATGTAACTATGCTGCCATCAGGTGACTGCTGACACATTTTTCATCAACCAAATATCTGCAATAGGGAGCTTTAGTTTGCATTTCGACTTGGCACATGCGGCGGTTACCATCGTCGCTCTAATTGTAACAAACCTGGCATTGAAATCGGCCGGCGTGATAAACGAAGAAAACAAACACCAATTGAACTGGAAAGTTTTTCTGGCCTACTTCGTGGTCGTCTTTATCATCAATCTGGTGTGGCCGATTTAAAGCTTCACGTCGGAAAGTCTGTCGCGCACTTGATAAGGCTGCTGAGATTGAGCCGCTCCAATAGATTTCCAAGTGGGAAGAGTGTGAGCATAACAGGCTGAAAAATAGAAAGGAGCTGGCATGCGGTTTTTGACGTCCCTCATATTCATTGGTGTTCTCGCAACCGCTGCGAATTCTGACGTAACCAGTCGAAATGGCGGTCCAAGCAACAGTCAAATGCTCTCAAAAGCTAGCGACGGAGGCGTTGACGGCGTTGCTTTCTTTCGCCCAGTCTTAAGCGGAGTATTGTATCGCTCTGGTTTCAAAGGTGGCGATAAGGATCGAACGGGCCTGAGTGAAGGTCAACGCGAAACTCTGTGCGGTGAAGGGTTTTCAACCGGGTTTTATGCCGACTTTGGCAAAAACACTGAATACGGTCGCACCAGTTGTGGAAACGGATCCTTTGACTATCAGAGCGCCAGATCCTCCCGTCCCAGTGCCGTCATGGCGTCCATACATGAGGTGATTGAAAACCCTAGAAAGGGTCCTGTTCTGGTGCACTGCATGTGGGGCGTTCATTCCTCGGGAGCATTGTCGGCAATGGCGCTCGTTCAGTTTTGCGGTTGGACGGAAGAAAGGGCCAAGGATTATTGGAATGAGGCCCGTAACGGTGCCCCATGTTCAGGCGGGTGTGACCAGTGGATTGACTCAAAGTTCTCCAAATTCAGTGTCGACCCCAATTTGACGATCTCTACCGAACAACAGGCAGCGATTTGCCCCAAATGATATCGGGAGGAGTATCCAAATGAGGTTCAATCTTCTGGGGTCACTGGCTTTCATTGCACCCACTGCCTTGTGGGCGAGCGACGATGTCCTCGGTGAAGCCACGACATTTGAGAGTCCCAACGGCGTTACGGAACGCTGCATTCGGATCGAAAAAGTTCCAACGGGCGCGTATCAAAAAAGCGATCTTGAGGAAGAGACAGCCTATTGCGAGATCGATTTCTATGCCTCCGAAATTGCTATTTGCCCGAAAACCTGGAGCACCAGCCCAGGAATGGCCGTCTACGATATTTCGGAAGGACCCTACACGGGGAACCGTTCTGAGTTCCAGAGAAACGCTTGCAAAGAGGGGAAGGCGGCGAAAGATCTGGCCAAGGACAGGGTGGCCAAATTCAAATCCACCATGAACCAAAAGGGCACCAGTGGAACCTTTTCCACCTCGTCGCTGCTTTACTATCATTTCTCCAGATATTTCGACACGACTATAAAAATTCCAGTCGCCGTTTGGCGTAGCATGGACACCCAGGCGCATTTTTCCGAGGTCGCCGAGCCTGGCCTTGCGATTTCTGGTGGCTCTCATGGCGGACGCATGAACCATGAAGGCTGGCGGGTCTTCGCAGCTGCGGATGCTGACCCAGCCTCATACCAGCCAACCGACGATTTATTCACTTCGGATCGAACGCAAATATACGGTGTACTGCTCGATAGTCCTGGGCATAGATACGGCTCGGAAATCAACGGCACACGCAAATCTGGATGGGGGAAAGGTCAGAACCGCGATTTTCAGGAAACCCCCGCTTTCTTAGCTTTGCGTTCTTCGAAACCCATGCCAGAGGCCATTGCAGAGGGCGTTAAAGAAGGCCGTAAAGACCGGATGATCAACAAGGATCTCGGTCCCGATGTCAGTGACCAACAGATGACCTTTTGGATGCAAGAGCTTACCGAGATTGTTCTCCTTGATTTTATCTTTAGCCAGCAGGACCGCGTGGGAAACATAGACTTCACACCCTATTGGTATTGGGTCGAAGACGGAAAACTGAAGCATAAGAAAGCCAAGCACCATGAACCAAACGATGGAG
>NZ_JBQFUL010000011.1:0-66235 GCF_056539165.1 Ruegeria sp. BC7 | reverse complement strand
CAATCATTCCCTCAAGATGCCCCCAGTCTCTCCTGAGCGTCTCCGCCGCTTCCGCCGCGTCCCAGCGCCTCAGCAGCGCCGGTGAGGGGGTTCTAAGGATAACAACATTGCACCGCAAGTGGAAAATCACATCCTGCGCGTTTTTTTTGCGATTTTCTTTTTATGGAAATAAAAACAGAGAGTTACACAAAGACCAACTAAGCCAATTCACCCCAACCCCACCCAAATAACAGCAGGAGTGATACCGCAAGCAAGTCGCGCACTCAGCCGTGACTCTATATATAGTGAGGAACTCTGTAGCCACCACAAGACTCACGCGAGTCACCCTTTGCCAAAAAGACGACTCAGACCGTGAATCAGCGAGTCGCAGGTCAGATTGAAGGCGTGGCCTGACAATACTTTGCCGAGAGTCTTGCGCATTTGCATTGAATACGGTCAGGTCGCCAATACGGATAAGCCTCAGCACCCTGCGCTATGAAATCGACACGCACTGATCCATTCCCACGTATTCATACAGTTGGCTTTGACGGCCTACTGATTTCCTTCGCCGATACTATGGCCGAGCCCTCGAACCGCGCGGCCCTCGCTTTTCGCGGCGCTGTCGATTCCATGCAATGGGCTGGGGTAATCGAAACATCGGCTTCGCTTGCGTCGACCTATATTCGATTTGACCCCACCCAGGTGACACATGCTGACATCACGGACCGCGTTGATGCCCTACTTGCCAAGCAAAACTGGTTTAACGCGCCGATGCCAACCGGTCGTACCTTCTGGCGTGTTCCTACTGTTTTCGGGGGTGAGCTTGCTCCGCAGTTGAATGAAGCGGCAGAGGCAGCAGGTTTGACCCCGGACGAGGCGGTTCGGCGCTTGAGTGAATCGCGTGTGCGTGTACTGACGATCGGCTTTGCACCGGGGCAGCCATACCTCGGGCCACTTGGCCCCGAATTCAACATACCGCGACTGAAAAGCCTGACACCGATGGTGCCAGAAGGCGCACTGGTTTTGGCAATCTCTCAATTCGTGTTGTTTTCAGGTCCGACTCCGACCGGGTGGCGCCATGTAGGGCAGACCGCATTTCGCTGCTTTCAACCCGAGCGCCCAAACAGCTTTGCGCTGATGCCCGGCGATGAGATGCAGTTCTTTCCTGTCTCTCAAGACGACCTGGAGAATATTCGCGCGAACGACACAGATGGATCAGGCGGCGCGACGTATCAGGACATCGAGTCATGAGTCTTTCTGTTCTGCGCATAGGGCCCGCATGTACAGTACAGGATCAGGGGCGCATCGGCTATTTGGATCAGGGTCTCTCACGTTCCGGAGCCGCAGACATACTGGCCCTGCACGAAGGGGCGGCCTTGCTGGGTCAAGCGCCGACATTGGCGGCTTTGGAAATGGCGGGCATGGGTGGCGAGTTTGAAGCGACCGAACCCACGCGGATTGCGTTGACCGGTGCGCCGATGCAGGCAAGCGTGGATGGCAGCCCCATCATATGGAATGCGTCGCACGAACTTGAAGCGGGACAGCGACTAACCGTCGGGGCAGCGACACAAGGGAACTACGGGTATTTGCATATCGGCGGTGGAATTGACGGCGACATGTTCCTTGGCTCTCGCTCCGCCCACCTGACGGCCAAGATTGGACGAACTGTGCAGGCTGGCGACCGTTTATCCGCCGGTGCGGGTTCGGGCCAGGCCGGATTGAAACTGCAGCCCGACGACCGATTTTCAGGCGGTGTGCTTCGGGTCGTCGCCAGCTTTCAAACCCCTCTGTTCGACAATGATACCCTGGACCGGTTTGCCAATACGCAATTCCAACGTGGTGCCCGGGCGAACCGAATGGGGATGCAACTTGAAAGCGCCGGAGAGGGTTTTGCCGCCAAGGGTCAACTCAACATCCTGTCCGAGGTCATAACACCCGGCGACATCCAGATGACCGGCACCGGGAACCCGTTCATCCTGCTGCCCGAGTGCCAGACCACCGGAGGGTATCCGCGCATTGCGACGGTCCTTCCGTGCGACCTGTCGCGTGCGGCGCAAACGCCCGCAGGCGGACATCTGAAGTTCCAGTTTGTCACGATGGATGAGGCCGTCGCCCTGCACACGGCCTTCCAAGGCGATTTGTCTCGCCTGCCTTCTCGGGTGGAACCCCTGATCCGCGACCCACATGACATCCCTGACCTGTTATCCTACCAATTGGTCGGCGGAATGATCTCTGCCACTGACTAAGGAGTTTTGCCGATGACCAGCGTTGATCTGAATGCAGATATGGGAGAGAGCTTTGGCCCTTGGAACATGGGTGATGATGAAAGTCTGCTCAAGATCATCACCTCGGCCAACATCGCCTGCGGCTTTCACGCCGGTGATCCGGACGTAATGGCGCAGACGATGATACAGGCGGCAGAAAACAACGTCGGCATTGGGGCGCATCCAGGGTTTCCCGACCTTCAGGGGTTCGGGCGGCGCAACATGAAGATCCCACATGACAGCTTGCGCAATCTGGTCCGGTATCAGTTGGGCGCGGCCATAGGGGTTGCCCAGGGGGTTGGCACCAAGGTTCGACACCTCAAGCTGCACGGCGCACTGGCCAATATGTGTTCGGTTGACATCGACATGGCGCGGGCTTGCTATCAGGGTGCTCTGGACGTGGACCCGGACATTATCATTATGGTCTTGGCCGTGACCAAACAGGAAGACGCCGTGCGCGAGCTGAACTGCAAATGGGTCGGAGAGATATTTGCAGACCGCGCCTACAACGACGACGGAACTCTGGTCGACCGCAGCAAACCCGGCGCAGTTATACACGATCCCGAATTGGCCGGTCCGCGCATTGTGAATATGGTTCAGGAAGGGGCCATCATTACCGAATCCGGCAAACGGTTGGAAACGTCGATCGACACCATCTGTCTGCACGGTGACGGACCAACTGCCGTGCAGATTGCCCGCTCGGTTCGGGAAAACTTGATTGCGGGCGGCGTTGACGTGACAAAATTCATCCGTTGATCAGGTTGGCGTAACTCAGCCGCCCCATATCCAGACTGTTGCCCGGTATCGCCTCAGCCCCTAGCATGTGCGTAACTGTATGATCTGAGTACCACAAATCCCGGCAACGACCTGCGCCAACCACACGGCGCAACGGCAAGGAGCGCGCTTAATGTCTTTTGATCTGATGTCTTACGAACCCCGCGGCGACAAGAAGAACTCGGATTTCTTCAACGAATATCTGCCGATGATTTACGAGCGCCGCTCAAGTTCGGGCATCGCAGATCAGGTCGGGCCGATGCGGGCCATTGTTCTTCAGGTGGAACCGGACGCATTGTTCGACACACTGGTCGAGCTCTACGTGATGACCCCCTATCGCCACACCGCCAGCTATCTTGGACGAACGCACAAGTTTTCGGTTCTGCATTCCCATACAGATTACCCCGCGCTGATCGTGATGGCGCCCCTCAGCCCGGCATTCGAGGACTTCATTCCCCGCATCAACCGCATGTACCCGCTGGCCCGCAACACGCCCCAGACCCGGTATGTGGGCGAGGTATTCGCGGCATCTGACCTGAACTCGCTGACCAAGACGCTGGAAGATCAGAACATACGGTTTGAATATAGTGGCGATACCGAAAATCCGTTTTACACGCTGGATGGCTTCCGCTTTACGACGCCGTCGGATTTCACCTGTAATCGGGTCGGTTATTCCACGTTGGATTTCAACGACACGGTTAGTCTTGGTCTGGGGGACCGCGTCTTGCTCAGCGACGCTGAACAAACACGCCTGGATCAGGCTGCGTCTTTCGGCTCCGACAGCAAGATCGCCCCACTTATGCTGGGGATCGACCACCTTGCCACACGCGTATTGGCCGGAGAGCGCGAGGATGCGATCCTCGAATTTCTCACGATGGTGCCCTATTATTTCTGGGGTGCGTACAACATCTTTGACATGAACTCGTCCACCAATGTGAACCGCAATCCGAATGTCGACGATGACAAGAAATCCCCCGCCAAGGTGTTCACAGCAAACAACACGCCCTCATTCGTGAATTCCTTTGCCAAGCTGCCAATGCCGACCGAGGACTTCGTGCGCAACTTTGGCCGCCGCCTGCACCATATGGCCGTCGAGATACAGGACGGAGACCACGGGGCTGGCGAAAAGAACGTCGATTTCGTCGTGAACACCCTCAAGGACAAGGGTGTGCCGTTCCTGGCGCATGTGGTTGGCGAATGCAAAGACGACCCAAACTTGAAACAGATTTTCTCAAAACACTCAAAAAACACCCTGCTGATCACCGAGTATATTGAGCGCTGCCATCACTATGACGGTTTCTTCACCAAGGATAACGTCGCCGCGCTGACCGCCGCCGCCGGTCAGGATGAGCAGTACCAGCACGGCCACGTCTTCGACTAAAAAAGGGCTGCGAATTTCTTCGCAGCCCATGTCCAGCCAGGAGAATGCATGTCGGGTCTTATGACGGCCCGATCATGAAACACGTCACGTTCCGCGCCTGAAGCCTGCGGCAGGCCAGATCAGCCTGTTCGCGGGTCATGCCCTGAAACGTCGCATCAAAGCCGCGCGCGCTTTGGTTCACCTTGCGCAGCGTTCCTTCCAGAGTGGTCATTTCCGAAAGGGCTGTTTTCAACAGCACCTTCTCGGCCTCATATCGCGTGGTATAGCGCCCTACATTCACGCCCCACAAATGCCCTCCCGAAGTGGACAGGCGCGTCACGACTTCCTGTTCGGGTTCGGGCAGTTCGGTCGGATTGGTCGACGCCAGGACAAGGTCTTCGGGGCGTGCTGCCGGCCGTGTAGTATCGTCGGTCGGTGTCTGAATATCCGCGGCGGCAATGGCTGCTGCAATCCCATTCTGAATGCGCGCGCCGTTCTTCGCAGCAGTCGCCGCGACCGTACCAGCCACCTGGACGGCGGCACCCGGTCCTGGGCGCAACACCGGCCGCAAGCTGGTGGACGGTGCACCGACCAACCGCGCCACTTGTACGTTCAGGCCCGCATTTCCAGCGTATTCAGGGCGCGACGGCTTGCGGATTGGTGCACGCGACGGTGCGCGGCGGAACCCCATATCCAGCAGCTCGGCTACTTTGGCGTTACGTGATGCGCCGGATTTACCGCCGAAAACCGTGGCGATGATCCGTTCGTCTTTGCGTTTGGCCGAAGCCACAAGGTTAAAGCCCGCAGCCCGCGTGTATCCGGTCTTGATCCCATCCGCGCCACTGTAGGCGGCCAGCAACCGGCGGTTCGTGTTCGGAACGGTCTTGATCCCGGCATGCGTCGATTGACGCGAAAACAGGTTATAATACTGCGGATAGTCATACAGCAGATGCCGACCCAGCGTGGTCATGTCCCTTGCGGTCGAAAGGTGCCCTGACTCCGTCAGCCCGTGGGCATTCTTGAACGTGGTGCGGCTCATGCCCATGGCTTTGGCGGTGCGGGTCATACGACGGGCGAATGCCGCCTCGGATCCGCTGATGGCAATGCCGATTGCCGTGGCAGCGTCATTTGCGGATTTCACGGCAGCAGCGCGGATCAGATACCGGAACGCGATTGTCTGGCCCGTACGAAGACCCAGTTTCGACGGAGGTTCAGACGAGGCTTTCTTGGTGATGCGAACCGGGGTGTCCAGCTCGATCTCACCGTTTCGCACAGCCTCAAACGCGATATAGAGCGTCATCATCTTGGTCAGCGATGCGGGGTGAAGCCGAGTGTCGGCGTTGCGCGAATGAAGCACCTCACCGGTGCGCGCGTCAATCACCATGGCCGCATAGGGCGCGGCCAACGACTGGAGTGGCGCAAAAGATAGCAACCACACGAATGCTATGAGAATAAAGCCCATTCGGGCCGGAACTGTCCGCCGAACCTGCACGATCTTTGCCTCTGTCTACCTCACGCCGCCGGGTTTTCCCGGTCAGCAAATCAATTATTTTATTATGTACAGGCTAACACAGAGACCCCGCGAAATAAACCAAAAGCTGCCGTTTTCGCGGCTTTATCACCCATTTGGGCACGCACTACATCTAGTAACACCCAATCCAACACCCACCAAATCGGCGCAATCCGCAAAACAGGACGCCGGTAAGACGTTGATTTTCAGGAACTGAGACCAATCAGCAACATCATCCAATCGCACGCACGAAGCCCGACAACTCTCCCAAATCACCCAATTCCTTAAAGCGCGGATTGTTCACCGGGGCCTCTGCTTTTTCGATTTCCCACACCAGTCCGTGGGGCACATATACGCCCCAGCATCCCGCCTGTAGCGGAGCCACCACATCCGATCGCATCGAATTGCCGACCATCATCGCGTGTTCTGGCCCTTCGCAATATCGGTCGAAAATCTCACGATAAGTTTCGCGCGTCTTTTCCGAGACGATCTCGACGCCGTCGAACAACTCGCCCAAGCCCGATTGCGCCAGCTTGCGTTCCTGATCAATCAGGTCACCCTTGGTGATCAACACGACCTTATGTGTCGCCGCCACCCCCTCGATCGCCTCGCGTGCGTGGGGCAACAACTCAATCGGATGGGCCAGCATGTCCTGCCCTGCTTCGATCAACTGCCGAATGACCGAGGCCGGAACGCGGTCTTCGGTCACCTCGATGGCGGTTTCGATCATCGACAGGGTAAATCCCTTAATCCCGTATCCGTAGTGTCGAATGTTGCGCTTTTCAGCTTCCAGCAATCGTTCCAGCAGATGATCGCGTTCGGCATGGTCAGCAAGCAATTCCGCAAAATAGCTCTGCGTGAGCTGGAAGAACCGCTCATTGTGCCACAATGTGTCATCCGCATCGAAACCGATTGTGGTAAGCTTGTTTTCCATTGAAATTGCGTCCTGCTGGCTCTTTTCTCTGACCCCTTGGACGTTATATAACCGCTCAGATAAACCGAAGCCTGAATCGGACAGCCGCGCGATGCTTATTGACCAATGGATGATGTCTGACAATTCCGACGACGATTCTGACTCGTCGGTTCTGGTAGAGACACGCCCCAAGACCAAACGCCCGCCGCTGTACAAGGTTCTTCTTCTGAACGATGATTACACCCCCATGGAATTCGTCGTTCATGTGCTTGAGCGTTTCTTCGGCATGACGCACGCCGAAGCGTTCGAGATCATGCTGACCGTTCACAAAAAGGGCGTTGCCGTGGTTGGCGTGTTCAGCCACGAGATTGCGGAGACCAAGGTCGGACAGGTCATGGATTTCGCCCGCCGGCACCAGCACCCGCTGCAATGCACCATGGAACGCGAAGAGTGACGCCGCTGGCGGCGCTTACCGGATTTGCCCATGTCCCCTCGCCTTGATCTCGCCCTGCAAAGTGGCCTTGTGCTGTCTCAGCCTCTGACCGTGATTGGGCCAAGCCCTGCAACCGATCTTTCATTGCTGCCGCGCGAGACGCAGGTGGTGCAACCTTTCATACCCTTTCATGACCATTTCGAGGGCCAGGGGTTCCAGACCACCCCCGCCTCCCAAGACCCATGTCAGGACGCGATCGTGATTCTGCCCCGCGCCAAGGCACTGGCACGCAGCATGGTGCAGCAAGCCTGCCTGCGCGCCAAAGGCATGATCGTGGTGGACGGTGCGAAAACAGACGGCGTTGACAGCCTGCTGAAGGAAATTCGCAAACGTGTGGCCGTGGAAGGGCCGATCTCGAAGGCGCATGGCAAGATTTTCTGGTTCCGGTCCGCTCCCGATTCATTTGCGGACTGGGCTGCACCCGCCGCTCAGACAGTCGACGGTTTTCGGACTGCGCCAGGCGTATTTTCTGCAGACGGGATCGACCCGGCCTCGGCGATGCTGGTAAACGCCCTGCCCGAAAAGATCGGCGCACGCATGGCCGATCTGGGTGCCGGATGGGGGTTTCTGTCCGCCCGGCTACTGCAAAAGACAGGTCTACGCAGCCTTCATCTGGTCGAGGCCGACCATATCGCCCTGACCTGCGCGCAGACCAATGTCACAGACGACCGGGCTGCGTTCCACTGGGCGGATGCCGTGACATGGAACGCACCCGAGGCACTGGACATGGTCGTCATGAATCCACCATTCCATACCTCGCGCAGCGCCGAACCAGAGCTGGGACAGGGTTTCATCCAGTCCGCCGCGCGCAATCTGGCGAAGCACGGCGATCTATGGATGGTCGCAAACCGCCATCTGCCCTATGAGGCGACGTTGAGCGATAGTTTCGCGCGTGTCGAAGAAGTGTCTGGTGACAATCGTTTCAAGGTGTTCCACGCCTCTCGCCCTCGTCGGTGATCCCGGCTAACCTGCGCTGCAACTCAGGAGTTTACGAATGTCCTTTTCCATCGCTGGTAAAACAGCAATCGTCACCGGTAGCGCCAACGGCGTCGGATTGGCCATCGGTCGGCATTTCGCCGACGCCGGGGCCAATGTCATGTTCGCGGACATGGACGAAAAGCGGCTGACCGAAGAACTGGGTGAGCAGGCCGATGACAGCAACATTCGGTTCTTTGCCGGTGATCTGCGCGAAAAGCTGACGATCGCAAACTTGCTGTCGGCCACCATCGACGCCTTCGATCAGGTTGATATTCTGATCAATGGTGCGCGGCAGGTGACGCCGTCCGACCCGCTGGACACCGATGACGACTCGGTGCGGAACCTGCTGAACCAGAACCTGATGCCCGCCTTGCGGCTCAGCCAGGTCGTTGCGCAGCGCATGATCAAACAGGCCGGTGACGACGACGGCCCGGCCGGGTCCATCATCAACCTGTCCTCGATTGCCGCCCGGCGCACACACCCGGACCTGATGGCCTATTCGGTCTCGACCGCCGCTCTGGATCAGATGACCCGGTCGCTGGCTGTGGCACTGGCCCCGAACCGCATCCGTGTAAATTCGATTGCCCTTGGATCGGTCATGAGTGCCTCGCTGCAATCGACCTTGAAAGAGAACAGGGACTTTCGGGACGACATTGAAAAACACACTCCGCTTTCCCGCATCGCGGCCCCGACAGAACTGACGGAAACTGCTCAGTTTCTGGCATCCGATGCCGCGGGCTTTATCACCGGACAAATCCTGACAATTGATGGCGGTCGCACCCTGCTGGACCCTGTCGCAGCCCCAGCACACTAAGCCCATGTTCGAGACTGAAAAAACCACCGCTTCCAAATGGTTCCGCCAACTGCGTGACGAAATTGTTGCCGCGTTTGCAGCCCTGGAAGATCGCCATGACACTGGTCCGTTCTCGGACGCGCAACCGGGCCGCTTCGAGGTCAAGCAAACCAAACGACAATCCGATGATGGCTCGGACGCGGGTGGTGGCCTGATGTCCGTCATGCGCGGAGGTCGTGTCTTCGAGAAAGTCGGTGTCAATGTCTCGACCGTCTACGGGACGCTTGGCGAGCGTGCGCAACAGGCGATGGCCGCGCGAAAAGGGATTCCCGGCATGACGGAAGATCCCCGCTTCTGGGCTTCGGGTATTTCGCTGGTGGCGCATATGCAGAACCCGCATGTTCCCGCCGTTCATATGAACACCCGCATGTTCTGGACCCCGCACGCGTGGTGGTTCGGCGGCGGGTCGGACCTGAACCCCTGTATCGAATATGACGAGGACACCGACCATTTTCACGCCACGCAAAAGGCGCATCTGGACCCGCACGGACCGGGGCACTACCCGCGCCTGAAAGACTGGGCGGACGAGTATTTCTATATCCCGCACCGCAAACGCGCCCGTGGCGTTGGCGGTATATTCATGGATGACTACTGTACTGGCGACTGGTCATCGGATTTCGCACTCACTCAGGACATCGGAAAGGCGTTCCTCCCGGCCTTCCTGCCGTTGGTCGAAAAACGCCGGGTTCAAGAGTTTGACGAGACAGACAAGGACACGCAACTTATGCACCGTGGCCTCTATGCAGAGTATAACCTTGTGTATGACCGCGGCACCAAGTTCGGGCTGGAAACCGGCCACGACCCCGATGCCGTTCTCATGAGCCTGCCGCCGCTGGCCAAATGGGTCTGATCAGCGATCAGAACCCGAAATCCATGAAGTTGTCATAACAATACCCCTGCGCTGATCCGGCGGACATGTTTTCACCCACTCGTTTAACCGTGACCGAGTAGCCCGGAGTAGTATCGACCCCTTCGGGCGGCGTCAGAGAGAATTGCACGGTCCTGGACTGCTTTTCATAGGCTCTGGTAATGTAGATCCGCTGAGATGCCTTGGTTCTAAGGCTGCGAATGGCGAAATCGCCGATACCGCACCAATACGCAACCGGCGCTGAACTTCCGATCGCGGAAACTTCGTATATGCCGTTCTTCATCGGTGTGACCGTGGTTCTAAACGCCGGGTACGCTCCGATGCCGAAGCCAACCGCCTGTGCAAGACCGGGAAGGGCAATCAACAAGGCCAAGCAGGGTATTGTCCAGAACCGCATGATCAATATCCATGATTAAAAAGCATCCGCGTTAAACCATAGCGGACAAACGAATTGAGTAAAGACAGCCGCCTTTCCAAGCCTGTTTCCCATCGGGTCGGCAAGTGCCTCAGTCGCCCCCAAGCCGCCCGCCTACGTCCTGAGGCGCAAGCGCGACGGTTTTGACAACCGCATAGCACGGCCGACCAGGTTCCAGCTCCAATGCTTCAACCGAACGGCGTGTGATACGCGCAAGAACGACACCGGCAGGCGTTTTCACGGAAACGATCGCTCCCGGCCCCTCACCTGCACGGATTGTCTCAACCGTTCCTTCTAGAATATTCAAGGCCGAAAGCCCCACCGGACGCGTCCGCGACAGGATAACTTCCTGAGCGGGGATACGGATACGCAAAGTTTCCCCCACCTGGTGCGGGATATGGGGCAAATACAGGCTTGTGCCGCCCGCATTCAATTCCGTCAGGCCATCGGCGTGATGCCTGGAAACCTTGACCTGAAGCACCGCACCCACGGCCCGGACACCCGCAGGCGCGACTGACGGATCGGATAAGACCTCAGAAGCTGGGCCGTGGCGGACGGACTTGCCATCCTGCAAAGCCACGACCGACGTCGCCAGACGCGCGACTTCGGCAGCCGAATGCGTGACGTACAGAATAGGCACTGACACCTCGTCTCGGAGCGTCTCGAAGTAAGGAAGGATTTCAGACTTGCGCGCATCGTCCAACGCGGCCAGAGGTTCGTCGGCCAGAATCAGACGCGGGCTGGCCAGCAAGGCGCGACCAATCGCGACACGCTGCTTTTCGCCGCCTGACAGACCGGCGGGCCGACGGTCCAGCAGGTGCCCGATACCCAGCATTTCAACCACTCTGTCGGGATTTTCCCGGCGCGCGCCCCGAGGGGCAAACCAACGACCATAGGCAAGATTCTGGCGCACGTTGAGATGCGGAAACAGGCGTCCTTCCTGGAAAATATACCCCAGCCGTCGTTTGTGAGGTGGCAGCCACAGACCTTTTTCAGTGTCAAACAGTTCCCACCCGTCAACACTCACCCGTCCGGCCTTGGGGCGTAGAAGGCCCGCGACCGCATTCACGACAGTCGTCTTTCCCGATCCCGATCGCCCGAACAGAACAGTCACTCCGGGCGGCGCATCAAAGCTGAGGTCCAGACCGATATCCGGCAAGTCATGCTGTAGGTGGACAGAGAGGCTCATGACCCAGCCACCCTTGCGGCGACCCGGCGCCCGATATACTCGGACAACAATAGCGCGCCCATCGCAATCACGATCGAGATAACGACCAGACGGGTCGCTGCGGACTCGCCACCCGGCACTTGCAGGAATGCATAGACGGCCGAGGGCAAGGTTTGCGTTTGCCCAGGAATGTTTGAGACAAAGGTAATGGTCGCCCCGAATTCCCCCATGGCCTTGGCAAAGGCCAGGATCGCCCCTGCAACCACACCCGGTAGGATCATCGGCAAGGTAACCGTGGCAAATACAAGCAGACGGGGCGCACCCAGCGTGGCACCTGCCTGTTCCAGCTTGGGATCAACCGCTTCGATCGACAGGCGGATCGCGCGTACCATCAGCGGAAACGCCATAATTCCGGCCGCCAGCGCCGCACCGGTCCAGCGAAAGGCCACAACGATCCCAAACTCGGCCAGCAGACGGCCAAGCGGCCCCTGAATTCCAAAGGTCATCAACAGAAGATACCCCGTGACAACCGGGGGCAAGATAAGCGGAAGGTGCACCAGCCCGTTCAGAATTTGACGGCCGGGAAAACGCCAGCGCGCCAGTGCATAGGCCACGAAAACACCGAAAGGAAGGGTCGCCAACGTCGCCCAGAACGACACCCGGAGCGACAGTTTAAGCGCCTCAAGTTCCTCTGGCCCCAACCACCCCATGCGTTATTCACCCGGCAGGGTGAAACCCTGCTCTTGGAAAACTGCCTGCGCAGCGTCCGATTGGAGATGAGCAAGAAAAGCCTGCGCCATGGATGACGCCGGCTCAACAACGGCAGCAGGGTAGATGATGGGCGGGTGCAGGTCGGGTGGGAATGTCGCGACAGTCTTGACCCGATCTTCAGCCAGTGCGTCCGAATTGTAGACGACGCCCAAAGGCACTGCGCCCGCCGCAACCAATGCAAGCGCAGCCCGCACGTTGTCAGCCTGAGCAACACGATGTTCTACGCGACTCCATTGCCCTAGATTCTGCAACGCCGCCTTTCCGTAAATTCCCGCAGGCACCGCGTCCACCAATGCCATAGCCAAATGCCCACCTTCCAATGCAGAACTTAGGTCTGTTTCCGGCCCCATCACCCCGATCTCGACATCGTCCGGGCCACCGATCAGAACAAGACCATTCCCGACAAGATTGACCCGCGATCCTGCGTCGATCAAACCCTGATCTTGCAGAACATCCATCCAGTCCGCATTGGCCGATATGAAAACCTCTGCCGGAGCGCCCTGCTGGATCTGGCGCGCAAGAACGGAAGACGCGGCGTACGAGACGGTGACATTCTGCCCTGTCCGACTCTCGAACGACGGTGCGATCTCGTCCAGCGCTGTTTTGAGGCTGGCAGCCGCAAACACCAAAACACCCTCAGCCTCGGCCCGCAGCGGAGCCTGCAGCGAGATTGCCATGGCGAGAACCGCAATCAATAAGCGGCGAGCACGTGACAGGATCATTTTCTTCCCGTCTGAAAAGTTTCAGTCCCTCCGGGAATATCTGAGGCGACGGGGCACACGCAAGCGCCTTTGCGGAACGCGACCACATATGAGACAGATAATGAACGAAAAAAGCGCAACAGGGCCATTTCCGTCAGTTGGGTCGTCGCGGATGTCGCAAACGATATTGATCGCACCCGGCACCAGATAGATGCTGCGAACAACGAAAAGAACAGGACGTCCACCATGCTGCACAATACACCCGGTCTGATAGACGCCATTCGTTCCCGCTTTGCCCATGTCGATGCCTGCCCCTTTCGGGGCCCTCGCATCTTTTTCGAGAACGCGGGCGGAGCACTCACGCTGAACTCGGTTGTTGAAACCTCGGCCAAGTTTGCCGCAATCCCTGACAATCAGGGGCGGGATAACATAGCCAGCCATGCGCTTGTGGACATCATCAACACCGCCAAGGCCGATTTGTCAGTGTTGATGAATGCCTCGACCGGACAGTTCTTTGTCGGAGAAAGCGGGACCGAGCTGTTGTTCCGAATGATCCGTACCGCCTGTGTAAACGCGCCCAAGGGCAGCAAGGTGATCGGCAGCTCGATCGAACACCCCGCAAGCCGCAGTGCCGCACGACGCTGGGCCGAGATTGCCGGATTGGGCTACGTCAACGTGCAGCATGATGACGAAACGGGCTTGGTCACAGCCGATGATTACCGCACGGCCATGACACCGGATGTCAGCGTTGCAACAATCGTTCACGCCTCACCCGTCACAGGTATGGGCATGGACGTGGCGGCCATCGCGCAGGCCATACGCGACGTCTCGCAAGACTGTTTCATTATCGTCGACGGCATTCAGCATGCGGCGCATGGGCAGTTGGATATCGACAGCTATCACGTCGATGGCTATGCGATTTCGCCTTACAAAGTGTTTTCACGCCACGGCTACGGGATTGCCTGGATTTCAGACCGCTTGACCGCCCTACCCCATGATCAGTTGATCGACGCCCCGTCTGAGGGGTGGGAGTTCGGCACCCGCGACACGGGGTCTTACGCAACAATGTCCGATGTTGTGGCCTATTTTGACTGGCTTGGGGAACAGGTATCCGAGGAAACAGATCGACGCGCCCGGATTGAGGCTGCCGGTCGCGCCATTCACGCATACGAAACCCACCTGACCGATGCTATGATCAACGGCACCGGCAACCTGCCCGGCCTACGCGATATGGATCACATCACGATCCTGGCCGGTGCTGACAACCCTGCACGCGAAGGGCTGGTCTCGATCGTTGTGCACGACACACCGTCTGCCCAAGTCGTGACACGGCTGAATCAGGAAGGCATCCGTACCCACATCAGAAAGGCCGATCACTATAGCGGCAATGTGCTGACGCCGCTGGGCCTGAGCGACTGCATCCGCATCTCGCTCTGCCACTACAACACTGAACAGGAAGTGGCGCAGTTGCTGACCGTTTTGAACGAGATGGCGGACTGATCCAAAATCAGGGAAAGAAATTATGCCAGACCCTCTTGCGCCCGCGCGCTGGCTTGGCTACATGCACCGTCACGGGTGATTAGCTCAGTTGGTAGAGCGCTTCGTTTACACCGAAGATGTCGGGAGTTCGAGTCTCTCATCACCCACCATCAAACAGCCCTTGTTTTACTGACGTCCTTTAAAATAAGGACATGACGCTGCCGTGTGGAGTACATCGCGGGAGTACATCGTGGGTCGTTTCGTAATGCCAAATCCAACTCTGATCAAAGGCTCGTATTACTGCCGAGTCGCCGTTCCAGCCGATCTCAAGGGCGAGGCCAAGGGAACGTATGTGACAGCAACGATCAATGGACAGATCATAAATCGCAAGGTCGGGACACACGCGAAAATACCTCTCGGAACGTCAGACCTGAAGGTAGCGCGGCAGAGGTTCCCTGCCGCCTTAGCTGGCATAGAAGCCCACTGGGAGAGCTTGAGACAGGGTCCAATAGCGCTCAATCACAAACAAGCCTTAGCCTTAGCAGGCGAAGTCAGAGCCGATTTCGTTCGGATACTGGATGGGAATCCCGGCGACAGTGAGATGTGGGAGGACGTACTGAAGCTGAACGAACTGGCACGTACGGGGCGGACCAACGAGCTACAGGTCAATAACCCCTCCAAAGAACTCGAGCATATGGAACATAGGTTTGGCGGTCTTGCTGATGCTATTCTCAGACGCCATCAGGTGCGGGTCACAGCAGCATCGCGGATCAAGCTGATCGGGCATCTATACACTTCGATGAATGAGGCGGCGAAAATCAACGAAGCTAAGTCGCTCGGCGATTACTCCGACAGCGGCGATACAAACAGATACCCAGCTTTCGAGATCACTGCTCCAACAGAAACTGTAAGCCGCGCCCGACTGACCTTTGCAGAAGTTATCGACAAAGAGGTACAACGGCGGGCTTCTGGGCGAGGTGGAGCGCCGTTACGTGAACGGTCAGAAAAGAAATACAGGCAAGCTGTCGCCGAGTTCGATGCAACTCGAGGCGATGATGACGTTCTGTCTATCGACGCCAAGCAAGCGGACCAATGGCTGAATGACATGCTTGATGCTGGAAAACTCAAAATCAAAACTGTCCGCGACCGCTTCAAGAACGTAAAAACAGTTATCGAATGGGCGCGAGAACAAGGGCTGGGCGAAGTGTTTCCGGACAAGAATCCGTTGGACGTGGTTAAGCCACCGAAAGCAGAGGCGACAGACAGCGCAGCGCGTACCATCCGCTTGGACGAGGCAAGAAGCATCCTTAAAGCCGCGCGTAACGAGAGCAGACCAGAGCGCCGTTGGTTGCCTTGGATGTGTGCATATTCGGGGGCGCGTATTGGAGAGGTGGCACAGCTTGGGCCGGATGATTTTTTCTTCGTCGGCGATGACTGGTTCTACAGGCTCACCTCAGAAGATGACAAGCTGATCAAAGGCGGATACAGCATCAGACGTGTTCCGGTACACCCTGCACTAATTGACGAAGGGTTGATTGGGTTTGTTGACGAAGGACGCAAGCGCGGGATCAGACGCTTGTTCCCCAATAGATCGCAAGGGAACATCCGCGATTGGGTCAGAAATGACCTCGGTTTGACACGGCGCGAATTGGCACCGAACCACGGCTGGCGGCACTTGTTCGAAGACATGGCCTTGATAGCGCACATGACCGACGCCGCTAAGCTGTACATAACAGGTCGATCACGTGGGTCCTCCGCTGAGGCATACGGAAAAAGTGATGCGATGCTGCCCGGTTTGGCTGCTCAGATGCGGATGATAAAACCGTATAAGGTAGATTGATCCGGAGCGCTGAAACTATCGCTTTTGCTTGCATTGACACAGTATTTGGGCAAGCCGTGAGTTGGAAATTCAGAAGCTAAAAATCGCTTTAATAACATAGCTTTAGAATTAAGTTCCACCATTGTAAAATGCCCCGGCTATACTATAGCTATGCTAAGCCTTTGTATGTAGCTTCCTGTTGCTACATCCTCCCCCCGGTATATTCCTATAGTCAAATATCTATAGCTACAGCCTATCAGGGATGCTCAATCCCTTTGCATGGGTCTATGCACACAGCTTACAGCCCTCCAGCGACAATTCGTTGGGGGGCTTTTTTGTTTACAGTTGGCCCTATGAACGCAGAATAGCTTGAATAAATAGGACCAAACCATCGTCAGCCACTCAAAGCGCGGAAATTATTGAGCCACAAAAATCAGAGCGCCTCTGACTATACCACTATTTGGGTCATCTCCCCCTTTACCGTTTCAGATACAGGAGCCTGTGTAACGAATGTGGCGGAGGGATGTTCCTTTCCTCACAGCGCCCCTGAGCGCCTCACACAGCGACGTTGTCGGCGACCGACTGGCAATTTACATCTGCACCCTACTGAGGCCCTACGGCGCTCTGACGCAGCCACTTCCTACTCGTCGTTGACACTGCAGCCTACACTGTGTTCTGCGTAGGACATTGCGGTAACTTGTTTTTTTCACAAGGACATTGAAATGAACTGGCGGGACTCAGTTGAGCTTGCGTTACAGAACTTAGGTGGCAGCACCAGCCTTGATCGTTTGTATGAAGAAGTCCGCGCAATTCGCGTGAGCAACAACGACACCACCCCCAAATCCCTTAAAGCAGTTGTCCGGAAAGAGCTTGAATACAACTCTTCGGACTCCTCGAATTGGCAAGGCGATAGAGACCTATTCTACAGCGTTCACGGGATAGGTATGGGTGTTTGGGGTCTTAGATCGCTCATATCGGAAACTCCGTTTGCTCACGACATTGAGTTACCTGATACGACTGGGGAAACCGAACGCTCCGAAGTTACGACCAACCGCATCATCCGTGATACGGACATGACGAAGAAGGTGAAGGCGCTTCACAACAACGAGTGCCAGATGTGCGGGGGGTTCATTGAGCTTCCCAATGGCAAGAAGTACGTTGAAGCGCACCACATCATCCCCTTGGGCGCTCCACATAATGGGCCTGACACTCCTGAAAATATAGTTGTGGTCTGCCCAAACCATCATGCCATGCTCGATTTTGGGTGTACCACTCTTTCGAAGTCGCTTCTGAAAAACGCAGTCGGTCATTGCGTATCTGACGCAAGCATAAGCTACCACAACGAGGTTATAGTCTTGTTCTCCTGATAGCAGGACGACGGTCAGATTGTGTCCGTAGGGAGCGCAGCAACTTATCGCCGCAGACACCGCGAAAAAAGATGGGTGGCGGCGTCAAAAAAACAATCATAAAGTGCGCTACATATTTCGAGGGTAAAAAATGCAAATATCAGAACTCTATGGATTTTCACGTTGGTTTCAATCCGAACTGCAACAAGTTATCACTAAGTACAGCGCTTTAAACCAAGCTCTTCAGCACAACGCTTCGCAACAGCAAAAACGCCCATTGGAACAACCTATGGACGACCTTATTGAATACCTTGGCAATATGGATTTTGACTCCTTGTCGTCGCAACAGTTGGCACTCTTTGAACTGTTTGGCGTCCAGAATCTGGTGGGGCCGAAGGGTGTATCGTTTGTGGAAACTACAATAAAGAAGAGCGACTTTGACCCGGCCACCGCGCATCAAGATGTAACGAAAGCTCAACAGTCGCTGCAATCAGCAAGTCAAAGAGCAGATGCCATCTTACAGGCGTTTGAAGGTCTTGATCTTCCAATCGCCGATCCAGAACTTGATGACGGGCGAATACTTGTAAGGATAGAATTTACCGGCGAAGCCTCAATGCACAATGTAGCTGATTGGAAGTCGTGGTCGGCATCTTGGTATGAGATTGTTCGTGGCGTAGCCGTCGCTATCGACGAAACGCCTGAAGATACGCAAGTTGTCGGTGCTTCTCAAGGCTCCGTCATTATGAAGCTGGCGGCAACATATGCATTTACCCGAGTTTTGGCCTTGATCTCAAAGTCGATTGCGAGCATCGCCAAGGACTACCTCGAAGTCAGACATTCGATGGAAGACCTGAAAGCAAAGAAGCTCCTTAACGAGCAGTCTGAAGCTGCATTGAAAGCAAATGCGGAAGAAATTAAGACAAGTGGCGTTGAGACTATCATGGATGAGCTGAGACCTATCCTACCGGATAATGTGTCCGGCGATAAAGAGAACGCGCTCAAAATGGCAATTGAAAAGGCGCTCGATTTCCACAACAAGGGTGGCGATGTCGATTTTGTTGCACCGGATCAACCGCCTGAAGTAGATGACAACGGCGAAGAACTGCCTTCTGAAGAAATAGCAAATGTCAGAGCAGCTATTGAGGAAGCCCGTGCGGTGAGAAACGAGCTTTTATTGTTGACTGACTTTAATGACGTTGGGGAATAGAATCCGTTTTGACGAGGATGAGCGAAAACTCCAAACTGCCTGCGACGAAAGCTCTATGAGAGCCGCTTAAATACAGTGCGAGTTTCGTGTCCTTAGATTGAGTCAATAGCCTTTCCGTCAGCCATAGATTGACTATCCAAAAAAAGTAATTCAGCTATCCACTACAAAAAAAGCAACAAGGGATAGTAGGAATGAAAGTCGTATACGGCTTCTTGGCAGCTCTGTCTGTGACCGGATGCGTGACTGCTGGATATGAAGGGCAAGTCGGATCATACTCATCATCAGATCAAATTCTCGCCCAACGCGAGGCAAACAGATCGATCTCCGTTTTTAGTCAGAACCCATCCGGCTACACGCCAATGGGCGAAATCGCCGTGCGACGGTGCCACAGGAGCTTTACAGAAGACCCCCCCAACATCGAAGCCATTACCGACGACTTGCAGGTCGCAGCTTACGGTCGCGGTGCCGATGCAATTAGCGATGTCAAAACAGAGAAGCTGAATGGCCTTGCTGCCAACTGTTGGTACGTTTTGGAAGGAACCGCCCAAATGTGGCGGAAGTAGGAGATCAAAGAATATGACTTCATCCTCTAATCCACGCACGAAATTCCATGAAGAAGGTGTTCAAGCGGCAAGAGACTTTCGCGAAGGTAGGAAGCCCAAATGCCCTTACGATTCAAACATTCAATGGCTTGAGGCAGAGGCTTGGGAAGAAGGCTTTCAACTCGAGTACAATACAATGTTCGGCGATCCTGAATAAGTTATGTTGACATGGCAACGGCCGCCACGCAGAAAAGCGGCCGGTGCTGCACCAAAACGTTGGGGATATCGCACTGATTTAAAAGAAGTATTTTCGGCCAAACTGTCCAGAAACTGTGTTCGACGAGGAATGAACGAGTTCGCCTTAGTCTTATATACAAACCAAATTCCATAGCTGACGAGTAATTTATGAAAGAAACACAAACAGAAGCCGAGATCGAACTGCAGAATTGCGAAAGAGAAGTAGACTACCGCCTAAGGGATTTGTCTGCCAATCTGCTTCGCCTCATCCGAGGCGGCGGCAAATCCTATGAAGTTGAAAACCAGTTGAAACACGCTCAAAATGCTATCGAACGCTATCGTGCAACGGCTTCACACGGAGTTCCCCCGCACTTAATTGACGGCGCTTTGAACCTCAGGCTCGAAGCTCCAGACGGCGTAGAGGAAAATTCTGAAGATCGTATCTGGCGAGATGGGCAAGAGCGCATGATTAGAGGGGCGCTACAGATAGCTGCATCTCATTTGCTTGGACAGAACTCACAAGGCGCAAAGGGTACCGATGAGTTGTACGAGGGACAACGCATCATCGAAGAGCTACGCCTCAAAAACCTCAAAAGAGACAGAATATAGATATTGAGAAGACGGCTGCTCACCTACGAGCTAAGTACATTTTTTCATGCAATAATTTGTAATTCCACGAGCCACAGAAGTTAGTCAAAAACGGAAACGAAGCAAAAATGCAGGGTCCTGATATTTCGAATATCAACGTCAGCCAATTGTTGGAGACGGCACAGTACGTCGCAACGTTGAAACACAATCGGGAACATCTCATGTGGATAAAACTATCTCATTCGCTCGGTAGTTTAATCGCTGATGGGGCAACTCTTACGATTCAATCTCTTGGAAAAATGGACCTATTGCTTAGGGTATTGGAAGACGAGCGGGTAGCTAAGCGCAACATGGTTGAAGGCTCCTCACCCGCAGCCCCAGACTTCTCATTGGATATTCAAAACACTCTGTCGGAATACTGGGTTGGTAGCGCATATGAGATTTTTCGTAGTGCCAAAGAAAAAAATACGTCAGACGAAGCAGCAAGACAGTTGCACGATGATCTACGTTTAGTTCGCGTACCATTGGAAAAATACCAATTACCTCAAGACCATAAGTTGACCGAGCCGCTACCTATGGGAGTCATTGGCGACGACGGTAGCGACATTCAAATGTACGACAAGACGGACAAAAACAGATCCCACATTATTGGTAGAGCAATTTCTGGGCGTGGATCGATTGAGTGGATGGCAATCGATGTCGTGAAGATGAAGAATATTCGTATGGAAAGACGCTACCTATCGGAACGAATTTTGGCCTACGGCGACAAAATAGACTCGGCTTAGTTCACCTCGCGCAATTCGAAGGTCTGCCAACGGCCTAAAGGGCGTTTCGGCCCGATCCGATTGGCATGAAAGGGTCGGCTTGAGCCAATGGACAAGAAAGCTCAGACCTATTTTACTTTGGTCTCGCCGTTACTTCTTATTTTGCGGTTTACGCTGCAGTCGAGCGTATTGACCTTTGGTACATTGGGAGAGTACATCAAGTTCATTAAAAAAACTCGGCAGAGTAATAAAATAAGGCCTCTTAGGTGAAGTCATGGGAGTTCGAGTCTCTCATCACCCACCATCCTAATCTTTTGATTTAAAAGAAAAGCCTTGCAAATAGGGGCATTTGCCCGTTTGAAGGCTACGACTTTGGTTTCAAAAGCGTTTTCATTGCTGGCAGAGTTCGTCATCTCTTCAACCGTTCCGGACAGCATGCACGTGTTTTAGCTCCGAGAGACCTGCGCTGAATCATCGGGAAGACCGTCAGCGATTTATATCTCTCACCTGTCTGACGTCAGATAGGTCATGAAAACCAGCAGGTTGATTTCGGCACCTGTGGAACAGAATTTAGGATTTGAATAAGGGGATTTCTGGTTCATCGTAACCTTTTTGGTGCGAAGATGAACCAGACGGGTTTCTCTATTAATTGACCTGCCTTGCCCTAAATACAGCAGGAAACAAGCAACTGCATCGTCATATACCACTCGATTTATCAGCGAAATAAGACCGAATACTCGCGACCTCCGCCTCATTCGGAATCCGATTAAGATGCAGCCCGCCATAGTCGCGAACATGTGCCGAGTTTGGGCCAAAAAGGCGGTAGCCGAATGAACTTCCGTCGACCAACCCTATGCCCGCAGCCGAGGCCGTCTGACCATTCGCATTTAGATGCAGCGCCGCGGCGCTACCCGAGGCAGTCAAAACGACATCCGTATTGGGCAAGGCCGCCGGCAAATTGACGCTAACGGATTTTCCACCAAAGGATGCCGACATTCGCGATGGTGAGGATTGAGTCGCGAAGATCAGTGGCTGCCGTTGGCTAGTATTGTTCGTATACACGCCCCTATTACAAACGATTGATGGAAAGGCGTGACTGAAAGATAGCAAACGGAACGCGAGACCTTCAAAAACCTCAGTCGAAAACGGAACGGATTCAGAGAATTCCAATGCCCCGCCGCTCTCACCTGTTTCTAACCAGTGGCGGGACCCATCTGTTTGATAAGTCAGAGTGCCGGTTGCCAGAAAATGCCCTCCGAGGGTGCCCTTGTTGTTTTGCCGCATCACAGTATCGCCCGGAGACGTGACCGGGATCGTGCCAGCTGCATCCTGAAACAGCGTGGACAGGTCGGAGGGATCGCGCAAAAGAGGTGCTTTAAGGCGAGCGATGGGGTTGCCCGGCCTCCGCCGAACGGCCAGGGACGTGATTGATAAGCCAACTCCGATCATTGCGGGCGATCTCCTTGCGCACTTTGCTTTTCAGTTCGGCAAGAAGTACTTGGGCCGGGCGTAAAATTACGGAAACGCTAAGTTCGCTCTGTTTACGCCTTCAAGGATCGGGTTGGCTTGCTGGCTGGCGATCCGTGTGTTTCCCAAACCTTCACTCGCCAGACGATCTGAAAAACTACCCCAAGAAGTAACTGAACATGGGACCAGTAAGTAGGTGCCTTTTCAGGGTCAGACTCGAACAAGCTGGCAACAATCAACGGTGTCCCTCGTTAGGCGTTCCAGATTCATACAATCACGGGCCTAGATCTGTGACTGGCGATAGAGTGGCAAGGGGTCCGCCTATCGAGAAAGTGAACCTGATCTTCGCGGGGTAAACACCTGCGCACAGAGGATCAGGTTCCTGAAAAAATGTCGCGCCCAGCGTCAGAAAAAGGAACAGTTGGATGCCCATTCTTGCGTTTGTTTGTTTGGGCCAATCTAAAGTCGTTTGCACGGATACAAAGCACCAAATAAACCATTGGCTTGTAAAGTTTTGCCGAGAGATAGAGACTCTCATCATCAAACATTCACGCCAATCGCGAATTGTGGACCCAGCGTCAGGGGCACTTAGGCCTTGCAACCGATTGCAAGTTTGGGGCGATGCTGCGTAGTATTCAGCCATGAAATCGCATGTCAGTTTTACCCGTTGCAGCAGGTGCCCGTTGTGAGTGTAACCCTAAAAGACGTCGCCGCTCTTGCTGGCGTGTCGCGCTCGGCCGTGTCGCGTACCTTTACCGAAGGGGCTTCTGTTTCGGCCAAGACCCGAAGCAAGGTTGAGAAAGCCGCCGCGGAACTGGGATACAGCCCGAATGCGCTGGCCTCATCGCTTACGACAGGGCGGACCAAGCTGATCGGGCTGATCTCGAACAACTTTCACAATCCTATCTTCCTTGAGGTCTTCGACCAATTTACCCGAGCGTTGCAGGAACGCGGCCTGCGGCCGTTGATCGTGAACCTGACAGATGAAACTGAACCCGCCAATTCAGTGAGAATGCTGCGCCAATACTCGGTGGATGCAGCAATCGTGGCGTCCTCGACCCTCCCACCCAGTTTCGCCAAGGCGTTCCACGACGCGGGCGTTCCTGTCGTGCACACATTCGGACGGTCGGCAACCTCGCCCGAGGTCCATGTCGTGGGAATTGACAATGTTGAATGCGGTCGGATGGCCGCACGTGAGCTGTTGGCCCGTAGCTATCGTCGCGTCGGCTATCTGGGGGGACCGAAGGATGCAACCTCGGCGATGGATCGCTATCGCGGCTTCATGGAAGAAGTCGAAAAGCACCCCGAGCTGGAGGTTTCTCACTCATTTGCAGGGGCCTATTCCTTTGAAGCAGGACGGGCCGAGATGCTGCGTCTGCTAGAACAGGCACCGGCCGATGGCTATTTCTGCGGTGATGACATTCTGTCAATCGGCGCGCTGTCGGCCTTGTCCGATCATGGGCTGAAACCGGGCAAGGACGTCGGGATTATTGGCCTGAACGACATGGAGATGTCGCGCTGGCAAAGCGTGAACCTGACGACGATTCACCAACCAATCAAGCAGATCATCACATCATCCGTCGACTTGGTCGAGGAGATGCTGAAAGACCCCGAACGATATCCCGAGGCCCGCATTTTCCCATGCCGGGTGATCGAGCGGGGCACCTTGCGACCCCGCCCCTGATTAACGGAACATCGGCGGGCGCGCATCAGTCCACGCGCCGTTATTTTTGGACGACGCAACCGCTGCGTGAACCGCAGCAATCGACCGAACCCCATCGGCAGGGGTCGGCAACCCATCGCGGGCTTCGCCCCTGATCGCATCCGCCAGATCACAATAGATATTGGCTACGGCCAGCGGGAACCCCTCGGGGTGGGCAATCGCCACGCGGGACAGGCGTTGCGCGTCGTCGTGCAGACCGCCTTCGCCTTTTTCAATGATCTGCGTGCGGCCTCCGACCGGAGTATAGACCAATTGGTTCGGCTGCTCGGACGCCCAGCGCAACCCACCGGTTTCACCAAAGACCTGAATATCGAACCCGTGCTGACGCCCGATCGCCACCGACGAGGTCCACAGCCGACCCACCGCGCCCCCTTCGGTGCGGAAGTTGACCATCGCATCATCCTCAAGCTCGCGGCTGGAAATGGTCGAGGCCATGTCAGCCGAAAGCACCTTGACCTCATCATCACTGATGAAGCTCGCCATATGCAGCGCGTGGATACCGCAATCTGCGAATTGCCCGGATACGCCCGCCATTGCCGGGTCATACCGCCAGCGCACGCGGGGGTTATCGGCATCGGTTGCGTCACCGTGGTGGCCGTGGCTGAAATTCGTCACAACCAGACGCACCTTGCCGATATCGCCTGATCGCACCATCGCACGGGCCTGCCGCACCATCGGGTAGGCCGAGTAACAGTAGTTCACAGCGCAAATCTTGCCCGCAGCATCGGCAACGCGGACGATTTCTTCGCCTTCTTCCACGGTCATGGTCATCGGCTTTTCGCACAGCACATTGAAACCGGCCGTCAGAAAGGCTTTCGCAATCTCAAAATGAGTCGAATTTGGCGTTGCGATGGTGACCAAATCGATCCGGTCGGCGCGTTCTGCTTCACTAGCCAGCATTTCTTGCCAGCCGCCATAGGCGCGGTCCTGGGCCACACCTAAACGTTGCGCGTATTCGCGCCCCACATCGGGTCGATGATCCAGCGCGCCCGCAGTGAATTCAAACATCCCGTCGGCCAGCGCCCCTAGCCGGTGGGCAGGTCCGATCTGACTGCCTTCGCCGCCACCAATCATGCCCCATTTCAACTTTGCCATGATCTTAGTCTCTCTGTTGTCTTGTTGTTTGCGCGGTCAGAAATCGCTGACCGCTTGCCATTGCCGCTGATCCGAGGAGGCACGCACCGCCGCCAGAACGCGGTTCACCTCATGCCCGTCCCTGAACGTCGGCCAGATGTTCTGGCCGGAATGGATCGCGTGCAGGAAGTCCTTGGCCTCGATGATGATCTGGTCCTGGTACCCTGTCCCATGCCCCGGCCCCTGACAGAAGGGTTCATAATCCGGGTGCGCCGGGCCGGTCAGGATCTTGGTGAACCCCCGCGACGCTTCGGGTCCTTCACGGCGATAGAGCCACAGGGCGTTCTGGTCCTCCTGATCGAACCGTATCGCACCTTTTGTGCCTGAAATCTCATAGGCATAGCCCATCTTCCGCCCCGTCGCGACACGGCTGAAATACAGGTTGCCCATGACGCCGCTCTCAAAGCGGCACATCACCTGCGCATGGTCGTCATTCGTGACCTCTCCGCCCGGTCGCCGGCTGTGGACGGTCTCTACATCGGCCATCACCTGCGCAATCGGCCCGATCAGGGCCATCGCACCATTGACCATATGAGGGGCCAGATCGCCGATGGTTCCATTCGCCATGCCTGTTGTACGCCAAGTCGCCGGAGCCTGCGGGTCTGCATAGAAATCTTCGGTGTGCTCGCCACGGAACCAGGTGACGTCACCAATCTCTCCATCCGCTATTAACTTGCGGGCGAATTGGCTGGCCGGGGTTCGGATATAGTTGAATCCAACCATGTTGATCGCACCCGCAGCCTCGGCCGCGGCCACCATCGCCCGACTGTCATCAATCGACGCGCCCAGAGGTTTCTCGCAAAGCACCGGTTTGCCCAGCGCAAACGCAGCCTCGGCGATCTCACGGTGCGTGGATTGAGGTGACGCGATCACGATCGCCTCGACCCGCCCGTCGCCAACGAGCGTGCGCCAGTCATGTGTCGCGCGTGCAAATCCATAGGCCGCGCGATACCGTTCGGCGCTGTCTGTGGTCGAAGCACAAATCACTTCAAGCCGCGGTCGCAGCGCTGTGTTGAACACGGCACCCACCGCCGCCATCGCTACGGAATGGGCCTTGCCCATATAGCCCCCGCCAACGATTCCAATTCCGATTTCAGACATTTGCAACGGCCCCGAACATTGTATTTGCAACCGGTTGCAAAATCAGTATCGTGTGAATCGATTCAACGCAAGGAACAACAGTCCCTGCAAACCCATTCTCGCCGGAGGAAAAGCTGTGGCCACTTTGATGGACGGTATCAAAGGAAACCGGTTTGCTGTCTTTGGGCGTGCGGGCATGGACATGTTTGCCGACCCAGTTGGCGTGAAAAGCGAAGACGCGGATATGTTCCGCGCTGATCTGGGTGGGTCTTCCGCCAATATTTGTGCGGGCTTGGTCAAACTGGGCAGTCGGGCGTCTCTGATCACTTCGGTCTCGGACGATGCGGTGGGGCGGTTCTGCCTGAACCGTCTGGCCCACTATGGCGTGGACACGTCCTATATCCGTGTTCTGGGAGGGGAATACCGCGTTTCACTGGCCGTTTACGAAAGCCGAATTGAAAACTTCCAGAACGTCATCTACCGCAATGGCGCCGTTGATTTCCAAGTCACAAAAGAAGACATGGACCGGGTCGACTATGGAAAGTTCACGGCGGCGATTTCGGCCGGAACGGTATTTGCGTCAGAACCTTCACGCAGCGCCACATTCCGCGCCTTTGAGAATGCCCGAAACGCCGGGTTGCCGATCATTTTTGACATCGACTACCGCCCCTATAGCTGGCCCTCAGCCGAAGTAGCCGCCGATGTGCTGTCCCGCGCAGGCGACGCCAGCGACATGATCGTCGGCAATGACGAAGAATTCGGATTCATGGCTGGCGGCATGGAACGTGGTTTCGCAAAGGCGAAGGAACTGGCCGAAAAACCGGGGCGCATCGTCATCTTCAAGAAAGGCGAAGAAGGTGCGGTCACTTTGTTCAACGGACAAGAAATTGAGACCGGGATTTATCCTGTCAAAGCCGTAAAGCCAAACGGCGCGGGCGACAGTTTCATGGCGGGGCTGCTGGCTTCAATCGCGGCAGGATACGGGCTGGAAGACGCGGTCATGCGCGGCTCGGCCTGTGCCTCGATCGTTGTATCCCAGCCCGGATGCGCCCCGGCGATGCCGACCACACAAGAGCTGGATGCGTTCCTTGCGTCTCATCCCGGCCCCACGACATAGGAGAGTCCCATGCATATCGCGCCCTATGAAAACCAGAACAAGCCCATCGTCGATGCCGACGATCCGACGGTGCCCCTGAACTATTTCAACATCGTCAAGTTGAAGAAAGACGAGGCGTTCGCATACCAGGTGCCCGGCTATGAAACCTGCATCGTACCAGCCACCGGCAGCGTCGACGTCGAGGTCGAGGGCGTGCAATTTCCCGCTCTGGGAAACCGGGGGGAGGATGTCTGGGATGGCGAACCCGAAGGGGCATATGTTCCGGTGGGTGCCAAAGCGCAGATGGTTTGTGTATCGGACAGCGCCGAGGTCTTCGTCGCCGGCGCTAAATACGACAAGGTGCTGGATCCGTTCGACGTGCGTGAACATGACCTTGTGCAATATGGCAGCGACGACACCAAAACCCATCGCAAGATCAAACATATCCTGGGCCAAAAACAGCATGACAAGGTCGGCCGCCTGCTGGTGAGCGAGCTGTTTACCGTCGGTCAGGGCGGCTGGTCAGGTTTCCCCAGCCACAAGCATGACACCAATCGCCTGCCCGACGAGACGCGCCATGACGAGACGTACAACTTCCGCTTCAAACCCAACTGGGGCTCGGGCCTGCAAATGCTACAACGCGAGGACAACAAGCCGGGCGACGCATATCACATCGTCGATGGCTCAACGATCTGTATCGACAAAGGGTATCACCCCTGCTGCGTTCTTCCGGGATATGAGATGTATTACTTCACCATTCTCGGCGGCCTGACACAGCGCTCGTTAGTACAGTTTTTCCAACCCACCCATGCCTATCAGGTCGAAACGATTCCGGGCATCAAAGACATGATTGCCAAGTTCAAATGACTCTTGCCACACTGAAGGACGTGCTGACCCCTGCCCATGAACAAGGATATGCTGTCGGCGGGTTGGTCACACTGGGCTGGGAGGATATGCGCGCCTACGTAGCTGCCGCCGAAGCTGAAAACGCGCCTGTCATCCTTCAAGCCGGACCAAGTTGCCGCGCGCACACGCCATTGCCGATTCTGGGCAAGATGTTTCGGTACCTGGCCGAGAACGCCTCGGTCCCGGTCGTGGCCCATCTTGACCACGGCTATACGTTCGAGGAGTGCAAAATTGCTCTGGACAGCGGCTTCACTTCGCTGATGTTCGACGGATCGCGAAAGCCCCTGCAGCAGAATATCGACGAAACTGCCGCCATTGCAGACATGGCCCACGCCGCTGGAATTTCCTGCGAGGGTGAGATCGGCTTCGTGGGCTATTCCGGCGGCGAAGGATCAAACGGCACCGACCCGGAAGAAGCAGCCCTGTTCGCACGTCAAAGCGGCGTCGATGCGATGGCCATCTCGGTCGGCAATGTCCACCTGCAACAGGACAAAGAAGGAAAGCTGAACGAGGCCCGCATCACCGAAATCGATGCTGTTACTGATGTGCCCCTTGTGATCCACGGCGGCTCGGGCGTGCCAGAGGAACAACGTAGCCGTTTGGCGCGCGACACGTCAATCTGCAAGTTCAACATCGGCACCGAACTGCGTATGGCATTCGGCCAAGCCCTTCGGGAAGCGGTGAACCGCGATGCAGACCGTTTTGACCGCGTGACCATTCTGAAAGAGACCCATGATCCCGTCGAAGCTGCTGCCCGCATCGTGATCCGGGCTTTCGGCGCGCCTCCGCAAAGGTAGGCGCAGACGTTACCCGTCGCGCTCCATAATCCACTCGACTTCGGGGGCCGGAACAAAGCGCCATTTGCGCAGCGGACCCGCCATGACGTTCAGATAGTACATCTCGAACCCATAAGGGGCACCGCAAGGGTGATGACCGCGCGGGACGGTCACAACGTCACCATCCGACACAGCCATGGTCTCATCCAATTGGCCGTCATCTGTATAAACCCGTTGAATGCCAAACCCGTTCGCGGGATTGAGGCGATGATAGTAGGTCTCTTCCAGGTAGGTGATCCTTGGAAAGTCATCCTCGTCATGGCGATGGCTGGGATAAGACGACCAATGGCCGTTCGGAGTGAAGACTTCGGTCACCAAAAGGCTGTCGGCATAGTCTTCGTTCTCCATCGCGACGTTGTTGATATAGCGGGTGTTCAACCCCTTACCCCGTTCGGTCAAGGTGATGCCGTCCGGCCCAATCTGCCGCGCCCTGTGCCCCCCTTTTCCCGGCGCCGAACAAACGGCAAGAACACAATCGGTTTCGGCAACGGCCCGCCACTCGACCCCATTGGGCAGATAGAGGCAATGCGGCGGCGTCTTCTCAAACACGTTCATCCGGTCGCCCAGTATGCCCCAGTCGCGATCTGCTCCGCTGATCTGCGCTTTGCCTTCGACCATGACCAGAATGACCTCTTGGTCCCCGGTCACCTCGGACGCGACATCACCCGCCCGCAGGTGATAGAGGCCAAAGCCAACATACCGCCAGCCCGCATTGGCCGGGGTGATATCATGCACCTTGCCGCGCGTGCCGAACGGTTTCCTGAGCAAGTCTGCCATGGCGTCGTCTCCTTGATGGGCGGGTCATAACCCAACCGAATGATGTTTCACGCGGCTTGCCGTGTGAGCAAGGCCGAAAGCGCGTCGGCCAATTGCGACTCTGACCAACCTTCGGCGACCGCGCGGCGCAGGATGCCCGCCTGACTTTCTGGCGCATTGCCCCCGATCGGCGGATCCGTGTCCAAATTGGTAGGGAATGGATACCCTTCAGCCGCGGCCGCGATTGCAGCATTCAGCTCCAAGGCGTCCAGATCGCCTCGCTGTTTCAATGCGATCAGGGACGGCAAAATTGCTTGCGACATGGCTCGTCGATCCACGGCCTCCATCGCGCGCCCAAAGGCGGACGAGATTTGCAGCAAGTTCGCCATTCGATTGATATCCGAGCTTCGGTTTTCTCCGGCAGCGTGGAACAGCGCAGGATTGAAGAACACCGCATCCCCCTTGGACAGCGGCAACTGGATATACGCGTCTTCGAAATGGTCCCGATGGGCGGGGTCGTGGAAGGCCAGATAACCGGGCGCGTAGAGCTGTGAAAAAGGCAACAACTTGGTCGGCCCGCTTTCGATCGGCATGTCACAATGGGCCACCGCGCCCTGCAGGGTCAGTGCGGCGGTCAGGTGATGGGCATGGGCCGGGTAGCGTTCCGCACTATCGGCGCTTTGAAACCCAAGATGATAGTCGCGATGCGCCTGCTGCGCCTGACCACCGGGTCGCACCTGATTGACTTGCGCAGTGACCTGATAGTTCGGACCCAGCCACGCCTCGCACGCGGCCGCAATCGACGTGTTTCCAAAATACAGTGCGAACCCTTCGGGGTCTCGCAGGCATTGCTTTTGCGCCGCGTTCCAAATCCGATCATTGGCGCCTGAGGCTGCAAAGTGATCGCCCTCTCCCGCTCCGCTTTGGCGCTCTTCGGCAATGATCTGGGTAAACACGTCCGAGGCCCGGTCGATCACCGAAGTATCCGAATAGGCCCCTTTCAACGCAATCACGCCAGCGGATTTGTTCAGAACCCAACCCCATTCCGACAGCAGGGCCAACCGTTCCTCGGGCTTCCTCAGCGCAGGTTGCAACGCCTGCATGTCATAGACTGGCACATTGCGTTCAACCGTTGCAGCAAATGGCACCGCATCCGCCAAAAGATTCTGAGAGGTCAACACCTTGAATTCATCCAGATCACAGGATTCCCGGTCAAAATACCCGACATATCCAAGCTCTTGATGCACCATGATTTTCTCCTTTCTCATGGCTTTGGTGTTGTGCCGTGATCGGCCTGTCAGTTCGCGATAGACAGCCCCGCTTTTCCGCACACCTCAAGGATGTGGTCGTAGCCCATTTTGGAGTATTCGTAGGGCGGCGCCTTGGCCGGGTCCTGTTCGGCTTCGACAACGATCCAACCGCTGTAGTCCAATGCCTTCAGCGTGTTCGCGACGGCCTGAAAGTCGATGCAGCCATCGCCGGGCACGGTGAAGGCTCCGGCAATCACGGCATCCAAAAAGCTGCGATTGTTCTCGCGCGTGTCCTGCACGACCTGCGGGCGGATATCCTTGAAGTGCACGTGATGCACCCGGTCGCCCCAACGGTTCAGAGTCGCCAGAACGTCGCCGCCCCCGAACAGCAGATGGCCGGTGTCAAAGCACAGCTTCACCTCGGGGCCAGACCCTTCCATCAACCAGTTCACATCATCTTCGCTTTCGATGATCGTGCCCATGTGATGGTGATAAGCCATCGGCATCCCCTGATCCGCCATCCACTTGGCCAGTTCCGTGATCTTGGCGGCATAAGCCAAAACTTCATCTCTGGACAGTTTCGGGCGATCATTGACCGGCGTTGCGATCTGGCCCTGCACGGTGTTGGAACATTCCGCATAGACGATACAGGGGCTGTTCAGCGCCACAAATTGCGCGACCTGTTCGCGCACGGCCTCACGCTCGGTTGCGAAGTCGTTCACCAGCGACGCCCCGGAACACCAGCCACCGCAAAGCGCGATGTCATTCGCATCAAGATAGGCGCGCAGACCCTCGGTATCGCCGGGCATGCGCTGACCGCGTTCCACACCGGTATAGCCGATCTCGCGGGCTTCCTTCAGCGCCTGCTGCATAGTGTAGGCGGCGGTCAGATCCGGCAGATCATCATTCTGCCACGCGATCGGAGAGATTCCGATTTTCACGCTCATTTGGTGTTTCTTTCCTTGATCGCCAGCTCATAGGCCGCGCGTTTTTCGTTCACTTCGGAGCGGATGCTGACCTCGGGCACCGCCACTTCCCACCACGTGCCGCCATATTCGGTCGAGGGGTATGGATCGGTATCAATAACAACCACATACGGCCCCTTGATTTCGGCGCGTTTGGCCAGCGCGCCCTCCAGCTCGGCAATGGAACCAACCTTGACCGAGGTCGCGCCCATCGCTGCGGCATGGGCCGCAAAGTCGATAGCAGACGGGTTTTCATGAACGGCGTGGTCCAGCAGGTTGTTAAACTCGGCCCCGCCGGTGCCCATCTGCAACCGGTTGATGCAGCCAAAGCCCCGGTTATCGGTGATCACCACCGTGAACGACACACCCATCATCGCGGCCGAGGCCATCTCGGAATTGGCCATCATATAGGTGCCGTCGCCAGTAAAGCAGATCACATCACGCTCGGGCTCGGCCATCTTGATGCCCATTGCGCCGGCAATCTCATAGCCCATGCAGCTGAACCCGTATTCCATGTGATAGGCACCGGGGCGCGGGGCTTTCCACAGCTTGTGCAACTCTCCCGGCATCGTACCTGCCGCACACATCACAACCGTATCGTTATGCGAGGCACGCTGAACCGCGCCCACAACCTGCATGTCCGTCGGCAGAGCATTCCCATCGCCGGGCGCATCGGTCAGCTTGTCGACCTTGCCATACCAGTCGGCCTTAAGCGTGTCCGAGACCGGATCGGCGCGATAGCCTTGCAGGGCGGTTCCCAGTTCTTCCAACCCGACACGGGCGTCGGATTGCAGCGGCATCGCGCCGTGTTTCTCGGCATCATAAGCGTTGGTGTTCAGGCACACCATCTCGCGGTCCGGGTTCGAGAACAGACCCCATGACCCGGTGGTGAAATCCTGCAACCGTGTACCGACGGCCAACACCAGATCGGCCTCGGCGCAGACGTCATTGGCAGGCTCGCCGCCCGTCACGCCAACCGGCCCAAGGTTCAACGGATGATCCCAGGCCAACGCGGACTTGCCCGCCTGGGTTTCCGTGATCGGAATATTGTGCGTCTCGGCAAAGCTCTGCAACGCGTCGGTCGCGCCCGAGTAATGCACTCCACCCCCGGCAATGATCACCGGACGTTTGGCAGCCTTGATCGCAGCTACAGCGCGGGCCAGTTCGCCCTCGTCCGGGCGAATACGGCGCTGATACCAGACGCGGGGCTCAAAGAAGCTTTCGGGATAGTCATACGCCTCGGCCTGCACGTCCTGACAGAAAGCCAGCGTAACCGGACCGCAATCAGCCGGGTCGGTCATCGTGCGAAAGGCGCGCGGTAGCGCGGTCAGCAGATGCTCGGGTCGGGTGATCCGGTCGAAGTAACGGCTGACCGGGCGGAAACAGTCATTGGCGCTGACAGTTCCGTCGTTGAAATCCTCGGGCTGTTGCAGAACCGGGTCAGGACCACGCGTCGCAAACACGTCACCGGGCAAAAGCAACACCGGCAGGCGGTTCACATAAGCCAGCGCCGCCGCCGTCACCATATTCGTGGCCCCCGGCCCGATCGAGGACGTTACCGCCATCGCCTGCGTCCGGCGCTTTTGCTTGGCATATGCGATCGCGCAATGAGCCATGGTCTGCTCATTATGGCCGCGATAGGTGGGCAGACTGTCCTTCACGGCGTGCAGCGCCTCACCCAATCCGGCCACGTTGCCATGGCCGAAAATGGCCCAAAAACCGGCGATGAAGGGTTCTCCGGCCTCGTTCATCTGCGCGCCCAGATAGCGCACCAGAGCCTGAGCCGCAGTCAATCTGATTGTCTTGCTCATTCGTGTTTCCTTTCAACACGCGGACCCCACGGGCGATCCGTTGAATTCCTGTACTGACTGGTTTTGTGACGATAGATCGTCAGACAGTTCCGCCCAACGACCCCTCAAGTTCGGCCAATTCCTGCCCGCCCGCCATCAGATCCTGCAATTCTTCAGGAGAGATTTCACCACGTTTGGCGGTACCCAGCGTCTGACCCCTGTTCAATACGGTAAAGCGATCCCCAACCGCCAAGGCGTGACGCACATTGTGGCTGATAAAAACGACGCCCACGCCCTGACTGCGCACCTTGTCGATTGTCGCCAGAACATTCGAGGTCTGCCGCACCCCAAGCGCCGAAGTCGGCTCGTCCAGAATCAGGATCTTCGCTCCGAAATGCACCGCCCGGGCAATTGCTACCGTCTGACGTTCACCCCCAGACAATGTGCCAACGGCCTGATCCGGGCCACGCAGGTTGATACCCATCTTGCGCATCTCTTCCATGGTGATCTCATCCGCCATTTTCTTGTCGAAAAAGTTGATGCCCGCGACTTTCTTTGTCGGCTCATTACCCATGAAAAAATTCCGGCTGACGCTCATCAGCGGGATCATGGCCAGATGCTGGTGAACCGTGGCAATCCCCGCTGCGATCGCATCACGAGGGTCCTCGAAATGCATTGGCTTGTCTTCAAAGAAGATCTCACCAGCGGTCGGCTTGTGCACGCCCGACATCGTCTTGATGAATGTGGACTTGCCCGCGCCATTGTCACCCAGCAGGCAGTGACACTCACCCGGCTTCAGATCAAAACTGACCCCGGCCAGAGCGATCACCGAGCCAAAGTGTTTCTGGATATTGACCATGCGGATGATCGGCTTGCGATCCTCTGCGTCGCCATGATGGAACTTGGTATCTTCGGTCATCTCAGCGCTCTCCTGTGATGATGCGGCGGATATAGGTGTTCAGGATCACCGCACCCAGCAGGATCACACCCAAGAACACCCGGAACAGAGAGCTTTCGACCCCGGCAAAGAACAGCCCCTGCTGTACCACGCCAAAGATCAGCGCACCCAGTGCCGCCCCCAGAACCGAGCCGTATCCGCCAGTCAGCAGTGCGCCTCCGATAACCACGGCGATGATCGCCTCGAATTCCTTCAGCAGACCGCGATCGGCACCGGCCGAGCCAAACTCCATCACCTGACATGTGGCAAATACGGTGGCACAGAAGGCCGTGAACATGAACATCAGAATCTTGACCCGGCTCACCGGCACACCCGAGTTTCGCGCGGCCTCGGCATCGCCACCAGCGGCAAAAATCCAGTTGCCGAACTTCGTTTTGGTCAGCAGCACATGGCCAAATATGATGATGCCTATGGCCCAGATGATCAGCATTGGAATGCCGTCCACCACGGGCTGGCCCGCTCGTGTTCCGCGCTCGAAAGTTTCGATGATACCGTTGTCGCCCAGCCAGACAAAAAGACCCTGTCCGATTTTGCCGCCAAAGACCGAGGCCAGCCAGTCGCCTTCGGCCACGTCGCGAATTCCGCCGATGATGGTTTTCCGCTCGATGGTTTGCGGCAGGTAAATCGTGAACCCTCGCAGGATGAACAGAAACGCCAATGTCACGATAAAGCTGGGTAGACCGGTGCGCACGACGATATATCCATTCACCGCCCCGATAGAGACACACAGCGCGAAGGTCACAATGATCGCCATCCAGACCGGCCAGCTTAGGGTGACCGAAAAGATCGCGATCATCATACCCGCAAACCCGATCATCGAGCCGACGGAAAGGTCGAACTCTCCGGCGATCATCAACAGACAGGCGCCCACGGCGATAATCATGAACTGGGCCGAAACGATCGACCAGTTCATCACGCCCTGCGCATTGAACATGCCGCTGTCAAAGGCGAACAGCAGGAAAAAGGTGAATACGGCAACAGTCCCGACCATGCCGCCCAGCTCAGGACGGATCAGAGCCCGTCGCAGCGGCGATATCTCTTTGATCCGTTCATCGCCGCCGGTTGCGGATTGCGCTGAATCAGCCATGGGTGCCTCCCCTCGCGCTTCAAAATGCTTAGAATTTCAAGGGTGCGGACACACTTTCGGCATCCGCACCAATGTGAAGATCAGCGGTATTCGCCCGCGAATTCTTCGATCTTTTCCAACCCGTCCGCAGTTACAAAACCGGGGCCGGAATTGATGTTATTGCCAGGCAGAACGCCATAGCGATGATAGTTGGCCATAACCACAACCGGCAGGTAAGCCTGCAGGAACGGTTGCTGGTCAATGCCCCACTGGATCACGCCGCTCTTGATGCCTTTGACGATCTCGCCACCCAAGTCGAACGTGCCGAAATAGATGTCACCCGCCATGCCATTTTCTTCCAGCGCCAGAATGGTTGGGTCAGCCGACGTCGGACCCAGCGTCAATACGGCTTCGGTGTCGGGATTGGCCGACAGGTACGCCAGAACGCGGTTCTTTATCTCGGCCGGGTCCTGACCGGCGTCGATCATCTGCTCGCCAAGCTCGATACCCAGGCCGTCAGCGAAGCCCTGGCACCGCTCCTGACTGGAAGGCTGCACGATGTAGTGGTTCACACACAGGAACGAACCGATGCCATCATCCTTGGCACGCTGGCCTGCGGCAAATCCGGCGTCGTATTCAGGCTGACCCACATACATAAGCGCACCCACTTCGCGCGCTTTCTCGGGCGTGCCGGTGTTCATAATGATCACGTCGATACCAGAATCCACGGCCGCCTTGATCGGTCCTTCCAGAATATCCGGATCGGCCAGAGTTGTGATGATCCCGTTCGGTCCCGATGCCGCCGCCTGATCGATGATCCGCGCCATGTCAGCAAGGTCTCCGGTCGGCGGGTTGCGGTATTCGACCTCAACGCCCATCTGTTCGCCTGCCAGGGCGATCCCGTTTTTGATGGTGTTCCACCAGCTGTCGCTGTCAGGGGCGTGACTGACCAGAATGTATTTTTCACCTTCCGCCGCGGCACCGGTAGCACCGGCAAACGCGACGGCGCTGGCCAACAAGACGCCTTTTACGAACATTTTCATTTCCATTCCTCCCAATAGAACAGTCAATCTTCGTGCCGGGTCCGTCCCGGCCATTCGGCTAAACCGAATCTCCTCTGCCCCGATCAGCGTCAGAGCTTCCCTCAGTTTCCGGATATAGAATTATTTTGCAACCGGTTTCAAAACTTCCTCCAGTGTGACAGGCCGCCCGGACTGAGCTGATCGAGTTGCGGCTTCGGCCATCGCAAGGGCGGCAACGCCATCCTCAAGCGTCACAGGCATCGCCGCACCGGACTGCACCGCAGTGACGAACGCATCCCATTCGGCGCGATACGCAGACATGTAGCGCTCGAGAAAAAAGTAGCTGGGTCTTGCCCCAACCACGCCCTTCTCAGTTGACTTCACGACCGAGTTTTCAAGGATGTTGTGGGCCTGCAGCAACCCGCCTGAGCCAAGTATTTCAACCCGCTGGTCATACCCATAGACCGCCCGCCGCGAGTTTTTGATCACCGCAATTCGACCATCTGAATAGGTCATCGTGACGACCGCTGTATCTACATCCCCGGCCAATCCGATCTCTGGATCTACAACCGAAGATCCAACAGCAGAAATTGCTACAGGCGCATCGCCCATGAGGTAGTTCGCCATGTCGAAATCGTGGATCATCATGTCCCGAAACAGGCCACCCGAGACTTTGACGTAGCTGACCGGAGGCGGTGCGGGGTCGAAAGATGTGATCGACAGCAACTCGGCCTTGCCGATTTCTCCAGCGTCAAGCGCGGCCTTCAACGTGGAAAAATTCGGGTCAAAACGGCGATTGAAGCCAATCATGACCGGCCGTCCATTGGCCGAAGTCGAACGCTGGCAAGCCAGTGCGCGCTCAAGATCAAGATCAACCGGCTTCTCGCACAACACGGCCTTTCCCGCCAATGTTGCTGCTTCGATCAGGTCGGAATGAGTATCGGTAGGCGTGGCGATCAGAACGGCATCTATTGCAGGCGTTCGGATAATCTCATCAGACGCCAGGACTTCGGCCCCGTATTCTGCGGCAAGGTTTTCCGCAGCGTCCAAAGACGCGTCTGCAACCGCGACCAGCTTGCTCTGAGAGTGCCCGGCGATGGTATTCGCATGCACGCGACCGATGCGTCCGGCCCCCAGCAATCCGATCTTGAGCATGCGGTTCTCCCGAATCCAATTTCGCGTGCCACAATGTTTCTCTTTGCAACCGGTTGCAAGAATTATTTCTCCTTACCCGAAAAATTGTGACCCGCGACGAATGAAATGGGGCAAGAACGGTGTCGCGCCCAAGGAAAAAACATTTGCGCAAAGGGCAACCCAACCCGAACAAAATCGAGGCTGATCCGCGCGCTGCACCGGCGTTATTTTCAGGTGAAAAACTACCCCGAGATTTTCTGCATGTTTTATGCAATAATATCTGGAAGTGTTTTTTTAAAAGGTGTTGTAACGATGATTGAGTATGGAGTCGCTACAGGTAGCGTTACTAAAGCTTTCTTCGGCGTGCCCGCCTACGGTGCGTCCAAAGTTCCTGAGTGGGTAAATTTTTTCGACGACAATCCCGAACTGCTTATTGTCAGCATCATCGGCATTCTACTTGTCGCACGGTATTTGCTGGCCAGATGAAAACACCAATTGGAAGGCATGCTGGTTTGAGGAGCTAAACCGCGAATACCAGCGATACGACTGCCAAGTACTTTGTGCTGGCCGGTTTTCAAATAGATCAAATAGTGGCGATCCCGGAAGGACTCGAACCCTCAACCTGCTGATTAGAAGTCAGCTGCTCTATCCAGTTGAGCTACGGGACCGCTGCGCCCTTCTTGCGGTTTTTATGGGCGGGGTTCAAGACCCAAGCGCATGAAGGCGCTGTTTGGATCGTCTTCGTAGCCGAAGATCGGGCCGCAATAGGAATAGCCCAACGACTCATAGAGTTTACGCGCTGCATCATACTCGGGCAGGTTCTCGGCTCCGGTTTCCAAAACCAATGCCGCGATCCCTTCATGCCGCGCGATTTCGGCCAAACGCGTCATCATCGCACGCGCAAGTCCGCGCCCACGCACAGAGGCAATCACATGAACGGATTTCACCTCGGCCGTTCCATCCGGCAGCGCCTTTAGCGCACCACACCCTATTGCCTGCCCATCTTCGTACATTGCCCAGAACCGGATGCCCGGACCGGCCAGCCCTTCGGCATCCATTGTGTGATTGCTTTCGGCGGGACCAGCAGTTTCGCTATGCGCGAAATGAGCCTCAACAACCGGGCGCAATGCGTCCGAAGTCGGGTCGGCCTCTTGGATTTCGATCAATCAGTGTGTCCAGGGCGCACGACGGTCGGTGGCAAAATTCTCGCCATAACCACGAGAGCGCAAGTTGGGCTTACGCTTGTGCGGCTCACTGACTTGCGCGTCGATTCCGTTGTCCTTGGCGTAGTCCAGAGCTTCTTCCTTGGTGTCGAATTTCAAACGCACTTGCGACTGCGTGTCGTTCGACGAAGTCCAGCCCATCAACGGGTCGACTTCACGCGTAGATGCAGGGGCGTATTCCAAAATCCACTTGCGGGTCTTGGCCATCCCTGAAGTCATCGCATTCCGTGCAGGCTGGTAAATCCGTGCGCGCATGTCGCCTCTCCGTACTCACTTGGCTGAGGGTGTTTATGCGTCACGCTGGCCCCGCGAACAAGACCGGAATTGTCGCAACATTCCGTTTTCAATTGCCCCTTGAACAAGAACAAAAACAGATCAAAATCAGGCCCGAAAGGAATCCCCCGATGGCCTACGCTCATTCCGACAAGACGCAACTGACCTCCGAAGATGTCCGCGCCCGCCTCAAGCTGGAAGGCGGCAAGCAGTTCGTCATGCATACTGAGTTCAATCCGGCAGGAGATCAGCCGACAGCGATCAAGGAACTGACCGAGGGCGTTAACGGCGGCGAGCGCGACCAGGTTCTGCTGGGCGCGACTGGCACGGGTAAGACATTCACCATGGCCAAGGTGATCGAGGAAACCCAGCGCCCCGCCATTATCCTCGCACCGAATAAAACGCTGGCGGCGCAGTTATATGGCGAGTTCAAGGGCTTCTTCCCCGAAAACTCGGTCGAATATTTCGTTTCCTACTACGACTACTACCAGCCCGAGGCCTATGTGCCGCGTTCCGACACCTACATAGAAAAAGAATCTCAGATCAACGAACAGATTGACCGGATGCGCCACTCGGCCACCCGCGCGCTGTTGGAGCGGGACGACGTGATCATCGTGGCCTCGGTATCCTGCATCTACGGTATCGGTTCAGTCGAGACCTACGGGGCGATGACGCAGGATCTGAAGGTGGGCAGCGACTATGATCAGAGGCAGGTGATGGCCGATCTGGTCGCCCAGCAATACCGCCGCAACGATCAGGCCTTTCAGCGCGGCTCGTTCCGGGTACGCGGCGATTCACTGGAAATCTGGCCCGCCCACCTTGAAGACCGCGCGTGGAAGCTGTCCTTCTTCGGCGAAGAACTGGAACAGATCACCGAATTCGATCCACTGACCGGTGAGAAAACAGACACGATGGACCACATCCGGGTCTACGCAAATTCCCACTACGTCACGCCCAAACCCACGATGCAGCAGGCGATCATCGGCATCAAAAAGGAACTGCGCATCCGGCTGGACCAACTGGTCGGCGAAGGCAAGTTGCTGGAAGCGCAGCGCCTAGAGCAACGCACCAATTTCGATCTTGAGATGCTCGAGGCCACCGGCGTCTGCAACGGGATCGAGAATTACTCGCGCTATCTGACTGGCCGCGCGCCCGGTGAACCTCCCCCGACCCTGTTCGAGTTCATCCCCGACAACGCCATCGTCTTTGCCGACGAATCCCACGTCTCGGTCCCGCAGATCGGTGGCATGTACCGGGGCGACTACAGGCGCAAGTTCACGCTGGCCGAACACGGGTTCCGCTTGCCGTCCTGCATGGATAACCGCCCCCTGAAGTTCGAGGAATGGGACGCCATGCGCCCGCAATCCGTCTTCGTCTCGGCCACGCCCGCCGGGTGGGAGCTGGACCAATCCGGCGGTGTCTTTACCGAACAGGTGATCCGTCCCACGGGCCTCTTGGACCCCGAGGTCGAAATCCGGCCCGTGTCGATGCAGGTGGACGATCTGCTGGACGAGGTGCGCAAGGTCGCCGCCGATGGCTATCGCACGCTGGTTACGACGCTGACCAAACGCATGGCCGAAGACCTGACCGAATACCTGCACGAACAGGGCATCAAGGTGCGCTACATGCACTCGGATATCGACACGATCGAGCGGATCGAAATCCTGCGCGACCTGCGTCTGGGCGCGTTCGACGTGCTGGTCGGCATCAACCTGCTGCGTGAAGGGCTAGACATCCCCGAATGTGGGTTGGTCGCCATTCTGGACGCGGACAAAGAAGGGTTCCTGCGCTCGGAAACCTCGCTGATCCAGACCATCGGCCGCGCCGCGCGGAACGCCGATGGCCGCGTGATCATGTATGCCGATAAGATCACCGGCAGCATGGAGCGCGCCTTGGGCGAGACCAACCGCCGCCGCGCCAAGCAGATCGCCTATAACGAAGAACACGGCATCACGCCCGAGACGGTGAAGAAAAACGTCGAGGACGTTCTGGCCGGTCTCTACGAAGGCGACGTGGACATGAACCGCGTCACTGCCACCATCGACAAACCGATGCACGGTGCCAACCTTGAGGCCCATCTGGACGGCTTGCGCGAGCAAATGCGCAAAGCTGCCGAGAACCTGGAGTTTGAAGAGGCCGCCAATATCCGCGATGAAATCAAACGCCTGGAAGCCGTCGACCTCGCCGTCGCCGACGACCCCATGGCGCGCCAATGGGCGGTTGAGAAAGCCTCCGAAGATGCGGTGAAATCGCGGGGGAGGTCAACGGCCGGCAGGCCGGGACAGCGGGGTGGGAATGTGAAGCGGAGGAAAAGGTAATCCCAAAAGATGCCTCCGCTGCCATTCAGTTGTTACAACACGACTCGCTTTACACCGTAAGCTTGCCGCTTTAGCTCGTCACAAAAAACGTCCATGCGGCACAAACGTGTAACTTTCTTAACTTCAGTGACGTCAGAATGTGCTCTATGAGCAAGCGTCAATGGGTCAATTTTCGGATCTAGCAGTGCCACCCCACATTGGAAGAAAACAGCCGCCAAGTTTGCCTCGTATTCCTCCTTTGTCGGAGGAATATTGGCGTTGCCACTCGCTGTTGCGAAGAGTTGAAAGTGCTTAACAACGGCTTCTTGAGCGTGGTGATCTAGCGCCAAGTGTGCAAATTCATGAGCCAACATGAAATTGGACAGTTTGCACCCTTCGTCAGCATTTTTGAGCAGCTTTTCATCGACCACAAGCATTGAGCGTTCCCCAAAAGCAACGACGCCCGCTTTACGTTTGTAGTCCTCCGCGTTTTCAGTCCTGAATGTTTTGATTTTGACTTCACCTTCACAGTCAGCCAGCCAATTCCAAACATCAGTCATCCGAAAGAACTCTGCATCCTCGCAAAAAATTCGACGATAACCGATCATTTCTCGGAAAAGACTGACAGCCTCCGAAGTGGTCAAGGATTGCTTCTTTGCCTTAATCATTTGCCCACCTCTTTCGATAGCCCATCGCAGAATCAACTACTTATGCCACTCATACTACCCTAGGTGTTGACACCGCCACAATAGGTTGATGAAATACGAAACTCTCTACCAAATCTTGATCGGCACCCAAAGTGGCCGGCCCCGCGTAAAATCAAGTCCTTTAACAAAGGTTGAGGCGGTTGAAATTTCTCACAATTCAAACTTTCGGCCCAGCACACCAAAGGTCCAAAGCGCCAACCGCCGCCCTAAACCCCCAACTCCGCCCGCGCCTTTTTGGTCAGTCTCGCCACCACCAGATCATACGAGGTCACGATATGATCGCGCAGGGAGATGTCGCTCATCCCGCGCGCCTCGTAGACCTGTAGCCACTTCATCCCGCGTGAGGCCAGATAGGGCGCGGGGCGGATGCCGGGTTGGTCGCTTAGCACCTCAAAGGCCAGATCGGTGGCTTTGAAGGTGAAGGCGTCGCGCCCCTCGTTCCAGCCGCAGATCGCAAAGACCTTGCCGCCCACTTTCCACACATCCGCGTTGCCCCATTGCACAACGTGGGTGGTCGCCTTGAGACTGGCGCAGAATTCGTTGAAGTCGTCGCGTGTCATTGTGAAGTTTTGGCGGTGCGCGCAACGCTAGGCAAGTCAGAATAAACTGCCAACTCAGGGCCGGATAAATTTGGCGGTTCCCACCGCGTGGACGGTCGCGGCCTTGGGTAACTTACTCGTCGCGGACGCGGCAGTTTGAGAGGCATTGCCACATGCGGCTCCGTCGCCATCGGGGTCGTTGCGTCGGTGATATCCCGGCTCTCCTATGAAATACGGCCCCGGAAGAATGACTTCGGAGGTCGAGCACCCTCCCAACGCGATGAGATGAAAGATCGCATCTTCCTGCTCGAACTTGGACGTCCGCAAGTAAACGCTAAACGCGATTGCTGCGGTCGTTACCGGAAGCAAGAGAACCATGATCAGGATTCGCACAGGCGAAAGCGCCCGCCGTCGCAACGATTCCGCACGCCTGCGGCGCGCTGGCGTGTTCGGATCGGTAAAAAATTGTCGCGGCACAGGGGATTGGGGCAGCATACGACAATCATACACTATTTTTGTGACGAATCCGAGGGTTAATCACCCGCGATTACCCCTGACAAAACGCTTTGCTGACGTCTACACTTGGGCTGCAAACTCTCCTACCCTGCGGTGCGACATGACAAGTTCGACCCCTTTCCGAGACGTAGATGACTCGGCCCGCAAACTGGCAAAAGACCTGCTCGCCAGCGCCACCTATGGCGCACTGGCCGTTCTGCGCCCGGATACAGCCGCTCCGTCTGTGTCTCGTATTGCCTTGGCTCTGGACCAGACCGGATCGCCGGTCACCTTGATTTCAACGCTGGCGGACCACACACGCGCCCTAAGCGTCAACCCGGTCTGCGCGCTTTTGATCGGAGAGCCGGGCAATTCCGGCGACCCCTTGACCCATCCGCGCCTCACCCTGCATGCAAGCGCCACCTTCATCGCCAGAAGGACCGAAGAACACGAAAAGCTGCGCGCCCACTTTCTGAGCCAGAGGCCCAAAGCGAAACTATACGCAGATTTCACCGACTTTGGGTTTGTCCAGTTTGAGATTTCCGAAGGTCTGCTGAATGGCGGTTTCGGCAAGGCTTGGCGCCTTGCCCAAGGGGATTTACTGCCCGATCAACGCACCACATGAACCGCGCAGGCCGCGTGTCGCACCACGTGGTTCGTCGTCGAGCCCAAAAGCAGATCCTGCATCCCCGGTCGATGCGAGGCCATGATGATCAAATCGGGTTTATGTTCTTCCGCCCAGTCAAGGATCGTTCGCCCCGAATGCCCTTCGACCACAACCCCTGTCGCGTTGGGTAGCTTCGCAGCCAGATTGTCCAATTCTGTCTGAAGCGCCGTGCGCGCTTCGGCCAAGTACTCGGGCGGCATGTAAGAGATTGCATAGCTTGGAATATGCTCGACCACATGCAGCAATGTCACTTGCGCACCCGGCGTGGCTAAAACTTCGGCCAGCTTCAGGGGGCCGGAAATATCTCGCTCGGCATCAAAGGAAATAGGGACCAGAATATTGTGATACATGACGCGCACCTCCGTTCAATTTAGGACAAGATGCGGCAATTCGTGTATCAGAGCTTTGATTTAGGTCACGAACTGCCGAATGTTTCGGCAACATCATACATGACTGGCTCGAAGCTTTTGCACAGCTCGTTGATCTTCCGATTCCGGGTGCGCATCTCTGGGGTGCGCAGCATAGCTAGAAAATCCTCGCGGCGCTCCCACTGTGAATAATTGGCAATTCGGGTCTGCGCATCATTCACATGCAGGCCAGCTGCAACAAAACCCGGCTGTTTAGATATGAATTCCGCATAGGCATCGGTTAAAGCCTCGAGCAGGTCATGACAGGTGCCCGGCGTCATTTCAAAGGTGGTGATGACGGTTTGGACGCTTGCGTTCTTAGCAATTTTCGGCATCTGGAATCTCCCTTGTTCACTCTGAACTTAACATAGGTTTTGAAAACGTCGCGGGTTTCCTTTGAATGCCAGCCACGTCCTGGTTTCTCAGAAACCAACAAATCCTAACGATCCGTTAACCATGCTGCCGGATGCTGCGCGCATGCGCCGGATTGTCTGCCTTCTTCTGCTACTGACCATCGCCTCGCCTGCGTTGTCTGGTGCGTGGCTAAGAGAAAAAGACGCAGCCTTCACCGCTGCTTCTGCGACCGTTTTCAAAGAACAGCACCACGGTTTTGACTATAAATCGTCTCTCTATGCAGAATGGGGGGCCAGGGACAACTTGACCGTAGGCTTCGACTTTGAAGAAAACCGAGACCTATACGGCCACGCGACCGTATTTGCCCGGATACCTGTATTGGACCTGCGACACATAGGACGGCTTGCGGCAGAACTTGGCATCGGCACCCTTTCCGCACGGTCGATACTTCCGTTACCCCCACCACACCCCGCTAGCGTCTCCCTATCAAGCTATGAAGCGAGGATATTCGAATGCCAAAAGGAAGCGGTCTGGCACCCCGGAAGAGTGTCGCGACATCATCAGAACTTTGGAAGCATCTGGGCGAAAACCCCATCGAATGGCCTGCAGATGTGGAGCCGTGGCAGCACGACCAAGCGAAGGCCGAGCGCGTGTTCCAAGAAGTGTTGTTGGGTCGTCCAAGATCTCGGTGGACCGGAACGGATGTCCATCTAGCTGCGATCTACGCTCGTACGCTTGTCGAACATGAGTACACGCATCGAATGGTGCAAAAGGAAGGCCACCTTATCCAAAACAGCAAAGGCGATTGGGTTCGGTCGCCATGGCTGAGCCTTCACATCAACCTGCAGTCGCTTCTGATCGCCCATTCGCTAACTCACATCGCATGTCTCATTTGGAGGTCCGGGTGTGCAATGGTGGTCAACTAGTTCGCAGCAGTTGTTTTGCCTTCTAAATAGTTTGGCCTACTTCGATAACAGGTGTTGCACCACCAGCACTCAGCCCCATCCAAGTTTAAGCGATTTTGCTGGTCCCCGGCTGATTGCTGGTCAAACTTGGTGGGGCTTTCTATCGAGATGAAAATTGTTAAATTCCATTTTTCAACGAACGCTCCGGCCTTGGTGCCGATGTTAAGTGAGTTTCATTCAACGACTGCTAGGCGGACAAAGCAACCATTTTGCAGAAAAGCTTCATAGTAGGACTGCATGAACGATTGCAGCGCCTCCCAAGAGAGACCCCGGCAGCAATACTGACTTGTTTCTAAGAATTTAATCGCGCAGCATTTGCAAATTTCCAGAACCTAGTGGGAGGATGGCATGGCGGAGTTACGCGAGATTGGTCAGACTGGGATACGGGTCCCTCAGGTCGGGTTTGGGTCTACAGGCTTGGGCAGTATTCCGGAAATCTATGGTTATGAAGTCGACGAAAACCGAGCGATTAGTACCATTCTGGCAATTCTTTCGCAGCCAAATGCATTCTTGGACACGTCGCGTTGCTATGCCATGGGCCGAAGTGAAGAGCGCATCGGGAAAGTCATTCGTGAGCTTGGCGGGTGGCCGGGGGGACGAGTCCTCTCCACCAAAGTCGACAGGAATCTGGAAACCGGCGCGTTCGATGCATTCCAAGCACGAAAATCATTTGAGGAAAGCCTTAGAGCTCTCGGTGTCGACAGCGTTGATATTCTCCACATCCATGATGTCGAATACGCCAGCGACTTATCGGAGGTCAAAGAAAGCGGTGGCGCGATTGAAGAGTTGTTTCGTATCAAGGACGAAGGTTTGGCAAAGGCCGTTGGAATTGCTGCGGGACGTGTCGATTTGATGATGCCAATTTTGGAGGGTTGGGATTTTGACGTAGTCCTGACACACAACAGGCACACGCTGGTAAATAACAATGCGGCACCTCTGATTGAATTCGCAAAATCGCGGGGCTGTTCGATATTGAACGCAGCACCTTTTTCAGGAGGTGTATTGGCCCGAGGCAGCGCGATTCACCGCTTCTACGTTTATCGACCAGCAGATGATGAAATACTTGCGCCAATACGTGCAGTCGAAGAGATATGCGGTCATTACGATGTTCCAGTCGGTGCTGCAGCCTTGCAATACTCGTTAAAAGACGAAGATATCACTTCGACGATTTGCGGAGTTACGTGGCCTCAGCATGTTCAACAGGCGATGGAATGGGCAGAGTGGTCCATCCCTGAAGGCGTTTGGGAGGAACTCGCTGAGCTCGATAAAACTTCGAGCGACCCAGAAGTATAGAGTCGATTTGAAGATAGAATACTATTCTTCCAATTGACCGCTTTGGGCTCGAAGCAGTCATTCGCTGCAACTTGGTTGAACGACTGCTGTGCGGACAAAACAGCCGTTCGCGACATACGATGCAGCGGTTAAGGCGGATGCGAAGTTTGCAGAAGCTCGTCGCCGTTCACTCCTCCGAATCCAATCACTTCAACTAGGGGCGATCCCCTCCCAGCCGAGACACCTTCAAGTTGTCACGGCACCGCCGCTCTTGCCGAGTGGCGCGAACTTGGCGCGTTATAAGCGACATCTCTGTTGGCCTAGCTGAGACTTGTTCGAACCGGCCTCACAGTATCCATCGATATGCTTATTGATCCTTGTCAAGATTGGCGCGGGCAAGAAGTGGTACTGTCAATGGTAATTCAGGGGGTGGCTCATGGAAGAGTTGATTGAAATCGGAAGATCATTCGCCCAGGCCATGCGTGAGCGCAGGGGCCTTGCAAGTGTTGATGAAATGTATGCCGAAAACGCACAGTCGATAGAGGCAGTCGTGCCTCCGGTTCGACAATTCCGCGTTTCAAAGGGGCGAGAAGCCATCAAGGGAAAAAGAGAGGATTGGTTGGCATCGCATGAAATCCAAGAACTAGACGTGGATGGCCCCTACGTCCACCCACCCAACCGCTTTGGAGTGCGCTTCACGGCTGAAGTGATTCAGAAGGCTACGGGTGAGCGTATGACCCTACGCGAGATCGCAGTGTACTCGGTGGCAGAAGGAAAGATTGTGCTGGAAGAGTTCTTCATGCTGCCGAAGTAAGATGAGCGACTAACAACATTGTCTATTTGTTTGTTTAGTCAGTGCGTACGGCTCTTGGACGAAGTGAAGCTCCGAGCGGAGGTCGGGAATGCAACACAGAACAGTGGCTTATTTTGTAGGAGTTGAAACTGAGGACGCGTCGATTTTGGAATGCGCTGAAACTGCCCATTTCCAGAACGACCACTTGAATTGCGTATTGATCGCGGCCTTACCTAACCTGCCTTACCTGAAGTATGGATCAAACAGGTTCGTTGAGGCGGGTCTGCCCTCAAACTGGTTGGACGTTCTTCACGCGAAAAATGCCGCCCTGAAGTCTCGCGCCACTGAAGTTGAAACGCTTCTTGCTGGGCAGGGCGTATCTGCAAATGTAACTGGTTTCATGGGACTTGGAGCGGAGTTACAGCAACTTGTAGCAGAACAAGCCAAATGCTCTGATATCGCTTTTCTAGACGCTGATTTGCGAAAAGACCCCGATTTATTTCACAAGATCACGTGCGGAGTATTGTTTCATTCGCCGGTTGCTCTGATGATCAATGGAGATCCGTTTGCCCAACGCGACTGCATTTTTTTGGCATGGAATGATAGCCTGCCTGCGTCTAGGGCCGCGCATTTAGCTTTACCCTTTTTTCTGGCGGCCAACGAAGTTGTGATCGGGTGTTTTGATTTGTCGTCGCCTGATGGCGTAGAAGGTGAAGTGCCCGGAACTGACATTGCTGGATGGCTCAGTCATCACGGTTGCAAGGCGACCGTGTCGCAGTTCCAGTGCGGGGGAAATTCAGTTGCACATTGCATTCAAGAACAAGCAAGAGAAGCGGGCGCCGATCTCATTGTTATGGGCGCTTTTGGGCATTCCCATTTGCGAGAATCAGTTTTTGGGGGCGCGACGCAAGCAATGTTGGAGCAGACAAGTTTACCAGTGCTTTTCGGACACTGATGAAGTGAGCCGATAACTGTGACTTTCTGGGAGTCATAGCAATCAAAGTTCATCGGTAAATACTTGAGAGACTTTATTAAGAGTTTGCTTGAGGTTGAAGCGTGTTTGCCCGCCCGTTTTCGCCAAGGAACTCTATCACAATTAACGTGAGTTCATCCCAGTCAGTAAACTCCCTTGCCCCTTCTCGTGGATCGATTTTTCGACCGAGCAAGACGACGTGCTGAAGAATCTCCCTCTCAAAATACCCGTAGTTTTCGGGCCTCACCGCGCCTGCGATCAAAGCCGTCGCATTTGGTTCAAAACCTGTTCGAAGAAGCATTTCGTCAAGATAGTCGCGTGCTTCTTCTCGACCTGACGCAAAAGCAGCTTTTAGACCGACGGAAAGCACGAGGGACTTTCGCTTCATTAAGGCATCTCTATTTGAAGCGACAAATGCTTCGAATGACTTGGGGTGCTTACGCTCGTGGACAGGGGCCAGGAGAATAACCTTGACCACATCGTCAAGTGAAACGTGGCTGGGCATTTCATCAGTATTGATCAGCTTTGCGTCGAAACCGGCATTCTTCGCGAGATCGGTGATGAAGCGCGCAATCTTTGCTGTTTGGCCTTCGACCGTGGCGAAGGCGATGAGTAAGGTCATTCCGATCCTCCCATAAATCGGTCTGAATAGATTGCTTATTATGAATAAGTGACGTGCGTTGCCCTTGATCTCTATCAAAGGCGTTTCATAGCGGCATATCTGGATCGTTGCGATATGCTCATGCTGTCCACGCGGAGCATGTTTTTAAGGAAGTTCGTGACGGCATCCATCTCCAAGAAAAACTGCCTTTTCGGCCGGCAGCCTTGAAGCGAGCCAACCCCTGGCGGTCTCGCTTTCTACCTTAAGCAAAAGGCCAAGACAGCGACGAAGATTGAAATACTGATCAACCACACTGCGAGTTTCACTTGTTGGCGTGCGGGCAGATTTCTCAGCAGTCTAATCATAGTCAAACCTTTCAGACAAAATCCGGTGTGAAGCGGTGCCCCGCTCAATCAGATGATCTTCGACGGTGTCCATCATGGCAGGGGGGCCGCAGAGAACAAAAAGCCAGCTTTCAAATTGAACAGAAGACAAATTGCGGTCCAACAGATGACCGTCGATCAATCCTGTCTCTCCGGACCAATCCTCTGGCGGCTCGGATAGAACAAACACTGTTTCTTCTTTGGACAACTCCTGGCGAAAAGCAATCTGCTCCTCCACCCGGTTGCCATAGATAAGCTTGAGATCGTACTGTTTTCCGCTCAACCGTACCTGACGCACAATGCTCAACATGGGCGCGATCCCGACACCACCTGCGATCAGAACAATGCCTTTCTCAGTTCGGTGGCTGATCGACAGATTTCCGTGCGGGGCATCCAGATAGGCCGTGGTTTGCGGAGCGATCTGTCCGAGGCCGCATGTGAAATCCCCAAGCTCCTTTATCACGAATGAAACTTCGGGGCCTTCGGCTGGTGCGGAACTAATCGAGAATGGGTTCTCATGCAGCGAAAAAACACTGTGGCCGACGTTTAGCCAAGCAAATTGCCCTGCTTCGAAGTTTAGTCCGTTGTGACCATCTGGCACGACGCGCAACTCCCATTGCTTCGGCGTTAGTCGAGACACAGACGTGACACGCCACGGTCTTTTCCTCTGACGTAAAGGGCGAACGAGATAGACATACAGCAAAGTTCCAACTGCAATACAGGTTAGGGCAAGCCAGAGATAGGTTAGTAGCGGATGCCCACCGTAGCGCCCAGCATAGACCGTGTGATGCAACAGCAGGCATGCGATCACCAAGGCTCCCAGCCCGTGTAAGAGGCGCCATGTTTCGTATTTGTAATCAAGGGATTTGCGTGCAATTGCCGAGGCGACCAAAATGAACAGCAATAAGTATGCGCCGATGCCCGATACCAGCACAGAAAAGTCGGTCGAAATCGTAAGTTGGTTTGTTTCATCCCACGGACGGCGTCCGCCCGAAGGCGTGCCCTGATATAGCAGCGGGTGTATCAGCGCAAAGCCGAGTGCTGTACGCGCCATCAACTGATGCGCTCGCATGGTTACATCCATACCCAGACCGGAAGAGATGAACCTGAACCGCCCAGACAGCAGGAACTCGACTAAGATTATTGAAAAAGCAAGCATTCCAAGCCCGGACGCGAGCTCTTGATGAAATGATCGTGTTGGCCATCCCAGAGACCAAGAAAAACCCAGGGGAGCCAAGATCAGCAAAACGTAAATCAGCGCCAGATAAGGCCATTTCATACGGTTTTGCTCCACTGCGCTAAAGGTAGGCAACTCGGGCTCATTCAAAATAAACGCTAAGCTGACCTGGGTTTCCGATCAAGACTACTGGGAATGGTGCTAACTCCACCACGACGTGGCAGGTTTAGTGGACGACGTTTCCCGTTTCTGTTCGTTCAGCCGCTGCGTTCGGTCTGGCTGATGCTGAGGTTGCATGCTTGCGCAAGATCAAGGTCCTTTGCCACTTTTCCTGTCATAATGTTGCGCGCGTGAAATCAGGCCAAAGGAGGAGGCTCGAAATGCTAGAAGACAAAAAGTCCCCACAACTTTTCACTGGAATGCATCCGCTCTCTGACAACTTTCGGCGTGAAATGGAAACCCTGATGTCGCGTTTTTTCGGGGGAGGATCACCTTTCCTACCAATGGAAACGGCTGCGCAACGCACGGGTTTTCCGTCTCTTGACATGACAGGTGCGATTTCACCTGCAATCGATGTCCAAGAAACGGATTCTGCGATTGTCCTGACGGCTGAATTGCCAGGGCTCGAAGAGGATGATGTGGAAATTGAAATCAAGGATCGCAGGCTAATCCTGCGCGGTCAGAAGAAGATTGCGCATGACGAAACGGGCGATCTGCGTGTCAGCGAAAGAAGCTATGGCAGCTTTTCCAGAGCCATGTCGCTGCCAGACACTGTGGAAATCGACAAGATTTCAGCAACATTCGACAAGGGCGTTCTGCATATCGAAATGCCGAAAACTGAGCCTCAGGATCCAAGCCGTAAGATCAAAGTATCGTCGAAATAGACGGTCAGTTGGCTCGATACGAGGCTTGAAAATGCCAAAGCAGAGGGCCGATCATGGATCGGCCTTCTTCGAACTGCGGTCTGATAGATGTTTTGGGTTGAATTCGGTAAACATCGCAGGTGCTTGTTTAAATGTGATTTTTTGTACATTTGCGTCAAACCATGGGTTTGGTGTTGCGGCGTGGTAGAATGCCCTCACGCGTTTGGATAGGGGGCCACAATGCGCAAACCAGAAGTGAGCGACATGACACCCTCAGTGAATGGTGGTGAAGGTGAGGTGCGGGCCTTTCTGGAGAGCCTTACAGGTCCATCGCGCGGAAACGTGAACTGGCTTGTCGATAAAGCCCTGACCGTCTCTGTTGGTGATGGCAGGGTGTTAAGCATTCGACCCAAAGATGACCTGCCTCCCCATGACAACGATATTGCCACACTACAGTGGGCTGACGACGGTTACACAATAGCCGCATCGGTTGGGCGCAATGTATGGGTAAACGGGCAAAAAGCCTCTGCGGCGTCTCTTAGGCATGGTGACATGATCGAGTTCGGCGAAAAGGGCCCCATGTCTCGATACAGATTGTGCGATCACTCATTTCCCGCACACCACACAGTCGAAGATATCCTCAGCGATGCATATGCTTACACCCGAACGAGCCGTCGACCCTTCGCCAAAAAGATATCTGGTGCCTTGCGCGATAGTGGGCGGCGGCTTGCCTCTCAAACCACGATACTGTTCAGGATCACGGTTCTTGCAACGCTTCTTGTGATTGCGGGGTTTGGGTACCTGCTTTACCAAAACGACCGGCGCTTGGCGGATAGTATCGAAAAGGAGTCCCGCAAGATCGAAGCGGTCGCGGTTATGCTTGCCCAGACGCGAGAAGATGCACTTACGCCTGATGACTTAGCTTCGTTGCGTGACGCTTTTGAGAACCAAATTCTGTCGACCGAGCAGCGTCTTGGAACCTTGGAACAGCGGGCGGGGGCACCCACGCGAGTGATAGCTGCCTCCACTCGATCTGTCGCTTTCCTTCAGGGAGCTTATGGATTGCGCCACGTGGAAAGCGGGAAGATACTACGGCACGTTTTGGGACCGAACAGAGAAAACCTGAAAACCCCGTTTGGTCAGCCTTGGATCGAACCGGACGGGACCGGCGAACCTGCAGAGTTTCAGTTCACCGGAACGGGGTTTTTGATCGCTGGGGTCCCGTTGATGGCGACCAACCGCCATGTCGCTTTGCCCTGGACCTCGGGGAACCGAGAAAAAGCGCTGAGTGACGCTGGCCTTGAGCCAGAGATGTTGAGGCTGCTGGCCTATTTGCCTGATCAGACGAAACCAATAGAGGCGCGTTTGGTCAGGTTCAGTGAAGCTGCAGACTTGGCGATTTTGGCAGTTGAGACAAGTCGCGTTCAGGGCCTCGGCATTCCGTTGGCGGATGCCACGTCGCGCGTGGGTGAAGAGCTTTATCTGTTGGGGTATCCAACGGGTTTGAAAGCATTGATCGCGCAGGCTGGCCCGGGCTTTCTAGAGGAACTGGAAACAGAGGGGACGTTGAATTTTTGGTCGATAGCGTCCCGGCTTTCAGCACAAAGCAAGATCCACCCGCTAGCAAGCCAGGGGATCGTTGCGCGGACGAGTGGGAGCGCAATCGTTTATGACGCTGAGACTACGACCGGTGGGAGTGGAGGGCCAGCATTGAATCGGCGGGGCGAGGTCGTTGCCATCAATGCTGCGATCCTGCCCGAGTTTGGTGGTTCAAACATCGGCGTCCCGGTCTCACATCTCAGAGTTCTGCTGGGAGAGGTGGAAAGCCAGTAATCATTCGCTCGTTCGGAAGCGTGAGTTTTGAACGAAGAACACTGTAGCGAGTGGAACAATCACTGAGATCATGGCCACGCATATTAGCAGGTATCCAAGTTGACTGTAGTCTGCGGTGGACGTGACCTCACCGGTCTCAGGGTTGGTGACAGCGCGCGTGATTACGTACGTCTGGTTGAGGTACTTGGTGCTGAGGCTGCTGGCCGACAATGCCATGTTTGTGAACGATGCCATCACGGCAAAAAAGGTCGCTTTCAATTGAACTGGGGCATTGCGTGCGATCCAAGCCAACATCGGGACCATGGCAATCTGCCCAAGCGGCGATTCAACCGCTGTATCAAGAATGGCAATGAACCTTGCGTCGACGACTCCGCCGGTATGCGCCGCCGTCCATTCATGTACACCGTAGTAGAGGGCAAGGTTGGGCAGTGAGAGAACGCCCGCGGCGATCGTCAGCAATACTACCACATGCGCAATGGAGCGATTGGCCATAAACGGCCGGAGAACGATTAACCCGAGCAACGCCAGCAGCGAAGTTAACAGAGCCAGAATTGCTAGGAATTGTTCATCGAACCCCAGTTCATCGATTTCAAACCAAGTCAGGCCTGGTCCCGGCAGAGGAACGGCACGGAAAACAAAAATGATTGTCGCTGTCCCGATTAAGGCTTTGGCTTGGGCCGGTTCCAGCTCTTTGAGTAGGCGCGACATGAGGTACAGGATCACCGTTAGAGAAACCGCAAAGACTGTTTCTTGCGCAAACTCGAAATCGGCGGTTCCCAACACGATGCTAAGCACAACGAATGCCAGGCCGCCCAGCAATATGGACCATTTGACTTCGGTGACTTCATCCGGCTTGTAGGGCGGGTGGCCCGATCTTATACGCTGACGCTGGATCAAGCTGTGAAGGACGACGCCGCTTACGGACAATACAGGGATAGCCAGAGCTATCAGGTAAACTTGGCCATAAAGTGTAAGACGATCGGGCTTTTGCAAGTCCTCTGTTCCAGAGAAAATCCAGATGTTTACAGCTGCAACCGCGGCAAACCCGGAAATAATGGAAACTCTGCCCAAGGTTTGCATCGTCGTGTGCTGAGCACGGGTTTCTTCAGGCGAAAATGGTAGGCCGTTTGGGTCAACCTTTGGCACCGCCTCAACCGTCATGGCGTCGGCAACAACGTCCTGAATGGCATAGCCCGAAGGCGCCAAGAGCAAGGCAACAACATACCAGTCTTCCAGTGGCATGAAACTGGACATCTGCGCAGGTGCGGTCACGAGGCCGTACATGGTGAGCAAAGATAACGTGATCAGGGATGCGCCGAACAAGATCAGCAGGGACTTCCAGCGCCAAAACAGGTCCACAACATGACCAAGCGGCATTTTGAGTATCCACGGGATACCAGCCCAAAACGCGAGTCCTGCAACGAAAGAGGCGGATAAATCGAGGTAGTCTTTCAGGAAAAAAGCGCCGACGACTGAGGTCAGGCCGGACACGCCGGCCGCAAAATAGACCATCAATGGCGGCAGATAGGACCATTGCAGCTGCTGAACCAGATCCACAAACGTTCTATGCCACCAGGCCGAAAGTTTTGATCCTATGGAAGTTTGGTCAGTCGTCATATGCCATGGCAGCTCGTGGAGGCCTTTGGGTCGTTTTGTCTAGTTAGAGAAATCCAGATCCGAAAAGCAATGCACTGGTGATCACCGCAAGGATCGGTACCACAAGAGGAACGCGGAAATGCTTGGCGGCCTCGTCCGGCTGCATCTTCAGCAGGATCAGCGAAATGTTGACGAGCACAAAGACGCCCAGAACGATCTGGGATGTGCGCTCTGCCAAAGTACCAATCGGTATAGTTTGAGTCAGCAGAACGATTATCGCCACAACCAGCAAAGTAGCAACAACCGGTGTTTGCGTTGCTTTAGGGACTATCGCCAGAACCTTCGGCAAATGGTCACGGTCTGCTAGTCCGTAGATCACCCGCGAGGCCATGATCATCTGGATCAGTACTCCATTGACTGTCGCCACAATCGCGACTGCGGAAAAGCCCTGTTTAATCACCTCGGGGGCGTTTGAAAACACAAGCGCGAGGGGTGCTGCGGACGTCGAAAGAACATCGATCGGAACAACATGTAGAACGGTCATTGAGGTTCCAAGATACAACACGGTCGCCAGAACGAGAGTTAGCATAATCGCTTTTGGGATGGTGCGCACAGGGTCTTTAACCTCTTCAGCGACATTGGCCATGTCCTCAAAGCCAACAAATGCAAAGAAGGCGAGAAGTGATGCTGCGAAAATGCCTTTCCACGCGTCGAGTTCCAGCGGCGGAAGCATCGAACTGATCCCGTATCCCTGCGGATCCTGGATCGACATGCCCCAGCCAATCACAAAGAAAAGACCTGCGATCTCGATGATCGTGATGACGGCCGCAACAAAGACCGACTCAGTGATCCCCCAAAGTGCGATTAAACCCATGATCAAAACAACACTGATATTCAAAATAGGGATCGAAAAACCGGTCAAAGCGTGAAGGTATGATGCTGCGCCAATTGCAACGGCAGAAGCGGAGATAACGCCCGAGGCTGCCACCGCAAGCCCAACGAAAACCGCCATCCAGTTTTTCCGAAATCCCGCCTCAACATAGGCTGCTTCACCTGCGCTGACAGGAAATCGAGTTGCAAGTTCCGCATACGAAAGCGCGGTGAGTGATACAACGAGCGCGGCTACAACGAACGACAACGCCGCAAACGGTCCGGCAATGTCTGCTGTTGCACCGACTAAAACGTAAATGCCCGCTCCGACCGTTACCCCAAGGCCATAAAGCGTGAGCAACGGGGTAGTAAGGGCCCGTCTGAGTTTCTGTTCGTTTGGATCAACAGAGTTCATAAGTGATTTCCGCCAACTGCCCATTCCGAACGTCGTCAGTGGCGTCCTTCTCTTTTTGTCTCGATTGGCGCAGCGGCTTAATCCTATGGTCAAAGCCGCACCGAATGCATTGTGTCTCAACGTCTGGGCGCATTGGGCGCCAATCAACTAACTGGGGGCTCGCCATCACTCCTGCCGAGCCCCCGTGGGTGGAACTTCCGCTCCTTCAAAATTCCATTCACCTTTGTGTTTACTTGGGGACAGGACGGTGAACGTAGAATATGTTGAAACATTCGAATTTCACTATGTAGTTCATGTTGGTGCTTTGATCTATGTCAATCAACTCGCGGCGTCGGGTCTGCGAGGCTGAACGCAAACCAACTGTCGTTTGTCGTCGAACTTAAAGGCAAAGCAAACGTGTTAGTCGGTGTGAGATTTAGGGTGGAAAGCTATTCGTGATGTTTTGGAACCTGTTACCAGCCTTGGGCGGCATCGGCCTGTTCCTTGTCGGAATGCTGTTGATGACGGACGGATTGAAGGCTTTGGCAGGGGCGCGACTGCGGGATATTTTGGGCCGGTTCACGTCGACACCGTTTACCGGGGCCGTAACAGGCGCGGTCACGACAGCTGCAATCCAATCTTCCAGTGCGACCACCGTTGCGGCCGTCGGATTTGTCGCGTCTGGTCTGCTCACGTTTCCCCAAGCGCTTGGGATCATCTTTGGGGCCAATATCGGAACGACCATGACAGGTTGGCTCGTCGCGCTCTTGGGGTTCAAGTTAGACTTGGGGCAAGTGATGTTGCCAGTTGTTTTTATTGGGGCTTTGCTGGCGCTTTCGGGAAGAAAAACAGTTTCCGGCCTCGGACTGGCGTTGGCCGGGTTCAGTTTGATTTTCATTGGGATCGAGCAGCTCAAGTCCGGGCTTGACGCGTTTCGCGGCGTAGTTACCCCTGCCGATTTTCCGCCAGATACACTGCTAGGCAGGCTGAAGCTTGTATTGATCGGCGTCCTGATAACGATGGTGACGCAGTCTTCGAGCGCTGGCGTCGCGACAGCATTGGCTGCGTTAAGCGCTGGTGCTGTGAACTTCCCTCAAGCGGCGGCACTTGTCATTGGAATGGACGTGGGGACGACTTTCACCGCTGTTCTGGCCACCTTTGGTGGGGGCACTATGGCTCGCCGCACCGGTTTTGCTCATGTGATCTACAACGTGATGACGGGTATAATGGCATTTTTCCTGCTGGGGCCGTTTACTTCGGTCCTTGTAAGCGGCGCGGGGGCAGGAAATTCTCTGACTGCGCTTGTCGCGTTCCATAGTTTCTTCAACGCCATAGGCGTGGCGCTGATCTTGCCGTTCGCGAAACCCTTCGCCAGATTTGTCGAGGCGCTTGTACCCGACAGAGGTGCTGAGTTAACGAGATCTTTGGATCCTCTCGTCCTCGGGATGCCGGAAATAGCTGTGGATGCAGCAAAAGCTGCAGTCGAACGTGTTGTAAGGGCCGAAGTGGCGCACCTTCGGTCATGTATTGAGGTATCGCAGTCAAGCGGAGCCGACTATGGGCGGGAGAACATTGAGACTGCTGTATCCGAAGCGCGCTCGTACCTAGACAAGATAGAACCGTCCAGCAGGTCCGATGTAGAGTTATCCAACATCAAGGGTATGTACCATATCCTCGATCATCTTGACCGGCTGCTTTACCGGTGTAGCCAAGATGATCGGATAAGCGAGTTACCAAAAGACCGGCGTTTGAAACGGCTTGCTTCGGTGATGGTTGCAGCAACTGATGGTTACTTGGAAGTCGACAATCCAGTGAAGTGTGAAAGTTCGCTGAACCGCGTTCGCCGTTTTCTGCGGCGACAGAGGAAACTTCGCAGAGACTTGCTCATCTCCGACGCTGCGACTGACAGTCTGCCGGATGAAGTGGTCTGGGCTCGCTTGGATGCCCTCAGATGGTTGCATCGCGTGTCTTATCACCTCTGGCGAATTCGTTGGCATTTGAACGCATTGGAAGGTGTGCCGTCTGGGCGCAAGGGTGGTGGGGTCGATGACGAGGTGGCGTAGTTGGAGGCCGGGCTGGATTAGATTCGGCGCGCGCTCAAACGCTATTTGACTGAAACGCCAATGTTGGTACTGGTGCGAACAACATGAGCAAGGTCAAAGACGTTCCCTAGCTACACCGTTTAATAAGATCTTCATCCGGGGCAGCGAATTGGAGGAGCATATGCAGATTGTTCGCGGGATTTTACTGGCACTGTTGTTCACGGGACCTGCACTAGCGCAGGAGGTCAGCGTCAGTGAGGGAAGTGATTTGTACCGGACGTATTGCTGGCAATGTCACGGTTTCGAAGCGACCGGAGACGGACCAATGGCCGAAATGCTGGCTATTCGAACACCCGACCTAACCAAATTGGCGGGCGAAAACGACGGTGTATTTCCGATAGTTCGCATAGCTGAACAGATTGATGGTCGTTCACAATTGCTCGCCCATGGCGGCGAAATGCCAATCTTTGGCGCGGTGTTTGAGACAGACCAACAAATCACGGTGGCTCTGCCTAATGGGCAACCTATAATGGTAGGCCTGCCGTTGGCGAATTTGCTCGCCTTTCTTGAATCGATCCAGTCTGAATAGTCACTGACCAATCTGCTCATCCGTGTCAGCCGTTCGTCTGATTGACATGAGAGTCAACGGCGGCCCCAACACCTCGAAGGCCACAGTACTGACTAGAGTAAAGGCCATGATCGACGCGGCCCAATGTGGAAATTGCTCTCCGGCGACAAGGGCCATTCCTACCGCGACACCGGCCTGTGGTAACAAAGCTGGACCGTACCAGCGGGTCTGACGGCTAGGCAGGCCGCCAAGTCTCGCTCCGTAATAACCCCCGACGAGGCGGGCGACGGTGCGCAAGAATAGGAAAAGAGCACCAGCCCAGCCCATCAAGCCGAAGGCTTCAATATCCAACGTGGCGCCAGCCAACAGGAAGAACAGGATCATGAATGGCCACTGAATGTGCTCGATCTCATGGAAAGCACGCTCGTGATGGCGGGCGAGATTCCCTATAACTGCGCCCGCAACCATGCCTGCTACCAAGAATGAAACCTCCAACCAAAGCGCGAGGCCCGCTGTAAGAAAGACTATGCCCACTGCTTCTGCCTGCATTGGCTCTCCCGGTTTCAAGCGACCGGTCAGGTAAGCGGATGGCACGCCTAGTGCGGAACCCAACAAAATAGCCCCTCCGAAATCCCACATCGCTGTGGTCGTGATGGTGGCCCAACCGTCCGAATGACCAGCCAGAACCAGGGCGATACTGAATACGATCAGACCCCAAGCGTCATCAATTGCGACTATGCCCTTTAATGTCTCGGTGAAGCTGTTGGACACCCCAGATTGTTTGATCACGTCTGTCATGGCGGCCGGAGCTGTAGCCGTAGCAATTGCCGCCAGCACCAGCGCCAACCCGAAGGGCACGCCAATTGCGGCCAGTCCAGCAGACACAATAACAAGGGTTGCAACCACGGTTGAAATCGAAATCGTCAGAATGGCTCGGCCATGCCGAACTAGGTTCTCGCGGGTCAATGATCCTCCAAGAAGAAATGCGACCATCGTCAGTGCAACGATGGATACCTCATCGAACCACATTGCAACGTCGAGTGGGATCAACCCCATTCCGGCATTCCCTGCGATCAAGCCAAGGAAAAGTAAGGTTGTAACACGAGGAAGATGCGTGGCCCGGCCGAGTTGGTCGGCGGCCAATCCGGCAAGGAAGAGCACACCAAGGGTAATCAGAAAGCCGGCAATGTGCATAGAAAACCAAGCGTTAAGTTCTTGTCTAGACTACTCTAACCCCAACCCTGCCTGCTAGGAACCGATGACGGAGAAAATGCGAGTGTCCCGTCGCAGCTTAGGCCGAAGATCCCTAAAAAAGGATATTGATCTGTATTAAGGCGAAAGCGCGCCGCACTTGGCACAATAACTCATTCAGGAAATGAGGAGGAACTTTCGATGCCGACAAAGAAATTTAACACAAATAGCCCGACCTCACTTTTGGATGTTTTCAAACAAATGCAGCCGCCCATGTCTGGCAATCCGGCCTTCGGTGCCCAGATCGAACAATTTTGGGACGCACAAGAAAAATTGCTCGAAGAAACAGAGGCCTTTGCGCAGCATTGGTTCGAACGGCGTCATGAGGCCGTCCGGACGGCTCTACAAGCTGCACGCAATGTGTCTTCCGCGAACCCGTCCGATCCATCGAAAGCCCTTCAGAGCATGGCGGAATGGCAGCGCCATTCGGCTGAGCGGTTGGTTGCTGACGCGCAGGAATGGTTTGAAACGGTGTCCCGTTGTGCATCTTATGTTGCTGAAACCGAAGCTGAAGCTGTTGAGAAAACAGTTGGTGATGTTGCAGCCTCTACAAAGAGCGCGGGGAAATCTTCAAAGTCTAACCCTGTGTAGGGTTCCTGCTTCCGAAAAACCAAACTGAAATCACCGGAGCAGTAGATAGGAGGTCAAATGTACAAGAATATCCTGATCCCGGTTGCTCTGGACCAAGAACACGACACACAAGCGTCGTTTGGAGCCGCGCGCCAATTGGCTGATGCGGACGCTGTATTCACCGTGATACACGTCCAAGGACCAATTCCGGCGTATGTAGGGTCTCAGATTCCCAGCGAAATACTTGCCAATACGCGGCATGAAATCCTGGAAAACCTGCATCAAACTGCTTCTGAAATTCCAGGCGCGAAGGCTCGGCTCATCTCTGGGCACGCGGGTAGGGCTATTGTCGACTTCGCAAATGAGAGTGATGCGGATTGCATCGTCTTGGCTTCGCACAAGCTTGGTTTTGAGGACATATTTCTAGGTTCCACAGCGAACAGAGTCGTGCATCATGCCAAGTGTTCGGTTCACGTAATTCGGTGATCCAAAGCTAGCGATGCGATATCTCTCTGGGGTCTTGTCAGAAGAACTTGGGTAGAGCGCTGCAGGGCGGTTGCGTATCTTTTGCTCATTAGCAGACCTGCCTCTTTCAAGTACTTATAAACGGTCTCGAAATCATCCGCCTTGCGGTGATGTTGTACATCCGTTTCACGCTCATTCTGACGTCAGCAAAGCACATCAAACTGCAATTGGTGCAAGTACCGCGAATCCACACTTCGTCCGCAACGTAGACGTTTCAGCAAGTTGCAGCGAACGTCCGAGTTGTGAACAAACCTGCCGTTGGCGCACGGGACCTGAATGTCTGGTTCAGCTTCAATTGCTGCCTTAGGCGCTCTATCGGCCTCGTGCCAAGAGTTGCCCGTACGACTGATGCGACCTGACGGCAGCTTTCTGCCCGTTTCCGGACTCTCCAGTGGGCATCAGACGGCAGCGGGTTTAGCCCCAAAACTCACCGTAAGCCAAGAGGCAGCTCTTGTGCCGAAGCGACTATACCCCGGACTCTTGCCCGAAAGCTTCACCGAAGCGATGCGTGCCAGTTGCAGCTGTGCTAGCTTTCCAACTCAGGGAGGAACGTCAAATGGCAAATCTGACTCTTTACGGACCAAGTTACAGCACATACACACGCTCGGTGCGCCTCGTTATGGAAGAAAAAGGGGTCGACTATGACCATGTCGAGGTTGATTTCATGGAAGGCATGCCAGCTGAACAGATTGCTAGGCAACCGTTCGGCAAAGTTCCGGCATTTGAGCACAATGGATTTCACCTTTATGAGACCGGCGCGATTGAGCGTTACATCGACGAAGGGTTCGATGGCACAGCATTGCAGCCCGGTAGCTTGAAACAGCGCGCCCGCATGGCGCAGATGATAAGCATTGTCGACAACTATACATATGGCCCGGTCATTGGTTTGTGCGAGCAAAGAATTTTTGCACCGATGATGGGTGGCGAGACCGACGAAGCTGCCTGCCAAGCCCTTTTGCCCGAGATCCAAAAAGCCCTCGGCACTCTTGAGGACTTGCAAGATGGAAATCCCTATTTGGTTGGGGGCGATCTGAGCCTTGCCGATCTCCACTTGGCCCCCGTGTTCTGGTACTTTGTGCAAACGCCAGATGCAGAACCCATTCTTTCGGACAAACCTGGATTGCACACATGGTGGGAAAGCATGGAGTCAAGGGAAAGCATGTCTAAGACAGAGCCGAAGTTCGAATAGTTCGCGGCATGTGCAAATATGTGTGAGCAGACAAGCGCGCTGTCACTTTGAACGCGAAACTGACACCACCTCTGTTATTCCAAGCCCTCTAACTATTGTCCGACGCGTTTGCCTGGCATGTATTCGTTGTCGGGTCGCAAGTCCAAACCGACACGTTTGCGAATCCCGAGTTGTTCCGCGGATTCCCCTTTGCACCCAAGAGCGGACGTTCGCGAAAACTCGGGCAACGACCGAGTTGCGGACATTGCAGTCATTGACCTAAAGTTACATGATCACCACCTGACGGGATCAAGTGGAGACACCATGGCAGACGAGAGAGTGAGCCACTGGGAGGAGGTCTACCGCGAGAAAGACGATACCCAGCTGAGTTGGCATCAGGATGATCCCTCGATCTCATTGGAGCTCTGCGACGTGGTCGGCGTCGATAATGCCTCCTCTGTGATAGACATAGGCGGAGGCACTTCACACTTCGCAGAACGCCTGATCGAAAGAGGACTGAGCGACGTTTCTGTGCTCGATGTATCCAAAGCTGCGCTTGATCGATCTCGTGGACAACTTGGCGCCGTAGGCGAGCAGATTGAATGGATCGCAGCCGATGTCACAACCTGGAGCCCGGAGAGAAGCTATGATCTATGGCACGATCGCGCAGTATTTCATTTCCTTGTCGATGCGGACGACCGTTCCGCCTACCGGGACCAGTTGTACCGCTGCCTTCTCCCAGGTAGCCATGCGATTATCGCAACGTTTGCGCTCGACGGTCCGAAGAAGTGCAGCGGTTTGCCGATCGTTCGCTATGATCCAGAGGGGCTATGTGAGGTATTAGGCGATCGTATTTCCCTGGTCACGCATCGGAAGCACACACACCATACTCCTTGGGGAAGCTCTCAGTCCTTCCAATTCAGCTTGTTACGCGTGGGCCAGTAGCGCTGCTGTTGCGCTTCGGCACGACTGTGACATCCAATGGCCTTGCTCATGCCTTCGCTGCAACTTAACTCATCCGGCGGCCGTCTTGCAGACGAAGTCGCCCTTCGGTTTCTTTCCAAGCCTGCGCATGATAATCTTTGATAATTGCACTTTGCTCGGAGGAGGATGACCTCTGAAACGCAGGCTGACCGCCATACTAGCAGCCGATCTGGTTGGGTATTCCCGCCTTATGAACTCGGATCAAAGCGGAACTCTCAGCGCGTTGCGAGAGCTTCGATCTGGGCTTTTTGACCCTTCTGTAGTCGCGCATCGCGGCAATTTAGTGAAATGCATGGGGGATGGTTGGATAGTCGAGTTTCCATCAGTCTCTGACGCTGTGACCTGTGCTGTCGCCATTCAGAACTCTTTGGCCAGCGAGAATACACTGAAGTTGAGAATTGGGATACACACAGGTGAAGTCGTTTTCGAGGAGGATGATGTGTTTGGTAACGGCGTTAACGTCGCCGCTCGTTTGGAAGCGCTTGCCGAAGCCGGGCAGGTTCTCATCTCCGGCTCCGCCTATGAATGCCTGGACAGCAAAACGGCTTGCGCCTTCCAAGGCGGAGAAAACCGTGAGCTTAAGAACATTGATCGACCGGTGCCAGTCTGGTGGTGGGGGGACGCCGAGTCTGTAGATCCGCTTTATGATTCTGAACCGCCCGGGTCCCCTGACGGAACTGCGATCGCCGTATTACCATTTGACAACATTTCAGGCGACCCTGAACAGGAATATTTTTCGGACGGGTTGTCCGAAGACATAATTACGGCTCTGTCGAAACACCACTGGCTCGAGGTCGTCGCGCGCAACACGACCTTTGCCTACAAGGGAAAATCCCCGAATGTTCGGCAGCTCGCCGATGACTTGGACGCCGACTACGTTGTCGAAGGCTCAGTCAGGAAAGCGGGCGCGCGCATTCGAGTCACGGTTCAGCTGATTGACGCATCGACTGGCAACCACGTGTGGGCGGAAAAATATGACCGTCAGTTGGAAGACATCTTCGATGTTCAGGACGAGATCACGGAAAAAATTGTTGGCAGGCTGGAGCCCGAGGTCGGAAATGCGATCCGGCGCAAGTTAGAAGATACGCCGCGCCGAAACCCCCATGCCTGGGACTGCTATCATCTTGGGCTTGCGCACTTTTACAAGTTTACTGCCGTAAGCAACCGTGAAGCTCAGAGGTTGTTTCTCCAAAGCCGCGAACTGGACCCCAGTTTTCCCGAGGCACATGCCTGGTGGGCCTATGCCACGATTCTCGGGATGGTGTATTGGGACACGGAACCGGATTCTGCCCTTATGGACGAAGCGCTGGCTGCCGCACGCACCGCCGTTTCAATGGATAACCAGAATGCGCTGCTCTACATGCTGATGGGCAGAGTCCAACTGGCCCGCCGGGAATACCGCAGCGCGCTGGCTGAGAATGAAACTGCAATCAAATTGAACCCGACGCTGGCTCCAGCATATTGCGGATTGGGAGACTCACTTTCTTATGAGGGACGATACGAAGAGGCGATTGCCAATTTCGAAAAAGCCGTGGAGATGAGCCCTAACCATCCACAGCTTTGGGCCTTTCTGAGCTATGGCGCGCTGACTCTGCTTTTCGATCACCAGTTCGAGAAAGCTCTGGACTGGGCAGAGCGGGCTCGCGATGTGCCAAATTGCCAATACTGGGCCACCGCGCATGCAGTCGTGGCGCTTGCCAATCTCGGGCGGGACAAAGATCTGGCCAAGATGGTACATAACCTAATGGTGGAAGAGCCGAAATTCTCGCGGTCATTCGCAAAAAATAAGCTGTTCTATCTGAAGCGGGAGGATCAAATGGAACTTTACCTTGCAGGGCTTGCAAAGGCAGGTATCCCCGCCTGATTTTTCCTGTGATCGGCCCTTACTTTGCCGCTTGTCTTGAATGCTTGCGTCAGGTCAAGCCGAATGACCGCAAAGGATTCGGAGCGGGACTTAAACTCCCGCAGAAATTGCTTGTCCGGTGACGTGTTGAAGATCGCTCTGCGGTGGCCTTTATCCAGCCTGTGAATACACCAATGTTTCCTCAGGCAATCGTGATCAGCCACCCGCCCCAGGCAATCAAAACCAAACCCAATCCTCGGCTCAGAAACCGCCCGAATGGCAACGTCTTTTCCGCCAACACTACGATTGTAAGTACGGCAACCCACGGCAGGTTCATGACGCCCAACACAAAAAGCAGCACCATCAGCATCCAGCAGCAGCCAAGACAGT
>NZ_JBQFUL010000010.1:0-108208 GCF_056539165.1 Ruegeria sp. BC7 | reverse complement strand
TTTAACGACGCCGACGATGGATGAACAGCACGCTCCCTTAATACGTTTCTCATCCACTAAAGACCTTAAGCCGTAATTGGTACGTCTGGTTAATTATCAACCGGACAATGCCCGTACTTTGGTTCGCAGCCCTGAACCGCAGTACGGGCAATCTGATCCGATCTCCTAAATCGGCCGTATACCTTAAGATTCCGAGGTCCAATCCGGGATCATGATTCCGCAGTCCCATCCGGAATCGTCTCGTGAGTGGCTGCACCTCGCCTCAGTGCGGGGTGCAGTTTCTTTTCGTAATCCAGCTTTAGACATGACGCGTAAGACAGTATTGGGCTCAGAACAGTCATTCGCTGTACTTGGCATGAGCGGCTGATTTTGAGCGCGAAGCAGACGTTGTTCTTTCTAAAAGACGTAGCCGCTTTTTGTTTTGTCCGCGCTACGCCGCCCGCTCCTTGAAGCTGACAGACTTAGCGATTACATACCAATCGTGGGCGGACAGCCCGCAATTCCCCCAAACATGATGACGCTCGTCTACCGAGCTTTGCCCGTAAGTCGCGGAAGACCGCCGGGGTATGGACCGCCCGAGACATGCTTGCGACCGGTGCGAATGGTCTGGGTCTAGCGCCGATCCACTGATGAGCCTAAGGCAGGGCGAAACCAACAGCATCCAGAGCGTCACGAAAATCGTGATCACCAACCCCGCCCTGGGGTGGTCGCCGGTGGCAACAGCCAACGGGATGCGCATCAAAATGATGAATAGGAGAAATCACATGGAGCAAGATATCCAACTTGAAGCTGCCGCAGCAAGGCACATCGTCCTGATCGCTATGGCCTACTGTGAAGCCCAAACAGCAACGAGCGGCGAGGAACTCCCGATTGTGCATGACCGGCAGTGGCAGGCCTGCTGTGGTGTCGCTGCGCGCTTCCTGAGCGATCCTGAAGCTATGACACCGCAACTCTGCCACCATGAATGGCGGCTCAGCCAAATGCGGCACAGTCATCCGCAGTTCTGGCCTGCTGCCGCATCTCGCACTTGGGATGAACTCGACCCGATGGACCAGTATGTCGAGCGGGCTGGTTTGGCGGCAATGCGTCAGGCGCTGGACGAAACACGGAGGTCCTCGCGGGGTCGCACCGCGGCGCTGCAATGAACGTCGGGCGTTAAAAAGCAGCATTATGCTTGATGTGAACAACAGAAAATATACAGACGGACGAGACACAAAACATCCCAACCTCCCAACCAAACGCCCGACAGGGAAGTTGGGAGGTTTTATTGCATGTCCACCCACAACGATATGGCCGGCCTAGTTCGTTTGGCCTCGTTACAAGCTGTCCCACTTTAAATCAGGCCGTCTTGAGGATAGCATTTTCGAACCGAGCGCCTTTGCTATTGGGTCCTGGAACGAGACGGGGCTCTACATGACGCAAGCGTCGAGCGAAGCTGTTGCGCGCAGGAATTCGGCTGTCCGATACACCTTCTTCGGCACACCACAGACGGAAATTCGAATACAGATCAGCAACAGTGACGACGTTGTTTGCCTTGATGGATAGTCTCTCTGCCGCCCACGCACGAACCCGGTCCGCATCCCTCATCCACGCCTCCTTGGCTATGCGTGATGTCATGGGATCCGCCAAGGTCATCTCACGCTGCTTGCCATCGACCCTGTAACGCCAGACCCACGTCTTGCTGCCTTTCGGGTGAACGATTAGAGCGAGGCCACCGCCATCTGCCAGCTTGATCTTCTTATCGCCCGGCTTCGCAGCTTTGATTTGTCTGTCCGTTAGTTTGGTCATCATGCATACTTTCTCACTGGCGAACCCCACACAGACCCCCACAATGGGACTTCTGGCAGAGCCCAAGTTTCCTTGGGGGTGAGAAAGACTGGCACGTCAAAGGCCTTACTTTCAAAGCCGTATGACTGCGAGTGAATTCGAAGTGAGGATAAAGATGGTGGAGCCTAGGGGAGTCGAACCCCTGACCTCTTGCATGCCATGCAAGCGCTCTCCCAACTGAGCTAAGGCCCCATGCAGGTACTGCCGAAGCAGTGGACGGACGTTTATGAGACAGCGGCGGTTAGCGCAAGTCCAAAAACAGGCAAATCCGTCAAAAACTTTCCGGCCAAAGACCGGGGTGGTTCGAGGCGGCGCTGGGCCGCCTCTGACCAATATTAGTTTTCGTCCTCGGACGACATGTCGGTGATGTCGTCCAAAGAGACGTTATCATTGCCGTCATCGTCATCGTCCAGCAGATCGTCATCCAGTTCGACGTCGACATTGTCGTCATCATCCAGAACCAGATCTTCACTTGACGCGTTCTCACGCGCTTTGGCCGATGCTGCATCTTCTGCATCCGCGGCGATCATCCGGCTTTTGCCGGTTTCAAGCTCCACGATCTCGCCGGTGTAGGGGCTAACGATCGGGTCCTTGTTCAGGTCATAAAACCGCTTGCCGCTTGTCGGGCAAACGCGCTTTACGCCCCATTCTTCCTTGGGCATGTCAAATCCCCTTGATATCAGGTGAGTCGTATCAACGATTCAGGTCACGTGCCACATGCAGCGGGCACTGTCAAAGCCTTTGAGCAGGAGAAACAGGCATATGGGAGATCACGCACTGCCCGGGACGCCTCCGGTGCCGCTGACGTTGCGCAAATCAGCGCGGGCGCGACGGATCAGCCTGCGAATTTCCCAGTTGGACGGGCGCGTTACATTAACATATCCGCAAGGCGTGCCAGAGGCCGAGGCGCTGAACTTTGCGCGTATGAAAGAAGACTGGATCCGGCAGCACCTAGAAGACAGGCCCGACCCGGCGGTTGTTCAGTTCGGCCAGAGCATCCCGGTTGAGGGTATCGCACGGCGAATCGTTCCTGCCAGTGGGCGTCGTGTGCAGTTGGGCACTGATGAGATCGCCGTCCCAAAGGGCGCTGAGGCACGACGGCTGTCCAGATTTCTCAAGGAACTGGCGCGGGACCGCCTTACCGGGGCTTGCGATGACTACGCGGCCATTCTGGGGCGCCCTTATTCCAGCCTGACGATCCGGGATACGCGGTCTCGCTGGGGGTCGTGCAGTTCGACCGGTGGCTTGATGTTTTCATGGCGGCTGATTTTGGCCCCGTCCGACATCCTGCATTACGTGGCTGCACATGAGGTGGCGCATCTGGCGGAAATGAACCACTCACCCGCGTTCTGGGCGCAGGTCGAACGCATTTTCGGAGATTATAAAGACCAAAGGCGATGGCTGCGCGACAACGGGGCACAGCTTCATCAGTACAGATTCGACGCCGCCATGAGTTGACCACAGGTCATTTTGTGATCACATGGGGGCATGTTAAGTGCTCGTCCTTCTGAATCGCAGACGGCCACGCATGACCGGGTCTACCGGGCTTTGCGGGCTCGTATCATGCATGGCGAAATTTCCCCGGGGCAGGCACTGACCCTGCGCGGTATCGGCAAAGAATTTGGTGTTTCGATGACTCCGGCGCGCGAGGCTGTGCGACGTCTGGCGGCAGAAGGGGCATTGTTCTTATCCACGTCCGGCCGCGTCTCGACGCCCGAGCTGACAAACGACCGGATCGAGGAACTGGCGGCCCTGCGCGCCTTGCTTGAGGTGGAGCTGGCAAGCCGCGCTTTGCCCCGGGCACATATGGCTTTGATCGACCGGCTTCAAAGCATCAATATGAACGTGGCCGAAATGGTCACCAAGCGCGATGCCGTTGGCTATATCCGAACCAATCTTGAGTTCCACCGCACCCTATACCTGAGGGCGCAGGCACCTGCGATGCTGGCCATTGCCGAAACCGTATGGCTGCAATTGGGGCCGACGATGCGCGCGCTCTATGGCCGTCTGCGCCGGACCGAGCCGCCGCATTATCACAAGCTGATCATTGCTGCGCTCAAGGCCGGGGACGAACCCGGTTTGCGTCTGGCGGTGCGCTCGGATGTTACGCAGGGTCTGAGGATGCTGGTCAGCTAGGCGACTTGTTGCCGAACGTCTTGAGTCTGCTCAGACTGGATTCGTCGTTCTGGTTTGAGGCGACGCTCTGTTGTACTCTGGACCAAATCACAACAAGAGCAGATTTCAGCTATGATCAATCGTCGAGTATTTTCTGTCGGCCTCGGGTCCGCCCTTCTGACTGCGTGTTCCGCCGGGACGCAGACCACCGCGCCTGCGTCGCGTATGCGCGCCGTTCCAAACTCGGGCTGGGATGCCTGGGTTGCCGGTTTCAAAGGTCGCGCTGCCGCGCAGGGCATTTCGCAGTCAACGATCAATCGTGCCTTTCAAGGGGCGGGTTATTTGCCGGACGTGATCGAGCGGGATCGCAATCAGGTTGAATTCAAACGCTCGCTTGAAGACTATTTGGCCATCGCTGCCTCGGACGAGCGGATCGAGACGGGCCAGCAGATGATGGTGCGCCATGCCGGGACCTTGTCCAAGATCGAGGCGCAATACGGTGTCGACAAAGAGGTCATCGTTGCGGTCTGGGGGCTTGAAAGCCGCTATGGTGCCCGCCGAGGTGATGTACCCGTGGTTTCGGCGGTCTCGACGCTGGCATATGACGGACGGCGGGGCGCATTCTTTGAAAAACAACTGATCGCAGCCCTGAAGATCATTCAGGAGGGCGACACGACCCCTGACAAGATGACCGGAAGCTGGGCGGGGGCAATGGGCCACACGCAGTTCATTCCGACTTCGTACCTTGCCTATGCGGTGGACTTCACCGGCGACGGTCGCCGCGATATCTGGTCCGACGATCCAACGGATTCGCTGGCTTCAACCGCGGCATATCTGGCCCGCGCAGGTTGGGTGCGCGGACAGCCTTGGGGTGGTGAGGTCGGAACGGTCTCGGGCACGCCGGTCGCGGTTCTGCAGCCGCAAACGCCGGGACCGCGTATTGCCGTGTTCCGCAATTTTCAGGTAATCAAACGGTACAACAACTCGGACAGCTATGCGATTGGCGTCGGACATTTGTCCGACCGGATCGCGGGTGGCGCTCCATTTCAGGCCTCATTCGGACCGGATGCCACCGGCCTGACGCTGGAGGACCGCAAAGAACTGCAGCGCAGATTGACTGCGGCTGGCTATGATACGCAGGGCGCAGACGGCGTGATTGGCAACAACACGAAATCTGCCATCAGCGCCTATCAGGGTGCGAAGGGTCTGCCGGTGACGGGCGAACCCTCGGTGGCGTTGTTGCGGCAGTTGGGGGGCTAGGCGCGTTACGCGGCCAGCCCTTTTGAACCGATATCCAGGAATTTCTGACGGCGGTCGCGGATCAGGGCCGCCGCGTCTTTGCCTTCAAGCTCGTTCAGCATAGCGGCAATCGCTGCGCGAACCGAGTCAACCGCAGCCGCGCGATCGCGGTGCGCGCCACCTTTGGGCTCGGTAATGATACGGTCGCAGACGCCCAGTTTGTAGAGGTCTTGCGCGGTCAGGCGCAGGGCTTCGGCCGCTTCGCGCATCTTTTCCGCATCTTTCCACAGAATCGACGCGCAGCCTTCGGGCGAGATGACCGAGTACACGGAATGCTCCAGCATCGCCACGCGGTTTGCCGTGGCAAATGCCACCGCTCCGCCCGAACCGCCTTCGCCAATGATGACCGAAACCAAGGGCACGCCGATTTTCAGGCACATCTCGGTTGACCGGGCGATCGCCTCGGACTGGCCACGTTCTTCAGCCCCCTTGCCGGGATAGGCACCGGCAGTGTCGATGAGCGTGATGACCGGCAGCCCAAATCGCCCCGCCATTTCCATCAGACGGACGGCTTTGCGGTATCCTTCGGGCCGGGCCATGCCGAAGTTCCGTTCGATCCGCGACTTGGTGTCCGAGCCTTTTTCGTGCCCAATCACCATGACGGGCTGGTCGTCAAAACGCGCAAGTCCGCCGATCACGGCCAGGTCGTCGGCAAAGTTTCTGTCCCCCGCCAGCGGCGTGAATTCGGTGAACAGTTCCTTGACGTAGTCCTGACAATGCGGGCGTTCAGGGTGTCGTGCCACCTGACATTTGCGCCACGGGGTCAGGTCCGCGTAAAGCTCGTCCAGCAGCTTGGCAGCCTTGGCGTCCAGTGCGGCGGCTTCCTCGGCCACGTCCATTTCTTCGTTGGCGCGGGCCAAAGCACGCAGTTCCTCGGCCTTGCCTTCAATCTCGGCCAGGGGTTTTTCAAAATCCAGATACTGGGTCATGACGCCTCTCAACGCAGAATTTCCCTGCTATATGACCTGACGTCGCGCCGGATGCAACTCGGGCAATGCGATCGGTGTTTGGTGCAGTCAGATTTCTTCGCCAAGCAGCCGGTTATGCTGGCCAGAGAACGGGGTACAGCGAGGCCACCAGCAATATCGCCATGGACCAGTTGAACGCGGACAAGCGTTTGGGATTGGTCAACACGCGCGCCATCTGTTGCCCCAGAACCGTCCACGTACTGACCGAGGGCAGGTTCACGGCACCAAACACAAGCGCAACGATGATGATGGCGTTCAGAGTCTGCTCGGGCGTGTAGGCGGTTGTGGCTGTCAGGGCCATGACCCATGCCTTGGGATTGACCCATTGAAAAGCTGCAGCCTGAAGAAAGGTCATCGGCGTGCCCGAGGTCGCCCCCGCCTTTGCTGGCGCTGCATGTGCGATTTTCCAGGCGAGAAACAGCAGATAAAGGACCGAGGCCGTTTTCAGGATCGTATAGCTGATAGGAAACCGATCAAAGACTTGCACCAAACCAGCCCCGACCAGCAGAACCATCACCGTAAAGCCCAGTCCGATCCCCAACATGTGCGGGACCGTCCGGCGAAAGCCAAAATTCGCGCCCGACGCCATAAGCATCAGGTTGTTTGGTCCGGGTGTAATGGACGAAACAAAGGCAAATGTGATCAGGGCTAGAAGAATCTCGTATGTCATGAACGGCATAATTGCTGCGCGCAGGGCAAATGAAATTGCGTTTTTGTGCGTGGCTGTCATACTTCTGCAATAAATGACCAAGATTGATCGAATAAATCAGCAAATATTGCACGAGCTTTCGCGCGACGGACGGATCAGCAATCTGGACCTAGCCGAACGTGTCGGGCTTTCCCCATCCGCCTGCCTGCGTCGCGTGCAAGAGCTGGAGCGTACAGGCGTGATCGCCGGATACCGCGCGGTCTTGAACCCGGCGGCGGTTGGCGTGGGGTTTGTGGCCTATATCGGCGTGGGTCTGGGCGAACACACCAAGGCCGCGCAGGAAGGGTTTGAGCGTGCCCTTCAGCGTGCCCCCGAAGTGGTCGAGTGTCACAACATCACCGGCACCATAGAATACCTGCTGCGCGTCGAATGCGCGGACCTTCCGGCCTATAAAACCTTTCATACAGATGTGCTGGGAACACTGCCGCATGTCACTTCGATTACGTCTTATGTTGTCATGGATTCTCCCAAAGATATGCGTGCCTAGCCCCACGATTGTGATGTTTAATCGTCTTGCGGGGGCAAAATTCACGCCCTAGTGTCAGTTAATGACCTAATCATATGGGGATCGAGCCCCCGCAGGATGACTCTCAGGGAGGAGATTATGAAACTCTTCAGAACAGGGGCGCTTGTCGCAGTCTTCGCGATGATTGCAGGTGCGGCCATGTCAGCGCCGCTCAAGCTGCAACCTGCCAGCCCTCAGCCCAGCCCAAAAGCCGGTTTGAATGTGAAATACGCATGGGAGGGTAACCCTCCGCGTAAAATCCAGAACCTGTCCAAGGTTGATTTTCTGCTGAAAAAGGCCAAACCGGGTCAGCCGCTGCGTGGATTGGACTACCGCGATACGACCGAAGGCGATCCGGTGATGACGTTCAACGAAGCGTTCAACGTCGCGGCTGAGATCACCGGTTACATCAAGTTCAACTCACCCGGTGTCTACGAGCTTGAGACGTGGTCCAATGACGGGATCGACGCTTGGGTCGGTGGGCAACAGATCGGATACTTCAACGGCCGTCAGGGGTGCGATGCGAACCAGAGGACCGAGGTCGAAGTCCCGCAGGCGGGATGGTACCCCCTGAAGATCAAGTATTTTCAGAAATACGGAACGTCTTGCCTGATGATGAAATGGGGCAAGAAGGGCGAACGGTTCACCTGGACGCCAAACGACGTATTTGGCCGTTAAGAAAGAGGCGCCCCGAAGGGCGCCTTTTCAGTTTCAACCGTTTGCGGCGATCAATTCAGCCTGTGCCACGATCACCTCGGCCTGTTTGATCGACGCGATGTCCACCAGACGCCCTTTGTAAACCGTTGCGCCTTCGCCGTTGGCCTTTGCCTGTTCCATCGCAGCAAGGATTTCGCGCGCCTCGGAAACAGCTTCGTCCGACGGGGTGAAGACCTGATTGGCCAGCGCGATCTGCTTAGGATGGATCGCCCATTTGCCGACCATGCCCAGCGTGGCCGAGCGTTTGGCCTGCGCGATATATCCTTCGTCATCCGAGAAATCGCCGAACGGCCCGTCAACCGGCAGCACCCCATGGGTGCGGCAGGCGGCGACAATGGCGGCCTGCGCCCAGTGCCACGGATCGGACCAGTGCTTTTCGCCTTCACGCAGCATGTAGTAGTTTTCCTGCGTACCGCCGATGCCGGTGGTCTGCATTCCCATCGAGGCCGCAAAGTCCGCAGCACCAAGGCTCATGGCCTGCATGCGGGGCGAGGAGGCGGCGATTTCCTCGACATGGGCGATGCCAGCGGCGGATTCGATGATGACCTCAAAGCTGATGGGCTTGGTGCGGCCCTTGGCGCGCTCAATCGCCGTGACCAGCGCGTCCACGGCGTAGACATCTGCCGCACATCCGACTTTCGGGATCATGATTTGGTCCAGACGGTCACCAGCCTGTTCCAGCAGATCAACCACGTCGCGGTACCAATAAGGCGCGTCCAGCCCGTTGATGCGGACGGACATGTACTTGCCGCCCCAGTCGATGGTGTTCAGTGCCTCGATCACATTCGCGCGGGCCACGTCCTTGTCGGTGGGTGCGACCGAGTCCTCAAGGTCCAGATTGATCACATCCGCTGCAGAGGCGGCCATTTTCGGGAACAGTTTGGTATTTGATCCCGGCCCGAACAGTTGGCAACGGTTAGGGCGCGCGGGGGCGGCGGGTTGGATGCGAAAGCTCATCTGGACCTCGTGCGAGAAAGGAAATTACGATTTTCTTGCCTCTTGGGGTATTAAATTGCGCGTTGCTTCGCAAGCGTCTTTGTGCAGATGCGGCAATGCAATCGCAGCATTCACCGCAATACGCTGCGTCGCTGGCGGTTAAAGTTTAATCGCTTTAGAAACTCGGGATGTTTTTGCGCTTTTGGTCAAAACTGCGCAAGATTCTCCCTCTCGACCCTGCGTCGCTGCAGGAAAACGCGAAACACTCGTTTGAGTGGTTCAATAATCTGCGTCGGAATCAAAGGAGTGCACCGCAATGATCGAGACACCGTATCTATTGTTTTTGGGCGATGCGCCCGACCAGTTGGCGGCCAAGGTTGCCATCGGAATCCGCGACTGGCGGCCGGAAAACGCCGTGGGTCAGTACCGCATGGACGGCTGCAAGGCCGACCTGGGCATGACGGACATGACGCTTGCCGAAGCCAAGGCCGCCGGAGCTAAGACCTTGGTTATCGGTGTTGCCAACCGTGGCGGAGTGATCAGCGCGGCGTGGAAAAAGGTGCTGATCGAAGCGTTGGAGATGGGCTATGATCTGGCGTCCGGCCTGCACAACCTGCTGCGCGATGAAGGTGATCTGGTGGCCGCAGCTCAGACCCATGGCTGCACGTTGCATGATGTGCGGGTGCCGACCGTTGGCTATCCGATTGCAAATGGCCGAAAACGCGCGGGCAAGCGGTGTCTGGCCGTGGGCACCGACTGTTCGGCGGGCAAGATGTATACTGCCATGTCGATGGACGCCGAGATGCGTAAGCGCGGGTTGAAGTCCACCTTCCGCGCCACCGGTCAGACGGGCATTCTGATCACCGGGCAGGGCGTTCCATTAGACGCGGTCGTCGCCGACTTTATGGCGGGTGCGGTTGAATACCTGACGCCCGAGAATGACGCCGATCACTGGGATCACATCGAAGGGCAGGGCTCGCTTTATCATGTGTCCTATTCCGGCGTGACCATGGCGCTGATCCACGGAGGCCAGCCGGATGCGCTGATCCTGTGCCACGAACCCACCCGGACTCATATGCGCGGCCTGCCAGAATATTCTCTGCCCACGCTGCAAGAACTGCGCGATGCCGCGCTTCCGATGGCACGGATCGCGAACCCGGCCTGTCAGGTTGTCGGGGTGTCGATCAACACGCAGAACCTGAGCGAAGAGGACGCCTTGGCCTATATCGCCGAGGTTGAGGCCGAAATGGGTCTGCCCGCCACCGATCCGTACCGGTTTGGTGCGGGTAAACTGGTGGATGCGCTGGCCGCGCTGTGATCTAAGCGCTGGGCCGGTGGCGTTCGTTGCCGGCCTTTGGATACTAAACTGAAAGGGTAGGCGCGTGCAGGTAGAAGTCTCTCGTGATGTGTTTCGGCTGGCGCAGGTGTTCACCATTTCGCGCGGGTCGCGGACCGAGGCGAAGGTTCTGACAGTCCGGATTTCGGATGGGGCGCATCAAGGGTGGGGGGAATGCGTTCCTTACGCGCGCTACGACGAGACGCTTGAGTCGGTCGAGGCCGAGATCGCGGACCTGCCCGCAGAATTCACACGTCAGTCGCTGATGGACCTGCTGCCCGCCGGGGCTGCGCGTAATGCGGTGGACTGTGCGCTTTGGGATCTGGAGTGCAAACGCGCAGGTAAACGGGCCTGGGACTTGGCTGGCTTGCCGGTTCCGGGGCCGGAGATCACGGCGTATACCCTTTCGCTGGACACGCCCGAGGCAATGCAAGCGCAGGCGGCGCAGAATGCGCATCGCCCGCTGCTGAAGATCAAGCTGGGCACACCGGACGACATGCCCCGGCTTGAGGCCGTCCGCGCAGGTGCGCCGAATGCCAAGATCATCGTCGACGCGAATGAGGGCTGGTCAGCCGCCGTCTACGCCGACCTTGCGCCGCATCTGGTGCGTTTGGGGGTGGCTCTGGTCGAACAGCCTCTGCCCGCCGGAGACGACGAGGCATTGATTGGGATGGAGCGTCCGGTGCCAGTTTGCGCCGACGAATCCTGTCATGACCGCGCCAGCCTTCCTGCGCTGAAGGGTAAATACGACGTGGTCAACATCAAGCTCGACAAAACCGGCGGCCTGACCGAGGCGCTGGAGCTGCGCAAACAGGCGCTGGCCGAGGGGTATCAAGTGATGGTCGGCTGCATGGTCGGCAGCTCGCTTGCGATGGCTCCTGCGACCTTGTTGGCGCAGGGTGCGATGGTAACGGACCTTGACGGCCCGCTTCTTCTGGCCGAAGACCGCACCAACCCGCTGATTTTTGACGACGCCGGAGTGCATCCGCCTTCAAGCGCGCTCTGGGGCTGAGGAGAACAACATGACCCGCACCGTTTACGTGAACGGAGAATACCTGCCCGAGACCGAGGCCAAAGTCTCGATCTTTGACCGTGGATTCCTGATGGCCGACGCTGTTTACGAAGTGACCAGCGTTCTGGACGGCAAGCTGATTGACTTTGAGGGGCACGCGGTGCGCCTGAAACGCTCGCTGGACGAGCTGCAGATGGCCGAGCCCTGCAGCAAGGATGAGCTGCTGGAGATTCACCGCAAGCTGGTCGAATTGAACGGGATTGTTGAGGGCTTGATCTATTTGCAGGTCACACGCGGCAGCGATGGAGACCGGGATTTCGTGTTCCCTGCGGCCGACACCAAGCCGACGCTCGTCCTGTTCACCCAGAACAAGCCGGGTCTGGCCGACAGCCCCGCGGCGCAGAAGGGGGCCAAGATCATCTCGATCGATGATATCCGCTGGGGGCGTCGCGACATCAAGACCGTGCAGTTGCTGTACCCGTCCTTGGGCAAGATGATGGCCAAGGCCGCCGGTTGCGATGACGCGTGGATGGTCGAGGATGGCTATGTCACCGAAGGCACCAGCAACAACGCCTATTTCGTGAAAGACGGCAAGATCGTCACCCGCCCGCTGTCCAATGACATCCTGCACGGCATCACCCGCAAGGCCGTCCTGCGCATGGCGGCTGAGGCCCAGATGGAAGTCGAGGAACGTCTGTTCACCATCGATGAGGCGAAAGAGGCGGATGAGGCGTTCACCACTTCGGCCAGTGCCTTCGTGATGCCGGTGGTTGAGATCGACGGAGTCGTGCTGGGCGAGGGAACGCCCGGCCCGATCGCCAAGCGTCTGCGCGAGATCTATTTGGATGAAAGCCGCAAAGCGGCGATCTGAGCAAAAAGGCCCGCTGAATCGGCGGGCCTTTCTTTTGATGCGTCAGCCTTTCTTACCGACGTTTTCTTCAAACGCGACCTCGAAGGCGGCCTGTTTCTCGGGGCTGGCTTCGGTCTGATAATTGGCTTTCCAGTCGTCCATGGTCATGCCGTAGAAAATCTGACGGGCTTCGTCCTTGCCCATCTCGATGCCTTTTTCATTGGCCGCTTCCTGATACCAGCGCGACAGGCAGTTGCGGCAGAACCCGGCCAGATTCATCATGTCGATGTTCTGTACGTCGGTGCGGTCTTCCATCAGGTGCTTTTGCAGCCGACGAAACGCGGCGGCCTGAAGTTCGATTTCGGTTTGCTTGTCCATGGTCTGGCTCCGGGTGACAGTATCGTTGTATCTGACCTAGCGGTCCGGTGGCGATGTTTCAACAATCGGCCTATCAGGCCAGTTTCAACGCCAGCCACGGTACGATGCAGAAGATCAACGTCAGAATTTTGTAGTTGGCGAGATACCTGAAATAGGCCCGTTTCACATCCGGGCGTTCCATCTGGAACATCCTGCCGTGGATACCCGCGATCCAGTCCTGCAACAGCAAAACCATCGCTGTTGTGAACAGCAAAACCGCGATGTTGAGAACGGCCATCCAGCCAAAAACGGAGGTTATAAATTCCTGTGTCATAGTCGCCCCCTTTCCCGCAATATATATGGGTTGGCGGCGAACCTCACAATGTCATGCGCTTAAAGGTCGCTGTCCTTCAGAGCATCCTCTAGAATGACCGCCAACCGCTCGGCCCATGCGCGTTGCCCGGCATGATCGGCAATCAGATCGTTGCGCAGCTCGATCAATGCATTGGGGCGGCCAAATGCCGTGCAGTGTTTGTCGATCGCATCACCGGGCAGCACTCCGGTATAGGGTTCATTGACGCCAACGCACAGGTCGCCTTCTGCTTCCAGTCGGTTGACCAACGGGCGCGCAAAGCGTTCATCCGGTGTGTGCAGGACACCCACATGCCAAGGGCGCGGGTCGCGGCCGCGAAGTTGCCGGGTGAACGAGTGCATCGAAACGATCACCGCGTGGGGCAGGGCGGCCAATTCTGCTAGCGCGTTGTGATACGGGCGATAGCACATATTCAGGCGGCGTTCGCGTTCGGCGGCGTCTGCGTGGCGGTTGCCGTGGATGATCGAGCCGTCATACAGCTTCATCAGCAGGGTCGGGTCATCTTCCCCCCGGTTGGGGTCGATCACGAGGCGTGAGAAATTGGCGGCAATGACGGGCGCGTTCAGAATTTCGCCCAGATGCTTGGAAACCTCATAAGCGCCCACGTCATAGGCGATGTGACGTTCCATATCCTCGCGCGGCAGGCCGAGGTCTCCACCGTTGATTTCGGGCGGCACGGTGTTGGTTGCATGGTCGCATGTGATCAGCCAGCGGGACGGGCGATCCGCGCCGTGGATAAAAAACGGAGAATACGTCATAAGCCTGTCATCTAGTTTGCCGCAGGTGTAGGACAGTTGCTTCCAAAAGGGAATTGCGCAATAAGCAGCCTAAGCAATGTTTGCGGTAACAAATTCGCGAAACCAGAGAATACCTGAGGAGAGCAAGACCAATGCGACGCCTGAGAAATGTAAAAATCGTGGCGACGCTGGGACCGGCGTCCAATGATTATGACACCATCCGCGCCTTGCACGAGGCCGGGGCAGATGTGTTCCGCCTGAACATGAGCCACGGCAGCCATGACGAAATTCGCGAACGCCACCGTATTATCCGGCAGGTGGAAAAAGACCTCGACAGCCCGATTGCAATCCTTGCCGATCTTCAGGGGCCGAAACTGCGTGTGGGTGTCTTTGCCAATGATGCCGAAGAACTGGTCGAGGGCGCGTCTTTCCGACTGGATCTCGATTCCGAAGCCGGGGACGTCAACCGAGTTTGCCTGCCTCACCCCGAGATTTTCGCGGCGTTGGAACCGGGCGCGCGACTGTTGGTCAATGATGGCAAAATCCGCCTGATCGTTCAGGACTGTGGCCAGGACTACGCCGACTGCACAGTTGAGGTGGGCGGCACGATTTCCAACCGCAAGGGTGTGAACGTGCCGGACGTTGTGCTGCCGCTGGCAGCTCTGTCCGCCAAGGATCGCGACGATCTGGAATTTGTCTGTCAGTTGGGTGTCGACTGGCTGGCGCTGAGCTTTGTTCAGCGCGCCAAAGATGTGTTTGAGGCCCGCGCATTGGCCGACGGCCGCGCGTCGATCCTGTCCAAGATCGAAAAGCCGGCGGCGGTTGAGGCATTTGACGACATTCTTGATGCGTCCGACGGGATCATGGTCGCGCGGGGCGATCTGGGCGTGGAACTGCCCGTGTCCGCTGTTCCGCCTATCCAGAAACGCCTTGTTCGGAAATGCCGTGGTGCAGCCAAGCCGGTGATTGTGGCGACGCAGATGTTGGAGAGCATGATTGAAAGCCCCATGCCGACCCGCGCCGAGGTCTCGGATGTGGCCACCGCCATCTACGAGGGCACGGACGCCATCATGCTCAGCGCTGAATCCGCCGCGGGATCTTACCCGATCGAGGCTGTGCAGACGATGAACAAGGTCGCCATCGAGGTCGAAGCAGACCCGACCTATTCTCAAATCATCGCGTCGTCACGGTCGGCCAAAGGCACGTCTGTGGCAGACGGCATCGTTGCCGCCGCGCGTGAGATCGCTGAAAAAACCGAAATCAAGGCGATCTGCTGCTTTACGCAAAGCGGAACAACTGCCCTGCTGACCGCGCGCGAGCGTCCGGGGGTTCCGATCATCGCGTTGACACCGGCCACCGGCACGGCCCGCCGCCTGTGCCTGACCTGGGGATGCCATTGCGTGATGACGCCCGAGCTTGAACGGTTCAAAGGCGCAGTGGTGAATGCAGCCCGCGCCGCCCGCGCCGGTGGATTCGCCGCCGAGGCCGACCAGATCGTTGTCACCGCTGGTGTGCCCTTCAACGTGCCGGGTACGACCAACATCCTGCGCATCGCGCCCTGCGACGAGCGGTTGATTTACAACACCGACCCGGGTTGAGCTGTAGCGGATCAACTCTCGGGCAGTGGTGATAGCTTAAAAAATAAGCAAAAAAAGTACATATAAAACAACATATTATCCAAATAGAAGGCGAATCCTAAAGATTCCCCTCTATTTTTCGGTGTTTTTCTTGGATACTGATCTGCATGGGCGGTCTACTCATTAAGTTCCAGGTTCCGGCTGCCCGGCCGGGGGCACGGGCCTCGGTATAATCAACAAAATCGGAGGAACGTCATGACAACCAAAATTGTCATTGGACTGGACGGGACAGAAACTGGAGAGCGCGCGATCGCCTTCGCCAAGGACTTGGCCGAACGGATCGGAACGTGTGAATTGCTAGTGGTTTATGTTATCGAATGGTCCCCTTTCACTTTCCAAACACCTGAAGAAAACGCGTTGCGACACAAGCGGCGCGAAGAAGAGGTCGAATTGGCGACGTCGCGGATCGTCAAGCCGGCTGTGGAAGCTCTGTCCGCTGCCGGGTTTTCGGCGCATGGTATCGTGCGTCACGGCGACGTGGCCGAGACTCTCAACGCGATTACGGTCGAAAACGGCGGGACGCAGATCATCGTAGGCCGCGCGTCGGCAGATGGGTTCAAAAAGCGGCTGTTTGGCAGTTCGACGCAAAACCTTGTGATGCATGCCGATGTGCCTGTCACAGTAGTGAATTGAGAGGGGCGACGATTATGAACATGCCGAAACACGTGGGTCTGGCCTCGGCCGCCACCTTCTTAGCAAGCCCTGCTCTGGCGCAAGAGGCGGTGGGACTGGACGACAAAATCAACCAGGCTTTCGCCGATTTCACCGGGCCGTTTGTCAGCTTTATCTTCGCGCCCTTCCCGGGCACTGGGTTCCCCTGGATCGTGGGGTGGCTGGTTGTCGCGGCTACGGTTTTCACGCTGTATTTTGCCTTTGTGCAACTGCGGTTCTTTGGCCATTCGATCAGCTTGGTCAAAGGCGACTATTCCGATCCTAACGACGCGGGTGAGGTCAGCCACTTTCAGGCGCTGGCCACGGCCCTGTCCGGGACGGTTGGTCTTGGTAACATCGCGGGTGTGGCGGTGGCTGTCGGGATCGGTGGGCCGGGCGCCACATTCTGGATGATCGTCGCGGGCCTTCTGGGTATGGCCTCGAAATTCACCGAATGTACGCTGGGCGTTAAATACCGCAACGAATACGAGGACGGTACGGTCTCGGGTGGTCCGATGTACTATATGTCCAAAGGCTTTGCCGAACTGGGTCTGCCCGGAGGCAAAATCCTTGCGGTTCTGTTCTCGATCTTTTGTATCCTTGGTGCGCTGGGCGGTGGCAACATGTTCCAGGCGAACCAGGCGCATCAGCAGATCGCGGGCATCGTTGGCGACTATCCGGGCTGGATCACCGGTCTGGTTTTTGCGGGCATCGTGTTCGCCGTGATCGTTGGTGGCCTGAAGTCCATCGCGCGTGTCACGGAAAAAGTCGTTCCGTTCATGGGTGTCATGTATGTATTGGCCGCGCTGGTCATTATCCTCATGCATGCAGATCAGATCGGTTGGGCCTTTGGCCAGATCTTCGCGGGTGCCTTTACTGGCCTTGGCGTTGCTGGCGGCATGGTCGGCGCGCTGATTCAGGGCTTCCGTCGTGCGGCGTTCTCGAACGAAGCGGGCGTTGGTTCTGCGGCGATTGCGCACTCGGCGGTGCGGACGAAAGAGCCGATCACCGAGGGCTTTGTTTCGTTGCTCGAGCCGTTCATCGATACCGTCGTGATCTGTACCATGACCGCGCTGGTGATCATCATCACGCAGCAGTTGATCGTTGATCCGGCAACCGGCAACTACATGCTGAACGAGGCGGGCAATGCCATTGCCACGGTCGATGGAAACTCGGGCGTCAGCCTGACCTCGGCAGCCTTTGCCAGCGCCTTTGGGTGGTTCCCCTATGTGCTGGCCATCGCGGTGGTTCTGTTTGCCTTCTCGACCATGATCAGCTGGTCCTACTACGGCCTGAAAGCCTGGACCTACCTGTTTGGCGAAGGCCACACCAAAGAGCTGATCTTCAAGATCATCTTCTGCGTCTTCGTGGTGATCGGTGCGGCGGCCAACCTTGGCCCGGTCATCGACTTCTCGGATGCAGCGATCTTTGCGATGGCGGTTGTGAACGTCTTTGCGCTCTACTTCCTGATGAAGGTGGTGCGCGAGGAACTCGCTAGCTACGCAGCCCGACTGAAAAGCGGCGAGATCCGCAAGTTCAACCACTAAACCACATCACCGGGGCGGCGTATGTCGCCCCGGTGCCTGACCACCCTGCGAAAAGCGCAGATTCTGGTCAAAACCCCCTTGCCAGTATGATCGAACTTGCGTAAACGGCGCTTCTGATCGCGTGACCGGCCGGATGGCATGCCGAGTCGCGTTTTGTACCGAACCCCGAAAGGAGACGGAAATGCCTAAGATGAAGACCAAGTCGAGCGCCAAGAAGCGCTTTAAGGTGACTGCAACCGGTAAGGTTCTTGCTGGTCAGGCCGGTAAACGGCACGGCATGATCAAGCGGACCAAAAAGTTCATCCGCGACGCCCGTGGCAACACCACCCTGTCCGCCCCCGACGCCAAGATCGTCAAGGGCTACATGCCCTACGACCGCTAAGAGGAGATTAAGAGATGTCCCGCGTTAAAGGTGGAACCGTAACTCACGCCCGTCACAAGAAGGTCATTAAGGCCGCCAAAGGTTACTATGGCCGCCGCAAGAGCACCTTCAAAGTTGCTCGTCAGGCCGTCGACAAGGCCAACCAGTATGCAACCCGCGACCGTAAGAACCGCAAGCGCAACTTCCGCGCGCTGTGGATCCAGCGTATCAACGCTGCTGTCCGTTCGCATGACGAGGCTCTGACATATTCCCGCTTCATCAACGGCCTGAACCTGGCCGGTATTGAAGTGGACCGCAAAGTTCTGGCTGATCTGGCCGTGCACGAACCGGAAGCGTTCGGCGCGATCGTCGCCAAAGCTCAGGCTGCTCTGACGGCCTGATCCTCTTTCGAGAGACAGTGAATGAAAGGGTCGTTCCATCAGGAGCGACCCTTTTTCTATGCGCAGGTAAGACTGTCAAAGCCGGTTCAGTCACCAGGATATGGGAAGTCGCGTCCCAAAGCCTCGCTAGCTTGTTCGTAGATCGGGCGCAGGGCATCGTCCACGTCCCACTTTCCACCTTCGATAAACTCCGAGAAGCCCACGGACTCCACTGGAATTCCCAGGTTCTCGGCGAAGGTCTGCCGGTCATTTTCACCGGGCGGGATCGGAGGCTCAGACAGCGGCGGTGACCAGGTATGTTCTTCGGTAACGGCCATCCGTACAAGGATATCGTCTTTGGTGACGTTCCATACCATGAAGTCTTCAGCCAAACTCAGCGGTCCATCATAGGTCGTGCGAATACGCTCCTCTACACCTCCGGCGGTGTCGAAATCGTTGAAGAAATGATAGGCAACGGCAATCCGTGGCTTGATTTCGGACATCACTTTCCCGAACGCTTCAGGCGCGGTGTGTATCTGCGTTCCGACCGCAAGCGCGGATTCGGGGGTAAAGCCTAGCTTTCCAACGATGTCAGGAACCGCGATGAAACACTCGTGGATCGCGATGTCAGCATCCTTGGCATATTCGATAAACCACTTGTTAGGGTACGTGTCAGAGCTGTAGACGAATTTCAGGCCGTTCCATTCCAGCGAAAAACTAACCGCACCGTCGATCCCGTGGATCGCAGGGAATGATCGGACGACGACTCCGTTCTCGTCATAGATCACTTGGTTTTCACCTTTGTAGTCAAATTCAGTGACATCCATCTGGTATCCGCGGGGGTCGGTCGCCCCGACGCGTGCGCTCAGATCCCATAGCAGCATATCTTTCATACTGTCCGTGGCAGCCTTTGTCCCAAGCTCTGGGACGGACCCGCTGGGCCCCCAAACGCGCAGCGGCCTGTTGCGGCCCATCAAGGCACCACCGATAAAGAGCTCGTGCAGCGCGCCAAAATGGTCGGTGTGCAAGTGACCCACAAAGACCTTGTCGAGGTAATTGTAGGGAATTTGCAGCGACGAAATGCGTTCCGATGACCCCGAGCCGATGTCAAAAAAGAACTTGTCCCCATTTCCAAGCTCTACAAGAAAACACGCAGCGGCCTGTGCTGCACGGGTTGTTGGCATCCCGGTGCCACACGCGATAACGCGCATCTCGTCAGGCTTCAGGTCTTCCGTGTTCGGATAATACGCATCGCGCGGACGATCACGCACAGCGACGGGCGAGATCTCTGGCTCTGCATCTTGTGCCAAAGCCATTCCGGGACTTAGAGCGTCGACCGCGCCTTGTAGAATAGCGCCCGGAGAAGAACCGCTTCGTTCGATCCACGTTCCGACAGTGACACCGACGCCTAGTAAGACAACGGTGGCTGTCCCTTTCACTAGACCTTTCATCTGCGATCCTCCCTAAACAAAAAATTTTGGCGAAGACGTTTGCGCTATTAAACAAAATACATATGCAAGCATCCGATAAAGAGAATGTAACACGGCTTCAGGAAAACTTCGACTTTAAGATCAACATTGTTTGATGGCCTGGCTCGCCGTCTGTGAAATGGGGATTGAGCGCAAAAAAACCGGCGCAAAACATGCGCCGGTTTCGGTCAATTCGCTTGCCTGATCTAGGCTATGAAAATCACCGGTTGCCTTTAGCCGAACACACGCCCCAACGCGCCATCGACCGCATCCGTGATCTGGTCAATATCATCCGCCGTCGCGATCAGCGCAGGCGAGAAGCACAGCGTGTTGTTCTTGCCGGGAACCGAGCGGTTGGTCACGCCGATGATCACGCCCTGCGCCATGCAGTCGGCGACAACGGCTTGGGCCAGTTTCTCGTCTACCGGCTCGCGCGTAGACCGGTCGGACACAAGCTCGGCCCCAAGGAACAAGCCCTTGCCGCGCACGTCGCCGATGACTTTGTGTTTTTCCATCAACTCTTGCAGGTTGCCCATCATGCGATTGCCCATCTCGGTGCAATTCCCCAGCAAGTTTTCATCCTCGATGATGCGCATGTTCTCGATCGCAGCCGCAGGGCCAGCGGTGCAGCCGCCAAATGTTGAGATATCGCGGAAATAGTTCATCGGGTCGTCAGCATTGTCCTTGAACAGGTCAAAGACTTCTTCGGTCGTTACCATGCACGCAATGGCGGCATAGCCCGAGGCCACGCCCTTTGCCATGGTCACAAAATCGGGTTTCACCCCATATTGCTGATACCCGAACCATGTTCCTGTGCGCCCGACGCCGCAGACAACCTCATCAATGTGCAGAAGGATGTCGTATTTCTTGCAAATTTCCTGCACGCGTTGCCAGTAGCCCTCGGGCGCTTCGATCACGCCACCGCCTGCGGTCACGGGTTCAAGACACAACGCGCCCACGGTATCTGGACCTTCGCGCAGAATGACCGCTTCGATCTGGTCGGCTGCCCATTCGCCGAAATTCTCGTCAGGGGCACCGTCCAGTTCGTGCTTGCGGTATTCCATGCAGTGCGGCACGCGCACGAAATCGGGTGCGAAGGGACCATATTGCGCATTGCGCTCGTCCTGTCCTCCGGCAGACATCGCCGCCAGGGTCGAGCCGTGATAGTCGCGGTCGCGATACAGGATCTTGGTCTTTTTGCCGCCGTATTTCTTATGGGCGATCTGCCGGACCATCTTGAAGGCTTTCTCATTCGCCTCGCTGCCAGAGTTGGTGTAGTAGACGCGGCTCATCCCTGGCATCTTGCTGATCAGTTTCTCGGCGAAAATCGACCCCGGAATTGACCCGGCAGAGTTGGCGAAATAGCACAGTTTCATCAACTGGTCGTACACGGCCTTACAGATCGATTCGCGGCCATAGCCCACATTCACCGTCCAGACCCCGCCCGAGACGGCATCCAGATGTTCTTTACCCTTCTGGTCCCAGACACGCATGCCCTTGCCTTCGACAATGATGCGCGGATCGTTGGTTTCAAAGGGTTTATGCTGGATCAGGTGGTGCCAGATATGGGCGCGATCAGCCTCGACCACGCGGGAAAGATCATTTTCGTTGAACGTGCCGTCCATGACATGCCCTTTCAGATTTTTTGGGTGCGCAGGATGCCGGGATAAAGTTCCGGCCCTTGTGATTTCGATGGCTCAGATCACCGCGAAAGCCCATCGGTAGATAGGGCCAGATTGCATCATCCCATATTGCCAGTCCAGTCCTGCGGCGTATTTCTACGGGTTTGTCAGCCGGGCAACTTTGTGATCAAGTCGCGCGATCAGACAAAGGGAGGGTAAACCGATGACCGCAGCCAACATTTATGAACGTCATCTAGATCGATGCCGCGCGAACCATACGCCGCTGTCACCGCTCAGTTTCATTGAGCGGACGGCGCAGGTTTACCCCGATTACCCGTCCGTTGTGTACGGTGAGCGTCGATATACATGGGCCGAAACATATGTCCGGTGTCGTCGTTTGGCAGGGGCGCTTGATGCGCGCGGCATTGGAAAAGGCGACACGGTTTCGATCATCGCCGCCAACATCCCCGAGATGTACGAGGCGCATTTTGGTGTCCCGATGACCGGTGCGGTGTTGAACGCGATCAACACTCGGCTGGATGAGCCGATCATCGCCTTCATCCTAAACCATGCGGAATCCAAAGTGCTATTGGTCGACCCAGAGTTCTCGGGCGCAGTCAAAGAGGCACTGAAACAGGTCGATCACGATCTGTTGGTTGTGGATATCGAAGATGCCAGTTTTGACGGGGGCGAAAAACTGGGCACACTGACCTATGACGCCCTGCTGGACGATGGTGCCCCCGATTTCGCATGGTCTCTGCCCGATGACGAATGGGATGCGATTACTCTGAACTACACCTCGGGCACCACGGGCAATCCAAAGGGCGTCGTGTATCACCACCGAGGGGCAGCACTGAATGCGCAGTCGGACCTTCTGGATTGGCACATGCCCAAGCATTCGACCTATTTGTGGACCCTGCCGATGTTCCACTGCAATGGCTGGTGCTTCCCTTGGGCGATGGCGGCAAATGCAGGCGTTTCGGTCTGTCTGCGTGCCGTGCGGGATGAACCGATCTATGCCGCCTTCCGCGATGAAAAAGTCACCCATTTCTGTGGCGCACCCATCGTGCTGAACATGTTGGCCAATGCGCCCGAGCACCTCAAGGATTTCGATCACCAGATCAAGGTGATGACCGCAGGTGCCCCGCCACCGGCCGCCGTGATCGCCAATATGGAGGGGATGGGGATCGAGGTCACACATGTGTATGGCCTGACCGAAACCTACGGCCCATCGGTCGTCTGTGCGTGGAAGGACGAATGGAACGACAAACCCTCTGATGAGCGCGCGGCGCTGAAGGTTCGGCAGGGCGTGCGTTATACCGCTCTGTCGGGGTTGATGGTGGCCGACCCCGAAACGTTGGAACCGGTGCCCGCTGATGGTGAGACGATGGGTGAGATATTCATGCAGGGCAATGTAGTGATGAAAGGGTATCTCAAGAACCCGGATGCCACGGACAAGGCGTTCAAAGGCGGGTGGTTCGCCTCTGGCGATCTGGGGGTCATGCACCCGGACGGCTATGTCGCCCTAAAGGATCGGTCAAAGGACATCATCATTTCGGGCGGCGAGAATATCTCGTCCGTCGAGGTGGAGGATATCCTTTATAAGCACCCCGCCGTGATGGAGGCCGCAGTCGTCGCCCGCCCGGATGAAAAATGGGGCGAAACCCCCTGCGCCTTTGTCGAATTGAAACCCGATGCGCAGGCGACTGAGGCCGAGATTATTGCCTTCTGCCGAGATAACATGGCGCATTTCAAGGCGCCCAAGACCGTTGTGTTCGGACCCTTGCCCAAGACATCGACCGGCAAGATTCAGAAGTTCAAATTGCGCGATCATGCAAAGGCGCTTGGCTAACGTGCCATCTTGTCAAACATAGACAGGTCCAGCTCAAGCATCTCGCCCATCCAGATGGCGCGGTCCCGGTGATCCTCAAGATGCTGGCCGGTTTCGGGGTGGGTGAAGATGGTCAACCCACTCCGGTTCAGCATCAGCCACGGGATGACCTGATCAAAGGCGTCTGCGGCGAAGGCCAATTGGCAACTCCAGCGCGGGTGGGGGCCGACATTCCGCGCGTGCATCCGCCCCATTGCAACCGGGAAAAGCCGGGCGGCTTCTTCACAGACCTGCTTGGCGGTCTCTTGCGCGTTGGCATCGAAATAGACATGTGCGTGATAGCCGGTGATCTCGGGCACTGGCGCCTCCTTCTTACGTTTCAAAGAAGGTAGGCAAACACGGTGCCAATTCCTATTTGCGCCGACACACAGACTCTGTGCAGCGTATCAGGAAGGTGCGTACTGATCGGGGTGGGCTGCGGCGAATGCCGGGTGTCTTGCGCAGGCTGCCTCGACGCTCAGAATGCGTGGCAATCCAGTCAGGTCGACTTCCCAGCGGCGCGCGTTGTACATCTGAGGCATCAGGCACAGATCGGCCAGCCCCGGCTGTGGTCCCGTGCAATAGGGGGTCTGCTGGAAATCACCCAGCAGGGATTCAAAAGCCAGTAGGCCCGGGCGGATGAAATGGCGCATCCAGTTGCCGGGCATCTCTTGCGAGCTACCGCTTAACTCGGTGGCGTGACGCGCGACCGACAAGTTGCAAACCGGGTGCAGGTCCACGGCGATAGAGTGCGCCAAGGCCATAGCTTTGGCCCGTGCCGCTGCTTCACCCGGCAAAAACCCCAGCCCCCTAGTCTGATCCAGATAATCTGTGATCGCCATAGATTGCGTCAGTCGAAGCCCGTCTATTTCAAGGACAGGAACCAATCCCTGCGGGTTGCGGGCCAGATGCGTGTCGGACCTGTGCTCGCCCGCTACCAGATCAACCGAAACCGCCTGAAACGCTATTCCGGCAAGATGCAGCGCGATCCGCACGCGGTAACTGGCCGAAGATCGCCAATAGTCGTACAGCACCACGCCGCTCATCCGTGCCTCCTGCGTTTGTCAGTTGCCTTGCAGCTTGGCTGCTTTCAATGCTTGTGACAACACATCCGCATCGCCGATGTGGTTTGCCAGCAGCAAGACCAACCGCGCGTTAAACGCATCGCAGTCGGCTTTGTCCAAGCCTTCATGGGCGGCCAGCAACCCGGCGTAGAAGTCGTCGGCGCTGTCCAGATTAGGGGTGAGGATCAGATCGGTCATCTCGATTACTCCTTACCGGTTGCGCGGCGGATGGCCTGCCGGAACGCGTTTTCTTCAAAATTGTCACGACGGGCGGCCACGTGCTGATCCGGTCGGATCAGATAGACTGCGCTGGTCGCGTCGCCCAGATACCGGCGTTTCAACTCCAGTGTCAGATCGTCTTTGACCGAAAGCGCCAACCGCGTCGCCTCGACCCCGCCTTCCTCGAGGCTGTCGGGCGCGTCCGCGTCGATCGTCAGAAGGGTGAACTTATCTGCCAGTTTGGGCAGAAGAAATTCGTCGCCCAGCGGCGCGTCCGGACAGGCCGAGCCGGGTCTGGTAATGTCCGGTCCGTTCAGCGCATCCGCCGAGTTCAGGGAAGACCCTTCATACACGCAGGGCGTACTCAATCGTCCGGAATTCACCAATGGACGGGCAAATTCGTAGTGCTCACTAAGATCCAGAACAGCATCGCGCAGCAGGCGCGACATCTCGGACTTGGGCGTGATGAAATCGGTCGAGCGCGTGGACATGCTGATGTTCTCATCTGCCGCTTGCACACGTTCGCGGCTGTAGCTGTCCAGCAGCAATTCGGGGGCTTGCCCGTCGATCACCAGCTTCAGTTTCCAGCACAGGTTGTCCGTGTCCTGAATACCGGAATTGGCGCCACGGGCACCAAATGGGCTGACCTGATGGGCGCTGTCCCCGGCAAAGAGGACGCGACCGTACCGGAAGCGTTCCATCCGGCGGCATTGGAAGGTGTAGATGGACACCCATTCCAGATCGAATACGACATCCTCGCCTAACATGGCCTTGAGGCGCGGGATCACGTTTTCCGGTCGCTTCTCACGCTCTTTGTCGATGTCCCAACCCAACTGCAGGTCAATACGCCAGACATTGTCCGGCTGTTTGTGCAGCAGGGCGGATTGGCCCCGGTTGAAGGGCGGGTCAAACCAGAACCAACGTTCCGAGGGAAAATCGGCCTCCATCACCACGTCGGCGATCAGGAAGTTGTCCTCGAACACGCGACCGTCGAAATCCAGCCCCAACATCCGGCGGGTTGGAGAATGTGCGCCGTCACAAGCGATCAGCCAGTCGGCTTCGACGTTATACGGACCTTCGGGAGTTTCGACTTCAAGCTTTACGTGATCGTCATGGGTGCCGATGGCCTCGACTTTGTTTCGTCCACGGATTTCGATCGGAGCACCGTCCGCCTGAAGTGCCCGCACCCGATCGACCAAGATCCTCTCAAGGTGATATTGTTGCAGGTTGATGAAGGCGGGGTTGGCAAAGCCCTTTTCAGGCTGAAGGTTGAACTCGTAGACCTTGCGGTTGTCGAAGAAAACTTTACCCGCGTCCCACTGGACGCCGGTCTCGACCATGGGAAGGCCGCTACCTAACCGATCTGCGATGTCCAGTGTGCGTTGAGAAAAGCAAATCGCTCGGCTGCCAAAGCTGACCTTGTCGTTTTCATCCAGCACTACGACCTCGACCCCACGTTGGGCCAGGTCAATCGCAGCCGCCAGACCTACAGGCCCGGCACCAATGACAATCACCTTGTGACGCACCGGAGCAGCGGCATCCTGATCCGGGCTACGGTCATACGCGTAAAGCGGCGTTTCAAAAATCTTGTTCATGGGTTCTCTCCCCGATGCTTTGGCTCCCTGCGACGCAAGTCCTTGGCCTCTGGGCTGGCCAACCCAGTGGTCTTTCCCAATGGTTTCACTGATTTTTCCCGCGCAAAACGATCTGGATCAAATGCGACGCTATGTCCCTAACCTTGCAACGCCTCCCACATCTCAAGATCGCGCTGCGCGGTCCAGATGCGCGGGGTGTCGATGCCGCGCGCCTCGTCATAGGCGCGGGCGACGTTGAACGGCAGGCAGTGTTCGTAGATCGCGTAGTTCGAGAATTTGGGATCGCACTCGGCGCGAACTGCATCCCACGCTTCTTTCAAGGAACCACCGCGCGCGGCAACCCTTGCTGCCGGGCGATAGGTGCTGTCCACAAAGTCGCGTGTGTTCTCGATGGCAGCATTCACCATGCTTTTGCCCACCAGAGCGTCTCCGCGACCCGGCGCAATCGCGTCAACATCGAACCATTTGATTTCGTCCAGCGTGTCGCTCCAGTCGCCGAAATGCCCGTCGCCGCAGTAGCAGGCCGAGTGATATTCGACGATGTCACCGGTAAACATCACGTTCTGATCGGGCACGTGGATCACGATATCGCCCGCCGTATGTGCGCGGCCCAGATGCATCAGATCAACCCGACGGTTGCCCAGATAGACGGTCATCGTGTCGCTGAAGGTGGTGGTGGGCCATGTCAGACCGGGGATGCTTTCGTGTCCCTCGAACAGGCGGGGGAAACGCTGGAATTCGCTGTCCCAGTCCTCTTGCCCACGTTCCACAACCATCGCGCGGGCCATGTCGGACATGATGATCTGTTGGGCACCGAAGGCGCTGGCACCTAGAACCCTGACAGCGTGATAGTGGGTCAGCGCGACATGGGTGATGGGCTTGTCTGTGACCGAGCGCACGCATTCGATGACCTTGGTTGCCAGACGCGGCGTCGCCTGCGCCTCGACAATCATGACGCTGTCGTCGCCGATGATGACGCCAGAATTCGGATCACCTTCGGCGGTGAAGGCATACAAACCTTCGCCGACCTCGGTAAACGAGATTTTCTTTTCCGACATGTCCCCTTGGGACGCGAAAGCTTTGGTCATCGTTCAACCTTTTACACTGTAGTCTATTTGCAGAATGCCGCCCGGCTGTTTCGAGACTTCCATGAGCGTCAGATTGTGCTGTTTTCCGGGGGCAAAACAGGGCAATCCCTGACCAAGCAGGGTTGGCATGATGAAGATACGAAGTGTATCGAACATACCTGCGTCAATCGCTGCGCGTTGCGTTTTGCCGCCGCCAAGAATCCAGACTCTTTTGTGTCCGGCTTTTAAAATGGCAGTTTCCAGGGACTCGATGCTGCCCGAAGCGGCGATATGTTCGCCATTGAGCTTCTTTTGCCGGGTCATCACATAAGCTGGCCGTTCGCCATATGGCCAACCCCAACCAAGAACCTGATCATATGTGGCGCGGCCCATGATCAGGGCGTCAATGGATGCGATAAATTCCCCATAGCCCCCGTCACCCCCGTCCGAGGATAAGGCTTCGTTGAACGGGTTCAGCCAGTCCACACTGCCATCGGGATCAGCGATGAACCCGTCTAGGCTCATCGCGATATATCCGACATATGTGGGGTTCGCCGTCACGGGTTAGCGCCCGTAAGGGTCTTGCAGTGCAGGTAAAACCGTACCCACGCAGTCACCAAACCCGATTGTATACCCTTCGCCCTTGGCCTCACCGGTCAGGGTCAAGGTGTCGCCGTCCTCGATGAAGGTGCGGGTTTCGCCCGTGTCCAGCATAAGCGGCTCTTTACCGCCCCAGCTCAGTTCCAGAAGCGAGCCGCGCTCGGGCTTTGTTGGCCCCGAGATCGTGCCCGACCCCAACAAATCGCCTATGTTCATCGGGCAGCCCGAGGTCGAGTGATGGGCCAGTTGCTGCGCCGAGGAATAGTACATCTCTTTGTAATTCGTTCTGGCGATTGTTGTGGCGGGCTTCCCCTCGGGGGCCATCGTTACCGACAGATCAATGTCATACAACATCGGGCCGCAGTCTTTCAGGTGATCCAGCAGCTCGAACTCTCGCGCGGGGGTATCGCACCGGAACGGCTCCAACGCCGCCTTGGTAACGATCCACGGGCTGATCGAAGTAGCAGTAGCCTTGGCCTGAAACGGTCCAAGAGGCTGGTATTCCCACGCTTGAATATCGCGCGCGGACCAGTCGTTCAGCAGGACATAACCAAAGATGTTATTGTCGGCTTCCTGCACCGTGATCGGCCCGTCCGAAGGCGTGCCAACAAGCGCGCCCATTTCCAGCTCGATGTCGAAGCGGCGGCTGGGCAGAAAGGCCGGGCGGTCGTGGTCGGGCGATTTCAACTGACCCCAAGGGCGGCGGATGTCGGTGCCGGAAACCACCACCGAAGACGCGCGGCCGTTATAGCCAATCGGAATGTGCAACCAGTTCGGCGGCAGCGCGTTTTCAGGGCCACGGAACATGGTGCCGACATTCTGCGCGTGATGCCGTCCGGCATAGAAATCGGTGTATTCGCTGACGGCGACGGGCATATGCATTTCGGCGTCGCTTTGAGCGACCAGAAGGTGTTCAATGTCGGACCGTGCCTCGCTGCCCTCGGCCAGAAGGTCTGTTAGCCGGTCTCGCAACGCGGCCCAGACCGCCGGGCCTTGTTCCATCAGCGGGTTCCAGAAGGGCAGGTCGAACAGCGGCTCGTCCGCCAACTGGATCAATCCCTCGGCTTCTGCGGCTGTGACATCAAAGATCATGTCTCCGATCGCCACCCCGCAGCGCGGTTCATCGCCGTCGGTCGAGAATACGCCATAAGGCAGGTTGTTTAGCGGAAAAGGGTGGTGGGCGTCATTGGCCGATGCCACCCAGGATGTCATTAGAGGCATCTTTGATCCTTGTCGTCTTTAGCGTCTTTGAGAACGTGGTGTTGGGAATGGGGGTACAACATGTTCCTGTTTTCTATCTTTCAATCGCCGCTGGGATCGGTCCCGCCGGAAGAACCCGCTTGGCGATGGCCGGGCATTGGGTTGTGCCTGTAGTGGTCGCGCTTTCCGTTCCAGCGTCCGCGCAATGCCCAAATCGACAACCCGAAGATGCCTGAGAACACGGCTATGACTATGTATCCACCATCCATCACTTTTTCCCCGGCGTACCGTCGAACTTTTTCTCAAGAGAGGTCCAGCAGTCAATGTAGTCATCCTGCAACGGGGCTTCATTTGCTGCGAATGGGGTCAGATGCTGAGGGAACCGGGTTTCAAACATAAAGGACATGGTGTTGTCCAGCTTGTCCGGCCCAAGGTTGGAATTCGACGCCTTGTCGAACGCTTCGCGGTCTGGTCCGTGAGGCAGCATCATGTTGTGCAGACTCATGCCGCCGGGAACAAAGCCCTGCGGTTTGGCGTCGTACTGGCCGTAGATGTTGCCCATCAGCTCGGACATGATGTTCTTGTGGTACCACGGCGGGCGGAACGTATCCTCGGCCACCATCCAGCGCTCGCGGAACAGGACAAAGTCGATATTGGCCGTGCCGGGCTGACCTGATGGGGCCGTCAGCACGGTAAAGATCGAGGGATCGGGGTGGTCGAACAGGATCGCTCCGACCGGACAATACGTGCGCAGGTCGTATTTGTAAGGCGCGTAGTTGCCATGCCATGCCACCACGTCCAGCGGGCTTTGACCGATCTGCGTTGTATGGAACTGTCCGCACCATTTGACGGTGACTGTCGAGGGAACTTCACGGTCCTCAAACGCTGCGACGGGGGCCTTGAAGTCGCGCGGATTGGCCATGCAGTTGGCGCCGATCGGACCGCGACCGGGCAGTTCAAACTTTTGCCCGTAGTTTTCGCAGACAAACCCACGCGCGGGACCTTCCAGCACCTCAACCCGGTACAGCAAGCCACGCGGGATGATGGCGATCTCTTTCGGCGCTAGGTCAATGATCCCCAATTCGGTCGCAAAGCGCAGGCGGCCTTCCTGCGGCACCACCAGAAGCTCGGAATCGGCTGAGAAAAAGTAGTCATCCACCATGGATTTGGTGACCAGATAGATATGGCTGGCCATACCCACCTGCGTGTTCACGTCGCCAGCCGTGGTCATGGTGCGCATCCCGGTTAGCCACGTCAGCCCTTCGTCTGAATGGGCAACCGCATCCCAGCGGTACTGGCCCAGACTGATCACATCAGGATCGACGTAAGGTGCGGATTTCCAATAGGGCAGGTCGATCTTTTCGTAGCGATGCGAATGTTTCACCGAAGGCCGGATGCGATAGCACCACGTCCGTTCGGGTGGATTGGCTGTAAAGGCGGTGCCGCTGAGTTGCTCGCCATACAGCCCGTAATTACAGCGCTGCGGACTGTTCATCCCTTGGGGCAAAGCGCCGGGCAGAGCCTCGGTCTCAAAGTCATTGCCAAAGCCGGGCATGTAGCCTTCGTGCGTCCCCACCGGGCTGCTGGCTTGTGTCAGGCTGTGCGGATCCGTCGGACGATTCATCCAGTGTTCCTCCATTTGCTGCTTGTCCGATAATAGTTGATTTTGTAACTAACAAGCATGACGAACACGGATTCCGACAAAAAAGATGAATTTGATCTGCGGGTTTTCCTGCCCTACCTGCTGAACCGGGCGGCCGAGGAAAGCTCGTTAGAGTTTCAGCGGGCCTACAAGGATCGGTACGGAATGTTGCGCACCGAATGGCGCGTTCTGTTTCACTTGGGCAACTACGGCGAGATGACCGCGAAAGAGATCGGAACGCGGGCGCGGATTCACAAGACCAAGATCAGCCGCGCAGTCAGCAAACTAGAGCAGCGCAGATATCTTGCGCGCACTCGGAGCCAATCAGATCGCCGGGCCGAGCAGCTGACGCTAACGGCTACCGGGCAGACGGTTTACCGCGAACTGTGCGAAATCGCGCAGAGATACGACACCAAGTTGGCGGGGATGTTCCAAGAGGATGAGGTTGCCCTGCTGCGCAAAATGCTTGGACGGCTGGCGCATATGGATTGACCACTGGTAATTTACGCTAGGTGACCCCAGATGACACCCTGAGTGGACGCAGGATTTTGACATGACAGCCCCGGACCCCAACGCGGCGAAAACGAACGATCTTATTAATTGGCTGGTATCGCGTGGCCTTGCTGGTGCCGAAAAAGAAGAACTTCTGGACGGGTACTGCACACGGCTTATTGATATGGGCGTGCCCTTGATGCGGTTTCACGCGGCGCAATCTGCGCTGCACCCGGTTTACGGCGGTACGGGGTATAGCTGGTACCAGGGGCGTGGCGGGGATTATCAGAAGTTCGAGTATTCGGAAGATGTCAGCGAGGATTGGCAGAAAAGCCCGCTTTTTGCCATTCTCAACGATGATGTCGAAGTTGTGCACGAACGCATGGTGGATCAGAACGAACCCAGCCGATTTCCCCTGATCAATGAGCTCAGAGAGAATGGGGCGACCGAGTATTATGCGCGGGGTGTGACGTTCGACGTCCCGACCCACAACGCGCCGCGGGACGCCAAGAAAGCCGTGGATGGTGTGTTGCTGTCCTGGACGTCGAATGCTCCGGACGGGTTTCGTGACGGCGATCTTGAGCTGATCAACACTGCGTTGCCCCATCTGGGTTTGGCGCTGAAATCGGCGTCTAACGCACGGGTCTCCGAGGATTTGATGCGTGTCTATCTGGGCCGCGAAGCCGGTCGCCGTGTTCTTTCGGGCGAAATTCGGCGCGGCTCTCTGCAGCAGATTGATGCCGTGATCTGGAACTTTGATCTGGAGGGGTTCACCAGCCTGTCCGAAGAGTTGCCGGGCAGCGAAATCATCGACATGCTGAATGACTACCTAGCAGTGGCCGTCGGGGTGGTGCATGACAATGACGGAAACATCCTGAAATTTATGGGCGACGGGCTGATGGCCATGTTCGACGTGGGCGAGATTGACGAAGACGCGCGCGCGGCTTTGAAAGCAGTGCCTGTGCTGCAAGAGCGGATCAGGCTGCTAAACGATGAGCGCAGCGCCGCTGGCCTTCCGGTCGCCAATTTCACGCTGGCCCTGCATGCAGGTGAGATTTTATACGGCAATATCGGGTCGGAAAGTCGGCTTGATTTCACCGTGATCGGACCGGCTGTGAACCAGACGGCAAGGATTGCGGGAATGCACCGGTCACTGGGGCAGCGTATTCTGATTTCAGACGATGTGGCGCAGGCGGCCATGCCGTGCAGTCAGGATCTGATCTCGGTCGGGCGTTACATGCTGCGTGGCGTGCCGGAACCGAAAGAGCTGTTTACCGTGTATAACGGTTAAAAGTCGATCTCGACGCCCGGCAGGTTCAGCTCCTTCATCATGTCGCGCAGTTCCTGACGCGCGGCGATGTTCGAGATATTGAGCTGCTTGACCCCGATATCCTTGAGGTCCAGCAGGGTCAGCCCGCGCGGGAACAACTCGCGGAAGATCACGCGTTCGGAAAAGCCCGAGGCGACGCGGAACCCGATGCGTTGCGACAGCATCTCGATCGCGCGCTGCATCTTTTCCTTGTTGACCATGCGCTGCGTACCCACACGATTGCGCACAACAACCCAGTCGATCGGTTTCAGACCGGCCTGCGCGCGCAACTGTCGGGCATTCCAGACCATCTCGGAATAAACCGACGGGCCGAGGATTTTTTCGCCCTTTGAATCAATCCGGGCCAGCAGGTCAAAGTCGATGAAACTGTCGTTCAGCGGGGTGATTAGTGTATCGGCCAGAGAATGCGCCACCTGGCTGAGGCGCGTATGCGAGCCCGGGCAGTCAATCAGGATGAAATCGCTGTCGCTTTCCAACTCGGCAACTGCGGCAGACAGACGATGGTCATAGATATTCTCGCCCGGTTTCAACTTGGTCGCGTCGATCTCGGGCAGGTCGTGGTGGCGCGGTGTCGGCAGGGTCAGGTCTGAGTTTTTCAGGAAATTGGCGCGATTTTCAAAATAGCGTCCAAGGCTGCGTTGCCGAAGATCAAGGTCCAGCGTGCTGACCTTATGCCCCAGCCGTGCCAGCGCTGTGGCGACGTGCATTGAAACGGTAGACTTGCCTGCGCCGCCCTTCTCGTTCCCCACTACGATGATATGTGCCATACCTGTATTCCCACGTCCCGCCGTGTTTGACCACACGTTGTTGAAAAACACTATATGTTGTGGAAGCTGGGAAGGGAAGAACCCGAAACACAGTCGGTGCTCAATAAAATTCGCTGTTGCGGAAATCTCAGGGTCGGGTTTGGCCTCGCGCTTGCCAAACTCAACCACCTGTTTCACTGTCCGAATTACGAAATTGGATCAGGGGCTTGCGGTGGACCATCTGTTTCTAAACGTGCTGAACGTGGTCCTGCCTGTGCTGATCTGCGCCGGGATCGGGTATAGTCTGGCGTTGTTCAAAGCTCCGTTTGACAACAAGGTCATCGGAGGGATCGTGTCTCGGGTCGGGTATCCGACGCTAATCATCTCGCACCTTTCAACGACAAAGATCGCGGTGGGGACATTCCTGGACGTGATGGCTGCGGCGGCGCTGGCGATTGCAGGCTTTGGCGTGCTGGGGTTTGTGGCTCTTAGGGCCATGCGCTTGCCGGTCCGTGCGTTCCTGACGCCTTTGATGCACGGCAATGTCGGCAATATCGGCCTGCCGATCACGCTTTTGGCGCTGGGCGATGCCGGGATGGCGTACACGATGGGCTTTGTGGTGGTCGTCCTGATCAGCATCTTCACCGTGGGCATGTGGATTCCGGCTGGTGAGTTTTCACCGAAAAAGCTGGCCGCGTCCCCGATCATCTACGCGGTAATCGTTTCACTGGTGCTGATGGCAACGGGGTACAGTCTGCCGCAACCTGTGGCCAAGTCGTTTGACATTCTCGGCGGTCTTTCCATCCCGCTGATGCTTTTGACTCTGGGCCACACACTGGCGAGCCTTCAGGTACAACGCCTTGGCCGCGCCGTGATCCTGACTGTGCTGCACCTGATTATGGCGATTGCGATTGCGACCGCGCTGGTCTGGGCATTCGGCTTTACCGGGGCTGAACGCGGTGCGGTTATCCTGTGCTGTTTGATGCCGTCGTCGGTGGCAACTTACCTGTTCATTGATCAACACATGCCGGAATACGGCCCGGACGTGGCTGGGTTCATTCTGGTGTCAACGCTGACAACGATCGCTGTTTTGCCGCTTGCCCTGTCCTATTGGATCTGAGGTTATGCGATGGGCCAAAACCTGCTAAGGTGTTGATGTGGCGTCCCAAAGGCGCCGGTGGGTTTGAGGGCGGAGCGATGTCACAGACGAATTCACATCCGGATGGGGCGCGGGTCGTTCTGGCTATGACCGCGATCTGCATGATGGTCGTTGGGTTCAACACAACGGCAGTTGCGACCATCCTGCCCAACCTCAAGGCCGAATTCGATCTTACGCCGTCGGGCCTGCAATGGGTCATGGCGACGTACACCGTCGCCAGCGCCACCTTGGTGACTATCGTCAGTCGGTTGGGGGACATCACGGGCAAGATGGGGGTGTTCTTCTTTGGCATGATCGTCTTTGCCATAGGGTCTTCCCTTGTCCTTTTCGCACAAGATGGCGCGATGCTCTTGATTGGGCGCGGCGCGCAAGGGGCGGGTGCTGCGGCATTGTTTGGCACGTCTCTGTCGCTGTTGACTGCGGCAACGCCAGAGGAACAACGCGCCAGCGTGACAGGCGCCTGGGGCGCGATCGTCGGGCTGGCGATTGGCGTTGGCCCCATAGTCGGCGGTGCATTTGCCCACTACGTCAGTTGGCGCGCGGTGTTCGCAACCGATCTGATCCTTTTGGTGATCGCCTTTGTTATTGGCCTGAAAGTGAGCAAGCAGAAATACGTCCCGGATACGCGTCTGGCCGGGGCACGGTTCGATTACCTCGGGGCCATGGCAATCCTGCTGTTTCTCGGGCCGCTGTCTTTTGCGCTCAGTAGCGGGGAAAGCAACGGTTGGACAACGTCCATGACATTGGTGCCGCTGGGCGTCGCAGCCCTTGCAACTGTCGGTATCGTTCTCGCCGCGCGGCGCAGCGATGATCCGTTGATCGAGCTGAGGTATTTTCGTCATCCACGCTATTTCATGGCCGCCGCGGGGATGTTTTTCACCGGCTTCACGTTGTTTGGGTTCTTTGTCTATTTCAACACTTTCGTGCAGTCGCCAGACGCCTTTGGGTATTCCCCCGTTGGCGCGGGGCTGGCGATCATGCCGCTCAGCCTCAGTATGTTCGTTATTTCGGTCACGGCGCCGCGGTTTCTGGCGCCCTACAGTTTCCGGTGGCCGGTCGTGATCGGACTAGGTGCGATGGCCTGCGGGTTCCTGCTGTTGATGGCAACAACGAACACGACGCAATACGGCGAGATTTGGTGGAAACTGATGATGGTCGGGGTCGGGTTGGGTATTTGTTTTTCGCTGCTACCACGCCTTGGCTTGCGGCTGCTTCCAGAGGCGCATGTGGGGCAGGGGTCTGGTGTGATCAACGCCTGCCTCTATTTTGGCGCGACTTTGGGCGCGGTTGTGTGCGGTTTGGCCGAGGCGATCACCATCCGACGAGGCTTGTCCGAAGTGATCGACGCGCTGCCCAGCGGTTCAACCCAGCGCGAGGATCTCGCCCACGCGCTTGCACACGGAACCCCGAGCCAGATCCAGCAGTTGATCTCGGCGATGAAGCCTCAGAGCGGAACCGCACTGGCAAAGGCTCTGCGGGACTTGCAGGACAACGCTTTTGACAGTGCCATGATGATCACCGCGATTGCAGCGCTGATCGGCATGGCGCTTGCTCTGGTTCTTTTGCGTGGTCCGATCCCGCCAGTTCACAGTGCTGCGGAGCTGACAAAACAGCGCTGATCCAAATTCTGTTGCGCCCGGCCTGAAATGGGCATTTTGTGAATGATTTAACCTCGGATTTCGCAAATCTGTGCTATTCTGTGGCAGTTTTATTTAGGAGTTACATCATGGTTATTCAGTCTGTTGCGCAAATTGTCGAACACCGCGAAATCCCCCAAACATCGCCTGACGAGACCGTTCGCAAAGCGTGTCATGTTCTGGATCGCCTGAATGTGGGTGCGCTTGTGGTTTTGGAGGAAGATACCCTTGTAGGTATCCTGAGCGAGCGCGACGTCATCCGAAAGTGCATCTGCCAAAGCAAGCGTACGTCCGACACGATGGTGCGAGAGATCATGACGCCCAATCCCCAAGTTGCGTCCGTAAACAGCGGTCCAGCGGATGCGCTTAGGATCATGGTTGATGGCGGGTTCCGACATCTTCCAGTTCTTAGCCGAGGGAAGGTCGTCGGATTGCTTTCAATACGTGACGTGCCGACCGAGTATCGCTTGATGTTGGAACGTTACAAAGAACACGTCGCGCCGCCTGCCCACGCCTAGCGCAAAGGGCGAAACAAAAAAGGCCGCCCAAAGGCAAGCCACTATAGGTAAATGTTGACGAGCTATCGACCAGCAGTTAACCTGCTGGTCGTTTTCGTTTAGAAATAAGAGCTTGTGACGTGCCGGACCCCAAGAAAGATTCGCAAAAATCTGCGAACAAAATGAGAACTCGGCTTCCTCGCCTGCCTGGCGGCTTCTCAGTCAATTTTTGCCGCAATCCACTTTGCGACCTTTACGGCGTATTACCTGACCCACGAGATGGGCGCGGCCGACCAGCTAACCCTCGTTCGAACTTGGCGCGGGGCAAGGTCTCCGGGTCTGGAGGTGAGCGCACCTATATTTGCCCAAGTTGCGGACGGTCTGTCGCTCCAGATTGTCCCCTATGATCGGTTTCAATAGGCTAAGAGATGATTTGTTGTAACGCTTGCAGTGAAAAGATCGTTTACGTTGTCTTTGAACAATTGAATGTGGTTCTGCTCTCTTTGGAAGCAGGCCATTGCTGCTGAATACGGCAGAATTCGACGATCCCCCTAAGCGAAGGCTATGGTAGTATACACCAGTGTCGATCTTGGGTTCAATCAGGTCATGTGCTGGATCAAATCCAGAGGCCGCCAATTACTGCCGATGGTCGACCGCCTCAATCTATGAAAAATAAGAAGGAGGCTGACGTCTCAGCCTCCTTCAACATTTACCTATAGAGCCTTGGCCCAAAGGGGCGGCCTTTTGTTTGGGAACCGGGTCCGGCTTAGAAGCCCAGACCTTCGTATTTCTTTTTGAACTTCGACACACGGCCGCCCGCGTCCATCAGGCGCGCGCCGCCACCGGTCCATGCAGGGTGCACGGAGGGGTCGATTTCCAGGGCCAGCTGGTCGCCCTCGGCGCCCCAGGTGGATTTCATCTGAACCACGGTGCCATCGGTCAGTTTGACGTCGATGATGTGGTAGTCGGGATGGATGTCTTTTTTCATCTTTCCGCTCCTTACGCCTCGGCGCCAGCCTTGGGCTTGTAGTTGGTGACCTCTGCGATACGCGCGGATTTACCGCGACGGGTGCGCAGATAGTACAGTTTGGCGCGACGGACGCGGCCACGGCGGACAACGGTGATGCTGTCGATGTTGGTCGAATGCAGCGGGAAAACACGCTCCACGCCTTCGCCGAACGAAATTTTGCGGACGGTGAACGAGCCGGCAATGCCGCTGCCACCTTTGCGCGCGATGCAGACGCCTTCGTAGTTCTGCACACGGGTACGCGACCCTTCGGTCACTTTAAAGCCGACACGGATGGTGTCACCGGCTTTGAAATCGGGGATGTCTTTCCCCAGGGCGGCAATCTGTTCCGCCTCAAGCTGTGCGATCAGGTCCATCGCATTCACTCCTATCTGCTCGTGGTTGGTCCACGAAGTTTGGGCACGGGCTGAGAGCTCTTGGTCTTCACCGGGTCCTGCGTACAGCCCGCCAGAGGTCAGATCGAATGTTCCTTTGGTGCGGTTTGTTCCGCCGCGCCGTAGCTGAAGAAAGCCGGGCGTCACGACATGGACCAAACCAAAACACCGGAGTCGCGCAAGTGCGGCACCGGATTGCGGTCGTTTAAGGGCTTTGATCGCAGGGATCAAGCCCAAATCGTCATATTTTACAGGGCCGGGTGGTGAGTTTTCGCCGCCGAAAAACAACACCGTTGCCTTACGGGGGCGATCAGGCATTCTGGAAGGCAATTATACGAGCAGAAATTTATACAGGAACAGAACATGCGCACAGCTCTGATGCTGGCTTTAATCGCCTTTGCGACCCTGTCCTGCGGTCGCAACAGCCCTCCACCGCAACAGGTCGAGGCCAAAGCCTTTCTGGACACGACTTCACCATCCGTGGTCTTCCCATCCTTTGGCGATGCCGACCCCCATGACTGGGAGGGGCGGCATCCCGGTCAATACCCGGTGCACGGGCTGGACGTGTCGCGTTGGCAGGGACCCATCGACTGGCGTCGGGCCAAAGCATCGGGCGTCAGTTTCGTTTTCATCAAGGCCACCGAAGGCGGGGATGTCGCAGACCCGATGTTCAATGCGCATAGCGTGGGCGCGCGCGCGGCGGGGGTGCCGTGGGGCGCGTATCATTACTATTATTTCTGTCGGCCCGCGCATGAGCAGGCGCGCTGGTTTATCAAGAACGTGCCCCGAGGATCAGACCTGCCGCATGTGCTGGACATGGAGTGGACGCCACATTCCAAGACCTGCACTCTGCGTCCCGATGGCGCAACCGTTCGGGCCGAGGCGCAGCGCTTTCTTGATATTCTGGAACGTCACTATGGGCGCCGTCCGATCGTCTATACGACCGTGGATTTCTATGGCGATACAGAGATCGGTCGCCTGCCCAAGACCGAGTTCTGGTTGCGGTCTGTCGCGGGACATCCGCGCAATGTTTACCCCAAGGCCGTCTGGCGGTTTTGGCAATACACCGGAACCGGGCTGGTTCCCGGCGTGGATGGGCCGGTGGACATCAATACGTTCAACGGCCCGCCTGATATCTGGACACGGTGGAAAGCAGGTTAGTCCCGCGACTTTCGATAGGCATCCCACAGGTCGGGCCGACGGTCGCGTGTGATTTGTTCTGACATCTCGTGCCGCCATTCAGCGATGCGACCGTGATGACCGGACATCAGGATATCGGGGATCGGACGTCCCTTCCATTCGGCGGGGCGGGTATATTGCGGGTGTTCCAACAGCCCGGAAGAAAAGCTCTCCTCCTCGGCCGAGGCTTGGTTGCCCAACACGCCCGGGATCAGGCGAACCGTTGCGTCGATCAGCGCCTGAGCAGCAATTTCACCACCCGTCATGACAAAATCGCCCAACGAGACCTCCTGAACGCCGTAATGCTCAAGCACACGCTCGTCCACGCCCTCAAACCGACCGCAGAGCAGGGTCATGCCGTCACAACGCGCAAGGTTCTGCATCATGCGCTGGTCCATCCGGCGTCCGCGTGGGCTGAGATAGATCAGGGGCCAGTTCCCATGCACACCTGCCATCGTATGTTCAATCGCTTCGCCCAAGACATCAGCGCGCAGAACCATTCCCGCACCGCCTCCGGCTGGGGTGTCGTCCACATTTCGGTGCTTGCCGACGCCGAACTGACGCAGGTCGACCGTCTCTAGTTGCCACAATCCTTCCTGCAACGCCTTGCCAGTCAGGCTTTCGCCCAGCACGCCGGGAAAGGCCGATGGGAACAGCGTGATGATCTTTGCTTTCCAAACGCCGTGCAGGTCCGGTGTCGGGGTCAACAGTTCACGCGGTTTCAGGGTCGGTCGGATCGCCTTGCGCCCGTGGGACTTTGAGGGTTTGTCAGTCATGTCGTGCCAATCAGAGCCTTTTGCGCGCGTTCGACGATGGCCTTCTTTTGCTCGACCAGAGCCGCCTCGTCCAGATGTGAACGGTTCAGGTCCAGCAATTCCGCCAGAACGTCCTCTGGCAGTCGCGGGTTTGAATTGGCGGGCGGGACGAGAAGATTGGCCTTGTTCCGTGGCAGATTCAAAAAATCCGCAAACGGTGTGCCGGGGCCGAAACGCCGCAACTGCAACTCTTCCAACCACTCGGACAAAACCGTCACGGACGGTAATTTTTCTTTGATCCGGTCCACTGTGTCCTGCAACGGCGGGAGGTGGTCCATGTCTTCGCGATAGGTGTCAAAGTCCTGAACCTGCCGCATCCGCTGCAAGTCATGCGCCCACAGGCTGCGCAGCCAGCTTCCACGTTGGCGGAGGGACAGGTAGATCGTGATCTCGACTGGCTGCCCTGCAAACCTGTGGTGGATAGAGTCGACCAGACACGCTGCAAGATCCGGGGCGGCGGCGTAGCCTTGCTCGAGGTTGCGGCTGGGCCGCAAACCAGCGAAGTTTTCCTCGCTGACGAGAAGCCCGCGCTTGTCTCCAAAATCCAGCGTTTCCAGAAAGTCGCGCACTTGGCCGCCGAATTCCGACAGAGTGCCGACCGTGCCGTAGACCGAGTGATTGGTGGCCGCGCGCGACAGGCCGGATTTGCGGGTGCGGTAAGGTAGAACCAGTGCGAAATGCGGCCAGATCAGCTCGCGGTTTTCAAAAAGAAAAGACTGCGCTGCGGTTGTGCCCGTTTTGTGTAGCCCAAGATGCAGCAGGACACGGCGCATCAGATCAGGCCATCCGGAGGATCGGCGACGATGCGGCCCTTTTCCAGATCGACGGTCGGAACAGCCGCAAGCGTGAATGGCAGCAATACAGTGGCTTTCAAGCCCGGCCCGTGCAATTCCAGCAGGTCCGTCGCGCCGTGGTTCTGCACCGATTTGACCCGGCCCAGCAACGTGCCGCCAGTGTCATAGACGTCCAGCCCGATCAGATCGGTGTGATAGAATTCGTCGTCGGGCAGAGACGGCAACTGATCACGCCGAGCAAAAAGGCGCAAACCTTTCAACTCGTCAGCCTGTTCCTTGGTTTCCACGCCACCCAGCCGCGCGGCAAAGCCGTTCTTGATCGAGCGGGTCAGGACCAGAGGATAACGCTCGTTCCCGTCTTCGTCTGTTAGCGGCGAATAGGCTTCGATGTCTTCCGGAATCGCGCAATAGCTCTTGAGCCGCACTTCACCGCGCACGCCATACGATCCTGCAATGCTGCCAACGCAGATCAGATCACTCATTTGGCCCATCCGTCACACATAGCCCGTCCTGCCATTGTCCAATCTCGGCGCAAACTTCGCGCTGGTTGGAGCGTTCAAAAAACACGCCCACAATAAAGGCGATCATCATCAGAATGGGAAGTCGTAACAGACCGAACATCGCCTTACCGAACCTCAACAGGCAAAGTGTCGTCGCGGCATTCCCAGCCAACTTGTTCCAGTTCTGGGGTGTCCGACGGTGCCTCGGGCCAGCCTACGCAGAAATAGCCGATCAGCCGCCAGTCGTCGGGCACGTTCAGATCGCGCGCCATTTGGTCGGGGTCCAGGATCGAAACCCAGCCCAGTCCCAACCCCTCGGTCCGCAGGGTCAGCCAGAACAGGGTGATGGCCGAGACCACGGAATAGCGCCGCATTTCGGGCATGGTGCCTGCGCCCAGACCCTGCCCTTTGTCGGTAGCGTCGTCGCAGAACACAGCCAGTTGCACCGGTGCTTCGCGCATGCCTGACAGTTTCAGACGACTGTAAAGCTGCGCCTTCTCGCCGGAATAGCCTTCCAGCGCCTGTGCATTGGCGGTTTGAAAATTTCGCAGCGCCGCGTCGCGCGCGGCCTGACTTTCGACGCGGATCACGCGCCAGGGTTCGCTCAGCCCCACTGAAGGGGCCAGTCGAAACGCGTCGAGGCAGCGCGTCAGCACTGCCTCGTCAATCGCGTCGGCGCGGAACCGACGCACATCGCGCCGGAGCCGCAACAACAGGTCAAACTGCGTGCGAAAATCGTCGGTGAAGGTCTGATCCCGCACGCGCCTGCCTGCTTATTCTTCTGCAGCCGCTTCTTCAGCCGGTGCAGCAGCAGCTTCTGCCGCTTCAGCAGCCTTGGCCGCTTTTTCTTCGGCGCGCTCTTGGGCTTTCTTGCCCGGAGTACCCTTGTTGGGGTTGTTGCGCTCGGCCTTTTCGCGGGTGCCGGCAGCTTCCAGCATACGTGCGATCCGGTCGGTGGGCTGCGCGCCCTGATCCAGCCAGTACTGGATGCGCTCCATGTTCATTTTCACGCGCTCTTCGCTGTCTTTGGGCAGCAGCGGGTTGTAGGTTCCCAGTTTCTCGATGAAACGGCCGTCGCGGGGCATACGGCTGTCGGCCGCTACGATGCGATAGAAGGGACGCTTTTTTGAGCCGCCGCGGGCGAGACGAATTTTCATTGCCATGGTGGTATCTCCTTTGAATGGCATCACGCCAGAGGCGTGTATTTGTAAAGACCGGGGTCTTGTCCGGCTATTCTTGGTATTCGTGGAAACGGGCGTTTATTCCTGATGTTTCCGGTGGTGTCGGATGACTTCCTGAATGATGAAATTCAGGAAAGCCTTGGCGAAGTCAGGGTCCAGATCGGCCTGTTTCGCCAGGTCTTCTAACCGTGCGATCTGCGCGGCCTCGCGCGTGGGATCGGACGGGGGAAGGTCGTGTTCGGCCTTGAGCTTGCCAACAGCCTGCGTGTGCTTGAACCGCTCGCCCAGCGTATAGACAAGGATCGCGTCCAGCCGGTCGATGCTTTCGCGGTGTTCTTTCAACAGCGCGGCGGCCTGTGTCACGGGGTTGGTCATGCGTAAGCCTCCATGCCGCCATTTACCAGATCGGCGGGGGCAGGGTGCCGCCAGATCTCGGATGTGCCGAATTTCGGGTGTTCATAGTGATAGTCGAACGCAGCCCCCAGCCGTTTGGCCACGGCCTTGCTTGCGTGGTTGTCCGGGTCGATCAGCGAAATCGCCGTATCCCAACCCAACACATCATAGGCATGGGTGCGTGCGGCCATTGCGGCCTCGGTCGCATAGCCTTTGCCGGTGGCGCCGGTCATCAGAGTCCAGCCAATCTCGGGCTCGGGCCAGCCATCGGGAAACCACAAACCGACGCGGCCTACGTATCCGCCGGTATCCTTTTCCTCAACGCCCCAGAAGCCAAAACCGCGGATTGCCCAATGACCCAGCAGCATCGCGATCGACCGCCATGTCTCATCCCGCCGCAGCGGGCCGCCGACAAATCGAGACGCATCACTGGCAAAGAAAACAGCGTCCGCGTCCAGATCAGCCTCGGACGGCGCGCGCAGGATCAGGCGCTCGGTCTCAAGCCGGGGGATATGTTGCTCGATCAGGTTCACTTCTTCTTGCCAAATCCGCTCAGGCCCGGAGGCAGGGCCATTCCGCCGCCCATTCCGGGCATTCCACCGGGCATCTTGCCCATCGCCTTGGCCGCCTGTTCCAGCGCTTTTGGGTCCATACCCGCAGCCATTTCCTCGGGCGAAGGGCCGCCTTTGCCGAACATGCCTTTCATGGCCTGTTTCAGCATCTTGCCTTTGCCCATCTTGCCCATCTTCTTCATCATGTCCGACATCTGCCGGTGCATCTTGAGCAGCTTGTTGAGGTCGCTGACCTCCATCCCCGAACCGGCGGCGATGCGTTTCTTGCGGCTGGCCTGCAATAGCTGCGGATTGGCGCGTTCGCGTTTGGTCATGGACTGGATCATGGCGATCTGGCGCTTGAGCACCTTGTCGTCCATGCCTGCTTCTTCGACCTGCTTGGCCATCTTGCCCATGCCCGGCATCATGCCCATCATGCCCTGCATGCCGCCCATCTGGATCATCTGCTCAAGCTGCATCTTCAGGTCGTTCATGTTGAACTGACCCTTGACCATGCGCTTCATCATGCGCTCGGTCTGTTCCATCTCCATCGTTTCCTGGGCCTTTTCGACCAGAGCAACGATGTCGCCCATGCCCAGAATACGACCGGCGATCCGGTCCGGCTCGAAGGTTTCGAGCGCGTCCATCTTCTCGCCCAGACCGACAAAGCGGATCGGCTTACCGGTGACCGCGCGCATCGACAGCGCCGCACCGCCGCGCCCGTCACCGTCCATCCGGGTCAGGACCACGCCCGAGATGCCGACCTTGGCGTCGAACTCCTCGGCCACTTCAACGGCGACTTGACCGGTGAGGCCATCGACCACCAGCAGGGTCTCGCGCGGGTCGACCGCGTTGCGGACCTGCTCGACCTCGTCCATCAGGACTTCGTCGATGTGCAGACGGCCTGCGGTATCCAGCATATAGACGTCATAGCCGCCCAGCGTCGCCTGTTGCTTGGCGCGTTTGGCGATGTCGACGGGCTTCTGGCCCGGAACGATCGGCAGGGTATCGACGCCGACCTGCGTGCCCAGAACGGCCAACTGATCCATCGCCGCCGGGCGATAGACGTCGAGCGAGGCCATGAGGACCTTCTTGCCCTCTTTCTCTTTTAGACGTTTGGCCAGCTTACCGGTTGTGGTCGTCTTACCCGAGCCTTGCAGGCCGACCATCAGGATCGGCGCAGGTGGGTTGTCGATCTTCAGCTTGCCGGGGTCTTCCTCGCCGCGCAGGGTATCGACCAGCGCGTCGTGTACGATCTTGACGACCTGCTGGCCGGGGGTGATCGATTTGGTCACAGCCTGACCGGTCGCCTGTTCCTGCACTTTCTTGACGAACTCGCGCGCGACTGGCAGCGAGACGTCGGCCTCAAGCAGCGCAACCCGCACTTCGCGCAGGGCGGTCTTGACGTCTTCCTCGGACAGCGCACCCTGTTTCGTCAGCCGGTCGAAGACGCCGGAAAGGCGTTCGGATAGATTTTCAAACATGCCTTCGGCCTCCTTAGCCGGTTATCTCGTGGCCCTTCCTAAGTAGGAAACGCCGGTTAAATACACAATTGCCCCCACGGGCGAAACTCGCTGGTGGGGGGCGATCCCTGAACGACTCAAGGGACCGGAAGATCAAGAGGCTTCCGGATGTTTGGAGGGGGCTTTAGGCCGATTGATTGTCAGAGTCAACCGTGCGTGCCGGAAGCCAGTCATGGATAGTATCAACCAACCGATGCGATCTGGTACCGCTGACAATGAGGTGACGTCCAGCGCTTATGCCTTTGTTGGGGGGCAAGAGGCCGCCCACGACAAATCAGATAATGAAGAAGACCAGAATAGAGCCAATCAGCCACGGCCTGTTGGACAGGATCAGTTGGTTCGGTGCGTTGCGCGTCACTTTCATGGCTGGCCGCTCACGCATTTCCGCGCTGTCGTGGCTTGAAACTGCCGCCACGGTGCGCGATGAGCTTAGAAAATCAGGAGAGAACAATGGACGCCTCATCCGCCTTTCAGGATACATTGCCGCTCAGCTCTGACGCGCTGTTGGCCAAATTGGATGAGTGGGGGCTGGCCTACACGCTGCACACGCATGTCCCTCTGCGCACGGTAGAGGAGTCAAAGGCGGTAGAAGATCAGTTCATGGTCCCCGGTGAGAATGCGCTGCGGCTCAAGAACCTCTATCTGCGCGACAAGAAAAAACGGAACTATCTGGTGACGCTGGAACAGAGCCGCGAGATCGACCTCAAGGCGCTGGGCGCAGAGCTGGGCGTCGGGAACCTTTCGTTCGGCTCGGCGGATCGGCTGATGCAGAATCTTGGTATTCGGCCCGGTGCGGTCAGCCCGCTGGCGATGATAAACGGTGTGGAAAACAACGTCCGGTTCTTTATGGACGCAGCGGGGCAGACGGCCGACGTGATCTATATGCACCCGCTCGTCAATGATCGCACCGTTGCAATGAAACGCACGGACCTGATGGCGTTTTTCGACCGTATTGGCTGCGACGTGACTTGGCTGCCGTGATCAACCTTCAAGCGCCTCTTTCAACGCTGCGGCGACATGCGCTGCCGAGGGGTTGACGAAAAGATGTCCGTCCGCCTCGAACACGGCGTCGTCCAGATTGCCGGGGAAGGCCAGTGGCAGTTCGGTGCAGGCCAGTAGGATCGCGGTGCCCGGCTTGGCATGCTTGTTGCAAAAAGCCACCAGCCGGGCGCGCGCCGTTTCTGATGCGCCACCGTAGAAATCCGTGTCGATCATGTTTTGCATCTCGGCAATTTCGGCGTCCGGAAGGGGCGCATTGGCGTTGATCTGAGCTTCGGCCAGCCTGTCGGCATAGTTCGGTGCCTGCATCGTAACAGTCGTGCCCAGAACAAGGGCTTGTGTGGCTCCGGTCGCGGCGGTCGCTTGGGCTGCGGCATCGAAAACACTGAGGATGGGCATGGAAACGCCCTGTCGGATCGCGTGCAGGCGCATATGCGGCGTGTTAGAGGCAATGATGCCGAAATTGCAGCCCGCGCTTTCCAGCGTCAGCAAGGCCTTGCGAAAGACTGCGTCGAAGGCGGCCCAGCTTTCCTCATCCCCCGCTACGCCTCTCAGCGACCGGGTCTTGGCCTGAGTGACGGATTCGATTGTCATGGGCGGGATCGGCAGAGGGGACCCGTGACCACGTTCTGCAAAATATTGCCCGGCACCCTGAGCAATGGCCCTGTAATAATCAACGGTCGAGGCCCAGCCCACACCGCCCAAAATTCCTATTTTCTTCATAACGAACGCCCAGCCTGCACAATCCTGTTTCATTGCAGACTGGACGTTCGGATACGCAAAATCCAGAGGTCAATCAGGCGGCCAGCTCGGAAACCGCCTGACGTGCGTTGTTCAGCGCGGCTTCGGCGTCCAGTGCCATCCGATCAGCGGCGACAACATCGACATTGTTTATGCCGATAAAGCCCAGCACGTGTTTGGCGTAGTCTGTGGCAAAGTCGATGTCCGACCCCACGGCTGTTCCGCCCGACGCGATGGCCAGTACTGCACGCTTGCCTTCCAGCAGCCCTTTGGGGCCGTTTTCGGTATAGGAAAAGGTCAGTCCAACCCGGGCCACAAGGTCAATCCATGCCTTGAACGCCGCAGGGACCGAGAAGTTGTAGATCGGCAGGCCGATGACGATCGTGTCCGCCTGCTGCAATTCTGTAACCAGATCGTCGGACAGGGCAAGCTGGTCGCGCTGAACCTCGTCGCGCTGATCGGCTGGCGTGAAGTTCGCGGCAATCCAGTCCTCGGTCAAAAGCGGCAGCGGAGTCGCCAGATCACGGCGAATGATACGACCGGCGTTTAGGTGCTTGACGATCCGGTTCGACAGTTCGCGGGTGGCAGACCCTTCGCGGCGGGCCGAAGCGTCGATATGCAGGATAGTTTTGGTCATTGGGTTCAGTCCTTATTGAGTGCGGTTTTTGGCTCTGGTCCCAATATGAATGTTGCGCAGGCGAACAAAACTCTGATACTCCAACAGTGAGTGTTAAAATTTGCACAATGGAACAGATGCAATGGACAACTGGGATGAAGTGAGAACCGCCTATCAGGTCGCGCGGATGGGCACTGTCAGCGGCGCGGCCGAGGTTCTGGGGGTACATCACGCCACGGTCATTCGGCATATCGACGCAATCGAGGCGCGGTTGGGTGTCAAGCTGTTCCAACGTCATGCGCGCGGTTACACCCCAACCGAGGCCGGAGAAGACCTGCTGCGTGTCGCTCAGGCAACCGAAGATCAGTTCAACCAATTGGTCGGGCGCATGAAGGGGCGCGGGGATGATGTGTCGGGCGAGTTGGTCGTAACGTCCCTGTCTTCTCTGGCGCCATTGGTCGTCCCCGTTCTGAGCGAGTTTCAGCGCCTGCACCCGGAATTGATCGTGCGGTACCTGACCGGGGACAGATTGTTCCGGCTGGAATATGGTGAGGCGCATGTGGCGATCCGTGCAGGTTCAGCCCCTGATCAGCCAGACAATGTTGTGCAGCCCTTCATCACACAGGAAGTCGGGCTTTATGCCAGCGTGGATTACATCGACCGTAACGGTAAACCCTCAAGCGTTGAGGATTTTGCAGAGCATCATTTCGTCAGTACCGATGATGAAAACAGTCGCGCCCCGTTTTCGCGCTGGCTGCGGCAGACAGTTCCGCTGGGACAGATCACGTTCCGCTGCACCAATAACTTTTGCATCCGCGAGGCAGTGCTATCCGGTGCGGGCATCGGTTTCATGGCCCGTTGGGAGGCCGCCCGTGATCCAAATCTGGTCGAGGTCATTGATCCCTTGCCCGAATGGTTTGGAAATTTGTGGTTGGTGACGCATGTCGACCTGCATCGCACGACCAAGGTGCAGGCGTTCCTGACCTATCTGAAAGAACAATCCAGGGATTGGCTGCCGTGAGCGCTCAGGCACGCGGCCATCTGGCCATGCTTGTCTTTTCTGCTTTGGTCGCGGGTAGCTTTTCGCTTGGTGCCATGATCGCCAACCAGATCGCGCCCGAGGCAGTGACGGCCGCACGATTTGCCATTGCTGCGGTTGTGATCGGGGTCGCTGCGCTTTTTACAACCGGTCTGCCGCGCAGCGCCGCACAAGCGCCTTGGCGCTATCTGGTTCTGGGTGGGCTGTTCGCCACATATTTTGTCCTTATGTTCCACGGCCTGAAAACTGCGCCCCCTGTCAGTGCAGCGGCAGTCTTTACCTTGACGCCGGTTTTGTCTGCCTTGGCGGGTTGGGTTTTGCTTCGGCAGGTGACCACACCTCGAATGGCCTTGGCGCTTACCATCGGAGCAGTTGGTGCGCTTTGGGTTATTTTCAGGGCGGATTGGCAGGCGTTCGCGGCCTTCCAGATCGGGACCGGAGAAATCATCTACTTCTGGGGGTGCGTCGCCCACGCGATCTATACGCCCATGGTGCGCAAGCTCAACCGCGGAGAGCCGGCGGTCGTGTTCACCTTTGGGACGTTGTTGGCCGGGTGCCTATTGCTGACGCTTTACGGCTGGGCCGACATTCGCGCAACGGACTGGGCGAACCTGCCAGTAATTGTATGGGTCGGATTGCTGTATGTTTCTATCTTTGCCACAGCCGCCAGCTTTGTGCTGGTTCAGTTCTCGGCATTGCGTCTGCCGTCTGCAAAGGTGATGGCATATACGTATCTTGTACCCAGTTGGGTGATCTTGTGGGAAATTGCGTTGGGGAATGGTGCGCCGGTTGCGTTGATCCTTGTTGGTGTAGTTCTGACCTGCGTCGCGCTTCTCATGTTGTTGCGGCCGGACGATCAACCTGGCCAACGCCCAACCCTTGAGGCAGATCAAAGCTGATACATGCGGATTTTCCTATGCTTCGGCTGAGGAGGATTGCACCATGTACAACCACATTATGTTCCCGGTGGATTTGCATTTGCCGCCCGAGGTTCGCAAGGCCGCCGATGTCGCCGCCGAGATCGCCAAATGGCAAGGTGCCAAAATCACTGTCGTCAGCGTGACCGGAACCCAACCCGGCGACCCGGTTCAAACCGACGCCACAATCACCGAGAACCTGCGCGAATTCGCCGACCATCTGGCCAAAAACAGCGGGACGGAAGTTGGCTTTCGCAATATCCACTCGGTTGACGTCGCGGCCGAGGTGGATGGGGATTTGGCCAAGGCAGCAGACGAGATCGGAGCGGACCTGATCGTGGTCGGCACACATGCGCCCCGGATTATGGACTATATCTTTTCAAGCCATGCCGGGTATCTGGCCAAGCACGCCAGCGTTTCCGTTTTCGTCGTGCGGTGACCGGGTTATTCCTCGGCTGCGGGTAGCTCGACTTCGAGGAACCGTTCAAACGCGTCCAGATTTACTGGCTCGAACTGCCCGAACCCTTGCATCCAGACGGACGCCGCGCGCAGGGCGTCCGGTTCGAGCTTGCACCACTTCACCCGTCCTCGTTTTTCCTGACTGATCAGTCCCGCCTTGGTCAGGATCACCAGATGCTTTGAGATCGCCGCCAAGGACATCTCGAACGGCTCTGCCACGTCGGTCACGGCCATGTCGTCCTCAAGCAGCATGGCGAGGATGGTGCGGCGGGTGCGGTCGGCAAGAGCCGCAAAAACAGTGTCGAGATCGTTGGACATGCTTCCGCTGAACCACAGCGCCCGGGTTTGGTCAACCATTTGGTTGAATATGCGGATTCAGCATGTTTGCGCGCAAGTCGCCAGGCACGGCCGGCGCGCTCGGCTGCTGTTACAACAACATCTACAATAAAAACAGTATCTTAGCGTGCGGCAATTCGGGCATTCAACGCCGTTGACTCTGTGCTCCGTCAGCCTTAGCACCCTACCCAAGACTGTGCGAAGGAAACGCTCGTGACCGATGATGACCAAAAGCAGCGTATGGCGCAGCTTGAGGCCAAGATCGTGGCGGCGAAAAAGGCCAAGGCGCCCAAGCCTCGCGCAGATGCTGACGTGTCCGGAGGCGAGCTTGCCTGGAGGATGGTCATCGAAATGGTATCCGGTCTTGGGATCGGATTTGGCATCGGATACGGGCTGGACAGCCTGCTCGGGACGATCCCGATCTTTCTGGTGCTGTTCACATTGCTGGGCCTTGTCGCGGGCGTGAAGGTTATGCTCCGCAGCGCGAAAGAGGTTCAAGAGAAACAAACGGCGGCGACGGCTGCCGAGAAGGACGAGAGGGACTGAACGTGGCAACTGAGACCACCGCAGCAGAAGGCAGCAGCCTGGTTTTCCATCCGATGGACCAGTTCATCGTTAAGCCGTTGTTCGGCGACGGTGCGATTGCGTGGTACACGCCGACGAACGTGACCCTCTGGCTGTTCCTGGCGATTGCCTCGATCTTTGCCCTGCTGGTTCTCAGCACGTCCAAGCGTGCCATCGTTCCGACGCGGATGCAGTCGGTCGCTGAGCTGGCTTACGGCTTTATCTACAAGATGCTGGAAGACATCTGCGGCAAGGAAGGCGTCAAGTTCTTCCCCTATGTCATGACCCTGTTCATGTTCATCGTGACCGCAAACTTCCTGGGAATGATCCCCACATCTTTCACCACCACATCGCATTTCGCCGTGACCATCCCGCTGGCGCTGGCCGTGTTCCTGACCGTGACCGTTCTGGGTTTCGTCAAGAACGGCACCGCGTTCCTGGGCCTGTTCTGGGTGTCCAGCGCTCCGCTGGCCCTGCGCCCGGTTCTGGCGATCATCGAGCTGATCTCGTACTTCGTGCGCCCGGTCAGCCACTCCATTCGTCTTGCTGGTAACGTCATGGCTGGCCACGCGGTGATCAAGGTGTTCGCAGGCTTTGCCGCGATTGCCGCGATCTCGCCCGTGTCCGTTCTGGCGATCACCGCAATGTATGGCCTTGAGGTCCTTGTGTCCTTTATCCAGGCCTACGTTTTCACCATTCTGACCTGTGTTTATCTGAAAGATGCTCTGCATCCGTCGCACTAAGGTCCGAACACCCAACATCGAAACTTCCAATTCGTAAGGAGATACATCATGGAAGGCGATCTCGCACACATCGGCGCAGGCCTGGCAGCAATCGGTTCCGGCGCAGCCGCAATCGGGGTGGGCAACGTTGCAGGCAACTTCCTGGCCGGCGCCCTGCGCAACCCTTCGGCGGCTGCTTCGCAGACCGCAACCCTGTTCATCGGTATCGCATTCGCAGAAGCCCTGGGGATCTTCGCGTTCCTCGTCTCGCTGCTGCTGATGTTCGCCGTCTAATCTGCGGAACCTGATCCTTACGCGCAGGTGGGCCCAAGCCATAGCGGCCCACCTGTTGTAAAGACAACGTTCCGACGGAGGACATCATGGCGACTGAACCCATTAGCGAAGAAGTAGTTGGCTCGTGCGTCGACTCGCATGGCTCTGCCATCGGGATGCCGCAGCTCTGCTTCGATTGGTTCCCCAACCAGATTTTCTGGCTGGTCATCACGCTGGTCGTCATCTTTCTGGTCCTGTCCCGCGTGGCTCTGCCCCGCATCGCGGCAATTCTGGCAGAGCGTCAGGGGACCATTACAAATGACCTGGCTGCGGCCGAAGATCTGAAGGCCAAGGCGGTCGAGGCCGAAGAGGCCTATAACAAGGCGCTGGCCGATGCCCGTGCCGAAGCGCAGCGTATCGCTGCCGAAGCCCGTGCCGAAATCCAGGCTGGTCTGGATGACGCGATCGCCAAGGCGGATGCGGAAATCGCTGCAAAGGCGGCTGAATCGGAAAAGGCGATTGCCGACATCCGTGCCGGTGCGCTGGAAAGCATTCAAGTGGTTGCCAAGGACACGGCGGCTGAACTGGTCACTGCGCTGGGCGGCGAGGCGGATGCCAAAGCCATCGACGGTGCTGTTGACGCGCAGATGAAAGGATAAGTGACATGCGGAATATTCTTGCCCTTATCCTGACCTTCGGCGCAGCGAGCCCGGCCTTTGCAGCCAAAGGCCCGTTCTTCTCGCTTGGCAACACGGATTTTGTGGTCCTTTTGGGCTTCATCGTGTTCATCGCGGTGCTGTTCTACTTCAAGGTTCCCGGCATGATCGGGGGCGCGCTGGACAACCGTGCCGAGGGCATCAAGTCCGAACTGGACGAAGCCCGTGCCCTGCATGAAGAAGCACGCAGCCTGCTGGCCTCGTATGAGCGCAAGCAGCGTGAAGTGCAGACCCAGGCAGACGCCATCGTAGCGGCTGCGAAGGACGACGCGGCCCTGGCGGCAGAACAAGCCAAGGTCGATCTGGAAAAATCCATCGCACGCCGTCTGGCCGCTGCGCAGGACCAGATCGCATCGGCTGAGGCTTCGGCTGTGAAAGAGGTTCGCGATCGGGCGATCACGGTCGCTGTTTCTGCAGCGAACGCGGTTCTGGCCAAGCAGATGACTGCAACGCAAGCCAACAAGCTGATCGACGCCGCAATCGCGGACGTTGGTGAAAAGCTGCACTAGGCTTGTAGAGAAATCTAAAAAGGAAACCCGGCCATTGCGCCGGGTTTTTTTATCTCACTAGGAAATAGACTGCGTTTTTACAGGCAACCTGTCCAGAACGTCCGAATGTTCCGGCGAGGCTAGGAACAGTTCCGGTAGCTCCGCCACGACTTCATCGATTGGGTCATAGACCTGAGATGCCTTTGCCAGCAAGTCGTCAGGTATGGACTTTCGCGCACGCTCAACACGTTCGGGCAAAGTGAACTTCAGATTCAGAAAATCCTCGACATCCTTCTGCCGCCGCCAGATCGCATCATAGCTTAGGCAAAGAACTGGAACCTCCTGAAACGTGCCCCACTGTTTCAACTGTTCCACTTGATTGAGGACATCATATTTGAACAGGTCGTCAAAGGGACCCTTGGCGTGAAGGTGTTCAAAGTGCTGGTCAACCCAGTCGCGCCCATACCGTTCTACCGCTGAATAAACGGAAAGAGCTGACGCTTTCGTCGGACCGAAACAGAACAGAACCTTGACGTTTTCGCGGCCCCTTAACCCATCTGGATAATCGTGAGTCTTCACCAGAGAGCCGGCTGCAAGAGGCGCAGAGGCCAGACTTTCTTGAAAACTGGCCGTCGGCCTTCGGAACCAATGCCGGCGTTTGCATGCAACCCACAAAGCATCGAACATCAGCGTGCTGCCCGATCTGCCATTGCTGGCGACGATTATGCAGGGGTCAATTTTGGTGCGAAGCCCAAAGGTAAGTTTAGACATGTGCAGTGCCCTTGTCGCCAGTTCGGGACGGGTTCAAGATGTTCTGGCACTAGATGTCCAACTTTCACGGAAAGGTCCAGAGCAAAGGGCAATACCCATCTGACGCGGGAATACCGGCTGCGATATTGGTTGAAGCCGGAACATGGGGCAATTTACCGGAAGTTTTTCACGCCTGTCCGGTTTCGTGATCCAGCCTTTGCTGAGCTATGGCCTCATTGCGAAGCGCCTTCTGGGTGTCTTCCATGCATTGCCGCACAAAACTCAGGTGGCGATGTACTGCATCTCTGGCGCCTTCGGGATCACGGGCCTGTAGTGCGGCGTTGATGGCGCGGTGCTGGTCCAGAATAGCCTCACGCGTTGTGCGTTGGTTGAACATCATTTGGCGATTGTAGAACACTCCTTGCCGCAGCAAGTCGAACATCGACCGCATCATGTGCAGCATCACGACGTTGTGGCTGGCCTCGATGATGGCCATATGGAACTGGGCGTCCAGATGCGCTTCGTCTTCCGAGGCATTGCGGGCGTGGGCCGCTTCCATCTTGTCAAAGATCGTCTGAACGACTTTCAAGTCGCTTTCCGATCCCAGCCGCGCCGCGCGTTCGGCTGCCAACCCTTCCATATCCCTGCGGAACGACAGATAGTCCGAGACCGCCTCATCATGGCTGCCAAACAGACGGATCAGGGCGGGGGAAAAGGCCGATCCCAAAACCTCGGCCACGTAGATGCCCGATCCCGCTTTGGCGGTCAGCAGACCTTGGTCCTGCAACTCGGAAATCGCTTCGCGCAAGGACGGTCGGGACACGCCCAGTCGCTCGGCCAGTTCGCGCTCGGCCGGAAGGCGTTCGCCGGGGCGCAGGATGCCTCGCAGGATCAGCAATTCGATTTGCCGCACCACCGCTATTGAGAGCTTTTCGGTCTGAACTTTTTGAAAGGGCATGGGGATGTCGTTCTGAGAATTGGTCAAATCATATGACCACGGATTGAGGGGCGGTTCAAGAAGGCCAGATCATATGGCTTGAAACATTAGGTCAGCATTATTGACATTAATGCGCGACTCTCTAGTGTTCACTCACCCAAGAGCGGAGGAGGCTCATGACCAACCACGAGTTGTTTGCAACGCGGGCGTCGCGCATGAAGGCGTCGGAAATTCGCGAATTGCTGAAGCTGCTGGATCAGCCCGGGATTATTTCCTTTGCAGGGGGAATACCGGACCCGGCCTTGTTTCCTGCAGACGCATTCTCGCAGGCTTTTCAGGTTGCGCTTGGTCCAAATAAGCAGGCGCAGGCGTTGCAGTATTCGGTTAGTGAAGGCTATGCCCCGTTGCGCGAATGGCTCGTCGACCATATGCGCGAGATCGGCATTGTTTGCGACATCGACAATATCCTGATCACGTCCGGGTCACAGCAAGCGCTGGATTACCTGGGCAAGCTTTATCTGTCACCCGGTGATACGGCGCTGGTCGGTTGGCCGACTTATCTGGGCGCGCTGGCTGCATTCAACGCCTATGAGCCGCGGTTCGACCGGCTGAGTGTTAATGGCAACCGGGGTGCTGACGAATACGCCGCTGCTGCCGGGGCGGGCAGGGTCAAGTTTGCCTACCTGATACCGGATTTCGCCAACCCAACGGGCGAGACCGTGGATTTGCGTGGCCGCGAGGCTCTGCTGGATCTCGCGGAGGACCTGAACTGTACCTTGATCGAGGACGGGGCGTATCAGGCATTGCGATACGAAGGGGAAGCGATCCCGCCGGTTTTAGCATTGGAATTGGCGCGGAAGGGGTCCATCGAAGAGTGTCGCACGATCTATTGCGGCAGCTTCTCCAAGACGCTGTCGCCGGGCCTGAGGGTCGGGTGGGTCGTTGCTGCCAAGCCCGTGATCTCTCAGCTGGTGTTGATGAAGCAGGCTGCTGATCTTCACTCGGCAACGATTAACCAGATGGCGATCGACCAGGTGGCGCGGGCGTGTTTCGATACACATATCCCAATGCTGCGCCAGACTTATGGGGCGCGTCGGGGTGCCATGCTTGCGGCGTTGGAACAATACATGCCGGAAGGGGTGGAGTGGACAAAGCCCGAAGGGGGGATGTTTATCTGGCTGACACTGCCCGCCGGTACCGACGGTGCCGCATTGCTGGCCCGTGCTTTGGAATCGGTCAAAGTGGCATTTGTTCCGGGTCAGGCATTTTTCCCTGATGGCTCGGGCGCAAATACGATCCGATTGAGCTTTTCTAATTCGGACGAGGCGACAATTCGCGAAGGAATACGCCGCTTGGGGAAAGTCTTGCGAGCCTGAGTGCGCAATAAGGGTCTGTTAACCAATTCCGGCCATTGATCGGGGTATGAAACGGTTTCTGACTTTGCTGTTGGTGTTGGCCGCGTGTTCGGCTGGCACGCCGCATTTCCGCGATGTTCCGGCCACCCGGATTGCGGTCAACGGCAGTGTGTTTGACGTGCGCGTGCGAGGAGAGTTGGCCGAGGCGGTGCGGGTCAACACGCAATACGCTCCGCGCCTCGGCCCCATCCGTGATCGCGCGGCCCTTGCGATGGCGCAGGTTTCGGGTTGCCCAGTCCTTGACGTTCTGGGCGACGCGGCCGTCACGGTCGGCGTATTGGGGTGCGACCGTCAAGCCGGCGAACGCTTGTTAATGACCTCGATTTCTGTGCCAAACTACGAATGTATCGACTTTGGCATCTATGAAGGTGTCGGTGACGGCGGTTATCAGGTCTTTGAGTGTACGCCCTACTGATACGGGCTATGACCGGCGGAAATCAGCAAGATATTGTGGATAACTCCTGCCGATATCCCATATCCTGCGCAAGCTCGTTGACTCGACCCCAATCTGTTGCGCAGACTTCCAGATATAGGAATCATGGGACCCGTCGCCTTTGCGCTTTAGCAAACTCAAACTCACCGGCTTCAAAAGCTTTGTTGATCCGACCGACCTGATCATCGCGGACGGGTTGACCGGAGTTGTGGGTCCCAATGGCTGCGGCAAGTCCAATCTTCTGGAAGCGTTGCGCTGGGTGATGGGGGAAAATCGCCCCAAGTCCATGCGCGGTGGCGCGATGGAGGACGTGATTTTTGCGGGGGCGGCCACACGACCCGCCCGCAACTTTGCCGAAGTTGTTCTGACCATGGACAACTCGGAACGGCTGGCCCCGTCAGGGTTCAACGATACCGATCAGCTTGAAATCGTGCGCCGTATTACTCGCGATGTGGGCAGCGCCTATAAGACCAATGGCAAGGATGTGCGCGCGCGCGATGTGCAGATGTTGTTTGCCGATGCCTCGACCGGTGCGCATTCACCCGCGCTTGTGGGGCAGAACCGTATCGCCGAATTGATCAACGCCAAACCCCGCGCGCGTCGGCGTATTCTGGAAGAAGCGGCGGGAATCTCGGGCCTGTATCAGCGCCGGCACGAGGCCGAGTTGAAGCTGAAAGGCACTGAATCCAACCTGACACGTGTAGATGACGTGCTGGAACAGCTTGGAACGCAGCTTGCGCAGTTGGCCCGACAAGCACGACAGGCTGCCCGGTATCGCGAGATTGGCGAACAGTTGCGGCAGGCCGAAGGGATGCTGCTGTATCGCCGCTGGAAAGAGGCGGATATGGCCCGTCAGCAGGCCGAAGAAAAGCTGCGCGAGCGCATTACTGAGGCCTCCCGCGCCGAGGCTGAAGCCCGCCAAGCCGCTGCCAAGCGTGCCGAGATCGAGGAAACTCTGCCCCCTCTGCGCGAGGAAGAAGCGATTGCCGCTGCCGTGTTGCAGCGCCAGCAGGTGCAGCGCGACCAACTGGCCGATCAGGAAACCCGTGCGCGGCAGACGATCGAAACCCTGACGAACCGTATTCAGCAGTTGGGTAATGATATTGAGCGTGAAGCTGGCCTGAACCGCGATGCGGGTCAGATGATCGAGCGGCTGGAGTGGGAGGCGCGAGAGCTTGCCAAGGCCGCCGAAGGGCATGACGAGAAAGTCGCCGAAGCCGCCGAGATTGCGCGCGAGGCCGCGTCCGTTCTGCAAGACCGCGAAGATCACCTCTCGCAGGAAACCGAGGATATGGCGCGTCTTGTCGCTCGGCACCAATCGGCGCAGCGTTTGGTTGAGGATAGTCGCAAGACGCTGGCCCGGTCCGAGGGCGAAGAAGAAAAAGCCCGCGTCGCAGTGGATGAAGCCCGTGATGCGCTGAGCCGCGCAGCCGAGGCGTTCGAGGCTGCTCAGGAGGGTGAGGAAGAAGCCCGCGAAGCTGCCGAGGCCGCCGAAGAAGCACTGGCCGCTGCGGATGAGTTGCGCACCGAAACGCAGGCGCGAGAGGCCGAGGCCCGCGCCCAGCGGTCCGAAGCCGAAGGTGAGCTTGGAGCGATCCGGGCGGAAACCGCGGCCCTTGCGAAACTGGTGGAGCGTGATACGGCCGAAGGCGGGCAGGTGCTTGACCTGCTGCGCGTGGCGCCGGGTTACGAAAAGGCGCTGGGTGCGGCGCTGGCCGATGACCTGCGCGCGCCGCTGGTCGAAGGCGATGGGCCGTCCGGCTGGGTTCAGGTTGCCGGATACGATGCCGATCAACCCTTGCCGGATGGCGCAGAGCCTTTGGCGCTGCATGTTTCTGGGCCGGATCGTCTGAGCCGCCGGATTGCTCAGATCGGGTTGGTCGACGCGGAGCAGGGCGCACGTTTGCAGGCTTCGCTGCAACCGGGGCAACGTCTGGTGTCGCGCTCGGGTGATTTGTGGCGCTGGGACGGGTTCCGGGCCTGGGCCGAGGACGCGCCAAGCGCGGCTGCGCTGCGGTTGGAGCAATTGAACAAGCTGGAAGCGCTGAAGCAGGAACTAGCCCGGACCGAGGCGCAGGCCGATGGGGCACGCGCGGCGCATGAGGCTCTGTCGCAGCAACTGGCCGATGTCACCGAAGCAGACCGCCGGGCGCGTGAAGCCCGCCGTGCCGCCGATCAGCTTATGGCCGAAACCGCGCGGCAACTCAGCCGGGCCGAGGCCGACCGCAATCTGGCACAGGGCAAGCTCGAGACTCTGACCCTTGCCGTTGATCGCCACAAAGAAGACGCGATGTCCGCCCGTACCCAATTGCGTGAGGCCGAGGGCGCGCTGACCGGTCTGGGTGATCTGGACAGCGCTCGCGCGCAGGTTGAGGACATCAAACAAACGGTCGAAGCCGCACGGATCACCATGCTGACCCACCGCTCGACCCATGATGAGCTGCGCCGCGAAGGAGAGGCCCGAACCCGGCGCACGCAAGAGGTGACGAAAGACCTAAGCGGTTGGCGGCATCGTCTGGACAGTGCCGAAAAGCGGATTTCAGAACTGGCCGAGCGCAAGGAAAGCTCGGAAGACGAGCTGTCCGAAGCCATGGCCGCCCCCGGTGAAATTGCCGAGGCGCGCGAAGAACTCAATGAGCTGATTGAAACGGCCGAAGCGCGTCGGGCCGAGGCCGCGGATAAACTGGCTGAGGCCGAAACCCAGCAGCGCGAAGTTGTCTTGGCCGAGCGGGATGCAGAACGCGTCGCGTCCGAGGCCCGTGAAACCCGAGCGGCTGCCGAGGCACGGTGTGATGCCGCAAAAGAAGGGGTAACTGCGGCGGCTGAACGCATTGCCGAAGATCAGCAACTCACCCCGAACCAGTTGCTGAACCAGTTGGATGTGAACCCCGACCAAATGCCTGCGGCCGACGCGCTGGAGGCTGAGGTCAACCGCCACAAACGCCAGCGCGACGCGATGGGTGCTGTGAACCTGCGCGCCGAAGAAGATGCGAAAGAGGTTCAGGAAGAATTTGACACGCTGAACTCTGAAAAGGCCGATTTGGAAGAGGCGATCAAGGCATTGCGCAGCGGCATTGCCAGCCTCAATCGCGAAGGGCGCGAGCGTCTGCTGACTGCGTTTGAGCAGGTGAACTCGAACTTCGCCATGTTGTTCAAGCATCTGTTCGGCGGTGGTGAGGCCAATCTGGTCATGGTCGAAAGCGACGATCCGCTGGATGCAGGTCTGGAAATCATGTGCCAGCCGCCGGGCAAGAAGCTGTCGACCCTCAGCCTGTTGTCGGGCGGCGAACAGACCCTGACCGCGACCGCGCTGATCTTCGGCGTTTTCCTCGCCAATCCCGCGCCGATCTGCGTGCTGGACGAGGTCGACGCGCCTTTGGACGATGCCAACGTGACACGTTTCTGCGACCTGCTGGACGAGATGTGCCGTCAGACCGACACGCGGTTCCTGATCATCACCCACCACGCGGTAACGATGGCGCGGATGGACCGTCTGTTCGGCGTGACCATGCAGGAACAGGGCGTCAGCCAGCTGGTCTCGGTCGATCTGAAGAAGGCCGAGCAGATGGTCGCCTGATCATCACTTCAATGTTATGCCACTCTTTCCTTTCAGCAGGGCTAGTATGGCGGCATGATACGCACGCTGATCCTTGCCCTGCTGTTCGCTGGCCCGGCTATAGCCGCCGAATGGCCCACCAAACCCGAAGACATCCCCCTGTCGCCCGAAGAACTGGACGCGTTGGCAGGCCAGACGTTCACCTTCTACGATGACGGTCAGGCTGCATTCTCTGCCGGAGGTGCCTACTCGTATACCTACGCCAGCGGAGATGCGGCCTTTGGCACCTATTCCATCGCCGAAGATGGCAGTGTCTGCATCGCTTACCGCAACGGATTCAGCCGGTGTGACTTGTATGTGCGCAGTGGAGGGCGGTTGATCCTGATAGACGAGAAGGGGGATCGGTATCCGGTCAGGCCGGAGTGAGGTGGAAACGATCTCTCGAGCGCTTTTTTCAAGGGATGCTATGCGGATGAAAGCGGACGTTTGAGTTTGTCAGGTGTGAACAGAAAATCTTGAAACCATGACAAGTTGGTTCGGGTGCAACGAAGTAACCAGTTTTTTCCGGCCTGTTAGTTTATTCGGACTTTCCTCATTTTCACATTTCGAAACTTCGCGACGATGCTGCCGTTGAAGGGTGTGAATGGCGTCGAATACCCCCAGCGCTGCCAGTCTGGGCCGAATCCCTGCATCACCAAGCCCATTTCAAAGCCTATTTGTCCGGGATTGTTGTTAAGCTTGGGGTTGCATAGGTTTGTTATGTAGCAATGTGGCGTCGAAACCGTCGTAGGTTTTCCCGAGACGTGATAGATTACTTTTCCGTTGCATTTCACGGTCATGGTCCCGTCGTTCGTGCGCGACCATTTGACAGTCATTTCAAACGGAATCCACTTCCCGAAGTCGCTTGGGCTCGCGCATGTCTTGCCAACGAAGCGAACACCGTAGCGTTTGTCGAGTTTCAAAAGGTAAAGGTAATTGTGCTTCCCGTCGCCCAGCCAGGCGGCAATTCGAAGGCGTGTATCCCAAGCTCCGGGCAAAAATCCCTTTGCATTCGAGTTTTTCCAACCTGCGTACTCTATGCTTGGGTCAATCCAAAAATCAAAGCTGTACCTAACTGTACTACCAACACGCACCCATTTCTTTTTTAGGCTTGAGCGTATATTACCGTTCTTGCAGTCGTTTTCGGTCCGATCCCCACTATACGGCCTTGATGAGCATTCGCCGTATCGAAGCCCGAAAGTCGTTTCACCTTTCTTAGTGGTTGGCTTGATGGATGCGTTACGTTCGTCGGGCCTCAGGCCAAGCGGGTTAGCAGAAACAGATTGGATGCTTGAAAGCAACAAGAAAGCAAAAACGAATGCTAATTTTAGAGCAGCTTGTAACATCTAAACGCCCTCAATCTGCCAGTTTCCGAAACTATCCCATCTTGATATCATGTTAGGTGCTTTGCTGGGATATTCAAAATCGTGTGCCCGAGCGTATTCAATTAAGTCCCATTGGGCCCCAAGCCAGACACCCTTTCACAACCGCCCCAACAACTCCGCCGTCGGCCACGCATCCGCGGGTAACCCCAGCCGCTGTTGTTCGGCCTGAACAGCCGCCCGCGTTCCGGCACCCAGAATGCCGTCGATTTTGCCAACATCATGCCCGCGCGTTTGCAGCTTGGTTTGTAGCTGCTTCATCTGCGCGTCTGTCAAACCCTGCGCTGGATTCCCAGCGTTGTAGATTTGCGCACCTTCCAGTCGGGTTCCGAAATAGGCGGCGGTTAGCACGTAGACAAAGCTCTGGTTCCATTCAAAATAAACGTCGAAATTGGGATAGGCCAGAAACGCCGGTCCCTTGTGTCCTTGTGGCAGGATCAGTGACGCGGGCAGGTTGGCCAGTGAACCGCTGCGGGCCTTTACGCCCATCGCCTGCCAGTCCGATACAGGGCGCGGCTTGCCCGGGCCAGACAATGACCAATCCATCTGGGCGGGAACCGTGACTTCCTGCAGCCAAGGCTGCCCCGGTTGCCACCCAAGGTGCGACAGCATTTTCGCGCCGGACATCAGTGCATCCGGGGCGGATGTTTTCAACGAAACCTTCCCGTCTCCGTCGCCGTCCACGCCATTGTCCAGAATATCCTGCGGCAGCATCTGAACCATGCCGATCTCACCCGCCCAGGCTCCTGTCGTTCGGGCGGGATCGAAATTGCCCTGATCGTACAGCTTTAGCGCTGCGAAAATCTGCGGCCGGAACAGCTCGGGCCGGCGGCAATCATGGGCCAGTGTCACCAAGGCGTTGCGGGTGTTGAAATCCCCCTGAACCGCGCCGTAGTCGGTTTCAAACGCCCAGAACGCCAGCAATACGCCCCGAGACACGCCATAGTCTCGCTCAATTCGGTCAAACACTGCGTCGTATTTGCGCGACATCGCTTGCCCACGATCAATCCGGTTCTGCGAGATCAGACGGCGGGAGAATTCGATGAACGGTTTCTGAAATACGCCTTGCGCGCGATCTGCCCTCAGCACCGCGCCATCCTGATGGACGCCTTGGAAAAACCCGTTGACGGTTGCAGAGTCAAATCCCTTGTTGACCGCCTCGGCCTTTAGGCCATTCACAAAGTTATTGAATCCGCCCCCGCATTGGCTAAAGGCGGGCGAAGCAAACAGGGCGGCGGCAAGAATACCGGGAAGCAAGCGCATGGGTGAATCCGTCAGAAAACAAAGCTGATACCAACCCACACTGACACGAGGCCCAGTGCAAGCCCCCAGACCCTCCAAAGCAGGTCACATGCGCGGAAAATCTCCGGCGCGCCGATGTCCCGTGGGGCGTCGCCGTTTACCCATGCCAGATCGCGAAGCTGGCCATCATAGCTGCGCGGCCCTGCAAGGGCGACGTTCAGCGCGCGCGCCGTAGCAGCCTCGGGCCACCCCGCGTTGGGTGAAATATGGCGCTGTGCGTCGGCCACCATCTCGGGCCAGCGCGACCACTGACCGGACAGTGTCACGATCATCGCGCAGGTCAAGCGGGCCGGTATCAGATTCAGCGCGTCGTCCAACCGCGCCGAAGCCCAGCCGAAGTCACGGTATTCTTCGGTGCGATAGCCGATCATGCTATCGGCCGTGTTGATGGCCTTGTAAACCAGAAGCCCTGGTAGCCCAGCGACTAGAAACCAGAAGGCGGGCGCAATTACCCCATCGCTCAGGTTTTCGGCCGCACTTTCAATGGCTGATCGCGCGACCTGAGCTTCTGTCATGTCCCGGGTGTCGCGCGACACGATCATGGCAACCTTAGCACGGCCCTCGGCCAGTGAGATACGCAGCCCGTCCCCTACATCGCGGACGTGAGACACCAATGATTTCTGGGCCAGCAAAATCGCGCAAACGATGATCTCGGCCACAGGTCCAAGGAACGTCAGCGCTAGCCCCAGGATCACTGCCCCGCAAACCAATAGCAGCGCAACCGCCACCCCTTTCAGACGCCGATGCCCTCGTTGGTTCAGACGTTTGTCCAACCATTGAATGACCGATCCGGTGATGACTGCCGGGTGGCGTAGACGCGACCAAAGCCAATCGGGTTCGCCAAGCGCGGCGTCCAGACACATCGCGCAGACCAGCAGAAAGGGGGTGCTCACAGCGCGGCCTCCAGCCTGTCCCATCCGTTGACCGGGGGCAGGCCAAGACGCAGGTAGGTCTTGGAATAGGGGAAAACGCGGCTCCAGATATGCGCCTGCGCCAAGCGGTCCTGCCAATCGGCGGCGCTGTCGACTTCGTACAGTCTGAACAGTGTGGTGCCGCCTATCAAGGACGCGCCGCGTGAGGTGATTAGTCGGTCCAGGCGGTCGGCGTCGTCCGTCAGCCGTGCGCGCGTCGCGTCAGCCCAGCCCTTATCCCTTAGCGCACGCTCACCGATCCGGAGGGCGGGGCCGGAGACGGCCCAAGGCCCGGTCAGATCGTTGAGTTGTTTGATTAGGTCGGCACGGCCGATCGCAAATCCCAGGCGCAGCCCGGCGAGCCCCCAGAATTTCCCGAAACTTTTCAATACGATCACGCCGGGTTTCGCCGCCATGTGGATTAGGGAAGCCTCTGGACAGACATCGCAAAAGCTTTCGTCGATGATGGTCAGGGCGGCGTCCGCGTCGGCTTCGGACCAGATGCGCCCGTCCGGGTTGTTTGGGTGAACGATCACACGCGCTTCGGTCGGACCTTCGGATTGAACCGTCCAGCCCTGCGCGGCAAATGCGGCTGCGTGCTCGTTGTACGTTGGCGCCGTGATGTGAACGCGGCCCGTCTGGGCAAGTGCGGGGATACGCGCGATCACCGCAGAGGCGCCGGGCGATGGTAGTATTTCGGCACTACCGGGCACAGACCAACAGTCGCGGGCTGCGGCGGTCAAGCGTTCAAAAGCGGTATGGTCGGGAAGGTCGGTCCAGTCGGACGGGATCAAGCCATCAATGCTGTAAGGGTGCGGATTGATGCCGGTGGAAAGGTCAATCCAATCTGCGCGAGTCCCACCGTAGGTGGCTATGGCCCCGTCAAGCCCGCCGCCATGATCACGCGCCGCGCGCGGGTTCAGAGTATGAGTTTGAGTTGCCATCATAACACTTGCCGGAATCGCTTGTATCGGCGCGTTTCAAGCGGATTTTTGCCGCTTACACAAGCAAATCCGCGTGATTGAGGGGTGAATGGAGGCCATTAACACTTTGTTAAGGAAATAGCGTGATCACAAAGTTCAGGGTTCGGCACCACCCGTTCTACCCTGTGCCGAGGTTGTAGCTAATGAATGTTTTGATTGTTGAGAGTAACCCTGATCTAGGTCGGGTCTGGAAAAGGCATCTACAGCGCCAAGGCGCCGAAGTGACGCTGGTGACCGGGCAAGAGGCCGCGATCCTTGCGCTTTATGGCGCTGAGTTCGATATCATCGTGTTGGACTTGGTTCTGGAAACTGGCAGCGCGCTGGCCGTTGCTGATTTCGCCAGCTACCGTCGACCGGGTGTGCGGGTGATATTTGTCACCAACACGACCTTTTTCTCGGATGGGTCGATCTTTGCGCACAGCCCGAACGCCTGCGCCTATGTGCAAAGTGCAACGCCGCCAGAAGATCTGGCGGCGATGGTCGAACACTACGCGGCGGGTCGCTGACCGCGACCGTGCGGCTCCATGTAATCCAGCACGGGGTTCACCGGAATAATCCGATGCGGATTTATGCTGTCGTGACTGTAGTGATAGTGGCGCACGATGTGGGTCATGTTCACCGTCGGCGCGACGCCCGGCCACTGGTATAGCTCGCGGGTATAGGCCCACAGGTTCGGATAGTCGATCAGCCGTCTTCGGTTGCATTTGAAGTGCAGGTGATAGACCGGGTCGAACCGGATCAATGTTGTGAACAGCCGCCAGTCAGCCTCGGTGATCCGGTCGCCCAAAAGGTAGCGATTTGCGCTCAGGCGATTTTCTAACCAGTCCAATGTATCGAAAAGCGGCGCTACAGCGGCGTCATAGGCTGCTTGGGTCGTGGCAAAGCCCGACTTGTAGACGCCGTTGTTAACGTCGGAATAGACGCGCGCGTTCACCTCTTCGATGTCGTCGCGCATTGCCTCTGGCCAGTAATCGTCGGTGTTTCCCGTGATCCCGTTAAAGGCCGAGTTGAACATGCGGATAATTTCAGAGCTTTCGTTCGAGACAATGGTTTCTAGCTGTTTGTCCCAAAGGATTGGCACGGTCACACGACCCGAATAGCCTGGGTCAGCCTTGGTGTAGACTTGGTGAGCAAAGTCCAGTCCATAGAGGTTGTCCCCAGTTGCGCCGTCGTTGTCCCTTACGAATGTCCAGCCTTTGTCCAGCATATCGGGGTGAACCACTGACACCGTGACAAGGTCGCTTAGTCCCTTCAACTCTCGGAAGATCAATGTGCGATGCGCCCACGGGCAGGCATAGCTGACGTACAGGTGGTACCGAGCCGGTTCCGCCTTGAAGCCGCCTTTGCCCGACGGACCTGCGCTGCCATCTGCAGTCAACCAGTTGCGAAACTGAGCCGCGCTGCGCTTGAACGCGCCACCCGTGGATTCGGTGTCATACCAGGTGTCGTGCCATTTGCCCTCGACCAACAGGCCCATGCTGTGTTCCTCCGCATTTCGATTTTCCAAACATAGGGGGCCGCCTTCATCGTTCCCATCCGACGGAACGCGCAGACCGTCTGCACATGTGCACAGATCGGACTGGGATTTCATGCAACAGGCAGGAAACCTAAGATTTTATCATTAGGACTTTACTGGATTTTTACTTTCGTGTCCGCACAATAGGAGTCCGCTGCGGGGGGAATTTGTAATGACGACCTATGTTTCAAAGGAAATGAGCGCTGAGCTGGACGCTGCGCGAATCGCGGGGCTCAAGAAAGCCAGCAGACTGCGTGTCGAATTTGGCGACAATACGTTTAAAATTCTGAGATTGTGGAAAGACGGTTTCACGGTCGAGGCCGAAACTACGCCTCGGTTACGCGGGCTTGTCGATATCTACGATGGCGCAAACCACCTGTATCAATGTCTGATCATTGCGGATCAGGACGAAGCAGGCGAAATGCGCTATGAGTTCAAGCGCAGCACTGCCGCGGCTGACAAGGCTCCGCTGGATTTTTATCGCGATCCTGACGCGCCCATCGCGCTTTTGGGGCACAAGGGCTGAGTGGCTGCCCAACGGGGTTACCGTTGGGCATAGGTCTACTGCAAGTCTGCAAACGCCAGTTTCAATCGGGTGCAAGCCTCTTCGATGCGGCTGCGTTGGGTGGCTAGGTTGAACCGCTCGAACGTTTCCCCGCCTGTGCCGAAACCGGGTCCGGAGGACGTTGCAATCCGCGCGCCATTTCTAAGGCGGTGGATGAACTCATCGTGATCCATCCCAGTGCCCGAAAAATCGACCCAAGCCAAATAGGTCGCCTGAAGTGGCATGGACCAAAGGCCGGGAATGTCCGCGATCGTCGCGTCGAACAGTTTGCGGTTGCCGTCCAGATGCGCGATCTGTTCGTCGACCCATGCGGCACCCTCGGGCGAATAGGCCGCCATGATCATAGCCACGCCCAAAGCGCTGGGCCCATAGTCCAGTGTGTTGAGACGATGGACCATCGCTGCGCGCAGTTTTGGGTCAGGAATGATCATGTTGCCTGTGCGTTGACCAGCAATATTGAACGTCTTGGAGGCTGCTGTCAGGGTCACCGTCCATGGGCGCGCATCGGGTGCGGCCACGTCCATCGGGACAAAGGTGCTGCCGGGATAGACCAGATCATGGTGAATCTCATCGGAAACCAGCACAAGCCCGTTGCGTTCGGCAAAAGCTGCCACGGCGCGCAGCTCATCCGCAGTCCAGACCCGGCCAGACGGGTTCTGCGGTGAGCACCAGAGAAGCATCTTTTCCGACCCGTCCAGGCGCGACTGCGCGTCGTCCAAATCAATGGTGTAACTGTCGCCCTCTCGTACCAACGGGCATTCCACCACGCGGCGGCCGGTTTTGTTCACCTTGTGGGCGAACTCATGATAGACCGGCGTGAATATGACCACGCCGTCCCCCGGCTCGGTCCACACATCCAGACACAGTGCGATCGCGTTGCCCAGACCTTGCGAGGTCAGAACCCAGTCTGTGTCGATGTCCCACCCATGACGGTTCTTCATCCACCACTGGACCGAGGCCAGATAGTCAGGGTGCGCCCACGAGTAGCCGAAAACGCCGTGTTCTGCGGCCTTGCGAACGGCCTCAATGACGCAGGGCGCGCTGGGATAATCGGAATCTGCCGTCCACATCGCCAGCCCGTCCTGCGGCGACACGCCGTAGAGTTGCTCCATCTTGTCCCATTTTGAACTGTGAGTGCCCCGGCGGTCGATCAGGTCGTTGAAAGTCATGTCTTCTCCATCTGTCCGCTGGAAAGCTAGCTACAATTTTGACAGGTGCAAGGGGGGCGTTGCGGTGGGGCGTGTGATGGCCTAAATCAACCTCATGAAACGCTCAATTCTTATCCATCCCGACCCTCGCCTGAAAAAGGTCTGTGCCCCTGTGACCGACCTGTCGGACGAGCTGCGTCAACTGGCCGATGACATGTTGGAAACCATGTATGACGCCCCCGGCATCGGGCTGGCCGCGCCGCAGATCGGTGTGTTGGATCGGCTGATCGTGATGGACTGCGTCAAGGAAGAGGGCGAGACACCGCGCCCGCTGATTATGTTCAACCCCGAGATCATCGCATCCTCGGACGAAACCAACGTCTATGAGGAAGGCTGCCTTTCGATCCCCGAGCAATACGCCGAAGTGACCCGACCCAAAGTCGTTGAGGTCGCGTGGATCGACCGCGATGGCAACGCGCAGCAGGAAACCTTCGATGACCTCTGGGCGACCTGCGTGCAGCACGAGATCGACCATTTGAACGGCAAGCTGTTCATCGACTATCTCAAGCCGCTCAAGCGCCAGATGATCACGCGCAAGATGCAAAAGCTAAAGCGTGAAAAGGCCCGCGCATGACCGTTCGTACCTGTCTGCCATGGCCCGACAAACGCCTGCGCACCAAGGCCGAGGCCGTGACCGAGATCACCGACGATATTCGCACGATCTGGGATGACATGGTGGATACGATGGAGGCGATGCCCGGCGTGGGTCTAGCGGGTCCTCAGATCGGGGTGATGCTGCAACTGGCCGTCGTGGATGGCTCGACCGAGCGGGGTCGGGCCGTGCGATTGGCGAACCCCGAGATTCTGCACAGCTCGGTCGAGATGCGTGAACATGATGAGGCCAGCCCAAACCTGCCCGGTGTCTCGGCCAAGGTGAAACGGCCGCGTGCGGTGACGGTCAAGTTTCTGAACGAACAGGGCATGATTGACCGTCGCGACTTTGTCGGGATCGAGGCCACAAGCGTGCAGCACCAGATCGACCATCTGAACGGAAAGATGTATTTCGACCGGCTCAGCAAGGTCAAACGCGACATACTGCTGCGCAAAGCAAAGAAACTCGCGTAGGCTGGGCTTTAGCCCGGCACCACCCAAGCCTTGGAGCAGATCATGCGCATAATTTTCATGGGAACGCCCGAATTCTCGGTGCCGGTTTTGGACGCGCTGGTTGAGGCCGGGCACGAGATTGCCGCTGTATACTGTCAGCCGCCGCGCCCGGCGGGGCGGGGTAAGAAAGACCGCCCGACACCGGTTCATGCACGGGCCGAGGCGTTGGGCCTGACCGTGCGCCACCCTGTTTCCTTGAAGTCCGAGGAAGAACAATCCGCTTTCGCTGCCCTGCAGGCTGACGTGGCGGTCGTCGTGGCATATGGCTTGCTGTTGCCTCAGCCTATTCTGGATGCGCCGCGACATGGGTGCCTGAACATCCACGCCAGCCTGCTACCCCGCTGGCGAGGTGCCGCGCCGATTCACCGTGCGATCATGGCGGGCGATGCTCAGACTGGTATCTGTATCATGCAGATGGAGGCAGGGCTGGACACCGGCCCTGTCTTGCTGCGAAAGGCCACCGATATAGGAGAGCGGGAAACGACCGACCAACTTCATGACCGGCTTTCTGAGATGGGCGCGGAGCTGATCGTACAGGCGCTGGCCAGACTGCCAGAGCTGACTCCGGTGAACCAGCCCGATGATAGCGTGACTTATGCCACCAAGATCGACAAATCCGAGGCACGCATCGACTGGACCCGCCCAGCGGTTGAGGTCGATCGCCAGATACGCGGATTGTCACCCTTTCCCGGCGCATGGACCTTGGTTGAAGGCGAGCGGGTCAAACTGCTGGCCTCTTGTCTCTCCCAGGCGCAGGGCACCCCCGGTCAGGTTCTGGACGACGCGCTGTGTGTCGCCTGCGGAGAAGGGGCCGTGAAACTCCTGCGCTTGCAAAGGGCGGGCAAAGGCGCGCAGGATACAGAAACGTTCCTGCGCGGCTGGCCAATCCCGACCGGCACGCTTTTTCAATCGGAGTAAAGCCGCATGTTCATGATCCTGATGGGCACAGTCGTGATCGCCGGGATCGTGGGATACCTGTCAGAGAAAACCGGTTTCACGCATAACGGTTACGTGCCGTCCATCATAATATGCGTCGGTGGGGCTTTTCTGTTCTATTTTGTCCGCATCATGTTCGGCATCAGCTTTGGGGCGCCTGGCTTGAATGCTGTGATCTCATCCGTCGGTGCGCTGATCATCGTGCCGACGCATTGGAGGAAATGACATGCCTGTAATCGCTCTGATTGTGATCGGCGCGGCCGCAGGGTTTCTGGCCACACGTCTGATGCGGATCGAGGCTGACATTCCAACGACGATGCTTATTGGCATCGTCGGCGCACTGGTCGGCGGGTTTCTTCTGCGCGCATTGATAACCGTTGCCGGCTGGCTGTCTGGTTTCGTTGGTGCCGTTCTGGGCGCATTGCTGGTGATCTGGATCTGGCAAAAATATCTGCGCCGCTGATCTGCTTGGCCGCTGTCGGACCAACACACGATACTTTGCCCAAGCTTCGTAGCTAATGACGCGGTGGCCGGCTTTTGTAGACGGGCAATCGCCAGCCAAACAGTAACGATCCAGCTCTGAGAGCCCAACAGACAAGCGCACAAGCGGCAAGCGCTGCGAGGGTATCGAGCCCAAAACGGGTTGCAAGCACAGCCGTCAGAGCGCCGGCAAAGGCGCAAGACACGTAAAGCTCGCCCTGTTTCAGGACCAACGGGACCTCATTGCAAACCACGTCGCGCATCAACCCGCCGAGGCAACCTGTGATGATCCCCATCAAAACGACGATAATGCCGGAATGACCCAGTGACAAAGCGGCAGCCGTTCCAGCGGCAACGGCGATGGACAGGGCAAAGCTGTCCAGCCAGACCAGCCAGTTATACCGGCTTTCGACAAGGTGTGCCGTGAAGAACACCAGCGCGGCAGCACCGGTCGCGATCAGGATATAGTTGGGCTGCCCAACCCAGAAAACAGGGTGCCGGTCCAGCAGCAGATCGCGCACTGTGCCGCCGCCAACCGCGGTCAGGCAGGCAATGAACGCAAAGCCGACCAAATCCAACTGCGCCCGGCTTGCAACCAAAGCGCCCGTCAACGCAAACACAAAGACCGAGGCATAGTCGAGCAGCGCCAGACCGCTCACGCCTTTTCCTTTTTCGGCTTGAACGGCGCCATGCCAGCACGGGCCAGTTCATCTGCCTTTTCGTTCTCGGGGTGACCGGCATGTCCTTTGACCCATTCCCACGTCACATCGTGGCGGGCCTGCGCTTCATCCAACCGTTGCCACAGATCGACATTCTTGACCGGCTTTTTGTTTGACGTTTTCCAGCCATTGCGCTTCCACCCGAAAATCCAGCCGGTCACGCCGTTCTTTACATAGGCGCTGTCTGTTACGACCGTGATATTCGAGGCCCGTTCCAGTGTTTCCAGCGCGCTGATCGCGGCCAGCAGTTCCATGCGGTTGTTGGTGGTTTCGGCCTCTCCGCCGCTCAGCTCGCGTTCTTTCAGAACGGTGTCGCCATCCATCGCGCGTAGCAACACACCCCACCCTCCGGGGCCGGGATTGCCGGAACAAGCCCCGTCTGTATAGGCAAACAGTTCAGGCATGGGCGAGCACCAGAATGAAACCGTCGTAAGACCCGGCCAGCCCCGCTCCGACGCCAGTGGTGATCTGGTCGATGGTAAATCCGGCGGTTGCAAGGGCTGCTTCGATCTCGGTCTGCGAAAAATACGTATAGAACCGATCCAGATCGTCGCGATGTTCCCCCGTGCCGAGTTTCAGGCCAAGGAAGAAAACACCCTGAGGCTTCAAAGCGCGGTGGATCGCTGTCAAATGACGTGGGAAATCTTCGCGCGGGGCGTGCAAAAGCGAAAAACTGGCATAGATGCCGTCATACTCGGCAACCTCGGTCACGTTGTCGAACGTACCAAGATGCGCATCTATGCCATTTTCCCGAGCGTGATCGACAAAGGCCTGTGTTGCGTCCAGCGCCCGAACCCGCAGCCCTTCGCGCTGTAGGAACGCACTGTCTGAACCGGGACCAGAGCCGAGGTCCAGAACATACCCGCCGTCGGCAACCGCTTCGGCAAAGGCCATGCGCGCTTCGATCTGTTCTGGCGGCAGAGGGATGCTCAGGTATTCGGCGACACGGGCGGTGTAGGCGTCGATTGTTTTTTTATCGGTCACAAATACACTCCGATGGCAAGGCAGGCCAAGACAACGGCCGTCAGCAACATGCGCAACCGCATCCACCAGACCGGGGTCAGTCGCCAGTATGAAAACACGGCATCCAATAAAAGCAACCCGGCAAATCCGTACATCAGGCTTGTTCCAGCGCTGACCGGGCCGCCGCCTGTCTTGAAGAATGCCCATAGCGCAGGCAGGACAGAGAGCGTGTAACAGGTTGCTGCCTTGCTGCCGGACGTCTTGGTCGCGAATCCCCACAAAACGCCTGACATGAAGCTCAGGATGACAGAGCCGTAAAACAACTGGACATATGGCCCAACAAACCGAGGCCCCAGCGCCTCTTTGCCCCAGTCGTTCAGATCACCGTTCAGATAGGTCAGAGCGCCCCAGACGAATGGGATGAGGCCAGCCAATCCAAGAAACAGGGGCGCGCGTGGTATGCCGCTCATGCGGGTTCCCGCAGCACGCGTGGGACCTTGAACTCGACGTTTTCGACGGCCGTTTCCACCATCTCGACCGTTACGTCATAGTGATCGCGGAAGGCGTCAATCACCTCGTTCACCAGCACCTCGGGGGCTGATGCGCCTGCGGTGATGGCGATGCTCGAGATCCCCTCCAGCGCGCGCCAGTCGATATCGGTTGCGCGCTGTACAAGCTGGGCATAGTCACATCCGGCGCGCGAGGCGACTTCGACCAGACGCCGTGAATTGGACGAATTGGGTGCGCCAACCACCAGCAAGGCGTCCGATTTTGGCGCGACAGCCTTGACCGCTTCCTGCCGGTTGGTCGTGGCGTAGCAGATGTCTTCTTTGTGGGGGCCGACAATAGACGGAAACCTGTCCTCAAGCGCGGCGATGATGTCTTTGGTATCGTCCACTGAAAGGGTTGTCTGTGTTACAAAAGCCAGCTTTTCAGGGTCGCGCACTTGAACCGTTGCAACATCTTCGACCGTTTCGACCAACAGGACTTCGCCTACGGGCAGTTGCCCCATTGTGCCAACCGTTTCAGGGTGGCCCTTGTGCCCGATCATGATCATCTGAAGGCCCGCGTCCGCGTGGCGCTGCGCTTCGACATGGACCTTGGACACCAAGGGACAGGTCGCGTCTACATAGATCATCTCGCGTCGAGCAGCGGTTTCCGGGACGGCCTTTGGCACGCCGTGGGCCGAGAAAATCACTGGCCGGTCGTCGGGACATTCGTCCAGTTCCTCGACAAAAACAGCCCCTTTGTCGCGCAGCCCGTCGACGACAAACTTGTTGTGCACGATCTCGTGGCGCACATAGACCGGAGCGCCCCATTTCTGCAGCGCCATCTCGACGATCTTGATCGCCCGGTCGACGCCGGCGCAGAACCCGCGCGGTGCGGCTAGGTACAGGGTAAGGGGGGGCTTGTTCATGTCACGGTCTCCTTGAGGCCACAGGTAAGTCTTTTCCCGGCCTTGGTCCAGACAGGACTGCGTCATTGAACTGACATGAATCAGTGGTAACGGTTAGGTGTTTCAGCACCTGTTTCTAGTTAAAGAAGCGCGGTCAGGTGTTCATCCTGACCGCGCTGATTTCCTTCCCGGTACCGAGTGAACCGGTGCTATTGCCCGCTGGCCGCGACACTGCGCGGTTCCATCGGAACTTCACGCGGAGGGCGGCCGATCACGTCGCGCAGGTCCTCCAGTTCGATGAAGTTGTCCGCCTGGCGGCGTAGTTCGTCCGAGATCATCGGCGGCTGGCTGCGAATGGTCGAGACGACAGAAACACGCACGCCCTGACGTTGCAGGCTGGCAATCAGCGGGCGGAAATCCCCATCGCCCGAGAACAGCACGATATGATCCACGCGCGGCGCCAGTTCCATGGCATCCACGGTCAGCTCAATGTCCATGTTTCCTTTGACTTTCCGACGCCCCATGCTGTCGGTGTATTCTTTTGCCGGTTTCGTCACCATGGTGAAGCCGTTGTAATGCAGCCAGTCAACCAAAGGACGGATCGGCGAATACTCGTCGTTTTCCAGAAGCGCTGTGTAGTAGAAAGCTCTGAGCATTTTACCGCGGCGCATAAACTCCTGCCGCAGCAGTTTGTAGTCGATATCAAACCCCAGTGCTTTCGCGGCCGCATAAAGATTCGAGCCGTCGATGAACAGCGCTAGCCGTTCGTCTTTATAAAACATAAATAGTTCCTTCCGGTACAAACCAGAGCGCCGGATGTTACGTGAGTGAGTTTAGAAAATGAGCGGCGCGCTGATACGCCTATAATTAGGGCATTTACCGTGTATCGCAAGTATGCAATTCGCCGAATATAGGGAGTAGGATGGGTAAAATCAGGTCAAAAGCGGTGATCGCACTGGGCGCAAATCTCAATTTGAGGGATCATGGACCCAAGGTGACACTTGAAAAGGCACTTGACGCAGTTTCGCGTCACGATGTGGTGATTCGCGCTGTCAGCCGCTTATTCGCAACGCCCTGCTTTCCCGCCGGTGCAGGGCCGGATTACGTAAACGCAGCGGCAATGCTTGAGACTGACCAGTCGCCGTCCGAATTGCTGCATATGCTGCATGAGGTCGAACACGAGTTTGGCCGCGAGCGGATTCAGCGGTGGGGCATGCGGACCTTGGATCTGGACCTGGTCTGTTTCGACGACGCCATCCTGCCGGATTTTGCGGAATTCGAGCGCTGGCGCACTTTGTCAGCCAAGGATCAAAGGCAACAGGCACCGGATCAGTTGATCCTGCCGCATCCACGTCTTCAGGACAGGGCTTTTGTGCTGGTTCCAATGGCGGATGTCGCCCCGGATTGGCGTCATCCGGTGTTGGGTCGAACCACAGCGGAAATGCTTGCGGACCTTCCCGCCGAAGAAGTTGCCGCAGTAACCCCGTTGTGATCGGTGCATTTGCAGCATTTCCTGCTTGTCAAGGCGGAGATTCGCGCTTAGATAAACTTCTTCCTGACATGGACTCAGTAACGGAGAGCGCCCTATGGCCCGCGTGACGGTTGAAGACTGCGTAGACAAAGTGCCAAACCGGTTCGAGCTGGTGATGCTTGCCGCCCATCGTGCGCGCGAGATTTCCGCTGGTGGCCCGATCACCGTGGACCGCGACAACGACAAGAACCCGGTCGTTTCGCTGCGCGAGATCGCAGATGAAACCCAAAGCGCGGACGAGCTGCGTGAGCGCCTGATCGAAGCCAACCAGACCCAGATCGAGGTTGACGAGCCGGAAGAAGACCAGATGGCTCTGCTGATGGGTGCGGAAACCGATAAGCCTGCGGACGATGACATGTCCGAAGAAAAGCTGTTGCGCGCTCTGATGGAGGCTCAAGGCCAGGGGTAATCCCCTCGAACGAAGGTGCGGACCGGATGATTTCTGCTGATGATCTGATTGCGCTGGTCCGCAACTACAACCCCAAGACAAATGCAGACCGCATCGCCCGAGCTTACGAGTTCGGCATGCAGATGCATGAAGGCCAGTTCCGCCATTCGGGAGAGCCTTACTTTACCCATCCCGTTGCCGTTGCTGCCATCCTGACCGAACAGCGTCTGGATGATGCGACGATCATAACGGCCCTTCTGCACGACACGATCGAGGACACCAAGGCCAATTATGGGAAGGTGTTCGACCTTTTCGGCGATGAGGTCGCCAAACTGGTGGACGGTGTCACCAAGCTGACGAACCTGCAGCTTTCAAGCCGCGAAACCAAACAGGCTGAAAACTTCCGCAAACTGTTCATGGCGATGTCCAAGGACCTGCGGGTTATCCTGGTGAAGCTCGCCGACCGTCTGCACAATATGCGCACGATCAAGGCGATGCGCCCGGAAAAGCAGGTCGTCAAAGCGCGCGAGACGATGGATATCTACGCGCCGCTTGCGGGCCGCATGGGGATGCAGTGGATGCGTGAGGAGTTGGAAGACCTCGCATTCCGCGTTCTGAACCCTGAAGGCCGCCAGTCGATTATTCGCCGTTTCATCACATTGCAGCGTGAAACCGGTGACGTGATTCACCGCATCACGGGCGACATGCGGCGCGAGCTGGAAAAGGCCGGGATCGAAGCCGAGGTGTTCGGTCGCGCCAAGAAACCCTACTCGATCTGGCGCAAGATGCAGGAAAAGGATCAGGGCTTCTCGCGCCTGTCTGATATCTATGGGTTCCGCATCATCACCCAGACCGAGGAAGATTGTTACCGGACGCTGGGGGCAATTCACCAGCGGTGGCGCGCCGTGCCGGGACGGTTCAAGGATTACATCAGCCAGCCGAAATCGAACGGGTACCGCTCGATCCACACAACCGTGTCCGGGCGCGACGGTAAGCGGGTCGAGGTTCAGATCCGTACCCGCCAGATGCATGATGTGGCTGAAACAGGTGTAGCGGCGCATTGGTCTTATCGCGACGGTGTCCGCTCGGAAAACCCATTTGCTGTCGATCCGGCGAAATGGATCGCCAACCTGACCGAACAGTTTGACAGCGAGGAGGATCACGAAGACTTCCTCGAAGCGGTCAAGTTGGAGATGTATTCCGACCAGGTGTTCTGCTTCACGCCCAAGGGCGATGTGGTCAAGCTGCCACGCGGGGCCACGCCGATCGACTTTGCCTATGCGATCCACACCCGGATCGGGTCCGCCTGCGTTGGGGCCAAAGTGGATGGCATCAGGGTTCCGTTGTGGACCCGGATCAAGAACGGGCAATCGGTGGATATCATCACCGCCGACGGGCAAACACCGCAGGTCACATGGCTTGAGATTGCGGTGACCGGAAAGGCCCGAACCGCCATTCGCCGTGCCTTGCGCGAAGTAGATCGCGAACGGTTCATCAAGTTGGGCAAAGAGTTGGCGCGATCCGGCTTTGATCACGTCGGACGCAAAGCGACCGACAAGGCGCTGGATACGGCCGCCAAGCATCTTCGTCTGAAGGACCGGCACGAGTTGCTGGCGCGGCTCGGAAGCGCGGAACTGACCGCCCATGATGTGGTCAGCGCGGTCTACCCGGAACTGACTCAGGATGACGGCGACGCGATCCCGCTGCGCCGTGCCGTGATCGGTCTGGAACCCGGGCAGAAGTTCGACCGCGCGTCGTGCTGTCAGCCGCTGCCGGGCGAGCGGATTGTGGGCATTACCTATCGCGGGAAAGGCGTGGTGGTCCACGCCATCGATTGTGACCGCCTGACCGAGTTTGAGGGCGAGCCTGACCGTTGGGTCGATCTGCACTGGCATACCGGAACGCACCCGGCTGTATATGGCGCGACCCTTGATCTGACCATTGGAAATGATGCCGGGGTACTGGGGCGTATTTGCACATTGATTGGCGAGAAAAAGGCCAATATTTCAAACTTGGAATTTGTCGACCGCAAACCGGATTTTTACCGCCTGCTGATCAATGTCGAACTGCGCGACCTGGAACAGCTGCATTCGCTTATGCTGATGCTTGAGGCCGAAAGCGACGTGGCCGCGGTCGAACGTTACAGAGACAGGACCAAAACCGCTGTGGCGGCTGGCTAAGAAGGGGTGATCAGGAGTGGTATTCAAGCGCCGAGATCGACGCTCGCCTGTCCAGATCGCATCAGAATTCGTCTATCCTCGTGGTGGATGGACCCGCGCTTTTCACTACGTCAAACACCGCGTGCGTCGTCTGCCGGATTCGCCTGAGCGTATTGCGCGTGGTATCGGGGCAGGGGTCTTTGCTGCGTTCACCCCGTTTTACGGACTCCACTTTGTCGTGGCCGCGGTGTGCGCGCGTCTGATCAATGGCAATATTCTGGCCGCGCTCAGCGGGACGTTCTTTGGCAATCCGCTGACCTACGTTCCGATTGGGGTGGTGTGCCTGCAGACAGGGCATTTCTTGCTGGGAACAGAGTTCCAGGAAGGCGATACGCAAGGGCTGATGAGGAAATTCGCCAACGCCCTGCGGGACTTAAAGGACAACCTGATCGCCATGTTCACAGATCGGGTCGCGGATTGGCATGGTCTTGGCGTCTTTTATCGCGAAGTGTTTTATCCTTATCTGGTCGGAGGTATTCTGCCCGGTCTGCTTGCCGCCGCGATCTGTTACTACCTCAGCCTTCCCCTGATACGCACTTACCAGCAGCGCCGCCGAGACAAGATCAAGGCGAAGTTTGATGAAATCAAACGTTTGGCCGAGTCCGGGGCTGCCGTTCCCGTTACAAACCCACTAGGCTCGGGCAAAAATTCGGGAAAGGAATCAAGCGATGTCTGAAAACCATCTGCGTTTGGGTGTGAATATCGACCACGTTGCGACCATTCGGAACGCGCGTGGTGGAGCGTACCCTGACCCGATGCGGGCTGCGAAGCTGGCGGAAGAGGCCGGTGCTGACGGCATCACCGCTCATTTGCGTGAGGATCGCCGTCACATTCTGGACGCAGACATCGAAGCGCTGATGGACGTCTTGTCGGTGCCGCTGAACTTTGAGATGGCGGCGACGCCTGAGATGCAGAAAATTGCTCTGCGCCATAAACCGCACGCTGTCTGTATCGTTCCCGAAAAGCGCGAGGAACGCACCACCGAGGGCGGGCTAGAGGTCGCGCGCGAGGAAAACAAGCTGGCCCATTTCATCGCGCCGTTGCGTGAGGCGGGGTGCCGGGTTTCGATCTTCATCGCGGCTGACCAGCGCCAGATCGAAGCGGCTCATCGCATTGGGGCAGAGGTGATCGAACTGCACACCGGCGCTTATTGCGATGCCTTTGCCGAGGGGCACTTTGACGAAGCCAACCGGGAACTTGAATCCCTGCGTGAGATGTCCGCCTTTGCACACTCGCTGGGCCTAGAAGTTCACGCGGGTCATGGGCTGACCTATGAGACCGTGAAGCCCGTGGCAGAGTTTCCCGAGGTTCGAGAGTTGAACATCGGTCATTTTCTGATCGGCGAGGCAATCTTTCTGGGCCTCACCCCCGCCATTCAGGAAATGCGCAGGCTGATGGATGAAGCCCGCGTAAACCCGTAGCCTGTTCAGGGAAGGCAAGGCGTTGAAAACTATCAACTTGTGGCACTATGCGATCTGGTTGGTCGTGATCCGGTTTTTGCTGCAAATTTCGATCGTCGTGTTGCTTGTTCTGACCGGAATAGACCTGACGAATGTGGGCATTCCGTATTTGTCAGCTATTCTTGCGGCGGCCATTGCCGGGCGTGCGACAGCACGATCCGCGCAGCGTATGCCGCGTATGATCGAAATCCTTCAGTTTGCGGTTGCGGCAACGTTGTTCTTCTTTTTCGTCAACTACGTGGCTTATTTTCTGTTGGCCCTGTCCGGGATCGGTCCGGTGGACATGTTCCTTTTCCGCTTTTGGCACCGCAGTGGCCAAATTGTAGAGTTGATGGCATGGCTAACGATCTGGGCGTTTTTCTCAAACAGCGTGATTTTCTGGCTGGCCACGAAAGCGGAGCTCAGGGCGCTGGGCAGAAGGAAGCAAAAGACTTGAAGAACCTGGCCATCGACAAAACTCTGTCAATCAGAACGGGACATGTACCGGCGTGAAAGCAATTACCTACCGAAAGTTTGGACCCGCATCAGAGGTTCTGGAACTGGTTGATATGCCTGATCCCAAGCCCGGACCGGGCGAGGTGCTGGTGCGCGTTCGCGCAAGCGGCATCAACCCGTCCGACGTAAAACTGCGGGGCGGCGCTCGGCCGGGGGCTGCCATGCAATACTCCGTCGTCATCCCTCATTCCGATGGGGCTGGCGTGATCGAAGCAGTGGGCGACGGTGTGGACACCGCTCGGGTTGGTGAAAGAGTCTGGATTTGGAATGGGCAGTGGCAGCGTGCTTTTGGCACAGGTGCAGAATACATCGCCCTGCCATCCGAACAGGCGGTCTACCTGCCTGAAACCACCAGCTTTGCCGAAGGCGCTTGTTTCGGGATACCGGCCATGACTGCTTGGTATGCGCTTTATTGCGACGGTCCGATAACCGGGAAAACGGTTCTGGTTACCGGTGGTGCAGGGACCGTTGGCAGGTATGCCTGCCAAATGGCGGCTCTGGGCGGCGCGCGTGTTATCACTACAGTCAGTTCTGACGAAAAGGCCGCACATTCCGGTGCGGATGAATGGGTGAATTATCGCGCGCAGGATGTGACCGAGACCGTTATGGATATGACCAACGGTCAAGGCGTGGACCGCATTGTTGAGGTGGATTTCGCCGCCAATCAGAGCGCGTCTTTGTCGTTGATCCGCCCCTGCGGGACGATAGCAAGCTATGCGTCGGCTTCTCAGATGCGGCCAGAGTTGGATTTTTATGGCTTTATGTTCAAGAATATCCGCCTGCACATGCTGATCGTCTATCAGATGGATGCCGCGTCGCGACGCCGGGGCGAAGCGCAGCTTGGTCAATGGCTGGAGCAAAATGCGCTCAGCCATGCGGTTGTGTCTGGCGGCGGGCTGTCGGAAGCAGCAGCGGCTCATGAAATGGTAGAAGCAGGGCGGAAGATGGGCTCTGTTGTTCTGGAGGTGTGACGTGATCCTCGGTATTGGCACAGACCTTGCGAATATTGAACGGATTCAGGGTACGCTGGATCGGTTCGGTGATCGTTTCCGCAATCGGGTTTTCACAGAAATCGAACAGCGCAAAGCCGAAAACCGCGCGGATACCGCCGGAACCTACGCCAAGCGCTGGGCCGCGAAAGAGGCGTGTTCCAAGGCGCTGGGCACTGGTCTGCGCATGGGGATCGCGTGGAAAGACATGTCCGTTACCAATCTTCGCACAGGTCAGCCCGTCATGCATGTGACCGGTTGGGCCGCTGAGCGTCTACGCGAAATGACACCCGAAGGCCACGAAGCGATCATCCATGTTACGCTGACAGATGATCATCCCTGGGCGCAGGCTTTCGTGGTGATTGAGGCGCGACAGCTTCACGAAGGCGCCGTCCGGCCTTGACTAACCGGGCCTCGCCCCGCATGTAGCACCCCAACAAATCAAGGACCGGAGAGCAGTATGGCCGAGGACGTCAAAACCGGAAATTCGGTGTGGGAGACGATCAAAACCATCGTCTACGCATTGCTGATCGCAGGCGTTTTCCGCACGCTGTTCTTTCAGCCTTTCTGGATTCCCTCCGGGTCGATGAAGCAGACGCTGCTGATCGGGGATTTCCTGTTCGTCAACAAGATGGCCTACGGGTATTCTTATGCTTCATGTCCCAGCCTTATCATCCCCAGCTTTGGGCTGAATATTGATGCCAAGGATATTTGCGGCTGGATGCAGGGCGACGACAGCTCGCGGATTTGGGAGGGAGAGCCCGAGCGCGGCGATGTCATCGTTTTCCGCCATCCAGCGACGGGTCGTGACTATATCAAGCGTTTGATCGGGCTACCGGGGGATCGCATTCAGGTGCGTCAGGGTCAGATTATCCTTAATGGCACCCCGGTTCCGCAGCAGCCCGACGGAGTCTTTACCGAAGTGTCCGCGCCGCAGGGGTCGCAAGGGTTGCGCCCCCGGTGTGAAAACGGACCTGTCGGTTATGGCGGCCTGTGTGAAAAATCTCGCGTGATCGAAACTCTGCCAAACGGGGTGTCCTATGACGTCCTGAATATCGGCAATCAGGGATCGGACAATACCGGCATCTATACCGTGCCCGAAGGCCATTACTTCTTTATGGGTGACAACCGCGACAACTCGAGCGACAGCCGTTTGCCGCAATCGGCTGGCGGAGTGGGATATGTCCCCTACGAAGACCTGATCGGTCGCGCTGATCGGATCATGTTCTCGTCTGCAGGGCGTTCGATGCTGTTCTTCTGGACCTGGCGCGGGGATCGGTTCTTTAAGGCGGTGAATTGAAGCTCTCGGCTGACATAAAGGCTTTCCAGCAGCGTTTGGGGTATGAGTTTTCAAACCCCGAATTGCTGGTGCGTGCCCTGACGCATGGGTCGGTGTCGTCGTCGACCCGCCCCGACAACCAGCGTTTGGAGTTTCTGGGTGACCGGGTCTTGGGCCTTGTGATGGCCACGGCGTTGCTTGAGGCCGATAAAAAGGCATCCGAAGGGCAGCTTGCGCCCCGTTTCAATGCGCTTGTGCGCAAAGAAGCATGCGCTGATGTGGCACGCCAGATTGATCTGGGGGCTGTGCTGAAACTGGGCCGGTCCGAAATGTTGTCAGGCGGGCGCCGCAAGCAAGCGCTGTTGGGCGATGCGATGGAAGCGGTCATTGCGGCCATATACCGTGACGCCGGTTTTGAGGCTGCGGCGGGCGTGATCCTGCGACTTTGGGGCGACCGGATTCACAATGTCGAGGCGGACGCCCGCGACGCGAAAACCGCGCTTCAGGAATGGGCGCAGGCGCGCGGGCAAAAGCCCCCGTCCTATGTCGAGGTCAAGCGCAGCGGCCCCGACCATGCGCCGGTTTTCACTATCGCGGCCAGACTGCAGGACGGGACTGAGGCGCAGGCCACAGCAGGATCAAAGCGGCAGGCAGAGCAGGCCGCGGCCAAGGCTCTGTTGGATAGTCTGACCTGATAGATCAGCGAGCCGCAGGCAGTACCCCTTGCTGTTGCAACACGTTAAGCACATCCAGAATAGTCCCGGGGCTGACGTCGAATGACCCCTTTAGCGCGACACCGATCCCACCATTGCTGATTTCTACCGTGCCGCCCGAGGTAAAGCGGGGATCAATCGAAGACAATTCTGGCGGCAGGGTCGGGCAGACTGGATTGCGCTGTAGAACAGCATTACTGGCCTTCTGAAATATGGCTTGGGCCTCGCTTAGGAATTGCGCTTGTGTCTCTGTGTCCGGGATCGGTTCAGCCAGTGTCAGGTCCATCCCGCCCAATTCAAAGTACACGCATTGGTCTTGGACCTGCACCGAAGCCGCCGCCGTGAACGTGATGGTATTGGCTGCGATACTTTCAAGACGTTGAGGAGACTGGCCAGCCTTGCGATCGCATTTGAACGCCTCCATTGCAAAGCGACCCTGAACCGCGATTTCATTTCCTTGCGCGGCCGTGCTGAGGGTTTCAAGCGTCACCTGAGCATTGCATAGGTTTGCAAGTTCGGTGTCGTTTGCCATTTTGGAAAGTGCTTCCTGTGCCTCACGCAAGTCTAAAATGGCCTCAACGCCGATACGTGTTGGCGCAACATCTGACAGCGTCATGGACAGGCGATAGGGAAATTCCACCCCTTCGGCTGCAAGGGTTTGATTGAATTCGAGTTTTACCTCGCGAGCCAATGCTGGATACGAGGTCAGGCACAGGCCACAGGCAAGCGGGATCAGCACCTTCATTTCACAACCCCGACGCCTTGCGTTTCCTGTAGTACAGCAATCAGATCCAACAACGTTTCCGCACTGGTATCGACCGACCCGCTCAGCGTCGCTCCTACGCCGCCGGTGCCGATCTCTCGAATTCCGCCGGATGTGAACTGTGGCTTCAACCCTGCCAATTCGCTTGGCAATTCGGGGCATACGGGGTTTTCGGCCAGAACTTCGGTGCCTTTTGCAAGGATCACTTCACGCGCTTTGTCGGTCAGGCCAATCAAATCCGACAGGGTTCCTACGACCCCTTGCAGTTCCAGATCAATATCCCTCAGACGCACATGCAAACAGTTCTGTTCCACCTCTGCCGCGGCCTTCACGATGACATCCACATTTTGCCCGAACAGTAAGATCCCCCGGTAATGAGTTTCGGGATCATCGGTGTCGCAGGCATAGAACTTGGCCTGGACCTGCCCCTTTGCGACAAGCGTTTCCGCATCAGCCTGAACATCAGAAACAGCAAGCGAGAACTTGCGTTGGCAGGTATCTTGCAGCACCCCCGAAAATATCCAGGGTGCGTGTTTTTGAAATGAACGCAGATCCAGAAACGCGGCCATGCCCAATCGGGTTGGTCCTGTGTCTTTTAGCGTCAGATACAACGTGTAAGGCAGTGCCTTTTCCTTGACCGGGATGGTTTCGGTTATTCGGAGGTCCATGTTCTCGGCCTGCGTCGGACCCGTTGTCGCAAGCAGGGCGCATGACAGCAGGCCGCACATTCCTGCGATCATTCTGGTTGGTCCGGGGATGTTGCTGCAGATGGTGGTAAACACGTTTTTTGTCCGAAATCCTAACCCTAGCCTAGCAGAACTCTGGCGCATGTCGTTGGTGCTTTATTGTTTTTCTTCCCCCGGCAAGGGCCTTGTCCCTCCAGAGCGGGACATGTCGGACTGTCAACAAATCCCTCTGGCCCATTGGGTCTTTCTGATATAGGGGTGCGCACTTGCAAACAGGATCGCAGGACACATGACCACACGCGCCGGATTTATCGCCCTGATCGGAGAGCCCAACGCAGGCAAATCCACCCTTCTGAACCGGATGGTCGGGGCCAAGGTCTCGATCGTGACGCACAAGGTTCAGACGACGCGGGCCCGTATTCGTGGCGTCGCGATGGAAGGGGACGCGCAGCTTGTATTTGTGGACACGCCCGGCCTGTTCAAACCGCGCCGCCGTCTGGACCGCGCCATGGTCGCCGCCGCGTGGGGTGGGGCCGCGGATGCTGATGTTGTCGTTCTGATGGTCGAAGCGCACCGAGGCATCACCGAAGGGGTCGAGCGTATCCTTGAGGGGTTGGAGGAGATCGGGCAGGGGCGCACCATCGCACTGGCCATCAACAAGATCGACAAGGTGCCCAGTGAAAAGCTGCTGGCGCTGACCAGTGACCTGAACGCGCGCTACCCCTTCGCCGAAACTTTCATGATCTCGGCTGAGAAAGGCTTTGGCGTCGATGACCTGCGAAAGTGGCTGGCGGCTGAGTTGCCCGAAGGCCCGTGGCTCTATCCCGAAGACCAGATTGCCGATCTGCCGCTGCGGATGATTGCGGCCGAGATGACCCGCGAGAAACTGACCCTGCGGTTGCATCAGGAACTGCCCTACCAACTGACTGTCGAGACCGAGAACTGGGAAGAGCGCAAGGATGGTTCGGCCAAGATTGATCAGGTCATCTATGTCATGCGCGACGGCCACAAGGGGATCGTTCTGGGCAAACGCGGCGAGACGATCAAAGCCGTTAGCCAAGCGGCGCGCGCCGAACTGGAAGAGTTCCTTGACCGGAAAATCCACCTGTTCCTGCAAGTGAAAGTCCGTCCGAACTGGCTGGAAGAGTCCGAGCGGTATTCGGAAATGGGACTGGATTTCAAAGACGGAAACGCATGACCCGTCTGACCGCAGATTTCTGGGTTCACGCCTATATCGCGCGGCTGAGGCTTCAGGATATCCCGGCTTTTGTCGTGGCGCATGGCGACGATACGGCGGGCGCTGTGTTGGTCAAAATGAACACGCTGGATGGTCAGGCGGTGGCCTTTCAACGCAGCTTTGACCTGATGAGCGGTGAGCGCAAATGGGTGGAGCTGTCCAGCGGTGAAGAAGCAGACGTGGACAATACCATTCAGCGCCAACGCAGTTTTGATCCCGACCTTTGGGTGATCGAAGTCGAAGACCGGCAAGGGCGGCATCTTTTGGGTGAGGACGGGCTGGAGTGATGATCCGGCAGAGCGCGACGCAGTTTGTGCCCCTCGCATCGACAAACTCAGGTGCAAAACTGGTGCCCGTGTCTGATACCCTTGCACACTGCGCTGGGTTGGGATTTGCTGCGCCCAGCACAATCTTCCACAGGATCAAAACTTGGACTGGCGCGATCATGGCATCCTTCTGACGTCTCGCAGACATGGCGAGACCTCAGCGATCATCGAGGTCTTTACCGAGGCCCACGGTCGTCACGCCGGGGTTGTTCGGGGTGGGGCCAGCCGCAAAATATCTCCGATCCTGCAACCGGGGGCACAGGTGGATGTACTCTGGCGGGCCCGGCTAGAGGAACATCTTGGCACGTTTCAGGTCGAACCCTTGCGGTCCCGCGCGGCGGCGGCGTTCTCTGGTCGGCTCGCGTTGTCGGGTCTGAACGCGGTGGTGGCGTTGCTGTCCTTCAGCCTGCCCGAGCGCGAACCGCATCCGGGGGTCTACAAGCAAACGGAACAGTTGATGGACCTGCTGGGCCAAGATGAGATTTGGCCACTGGCCTATCTGCGGTGGGAACTGGCGTTGCTTGAGGAGTTGGGTTTCGGCCTCGACTTTTCAGCCTGTGCTGTAACAGGCGCGACTGAGGGTTTGATCTTTGTCTCTCCGAAAACCGGTCGTGCAGTCAGTGAGCAGGGCGCAGGGGAATGGGCCGACCGGCTGCTGCCATTGCCGCCTTGTTTGAAGGGAGAAGGAACCGCCCCGGATACAGAGATCGCGCAGGGGCTGCGGACAACGGGTTACTTTCTGGAGCATCATCTGGCCCCGTCGCTCGGTCACAACCCTCTGCCCGAGGCGCGGGCCCGTTTCGTGGATCAGTTTACTCGGCGGCTTTGAACACCATTTCATGTCCGTCGTCATTGCGCAGGATCAGGACATCCCCGGACACTTCAGACTGGGTCATGGCCAGCAGGGCCGCAAAGTAGAAGCCTTCTGCCTCAAGCCCGGCACAGGCCGCGCGTGTGGCTGTCAGGTCGGTGATCTCAAACCAGGGATAGGGCGCGTTCAGCGTGCCGCTGTAGCTGTTGCAGGGGGCATTGCCTGCGATCTTGCCTTCTTCGGGGAACCTCAGCAGGGCACTTGCTGGAAAGCGTTCACCATCGATTTCCTGCAGCACCCAAATCTGATCCGCCGCGCCATAAGCGGCCACCGTTTCGTCCTTGTCGCATTGAAATAACGCAAGAAGGGGAAAGGCGAAGGCAAGGCGTATCATGCCGGTATCCTTATCAATACGGTATTGAGCCGTTCAACAGCTCTTCGCGAACCTCGCTCCGAGGTCGCCAGTTATACCGTGTGTCTTCGCGGACAGGGGCCCAGAACAGCGCGCCACTGTTCCGCCAGGGGTCTAGAATGACTCCGTCATACATCGAAGCACCCTTGGCGCTGATCAGGGCCGAGTGGTGGATGATACGAAACTGCGTGGGCGGCGATGTGGCCCAATGCACGTCCAACGTGCGAAAGTTTTCTTGCCGAAGGCGTGCAGACATGGCTTCGGCCCAGTCGTTACACAATCCGCGTTCCCGAAATCCGTTAATGACCTTGGCATTGTGAATGATAGCCGCATCAGTGACATTCCAGTCCCGCGCCAGTTGCTGGGAATAGGAATATGAAATAGCTGCGGCCCTTTGCGCTTCGTTCGGATCGATGCTTGGGTCAAGCTCTTTGATGGCAACGGTAAGCGCGTCGATGTCGCTCTGACTGGCGCTGGGTTGAGAGGTTGAGCAGCCGCCAAGCGCAAGCGCCAAGAAGATCGCACAGAGTGCCAGTAAAGATCGGATCATTCTGATTTTCGCATTTGGGACTGTCTGAACTCTTTGGCTGCTCTAGCGTCGTTTAAAATGAATTCATAGGACGAACTGAGCAAGAGGCCAGATTGAGTCCAAACGTTGCAGAATAGAAAAAGACCCGGCGCGAGCGCCGGGTCAAGTTGGGGAAACAGGGTTGCCGAAAAAGTCAGCTCAACAGACGTCGAGCGATAACTTGTGCCTGAATTTCGGCGGCCCCCTCAAAAATGTTTAGAATACGTGCATCACACAGAACGCGGCTGATCTTGTATTCCAGCGCAAAACCGTTGCCGCCATGAATCTGCAAACCGTTGTCGGCTGCTGCCCACGCAACACGGGCACCCAACAGCTTGGCCATGCCAGCCTCAAGATCGCAGCGTTGGCCGTGGTCTTTCTCCCACGCGCTGAAATAGGTCAGCTGACGCGCGATCATGATTTCGACCGCCATCATCGCCAGCTTGCCCGAGACGCGCGGGAAGTTGATCAGAGATTTGCCGAACTGTTTACGCTCTTGCGCGTATTGCATGGCAATATCCAGCGCACATTGCGCCACGCCGATGGCGCGGGCTGCGGTCTGGATGCGGGCGGACTCAAATGTCTCCATCAACTGTTTGAAGCCTTTGCCTTCTTCGCCGCCCAGCAGGTTTTCACCTTTGACTTTGAAGCCATCAAAACCCAGCTCGTATTCTTTCATGCCGCGATAGCCCAGAACCTCGATCTCACCGCCGGTCATGCCCTCGGTGGGGAAGGGGTTCTCATCGGTGCCCGGCGTCTTTTCGGCCAGGAACATCGACAGGCCACGGTGGTCGGTGGTGTCAGGGTTGGTACGGGCCAGCAGGGTCATCACATGGGTGCGCGCGGCATGGGTGATCCATGTCTTGTTTCCGGTGATCTCGTAATTGCCATCCTCGGTCTTGGTTGCCCGGGTGCGCAGGCTGCCAAGGTCCGATCCGGTGTTGGGTTCGGTGAAAACAGCGGTCGGCAGGATCTCGGCGCTGGCGATCTTGGGCAGCCATTGCGCCTTCTGTTCGTCGGTGCCCCCCGCGATGATCAGCTCGGCGGCAATCTCGGAGCGGGTGCCCAGCGAACCAACACCAATATAGCCGCGCGACAGTTCCTCGGACACCACGCACATCGAGGCTTTGGACAGGCCGAACCCGCCGAATTCTTCGGGGATGGTCAGACCAAAGACGCCCATTTCGGCCAGTTCTTCGATGATCTCGATCGGGATCAATTCATCCTTCAGGTGCCAGTCATGGGCGTTGGGTTCCACCTTTTCCTGCGCATAGCGGCGGAACTGGTCGCGGATCATTTCGAGTTCTTCGTCCAGACCGGACGCGCCGAACATCGTGGCACCGGCCTGATCTTCCATCAGTTCAACCAGACGGATGCGGGCGGCCTGAGAATTGGCCTGCGCCATCAGGGTCTGGATTTCAGTTGATTGGAAGCCAGACAGCGCGTCCCAGCCCAAACCCATATCCTGCAGGCGAATGACCTCACCCTGGTTCATCGGAATGCCACCGGCGACCTGATGCAGGTATTCGCCAAAGGCGATCTGATGCAGCAATTGTTCGATTTCGCCAAACTTGCCATCAGCGTCCAGCGCCTCGGCCCAGCGTTGCATCTGTTGCAGGGACTGCTGGTAAGTCGCCAGCCAAGCCAGCCCATGTGCCGCGGTCTGGTTCGCTTCGATCAACGCGCCAGAGACACGATCATTTTCGGTTACCATCGCCCGGACCGACTCGCGCGCGCGTTCAAATACTGCTTCGACAGCAGGAACGGCTGCGCGGGTCAGAGTCAGTAGGTCGGGCAAAATCGCGGATGTCGTCATCTGGGTCATATCCTGTCCGTCATGGGCCATGAATCACGTCCTTTTCTGGGTCGTACGGTCATACCATGCTGCACATGCAGCGCAACAAAAATACGAATTACGCTACGAAAAAGTTCAAAAATTGCGCTACCATTTTTGCAGTGCAGAGAATTTCAGGAGTGGTATCACGGGACCATGACGTTGTTTTCCGCACTCTCCTCGCAGGAACTGATGCTCGCTTTCGGGGTCGCTTTCTTGGCCGGTTGGGTCAAGGGCATGGTTGGATTTGCCATGCCGATGATTCTGGTGTCGGGGCTAAGTATGATCCTGCCGCCTGACCTTGCCATTGCGGGATTGATTTTGCCGACACTGGTGACGAATGGATATCAGGGGCTTCGCGAGGGGGTGCCCGCAGCCATTTCCGCCGTTCGGCAGTTTCGGGTGTTTCTGAGCGTTGGGCTGGTTTTTCTGCTATTGGGCGCACAACTGATCAGCATCGTCCCGGCGAGGACGTTTCTTTTGATAATTGGCGTTCCGGTGACGTTCTTCGCCTTGATTCAGGTTTTGGGGTTGAAGCTGACCCTTGAAAAACCCTCTGTCCGGATTGAGGTCGGGATTGGGTCAATCGCCGGGTTTGTCGGCGGTATGGCCGGCGTCTGGGGTCCGCCGACCGTTCTTTACCTGACCGCGCTGAATACGCCGAAAGCTGTGCAGATGCGGGTTCAGGGAGTGATCTATAGTCTGGGTGCTGTTGCTTTGTTGGTCGCACATCTGGGTTCAGGCATCTTCAATTCCCAGACGGCTCCGTTTTCGGCGGCTTTGGTTCTGCCTGCCCTTATCGGTATGTGGATCGGTTTGCAGCTACAGTCCCGCATTGATCAGGCGCTGTTCCGAAAGGTCACGCTGCTGGTCTTGCTGATCGCCGGGTTGAACCTGCTGCGGCGCGGTTTTCTCGGTTAGCCGCGCGTGTCGGCAAAGCGAAACGCGAAATACAAACCAAGCATAAGGAAAAACAGGCCCGAGATATCGCCGATCAGGTATGCGACGTATTCCACTCGCGCGCTGCCGAATGCCAAATTGGTCAGGCCCGAAACGAGGAATGAGGTAATGACGCCGACGCCCATGATGCAGGACCAGCAGGGTTTGCGGTCGGCGCGCGGGAATAAATCCCAGCCCACCCACTTCAAAAGGTAAAATACCGCCGGAACGGTGGTTACAGCTATTGCGATGGCCATAAGGCGGCTGGGTAGGAACACGTCAGAGCCACCCAGAAATGCAAACACGATAAAGACGCCTGGAAGTAGCGCGTAGATCGAACGCCAGCCAAGCAGCCAAGCCGCCAGAACGCGCACGCCGTGCGGCAGAAACAAAAGGCTGGCCCGGCTGGGATATTCAGGAAAGAAAACATTCTGCAGCGGCATCAGAACCTCGAACGTGAGGAAGGATGCAACGACATAAGCCAGCGATGCGTAGAATGTGTCAGAGGCGCATTTGTGCACGACGATCAACCACCATCGTGCAGGCTAAAGCCATCATCTGGGTGCATGAACGATATACCGGCCCCGGTTCGCGCTGCCGCTTTGCGAAAGATACCCTTTCTGCACCAGCGACTTGAGCGCACGGAAAAACGTCGGGCGCGAAACACTTTGAACCAGAGTGTGCTCGATCAGGCCGAATGTGCGGACTTCCTGATCGGTTTTCGACAGTTCTTCAGCAGCGTAGTAGATGTCCCGCTCAACCGGAGAAAGCTGTTCCAGCCCCAGTGTGCGTTCCATGCTCTGCATCAGTTTGCGCAGTTCGGTCAGTTTCGAGATTTCCGTCATGGTTTTACCTGTCCTTGCCTGTGTCGCCCGCCGTGCAAGAACAACGGGGTGAGACATGCTGAGTTATTTGAGTTCAGCTCGTCTCGTATTGACACTCATCCCCTGTTTCATACACTCGTATTCGATTAGGTTGCTCAAATCGCGTGTGTGAGTGTGCGCCTGAGCTTCCCAAAGGTCTTTTCACCATATGCCCGGTGCAATTGCGCCGGGCTTTTTCGTCACAATGACCTCGGGGAATACCGCAAACCAAGGAAACGAGCAACGTATTTGTATACGCCCTTGGACGTAGGCCGCATTGCCCGAAGGTCATGTGCCGAGGCAAAAAAAAGGGGCGAAAGTCGCCCCTTGTCTTTTTACCCGATCGCAACCGCTTTGATGTCTTCGTCGATAAACGGCAGGTATTGTTCAAAGTTTTCGGCGAACATCTGCACCAGCTTTTCCGCCTGTTTGTCAAAGGCGGCCTGATCGTCCCAAGTGCGACGGGGGTCCAGCAGAACTTCGGCAACGCCGGGTACGGATACCGGAACATCAAAGCCGAAATTGGCGTCCTTGCGGAACTCGGCGTCACGCAGCGAGCCTTCCAGCGCGGCAGTCAGCAAAGCGCGAGTTGCGCGGATGGGCATCCGGCTGCCAACGCCGTAGGCTCCACCGGTCCAGCCGGTGTTGACCAGCCAGCAGGTCGCGCCGTGCTGGGCGATCTTGTCCCGCAGCAGGTTGCCGTATTCTTCCGGACGACGCGGCATGAACGGCGCGCCGAAACAGGTCGAGAAGGTCGGTTGCGGCTCGGTGATGCCACGCTCGGTGCCCGCAACCTTGGAGGTGAAGCCCGACAGGAAGTGGTACATCGCCTGCGCCGGGGTCAGTCGCGCGATCGGAGGCAGTACGCCGAACGCATCACAGGTCAGCATGATGATGTTCTTGGGGTGACCACCCAGCGCGCTGCTGGACGCGTTCGAGATATACTCCAGCGGATAGGCGCAGCGCATGTTCGCGGTTAGCGAGTCATCCTCGAAATCCAGTTCCTTGGTTTCGGGGTCAAACACCATGTTCTCGATGACGGTGCCGAACTTGTTGGTCGTCGCATAGATTTCCGGCTCGGCCTCGGCGTTCAGGTTGATCGTCTTGGCATAACAACCGCCCTCGAAGTTGAAGGTTCCGCGATCTGACCAGCCGTGTTCGTCGTCGCCGATCAGTGTACGCGACGGATCGGCAGACAGGGTGGTTTTGCCAGTGCCCGACAAGCCGAAGAACACAGCCGTATCGACCGGGTTGCCAACAGCGTGGTTGGCCGAGCAGTGCATCGGCATAACGCCTTTTTCGGGCAGCATGTAGTTCAGCAGGGTAAAGACGGATTTCTTGTTCTCGCCTGCATATTCGGTGCCGCCGATCAGGATCAGCTTGCGGTCGAAGTTCAGCGCGATCACGGTCTCGGACCGGCAGCCGTGCTTTTTCGGGTCGGCCTGGAAGCTGGGGCAGTTGATGATGGTGAAGTCCGCAGTGAACTCGTCCAGATCCTCGCGATCCGGGCGGCGCAGCAGGTGACGGATGAACAGGTTGTGCCACGCCAGTTCGGTGACCATGCGCACGTTGATCGAGTAGGCCGGGTCTGCCCCGCCGACGAGGTCCTGCACGAAATAGTCGCGGCCCTTCATATGCGCCAGCATGTCTTCGTACAGCGCATCAAACCCCTCGGGGCTCATCTCGGCGTTGTTTTCCCACCAGATGGTTTCAGCGACGCTATCGGTTTTGACAACGTGCTTGTCCTTGGGTGACCGGCCGGTGAATTTGCCGGTGGTAACGAGGAAAGCGCCACCGTTGCCCAGCGTGCCTTCGCCCCGCTTCAGCGCTTCTTCGATCAGCGCCGGTTCCATGAAGTTGTAATAGACATTTCCCAGACCCTCGATGCCCTGATCTTCGAGGCGGAATTGCGGGTTAACCCGTCCAGATGTCATGTTTGTCTTCTCCTGTGGCGGCGCGCAGGCTTCAGGCCCAATGCGCTCTTGGGGCATTTTGCCGGATCGTTCCGGCGGACAGCCGGGTCTTATCACGGTCGTTTGGGGCATGAACAGGACGGTTTGGCGCAGTTAGCGCAACCAACTTCAGGTTTAGCGCCATCACAAATTTCCTGTCGGAAATCAGGGCGCTTTTCCGGCAACATTAACGGCTTTTTTGCTGCAACTGTGTGACAACAAACGCACGATTCGCAGATACGGATTGATTCGGGGCCACAAAAACGACAAAAATGCCCTACTAATAAGCGAAATATTGCATGAGTGAGCAGGAATAGGGGCAAACCCGATGTCAAAGATTGCACTGGTGGACGACGACAGAAACATTCTGACGTCCGTGTCCATGACTCTCGAAGCCGAAGGTTTCGAGGTCGAAACGTATAACGACGGGCAGGCTGCGTTGGACGCGTTTAACAAGAAACTGCCGGATATGGCTGTTCTGGATATCAAGATGCCCCGGATGGACGGCATGGATTTGTTGCAGCGCCTGCGGCAGAAAACCCAGATGCCGGTGATTTTCCTGACCTCCAAGGACGATGAAATCGACGAAGTGCTTGGCCTGCGCATGGGGGCCGATGACTACGTCAAGAAACCGTTTTCTCAGCGTCTTCTGGTTGAGCGTATCCGCGCATTGCTGCGTCGGCAGGAGGCAACCTCGGGTGATGTCGCCGTTGCCAATTCGGGGGATGCCAAGGTTATGGAGCGGGGCGAGTTGAGGATGGACCCCCTGCGCCACGCTGTTAGCTGGAAGGGCGCGGACGTCTCCCTGACAGTGACCGAGTTCCTTCTTTTGCAGGCTCTTGCGCAACGTCCGGGCTTTGTCAAAAGCCGCGATCAGTTGATGGATGTCGCCTATGACGATCAAGTCTACGTGGATGACCGCACGATCGATAGCCACATCAAGCGACTGCGCAAGAAAATGCGCGCCGCCGACCCGGAGTTTTCGGCCATCGAAACGTTGTACGGGATAGGCTACAGGTATAACGAAGAATAAAAATAGCTGCTTTGAAAGGGTAGTTGGGGCACGTGCGCGATACGGAACAAGCCAGCGAATTGCGGGATGGAGATGTCGTTCTGGGCGATGACTGGGTCATCCCGCAGGATCCGGACTCGGCCGAGCTGCGTGCATCGCGCCGCCGCCGGAACCTGTTTTCGCTTCGCGGATCCCCTCTGGCCCGAAAGATCATAACCTTCAATCTGGTGGCTCTGGTCATTCTTGTGACCGGCTTGCTGTATCTGGATGATTCCCGCGAGGAGAAGGTAAAGCAGACGGCACGCAACTTGTCCGGGGACGCCCTGCTTGTCAGCAACGTGTTTGAAGCTCAACTGCGGCAAAACTCTATCGCGCTTTCCAATGGCAGCGCCGAGCTGGACGTAAAGGACACGCTTGCGGGGCTAAGCCTTCCCGTAGGTGGCGAGGTTTTTGTGTACGACGCCGCCGGTACTCTGATCGGTTGGACGCGGGGCGGGGCGGTCAGTGTTCAGATGCCCCACCTTCTCAGATCAGAGGCCGAGGTTCAGACAGGCAGCACGCTGATCAGTGACGCGCTGAATGCCGTGTGGACCGGGTTGTACAAGGTATTCACGAACGCCAACCTGGACGAAGCGCCAACGCTGGCGCAGCGCGTGCAGTCTTTGGTTCCCAGCGCGCTGCAGGGCGAGATGCAGGTTCAGGCTGTGAAAGACGGCGCAGGTGAAACCGTTATCGTAGCTGCCGCACCCATTGTGCAGGACGGACAGCCTGTCGGGGCGGTCGCTATGGCCGGTCCTGCCGGTGAGATCGACGCACTGGCCCGTCGCGAGCAGGAGCGTATACTGCAAATGTTCGTGGTCGCATTGCTGGTCTCCATCGGTCTCAGCCTTGTTCTGGCGTCTACGATCGCAAACCCCTTGGCGGACTTGGCCGCCGCTGCCGAGACAGGCAAGGACCGGGGGGCCGGGGTAAATCCGGGTCGTATCCGCATCCCAGACCTTAGCGCCCGTCCGGATGAGATAGGCCGCCTCAGTCGGGCTTTGCGCGGCATGGTGAATGCGCTTTACAACCGTATTGATTCAAACGAGCAATTTGCCGCTGACGTGTCGCACGAGATCAAGAACCCCTTGGCCAGCCTGCAATCTGCAGTGGGCACATTGCGCATGGTCAAGCGAGAGGATCAGCGTGAAAAACTGCTGAGTGTTATTGAGCATGACGTGCGCCGTCTCGACCGTCTGGTCAGCGATATCTCCAATGCATCGCGTCTGGATGCCGAGTTGGTCAAGGAAGAAGAGCAGATGTTTGATCTGCTCAAGCTGCTCAGCAATATCAGCCAGTATCTAGGTGAAGACGCCAGGGCCAAGGGTGTCGAATATATCACTGACTTGCCGGCGCAACCAATCGAAATTAACGGGCTTGAGGCGCGTCTGGCGCAGGTGTTTGTCAACTTGATCACCAACGCGATTTCCTTCTGCGAAAACGGTGACGCTATCCGCGTGTGGGTGCGGCGTCGGGAAAACCGTGTTTTGATTGTTGTCGAGGATACTGGCCCCGGAATTCCCGAGCAGGCGCTGACCAAGGTCTTCAAAAGGTTCTATTCGCAGCGTCCACCCGAGCATTTTGGAAACAATTCCGGTCTCGGACTGGCGATTTCCAAACAGATCGTTGAGGCGCATGGCGGGGTTATCTGGGCTGAGAATATCCGCCCCACCGAAGCGGATATTACCTCTGACCCGCTGGGTGCCCGTTTCGTCGTGGGCCTGCCTGTGTAGGTCATGAGCGGTCAGTTCCTCTTAGACGTCGCAGATCAAGACACAGCAATTCTCCATGCCACATGCGTCGCCGCCGAAGGGCGGGGGATGTTGTTTGTCGGACGTTCCGGGGCCGGTAAGTCCGCACTCGGGTTGCAGATGATGGCGCTTGGGGCCGGGCTTGTCGCAGACGATCGGGTCGTTTTAAGGATGGAAGGCGAGAGTGTTCTGGTCGACGCCCCTGCGCCCATACGCGGATTGATTGAGGCGCGCGGCATTGGTCTGTTGCGGGCGCAACCCGTGGGGCCGGTTAAGCTGAGCTACGTGGTCGATCTGGACCAGTCAGAACCCGCGCGCCTGCCCGAAGTGGTTCAAATTCGCGCCCTGAGGCAAACTGTTCCCTTGCTACGCGGGGCGGGTGTCCCCAATTTGGCATCAGCTCTGATGCAACTACTGAAAATGGGGCGCGTAGACCCTGAATGGCCCAGCACATGACAAAGCAGCGGCGTATCGTTCTGGTGACCGGGCCTTCGGGTGCGGGCCGGTCGACAGCGATTCGGGTTCTCGAAGACCTCGGGTTTGAAGCGATTGACAACCTTCCCATGGGTCTTTTGCTGCACCTGTTGGAAGGGCCGGAAAACGACCGGCCAATGGCGCTGGGCATTGACGCCCGCAACCGTGAATTTTCTACGATTGGGTTCATCGAACTGGCGGCCAAACTGCGGCGAATGGAGCAAGTCGACATGTCGACTTTGTATCTCGATTGCAGTGACGAGGTGCTGCTGCGCCGGTTTTCCGAAACACGCAGGCGTCATCCGGTGGCGGCAGACGCAAGTCCCGAGACAGGTGTTCGTCAAGAAAAGGAACTTTTGGCACCGATCCGCGAGTTTGCGGACATGCTGATTGATACAAGTCCGCTGAATGTCCACCAACTGCGCGAAGAGGTCGAACACTGGTTTGCACCGCAGAGCGGCCGACACCTGGCGGTATCGATCGAATCATTCTCTTATAAAAGAGGGCTGCCGCGCGGACTGGATATGGTTTTTGACTGTCGATTCCTGGCCAACCCCTATTGGCGCCCGGAACTAAGGGCCGAGGATGGTCGAAACCCGGATGTGGCGCGCTATGTTCAGTCAGACGCGAACTATGCGCCGTTTTTCGACCGGGTCGTTGATTTGCTCAGGCACTTGCTGCCTGCCTATCGGGCCGAGGGCAAAGCGCACCTGTCCGTGGCCTTCGGCTGCACCGGGGGACAACACAGATCGGTTGCCACCGCCGAAGCCGTCGCAAAGGCTCTTGCGGAGGAGGGGCAGCAAGTGGCAATTAGGCACCGCGAAATGGAACGTCGATCGTTGAATGTGAGGCCGGATTGATCGGGATCGTACTCGTAGCACATGGTGGGTTGGCTCAGGAATATCTGGCCGCGATGCAGCATGTGGTCGGACAACAATCTGGCTTGGTTGCGATCTCGATTGAGGCAGATCATGATCGCGACGCAAAGCAGGCCGAGATCTGCGCGGCTGCTGACATTGTGGACGTCGGCGACGGGGTCGTCGTTGTCACGGATCTATTTGGCGGCAGCCCCTCGAATCTGAGTCTGCGCGCCTGCGCACCGCAGGATCGACGTATCCTTTACGGTGCAAATCTGCCTATGTTGATTAAACTGGCCAAATCCCGCCATCTGCCTGTCGGAGACGCTGTAAGGCAGGCGATGGAGGCTGGACGCAAATACATCAATGCCCAAAATGTGACGCTGGACGAAGACCGGACCGATTAAGAATGACAACCCGAAGTTTGAAAATAATCAATGAAAAGGGCTTGCACGCCCGTGCCTCGGCAAAGCTGGTCGAGGTGGTCGAAGGGTTCGACGCTCAGGCCGAAGTGTCAAAAGACGGGCTTTCTGCGTCAGGCGACAGCATTATGGGTCTTTTGATGTTGGCAGCATCGCGTGGAACGACTATTGACGTCGAGACATCCGGACCGGATGCTGAGGCGTTGGCTGATGCGCTGGAAACCTTGGTGAACGACAAGTTCGGGGAAGGGTTCTGACCGCACCTGCCGCGATAAGAAGAACGGGAAGACCAGGATTTGGCGGAAACAACGCACGAGACCAAGACAGGCCCGGTTGTGAATGGGGCCGAGGACCAGGGCGAAGTCTACGACCGTAGAACCCTGACCTACGCAAACTCTTTCGACGATGCCTGGACTGCAACCGCGATCCGCGCCATTGAATGGTGTACGGGTAAGCTGACCATTCTGCGTATGGTCAACAAGTTCGAGAAAAAGAACGAATACTATCGCGGCCAACGGTTCTGGGGCGGCGCGCTCGAGGTGATGGGTATCGACCTCACCACCCCTGAAGAACAGATCGCACGTATCCCAAAAACCGGACCGGTGGTCGTGGTGGCCAACCACCCGCATGGCATGGTCGACGGCATGATTTTGGCTGAGTTGATCGGTCAGGTCCGCAGCGATTATCGTATCCTGACGCGCTCGGTTTTGACTGGTCTGGATGAAGCCGCGACCTCGTTCATGATTCCCGTGCCTTTTCCACATGACCCGGAAGCACAGGCCAAAATGCTCGAAATGCGCGGAAAGGCGATGGACCATCTTAAAAATGGTGGGGTGGTTGCCCTGTTCCCTTCGGGCGTCGTGATGTCGTCGGATGACTGGTTTGGCCCCGCGATCGAGCAAGAGTGGAATGTGTTCACGGCCAAGATGATTCGGCGATCGGGCGCACGGGTTGTGCCTATCTTCTTCCCGGGCAGCAACTCGCGCGCATACCAGATTGCCAATAAAATGTCCGCTATTCTGCGTCAGGGGCTTCTGCTGCACGAGATCGTCCGCTCCTGCAACAAGCCACAATCCCCAGTCATCGGCGACCCGGTTTCAGACGAAGACATGCAATTGCTCGAACGTGACCCGCGCGGCTTCATGGCTTGGCTCCGCAAGCACACATTGGGGCTTGGCGAGTCGCTCAAGCCCTGATCCGTATCTTCATCTGGCTAAAAATATCCCGGGGGTGAGCCCGGATAAAATCCGGGCGAGGGGGCTGGCCCCCTTTACCGTGTCGGGACGGGCATATCACCCCGGTAATCATAAAAGCCGCGCTGCGTTTTGCGCCCCAACCATCCGGCCTCGACGTATTTCGTCAACAGAGGGCAGGGGCGGTATTTGGTGTCGGCCAGTCCGTCATGCAGAACATTCATGATCGCCAGGCACGTGTCCAGGCCGATGAAATCTGCCAGTTCCAGCGGGCCCATCGGATGATTGGCACCTAACTTCATGGACTGGTCAATGGACTGTACGTTCCCAACCCCTTCATACAGGGTATAAACTGCTTCGTTGATCATCGGCATCAGGATTCGGTTCACGATAAAGGCCGGGAAGTCCTCGGCGCTGGCCGCTGTTTTTCCCAGCCGATCCACGACGGTCCTGCACGCGCTGAAAGTCTCTTCGTCGGTGGCGATACCACGGATCAGTTCAACCAGTTGCATGACCGGCACCGGGTTCATGAAGTGGAAGCCCATAAAGCGTTCCGGGCGGTCAGTACGGCTGGCCAGTCGCGTAATAGAGATCGAGGAGGTGTTTGATGTCAGAATCGTGTGGGGCAACAAATGCGGTTGAAGGTCTTCAAAAATTGCTTGCTTGATCGCCTCACGTTCTGTTGCCGCTTCGATCACCAAATCTGTCTGCCCCAGCGCCGGCAAATCAAGTGTGGTTTGGATACGGTTAAGGGCGGCCCGCATCGCTTCGTCAGAAATCTTTCCGCGTGACGCTTGGCGCGCCATGTTCCCTTCGATGGTCGCCATCGCACTGTCTAGCGCGTCCTGATTTACGTCGTTCAACAGAACGTCGTAATCCGCCAGCGCGAGGACATGGGCAATACCATTCCCCATCTGGCCTGCGCCAATCACTCCGACTGATTTTACATCCATATTCTGGTGCCTTTGTGCCACGGGTTAGGGCGACAATATCGACAGTTTGGGTCGGGCGGCAAGGGTATCAAGTACTGCGGATTTGCTTCAAATGCGCACATTAGGAATTTCTCAAGATTTGCGGCTGCATGATGGCACCCGGGTGAAAAATGGGTGAGTGATATGAGCTATCATCAAACAGGCTCGGGGGGACCCGAGGATGCCGTTTGTCAATACGGCGAGTCGCGTCTTTGGTTTCGCAGGCCGCAGCGATCCTTGGATACGCCTTACATGGCGTGTGTGGGCGGAAACGAAACATTCGGCCGTTTTGTCGAGCGTCCCTTCCCCGCGATCCTCGAAGGAAAACTGGACCGGAGGTGCCTGAATCTCGGCAGTTTGTCTTGCGGTGTTGACGCGTTGTGTGGCGATGCGGGGCTACAATCGGTGCTAAACGATGCGGACCTGTGCGTCCTGCAAGCACCGGATGTTCTGGGGCAATCGAATCGTTTTTAAAGGGTGCATCCGCGGCGGAACGATCGGTTTCTAGCACCAACTGAGGACTTGGTCTCGTTGTACCCAGAAGTCGATTTCGCGGATGTCCATTTCGTGCACCATCTTGCGACTTTGCTTCAAGGGCAGCAGGACGCGCGTTTTGAAGCTGTAGCTGAAGAACTGCGCAAGTGCTGGGTTGCCCGATTGAGCGATCTGCTGGAATCCCTGAAAACACCAGTGATTCTTCTGAACTTGCGTGTTCTGAGGCAGTCCGACGGATCTGAGCCAGCACAGGACGCAGAAGTTCCCGTCTCAGCCGAAATGCTGGACGCGCTGCGTCCACGCTGTCTTGAGATCGTTGAGCTATCCGCCAGCGTATCCGGTCAGTCAGACGAGCTGGAAGATATGTTGTTCGGAACGATGCAGCAGCCGATGGCTGAGCACATGATTGGGCCGGCCGCACATAGGGCGATCGCCGAAGTGCTTGTTAACAGGGTTAGGGACCTGCAATGAAAAAGGCCCGCCGATTGGCGGGCCTTCCTATCAATGCGAAGCGTGGGCTTAGCCCAGCTTCTCGGTCAGCTCCGGCACCGCCTGGAACAGGTCGGCAACCAGACCGAAATCGGCAACCTGGAAGATCGGCGCTTCTTCGTCCTTGTTGATCGCAACGATGACCTTGGAGTCTTTCATACCGGCCAAGTGCTGAATCGCACCCGAGATGCCAACCGCGACATACAGGTCCGGGGCAACAACCTTACCGGTCTGACCCACCTGCCAGTCGTTCGGGGCATAGCCCGAGTCGACCGCCGCACGCGATGCGCCAACAGCAGCGCCCAGCTTGTCGGCCAGGGTTTCGATCAGTTTGAAGTCCTCTTCCGAGCCGACACCACGGCCGCCCGAAACAACAACACCAGCCGAGGTCAGCTCGGGGCGGTCGCTTTCGGCAACCTTGTCTTCAACCCACGAGGACAGACCGGCATCTGCGCCGACCGAAATGGTCTCAACCGCAGCCGAACCGCCTTCGCCCGCTGCGTCGAAGGACGCGGTGCGGAAGGTAACGACTTTCTTGGCGTCAGACGACTTTACGGTCTGGATCGCGTTGCCCGCATAGATCGGACGCTCGAAAGTCGAGCCATCAACCACGCCGGACGCATCCGAGATCACCATCACGTCCAGAAGGGCCGCAACGCGCGGCATCACGTTCTTTGCGTCGGTGGTGGCGGGTGCAACGATATGCTCGTACCCATCGGCCAGGCCTGCGATCAGGGCCGCAGTCGATTCCGCCAGGCGGTGGCCCAGCGACTCGTCTTCGGCAACCAGAACCTTGGCGACACCGTCGATCTTGGCAGCGGCTTCACCAGCTGCAGCGGCAGAGCCACCTGCGGCCAGAACGGTCACGTCACCCAGCGATTTCGCGGCGTTGACGGCTTTGGCAGTGGCGTCCAGCGCCAGTTCACCATTGTTGACTTCGGCGAGAAGAAGAACAGCCATTACACAGCCCCCGCTTCTTTGAGTTTCGCAACCAGCTCGTCGACCGAGCCTACGACGATACCAGCGGCACGTGCCGGCGGCTCTTCGGTTTTGACGATTTCCAGACGGGGCGAGACGTCGACGCCGTAGTCGGCGGCGGTTTTCTCGTCCAGCGGCTTTTTCTTCGCCTTCATGATGTTGGGCAGCGACGCATAGCGCGGCTCGTTCAGGCGCAGGTCAACGGTCACGATGGTCGGCATCTTGACGCTGATGGTCTGCAGGCCGCCGTCCACCTCGCGGGTGATCTTGGCGGTGTCGCCTTCAATGTCGACTTCCGACGCGAAGGTGCCTTGCGACCAGCCCAGCAGGGCCGACAGCATCTGACCGGTGGCGTTCATGTCGTTGTCGATCGACTGCTTACCCGCCAGAACCAAACCGGGCTGCTCTTCCTCGACCACTTTGGCGAGGATCTTGGCAACGGCCAGCGGCTCGATGTCCTGATGAACGTCGTCGGCTGCAACAACCAGAATGGCGCGGTCAGCACCCATGGCCAGAGCGGTCCGCAGCGTTTCCTGCGCCTGCTTTACGCCGATCGACACGGCGACGACTTCGTCGGCCTTGCCTGCTTCTTTCAGGCGGATCGCCTCTTCGACGGCGATTTCGTCGAATGGGTTCATCGACATTTTGACATTGGCGAGATCGACACCGCTACCGTCCGCTTTGACGCGGACCTTCACATTATAGTCAATCACGCGTTTGACAGGCACGAGTACCTTCATTTTGCGCTTTCTCCTTACAAATCCGGTAAGCCGCGAAGCGACTCCACCAATGCTCTCGGGGGTCTGAATAGCGTTTCAATTCGAGTGGCAACAGAGCAAAATCGTCACGTCATGGTCTTGGGACGTCGCGTTTCGTGTTTTTTGACGCAACGGCGCGCAATAAAATTGCTTGCCCAATGACGAGTTAGCGGTTCGCGCCGGGAATCCAGAGCACATCCGACGTGCCGTTTTCGTTTGCGCATCTGGCCGCCACAAAGAACCAGTCGCTGAGACGGTTAAGGTATTTAACAGCCACCTCGTTCACCGGCTCCATGTTCGTCAACTCGACGGCCAGCCGTTCGGCGCGGCGTGACACTGTGCGGCAGACATGCAGATGAGCCGCCAAACGAGACCCGCCCGGCAGGATGAAGCTGCGCAACGGCTCCAGCGTTTCGTTCATCGCGTCTATCTCGGCCTCCAGCCTGTCGATCTGGGCTGGTACGATCCGAAGCGGGGGATAGTCGGCCTCGGCGTCTTTTTCCATGTCGGGGCGGCAAAAATCAGCCCCCAGATCGAACAGGTCGTTCTGGATGCGCGACAGCGCGGCCTCAACCTCGCCTTCGGCCTCGGTGCGGGCAACGCCGACAAAGGAATTCAGTTCATCCACGGTGCCATAGGCGGCCACGCGCCCCGAATATTTTGCGACACGTTCGCCGTTACCCAGCGCGGTTTTGCCGTCATCGCCGGTGCGTGTGTAGATTTTATTGAGAACGACCATCTATTGAACTCCTTGTCCGCGCAGCCAGACGTAGAGCACGATCAGTATTACAGCAATGAATTGAAACAGGATGCGCAGGCGCATCATCTTGTTGCTTTTCATCGCGGCTGCCTTGCCGCTTTTGCCGAAATTCGAGATGCCGATCGCCAGCACGACGACGACAGCAGCCATTGCCAACAGTAGGACGACCATCAGTAGGTCCATGAGTACACCGTCCGCGTTACTTGTTTCGTTGGGCTATCATCTAGCCTTGGACGTTCAAAAAGCGAACGGGTAATTTCGCCTCAGACGTCCGATAAAATACGGTCGATTGTGCGCGTGGGAAGGAACCGGCGCAGGTATCCAGCGATATAAGTCGGCGTGGTGACATAATACCGGGCGCGCGGGCGTTTGGATTCCACAGCATGAGCCAGCTTGTCGGTTACCGCCGACGCAGGCAGCTCGAACCGGTCCGGCCCCGAGGATTCGTACAGTCTTTTCAACAGCGAAGCTTCGTACTTTTCGCGCAGGGCCGAGTTTTCCCAGTTGATGAAGCGCTCGAAGAAAGGGATCGAATTCTCGCGAATTTTCGACGTGATCGGGCCGGGTTCGATCAGGATGGCCTTGATGTTCGTTCCTGCCAGTTCCAGGCGCAGCGTGTCCGTCAGCCCTTCGACCGCATATTTGGTGGCCACATAAGCGCCCCGCCACGGAAAAGCGACAAGGCCCAGAACCGACGAGTTTTGAACGATTCGCCCGTGGCCCTGCGCGCGCATGATCGGGATGATTTGGCGCGTGAGCTCGTGCCAGCCGAAAAAGTTTGCCTCGAAGATCGTGCGCAAACCGTCTGTGGGCAAATCTTCAACCGCCCCCGGCAATCCATGTGCGCCGTTGTTGAAAACCGCGTCCAACGTGCCGCCGGTTGCATCCAGCACTTCCGCGAGGCCGGATGTGATGCTTTCGCTGTCGGTATAGTCAATGCGCGGGCTGTCAAAGCCCTGCGCGCGCAGCCGGTCGCAGTCACGCTGCTGGCGGCAGGACGCGAAAACACGCCACCCACGCGCGCGCATCCCGTGCGCTGCGTCAAGTCCGATGCCAGAGGAGCAGCCGGTGATAAGAATGGTTTTCTGCATGGTCTTCCTGAAATTTATCCTGCGCCAAAGCTATGGCGAGGCATGGATCAGGACAATGTTGGTACTGCGTCACTCTGCGATTTTTCTGACCAGAGAGGCAGATATCCATCCGACCTGTTGCGCGGGCAACACGCGCAGCCGCAGCCATCCGGTGCCCGAGTCGCTTAGGACTTCGACCTTCTGGCCAATGCTCACTTTCCCAACGATCGGGTAGATCGTGCCCGGACCGTCGCGCATGTTCACACGTGTTCCCGAAATTTCACGGATGTCTTTTTGTGGTTCCGGAATCGCAAGTGATTCCGTCTCTGCTTGTTGCTCAGGTTCGGTGACCTGACGAAGCCCGGTCAGCCCGTCCTCAAGCGAGGCTAGGGTAATATTTGCGCTTGGATCATCGAAAGCCGACAGGCTTGAAAAGGACTCGAGGGTGGCCGGTTCGGGCAAAATCTCGACGATGTCTTCTTTTGTGAGGATAGGCTTTACGCTCACCGTCGGCGTGCGCGCGGCAACATTCGTCACCAGTTGTTCGGCACGAGTGTGTTGCAGGGCAACCTGCTCCGGAGGGGGGGTAACACGCTCCGGCTTCGCGGTTCGCACTCCGCGCGGCTCAAAATCGGCACCGTCACTCATGACATAGAAACACCATCCGAGTGCGGCAAAGGTAGCAAGAACAAGGCGCGACATGGCGCATCCCCCGGTAAAAGAAAAACGTGAAATAGACGGCAGTATAATACGTGAAAGCCTAACATAATCTTTTAGCCGAGTCGAAAGATTGGGGGAAATCCTGAGCTTGCCTCCCCCTGTTGCATAAAGCGCCACTTGTCCCCAGCAAAATGCGTGCTGGTTGCTTTACCGCAGCGCGGTTGCGTCGTATCACATCATATATGAACGACACGATCGACGACCCCAACATGGAGACCCCTGAGACCGGGGGCGAGATAGCTGAACCGCTGCGCCGCGCGATTGGCGAACGCTATCTGACCTATGCGCTATCCACCATCATGCACCGGGCACTGCCCGATGCGCGGGACGGGCTAAAGCCGGTTCACCGGCGAATTCTGTACGCAATGCGCGAGTTGCGACTCAGCGCGACGGGAGGATTCCGTAAGTCAGCCAAAATCTCGGGCGACGTGATGGGTAACTATCACCCGCATGGCGACGCAGCGATCTACGACGCGATGGCGCGTTTGGCGCAGGATTTCAACGTGCGCTATCCGCTGGTCGACGGGCAGGGGAACTTCGGCAATATCGACGGCGATAACCCTGCGGCCTCGCGATACACCGAGGCGCGGATGACCATCGTGGCCGAGGCGCTGCTTGAAGGTCTGAATGAAGACGCTGTCGATTTCCGCGACAACTATGACGGCACCCTGACCGAGCCGGTCGTGCTGCCCGCGCAGTTCCCGAACCTGCTGGCGAACGGAGCCAGCGGTATTGCGGTGGGCATGGCGACGAATATCCCGCCGCACAACATCTCAGAGCTTTGCGACGCCTGTCTGCATCTGATCAAAACGCCCGACGCCCGCGACGACACTCTGTTGAACTACGTTCCCGGCCCGGACTTTCCGACAGGTGGGGTGATCGTCGAGCCGCCCGAGAATATCGCGCAAGCCTATCGCACCGGGCGCGGGTCGTTCCGCCTGCGCTGTAAGTTCGAGGTTGAAGACCTCGGACGCGGCCAGTGGCAGATCGTGGTTACCGAGATTCCCTATCAGGTTCAGAAGTCCAAGCTGATCGAAAAGATCGCGGAACTGATCCAGACCAAGAAAATCCCGATCCTCGCCGATGTACGCGACGAATCCGCCGATGACATCCGCCTGATCCTTGAGCCACGCTCCAAGAACGTGGACCCCGAGGTGCTGATGGGCATGCTCTATCGCAACTCGGACCTTGAGATCCGGTTCAGCCTGAACATGAACGTGCTGATCGACGGAGTGACACCCAAGGTCTGCTCGATGAAGGAAGTTCTACGCGCCTTCCTTGATCACCGGCAAGAGGTTCTGCTGCGCCGTTCGCGTCACCGCATGGCGAAGATCGACCACCGGCTTGAGGTGTTGGAGGGCTTCATCGTCGCCTTCCTGAACCTCGACCGTGTGATCGACATCATCCGCTATGATGAAGACCCCAAAGCCGCGCTGATGCGCGAGGATTGGGGCATCGACCATGTTCGCGCGACCGATGAGTCCGATTATGTCTCGCCTAAATCGGGCGAGGGCGAACTGTCCGAAGTCCAGGCCGACGCGATCCTCAACATGCGCCTGCGCAGCTTGCGCCGTCTCGAAGAGGTGGAGCTGGTGCGCGAGCGTGATGAGCTGATGCTGGAACGCGCCAATCTCGAAGACCTGCTGGCCGATCCTGCCCTGCAATGGGCCAAGATTGCCGAGCAGTTGAAAGAGACCAAGAAGACATTCGGCAAAGATTACGAAGGCGGCGCGCGCCGCAGCCAGTTTGCCGAAGCCGGGAATGTCGAAGAAGTGCCGCTTGAAGCGATGATCGACAAGGAGCCGATCACGGTCGTCTGCTCTCAGATGGGTTGGATTCGCGCCATGACGGGTCACATTGATCTCAAGCGCGAGCTCAAGTTCAAGGATGGCGACGGTCCGCGTTTTATCTTCCATGCCGAAACCACCGACCGTCTGCTGGTGTTTGCATCGAACGGACGTTTCTACACGGTCAGCGCAGCCAACCTGCCCGGCGGACGCGGCATGGGTGAGCCGCTGCGCCTGATGGTGGACCTGCCGAACGAGGCACAGATCATCGACATCATGATCCACAAGCCGGGGCGCAAGCTGCTGGTGGCCTCGGATGCAGGCAACGGCTTCATGGTGCCCGAGGATGACGTTCTGGCCCAGACCCGCAATGGCAAGCAGGTTTTGAACGTCAAAGGCGACGAAACCGCGATGATCTGTAAGCCGGTTCAGGGCGACCATGTGGCTGTGGTGTCCCAGAACGGCAAGTTCCTTGTATTTCCTGTCGAGGAGCTGCCTGAAATGGGGCGTGGCAAAGGCGTGCGCCTGCAGAAATACAACATGGCGCGCGGACGGCAGGGAACGCTTGAGCTGGATGGCGGCCTGTCGGACCTTACGACCTTTCACTGGGAGGAGGGGCTCAAATGGTCCATGGGTGGCGACAAAACACGGCACGAGGCCGATATGTCCCAATGGCTTGCGAAACGCGCCAGCGTTGGGAAAAAGCCGCCTTACGGGTTCCCGCGCGACTATAAATTCTCGTGATCGCGCGGCCACAACAACTGAATTCTTTCGATCCAGCTTGGCACAGGTTGGGTTGGTGCGCTAAATCAAAGAAAAACAGGCCCATCGAGACGAGATCATGTTACGCATTCTGACCTTGATTACCGGATTGACCCTGCTGGGCGCGTGTGCGCAGACGCAGCTATATGAAGAACCCGAGTCGCTGGGGGAATTCAAGCTGCGCGTGAACTATGCGTTTGCTGACAAGGCAGTGCAGGGTCCGGTATCCCGCGACGCCACGCCGGATGAATGGACGGCGGCGATTCAGAACGCTGTGGATGTCCGCTTGGGCCGGTATGAGGGCGCTCAGGAATACGATATCGGTATCAGTCTCGAAGGGTACATGCTGGCCCCACCGGGCATTCCGGTCATCTACAACCCAAAAAGCACGGCGATTGTTCTGGTTAACGTCTATGACGTGAAGAACAAGGAATTCCTGGCTAAGGGAAAACAGTTTCAGGTTCTGGAAGATACAACCGGTGAAAGTGCCCTGACAGGGTCGGGAAATACGCGGACCAAAGAAGAGCAAATGAGCGGTCTGGCCCTGAAGGTTGCGGACCGAGTCGAAGAGTGGTTGGCCGAAGAACATGACGAGAACGGCTGGTTCCAACGCCGCCCTGACCTGATACAACCTCTCGATTCCTCCGAGGTTCTGCAAAATCCGGCGTCTTAACCTGCTTTTAACGCAGGATGTGCTTGATTTTCCCCTGCGAACCAAATATCTCGCGCGCGCAGATGTAACCACGGGACCAAGGGTCCCCCAAATCGCAAAAGGGCGCCTGAGGAATGGCAAAGGAAAAGTTTGAGCGTACAAAACCGCACGTCAACATCGGCACGATTGGCCACGTTGACCATGGTAAGACGACGCTGACCGCAG
>NZ_JBQFUL010000009.1:0-163638 GCF_056539165.1 Ruegeria sp. BC7 | reverse complement strand
CCAATGCGCGGCAGATCGCGGCGGATGAGTTCTTTCAGGGCATGTTCACCACGGCGTTGGATGAGGGCGAGATCATCACCTCGATCCGCTTCCCGGTGCCGCAGGCCGCGAGCTATCAGAAGTTCCTGCAGCCTGCGTCCCGGTTCGCTCTGGTGGGCGTCTATCTGGCGCGGTTCGCCGACGGTGTGCGCGTGGCCGTTACCGGTGCCAGCGAGGACGGCGTGTTCCGCTGGTCCGAGGCCGAGGACGCTCTGACCAAGGAGTTCCGCGCCGACGCCCTGACCGGCCTGAGCATCAATCCCGCCAACATGATCGGCGACCTGCATGGCAGCAAGGACTACCGCGCGCACCTCGTCAGCGTCATGACAAAACGCGCAATCAACGCCTGCGCTTAAAGACACAACTCAAACCAGGGCCCATATTACTTGGGCCTTGGTTTGGGCGTGAGGGTGCGAATAACGCCGTCAGCACGGACGCGACAGGCCGTCGTCGCATCGGCCTCTTGAACGCTGACTGCGGACCAAGCGGGATCGAGAATATGGGATCGCACAAAGTTCAGCCGCATTGCAAATTGGCTAGAAGTTGCAATGGCTCTGTTCTTCAACTTGACGGTTTTGGAAATACCGTGGCTTGGATCTGGCACCCCAAAGACCAAACCTTTGCGCCAGCGTGGAATTCACCGACATTCACCAGAGTATTTCTCCAACCCGCCTGCTTCTGCACCCGAGCGACCAGATCGGTTGCATACCCTTGAACCACCCCACTTAGCGTCAACATATGCCCCGGGGCCGGGTTCAACCATATGCTGAGAAACTCTTACGCGATCCCAACCGATCAGGTCTCTTGCTGCTGTCAGGTTTCCGCCGCTTGCGGAAGCCGTCTATGACGGCTGAATTGCGCCGCCCTATTCAAGAACAACTTTTGACTTTGCCATGGCGGCAGCTGCTTTTTGGCTGACTTCGGCGCCCATTGCAGAGCGACGCCAATAGGTCGGCCCGGCGGTTTATCCGATAGCGCACAGGGATCAAACCTTCGATTGCCAGAAAGGCAACGCGCGGACAAACATACCGACAAACGACCGTTAAAATCGCAGCGCGCAGACCGGCAAGTATCGCATATTTCAGCCATTTCAAAATCTGGTCCAATTTGTACAAGGGATAAATTTTCGGCACGTGAAGGGCTCTGCTTATGAGGTGCGCAAATTCCTGCAACGCCCAAAAGGGAGCAGCTTCCAGTTCCTCGGCCAGGCTCTGAAAAACCGTGCACAGACCCAAACCGTGAAAAAGGTTGGAGCCAGAAACCTTACTGAGACTTTCTGGAAATTACGAAGGGCCGGACCATCCCAATGCGACCAGCCTGTCAATGACCTCCTCGGCATGGGAGTCATTTTGATAGATACTTTTCAACATTGTATCCACGGGCGCTTCAGGCCACGCCTGTTCCAACTCTGCCAGTTTCGAGCGCGCTTCTTTCTCGCGTCCCAACGCGGCCAGTGAAGCCGTCGCATAGGCCAGGGATGGCGCGCTGAGAGGATCACCCAACTGCTTTGCTTCTTCAAACCTGATAATCGTTGTCTCGTACTCGCCCAGGTGAAAATGCGCAGCCCCGGATATGTTGCGATTGGCAAATCTCTGATTGCTGGACGCCAGCAGAGACTGACGATCCGCCGTCTCAACCGCTGCTTCAAATTCGCCAGAGAACAGGGCCACCGCACCGAAGAAATCCAACACAGCCCCGTCCCGAGGATCAAGCTGAGAGGCGCGGCGCCCTAGCGTCAATGCCTCGTCATAATTGCCATTGGCCAGGTACGCCCAACTTTTTGCCGATTGGCTCCACGCCTGATCCGGTGCCAATCGAACGGCCTCGTCAGCAAATTCCATTGCCGCTGTCGCAAAGTTCTCTTTGTCCTGCGGGTCCGGTGACAATATCGACAGCGTTGCCAGCGCCTGAGCCGCCCCGGCGTAGCCGCCAAAGAAGGTCGAATCCATCTCGATCACGCGTTCAAAAACAGAAAGAACAAGTACTTGGCGTGGCCGATCGAAGATCGGGAAAATCATCGCCCTGGCTTGCCGTGCAAGGTTAAATGCCTGCAAAGCAGCAGGTGATTTCTCATAAATTGCCGCGTGCCGCAAAAGTTCGGGTGTGTTCTGCGCGGCATCCGCGCTTTGTGTATTCAATTCCTCTGCTGGTTTGGATGGCAAGAAACTAGCCGCGATCAGAGCACCCACGATGGCGCCTGCGGAAAATGCCGCGAAAGGTATCCACTGCCTTTTTTGGTTTGCCGCGCGAAGGGGGCCGGAGGCGGTCTTCACTTCCTGAAACCGTGGGCGATATCCTCCTGTGTCGATGTGCAGGCGAACCGGATCACCTTTGCCCGCCCCTTCATAATACAGCTCCAAAAGCTGCCGAAGGCGCCTTGCATCAACCCGAACCACGTTCTCTGGGTCCACACCTTCCGTTGTATCGCGATCATAAACATCTTGCGCAATCGTCTTTCCGCGAATGTCACCGCCGCGACCTGCCAGCTCTTCCTCGACCACGTAGGTCAGAAAGGATCGCAGCCTGTCTGATCCATCGAAATGAGTATCGCCCAACACGCCCGCAAGGGCTTGGCGCTTCGCAGTTTCTGGGATGTCGTCAGGAAAATCCATCACATTCAAATACTTGCAACGAAATCCGTGTGAGTCACCCCTATTCTAACCGTGAGTCACTTACGTTGTTTGTCATTCAATAGCAGTGTTGGACCAGAACAACCCGACGAGGCCGGATTCTTGACCTCGATTTTGAACGCACCGTCGTTCGACCGAAAAAGGGGAACCTCATGACACGGCGCACAGATTTCGCGACATTCGGCAAGCACTTTTCTATTGGATTGGCATTTGGAGCCTGGGCCATAGCGCCCCCATCCTTAACCGGAGCATTGGGTGAATTGCTTTCACCAGGTGCCGCATACGCGCAGGAGACCGAGGCGGTTTCACCGACCAAAGTACGTGATCGGCCACGCGACGTTTACTACCCTAACACGGAAGACCTGGCAGAAGACGAAATGCGCGTGATCGCCTGCGGAACCGGGATGCCCACAACGCGCGCGGCACAGGCAGCCGCGTGCTTCCTTGTCGAACTGGGCAACGGTGACAAGTTTCTTTTCGACATTGGTTCGGGTTCGGCCGAACGAATTTCATCGCTGCAAATCCCCTACAACTATCTGGACAAGATATTTATCGGCCACTTGCACACCGATCATTTTGGTGCCTTGCATGACCTCTTTATCGGTGGCGCGCTGATGGGGCGGAATGTCCCGCTGCGGATATGGGGACCAAGCGGACCTGCCGAGGAACTTGGAACCGCCTACGCTTTGGACCACATGCAGAAGATGCTGACATGGGACCTGGCCGGGCGCGCCGGGAATGTTGATTTCCGCGGCTATTCAATGGAGGTCACCGAATTCGACTACAAGCTCGAAAACGAGGTGATCTATGATGAAAACGGGGTTCAGATACGCACCTTCCCCGCCATCCATTCAATCGATGGTGCTGTCAGCTATGCGCTGGAATGGAACGGCCTGAAGTTCGTTTTTAGCTCGGACACCTACCCGAACAAATGGTTCAAGGAATACGCAAAAAACGCTGATCTCGCGATCCATGAATGCTTTATCGCGGTCCCTGAACTGGTGACGAAAATGAAATTCACACCGGAATCCGCTCTTTTGGTCGGAACACAGGTTCACACGGCACCCGAAGCCTTCGGCAAAGTAATGAGCGACATCCAGCCCCGTATGGCTGTGGCCTATCACTTCTTCAACGACTTCGATACGTCTTCCGGCGTTTTTGAGCGCATTCGCTCGACCTATAACGGGCCGCTCAGCATGGCCGATGACTTCATGGTTTGGAACGTCACCAAGGACGACATAACCGTCCGAATGGCGGCCACTGAAGAACGAACTTGGTCACCGCCCCTCGCCGCCCCTGCCGAAGTGCCGTCACAGGACGACAGGGCTGAATTCGCCGAACGATCTGGTGTGCCGCTAGAGGCCATGCAGTTTTCGGACTTCACAAAATCGGGGTATGATGACGTGGATGACGTGCTTCGCCCGATCTTCGAGGAAGCGTCCGAGGCATTGGGTCAAGAGTTTCCCTATCCCGGAGACGAACAGTAACATAGGATGAAAGGTGCGGGGCCAGTTCCCGCGCCTTTTTGTTAGTTATCTGGTGAACCGCAATGCAAAAATACATTGGTTTCATAGCGGGATTGGTTCTGAGTTTCGGGCTTGCAATCTCAACGGCTCAGGTCGCAACGGCACAGTCGCTTGCCCGTTCAGAAGGCGACGACGGGTCTTGGCGACATTCGATCACGCCGTACCTTTTTCTTCCTCTCAGCACTTCGGGCACATCCACGGTCGGCGGAACAAGTGTCGATCTCGATTTGAACCTCAGCGAAGTTCTCGACCTGCTGCAAGGGGCAGCGTCGGTCCGGTACGAAGGCTGGAACGGAGATTTCGGGATCATCTATGAGGTCTACTACGTAAAACTTGGCGAGGATGCGACTTTGCCGGTCGGTGGTGCAACAGTAGATGTGGACATTCGTCAGACCTTCGCAAACGTGCAGGGTGCGTACAGGTTCGCCAACGGAGTGAACGCATCGGGCAAACGCTACGCTGCCGATGTCGCTCTTGGAGTGCAGTGGAACCGGTTGAAACAAGAGTTAGACATAGCTGGCCCCGGTCCGGGTACAACCTTGGGCGGCACAGAAGAGTGGTTTGAACCGATGGTGGCCATTCGCTATGCGACTGAGATCAATGAAAAATGGGGCTTTGCCAGCCGTGCGGAACTAAGCGGCTTTGGTGTGAATGGCGACAACCTTCAGTACCTGATCCTGGCCGGATTTGACTGGAAAGGCTGGGAGAACACCTCGTTGCGGTTCGGTTATCAATTCTATGGAATCGATTTTTCGACGGATCGGTCAGACGGAGAATTTGCGTATGATGTCGATCAAAACGGCCTCTATGCGGCTGTCGCGTTTCACTTCTGAGGCCAGCCAGCGCATCACTCTAAGCCTTTCAGGCGCTATTTTTCTGGGCTGTCTTATGCTTGGCCCCAGTCCCGCCATTGCGGATCTTGTCTCGCCCTATGGAGGCGAGACAGCGCCCAGTTTTGCGGAACTGGTGGTTGAAAACGATCGCGTCCGAGTCGCGCTGGAAATTGACCTGAGCGACTACCCCCACTTCGTCGCGCCGGATGACGGAGAAGGCACTTCTCTGGCGGACCGGACGGGGCAGACGTTTATAGTTTCGGCTGACGGACAACCTCTGAACCCGGTGGTGCGGGCGATCGACGTCCGGCCCAGAACGCCCAGACAGACTGCCGCCAGCAGGGTCGTGGCCCCCCGACCGCGAAGCGCGGATGTCGTCTTTGTGGACATGGAGTTTCAATTTCAGGGCCAACCCGAACAGATCACATTCACGCCGCCATTGAACGAAGCAGGTATTCCTTTGGCTTCGATTGGCATGGTGGCAGAACATGCCGGGGTTCCCGTAACAGACTACCGGTATCTGTCGCGTTCGGAAACCATGCTACCCAATTGGCAAGACCCGTGGTTCACCACATTCGAGAACCCAAACCTGACGCGCCATCACAAGTCACCCCTGATGTCATTCCTATCGATGGAACCACGTGAAGTTCGCCATGAGATCATCTTTCGCTTGAAGGATTTTGAAGAATGGACCGATTTGGATCTGGGCAATGCCGAACGGCTTTCGCCCGATCAGGTCGCCAAGATAAAATCGGAAACGGCGGCGTTTTTCGAGCGCCACAATCCAGTCTCGATCGATGGAGCGAACGTTGATGCCCAAACTGTTCAAGTTTCTCGGATTGCGGTTGGCGCTGACGGATTACGTGTTCTTCCTGACGAGGCAGAAGCCCTGCGAACAACCATGTTGTTGGGCGTTGTTCTGTCCTATCCGCACAACGCGCTTGCAAACCGTGTAGACATGACATGGCAGCTTTTCCCCAATGATGTCGAAACTATTCCTGTTACCCTGAGCGACCCCGCCGGGGCCGTACCCTCGCAGATTTACAAGTCTGATCCTGCCGTGGTCTGGAACAACCACCTTACGTCTTGGGAAGACCCCCAAACGCAGCCCGTTGTGGTGAAAACCGCCGGTATCATGAATCTTCCGTTGTTTGCCATCGGGCTTGGTTTGGCCGCCGCGCTTTGTGCTGTCTTGGCTCGGCGCAGCACGGCGACGCGGCGAACAGTCTTTGTAGGATTGTTTGGCGCCTTCGCAGCCGCATCAGTTGTAACCCTACCGATACGGTATTCTCTGCCCTTCTTAAATGATCGGGCACCGGATGAAGCGGCAACCCATTTGGTTGTGGAAGGCTTGCTTGGCAACATCAGCACCGCGATGCTTGAGCCGAACGCGCAGCGGTTTGAGACCGCTCTGAACCCGTTTGTCGACGCGGACAGTCGAACACAAGTAGGCGATGAACTACGGCGCGGCCTCTCCGTGACGCTGCCGTCAGGGGCATTGGCAAGAACAGACAAGATCGTCGATTTGCAGATCGAAAGCCTTTCCCCCGGAGAAACCCGCGGGGATCATCAAATCCTTGCAAATTGGACAGCACAGGTCAGTGGCGGGCATTGGGGGCATCTACATCGTCAATCTATCCAGTACCGAGGGTTGATGAACGTATCGCGCTATGGTGATCAGTGGCAACTGGACGGATTGACTGTCCTGAGCGCCAAGAAAGAAGGCTAGAAACATGCGGTTCATCGAAACATTCCTCGTCTTTGTGTTATCAGCCATATTGTTCTCTGGCGGCGCACTGGCGCATTTCAACCTGAACCAAAACGTTCGCATTTTTCACGTGGTGCACGACAACGATGGGCTGACCATAATGATGCGGACGCCAATGCCCTATATCGTGGCCGATAAAGTCGGCCCAATGGGTGCGGACGGCCTGCCCAACCCGGCACCTTTCACGACAAACGAGCTTCAGGACGATGCCCTGATGCATCTGGTTGACGCAGACGCAGTGTTCCGAGACCCGCTCGCGCTGGCCGAACTTGTCCGAAACGAGCTTGTCTTTCAACAAGGTGGTGTCAGGCTTCCGGGTCGCAGTGTCGCTCTGAGGGTCTATCCGCTTGGACAAGAACCGGGATTTGCGACAAAAGCCGAGGCATTGCAGGCGTTTGAAACGGAACCCGGTGATTTGCGCCTGGCTGGGCCGGTTTATGTTGGGGACGCTGTCGTCGATGTGATGCTGCAATTCTCGAACGCATCGGATGCCGCTTACACACTGTCCATGTTGGCCGATCCGGGTCTTCCCGAGCAGGACCAAACCGCAAATCTGATCCTGGACTATCGCAATGACGAAACCCGCACCTATCGCGCCAAGGGATTGCTGGCCTCACCTCTGGAAATAACTGGAACGGCGTCCTCTGCCGCTGCTACATTTGTAGTTGAAGGCATCCGGCACATCATTGAGGGCATAGACCACGTACTTTTTGTTCTGTGCATGGTCATCGGCTCACTGAGTTTGCGTGCGTTGCTTGCACGGGTGACGGGATTCACGCTGGGACACAGCGTAACCTTGATCATGGGCTTTTTCGGTTTGGCTCCGTCGGCTCCGTGGTTCATTCCAGCGGTTGAGACGGCCATTGCGCTTACCATTATTCTGGCGGCAGCCGATGCCGTGTTTCAAAGACCCGAACGGAAACATTCTTATCTGGTCGCCGCTGGCGTGACCGCAGGTGTCGGGTTGCTGCACGGCTTTGGCTTTTCGTTCATGCTTCGGGAAATCTTGAAGGTCGACGCCGACAACGTCTGGCAAAGTCTTCTGGCCTTCAATGTCGGGGTCGAGGTCGGGCAATTGATGATCGTGCTGGTAACCTGGCCTCTGGTCGTCATGTTAAGGCGTATGCCCGCGACCATATGGTTCGGGGCACGAACTTTCATAGCCGCGTCGATTTCAGTGGTTGCGATGATCTGGGCTGTGGAACGATTTTCAGCGTTGATTACCTGACGCTTTCGATTGCTCAAAAGGGCTTGAACTCCAGAAAATCAAATTCATTCACTCTGACAGTTCGCCAATCGCGGCTTTCAGACATGGATTTCTGCCACACAACCACAGTCCACTCAGCCCTAAAGAACGCTGCGGAACCAACGCGCTTTAGCGTTGACCAAAATTCCAAACCTGCTGACAATATTGGGAAAACAGGAAACACGGGAATGTTCAGAGGTATCAGGCAAGTGTTTTTGGCGACGTCCAAGTTGCGCTCGAAAGCCACAAAACGGCAACGGCATCTGGCTACCATTGCCTGACAGCGCAACCCAATAAATCCAAAAACGGACAATTCCGCCCAATCCAAGCAGGAAAATGGAAATGGAAGCAAATATTGAGGACCTTGCCGATCATCCACATTCATTCTGGAAGCGCTTTCGCGTGACTTCTGATGATCTCGACGGGTTCCACCATGTGAACAATGCAGTCTACCTAAAATGGTTGGACGCTACTGTTTGGGAACATACGCGCTCTGTTGGGCTGACCGAGCAAGCCTGCATTGACCTGAACCGCGGAATGGCGGCTGTGCGCCATGAAATCAATTACTTGTCATCAACGTTTCTGGACGACGAAGTCGTTGTGTTTAATTGGATTTTGTCGAATGACGAGCGCCTTCGGATCAGCCGTCTGTTTCAAGTCGTCCGCCTCGGGGATCAAAAAACAATCCTGCGGGCGCAATCTGACTATGTCAGCACAAATCTGAAAACAGGCCGCCCTGTTCGGATGCCCGAGATTTTCAAAACAAACTACGACGTGAAAATCTCGGTCACGGGCTGACCTGCACGGCCGGTTCTCCTGCCCGACACGATATCGGGCAGGGCTTTAGTTTGAGCGGCTATTCTGCCGCCACGCCTTCGACAGCTTCCTTTCGGCCCGCCCTGCGGAAGTAGAACATGAACGGCAGCACCACCAGGTACAAGCGTCTGGACCGGCTTGGCGTTGACCTGATCGAAATCTCGGGCGGCAGCTGGGAAAATCCGGTGAACCGCAGGGGCAAGGCCGAGGCCAAGAAAGAAAGCACCAAGAAGCGCGAGGCGTATTTCCTGGAATATGCCGAGAAGGTGAAAAAGCAGATCGACACTCCTTTGGTTGTGACGGGCGGGTTCCGCTCGGCGGCTGGCATGAGCGAGGCGCTGGCCTCGGGTGCCGTCGACATGGCCGGAGTTGCCCGGCCCTTTGCCGTGGACGTGAAGTTTGGCGCGCATGTGATGCAGAACCCCAGCCACGCATCGCCGGTCGCCCCGATCCGCTCGGGCATCAAGAAGATCGACGCGATGGCGATCATGGAGATCAGCTGGTACACGATGCAACTGGAACGGATCTCGCAGGGCAAAAAGGTCCAGACCAAGGCCGACGGCGTCTGGCCCGCTCTTAAGGTCATGTACCGCTTCTGGAAAAACGGAAAAGCCGTCAAACGCGTCAGAGCATGATTGCGTAGCTGCTAAAAAATTGGGGAGCAATCATGACTCAGTCTAACGGACGCTGCGCTTGCGGACAGGTCAAATTCAAAACACAAGGTCGCCCGCTGTTTCGGGCGATCTGCCACTGTACGATCTGTCAGAGGTTCAACAATGCAGAATTTGGCGACGTGCTGTTGTACCAACCCTCGCACGTGGATCAGACAGAATGCGGTCAAATTGCGTATGAGTGTCTGAAACAGCCCCCGGTTGTTCAGCGCGGAAAATGCACAAGCTGCGGAAATCCCGCCTTGGAAAAGCTGGAAATCCCGCTGCTTCCCAAACTGCTGCTGGTGCCTTCGGCGCGGATCGTCGAGCAGGCGCAGCTTCCGCCACCAGATTTCCACATCTTCTATAATCATCGGGTCCGAGATCACGATGACGCCGCACCCAAGGCCAACGGATACCTTCCCAGCCAGATCAGGCTATCACGACATCTTCTCAAGGGGCTTTGGCGCGGACACGGGTGACTAAGTGTCGGGCTATCAGCGGGCATGACCGACAATGACGCCCAGCTTTGAAAGCCAAGCGAATAGTTCTGAATCGAACCTGCCACCCAAGGCCTCGTTTACGCCCTAATTTAAGGCAATCGACACTTCCGACCCAGCGTCACGCTCAAAAACAAAAAACGTGACGCAACTGAACAGTTGCAAGGATTGACCGGGACCCTATCGCTCGGACTATTCGCGGCAACTTGCGCCAATCCTCCTCTCACTGCGCGACGCTACTCAACATGATAAAACCCGAACTTCTAACTGCACCCATCCTGCCGCAAATGGTCCGCTTTGCGGTGCCCAACCTTGCGGCCATGACGATCGTGACAGCCTCGGCCACGGTCGAGACCTACTATGTCGGGCTTCTTGGCGTTCAGGCGCTTGCTGGCCATGCCTTCATTTTCCCTCTCGTCATGCTGCAACATATGATGTCAGCCGGCGCTTTGGGCGGAGGCGTGTCTTCCGCCGTCAGTCGGGCGCTGGGGTCCGGGGACATTGACCAAGCCAAGGTAATGGGCTTGCACGCGCTTGTTATGGGCGCTCTGCTGGGGCTGACTTTTGCCGCTGGACTGCTTTGGGCCGGACCTACTCTGCTCGGGGCAATGGGTGCTCAGGGGGAAGTTCTGGACTTCACGTGGAGCTATGCGCGGGTCGCCGCCTTTGCAATTCCCGGTCTTTGGATCATGAACGCCCTTGTTTCGGTGTTGCGAGGGTCAGGGCATATGACAGGCCCGGCCATATTGACCATTTCAGTTGCGATCAGCCAGATGGTGCTGGGCGGAGTGTTGGGCATCGTTTTAGATCTGGGAATTGCCGGTATCGCTTGGGGGCAAGTGATCGCCTTTTCCTGCGGCGCAGTGGCAAGCATTGCTATCTTGCGTTTCGGCCCAAGTCAGGTACGGCTCAGCTTTGATCTTGGCAAATTGAACCGGTCGATCCTGTCCGAAATCGGCCGTGTCGGCGGTCTGGCGTGTCTGTCTCCGATACAGGGCACGCTGACCGCGATGCTTCTTACGATCTATATTTCGTCGCAGGGTGCAGCCGAAATTGCGGGGTATGGCATTGGGGCACGATTGGAATTCCTCTTGATCCCGATCGCCTTTTCCGTTGGCATCGGAACACTTCCCCTTGTTGGGACAGCAATTGGTGCAGGGGACCTTGCCCGCGCCAGAGCTGCCGGCTGGATCGGAGGGTTGATGGGCGCAGTGGTTCTAGGGTTCGTTGGCTGTGCCGTAGCCATGTTTCCATCGCTTTGGTCCGGCTTGTTCACGAATGACCCCGAAGTACTTGCCGCATCCGCCGCATATTTCCGTTGGGCGGGACCCGGATACGCGTTCATGGGCCTTGGCCTGTGCCTCTATTTCGCGTCTCAGGCCGCTGGACAGGTGATTTGGCCGATCATAGCTGGAACTTCGCGGCTTGTTCCTGTGGCCGTTATGGGTTGGCTCCTTATGCGATCAGGGGCGTCAATTGACCTGTTCTTCAGCACAGTATTTGTTGGAATGGCAGTCTTTGGCCTGATCACTGGCTTAAGTGTCTGGAAACTGGATTGGGGCAAAGCGCTGCGATAAGAGGCGGGTCTTCGACCGATGACACAGGCCCACACGTCAAAGCGTCTTTCCGCTCTTGCTGAGTGACTTGGCCAGCTTGCTGAGATCGCTGTAAACGCGTCCGGCCCGGGGATTCCAATTGGACACATCCTGACCTTGGGTTTTGACCACAAAATCGTCACCCCTGGCTGCCGGGCCGGTCAAAGCGGCCTGGGGGCCTTGCGCACAGACATTTTCACACGTTCCGCGCAGCAGCGTTTCATTCAACTGCCGGGCAATGTGATCGGGCACGCCTGCCGATTCCCATGCCTCACGCGCAACGGCCTGCAGAACAACCGTGAAGTTATTCGAGATGACTGCGGCAGCATGGTATAGGCTCTTGCGATCAGAGCTAATGGGAAAGCATGTGGCGCCAAGGGTCTCGAACAGGGCTGTCGCCACTCCGCTTGCATCGCTGTCTCCTTCTACTCCGCAAAGCGCACCCTGGAACTGCGTTTCGGCAACCTTTGGATCGGCAAAAGAAAGAACCGGATGCACACTTGCCAGCCTCCAATTCAACTGGCGCAAGGCGGCCATCTGATCGGCAGGGAAAAAGCCGCTGCAATGAAACGCAAAGGGCGAAGCAGTGGGCTTTGCCCGCGCCTGGAAGACCTCGGCAAGTTGACCCGCGACGGAAGCGATCTGAGTATCAGGCACGGTCAGCAGCCAAATTTCTGCCGGTCGAACCTCGGCCAGATCATCAACTGCGCGGCCCTGCCCGACCGCACGAACAAGGGCTTTCGCCGATGCCCCCCGCGCGCTCGAGACGTCCTGAAGGACATAGCCCGCCCTGTCCTGTAAAAGTCGGGCAAATGTCTGGCCGACCCGCCCGGCGCCAATGATATTAACGCTCAAACTCTGCATACCGTCGGCCTCCTGTCCTGCTTGAAACATCTATTGTCGATGCGGCCCAAACTCTCAAGCAGAGCGTTTCGTCAAAATATGTTACACAAATATTGCTTTTCTACTTTTCAGTAACATATTATGCATCAAATATCCTGATGCTGAATCATATATGGATTCGCCGACGGGGATCGGCATTTGCAGGTTATTGCGTTTGAGGAGTGCGCAAACATGTATGCACAGATGGTCAAATCCACCGGCAAAGGTGTACAGTCCCGCGACGACATGAGCCCCGAGGACCGGGTCTTTCAGGATCGCATCGATCAAGGCGAAAAGATTGAGCCGAAGGACTATATGCCGGACGCCTACCGGAAAACCCTGATCCGCCAGATCGGTCAGCATGCACATTCCGAGATTGTCGGCCAATTGCCCGAAGGAAACTGGATCACCCGCGCACCGACGCTTGAACGAAAAGCAAACCTGCTCGCTAAGGTGCAAGACGAAGCAGGCCACGGTCTTTACCTGTATTGCGCTGCTGAAACGCTTGGGGTCAGTCGGGACGAGTTGGTTGAAATGCTTCATTCCGAGCGGATGAAGTACTCGTCAATCTTCAACTACCCCACCCTGACTTGGGCCGATATGGGCGCGGTCGGTTGGCTGGTCGATGGTGCTGCGATCATGAATCAGGTGCCGCTGCAGCGCACATCCTACGGGCCTTACGCCCGCGCCATGGTGCGTATCTGCAAGGAAGAAAGCTTTCACCAGCGCCAAGGCTATCACATCATGATCAAGATGGCGAAAGAGGGCACCGCCGATCAAAAGCGCATGGCACAGGATGCGCTGAACCGGTTCTGGTATCCCGCGTTGATGATGTTCGGCCCATCGGACAAGGACAGTGTCCATTCCGCGCAGTCAATGGCGTGGAAGATCAAGATCAACACCAACGACGAGCTGCGACAGAAATTCGTTGATGAAACCGTTCCCCAAGCCGAGTTTTTGGGCCTGACGATCCCTGACGAAAACCTGCGCTGGAACGACGAAACCGGCCATTACGAGTTCAGCGAGCCTGACTGGTCGGAATTCTTTGAAGTGATATCCGGCAACGGTCCCTGCAATGCCGAGCGCCTGAGCGCACGTCGCAAAGCGTGGGACGACGGCGCATGGGTTCGTGAGGCGATGCTTGCCCACGCGCAAAAATCCAAGGAACGCTCTCAAGCCGCGGAGTAACCCGATGACACAGAACAACGAATGGCCGCTTTGGGAAGTATTTATTCGCGGGCAGCACGGAATGAGCCACCGTCATGTCGGCTCTTTGCACGCTGCGGACGCGGCACATGCAATCCGCAATGCGCGCGACGTTTATACCAGGCGGAATGAAGGCGTCAGCATCTGGGTCGTCGAGGCCGAAAAGATCACGGCATCCAGCCCCTCGGACAAGGGTCCACTGTTTGATCCGGCCCGTGACAAGGTTTACCGGCACCCGACCTTTTATGACATCCCCGAAGAAGTGGGGAAAATGTGATGCAGGCGCAGCAGAATAGCCCGTTGTTCGAGTTCCTCTTGCGACAAGGGGACAACGCGTTGGTTCTGGGGCACAGGACGTCCGAATGGTGCGGCGTGGCACCGGTATTGGAGGAAGATATCGCGCTGGCAAACATGGCGCTGGACCTGATCGGACAGACGCAGATGTGGCTGGGATACGCTGGTGAAGTCGAAGGCGCTGATCGGTCTGCCGATGATCTGGCCTTCTTGCGGGACGTTTACGACTTTCGGAACCTTCTGATGCTCGAAGTGCCAAACGGTGATTTTGGGCGCACTCAGATGCGGCAATTCCTGTTTGATGCGTATCAGGTGCCGTGGCTGACACGGCTGCAGGACTCGGCGGATACTCGCGTGGCCGAAATCGCGGCGAAGTGCCTGAAAGAGGCTCTGTATCACCTCGACCGGTCGTCCCACACCGTTATTGCCTTGGGTGACGGAACCGCCGAAAGCAATCATCGGATGGCTGATGCGCTGTCGTATCTCTGGCCGTATAGCGGTGAAATGTTTGCCGACGACGCAACCGACAACGCAATGGCCGAGGCCGGAATTGCCCCTCTGCCCTCGGATATGCGCGCGTTCTGGCTGGACACGGTACAGTGCGTTCTGAACGAGGCATGTCTGACCGTACCCGAAGGAAGCTACGCCCAGAGCGGAGGCCGCAGGGGTTTCAGACACACGGAACATCTGGGTCATATGCTGGCCGTCATGCAGACCCTGCAACGTTCCTACCCCGGAGCCGCGTGGTAGGTGCCATGTCCGTAAGCGAAGCGCAAATTTGGGATTGGCTCGAAACAGTGCCTGACCCGGAAATTCCGGTGATTTCGGTAGTAGACTTGGGCGTCATCCGCGATGTCTCGGTCGCGCAGGATCAGGTGACTGTGACCATAACGCCGACCTATTCAGGATGCCCGGCAATGGCCGTGATCTCGATGGACATCGAAACCGCGCTTGCAAAGAACGGCGTGGACAACTTGAACATCCAAACGCGCATCGCTCCGGCCTGGACAACTGATTGGTTGTCCGAGAAAGGCCGTGCAAGGCTTGAAGATTTTGGGATCGCACCCCCCCAGCCTGCGGGTGGGCCGTCCCGATGTCCGCATTGCAAGTCCGACCAGTTGGAAAAGATCAGTCAATTTGGCTCGACCCCATGCAAGGCGCAGTGGCGGTGCAAAGACTGTCTGGAACCCTTCGACTATTTCAAATGCATCTGAGGTCCCACATCATGGCCAAGTTTCATCCTCTCACGGTGACAGACATCCATAAAACTATCCGCGATGCCGTCGTAGTGACGTTGAAGGCGGAAGTTCCAGAGAACTTCGCCTTCGCGCCGGGGCAGTATCTGACCTTCAAAAGAGATTTCGATGGCGAGGAGCTGCGCCGGTCCTACTCTATCTGCGCGGCACCGCACGAGGGCATCTTGCAGGTCGGAGTCAAGAGTGTCGACGGAGGAGCCTTTTCAAACTGGGTCAACTCGGAACTGAAAGTGGGGGACGTGATGAACGCGATGACCCCAATGGGCAATTTTCACGCGGCAGCCAACGTGGATGCGCCACACTATCTGGGGTTTGCTGGCGGGTCTGGCATCACGCCGATCCTGTCGATCCTGAAAACCGCGCTGTCCGAGGATCCATCCGCGCGTTTCACATTGGTCTACGCGAACCGGAACCCAAACACGATCATGTTTCGGGAAGAGTTGGAGGACCTGAAAAACCGCTATCTGCAAAGGCTGAATATCGTTCACATCCTCGAGGATGACAGCCAGGAAATCGACCTTTTCCAAGGGCGGGTAGACGGTGAGAAATGCGCGGCACTGTTTCGGCACTGGATCGACATCAACTCGGTATCTCTGGCCTATATCTGTGGGCCGGAACCAATGATGTTGGCGATTTCGCAAGCCTTGAAAGATCACGGATTGACCAAGGATCAGATTAGGTACGAATTGTTCGCGTCTTCGCAACCTGGGCGGGCTAAGTCACGGGCCGCTTCAAAAACCAATGACGACAAGGGGATCAAAGGCCGCGTCACCTTGGGCGGTGTCAGCCGCAGCTTTACCATTCCAAAAGATACCAGTCTGTTGGAAGCCGCCCTTGCCGAAAATCTGGACGCACCGCATGCCTGCAAAGCCGGGGTCTGTTCAACCTGCAAGGCGCGGGTGGTTGAAGGCGAGGTTGAAATGGTCGCGAACCACGCCCTGGAAGATTACGAGGTTGAGGCGGGCTTTGTTCTGACCTGTCAGTGTTTTCCTGTGGCAGACAAAGTGGTTTGGGACTACGACGAGGGCGGGTACTAGTCGGCGGCCTGCACGCCCGGCAATCCGGCCATAATGAACCGCGACAAGGTTACCGCATAATCCTCGCGGTCGGAACGTGACGCCTTTGGGTGCCACATGTAGTACCAGTTCAACATCCCAAAGACCGACATAGTCAACTCGCGCAGCAGCCGTCGTTTTGTGCTCAGCTTGCCGCCGCTGACCGCATCCAGAATGCCACTCATCTGCGTGACCATGTCCTTCTGGTAGGCTTTCAGCACCTTTTGCATGTCCTCTGGCAACAACGACACGCCTTCGCTTTGAATGTTGTGCTCGTAGTCCATGCCCTCATAGGCCAGCAGGTATTCGCGCAAAACCAGATGCAGTTGTTCTTCGGGAGGCTTGCCTTCCAAGTCCACGCCCGAGACCCGATCGTTCAATTCCGAGAGATATGAGTCCAGAATATCGAACAGCAATGCCTCTTTGCTGTCATAGTAGTGGTAGATATTAGCCTTTGATATCCCAGCGCTTTTCGCCACCTGATTCATCGAGGCGCGCGCGATGCCCTCTCGGGCGAAAACACTGGCCGCAACAGAGAGGATGCTCTGACGCTTCTGGTCGTGGTCCTTTGCGATCGTGCGCGCCACGGGCTTACTCCTTTGGTCTGTTGTCGATCACACGGCGGGCCTTACCCTGACTGCGCTCGACTGTGCCGGGGGCTCCGACGGTCACTTTGGTTCCGACCCCTATGGTGTCTTTGATCTTCTTGGACAAGACCCCTGCCGCAGCGTTTCTCGCCTCTGCCGAAGCGGTGTCGGACCCAGCTTCGACATGCACGGTCATCGCGTCCATGCGGCCATCGCGGGTCAATTCAATCTGGAAATAGGGTGCAAGGTCAGGGGTCGCCAGAACCAGTTCTTCGACCTGAGTGGGAAAGACATTCACGCCGCGCAGGATAATCATGTCGTCAGATCGCCCGGTGATTTTCTCCATCCGCCGCATTGAACGCGCTGTCCCCGGCAACAGCCGGGTCAGATCGCGCGTACGGTAGCGTATCATCGGCAGCCCTTCTTTGGTGAGTGTTGAAAAGACCAACTCACCGATTTCTCCGTCAGGCAGAACCTCGCCTGTTTCGGGGTCTATGACCTCGGGGTAGAAGTGATCCTCCCAGATGTGCAGCCCGTCTTTGGTCTCGATACATTCGTTGGCTACACCCGGCCCCATGATTTCCGAAAGCCCGTAGATATCGACCGCGTGCATGTCGAAGGCATCCTCGACTTCTGCCCGCATCGCGTTGGTCCAGGGTTCTGCACCAAAAATCCCGACATCCAGCGAACTGTCCCGCGGGTCTATTCCAGCGGCACGAAACTGTTCAAGAATGTTGAGCATGTACGACGGAGTCACCATGATCGTGCTGGGCTTGAAATCCTGTATCAGCATCACTTGCCGCTCGGTCATTCCGCCAGACACCGGAACGACTGTGCAATTCAAACGCTCCGCACCGTAATGCGCACCCAATCCGCCGGTGAACAGGCCATAGCCATAGGCTATGTGCACAATATCACCCGGTTTGGTGCCGCTGGCCCTCATCGACCGGGCGACAAGATTTGCCCACATGTCGATATCGCGACGCGTATATCCCACGACGGTTGGTTTGCCCGTCGTTCCAGATGAGGCATGGACCCGCACGATCTGTTCACGCGGGACGGCGAATAGCCCAAAGGGGTAGTTTGCGCGTAGGTCGTCTTTGTAGGTGAAAGGAAACTTTGCCAAGTCACTCAACGTTAGCAAATCATCCGGATGCACGCCCGCCTCATCGAACCTTTGCCGATACATGGGCACGTTTTCATATGCGTGCTTCACGGACCATTTCAGGCGCTGCAACTGCAAGGCGCGGATCTCGTCGATGGATGCGATTTCAATCGGATCGAGCAAATCTCGGGCCGGTGTCAGATCTTTCATTGGCTCCTCCCCTATTCCTCGAACAACTGGCCCGGTACGGCGCGGGAACAGCCTCGGAATTCAGCAATCACTTCGTTGAGCTGGTTGGTAACGGTGACATCATAGATACCACTGCGTCCCGTCAGGCTGACTTCACGTGCCTCTGCAATAAGCCTGTCCCCCAATCGGCCCGGCGCGATATAGGAAATCGTGTTGTGCTGGGCGACCGTGGATTGATTGCGACTGTTGCAGGCAAACGCAAATGCACTGTCGGCCAGCAAAAAGATTATGCCGCCGTGACAGATGCCATGACCATTCGCGTGGTGTCGCTCGACCGTCATTGACAGCGTGGCTTGGCCTTCGTCGACTTTGTCGATCTGAAGCCCGACCCATGGGCTTGCATTATCTGCGCTCCACATAGCTTGTGCCGCGCGTTCGGCGCGCTCTTTTGGTGTCATGCTAGCGCCCCTCGAAACTTGGTAGCCGTTTTTGCAGAAAGGCCGACACACCTTCGGCGTAATCGGCGCTTTGGCCGCAGGTTTTCTGCAACTTAGCCTCAAGAACCAACTGAGCGTCCAGATCGTTATGCGCGGCTGCCTGAATCGCCTCTTTGGTACGAGACAGACCAAGGGTTGGCCCTTGTGCCAATCTTTCCGCCAGCAACCGCGCCTCGGTCATCAGTGCATCTTGTGCAACGCATTTCCAGATCAGACCCCATGCCTCGGCTTTTTGCGCCGCAAGAGGTTCTGCCGTCATTGCTAGCGCCATGGCGCGCGCCTCGCCCAAACGCCTCGTCAGCAACCATGACCCGCCTGCGTCCGGAACCAGACCAACTTTGGAAAACGACTGCACGAATTTAGCTGTGTCAGAGGCCAGCACGATGTCGCAGGCCAACGCCACATTCGCGCCTGCACCCGCGGCAACACCATTCACGGCGCAAATAACCGGTGCCTCAAATGACCGGATTTGCCGGATCAAGGGATTATAGAAAGTTGTCAGCGTCCGCCCCAGATCCGGCGGCCCGTCGAGGGTTGACGGATCACGATCACCCAAATCCTGACCCGCGCAAAAACCACGCCCCGCACCGGTAAGCAGCACTGCCCTCGCAGCTTCGGAATGTGCGGCATTCAACGCGTCGCGCAGGGCCAGATGCATCTCGTCGTTAAAACTGTTCAGCTTTTCCGGACGGTTCAAAGTAAGCTCGACCCAGTCCGCGTGCCGCGTGACAAGCACAGTGTCGGACACCATATTCTCCTTGATCTTCCTTAGCCTTGTCCTTAAACATTTCATAAACCGACCGGTAGGTCAATTAATGATTGGAGTCATACCGGAACCAGACGCGAGGAATGCCACATGACCGTACAAAGCGTTGAAAGCTATATCGCAGGCCAGTGGATCGGGTGCGACAGTTCGGCCCGCGATATTCATTCCGCCGTAACCGGAGACGTGATCGGTCGCGCAGGCAACAGCGCGTTGGATGTTTCGGCACTGCTGCAATACGCGTACGAAAAGGGCGGCCCTGCCCTGCGCAAGATGACGTTTCACGACCGTGCGCGGATGCTCAAGGCGCTGGCGCTACACCTGGAGCAACAAAAACAGGCGCTATATGATATCTCGTTTTCGACGGGCGCAACACAAAGTGATCACCTGATCGACATTGACGGCGGCATCGGCACGCTGATGGTCTATGCCAGCAAAGGCCGACGCGAGATGCCCGATGACACGGTCTATCTGGATGGCCAGATCGAACGGCTGTCGCGTCAGGGAACGTTTCTAGGTCAGCACATTTGCACCTCTCTGACCGGAGTGGCGCTTCACATCAACGCGTTCAATTTCCCGGTATGGGGCATGCTCGAAAAGCTGGCCCCGACCCTTTTGGCCGGCGTCCCGGCGATCGTGAAACCTGCGACGGCGACATGCTATGTCACCGAGCGATGCGTGCGGATGATGTTAGACAGCGGTGTGCTGCCAGAAGGCTCCGTTCAACTGATTTCCGGCAGTCTTGGGCCAGTTCTGGATCACTTGGGTGGGCAGGATATCGTCAGCTTCACGGGCTCGGCAGCTACGGCCAGGACGTTGCACAGCGCGTCCTGTTTTCTCCAGAATGCGACGCGGTTCATTGCCGAACAGGACAGCCTGAATTCCTCGATCCTCGGGCCGGATGCTGTATCCGGCTCGCCAGAGTTTGATCTGTTCATCAAGGAAATCACACGCGAAATGACAACCAAGGCCGGTCAGAAATGCACGGCCATTCGGCGCATCATGGTGCCAGAATCTCAGGTTGACGCGGTAATAAGCAGGTTGCGCAATCAGCTTGGATCGGTCGTTGTCGGCGACCCGGCCGCCGAAAAGACGCAGATGGGCGCATTGGTGTCTCAGGCCCAAAGGCGCGACGTTCTGGAAAAGGCTGCCTTGATCGGGCAAGAGGCGGAACGTGTTTTCGGAAACCCCCAAGACTTTGAGGTTCATGGGGCAGACCGCGACAACGGCGCTTTTGTGCCCCCAATGCTGTTTCATTGCGCGTCACCGGACACTGCCAACCTGCTGCACTCGGTCGAGGCGTTCGGCCCTGTTTCCACCGTGATGCCCTATCGCGATCTGGATCATGCCATAGACATGGCCAATCGAGGCGGCGGTAGCCTTGTGGCATCGGCAATCACCAATGATCCGGACATCGCACGAACAGTCGCGCTGGGTGCCGGGGCTTTCCACGGCCGACTTTATTTCAACAACCGGACTTCGATGAAGGAAAGCACAGGCCACGGCTCTCCTCTGCCGCATATGGTGCATGGCGGGCCCGGTCGTGCGGGTGGCGGTGAGGAGATGGGTGGCGTGCGCGGCGTAATGCACTACATGCAGCGCACCGCCATTCAGGGCAGCCCTGACATCCTGACCCGCATTGGGCAACAATGGGTTCCCGGCGCCAAGGAACACACAGACCGCGCCCACCCGTTCACGCGCACATTCGACGAGCTTGAAATTGGGGAAACCTTGTACACCGGGGAACGTGAAATCACGCTGGATGACATCGAAACCTTTGCCCATTTCACCGGCGACACCTTCTATGCCCACATGGATGATGCTGCCGCCAAACGGAACCCTTTCTTTCCCGGACGGGTCGCCCACGGGTATCTTTTACTAAGCTTTGCAGCCGGACTTTTTGTTCAACCGGACGAAGGCCCGGTCCTGGCCAATACCGGGTTGGACAATCTGCGGTTTCTAAAGCCCGTTCAGCCGGGCGACAGCATTCATGTGCGCCTTACCGTTCTACAAAAAACGCCGCGCAATCGGGACTATGGTGAGGTTCGGTGGCATGTATCCCTGCTCAATCAAAATGGCGATATGGCCGCGGAATACCAGTTGCTGACAATGAACGCTTTCAAGACAGCCTGACCGCCGGGTTTTCCCATAGCCACGCAACGCGCCCACATGGTATCCAAGAGGCCAGCCCTAGTTTAAGCCTTTTGGAAAGACCCGCATTTGACCCCGGCAGAAACTCTGATTGAAGACCTCAGTACGCTTGAACCAATAAAGACATGGTCACTGATCGTCACCTTGTTTGGCGACTTCAACGGCCAGCATGTTACAGGCAAGGAGCTGGGCTTGCTGTTAGGGCATGTGGGCATAAAAACCGAAGCCATGCGGGTCGCCTTGCACCGGCTCAGAAAAGACGGGTGGATCGTATCTACAAAATCTGGGCGCGAAGTCACCTACAGCCTTTCAGACCACGGCCTTGCAGAAACGCATGCCGCTTACGAGGACGTCTATAGGCAAGATGTCAAATACCCGGAAGGCTGGCAGTTTCTGTTGACCAAGGAAGACATCGAAGCGCCCGACCCGGCAATCCGACTTGAGCGGTCACTGCTTTTGGTTCCGATGGACTCTGCCCTAGGCGATGGGTCCGAAGTCTGCCTGCGGCTGGATATGGACGCGATACCCGATTGGTTTTCTACTCGGATCGTTCCCCCTCAGACTCTGTTTCACGCGCAACGCCTTTTCGACCTGGCGGGCCGCGTCCGGGAAACAGAGCTTGCGCCCCTGCCCCTGGCGGCGGTGCGGCTGCTACTGCTGCATCATTGGCGCAAGATCGCACTACGAAGTTCAAGCTGGGCGCATATTTCCCTTGTCCCTGACGGACCCTTGGCGATCTGTCACGACCGCGTCACTGGTTTGCTGGCGGACCTGCCCAAGCTCTCACCCAAGGCGTATTCGGGCTAAACACCAGCGCCCGAAGTGGCAAAATGGCGCTCACCAATAGTTGACCGACCGGTTGGTTTATGAAACTGTATTCAAAAGCTGTCCGCAGCTTTTGTTATGGGAGGACAACATGAAACAGACATTTGCGGCCCTTGGGCTGGGGATTTCCACGTTGCTGGCTGGGGGCTCTGCCTGGGCAGAGAAAACCATGGTGGTTTCATCATGGCTGCCACCCAGCCACATCGTGAACGAAATCATCTGGCCAGAGTTCATTTCACGCATCGAAGAAGCAACCGATGGACGTGTGACCGGTGCTATTGAATACAATCTGGCCTCACCCCCAGCGCAAGCCGACCTGATCGAAGATGGCGGCGCGGATGCGGCATGGATTTTCCATGGCTACAATCCCGGCCGATTTGTCACCACCAAACTGATCGAGATTCCGGGGCTTGAAGGTGACTCTGCCGCTGCATCCGCCGCCCATTGGCGAGCGCATGAGCAATACCTTGCCGCAGCCAACGAACATGACGGCGTTGTTCCGGTTGCCATGATGGTCCATGCCCCGGGCATGTTGCACCTGTCCAAGGAAGTCAGCTCGCTTGACGATGTCGCGGGTCTCAAAATCCGCTCGGGCGGTGGCGTTATGGGGGATGTCCTCAAAGGTTTGGACATGGCTGGCGTTCAGGTTGCTGCGCCCAAAGTCTATGAAACCGTCTCTAACGGTGTCGCCGACGGGACGTTCTTTCCCGGTGATACGATTGCCATCCTGCGCTTGACCGAAGTTCTACCCTACACCTATCGCGTACCGGGCGGATTCTATCGCGGCTCTTTCTCGATCATCATGAGTGAAGAGTTCCTTGAGTCTGTCGGCGAAGAAGACGCCACTGCCATCCGAGCCGCTCTGGGCGAGGATTTCTCGGCCTTCGCGGGCAAAGCGTGGGACGTCGGCAACCAGAGGGGTCTGGATGCGCAGGCTGCCTCGGGTCAGATCATTGACCTTGAAGGGGATGCAGCCGCCCCGTTTGAAGCGCTGGTGCCACAGATACAGGCATCGGTGCTTGAAGAAGTCTCTGGCAAGGGCGTCGATGCAGAAGCTGCGATGCAACTGATCCGGGACACCATGTCCGAATACAGCGCGAAATGAGCGCACAGTCGAACCTCAAACGGGCAAGCCACTGGTTTGCCCGCTTATGTCTGTTGGGCAGCGGTCTTTGTCTTATGCTCGTAATGGGTTTGACAGTCGTAGAGGTTATCGGTCGCTATATCTTCAACGCACCGATTTTCGGGCGTCAGGATCTGGCTCAAATTCTGTTGGCGTTGTCCATCTTCTTCGCGTTTCCCGTGGTCACCCTGCGGCGCGAACAGATTGACGTTGACCTGCTTGACCACCTATTCCCACGCCGCGCTGCGTTTTGGCGCGACCGGTGTATCGACGCGCTGACATCGCTTTGCCTACTGACGATGGCGATTTGGCTGTTCGCGCGCGCGGACAAGGCGCTAGAACGCGGCGTTACCAGCGAGTTGCTGTTCATCCCAAAATATCCGCTCATTTATTTCATCGCGCTCGTCGTGGGATTGACCGGCGTACTGTTGGCGGTCAGTGCAATGCTCAAAATCATACGGCCATCTGGCCCTGAAGGACTCTGACCAAGATGGAAGTCTCACTGATTGCTTTTGCGCTGGTCATCTTCCTTGTGCTGCTGCGCGTGCCGATTGGAATTGCAATGGGATTTATCGGGGCAATCGGCTTTGTTTACCTGCGCGACGGGCGCTGGTCCGCAGGGCTGGGCCCGGCGGCGGACTCGATACTGGACGTGACCCAGAACGACGCGCTGTCGGTGATACCGCTGTTTATCTTCATGGGCATGATCGTCGCGCAAAGCGGCATGGCGCTGGATTTATACCGCGCCGCCTACACGTTGGTCGGACGGTTGCCCGGCGGGTTGGCGATGTCGACGATTTTGGCCTGCGGTGGCTTTTCCGCTGTTTCGGGTTCATCGCTGGCCACGGCTGCGACCATGTCCAAAGTCGCCCTACCACCGATGCGCAAGTTTGGCTATCACGACAGCCTGTCGACCGCATCTGTCGCTGCGGGCGGTACGTTGGGAATACTTATCCCGCCCAGCATCATCCTGATCATCTACGGCTTTCTGACGGGTCAATCCATCGGGAAGCTGTTTTTAGCCGGCATTTTGCCCGGTCTTCTGGGAATCCTGCTGTATCTGGGCGCTGTCGCCTTCGTTGTCTGGCGCAAACCCGACTACGGTCCTGCGGGTGAAAAAAGCTCATGGTCTGAAACGCGGCAAGCTTTGTTGCGCGTCCTTCCAATCCTCGCGCTGTTCACGTTGATCATTGGCGGTTTGTACGGTCGAGTCTTCACAGCGGACGAGGCCGCGGGCGTCGGCGCATTTGGGGCGATCATCATTTCGATCCTGATCGGTCGTTTCACGTTCAAGGGGCTGATCGAGGCGCTGGTTCAGACAGTGAAAACATCTGTTGGACTGTTTGTCCTATTGATCGGTGCAGACATCTTTAACCGGCTGATTACACGCGCCAGATTGCCAGACGACCTACTGGCATTGGTCCAGGGGGCCGGGCTGGAGCCGTTCACGATTCTGCTGATTATCATCTTGATCTACATCGTTCTGGGCGCCGTGTTTGAGAGCCTGTCCATGATCACGCTGACCGTACCGGTCTTCGCACCTTTGATCGCGTCATTGGGCTTTTTCGAGGGCGATATCACCGGGGAAACCGCGCTGATCTGGTTCGGGATCATCGTTGTGGTGGTCACAGAAATCTCGCTGATCACGCCCCCCATCGGCTTGAATGTCTTTGTTCTAAGGTCCGTCGTGCAAGACGTATCAACGGCCACGATCTTCCGCGGGGTGACGCCTTTCTGGGCCGCCGATATCGTAAGGCTGGCGCTACTAGTGGCTCTGCCTGCGCTTTCCTTGTTCCTGCCCTTGGGCATATTTGGCTTTGGCCCATGAATGCAGAGGAATTATTCTGACGCCGCCTTGGACGAATAATAATATGCGATGGCCTGTGCTCGGTTTCTGACCGACAGCTTTTCATAGATGTTTGAAAGGTGAAACTTCACGGTATTTGCCGATATCTGCAGTTCCTTCGACAATTCTCTGTTCGATAGCCCCTTGGCCAAGGCTTCGAGGATGACAATCTCTTTGCGGGACAAGCCGTGCAGAGGATCCTTTTGCATCTTGCGCACGTCAATAAATGGAAAGACCATCTTGCCTTTTGCCACGTCCACGCAGGTTTCCAACAAGCCATCAACCTCACCAGACCGAGACGCGAACCCGGCTGCGCCCGCTTGCATGGCAAGTCGCGGGATATCTCCCAGATCATCTCCATAGATCACGAACCGTGGCGGGTTTTCCTGTTCGCGCAACACTTCGATCAGCTTGGCAGCACCCAGAACTGGCAAGTTCCACGAAATCACGCAAACTTGGACGGGCACCCGCATAATCGCACCCAAGAACCCTTCGGCCGTGGCGGATGTCGCCACCAAAGAGAATCGCGGATCGCGTTCAAAAATTTCCGACATCGCCGAAAGGACCAACGGGTTGTTGTCAGCCAGCATGATGTCGATCGGAGCTAAAGTCTTTTCCGTCATTGATTTCCCGTGCAAATTTCGCACCAACCACCCAAACGGGTAGGTCATTCTTTGGTATACAGCCGTATATTTACCAATTTGGGTAGGTTTTTCCCCATCCAAACAGATACCCGGAAGCAGTAGTAAGTTACGTTGCGTTAACTGGCAAGCTTCGGTTTTCCTCACCTCCAACGCGACGCATGGGGCCATCACAGACCCCATCACTGAGGAGGATCGCACGTGACATTTCAAGTCTACCCAGCTCTCGAAATCCCCGAGACCCTTGCTGCTGGTCCCGGACCCGGCAACACCGATGCCCGAGTACTGCGGGCCTTTGCCAGCGCAGGCGTCGCGGACCACATGCAGGGTGATGTCCTGAGAGGTATGATCGAATGCAAGCATATGCAGCGCGAGATTTGGGGCACCAAAAACACCTATACCTTCGCCGTGGCCGGAACCGGCTGGAGCGGGCTGGACACGATGTTCTCGGCCGTGATGCCGGGCGACAAAGTCGTTGCTTTCACCAACGGCACATTTTCGGGAATCGACGCGCTGACGCTTCGGATCAAGGCTGCAACGCCGCAGGAACACGCGGCCAATCCATTGGACCCACAGGCGGCAAGCGTCACCGTTGTCGAAATTCCCCACGGGCAACCTGTGACTGGCGCGATCGTGGAAGCGGCACTGGCAGAGCACAAACCAAAATGGGCGTTCATGGCGCATTGGGAAACTGGTTCCGGCCGGGTCAACGATCTGCGCGGTTTCTCGGACGCATGTGAACGGCATGGCGCGATGGGTCTGATTGACGCCGTATCGTCGCTGGGTGTTGCGGATTTCCGTATTGATGACTTCCCCGGCATCGCGGGTTGGGCGTCCTGCCCGCAAAAGGGCCTGTGCTGCCTGCCGCTGACCTATGCACCCGTCAGTTTTACCGACGCCTACATAGACACGTTAAAGACGTCTGGGGCTTACACCTACGTTCACAACCCGATTTTCGAGGCCCGTCACTGGGGTATCGTCGACGGACAGGACGTTGATAAAGGCACCTACCACCGGACCCATTCCGGCTATGCCGTGGCCGCCTTTCACGAATCCCTGCGCCTGACTCTGACCGAGGGGCTGGCCAAGCGCGCGCATTCCTACAAAACGCACGAAGCCGTCCTGCGGGACGCCGTGACCGCGATGGGATGTCAGGTGACCTCGGACATGCCCAGCCTTGTTGTTCTGAACCTGCCGCCCGAGCTGGCAGGCCGCGAGATGGAACTGGTCCAGGCGTGCCGCGCCAAGGGATTTGGCATCTGGCCAACACTCAGCGCCCCCGTTCAGGTGCGGATTGGCATCCTGAATCAGCTAAATCACCAGGCAATCAGCCACATCATCCACCTGTTCGCCCAAGCGATACAGGATCTTGGCGGCACCGTGGACTTTGACGCAATCGAAGCTCTGCTGGAAAGCCGCTACGGGACGTCGATTGCGGCCTGACCGCACTGCATTCACGGGAGAACATGCAGATGGATATTCACGAATATCAGGCAAAAGAACTTCTTTCCAAGTTTGGTGTCGAAACCCCTTCGGGGGCTTTGGCCTACAGCCCGGAACAAGCCGCTTACCGCGCACGCGAGTTGGGCGGCGACAAGTGGATCGTCAAAGCGCAGGTCCACGCAGGCGGGCGGGGCAAAGCCGGGGGCGTCAAGCTGTGCAACTCGGAAAGCGAAATCTACGCTGGTTGCGATGACATGTTTGGCCGCAAGCTGGTCACGCATCAGACCGGCCCCGAGGGGAAAGGCATCTACCGCGTCTATGTCGAGGCGGCCGTGCCGATTGATCGCGAGATCTATCTGGGTTTTGTGCTGGACCGCTCGAGCCAGCGCGTGATGATCGTGGCCTCGTCCGAGGGCGGGATGGAGATCGAGGAGATCTCGGCCGAGCGTCCCGACAGTATCGTTCGCTCGATCGTTGAACCGGCGGCGGGGTTGCAGGAATTCCAAGCGCGTGAGATCGCGTTCAAGCTGGGGCTTGAGCCAAAGCTGATCCAGCACATGGTCCGCACCTTGCAGGGTTGCTACGCCGCCTTCAGCGAGTTGGACGCGACCATGGTCGAGATCAACCCGCTGGTCATCACCGGCGACGACCGGGTGCTGGCGCTGGACGCGAAGATGAGCTTTGACGACAACGCCCTGTTCCGCCGCCCGCAGATTGCCGAGCTACGCGACAAAAGCCAGGAAGACCCGCGCGAAAGTCGCGCCGCAGACCGGGGTCTGTCTTATGTGGGACTGGACGGCAATATCGGCTGCATCGTGAACGGTGCGGGTCTGGCTATGGCCACGATGGACACGATCAAGCTGGCCGGTGGCGAGCCTGCGAATTTCCTGGACATCGGCGGCGGTGCCTCGCCCGAGCGGGTGGCGAAAGCCTTCCGGCTGGTGCTGTCGGATGACAACGTGCAAGCGGTTCTGGTCAATATCTTTGCAGGCATCAACCGCTGCGATTGGGTGGCCGAGGGTGTGGTGCAGGCGCTGCGCGAATTGGAAATCGACCTGCCGGTGATCGTGCGTCTAGCGGGTACGAATGTCGAGGAAGGTCAGAAAATCCTCGCCAAATCGGGTCTCCCGATCATCCGCGCAACAACTCTGATGGAAGCCGCCGAGCGCGCCGTGGGCGCGTGGCGCAATGATCTGACCCAAAACACCAAGATGAGGGCCGTGTAATGAGCATTCTTCTGGACCGCGACAGCCGTGTAATCGTTCAGGGCATCACCGGGCGCATGGCGCGCCTGCACACCAAAGATATGGTCGAATATGGCACCAATGTTGTGGGTGGTGTCGTCCCCGGCAAAGGCGGTGAAACCGTCGAAGGTGTGCCGGTTTTCGACACCGTCAAGCAAGCGGTCGAGGCCACCGGCGCCGATGCCAGCCTGGTTTTCGTCCCGCCCCCGTTTGCGGCGGATTCGATCATGGAAGCCGCAGATGCAGGCATCCGGTATTGTGTCTGCATCACCGATGGCATCCCCGCGCAGGACATGATCCGCGTCAAGCGTTACATGTACCGCTATCCCAAGGACAAGCGCATGGTGCTGACTGGCCCGAACTGTGCTGGAACCATCAGCCCCGGCAAGGCGCTGCTGGGAATCATGCCGGGCCATATCTACCTGCCGGGCAATGTGGGCATTATCGGACGCTCGGGCACGCTGGGTTATGAGGCTGCGGCGCAGTTGAAAGAGCGCGGCATCGGAGTGTCCACCAGCGTCGGCATCGGCGGCGACCCGATCAACGGATCGTCCTTCCGCGACATCCTTGAGCGGTTCGAGATGGATGAAGATACCGAGGTCATTGCCATGATCGGTGAAATCGGCGGCCCTCAGGAAGCGGAAGCGGCGGAATATATCCGTGACCATGTGACCAAGCCCGTTGTGGCTTATGTTGCCGGTCTGACCGCGCCCAAGGGCCGGACCATGGGCCATGCGGGTGCCATCATCTCGGCCTTTGGTGAAAGCGCGAGCGAAAAGGTGGAAATCCTGACGGCGGCCGGCGTGACCGTGGCCGAAAACCCGGCGGTGATCGGCGAGACCATCGCCCGCGTCATGGGAAAGGCTGCGTGATGGTCAAACCTTCGATCCTTGTCACCCGTCGCTGGCCCGCTGCTGTCGAAGCGCAACTGGCCGAAAACTACAATACCGTGCTGAATACCGGGGACATTCCGATGTCCCCGTCCGAGATCCGCAACGCACTAAAGACATACGACGCGGTTCTGCCCACGGTGACCGACACGCTCAGCGCCGAGGCGCTGGACGTGCCCGCCGCCCAAACCAAAATCCTGGCCAACTACGGTGTCGGCTACAGCCATATCTACGAACCGGCTGCCCGCGATCTGGGTATGACGGTCACCAACACGCCGGACGTTCTGTCCGAATGCACGGCTGATCTGGCGATGACCCTTCTGCTGATGGCTGCCCGTCGTGCGGGTGAGGGCGAACGTGAGCTGCGTGCAGGCGGCTGGACCGGCTGGCGGCCCACGCATCTGGTCGGCACCAAGGTCAGCGGCAAGACGCTGGGCATCATCGGCTTTGGCCGCATCGGTCAGGAAATGGCCCGCCGCGCCCATCACGGGTTTGGCATGAAAATCCTCGTGCAGAACCGCAGCGCCGTGGCGCTCGATGTGCTGCAGCAATTCAATGCGACGCAGGTCGAAACGGTGGATGAGTTGCTGCCGCACTGTGATTTCGTCTCGTTGCATTGCCCCGGAGGGGCCGCCAACCGGCACCTGATCAACGGACGCAGGTTGGATTTGATGAAACCCAACGCCTTCCTGATCAACACCGCGCGTGGTGAGGTGGTGGACGAACGCGCCTTGGTTCAATCTCTGATATTCGACACGATCGGAGGCGCTGCGCTGGACGTGTTCGACGGCGAACCGCGCATCAGCCCGGACCTGCTGCAATGCGACAATCTGGTGATGTTGCCTCATCTGGGCAGCGCCACAAAGGAATCGCGCGAGGCGATGGGCTTCCGCGTTTTGGACAATCTGGGCGACTTCTTTGCCGGCCGCCCCCCTCGCGACCGCGTCATCTGACACACCTATCTTTCAAAGGACTGAAATCATGAGCTTTCACGCCATAGAACAAGCCCCCGCGCGCCTGAACCGCAGCGAACTCGCCGTGCCGGGCAGCCAGCCCGGAATGTTCGAGAAAGCAGCCAAATCGGATGTTGATGTGATCTTTCTCGATCTGGAAGATGCGGTCGCACCTGACGAAAAGGAACAAGCCCGCAAGAATATCATTCAGGCGCTCAATGACATTGACTGGGACACCAAGACCATGTCTGTGCGGATCAACGGTCTGGATACCCACTATATGTATCGCGACGTGGTCGATGTGGTCGAACAGGCGGGCGAACGTCTGGACTTGATCATGATCCCCAAAGTGGGCACCGCCGCCGATGTCTATGCGGTCGACATGATGGTCACGCAGATCGAAGACGCGATGGGCTATGAAAAGCGCATCGGGTTCGAGCACATCATCGAAACCGCATTGGGGATGCAGAACGTAAGCGAGATCGCCGCCGCCTCAAAACGCAACGAAAGCCTGCATTTTGGTGTGGCCGACTATGCGGCCTCGACCCGCGCGCGCACCACGATCATCGGCGGCGTGAACCCCGATTATGCAGTCCTGACCGACCCGGATGATGATGCGGCCCGTGCATCGCATTGGGGTGACATGTGGCACTATGCGCTGGCACGTATGGTCGTGGCGGCCCGCGCTAACGGGTTGCGCCCGATTGACGGCCCATTCGGTGATTTTCAGGATCCCGAAGGCTACAAAGCAGCGGCCAAACGCGCGGCTGTTCTGGGCTGCGAAGGCAAATGGGCCATCCACCCCAGCCAGATCGCGCTGGCCAATGAGGTCATGTCCCCCAGCGATGCCGAAGTCACCAAGGCGCAGCGCATTCTGGTCGCCATGACCGAGGCTGAAAGCGCTGGAAAAGGCGCTGTATCCCTGGACGGCCGTCTGATCGACTACGCCTCGATCCGGCAAGCCGAGGTTATGGTGGAAAAGGCCAGGCAGATCGCAGCAGCGTAATTTTTCTGATGTGTGCGTGCGGCGCGGTCATGTCCCATGCTGCGCCGCGCCACGTTATGCTGCCGCATCGGGTTTCGGCGACCGGGCAAGAAACGTCCACGCATCATATTGCGACAGGAAAACCTGCCCGGTCAGGTCATCAAGGAAATGCGATCGTTTCAACCGATCCATGACCGGTCCCTTGACTTCGGACATGTGCAATCCCACCCCCATTGCCGAAAGGCGGAGATTGATCGTTTCAAGACTTTCCAAAGCTGAGAAATCCACTTCATTGACCGCCGAACACATCAAAACCACGTGACGCACGGTGCAACCATCTGTAACCCGGCGCTGAATCAGATCTTCTAGAAATCGCGCATTCACGAAATACAGACTTTCATCCACGCGCAGAGTGACAATTTCAGGGTCAGTCAGAACCGAATGTCGATGGATGTTTCGGAAGTGCTGAGTTCCAGGAACAAGCCCCACTTCGGCCACGTGAGGGCGGGATGTCTTGTAAAGATGCAGCAGGACAGACAGGACCACACCTGACGCCACGCCCACCTCGACGCCCAGACCCAATGTCAAAAGAATGGTCGCGACCACCGCCGCGAAATCGGCACGCGAGAAGTTCCATGTCTTTTTCAGGATGGACAAGTCCACAAGGCCAAGGACAGCCACAATAATTGTTGCCGCCAACGTGGCGTTGGGCAGGAAATAAACCAGCGGCGTCAGAGCCAGCGCAGCAAATGCCAAGCCGATAGCCGTAAACGCCCCCGCTGCGGGTGTTTCAGCCCCGGCATCAAAATTGACAACGGATCTGGCAAAGCCACCTGTCACTGGGAACCCGCCGGCAAAGGCCGCTCCTAGATTGGCAGCGCCAAGCCCAATCAGTTCCTGATCAGGGTCGATACTCTCGCGTTTCTTCGCCGCCAGTGTTTGCGCGACCGAAACGCTTTCCACAAAGCCGATGACCGAGATAAGGATTGCCGGGACAAGCAGGGCTTGGATCAATTCTGGCGAAAAGCTGGGAACCGTCCAAGGCGGCAAGCTCTGGGGTACGTCCCCAACGATGCGAACGCCGCTGGCCGACAGGTCGAACGCCCAGACGGTTGCCGTGGTTGCCACCACAGCAAAGACCGGTCCGGCCTTGGTCAGAAGATCAGTCAGCATTTGCGGCGCGCGCAAACGGACCAGAGCGGATTTCAGGTGGCGGCGCGCCCAGAACAGAAACAGGATCGCCCCTGCCCCGATCGCGACCGATACCCAGTTCGTTTCAGGCAAATGCGTCAGGATCGAACCTGCAATCTCGGGCAGCGTGTGCCCGTGCGCCTCGACCCCCAGAACATGCTTGAGCTGGCTGGCCGCGATCAGGATTCCCGAAGCCGTGATGAACCCTGCAATAACGGGATGGCTCAGGAAATTGGCAAGCAGCCCCAACCGCAGCACACCCATCAGAACAAGGAAACCTCCTGACAAAAACGCCAATGTCAGGGCAGCTACCGCGTATCCGGCCGTGCCTTGCTCGGCCACCTGCCCCACTGCCGATGCGGTGAGCAGCGAGACCACCGCGACGGGACCGACTGCCAACGACCGGCTGGTTCCGAAAACTGCATATAGGACAATCGGTACGATCGAGGCGTACAGCCCCGCCTCGGGTGGCAGCCCCGCCAAAAGCGCATAGGCCAGCGACTGCGGGATCAGCATAATCGTCACAATCACTGCCGCTATCAGGTCATTGGACAGGGTAGAGCGAGAGTAATTGCGGCCCCAATCCAGCACCGGCACAATGTGCCTCAGAACGGCCAGAGAATCTTGATTGGACATCAGTCAGACGCGACCTTCAGTTTCTCAGGTTTCGCCAGCCACTCTTTCCCACGCAACATTGCCTTCCAGTAGATCGGCGGCAGCAGACACTCTTTCAGCAACCACGCCGCTCGTGAGGGTTTGGTTCCGTCGATCAGGAAAGCTGGAAAGCTCGGCTTGAGCGCGCCACCATAGCCGAATTCGGCAAGCACGATTTTGCCCCGTTCGACTGTTAGCGGACAAGAACCATACCCGTCATATTGCGCCACCGCAGACCGGCCAGCGATGTCGGCGACAATGTTATCGGCAACCGTAGGAGCCTGCTTGCGCGCCGCAGCCGCCGTCTTTGCATTGGGCGCGTTCATGACGTCGCCCAAGGACCAGATGTTGTCATAGCTTTTGTGCCGCAGAGTCGCCTGATCCACATCGACCCATCCAGAGGCATCAGCCAAAGCTGACACACGGATAAAATCGGGCGCTGCCTGCGGCGGGCAGACATGGATCATGTCGAACTCGACATCGACGGTTTCGGCATCGTTGCCCGGTTTGCTTACCTCAAAACGGGCGGTTCTTGTGGGACCGTCAATGGCGACCAGATTGTGGAAAAAGTTCAGTTTGGCATTGTACTTGCGGACATAGTCCTCAAGCGCGGGCACATAGTCCTTGACCCCAAACAACACTCCGCCCGCGTTCATGAACCGAATATCCATGTCCTCAAGAACACCACGGCGAAACCATGCGTCGCCGGACAGATACATCGCCTTTTGCGGCGCACCAGCGCATTTGATCGGCATCGGAGGCTGGGTGAACAACGCCCTTCCCTTGCGCATCTGCTGCACAAGTTGCCACGTATAGGGGGCAAGGTCATACCGATAGTTCGAGGTTACCCCATTGCGGCCTAGCGTCTCTTCCAAGCCCTCCACTTTGCCCCAGTCCAGTTTGAGTCCCGGGCACACCACCAACCGGTCGTATTTCACCACTCGACACCCATCGAGGATCACGGCGTTGTTGTCGGGCTCGAACGCCGCCACCGCGGATTTTAACCAATGCACGCCCTTGGGGATGAGGCTGCCAAGGGTGCGGGCCGTGCTCTGGGCCTCGAAAATTCCGCCTCCGACCATCGTCCATCCGGGTTGGTAATAGTGAATATCAGCCGGGTCGATTACCGCGATGTTCAAATCGGGACTACGCGCCTTCAAACTGGCCGCGACAGCTATGCCACCAGCACCGCCGCCCACAATAACCACTTCAAAATGTGCATCGCCCTTGTCAGTTGGTGTCTTGCCACCATTGGCAATACGCCGGGCCACTCCGTTCATGTCGTACCCGGCGGCCCCAGTTGCCGCGAGGATTTCGGCCAAAGGACGCCGTTCGGCTTCGTGAAACGACCACAGCGTTGCCGACCGTGTTCCAGTTCGGCAATAGGCGAGTATTGGTTTGGGCGCATCCAGATACGCGGTGCCAAACGCTGCTACATCCTGATCACGGACCATGCCGCTGGTGATCGGAACATAGAGCGTCTCGATCCCCAGCTTCCTGGCCGCAGTCTCGATTTCATCGAACGTAGGCTGGTCGGCGGCTTCTCCGTCCGGTCGATTGCAAATAATGGTGCGAAAACCCTTGGCTGCAATCGCCGCGACATCTTCGACCGTGATCTGCGGGCTGGCTGAAAACTGTTCTGTGATAGTCCGAATGTCCATCTTTCTTATCCCTCGACCAATCACAAGGTATTCACGGGCACTTTGAGCATCGGGTTGCCGTCATTATCCCGAGGCACTTCGCCTGCGCGCATGTTAACTTGAAGCGAAGGTATGATCAGCTTTGGCATATCCAGAACCGCATCGCGCTCGGTTCGGAATTTGACAAACTCGTCTTTCGTCTTGCCGCCACCGACATGGATGTTCAGGGCTTTTTCTTCCCCGACAGTAGTTTCCCACGCAATCTCGCGTCCGTTAGGCCCATAGTCGTGGCACATGAACAAACGTGTTTCGTCCGGAAGCGACAGCACTTTTTGGATCGAGTCGTACAGGACGCCCGCATCCCCGCCGGGAAAATCCGCGCGCGCGGAACCGCCATCAGGCATGAACAGGGTATCCCCGACGAAAGCCGCGTCGCCCATGACATGCACCATACAGGCCGGCGTATGACCGGGCGTGTACATGGCAAAGGCTTGCATGTTGCCGATCTTGTAAGTGTCGCCGTCCTCGAACAAGGCATCAAATTGCGAACCGTCCCGCTGGAATTCCGTTCCTTCGTTGAACACTTTCCCGAACGTGTCCTGCACGACCATGATCTTGGAGCCAATGCCGATTTTTCCGCCCAGCTTGCTTTGAATATAGGGGGCCGCCGACAGGTGATCCGCGTGGACATGGGTTTCGATGATCCACTCCAGCCGCAAGCCCTGCGACTGTATTTGACGGATCAATTCGTCCGCGTGGTCATAGGTGATCCTGCCCGCCGCATAGTCAATGTCCATGACGCTGTCGACAATGGCACAGGCTGGCGACGAAGGGTCTTTGACGATGTAGCTGATGGTATTCGTCGCCGCATCGAAAAAGGCTTGGACGGTCGGTTGCACATTTAGGTCAACGCTATACTCGGTCATTTGGGTAACTCCTCCTCAATAGGTTCAAGACAGGGCTTGAGTTCGGCGAACCGCTGCGTTTTGCAAAAATTTCGCCAATAGAATCCCGGCGACCAAAGCACCGACAAAGGCAAAGACCTGCCAATGCCCCGTCCCAAGTGCCGGCAGTGCTCCGCCGGGGCAAAACCCGGACAAACCCCATCCGACACCAAACAGGACCGAACCGGCCACAAGCTGAATATCTACTGCGTGCTTGGTGGGCAGGTTGAACCCGTCCGCGAAAATTGGCGCCATGCGCCCGAACACCAGCCGATAACCAAAGAAAGTGGTTACCAAAGCGCCGCCCATGACGAATATCAAAGAGGGATCCCAGCTTCCTGCGATGTCGAAAAAGTTAAGCACTTTCGCAGGGTTGGCCATCCCTGAAATCGAGATTCCAAGGCCAAACACTACGCCGATGAGGTATGTTGCGAACAGTTTCATGAATTACCCTCCGATCACGTGGCGCACGACAAAGACGGTGGCAAAGGTGAACAGCATGAACGTTGCTGTCGCCACTATCGACCGCAGGCTCAGCCTGGCCATTCCGCAAACTCCGTGACCTGACGTGCAACCTGATCCAAAGGTCACACCCAGCCCGACAATCACCCCACCTAAAAGCAATGCCGGGGTGGTCACGGGGACTTCGACCGCTGGCATTTGCCCCGAGAACAGCCAGATCAATACTGGCCCGGTCACCATTCCGGCGACCAGAGCCGTGCGCCAGGCGAAATCCGGGCCTGTGGCCGGCTGTACCATCCCGGACAAAATGCCGGTGGCCCCCATGACCCGACCAAGAACGAGCATCAGCAGGGTCGAGGCAATCCCGATCAGAACTCCGCCGGACAGTGAAGCAAAAGGCGTAAACGCAGTTTCCATCATCCCCGGTCCTTGCATGTTTTTAGGCCGAAATTGCTGTAGATCGGGCAGTTCCCGACAATGGCGGTCACCGTGAAAACAGCGGCGACGATCAAGGTCAGCCAAAACATAATGCCCGCGCCGGTCATGCCGGTCCCAAAAGCCGCGATCAGCAGGACAACCGCGATCAGGATGCGAAAAGCACGATCGAATTTTCCCATGTTGGTGGTCATGTCTCACTCCGTCGAGAATCGATAGAGCGATATTGACACGGGTGTGACCCAGACTTTGGTGACTTGGTCACCAACCGTTCAGTTTTTCAGCCACCTCGGGCACCGGGTTAGATGGCGGTAGCGCGCGTCATTTGTTCCAAACCATCCCGATTGATCAGATGAACCTCGCCGCGCGACTGCTCGATCCATCCACGGCGGTGAAATTCGGACAAAATGCGCGAGATCACCTCGCGCGCTGTACCCAGCTCGGTCCCCAATACGGCGTGGGTTGCGCGAACAATATTGTTATGGTCCGAAAGCTCGAGAAGACGAGCAGCCAGACGGACGTCCATACGTTGAAAAACGATATCATCAATCAGCGTGAAAAGGTCCGTGATCCGCCGTGAATACGCGGCAAAAACAAAATTGCGGAAAACCTCGGACCTTGCCACCAGATCATCAAAGGTTTCACGCGGTATAGCAACGGCACTGACATCGGTTTCGGCTATGCCATCAGCGGAATAGTCTTCAAAGGCCAGCATGCATGCCGTCGTCAGGACGCAGCTTTCCCCTGCATGGACCCGGTAAAGAAAGACCTCGCGACCCGTATCGGACTTTTGCTGAACACGTATCGTGCCGTCCAACAGCAGCAAAAGGTTGTCCGCCGTCTGACCCGGCGAGAATACCTGTGTACCTGCCGGAACGTTGACGATCTGGCTGCCACTTTCCAGTTGGCTGCGAATATCGGCCGGCAGTTGGCTCAGCCCTTTGAATCTATCAATCCACGAAGCGTCCATGTCTGGTTCCTAATTGGCTTGCGAAAATGTCCAGGCACTCGCCACGATACATTTGGTTTGCCGAATATAACAGAGACCAAGAATGTTGCCGCGAAACCGGGTCAATTCTTGACGGCCCTGAATGTCAGAATACTTCATTCTCTGCTCTCATATCGCCGGGCCGAAGCGATCTTGAGGCGTATTCGCTTTAGCGGCACGTGGGAAGACCGATTAATGACCAAACGCCTGGCAGTTATTTCCAGCGGTCTGAACAGTCCGCTAAGCAGCGCCGTCGAGTTTGCCCGCATCGCCCAAGAGAATGGATTTGAGATAGACTTCTTTGCCCCTGAAACATCGGCCGGTCTACTGGCCCATGCGGGACTGCAACATCACATTATTGCCAAACCGAAATATGACGCGTTCAGGCCGTTGTTGTCCGCGGACCAAGCCAATCTGATGACAAAACCAGATCGTTTGGATGCTGCGGTGTCGGCTTTTGGCGTCGACGACCTCAAGACGCAATTGGCTGAACGCTCGCCAGATGCGATTTTTGTCGATTGTGAGTTGCACGCGCATATCATCGTTGCGACGACACTTGGCATTCCGGTCGTCCAATACAGCAACATGTTTCTTTCCCCGCCCAGCCCGCAAGCTCTGCCTTTGAACAGGCGAGGCGTTCCCGGGCAAGGATTTCGAGGTAGCAGACTCGGTATTTCCCTGCTGTGGGCTCATTTTCTGCTCTGGAAACAACTAAAGATTCTAAGAAATCGGGTGTCCGGAAAAGGTACGGATTACCCGACGGCCATTGTCGAACTTGCGCGGCGAAACGGGATTCCGATCTCAAAGATAAGGCGTCGCTTATGCTGGCAGATGCCGTGGACTTACAGGTTACCGACAGCGCTGCTTGTCCCACAGGCAGTGGACCTTCCGACCAAACCCTATGACAACATGACTTATCTTGGCCCCATGATAATGGAAGACCGGATCGAGAAGCCCTATGACAAAGAAAAGGTGGCTGATTTTTGCGATCCTGCATTGAAAAGAAAACGCATCTTTGTCGGCTTCGGCACGATGATAAAAACCAAAGGTGACTTGATTTCAAAACTCTGTGCTGTGGCCGAACGGCGACCTGAATGGCAGTTTCTGATAACGGCAGGCCGAGATTGGGACAGCGCATCTGCGTTGGCAACGCCAGAGAACGTTCTTGTGGTCCCTTGGGTTCCGCAACATCGGGTTCTGAAACACGCGGACTTGGCGATAATGCATGGTGGAACGGGCGGCCTGCTCGAAGCCATCGAGACCGCAACACCGATGTTGATGTATCCCCATGCGATCGACCAAAGAGGAAGCGCGGCTCGGGCCGTGTTTCACAACATCGGCCGTGCGGGAAATCCTAGCGATCCTGTTTCAAAAATCGAGGACGACATCCTGTCTTTGCTGCACGACGAGGACCTGAAACGAACATGTCGTGAGATGCAGACCGCATGCAGATCCGAGCAGGAAAACCAGACCCTAAACCGCTTTTTGGAGCAGTTGACGAGCACAGCGAACGAAAGATAGCGACCGTCAGATCGCCGGGCATTTGGTCACAATTACCACTTGCGATGCCCTACTTGGCAATTGGGAATACAGAAAGTCCACGTCACCGCATCGTCGGCCTAAGTTTTTTTGATCCCGTTGGAATTCTGCTGCGTAGTCCTTTCAAAAGCAGCCGATGAAACCCAACAGTGCACCAAGCAACCCAAAACACCACTTGCGGCTCTGACGTAAAGAGTTTTGCAGCATCGCTTCCGCGCGTGACCTCTGAAAGTTTGCGTGAAATCTGGAGGTCCATAGCGGAATTTGGGCTTTTCCAACGCTTTGCCCCTGTCGAAGTTGGCGGTGATCAGCGTTCCGCCAAAGAGTTCTGTGACCAGTTCATCGCGTTTGGCGAAGCCTGTCGCGACAACGGTTTGGCGATGGCTGTGATCTCGCAAATCTGGACCTTGCAGCAGCCTTTGATCCGCTTTGGAAGTCTACAGATCAAGGACACCAATCTGCCGGACTTGTTGACCGGAGAGGCGATTGGCGCATTTGCCCTGACCGAGACGGCGGCGGGGTCGGATGCCCTTGCCCTTCAGACCCGTGCCGAACGTGTTGAGGGCGGATATGTCCTGAACGGTAGCAAAGCCTTTGTCGGAATGGGGCCGGTCTGCGATTTCGCCATAGTCTTTGCCCAGACAGCGCCCGAAAAGGGTCGCTGGGGATTGTCAGCCTTTATCCTGCGCGCCGAAGATGAAGGTTTTATTCGACATCAGGGGCAGGAAAAGCTGGGGCTGAACTCTATCCCCTTGGGCCAGTTGGAACTTAACGACTGCCGCATTCCCGAAGACCGTCGGTTGGGGCCAGAAGGGTCCGGCGCGGCAATCATTCAATCTACGCTTGATTGGGAAAGAAGTTTCATTCTTACGTCGCAGGTCGGCGCCATGCGTCGGCAACTGGCGGACTGCGTCGAATTTTCAGCCTCTCGCAATTTGTTCGGGCAGGCCATTTCCGAATTTCAGTCTGTGTCAAATCGCATTGCCGACATGCGCGTGCGCCTGGAAACCTGCGAATTGATGTTACAGCGCGCCGCAGACCTGTACGACGCTGGAAAACCCCTCACACAGTTCGCAGCGATGGCGAACCTTCACATATCCGAGGCTTTCCTGAACTCAAGCACGGACGCGCTCAGGATTCATGGCGGACGCGGATACCTCCAAGGTTCGCCGAGCGGGGACGACGTGAAAGACGCGCTAGGCGGCGTGATCTACTCGGGCACCTCGGACATTCAACGTCAGATCATCGCAAAGATGGAAATTGGACAGCAGGCCCGGCCGGGCACGAAAGGGAGATCCGACCTATGACAAACACCCGCTTTTCGGAAAATCCAAGCGGAACCTTCCGTCGGATTGCCGCACAGATGACGCATTTTCTGCAGCTCGGGCTTGGTGCACTGGTCCTAATCACGCTGGCATCCACCGCCTACGCCCACAAATACAACGAAAGCTATGTGTATTTTGACGTGACTGAAGACAGCCTGAGCGGGCGCGTCGAAGCCACACTCACCGACCTTACCCGACTTCAACAAGGCACGGCGGACGTGGAGACAGCGTTGACACGGGACGAAGTCCTTGCTGCGCAGCAAGAGATCTTCGACTATTTCGAGGATCGCATGAACCTGTCGTCCGAAGGCCAGCCCTATCAGGTTGAGTTTGACGACATTTCGTTCCTCGACACTTCCGTCGACACTTTTGCCCAACTCCACTTCAAGGTTCTCGGCATTACCGAGACACCCACTACGATCCAGATGTCGTATGACGGGCTATTTTCGGACGTCGACCCAGCACATCGCGGATTTGCGTTGATTGGAAGCAACACGCGCAACGGCATGGACGAAAACGAAGCTTATATTTCGCTGATTTTTGCGCCTGGGGATGGTGAGAAGAACCTCTATCTGAACGACGAACCGACCAAGGATATTGCCCTGACTTTCTTTGAACACGGGGTTTGGCATATCTGGCTTGGTTTTGATCATGTCCTGTTCCTGCTGACGCTGCTACTGGGCGCTGTAATGCGGATCGAGAACCAGCGCTGGGTTCCGTCCGAAAGCATTCGCGACAGCCTGCGCGAGACTGTGAAAATCGTCACGGTGTTCACCGTTGCGCACACGATCACGCTGTGCCTCGCCACGTTTGAAGTCATCACACTGCCAGTGACGTTGGTCGAAGCGGTCATCGCTTTCTCGATTGCAGCAGTGGCCATTGGCAACCTGGTCCCTCGTTTCCACGCTGGGTCGTGGAAAGTGGTGTTCCTTTTCGGCATCTTCCACGGCTTTGGTTTTGCGAACGTTCTTGAACCACTTGGGCTGGATCCGACGCGCAAGGCGCTTGGTCTGGCGACGTTCAACATCGGCGTTGAAGTCGGACAACTTGCCATTGTGCTGGTGCTTTTCCCAATATTCTTCGCGTTGCGCCGATTGACGGCTTATCGCGTAATCGGGCTGCAATTCGGCTCGGTTGCGCTGATCGCGATTGCGGCCTTTTGGTTCTACGAACGCACGGTTGGCTGGTTTCCAGAGTTCGGCGAAACCTTGGCGCAGGTCGTCAACTGATGATCGATGCAGCTTACCTTGACCACGCAGTCAGGCACTATGCCAGGCTAACACCAGATGCGCCCGCTTTGCGGCTGCTGGGCAAGGTAACGACTTATGCGGACCTGAACACCGAGGTGGACAGGATTGCGGCGCTGCTGTTGGACCGTGGCACCCAAGCAGGGGACCGAGTGATACTCTGTTCAGCCAAGAGCCCAAGAGCCATAGCTGCGCTGCACGCAATTCTTCGCGTTGGGGCTGTCTATGTTCCTCTGGATCCAGCCGCCCCGGCAAAGCGTATCGCCACGCAAGTTTCAGCGATCTCGCCACGGCTTGTCCTGACAGATTCCGACCGAGTCGGTCACTTTTCGGACAGCTTCGCACCATCTCAGATCGTGGACATCTCGGAACCGCTGCCCAAGCTGAACGCGCAAAAGGCTCTGGAATCCCGGCAGTCGCAACGATCAGAGTTTGACGCAGCCTATATCCTGATGACCTCTGGGACGACCGGCACGCCAAAGGGCATCGTTCACACGCACCAAAGTGGCCTTGCCTATGCCAGAATGGCTGCAAATCTGTGTAATTTGACCGCGTCTGATCGTGTCAGTCACCACACCCCACTGCATTTTGACATGTCAATTTTCGACGTGTTCAGCACAGCCTTGGCCGGAGCGTGCTGTGTGATCATCCCTGAGATGCATGCCAAACTTCCGGCGTCGCTGTCTCAACTAACCGAACAAGAGAGCATTACGGTCTGGTATTCCGTGCCCTATGCCATAATCCAAATGTTGGAACGCGGTACGTTGGCAGATCGTAATCTGCAAGCTCTGCGCGTTGTCATGTTCGCGGGGGAAAAAATGCCGCCCGCAGCCCTCAAGGATTTTTCCGCGCACACACCGAACGCAAAGTTCCTTAACGCTTATGGACCAACCGAAACCAACCATTGTACGACTGCCACCTTCACCCATGACGATCTGGACGGCGTTGGACCGCTGCCGATTGGTCACCCAGACGTCGGCGTATCAGCCCGCATCGGAACAGAGGCAGTGGAACCGGATAGCGGGGAACTGCTTATCGCTTCTGATCAGGTGATGTCCGGGTACTGGAACAGACCGGATCAAAATCGGGCGGCTTTCTGCACATTGCCGGACGAAAGCGGGCAGCCAAGACAGTTCTACCGGACCGGGGACATCGTGCGCCGCGCCTTTGACGGGCAACTCATTTTGGTTGGGCGCAAGGACCGGCAGATCAAGCTCAGGGGGTTCCGCATTGAACTGGATGAGATTGAACTGGCACTGGTGAATATCCCTGACGTCACCGAAGCCGCCGCAATTCTGGTCGGAGACGAGATTCATGCCTTCGTGACCTGCAATTCTGACCCGGATTTGAACGCTATCCGATCCGATCTGGTTTCCGTGCTGCCGCAATACGCCGTCCCGCATCGGATAGGCAGTCTCAAGGCAATGCCGCGCACTTCGACCGGCAAAATCGACCGCAAAAAGCTAATAGGAATTGCAAATGAGCAACGAGCAGCCTGACTCACCAGACCAAGCATTGCGGCGCTACATTCAATCGACGCTTCTGGGCGGAAAACACGTATCCGACGATGAAGAACTTCTGCTGAGCGGAATGATCGACTCGCTCGGGGTCATGTCTTTGGTGTCTTTTGTCGAACAAAGCTACCAGATCGAAATACCCTTTGAAGATGTCACGCTGGAAAATCTGGCAACAATTAGCGCGATTTTGAGCTATGCGAAAACACGACAGAAAACGTGTGTGGGCTGATGGGCATGACTTTTCCCCTCACAGACAGCCAGATGCTGTTTTGGAAAGGCCATCTGCTTCATCCAAATAAACCGCTGTACAATATGGCCTGGCGGTTTGATCTGCATTTTGACTTGCAGCCAGATTTGTTCAGGGCCGCTTTTGCAGAAACGCTGCGGCAAAACGAAATCCTGAGAAGCGCGGTCCGTGATACGCCGGACGGTCCAAGACAATACGCCCTAGACGAAACCGGGGATTTGCTTGACGTCAGGGATCTCAGCTCTGACACGCAGCCAGAAAACAGGTTGGCGTCGGATTTACCTTCTTGGGTTCAGACCGCATTCGATCTGTCATCCGGGACCTTGCGAAGCCAGTTGGTCAAACTGGCTGAAACCCACTGGGTCTGGCTTGTTTGCCAGCATCACATTGCCTGTGACGCACAGTCGGGGGCGCTGTTGTTCGCGCAAGTCTCGCAACGCTATTCAAACCTGGAGCAGACCGGAAACAACAACGCCGAAGCTTTGCCGGGCTTTTTTCATAGCTCGGTGTTGCAAGCCCCTTCGCGATCAAACACGACCGTCGCTGCGCCAAAGTCATCCGCCCCCCCTTATGGCAGCAATCCAAAACGGGCGTCCGACTCGAAAAGATTTCCGATCACCGTAGAGCCCGAAGTTTTCACCGCACTCGAGAATGCAATCACGCAACAAGAGTTTCGGCTGTTTACCCCCGAACTGTCCCGCCTGGCCATCTATCTCACGGCTTACTTCGCCTACCTTCACCGAGTAACGGGTGATGAGCGGATTACGATCGGGCTGCCCTCACACAATCGTTTGACGCAAGAGGACCGCAACACCATTGGGCCTTTTGTCGAAGTCTTGCCGTTCTCGGTCGGGATCGAAGATACGGATACGCTGCGCACCCTTTACGACAAGATCAAAACGGGCCTTGGTACATTTCTGAAAAGTGCAAGGCCCGGTGCGGTATCACACGTCGACACGTCAGGCATCAGCGCCGTTTGCAACTACATCCAAGCGCGATTTGGCGGGTTTGCCGGGCGACCCGCCACCGTGGAATGGCTTCATAGTGGCGCACATGATGCCATGCACGCGCTGCGCCTTCATATCATGGATTTTGAAGGCAGCGCGTGCCCGAAACTCTTTCTGGATGTGCAGAATGAAGTTCTGGACTCAGTTTCCGAAGAAGATATGTCCACGCATTTTCTGCGTTGCCTGAAGGCTGTTCTATCGGATCTCCATACTCGAATTTCGACCGTCGGGCTTTCCGGTGACGTCCGAGACAAGGCTATTATACAGGGTCCGCTCGAAACTCCGTCCCCATTTGGGTCTGTGTTGGATGCATTTGTGGCGCAGGTCGAAAAAGACCCTCACTTGGTTGCGCTTTCCTGCGCGGATGAGGTGATGAGCTATGACAAGCTACACCAGCGCAGCGATCAGATCGCGGCCCACCTGTCTGGCTTGGGCATACCGAAAGCATCATGCATAGCCGTCCACCTGCCGCGATCATTCGACTTTATGGCGGCAGTTCTGGGTATTCTCAAAGCTGGCTGCTGTTTTGTCCCTATCGCGTCCAATCTACCCAAGGCGCGGGCATTAGAAATCTTGCAAGGGTGTCGGGCGGCGGCTGTATTCGTGGCACACGAAAACACGGGAACTTATCCGTGTCCGAGCATCTCGGCGGCCGAGACACTGAACCCGGCTAAGATCGACTTTTCAATCCGGCCCCAAGATACGGCCTATGTCCTGTTTACCTCTGGTTCGACCGGAATTCCGAAGGGCGTCGAAGTAAGCCACAAAAACTTGGCGCGGTATATCAACTGGGCCGCATACACCTTCGCGGGCAGCAATCCCGCACATTTCGCTTTCTTTTCGTCCGTGTCTTTCGATCTGACTCTGACGTCGATGTTTGTTCCGCTGATCACAGGAGGATCGGTCAGGATTTACCCGGAAAGATCCGACCCGGACTTGGCGGTTTTGGATGTCTTTGCCGATGACGCTGTCGACATCGTAAAACTGACCCCCTCGCATCTTGCTTTGGCCTGTAAGCAGGGGCAGCCGCTAACGCGCATACAAACACTGGTTCTGGGCGGTGAAAACCTAACCTCGCAACTTTGCAGGCAGGCTCGGGACGTTTTGTCTCCAAACTTGGAGATCATCAACGAATATGGCCCCACGGAAGCCGTCGTGGGCGCGATGCATCACGCATATGACCCCCGTGCCGACGCCGGGCCTTCTGTTCAAATTGGCCAACCTGCCTCGGGAATGTCGATCAGTATCCGGGATACCGCCCTGAATGTCTGTCCTTTGGGAATACCCGGCGAGATCGTGATCGGAGGGCGGCTGGCCCAAGGGTATTTTGGCAATCCTTCACTGTCTGCCGAGAAGTTTATGGACGATCCACTGAACCTTCAGGGTCGCGTCTACCGCACAGGCGACCTCGGTCGGATGACCAATGACGGGAAGGTCGAATATCTTGGCCGTAGTGATCAGCAGATCAAGAAAAACGGTGTCCGCCTGGAGACGGCTGAATATGATCGGGTACTACGGCGACTTTCCGGTGTCGACGCCGTTCATGTCGCGTTTTCCTCAGTGCAACCGGACACACAGCCAAGCCATCAGTGCATTCGCTGCGGCCTGACAAACACTGTTCCCGGAGTACGCTTCGAGGAAAACAACATTTGTACGATCTGCGCGGAATTCGACGACTATAAGGATCGCGCCGGAGCCTATTTCCAAACTGAACCCGAGCTTGAACGCCGGATTGTCGACGCCGCCAAATCCCGCAGGGGGCCGTATGATGCGGTCATGATGCTGAGTGGCGGCAAAGACAGCACCTACGCCGCATATCGTCTGGCCGCGCACACGCATCGCGTGCTCGCGGTTACTTTGGACAACGGGTATATCTCGAAGGAAGCAAAGGACAATATCCAAAGGGTTGTCAGTGACCTGAATTGGGATCACCGGTATCTGTCCACGGACAAGATGAACCAGATTTTCGTGGACAGTCTCAAGACTCATTCCAATGTCTGCCAAGGCTGTTTCAAAGCACTATACACTTTGGCCTTCCGCACGGCTCTGACCGAAGGCGCACCGATCGTCGTGACCGGGCTGTCCCGCGGACAGTTCTTTGAAACCCGGTTGACCCCCGAACTTTTTCGTCACGCGGCCCCGACATGCGGGCAGCTAGACGACTTGGTCACGAAAGCGCGCAAAGCGTATCACGCCGAAGACGATGAGGTGGCGCGGCTGCTGGAAACAGACGATTTGAAGGACGGGCGTTTCCTTAGCGAAGTAGAAGTGCTCGACATTTATCGATATATCGACGTGCCGGTATCAGAAATTTACGACTTTCTGGAAACACGAACCGCGTGGAAGCGGCCCTCGGATACCGGTCGATCCACCAATTGCCTTATCAACGATGCCGGGATTCATGTTCACAAGGCCCGTGAGGGGTTCCACAATTACGCGCTGCCTTATTCGTGGGACGTACGCATGGGGCACAAAACCCGCGAGCAGGCATTGGAAGAGTTGAACGACGAAATCGACACCGGGCGCGTGCAAGCCATCCTGGAAGAAATCGGCTTTGACGAACCTGTAGCGCGCGCCCCGAAACTAACCGTCTACGTCGCCGGTCACGGGCTGGTCGAACCGAATATCTGGGACACATTGCGTGAGAGCCTGCCACGCGAAATGCTGCCAGACCAGATTGTGATCCTTGAAAACATGCCGATCAATGGCAACGGAAAGGTAGACACATCACGGCTGCCCGCTGGGTCTTGGCGCAGTCAACCGCAAGAAGCACATGTAGCCCCGGAAACCGAAACTCAGCGCCGCCTGGCCTCAATCCTCAAAAACGTCTTGGGGGTTGCCGAAATCAGCGCCACCCGGGAATTCTTCGATCTTGGCGTGGACAGCATTACCGCCATAGAAATAGCGATGAGAGCCAACGAAATGGGTCTGAACCTGCCCGCGACCGCATTGTTCGAGCATCGCACTCTCAGGGCACTGGCCGATTACGCTGACACCTTGCCTGCTGAACAAACCAATGCCGACGACCACACACCACTGGTTGATCTGGATGACGACGAACTTTTCCGCATCACGGAGGCATTGGACTGAAATGGGCCTTCCCAAGGGTGTAGTAGATATCCTGCCATTGACGCCAGCACAGCAGGGAATGTTATTTCACTCGGTCGGCGACACTCGTCAGCTTGGGCAATATGTGGCTGTGATTAGCTGTTCCCTGAACGGACCGCTGGAACCGGAACGCCTGAAGCGCGCCCTGAACGCCGTACTCGTCGAACGTGACGCCTTTCGTGCCGGGTTCGTCTGGAAAGGTGTGAAGCAACCAGTGCAGGTCATCCGTGAACAGGTTTCCCTACCATGGATCGAGCTGGATTGGACCACTGCGAAAGACGTCGAACAGAAGTGGTCAGACCTGTTGCGGCTAGAACAGATCCGTCAGTTTGACCTGACAAAACCACCGCTGATGACGGCGACGCTGATCAAGATTTCGACCAACGCGTGGCGGCTTGTCTGGACGGTCCACCACCTGATCAGCGACGGTTGGTCGACCGGAGTCGCCCTTCAAGATTTATGTAAGCATTACCAAGGTCTAAAAGCAGATCAACCCAAGGCACCGCCCTTCAGAACCTATCTCGCCTGGCTGCGAAATCAGCATAACCTGACAGACACTGACTTTTGGAAAACCCAGTTTCACGGTCTGGAGGATTCAAGTGTCTTCCCCCGACCAGACGCACATTCAGGCGGCTCGGTGCAAGTCTGGCGGTCTGAAACGCTCGGCAGCGATGTGATGTCGTCCATCGAAAGCTTGGCCGGTCAACTCAGGGTCACATCAAACAGTATTCTGTCTGCAGCGTGGGCTTTGGAATTGCGGCGTTTGCTACAACAGGACGACGTTGTTTACGGAACGACGACGGCAGGCCGTCCGGCTGAAATCGCCGGGATCACAAGGGCTGTAGGCGCATTCGTCAACACACTGCCTGTTCGGTGCAAAATAAACCCATCGGACTCGGTCCGGGATTTCCTGCGAAACCATGCCCAAGCGGAACTTAATCGCCGCAAGCACGAATTTGCTTCGCTTTCTGAAGTGCAGGCTTGCGCCCCGATCGCCAGTGGCTCACCGCTGTTTGATACGATGTTCGTGAACGAAGGGCTTGGCGCCCAAAGTGTCGATCTCGGAGAGGTTGAGGTCTGCGACCTGAAAACCTCGCAGTTCAGCAACTATCCTCTTACGGTACTTGTGACGCCGCAAAAGAAGCTAACGGTCGAAATCTACCATGATCCCGAGATCATTCAGGCCAAGACGGTCGACGCGATATTTTCCGGCTACAAGAACATTCTATCGGCGATAATCAAGAACCCCGAAGTTGCGATCAAGAACCTGTTGCAGCGATCGCAAAACGCCATAGAACTGCGACCCGAACCCCGGCATTTCGACGTCGTTCAACAGTTTTTGTCGCACGCGCAGCAGACTCCGGATGCCCCTGCGATCTCTGACGGGCAGGGAACGACGACCTACGCCGCGCTTTCACTGCGCGCACGACAGATCGCCTTGGCGCTGAAGGAAGCAGGTGTTGAGAAATCCGATATCGTGCCAGTTGCCCTACCTCGGGGCACCGAGGCCATTTCCGCATTTCTAGGGGTGATGATGTCAGGCGCGGCCTATGTGCCGTTGGACATGGATTACCCACCACATCGCATCACGCAGATGTTGGATACGATCCAGCCTCGGTACATTGTCACGGATGCAAGCATGGACGGTCTCCTGCCCGACACCGATGCCAAGATCGTCACGTTGGGGTCGCTCGGTGATGCAATGGACGTGACCGAAGTGGAGTTCGGCGAGCGTGCCTATGTCATGTTCACATCGGGGTCGCAGAACCAGCCCAAGGGGGTCGAGATATCCCGTCAAGGTCTGGCCATTTCAACCGCCGCTCGTGACAACATCTACGGGACGCCGCCAAAGGTATATCTGCTTTTGTCCTCGTTGGCCTTCGACAGTTCGGTTGCAGGCATCTACTGGACGTTGGGCGCGGGCGGACACCTTGTCGTCGCGGACAATCGCAGCGAACAAGAGCCATACAAGCTCGGGAAGTTGATCTCGCAGCACCGCGTTACGCATACACTTTGCTTGCCGGGACTGGCGCAGGTTTTGCTGACAGCCGTGCCAGGCGGTGATCTTGGCAGTCTGGAAACACTGATCACGGCAGGAGAGCCGCTTTACCCCAGCCTCGTAAGGCAATGCCGCACGATCCTGCCGGATTGTCGTCTGGTCAACGAATACGGGCCAACCGAAGCAACAGTCTGGTGCACGTCCTACGACGCCACAAACCACACAGGGGAAGGCGATATTCCCATCGGATCGGGAATTCCCGGCACCTGGGTCGGAATTGTGCACAAAGACGATTGCCCAGCCGAGACCGGACAGGTCGGAGAAATCGTCGTGGCGGGACAAACTGTTGCGCTCGGCTATCTGAATGACCCCGACCAGACCCAAGAGAGTTTCTTCAATATTGGCCCAGAGAGTATCCGCGCCTACCGGACCGGAGATTTAGGTGTCGAAGATGCGTCAGGTCGCATCCTGTTCTTGGGCCGCAAGGACTCGCAGGTCAAAATTCGAGGGCACCGCATCGAGCTGACGGAAATCGAAGCGGCAGCCAGCTTTGTTGCAGGCGATCTGCGAGTGGCCGCAGTTGTTCTGGAACGCTCAGATTCAAAAAGCATAGGCGTTGCCGTCGAAAGCCCGCCAGACGCCAAACTCTGCGACACCGTCCGCCGGCATCTGGAAGCGACACTGCCTACCCCGTTTCACCCAAATGCTGTCGTTTGCATTGAGACGTTTCCAAACCTTCCCAACGGGAAGACGGATCAGACATCGCTTGCTTCGATCGTTGCGCGTTCCGTTGGTAATCAACCCGGTGCCGCACCCAAAGATGCCTTGGAAACGTTGGTCGCAGAGGTTTTTTCGGATGTTTTACGCATCCCTTGCCCGTCTCGCGACGCAAACTTTTTTGACCTCGGCGGAGACAGCCTGGCCACGATCGCAGCCTTTTCCAAGGGTCAGGACGCCGGGCTGCTGTTTGAACCCACCGATCTGTTCAGTTGCCCCACCGTTGCGGAATTGGCCAAGCGAATACGTGACCGAGAAGTGGACCAGTCATTTTCCGAAGATGACAGCACGTTTCAGATCTCCAATCCTGGCGACGGCAAGACAACCGTTGTCATAGCGCATTGCTCTGTCCAGTTCTGTCGCTATATGGCGCGCAGCCTCGGCCCGGATTGTTCCGTCGTTCTTGTTCGCAGTCACCGTACACAGGGAATGGCGGTCCCCTACGGGAAATCGTTTAGCGATCTGGCATCCGACACGATTTCGCATCTGGCGCAATCCTCCAACACAGGTCCGGTTGTGCTATGCGGCTATTCGGCGGGATGTCCGATGGTTATGGAAATGGCCAAGAAACTTGGGCCGGAAACTGTGAAGGGAATGGTTCTGTTAGACCCGCCTTTCAAAATGGTCGGGGCCGAACCTGCCCTACAGCCACTGTATTTCCGGACCTACAAAAGATGGAGGTACCTGTTCAAAGGGTTCAAACGCAAAGTCAAAGCTCGCCGCATATTGCCGAGGATCAAAACCTCTCTGGCACAAGAGCCCGAGTCCGAAAAGTTCCGCATCCAAGCTGTTGAAATCGTTCACGCCCTGGCGATCAGCGATTTTCGCGTACCCCAATTTGATCGACCTGCCCATGTGTTTCTGACCAGAGGGAACCCCTCACTGCGGTCTGGCGACGTTCTGGACACGCATTTACGCCAAAAGACATGTCACCCCCTGGACATGAAACACGTAGAGCTTATGCGGCGACCAGATGCCTTTGTGACCGTCGCTGCCGCGCTCAGGGACCTGATAGATCAACCCGTTCAATCGGACAAAAGCGCTTGATCCTTCAGAACGGAAAAAGTGGTGCGGGTGGAGGGACTTGAACCCCCACGCCTTGCGGCGCCAGAACCTAAATTTCACGAGTATTCAATTTAATCAAACTCTTAGCCTTAAAGTTTCCCAAGACATATCGTGAACAAAGACGGAAACTGGGAAACCCTATACCAAGACAGTTCATTTCGTGGTTTGCTTCCACAATGGGCAGTGCCCAAGTAAACTACCAATCTCATTGGCGATCACTACCAAATGCCGGACTTTCGTCAGGTTTACGCAAGTGAGTTAGTCGCGCAACAAAACTGAGATCAACATGGATGAGTGTGCTGTTAAGCTAAACCCGAATCAAACTATATGAAAAACCAAAGTTTCCATATGTGGCCATGTGGAAAATCGTTTATCACAAATTGCGTAACCGAGCGTAGGCAGAAATGGTACAAAGCGCACATATTGGCATCAGCAAGGCTATTTCTGACAGTGAAATCAACATTTTTCAGGTTTACGGCGAACGTCGATCCGGTACAAATTTCATTGAAAAATTGATTAAGAAAAACACCACTTTAAAACCTGTTAGTAGGTTTGGATGGAAGCATGGCATACCCACTTATCCAATACTACCAAGCTGTTGTCTTTTCATCGTAGTCGTGAGAAATCCAAAGGATTGGCTCCAAAGCTTTTATCGTGCTCCCTTTGAGGTGGACCCTGGGATTTCTAAGCTATCTTTTTCGGATTTCATACGAGCTGAATGGGAAAGTATTTATACCCCCTTGGATTCAGGTTGGTCTAGGCATGGGTACGATTTGAATTATCGATTGGGCCGTGGCGAAATCCTTCAGTTGGATCGTCACCCTATTGAAGGGCGCAGGTACAAAAATGTTCTGGAGTTGAGAAGTGTAAAGTTGGCTGGGCATCTTTCGATTTTAAATCGAGGAGTTAACGCACTGATTGTGCGTTATGAAGATATTGTAAACACAACAAGTGATTTACTATTTTTACTAGCAACGGAATTTGGAATACGGTGCAAAACTACTCCCACTCCGGTTAAAAATAGAGTTGGACCAAGCTCGACGCGCCCGAACGCAGACACGATGTTTAAACCAGAAGACTTAGATCACATAACTCAAAATTTGGACCTCAAGTTAGAAGCTCGTTGCGGTTACTCGATTTAGACCCCGTTCTGGGAAATTTTGGTTTTTCCTATCTCAAAATTCGTTGAGGCAACAATAAGAGATATTTTTCAATATCTTCTAATGTTAATTTTTCTCTTCTGACAAACTCCTCCAAACAAAGACTGGCGAGATCAAATGCGCCAACAACACTGTCTGCCAAGATACAAAGCTTAGATAATTGCTCGTCGCTGAAAGATTGTAGGGTTCGAAGATCTCGGATGAAGAACGCATCCCCATCCACTATCTGAGAAAACGCTCGTCGCCGAAACTTCGTTCTTAACGAACGGCTACCCAAAACAGGTTTCAAGAAATCGAAGCTATGGAAAATGAATCCTTGATCTCTCAGCTCCCTCTCAAGATCACCGAATGTTGGTTCCTTTTCATACAATGGAAAAAAGCGAACTTCAGTTTGAACAATCATTGCTTCAGCTAGCTTATTTCGAGCATTTGAAATAACGTTTAACTCTCCACCTTGAATATCGATCTTCAAAAAATCGATGGGGGGCACGACTCCCAAGTCATCTAGCCGATCGGTAGAGATACTTTCCACATCTGCTATCTGCATCGGTCTTTTGAATCCGAGGTAGGTTGCACTTTTTAGGTCAGGCTGAAAAAGCGAAGAAAATCCAGAGTGCCTCGTCAGAAAAAGTCTTTCTTGCCCACCATCTCCAAGTGCTCGGCAGTGATAAGTTTCGTTAGATGCGGCTTTACTCAAAAGTTCTTGGTGAGCTTCAGGATTTGGTTCGAAGCCAACTACTTCAGCTTGGCCGTGTGCAAGCAGGTGTAGATAAGAGGGATCACCTTCTATTGGGTTTGCACCAACATCAACAATTTTAACAGGTTGGAAATACTCTAGTCGATCTATTAACCACACCAGCCTTTCAGTTTTTTCGTTGTTTTCATCAATATTTACTCGGCCACGAACGGGCGATTCTTTAGCCCTATCAAGTGTCCTCGACAGTGCCCTGCCTACATGATCCGGTGACGTTGCCAGTATTTTTCTCAATCGGTTTTTCTTCAAGTAACCCTTTTGACCACCTTGAATTCGTTCATATATTTTCGCCATCGGAACTGAAGGGTGTACAACAAGTGTGTCATCATGGCGTTTTTCAACGATTTCATGCAAGTGAGGAGGGTTTGTATCAAAATAGTCTCGGTGAAAAATATCCACATAGTCATAGAGATCAGTAACGTCGAAGCCTCCTTTGTGAGCAGCGGTCGAGAGTATGGCTTCATCGTTTACGCGAAGTGGTAAATGGTGGTTTTGAACCCTTTTCCTAAGCGAGAACATTTCGGGGATCAAATCTGCGCTTACTCGGGTGAACGGAAAAATACATCCATAGTTCGCGTCTTCTCCAATTTGCGCCAGTGGCTTTGAGAACTTGCGCGGTCTATCAAACCTTCGCAAATCAGCAGCAACTGCGTCACTATTATTTCCTTGCAGGATGGCTTTAACCTTTTTCGCTCCGGCATCGCTCAAAAAAACATCGGACTCTATCAAACAAAAATAATCATAACCTGAAAGTTGGTTTGCAGCGGCATAATAGCAGTAGTCTCCGCACAGCCAGCCCCAGTCTCGTGGATGAATTTTGAATTGCCAATCTGCCAGAACGGATTTTGACAAAGAAACTTTTGTCGCGTCTGGGTAGTCTAGGACGCCTTTTGTTTCGTCGCATACAACAAACGTGTTGGGTGAAACATTGCTTCTCAGACAGTCTAAGAGCCTCTGAGTTTGCAAGTTACGTTCGTGAGTTCTCACAAGGAAGGCAGTTTTTTCTATGGTCATAAGAGACTTTTGGAATCGAATACAGGCTTTGGCAACCAGACCTATCAACTAGACAGCTGCGAGTTCTCTAACGGAATTAAACGTATTTGTTCGGACAGCAACTTTGCATTGGATTAAGAACCTGCCGTTTCCCTGTCATAAATGCTTTGTAGCACGTTTCAAGAACGAAAGGTGAAAACGGGAAACAGTATGGGAAACTTTCTGCAAACGGGACTAGGCAAAGGCATCAACAAGAATATTTTTATCTCTTAATTTCAATATGGTGCGGGTGGAGGGACTTGAACCCCCACGACTTGCGTCGCCAGAACCTAAATCTGGTGCGTCTACCAATTTCGCCACACCCGCATCGCTGACATCACCTGTCAGATTGACCGGCTCAATAGCAAAGCTTGAAACCAAGTGCGAGAGGGAAATTGAGCCAACATGAAAGATTATTAAACACAGCCCCGTAGCGTCACGTGGGCAGTGCCTTCTCTGGTCAGTTCCAGCCGGGCAGGTAGCTTACCTTGCCGCCGTTCAAGTACGGCTATCCGCCCCCCTCAAAAGAGATTCGGAGGTCGTTGCACCCATTTTTCAGGGCCCCGAAAGATTCTGAAGCGCCCGTCAGGGAATGCCGCTGCGACATTGGAAACCTTCAATAAATCCTCTGCCAAGTCACAGATTCTTGCGTAGCTGCAAGGCTTCAAAGCCCCCGCATCACATTTGCGCCACATTTCAAACGCCAAAAAATCTTATTCGCGTCAAACAAATTCCGCCTTGCCAGTAATTGATGGAGGCAAGGACTTAGTGAGTCTTTTTGCCCTCGGGCACCGTACGAGTTTTTCTGCTCAACTCTAAAACAAGGGTCGGAAACTGTGACCAATTTGATGACTTCTGCCGCAGCCGAGCAAGACGCCGTTGGTCTTGCACGCGAAAGTTTTCTTGGTGAACTCAAAACCCTGAGCCGCGACCACCCGGACACGGGTTTTGGGGTCGCGCTGCGCACACATTCTGGCGGGCATTACCTGCTCGCAAACTCACGAATGCCGTTGCCCGAAACCAAGTCTGCGGGGTTCCCGACCGGACGCCGTGTCGCCTGCCTTGAGAACAGTGAGCAGTTCAGCTCGATCGAAGTTCTCGCCGACGAGCGCGCGTTCGAGAAGATTTCCCCAAGCGCCGAAGCTGCCATTCTGGGCAACGCTTTGAATTTGATTGCTCGCATTGACACGCTGACCAGTACTCCGACCGACCATGGACAGCATCACATGGCGGCGACAGGAACCGGAGGCTAACCATGGCGCGCAACGACCATCTTCTGTCTGTCGGCAATGAAGCGCTGACGCCAATGACCTCGGCAATGGCTGCGCTGACGACGCAGATTGACCAACTGACAGAGGTGGCAGACGCCCGTTCCTCTGCCCGTCTCGCTACCCTCAAGACGCGCATGGAAAACTTCTCGGCCAGCGTTACGCTGGTTGGGCAGGTCAAGGCTGGGAAGTCCTCGATTGTGAACATCCTTGCCGGGCGCCCTGCGCTGCTGCCATCGGATGTAAACCCGTGGACATCGGTGGTAACCACACTGAACATCAACACCCGCACCGAAGGCGACACAAAGTCCAAGTTCACATTCTTCGAGCAGGAAGAGTGGGACAACCTGATGGTCGGCGGGGGTCGTTTGGGCGAACTGGCGAACCGGGCCGGTGCCGATGACGAAATGGACGATATCCGCCGTCAGATCGGCGAGATGAAGGCCAAGTCAGAGGAACGTCTGGGCAAACATTTCGACCTGATCCTTGGTCAGAGCCATCAGTATGACTATTTCGACGAAGAACTGATTCAGCGGTACGTCTGTCTGGGCGATCAAGACGACCCGGACATCAACCCAAAGACCGGGCGGTTTGCGGACGTGACCAAATCTGCGGAACTGTTCATGGACATTCCGCAATATCCGATCTCGTTGAAACTCTGCGATACGCCCGGCGTCAACGATACTTTCATGGTGCGCGAGCAGATTACCCTTCGCAGCCTGCGCGGGTCCGAAGTATGCATTGTTGTTCTGGCGGCAAGCCAAGCTCTGACGACGATGGACATGGCGCTGATGCGGATTATCGCCCAGTTTGAGAACCGTCAGATCATCTTGTTCGTAAACCGGATCGACGAACTGGCAGATCCGGTCACCCAAGTCCCTGAAATTCGCGACCGAATTCAGGACACTTTGAAGCAGAACAATATCGACACCAACACCAGCGTCGTATTCGGCAGCGCTCTTTGGGCAGAAGCCGCCATAACCGGAAACCCTGATATTCTGAATGAAGATTCCCGTCAGGCGCTGAACACATTCTATCTGGCCGCTGGGTTCGGAGATCAGGCGCCTTCGCTGGATAAGATTTGGGCGTTGTCCGGCCTGCCGGATCTGCTGTTGGCTATGAACGAACGCATTGCAGATGGTGCCGGTAACCGTCTTCTGGACCGAGTCCGGCACAAGGCCCGCAACATCGCGAGCCAAATCCGTGCCACTGCGGTCGCCAAAAGCCTGTCCGCCGGTGAAGGCGTTGTTCGTGATCTGGATGGCGTATCCACCGAAGACGCAATCGCGCAAGTCGCTGAGCAATATGATAAGAAAGCGGCTGAACTGACCTCATCCCTGCGCGAAAAAGTACTTGAGAGACTGACCTCCGCCGAGGCCAACTTTGTCAAACGGGCAACAGATTCTCTGATAGCTCATCTTGAGCAAAACGGCGAGGAAGGTACTTGGCAATACGACCCCGCAGGGCTGCGGACCCTGCAAAAAGCGGCCTATTTCAGCTTTGCTCGTTCGATGCGCAAAGAGGCCGGGGCGTTGTATGGCGCGGCAGCAGCCGACATCGAAGCCCTCTACCAGAAACTACTGGGCAACCATTTGGGCGAATTCACGATCGAAGCGCCTATTGTTCCCCGTGTGCCGCCGCCGTTGGGGATCGGACGCACCATCGCCCTGGACCTTCAAAGCACCTGGTGGCGCCGCTGGTGGCAGCGTCGAAAGGGATTTGAAGCCTATGCAGCGGACTACACTCGTCTGATTGCATCCGAAGCAAACTCGATCACCAAGGATATCGAAGAACATCAGATTGCAGCCGTCCTTGAGAACGTTCGGGCCAGCCTGTCGGATTTCATGCGTGAGCAGAAAGAAACGTTGCTGAGCATTTCAGCAGCGGCCGAAAAAGACCCAAGCCGCAATGCAGCATTGATGGCCGGTATGACGGCAAGAAAATCACCCGACGACATACTGGGCGACATCCTAAAAGATCTTAGCAACGAGGCAGCATAAGTAGCGATATGGCAAAAGATTCACAAACCCGCTTCGTCTCTAACAAAAAATGGGAACGCATCGAGCAGTGGTCCCGGCGCAAACCCGTGTTCGCTCTGATGGGCGAGTTCAGCGCCGGAAAATCCACATTGATGAACTTTCTTTTGCGCTCGCACGCATTGCCCACACAGGTGACGGCGACGCAGTTGCCCCCGGTTTGGTTTAGTTGGGGCAAGCAATCCGCCTATGTGCAAGGTCACGATGGCAGCCGCGAAAATATCGGGTTGGATCAGCTTGAATCTGTTGGGGTAAACGACGCCCAGTTCGTTCGCATTTTCCTGGAATCAGACATTCTGGAAGCTGTTGATCTGATCGACACGCCCGGCATTTCGGATCCCAAGATATCAGACGATGTCTGGCGGCGGGCGGTCGGCCAGGCAAATGGGGTGCTGTGGTGCACCCACGCTACGCAAGCCTGGCGCGAAACCGAGAGGGCAACATGGGTTTCCCTTCCCGAGAGACTTCAGAACAACTCGTTGCTGCTGGTCACGCGGGCCGATGTTCTGGGTTCCAAAGACCGCCAGAAGGTACTGCGCCGCGTCAATCGCGAGGCAGGACACTTGTTTAACCGCTCTATCCTGTTTTCAGCGCGGGACGCTATTGTCGCCCGAGACAAAAGCGGTGACGCCGAGCTGTGGGCACGCAGTGGCGGCGGAAAGATGGTCGACAGTTTTCTTGAGATTACTGAGCAAATCATGGGCAATCGCGCCGAAATTCTGTCTCGTTACCAAATAGATAGCGGCCTTCAGGCTTCGACGCGCGTGCAACCGCTTCGACCTGAAAAATCCGCGAGTGGTTCCAGCCATTCGCGGCCACTGAAACTGGTCGATCCCGTTCAGGCCGAGGACCCATCGGCAGCCAACGACGAGGTTGTGACCAATTTTCCAGTGCGCCCTGCCCGCGTTGAAGCGCGGTCGGGCGAAGCGGAACGGGCACCCAGAATCGACGCTGGCGAGGCTGATCGTTTGAGGGCCGAAATGGGAGCAGCGCCACTGGCGGATACACCCGAACAGGAAGATGATCTGCGCGCGTTCTTCAAGGAATCGCCCAGTCAAAACCTCAACCTCACCGATTTGCACTCGTCATCGATCGAAGCAGACCAGATCGACCCGATAAGTGATGAGGAATTTGGTGACGATGCCGGGATTGAACTGACATCTGCAGCCGAGTTGGACCAACCGGACGATGCTGCGTCCGAGCCGGACGCCTTTGTGGAGTCGCTGGAAGGCAAGCTGGCAAACCTGCCCGAACAAGCCGAGATCGAGGAAGAAGTAGCTGAAAGCCAGCCCGCAGACGTTTCCGTTTCCTCTATCGCTGCGCTGATGGCTGAACAAACCTCCGACACAGACGATGAGTTTGAACCGGAACCTGAATCAAACGACCTGCACGACATGCAAGTCGTGCCACTAACTAATGTCGAAGCATTGAACGGGCCGGAGCAGAACGAGCGGCTTGAGGATCTATTGAACGTTCCCGCCGGAACGCTGATTAGCGCGGCGGCAATGTGGCGCGAGATCACGCAGGACGAAGAACTGCCCCAAGACGCAGATGGATTGAAAACAATGTTCCAGTCCTTCCTTCAGGAATTCGACCAGATCGCGGCAGAACATAACGCGCGCAGTTCCAAGGGAACGATGCCGACCATCCCGAAACCCGACAAAAACAACGGCCCGGAATGGCATGTGTTGTAGATATCACTAAGGCAGAGAAACAGGACGCAAGATGTCTATCGAAGCAGCTTTAAACACCGCGATCCACACCATACCCGACTGTATAGCAGCCGGGTATGTCGATATGGAAACGGGGATGTTGCTGGGAACAAGTTTTGCCAGCCCGGAAGACGCACGCGCGCTGGACAGCTTGGCGATCGCTGTCGCCAACTTGTTTCAGGGACGCGGCATAGGTGGGTTTGAAGAACTTCTGCGTGAGGCCGGCTCTGAGGGGTCCGAAAAGACGGGTTTTGGGGAAATTGCGGTGTTTTCCAAAGGTCGGCTGAACATCTTTCTGCGCACTTCGGCCTATCCTGATCATGTGATCTGCTACACATGCCGCGACAGCGCGAATGTCGGATTGGCTCTAACGAAATCACATCTCAGCCTGGGGCCTGTCTCGGCTGCAGTTTAGACAGGACCAGAGGGGGTCTCGACATGATGGACACTGAGATACTCGATCTGCTCGAGGACATTGGGCGCACGACAGTAGCGCGTCTCAATCCCGCAGTTACTCTGACCGGAGAAACCGCTGCGGCAAGGCGTGAACAAGTGCTGCGCACCATTCGCGGCACGGTCTTGCCCCGGCGACTGGAGTTTACGGCGGCCAACGGCGATTGCCTGGCGATCGAGGTTAACAGCTCTCGGGTGACGGATGTTTTTCGCGTCCGGTCCGGCTTGGTGCCTGACTTTGAAACCCAGCAGCGCGACGCGCTGGCCGAAAGTCTGGCGCATCTCGTGTCCGACATCGCCTCGGCACCGGGTCCGCTGGAACTTATATCGCTTCAGCCAGATATCGCGCTTGAGGCCGACGATGTGGGCATTACGTTCAGCGAAATTTCCAAGGCCTGTCTCGCGATTGAGTTGCCGTCCGAACCGGTCGTTTCGATTGTCCCCGATCAAACGACGTCTACGTTGCCAGATAATCCGCCTGTTTCTGACCAGAGCCTCTCAAGCCGGTTCTATGACGGCGCAGATCGTTGTTCCCTTGGGCGGATTCAGGCAAGCAAACAAGACGGAACAACCCACCGGTCCGACGGTGCCTGCGCCCCGGACCAGCCCCTGCATGCGGGTCAGAACCTGTTGAAAAAGTTTGCTGATGATCTGGCCGGTTGGGATGGTGACGCGCTGGTGGAATTGGACTATCCGCAGCTTATTGTCATGAGACCCTCGGGCGGGAATGGCACAGCCTTGGCCGTCCTGCACGATGCCAACGAAATCACAGTGGCCGTGCACGAAGCAAGAAAACTGGGTGCCGTCGTCAATCTTTGGAAGGATCTCACCGAGGACGCGGAATGAGGTCGTTCCAAAAGTTCAAATTTTCAACGAATCCTTTCCTTAACTAGGATTCACCAGGGTAAGAGTTATGAGTGAAAATCAACGACGTGAGTTGATACGTATCGCCGAAGAAATGCACCGGGTCAGCAACGATGAGACCCGGCAGTTCATTTCTCGTATAGTCAGCGATCTTTCCAACCTGAAACCGTCCATCGCGTTTGTGGGCCAAATCAAGGCCGGAAAATCTCGCTTGATCAATGGCTTCACGGCGCAGGCTGGATACCTTCCGTCAGACGTAAACCCGTGGACAACCGTGATCACGGATATGCATTTTGGGCACCCGTCAGGTCGAACAGACGGTGCCGAGTTCCATTTCTTCGACAATCGCCAGTGGCAATCGCTCATCGCTGAGGGCGAAGAGTTGCGCAACATGTTCCCGGATGACGAGGACAGCTACAAGCGCGAGATGATAGAAGAACAGGTCGATGCGATGAAAACCCGCGCCAAGCTGCGCCTGGGTGAAAGCTACAAACACCTGCTGGGGCAACATCACGACCTTGAAAAGCTGACTTCGGACGATCTGGCGCGCTATGTATGCGCGGGCGATGAGCCGTCAGAGGACGGCACGCTTGATCCTGGGTCGGATCGCGGTCTGTATAGTGACATCACCCGCAAGGCCGAAGTGTATTTTGATATCGGTCACTTCCCGTTTCCGGTGACCGTCACGGATACGCCGGGCGTAAACGATCCGCTGCTGATCCGCGAAGAGATCTCTCGCCAATACCTAAAGGAATCTGATTTCTTTGTTGTCGTGCTGTCTGCGCATCAAGCGCTGTCGCGGGCTGATCTGAAACTGTTCCGATTGATGCAGGCACTGGAACTGGGTCAGATCGTGGTCTTTATCAACCGCGTAGACGAGCTGGGCGAGGGCGCGGATGACGCTGCCAAGGTGCGTACCGATGTGATGGACGGTTTGGAAAAGGCACTTGGAAACTCGGACATCGATGTTCTCATGGGCAGCGCACAGTGGGCTCACTATGCGCTGACAGGTGACGAAACCGGAGTGAACCACGACCAGATACTTGCATGGCTGCGTGCACATCCCGAGCTGATGAAACAGTATCTGGACGGCGTTGAAGAAATCAAAAAAGGTCCTGGTCCTATCAGCCGCGAAGGTGTCTTGCGTTTTGCGGCCATGATCGCTTCGGGTCTTCCTGATTTGCGCGGGTATGTGACCCGCGCCCTGAACGATGGTCCGCGCAACGAGCATCTTCACATGGCCTGGCAGCACCTTCACAGCTTTGCGCAAGGCGAACTTGAGCGGACCCAGGCACATCTGCGCGCCATCGAAAGCGAAAGCGCGAACACGCCGGACAGTGGGTCAGAGAATGACAAGACACTTGCGCGGCTGCGCACGCTGGTCAGTGACAAGACCGCAGGAATCGTCAACGATATGGATGAAGTCCTTGCCAACCTGCGAGGGGTAATGGACGACACCGTAGCCGAAGCAGTTTCAGACGTTGTGCGTGGACCAAGCGGTTCTTCGCCCTTGCTGGCCAAGGGCGGCGAGACGGAATTGAATTTTGGCCCCCTGCGCGACCGCATGCGAGAGCTTGTTCAAGGCGCGACACAGGTTGTGCGTCAACGAATGCTCAGCGAGCTTTATGCCATTGATATGCAAAGCAATGCTGCTTTGCGCTCATTGCCCGGATGGCAGGACACAACTGATAACCGGATGAACACCAGCGCTGTCAGGTGGTTCCGCCCGGACACCACCGCTTTGACACGCGGTATCACCGTTGAGTTGCGAGTCACCTGGCTATCGCGCCTGATATCGCGAAAGAGTGTTGTTTCGCGTGCTGAACAGATGATCGTGCAAGAGTTCGAGATGATTGGCGACGATCTTGTGGACACTGCCCGTGGGGACTTGATGGAAAGGCTGAATACAGTGCTGGATCACTATCTGGCGTTGTTGGCCGGCCACCTTGAACACCGGTCCGGTACTGGCGAGACCAACGCACGGGCCGAAGCACAAGAGGCGTTCGACAACGCTCAACGTGTTACAGACGAACTGGACGCCATTTTTGGCTCTGACCCCTCACTCAATAATTTACCCGAGGCCGCAGAATGATCGAATTTCCTGGAACCCAGCAGGAAGTCCGAAAGCTGGAACGCTTTCTGAGCACCACTGAAAATCTTCCTTCAGACCCGGTGCTGGACGACATGCGCGCGCGCGCACTGGGACATGCAGAGCGGCTGTCGAATTCGGTCAATATCGGCTTTGCAGGCGAATTTGGCGCAGGTAAGTCCAGCCTGGCCAATATGCTGGCCGGGGCCGATATTTTGCCGACAGGTCCCCAGCACTTGAAACTGCCGCTGGTGATAGTCGCTTATGCCGAAGCGCCTGAGACCACGGTTGGATGGTGGGGCAAGGAACCCAAGGTTTATTCCGGTATCGCACTTGAAAAAGCAGCGGCCGACAATCCTGACTTTATCTCAGTCGGACTGAACACTCCGGCCCTTCAAGAGATTTCATTGTTTGATTTGCCGGGCACCGGGGCGCTGGACGAATCCTACAAGCCAACACTTGATTTGCTAGAGTTTGTCGACTGCGCGATCTGGTGCACAAACGGCGCGAATGCCTGGCGCGAGACAGAACGCCACCTGTGGTCACAAGTTCCACAGAAGTTGCGCGACAACAGCCTTTTGGCCGTCACCCACGCCGACTTGCCACCTGTCCAAGAAGCCATGGACCGGGTACTGGCACGTCTGGACAAGGAAACGGACGGAATGTTCCGTTCGGTGGTGCCAATCGGAACCCCGGTCGCGGTTCGGGCAATGGCGCAGGAACCTGAGCCTGATTTTGATCTGTGGGAAACCTGCGGGGGCCAAAACCTGGCCGAGCAGGTGCTGAAGATCGCATCAAACCGCCGATTTTCAGACTTAGAAGCCGCACGAACTGAGATAGACCGCGACTTTCAGCCCTATCTGGATTCGTTGGAGTTGTCCGAACCCGCTTCTGACCGGCCCGAGATTTCGCCGATGCATACGGCACTTGAAGCCTCGATGCCTCCGCTGGAGAACCCAATTCTTGAAGATTGGCTGGCAGCGATTGCAAGCATCTATGAAGACCTGCGCGAAAACTCTGATATTGAGCCTTCCGCGTTTCTGAGCAGTTGCCAGGAGATTGTCGAAGATTTCGCCGAACGGCTGGAACAATCAGGCGAGATCAATCCAGATGCCGATTGGATTCCCGGCGAGTTTGAAAAGGCCACGGACCTGTTGCTCTTGCTGCAATTTGAAAGCGGCGATGCACCCTTGAAGGATGCGATCAGTATTCTGGCGCAACTGAGCGACAACCTCGCTTGGGCCGGCAGCCGGGTTGAAGCCCTAAAGTCGAAAACCGGAACCTGATTTTTCACGCCTAAATTGAGCGTCACGGCAGCGATTCGAGCGCAATGGAATCGAGTCGCTATTGTTTCGGAATCAACGACCAATCCACGAGAAATTGGTACTCAGTCCGCGCTTTTAACATCCCCACAACCAACATGTAGTGGCAACCGTGACGCCCTATACCTCATCTAGTTGATCGCCAAAATCAGTTCTCAGTGAAGCCATGAGGCGGCCCCAATAAAGTCAAATTTGAAACGTCTAACGTTCTTTAGTGTCCTGCGGTTGTGTTTGGTTGTGAGTAGTTGGGCAGTTTGCCCCGTTGAATGAACCGCAAAACGATTAGAACGGGCGGGAAGAAATGAGCCACAACCAGGCTGTCGGCGCAACGCACGACGAACCGAAAATAGAAGGACTTCAACCGGGCGCCAAGCTCTTGCGCGGACAGTATGAAATCCTGCGCTTTCTCAGCAATGGTGGTTTCGGGATCACGTATCTGGCTCGTGACAGCCTCGAGCGGGACGTGGTGATCAAAGAGTGCTACCCCGGCGCCTTGTGTCACCGTAATGGGGATCTCGTCGAACCTGTTGAACCCGGCTACGAAAACGACCTGCGGTCTATTATCGAGCTTTTCATTCAGGAAGCCCGCAATCACGCTCGATTGGTACATCCCAACATTGTGGATGTGCATCAGGTCTTTGAAGACAACAACACAGCCTATATCGCCATGGATTTCATCCAAGGGTGCGATTTGTTGGACTATGTTGAAAACCCCGACAATGACGCAGGCCCAGATTTCATCGTCCAGGTTACCGAAAAGATGCTGTCGGCGGTGTCCTTCATCCACCAAAGCGGCATGTTGCACCGCGATATCTCACCAGACAACATCCTGATCGACGAAAACGGCGAGCCCGAGTTGATCGACTTTGGCGCGGCCCGGGAACAGGCCGCGAACCAGTCCGCGGCCCTTCTGACCCTGCGGGTGATCAAGGACGGGTATTCGCCTCATGAGTTTTACGTTCGAGGCGCGGAACAAGATCCCAGCAGCGACCTGTATGTCCTTGCTGCCACGCTGTATCACGCCATCAGTGGCGAACGCCCCATTGACGGCCAGACCCGACTGAACGCGTTCAACAACAGTCAGGACGACCCATATAAGCCCCTGACAGGCCGGTTCAAGGGTTATCCTGAAGGCTTCCTCGAGGCGATCGACAAAGCAATGGAAGTACACGCGACGGACCGCGTTCAAAGCGCGCTGGACTGGTTGCGCATGTTCCGCGGGCCGGGTGTGATGTTCGACACGTTCGCCTACCGCCCGGTTTCAGTCATCGTCGCGATGGATCGCAAGGACGAAGCCGCCGAAAAAGCACGGATCAAAGCCGAAAGCGAAAACGCAGAAGCCGTCGTAACCGCACTGCTGGCGGGGAACCCGGACATTGCACTGGGCAACGAAGACAAAAAAGAAGAAGAACTCGCGCAGTTCGCCCCAAAGGAAGAACCTCCAGTCGCCATAGATACAGTCGTCAAAAGCGGTTCGGGCGGCAGCGGCAAGTTGGTCGCGGGCACGGCGATCCTCGTCGCGGCACTGGCCGCCGGTGGTTTTTTCCTGACGGCTGGCAAGGAAGCTGCGACCACACAGGACGATGAAACCTTACTGGCACCAACGGCCGACGTTGCCGAAAGTGCAGACGAGGCAGTGTCTGAACAGGACGATGTGCCAACCGAAAGCGCCCCAGAAGTAACGCCCAAGCAGGTAGCAACAGAGCCAGAGCCTATCGAGCAGACCCTGGACCAACCGGCAGCTACACAAGAGGTCGAAACCTCAGCAGCCGACACCCCATCGCAGGCACCTGCAACCTCCGAGGCGGTCGAACTGAGTGAAACGCAGGTCGCGTTTTCCCACTGGGACGTTGAAATACCGTTTCAAACCTCAAAACGCAGGGCTTCTACTGGCAACGTGATCGCGATCACTGGCGTAGATAGTGCGCAGGACATGTCCGTGATCGGCGAGTGGGTTCAACGTGGTGCCGCGATCTACACCCTAAACGGCAATCCGGTGCAGGCCGACGCCAGCTTTGCCTCGCAGGTTCTTCGTGACCTGAATGTGGACCCTGACGGTTATATTCGCGTTACAGCTCGATACCGTCCATTGGGCGAAACACGCGCAAAGAACGGATTGCTGGCCCTGCCAGCGATGCGCATGGTCGGTCTGAAAAACGGATACGGGTTCACGATCCGCAATTCAAAGGGCGAAGGCTGGACAACCGTCGCCGAAACCGTTCCGTCCACGTCATCAGGCAGTTTGCGAGCTGGCGACATTTTGCTGTCGGAGACACAGACCGGTATCAGGCTTGACGGACCAGAAACACTGGACGCTGTCATGGAAGCCCTCGTGTCCGAAAACCACCCGCAGGCCCGTTTGACTGTGTTGCGAAACGGTGCCGAGGCGGATGCCATCATGCAGTTAGCGCAGGAGTGATCTGACCGGTTCATTTGTAGTCTGCCAGTGTGTTTTTGCTGAGGGATGCGCCCCAAAACCCGCGCATCCTGACGGGGACCGGCCCGTCGCGGAAAGTAAGAGTGACTTTGGTTTTTATCATCAGTGCCGTTGCGCGGTTCCGCGCAGAGGTGAGTAGCAGCCCCATGGGACAGAAGTCCTGTGGCCAAAACAAAGGTGTCGTCACCATGTTCAAATACAAAAGCCCTCTCAGCCGGCTTCTAGAAGGTGCCGGCAAACCAAAAGAAACCGAAGCCGAAGACGTAGCGGCACAGGACACGGAAACCGAAGCCGAGAAACCCGAGCCGATCGCGGATTTCAACGCTCTGCGCGAGGCGCTTGCAGGCGGCAATATGTCGAGTTCCGAAAGCTACGAGGAATCAGACGAACTGCTGCCCGAAGAAGAAATGCCAGAGTTCCCCGAACAGCAGGACGAAGACTCGGAAAAACTTGAAGCCGAGGATGAAATTGTGATGACAGAGGTCATCGCGGAAATTCAGGAAACCTCTGACGAGCCTCAAGAGTCGGAAGACACCGATTCCGAGCCGGTCGTTACGCTGCACGTAGCGAGCGACGAGCCAGAGGAAGAACCAGAGGTCGTTGTGTTCGACGCCACGCCGGAACAGCAGGTTGTCGAAGTCGTTGCCGAAGACCCTCCTATTCAGGATGAAGCACCTGCAGCGGACACGGCAGAAGACGTCGTAGCAGCTCCAGCCCCTGCACCGGCGGCCTCGGATCGTCGCGGTCGGGTCAAAACGACTTTCCTGGGATTTGAACGCGCAGATACACATGTTCAGGATTTGATCGAGACTACGGAACCCATCGACAAGACAGAGTCTGCCCAGCAGACTTTCCCGGTTGGTTGGCTCGTGGTAACGGCCGGTCCGGGCCGCGGCACCAGCATCACACTGTCCGAAGGTCTGATGCAGATCGGGCGCAACGACGATCAGGCTATCCAACTCGACTTTGGCGATACCGGTATTTCCCGCAGCAATCATGCGGTGATCGCCTATGACCCCGAAGATCGCAAATGTTATCTGGGTCATGGCGGCAAAGCCAATTTGGTTCGCCTGAACGGCAAGCCGGTTCTGAGCACCGTAGCGCTGGCCAGTGGCGATCTGATCCGCATCAGCGAAACCTCGATCCGATTCACAGCCTTCTGCGATGACGGCTTTGACTGGCGGGATTCCTGATAGATGCTGGCGAGCCCGGCATATGACATTGCGTTGATCCTCGATCAGGGTCAGCGCGACACACAGGAAGATGCCGTTGCTGCTCGTATGTTCGATGCAGCAGACGCCGCATACATCGTCGTCGCGGACGGCATGGGCGGTCACGCCGCCGGAGAGGTCGCGTCCAATCTGGTCATCAAGGCTTGGCGTGACGCTCTGGACCCCGAACTGGAGCAAGCTACACCGTCCGAGAACGCATTGATCGACGCGCTACCAGTGGCGGCAATGCTGGCCAACGCCGCGGTCGAAAACCACTGTGAAGAACAGGGCGGCGGCCTGAAAATGGGATCGACGCTGTTGGGCGTCCTGCTGTTGGCCCAGCGTGTGTTCTGGATCTCGATCGGTGACAGCCCGCTGTATCTGTTCCGCGACGGAGCCTTAAAACAGGTCAACGAGGATCACTCGATGGCGCCGGTCATAGACGCTCAACTCGCCCAGGGTATTTTGACCGAGGACGAGGCCAGGTCGCACCCTGACCGCAATCAACTGACGTCGGTCATCATGGGCGCGGCCATTCCAAAGGTGGACTGCCCCGAAACCCCGCTGAGCTTGACAGGAACGGATATTCTGATCGCAGGCAGCGACGGGCTGCAATACCTCGGTGACTTGGAAATTCAAGCCATTCTCGAAGCCAATACTGATGCACTTGCCCGAGATATAGCCGACGCGCTGTTTCAGGCGCTAAGGGCCAAAAACGATCCCGACCAGGACAATGTGTCAATCGGTGTCGTGAAACTCACAATAAATGAATGAAGGCAAAGCGACAGGACCAATGAGACCCCATCTGATCATATCCAGCCTGGCACTTGCTGCCGTAGCGGGCGCCGCCTCAGCGCAAGAGGCATGCTCGACCTATGAAATCCAGCGTGGCGACAGCCTGCGCGAACTCACCATAGAAGTCTATTCCACCGAAGACTTTCGCATCATCTATGACGCCAACCGCGATGTGATCGGGAAAAACCCGAACGTCATCCGTGTTGGTGACGTTCTGACGTTGCCCTGCCTCGAAGACATCGGCCGCGCGACGCAGCTTCCACAGACAGAGGCCGAGGCGATGGCCACTGAAATGGCGGCTGAACTGGTCAAGGCTGCCGAGGACCGTGCTGCCAAGGCAATTGCAGAAGCCAAGAAAGCCAGCGAAGACGCTGCTTTAGCCGCCAAGGCAGAGGCCAGAGAGGAAATCGAGGCCGCACGCACAGAGGCTGCGGCACTGATCCGAAATGCCGACACGACCGAGCGTCCGGGTATACGCGACCGGCAGTTGTTGCTGATCACAGGGGGCAACTACGCGCCCTTCACTGACGAAAATCTGCCTAATCGCGGCCTGTACACAAATCTCGTGGAAACCGCGATGCTGCGCGCCGCACCCGAACAAGGGTACAAGATTCAGTTCGTCAATGACTGGTCCTCGCATCTTGATCTGCTGATGCCGACACTGGCCTTCGATGCAACCTTCCCCTGGTCACGTCCGAATTGCGAAGAGACCGCTTCGCTGTCTGAAAATGACCGTGAGCGGTGCGAAACTTACAATTTTTCAAACCCGTTCTATGAAGTTGTGGACACATTCTTTGCGCGGGAAGGGTCTGGTTATGAACAGACGCTGACTTATGCCGACTTTGCGGGCACTACGATCTGCCGCCCCGAAGGATGGTCCCTTTCACATATGGATTCGGTCGGCCTGTACGAGCCTGCAATCTCGCTTATGCGACCGGTTTCACCAGATGACTGCTTCCGCGCATTGATGGACGGAACCGCTGACATCGTCGCCATCGAAGCACACCTGGCCGTCGAAGCAATCGGCCGCCTTGGATACGAGCACCGCATTATCGAAAACCCCAACCTGGCGGCGATCAAGTCGCTTAACGTCATGACCCACAAAGATAATCCGGATGGGGAAGCGATCCTTGAGACGCTCAACCAGGGTCTAGCGATCATGCAGCAATCAGGAGAGTGGCGCGACATCGTCTCAACCGCTCTGCGTCATCAAATGGAAAATGGCTAAGCCCCCCAACGGCCGCACACTTATACAGTCTGGAGAAAGTGGATGTTCAATTCTAATCTGAAAAAGGTCGCGCTGTCGGCCACCACCGTCACGGTCCTAAGCGCCGGAGCTGCCGCCGCGCAGGAAGCCTGCAGCAACTACACGGTTGCCGATGGCGACACGATGGCAACAATCGCCATCGCAGCCTACGGCACCTCGAACTATCAGCCGATCTTTAACGCCAACCGGAATGCGATCACCAACCCCAACGCGCTTGAGCCCGGACTTGTTCTGGCCCTGCCCTGTGAAGACGGCAGCCTGCCGAATGGTCAGAGCGCACAAGAAGTGATCGCGGCGGAAGAAAAGCGTGCCGCAAGCATCAAGCGCTCGAACGTCTATGCTCCGCCGATCAAGTTGGTCGCCGGCAACGGATGGGAACCCTTTACAAGTGAATCCCTCAGCGGCGGCGGGATCATGACCCGTCTGGCCACAACAAGCCTGCAGCGTGCAGGCAACAGCCGTGACTTCTCGGTCAGCTTTGTGGATGACTGGGGCTCGCATCTGGACACTCTGCTTCCGCTCGGCGCATTTGACATCTCGATCGCGTGGACCATTCCGGACTGCACCAACCGCACTTATGAGTGGTCGGCTGAAACCGAAGCCCGGTGCACACAGTTCGTCGCCTCCGTTCCAGTTTATGACGTTGTTGGCGGCTTTTACACATTGCCGGAAAGCGAATACACGAACGCAACAACCTTCAAAGACCTTGAAGGCTCAACCATTTGCCGCATGGCAGGCTGGAGCATGGTTGTTCTTGAAGAAATCGGTCTGAACCGGACAAATACCACCGTCGTTCAACCCAACACGGCGCGTGAATGCCTTGACGCTGTATTGACGGGCACTGCGGACGTTGCCGCGTTTGAGGTTGAACTGTTCGCCGCGACCATGAAAGACATGGGTTTGACCTCGGCCGACATAGTTGAAAACCCCTATGTTTCCACCTTGTCGTCGATGAGCTTCCTCGCGCACCGCACTAATCCCTTTGCTCGTGAATACGTCGCGATGATGAATAAGGGTCTGAACGAAATGCGTGAATCCGGCGAATGGTATGCGATCATCTCGGACACACTGCGCGAGCAGAATGAAAAACTGAACGCAGCATCGAACTGATACAACGACCAAACCAGTTGATTTGGGGCCAGTTGTCGAACTGGCCCCTTATTTTTTGCAAGCCGGGCGAGTTCTATCTGAATCGCCAACAAAAAAGGGCCGACTCAAAGAGTCGGCCCCTGTCTTATTTCTGGCGCCCTAGCCTTTCGGTTCGGACGCTGTTGATCAACCAATAAGCGCATTCAATGTCGCGCTGGGACGCATGACCGCTGCGGCCTTGGCGGGATCAGTGTGGTAGTAGCCGCCAAGATCGGCAGCCACACCCTGAGCCGACGCCAGTTCGGACAGGATCTGTTCTTCCTTATCCGCAAGCTCTTTGGCCAGAGGCGCAAATTCAGCCGCCAGCGCCGCGTCGCCGGATTGCGCGGCCAGCGCTTCGGCCCAATAGCGGGCGAACCAGTAGTGACTGTCACGGTTGTCCGGCTGACCCACTTTGCGGCTGGGTGAGCGGTTGTGGTCCAGAATACCCTGTGTTGCGGCTTCGGCGGCTGCACCCAGAACACCCGCCTTGGCATTGCCTTTGCTGTCGGCCAGGAAATTCAGGGATTCACCCAAAGCACAGAACTCACCCATCGAGTCCCAGCGCAGGTGGTTTTCCTCGACCAACTGCTGCACGTGTTTCGGGGCAGACCCACCAGCACCTGTTTCAAACAGACCGCCGCCATTCATCAGCTTGACGATGGACAGCATCTTGGCCGAGGTGCCCAGTTCGAGGATCGGGAACAGGTCGGTCAGATAGTCACGCAGCACGTTGCCGGTGATCGCGATCGAGTCGTTGCCCGCCGTGATCGTCTCCAACGACTGGCGCGTCGCTTCGCGCGGGGCCATGATCAGGAACTTGTCGGCCACACCAGCAGCCTCAAGCGCCGGTTTGACGTATTTGATCAGCTCGGCATCATGGGCACGGTTTGCGTCCAGCCAGAAGATCGCCTCGGACCCGGTCAGGCGCTGACGGTCTATAGCCAGCTGAATCCAGTTCTCGATCGGGGCTTTCTTGACAGTGCAAGAACGCCAGATATCGCCCTTTTCGACTGCATGCTCATGCAACGTCTCACCATTGGCCAGAACGATGCGGATGGTGCCATCGGCAGGCGCTTCAAATGTGGTCGGGTGAGAACCGTATTCTTCAGCCTTCTGCGCCATCAGGCCCACGTTGGCGACCGCGCCAGCGGTGGCCGGGTTCAACGCGCCATTGGCTTTGAAGAAGTTGATCGCTTCATCATAGACGGGCGCATAGCAGCGGTCGGGGATCACGCAGTTGGTGTCGCCCTTGGCGCCTGTCTCATCCCAGCCCTTACCGCCTGCGCGGATCACCGCAGGCATCGAGGCGTCGATGATCACATCCGACGGCACGTGCAGGTTGGTGATGCCTTTATCGCTGTCGACCATATACATGGACGGACGGTCGCCCTTGATCGCGTCGATGGCGGCCACGATATCGGCATTGTCCTTGACCCGATCCAGCAGGTCACCCAGACCCGAGTTCGGGTTCACACCCAGCGCATCCAGTTCAGCACCGAATTTGTCAAAGACCGGAGCCAGCCACGCCTTGACCGCATAGCCAAAGATGATCGGGTCCGAGACCTTCATCATCGTGGCTTTCATGTGCAGCGAGAACATGGTGCCGTCGTTCTTGGTGTCTTCAATGGCGTCCGCCAGGAAGGAAGACAGCGCCTTGACCGACATGAATGTCGCATCGGCCACGGTGCCCTCGGCCAGCGGCCAGCCGTCTTTCAGAACGGTGGTGCTGCCGTCTTTACCGACGAATTCGATCTTGGCGTCACCTGCCTGAGCTGCGGTGATGGTCGCCGATTTCTCATTGGCGTAGAAGTCATTGCCCGACATGGACGAGACTTTGGTCTTGCTGTCCGAAGCCCACTCACCCATCGAATGCGGATTCTTCTGAGCATAGTTCTTCACAGCACGCGCGGCGCGGCGGTCGCTGTTGCCCTCGCGCAGAACCGGGTTCACGGCCGAGCCTTTGATGGCATCAAAACGCGCGCGGATCGCTTTTTCTTCGTCGGACGAAGGTTCCTCGGGGTAGTTCGGGATATCGTAGCCCTGCGCCTGCAGTTCTTCGACGGCCGCAACCAACTGCGGTACCGACGCCGAGATGTTCGGCAGTTTGATCACGTTGGCTTCTGGCGTCTTCACCAATTCACCCAAAGCGGCCAGATCATCGGTAATGCGCTGTTGCTCGGTCAGGTTTTCCGGAAAAGTCGCGATAATGCGCCCAGCCAATGAAATATCCTTGGTGCCAACACTGACGCCCGCGGCCGAGGCGAACTTGCGAATGATGGGCAGGAACGAGGCGCTGGCCAGTTCGGGCGCTTCGTCTACAATGGTATACAATATGTCGAAGTTCGATTTATCTGCCATATTCTTTTACCTTTTTTAAGCCTTTCGGGGCGTGCGATCCAAGAGTTTGCCACGTTTGCGTGGCGTGGGTGGGGCGCGTCTATCCTACCGCCCCAACGGTGACTCTGATTTGACAGGGCTTCCCTTAAAACACGTTTGGCTTGGGATCAATCGCATCTGGATGCGCATTTTGACACGTTTTGCGGAAAACCGCCCGGCGCACCCAGATTAAGCGCCCCAGGTATCGCTCAGCCTATAGCCACCGGGCCACGGGTCGTCAGGGTCCAGCATGTGCTGATGGGTTCCGGTAATCCAGCCACGACCGCTGATCTCGGGCACGATCGCCGCGCAGTCGCCAATCGTGGTGGCCTCGACGATCTTTCCCGAAAACCGCGACCCGATGATCGAGATCGCCTCGAATGTCTGACCTACGACCATTTCCCCTTTGGCAGCCATCAGCGCCATACGCGCCGATACTGCGGTTCCGGTCGGAGACCGATCGACCTTGCCCGGCTGAATGGCCACTGCGGATTTACCGCGCAATCCGGTTTCCGTAGTGTCAAGCGGGCCGCAAAATGCGCAAAATGAGATGTGGTTCCACTCGCTGTTTGTGGGGTGGTTGAATCCAATCTGTTCGTTGGCTGCATTCGTTATTGCCACGCCCAATCGCGCGATTTCGCGTGCTGCGTCTTCGGTAATGTCAAACCCAATAGCAGCCGCATCAACCACAACGAAACTGTCTCCGCCAAATGCGGTGTCCACCGTCAGAGTACCGATGCCCGGCACTTCAAGAGGTACTGCGATCTTGTCGGCATAGCTGGGAAGGTTCCTTACAAAAATTCGCTCGGCTTTACCGTTCCGACACTCGGCACGCACATGGACCAATCCGCCAGGAGCCTCCAACGTCAGATGCGTGACGGGTTCCTGCATCGGGATAATCTCACTATCCAACAGCACCGTAGCCACGCAGATCGAATTCGACCCGGACATAGGCGGCGTGTCTTCAGGCTCCATAATGATAAAAGCGGCGTCAGCGACCGGGTGTTTCGGCGGGACAAGCAGGTTTACATGACGAAAGACTCCACCGCGCGGTTCGTTGAGAACGAAATTCCGCAGTGTCTGATCTTGCGCGATGAAAGACCTCTGGTCCCACAAGGTGTCGCCCGGCGGCGGTTGAACACCCCCGACAATTACGTCGCCAACTTCGCCTTCGGCATGGGCTGAAATGACGTGGACCGTCTTCACACTCCGCATTACCCCTCCTTAAAACCGCGCTGGCGAATACGGGGCCAGCGAGACCGGAGCGTTTTGACCATCCAGAACCGCACCGACAATCTCTGCAGTCCCCGCCGACTGCGTCAGCCCAAGGTGCCCGTGACCGAACGCGTAGATGACGTCGGCTGAATTGGGCGATACTCCGATCACGGGAATACTGTCAGGCAATGACGGTCGAAAACCCATCCATTGGGTGCCGCCTTCGGTTTTCAGGCCCGGCAGGAAGTCCTCGGCCTTTTTAAGCAACGTGTCCGCGCGCTTGAAGTTTGGAGGCAGCTTCAAACCTGCCAACTCGACCGCGCCGCCTACGCGTACACCGCCGTTAATTCGGCTGGCCACGAACCCGTGGCGAGAAAACGTGAGATGCATCCGCAAGTCAAATGCGCCTTCTGGCAGAGTCGTGTTATATCCCCGCTCTGTCTCAAGAGGGATGTGATCGTCTAGCGTCTGCGCAAGGTGATGTGACCACGCACCGGCCGCCACCACAACCTTGGCAGCGTCTATGGCACCCTCCTCCACCGTGATGCGCACGCCGGTTTCCAACGGGGTCAGCGCGCGAATATCGCGCCGCTCGATCCTTCCCTGGCGATCTCGGAACGCCTGCGCTAGATGCTCGACCCATTTCTTCGGATCGACGACATTCAGCCAGTTTGGAGTAAATCCGGCATGCGTGAAACGCGGGCTGAGACCCGGCTGCCTTTCTGTAATCTCGGCCCGGCTTTCCAACAGCTCGAACTCGATTCCATATTCACGGCGCAATTCCCACGCGGGCAGGCTGGCGCGGTATTCATCTTGGGATTCGTAGAGCTGCATCTGCCCGTCACGCTGCATCAGCGCTTCGCCATCGACGGATGGTATCAAACGATCCAATGCCGCGCTGGACAGCTGCATCAAGTTGACCTGAGCGCTAAGCAACTCGGCATATCGACCGGGCTGACTTGCCCGCCAAAAGCGGAACATCCAAGGGGCAATTTTCAATGCGTAAGCCGGAGGAACTGACAACGGCCCCAAAGGGTCCAACAACCACCTTGGCGCTTTTCGCATAATACCGGGCGTCGCCAGCGGCTCGACTTCGGGAAATGCAAAGGCACCGGCATTTCCTGCCGAGGTTTGAGCAGCGACTCCATCCCTGTCCAGAACCAGAACGTTATGTCCCCGGCGCTGCAATTCAAGCGCAGTGGTGATGCCGATTACACCGGCTCCGATGACGACGACCTGTTCAGTCATGGCGCAATTCCCAACCGAAACGGATCAGTTTCAGCAAAGATCAAGTTGGACTCGGCCATAACGAAAGCCTGTCCGGTTATCGAAGGGATAACGCCGCCATCCGAACCGGGCTGGTATGACAGCTGGTAAGTGCTTCCAATCACACTCTGCTGAGTGATTTCCTCTCCCGGAGACAGTAGACCATCAGCAGCCAAACAAGCCAACCGCGCTGAACTGCCGGTGCCGCAGGGGGAACGGTCGTAGTTGTTGTCAGGGCACAGAACAAAGTTCCGGCTGTAAATAGTCTCGTCTGGCGAAGCGTCCTGAAAGATCACGTGATCTATTGGCTCGCCCTTTTCGCCACCGACCCCCTGCGCAATCGACGCTTGCCGGATCGCGATACTCAGATCGGTCAGCTGCCCGATATTGCCAGTTTGGACCGGAATCGGGCTGGGATCGACGATGAAAAACCAGTTTCCCCCGTAGGCAACATCGCCGGTTACTTCCCCATAGTTGGGCACGTGAACTGAAATGTTGTGATGGACCCGCCGGCTTTCGATATTTGTCACGGTCACCGTGTTGGCATCATGAAGCTGGGCGGTGACGACCCCGGCCGGAGTCTCAATCCGGTGCGACCCTATCCCTATCCGCCCCATATGGGCCAGGGTCACTGTCAGCCCGATCGTGCCATGCCCACACATGCCCAGAACGGCATCCACATCGAAAAATATCACGGCGGCAACACATGTCGGGTCCACCGGCTCGACCAGCAAAGCCCCGACCATCGCGGGCTGACCGCGCGGTTCAAGCATAACTGACCGATAGAACTCCTCGTGTTCGCTCGCCAGCCGACGAGCGCGCTCTACCAAAGAGCCGGACCCCAGATCGGGCGCACCGCTCAGGATAACCCGCGTTGGTTCCCCTCCGGTGTGGCTGTCGATCACATGCATTCAGCGATCACCCCGCCCTGTTTCGACCAATCGGCAAACCAAGACCCGAACAGGGCATATTGTTGCTCACAATAATTCCGCTGCGCATCGGTCAACTCGTCCGTTTCATTGAAGTGCAGACGGTATTCTTCTTCACCGTTCAACACCAGCAAGTGCTTGTAATAAAGCACCAGGTCCGGGCCTTCGTCAAAGCTTGAGAGAACATGAATAGCCTCGGTCAATTCTTGCCCACGCTGACGGGCCTCTGCATTGCCCTGAACCGCTTTTTTGGACAACGCCGCCAACAACAAAGCCTCGCGCGGCAAGGCTGTTCCAATACCAGTGATCGAACCGGTTGCGCCGCAGTTTACGAACCCGTGGTAGACCTCGGTATCGACACCGACCATCAAGGTGACCTGATCGTCTTGGCTGGTGATGTTTTCAGCCGCGTAGCGCAGGTCATCTTTTCCACCAAACTCTTTGAAACCGATCAGGTTGGGATGTTCTGCGCGCAGGGCAAAAAACAAGTCCGCCCGCGTCGCGAAGCCATAATAAGGGCTGTTGTAAATAATCGCGGGCACATCCGGGGCCGCCGTCAAGATAGCCTTGAAATGGTTCTTCTGAGCGGTCGGGGAACTGCCGCGTGACAGAACGCGCGGAATGACCATAAGACCGACGGCACCGACTTTCTGAGCATGGGCGGCAAGAGCGACAGCCGACTTCGTATTTATAGCGCCGGTTCCAACAACCACGGGCAGCCCCGCTGCAATCAAACGCTCAACACCTTCCATGCGCTGCTCATCTGTCAACAAGGGCCAGTCCCCCATTGATCCGCAATAGACGACAGCCGACATTCCTGCTTCGATCATCTGCTGCCCTTTACGGACCAGCGCATCAAAATCAGGGGTGCGGTCGGCCTTACAGGGGGTCATCAACGCAGGCATGGTACCCGTGAAAACATTGGTCGACATCGGCGTTTCCTTCCAAAAAATTGAGTTCGGGCGCAGAAATCTGGCCCTTTGGTTTCGCCTTATCGGATATTGGATACAAAATCCAGAAGAAATGCAGATCAAGAAAAACGCGCCGGATCGATGGACCGGCGCGCTTGCTCCAAGCTGGAATTTGCGATCAACGAAGCCGTTGACCAGTGCCTGAATCAAACAGCATGGCGCGCTCGGGGCGAACGACAATGCCGATCTGCTCACCTTGCTTGCTGCGCTGGTCTTCGCGTTCTTCGACGATCAATTTGTCGCCATTCGGTGTCAGCAGATACGAGTAACTGACCCCACCCAAAGCCTCCGTCAGATCAACGGTGCAGGTCTCACCCGTGCGATCAACCTCGATATGCTCGGGACGGATGCCCAGAGTCACATTGGTCATTTCGGCGGGCACAGTCACACTCAGCGCCAAAGGTTCACTCAGCGCGGGATGCGAAACCCTGCCGTCCACGACATCGCATTCCAGAAAATTCATCGCCGGAGATCCAATGAAACCGGCAACAAAACGATTGTCCGGGTCGCGGTACAGATCCATCGGAGCGCCGACCTGTTCGATCCTTCCGTCGCGCAGCACCACAATCTTGTCGGCCATTGTCATTGCTTCGACCTGATCATGGGTTACGTAGATCATAGTCGCGCCAATTTCATTGTGCAGACGGGCGATTTCAACGCGCATCTCGACCCGCAGTTCGGCATCCAGGTTTGAAAGAGGCTCATCGAACAGAAACACCTCTGGCCCTCGCACAATCGCGCGACCGATTGCGACCCGCTGACGCTGGCCGCCTGACAGCGCCTTTGGCTTGCGCTTCAGGTACTGATCCAGCTTCAGGATACTGGACGCTTCCTGCACCTTCTGGTCGATTTCAGATTTAGCGACGCCGTTCATCCGAAGGCCGAAACCCATATTTTCAGCCACCGACATATGCGGATACAGGGCGTATGTCTGAAAAACCATCGCAACACCACGTTTGGCGGGGTCCACATGGGTCACGTCCCGAGCGCCGATGTGAATCTGCCCCTCCGAAGTCTCCTCCAGCCCCGCGATCATCCGCAGCAACGTGGACTTGCCGCAACCCGAAGGCCCGACGAACACGCAAAACTCGCCGTCTTCAATCTGTAGATCAATACCGTGAATAACCTGCGTTTCGCCGTAGCGCTTAATCGCTTGGTTCAGAGTCACACCCGTCATGTCGCTTGCATCCTGTCATTGTCTGCGTCCGGGCGGGTTTCAGGGAACCGCCACGCCTGTGCTTCGGCCCCAATCTGATCCGCCACACGGCGAACACGGGGAACCCAAGTCTCCAACTGGTTAAAATCCATTCGCTCGGTGGTCCCTGTCACCGAAATTGCCCCCAGCATCCGCCCTCCTGCCGTCAGAATGGGGCAGGCAACGCAGATGATGCCGGGCTCGTGTTCCTCGTCATCGACCGCGTACCCGCGATCTCGGATCATCTCCAGATCGGCTCTCAGAGCTTCCTCTGATGCAAGGGTCTTTTCTGTAAACCGATGAAAACTTTGTTGTGACAAGGCTTTGTCCAGCGCCGCATCGTCCAGATAGGCCATCATCGCCTTGCCGACGCCCGTACAATAGGCCGGGCCCACCTTTCCGGCCTGCGAGAACATCTCTATCGGCTGTGTCGCGTTCCGTTTGTCGACATACAACACCTGCCCCGAATCCATCTGCGCCAGATGCACGGTCTCTCCCGTTTCGCGGCTGAGGGCTTCCATAAAGGGCCGCGCAATCGGGGCAAGTGAGCTCTGGGTCCATGCCGCATGCGCCAGCCTGACCAATCGCAGCCCCGGCGCATAGGTCTGCCGGTCGGGATCGTATGACAGCATGCCCTGATTGGTCAGGGATTGCAGAAACCGATACAGCGTTGCCTTGGGGAAAGTGCTGGTGTCCAACAGCTCTCCGAATCGAACCGGGCGCTGAAAGGCAGCCACCTGATCCAGCACATCACATGCTTTTCCTATAGTTCCGTCACCAGCCACGGGCGCGCAGTCTCCTCCGTTTACCCACGTCCATTGGCACGAGGGTCTTGACAAGCGTAACCGATTCGATGTGTAGTTTTCAATATATAAAACTTGGTTTCAATATTTGGAACTGAATGGAAGCTAAGGGAGGAAACCATGCATTCCATCTACAAGCGCACTACGGCCGCGCTGGCCATGAGCGTTGCACTTGCTGTTCCGGCAGCCGCCGAGCTGACTGGTGAACTGCGAATTTTCCTCGATACGTCGAACCCGGCGCCACGCGCGACGATGGAAGCGATGATCGAGCGGTTTCAGGCGCAGCACCCGGACCTTGCTATCGAAACAACCGTCATAGACCGCGAGGCATACAAGACGCAGATCCGCAACTTTCTAACCGCGGACACGCCGGACGTCGCAACCTGGTATGCAGCCAACCGAATGAAGCCATATGTCGAGGCCGGCCTGTTCGAGGACGTGTCCGATCTGTGGGCCGAGCCCGAGATCGCCGACAACCTCGCATCGACCAAAGGCGCGATGACCATCGACGGTAAGCAGTGGGGCGTGCCCTATACCTACTACCAGTGGGGCGTTTACTACCGCAAAGACATCTTTGATGAGCTGGGCCTGTCCGAGCCGACCACCTGGGAAGAAGAACTGGCAAACTGCCAGAAAATCGTCGATTCAGGCCGTGCCTGCTATACGATCGGGACAAAGTTCCTTTGGACCGCGGGTGGCTGGTTCGACTATCTGAACATGCGTACCAACGGCTTCGACTTCCACCAGCAACTGGCCAATGGCGAAGTCAGTTGGGAAGACGATCGCGTCAAACAGACTTTCGCGAACTGGAAACAGCTGATCGATATGGGCGCTTTCATCGACAACCACCAGACCTATAGCTGGCAGGAAGCCCTGCCCTTTATGGTGAATGGTGAAGCTGCCGCCTATCTGATGGGCAACTTCGCTGTCGCACCGCTGCGTGAGGCCGGTCTCAGCAACGATCAACTCGACTTCTACCAGTTCGTTGCCATCAACCCCGATGTTGAACTGGCAGAAGACGCACCGACCGATACGTTCCACATCCCAGCAAACGCGTCCAACAAAGAAGCCGCGCGGGAATTCCTGCGGTTCGTTGTTTCGGCTGACGAACAGACCGAAATCAACAACGGCTCGAACCTTGGACAGCTCCCGGTCAATGCCAAGTCTTCGGTCGACAACGACAAATTCCTGAACCAAGGCTTCGAGATGCTTTCGTCAAACAGCCCCGGCGGTGTGGCCCAGTTCTGGGACCGTGACGCACCGGCTGAAATGGCCAAGGTGTCGATGGAAGGTTTCCAAGAATTCATGGTAAAACCTGACAACGCCGACCAGATCCTCGCCAAGCTCGAGCGCGCGCGTCAGCGTATCTACGACAACTGATCCGGCATGGGCCGGGCTGAAGCCCGGCCTACGTCACCCTCAATTGTAGGGCGGGCATCAGCCCGCCCTCGCCCCACCAGACCCGAGATACCCTATGTCCGCTGTCGACACCCCGGAACAAGAAAGCTGGTTCCACCGAAACCAACAACGCATCGCGCCTTGGCTGTTTCTGGCCCCCGGCCTGTTGTTCTTTATGGTTTACGTGATCATCCCGGTCTTTCAGTCCTTCAACTTGTCACTTTACGAATGGGACGGGCTTGGCGCGGCCGAATATGTCGGCTTTCGCAACTACGAAGACCTGTATTGGGAATGGGTCGACCGGGATGCTTTTTTCGTATCGCTCAAGAACAACCTGATCTGGCTGCTCCTTTATCTGGCGGCCATCCCGGCGGGCCTGTTCATCGCGCTATTCCTGAACCAGACGGTTTGGGGCATCCGGCTTTACAAATCCTTGTTTTTCTTTCCCTTCGTGATTTCGCAGGTCGTCGTCGGGCTGGTTTTCACATGGTTCTATGACCCGACATTCGGGCTTCTGAACGAATTTCTGGGCTTCTTTGGCCTCGGACCGTTGAATGTTCTGGGGGATGAACGGTTCGTCACCTATGGCATCATCGTCGCGGGCCTCTGGCCGCAAACGGCGTATTGCATGATCCTCTATCTGACTGGCCTGAACGCGGTGGACCCCGAACAGATCGAGGCCGGACGTCTGGACGGAGCCAAAGGTGGACGGATGCTGTGGCACATCATCCTGCCGCAACTGCGCCCGGCCACCTTCATCGCCTTTGTCGTTACAATCATCGGCGCATTGCGGTCGTTTGACCTGATCTCAATCATGACACAGGGGGGGCCGTTCGGTTCGTCCCGTGTGCTGGCCTATTACATGTTTGAGGTCGCGCTGTCCGAATACGGTTTCCGCATGGGGTACGGCGCGGCCATCGCGGTGATCCTGTTCCTGATCATGCTCTGCTTCATCGCCTATTTCCTGTGGTCGATGTACCGCGAAGAGAGAGGGCACTGAGATGTTTCCCAAACCTATCGAAAAACAATCTCGCGCGGCACAGATTTCGTATCAGGCCATGTTGCCGCTTGCCCTTCTGCTGTGGCTGGGGCCGTTGCTGGCCGTCGCCCTGTTTTCGGTCAAACCGGCTGCGGACTTTACCAATGCGAACTACTGGGGCATGCCCTCCAGTTTCGAGGGCGCGTTCAACTATGGGCAGGTCTTCTTCAACTCGGACATGCCGCGGTATCTGCTGAACTCGTTCCTGATCACAATCCCAACCGTGATCGGGGCCGTTGCCCTTAGCTGCATGACCGGGTTCGCGCTGGGGATTTACAAGTTCAGATCGAATCTTTGGATTTTCTTCATGTTCGTGGCGGGCAATTTCGTACCGTTCCAGATTCTGATGGTTCCAGTACGCGACCTGACGCTGCAACTGGGCCTGTACAACACCAAAACCGGCCTCGTCCTGTTCCACATCGCGTTCCAAACAGGCTTTTGCACCCTGTTCATGCGCAACTTTATCCGCGCCCTTCCGTTCGAGTTGATCGAAGCAGCCCGGGTCGAGGGTATCAGCGAATGGCGTATCTTCTGGTACGTCGTCCTGCCACTGATGAAACCGGCGATTGCGGCGCTGAGCGTGCTTATCTTTACCTTCATCTGGAACGACTATTTCTGGGCCGTCGTCCTGACCCAAGGGGCCGAAAGCCAGCCGGTCACTGCAGGTATCACCAGTTTCAATGCGCAGTTTCGGGCCGCCTACCAGTTAATGAGTGCTGGTTCGATCGTGGCCGCTCTGCCTCCGGTCGCCATGTTCTTTCTCATGCAGAAACACTTCATCGCGGGGCTGACCCTCGGTGCCGTAAAATAACGCCAAACCAAAGGTTTGCAAAATGACCAAGATTGCATTCGTTGGAGCAGGCTCCACGATTTTCATGCGTAACATCGTGGGCGATGCGCTGCTTACCCCATCCCTGGCGGACAGCCACTTTGCGCTGATGGACATCGACGCAGAGCGGCTGGCCGAAAGCGAAACTGTTGCAAAGGCCATGATCCGATCGGTCGGAACGGGCGCGACGGTCACCACCCACACAGACCGACGGGCGGCCCTCGACGGCGCGGATTTCGTGATCACCGCGTTTCAGGTGGGCGGCTACAAACCCTGCACGGTCACTGATTTTGAAATCCCGAAACAATACGGCCTGCGCCAGACCATCGCCGACACGCTGGGCGTCGGAGGCATAATGCGTGGTCTGCGCACGGTACCCGTGCTTTGGGACGTCGCGCAGGACATGATGCAGCTTTGTCCCAATGCGACATTGCTGCAATACGTCAACCCGATGGCGATCAACACCTGGGCGCTGGCCGAGCGGTTTCCAGCTCTGAAACACGTGGGTCTGTGCCATTCGGTCCAGAACACGGTCGAGGAACTGGCGCATGATCTGGACCTGCCCAAGCATGACATCCGATACAAGGTTGCAGGCGTAAACCACGTCGCCTTTTTCTTGCGGTTGGAGCACGAAGGGCGCGACCTCTACCCGGCGCTTCGTCAGGGCTATGCCAGTGGGCGGTTGCCAAAGCCCCCTTTGCTGATGCCACGGTGCCCGAACAAGGTGCGATACGAAGTGATGGATCACTTGGGCTATTTCTGCACCGAAAGCTCAGAGCATCTGGCCGAGTATGTCCCTTGGTTCATCAAAGAGGGACGACAGGACCTGATTGACCAGTTCGGGATTCCGCTGGACGAGTATCCGACACGTTGCGAGGAACAGGTCGCCAGTTGGAAAGAACAGGCCAAAACGCTTACCGATGGCCGTAACATCACAGTAGAGCGCAGCCACGAATTTGCCGCCGACCTGATGAACGCGATTGTCACGGACACACCCTATGTGGCCTACGGCAACCTGCCCAATACAGGACAGATACCGCAATTGCCGCTTGGCGCAGCAGTTGAGACCCCTTGCCTCGTGGACAGCAACGGCGTTCAGCCTTCTGTCGTAGCAGATATACCGCCGCAACTGGTTGCGCTGATGCGCACTCAGATCAACGTGCAGGAACTGACCGTTCGGGCTTTGGTCGAACAAAACCCGGAGTTTATCTATCACGCTGCGATGATGGACCCGCATACCGCCGCCGAACTGGACCTCCGACAAATCCGAAACATGGTCAGCGACCTTCTGACCGCCCATGCTGATTGGCTGCCTGACTGGTGCCAGCCCGCCAAAGCTGCTTGAAGGGGCAAATCCTATGACCAAGAAACGCCGCTCGGAACACTGGTACGGAAAGCTGGACAAGGACGGATTCATCCACCGCTCGTGGATGAAGAACCAGGGTTTTCCCGATCACGCTTTTGATGGCCGCCCCATCATCGGCATCTGCAACACATGGTCGGAACTGACCCCCTGCAACTCGGGCCTGCGCGATCTGGCCGAGGGCGTGAAACGCGGCGTGTGGGAAGCCGGAGGATTTCCCGTCGAATTCCCCGTCATGTCGCTGGGCGAGACGCAGATGAAGCCCACGGCCATGTTGTTCCGCAACCTGCTGGCGATGGATGTCGAGGAATCCATCCGCGCTTATGGCATCGATGGTGTCGTCCTGCTGGGCGGCTGCGACAAGACCACGCCGGGGCAGTTGATGGGTGCGGCCTCGGTCGATCTGCCGTCCATCGTGGTCAGCTCTGGCCCGATGCTGAACGGCAAGTATCGGGGGCAGGACATCGGGTCGGGCACGGATGTCTGGAAATTCTCCGAAGCCGTGCGCGCCGGAGAGATGACGTTGCAGGATTTCATGAACGCTGAATCCGGCATGTCGCGCAGCGCGGGTGTCTGCATGACGATGGGCACGGCCTCGACCATGGCCTCATTGGTTGAGGCGATGGGGATGAGCCTGCCTACCAACGCCGCCCTGCCCGCAGTTGACGCGCGGCGCATGGCGCTGGCGCATCTGACCGGCAAACGGATTGTCGAGATGGTGGACGAAAACCTGAAGCCGTCGGACATCCTGACCAAAGAAGCGTTTGAAAACGCCATCCTGACCAATGCGGCAGTCGGCGGTTCGACCAATGCGGTCGTGCACCTGTTAGCCCTTGCCGGTCGTGTCGGAGTGGATCTGTCGCTGAAAGATTTTGAGATCGGGTCAGAAATTCCCTTGTTGGTGAACTGTATGCCCTCGGGCAAATACCTGATGGAAGATTTCTGCTACGCCGGTGGTGTGCCGGTCGTTCTGAATGAACTCAAACCCTTTCTGCGACCCGCGAAAACCGTGCTGAACAAGGACATCTCGGCCCATTACGAAGGGGCGGAATGTTTTAACCGCGATGTGATCCACGGCTTTGATGATCCTGTGAAACCCGCGGCAGGGCTGCGCGTACTTCGCGGTAATCTGGCACCGAACGGAGCGATTGTGAAACCCTCGGCCGCTACGGATGAATTGCTGGAGACCGAGGCAGAAGCCTATGTTTTTGAAAACATCGAAGACTTGAAAGCCAATATTGACCGCGAAGACCTGCCGGTGACACCCGAGACCATTCTGGTCCTCAAGGGATGCGGTCCCAAGGGCTATCCGGGGATGCCCGAAGTAGGCAACATGCCGATCCCTGCCAAATTGGTAAAAGAGGGCGTACGCGACATGATCCGTATCTCGGATGCGCGCATGTCTGGCACGGCTTTTGGCACCGTCATTCTGCATGTCAGTCCCGAAGCACAGGCGGGTGGCACGCTGGCGCTGGTCAAAACCGGCGACCGTATTCGCGTGTCCGCCCGCAAAGGCGAGCTAGAGCTGTTGGTCGACCAAAATGAACTGGACGCGCGCCGCGCAGCTTGGCAACCGGACGAACCGCATTACACTCGCGGATACGCTAAACTTTACATTGATCACGTGTTGCAGGCCGATCAGGGTGCCGACCTTGATTTCCTTGTCGGCAAGGACACCCGCTTAGTTACCAGAGAGAGTCATTGATGGACCAACCTGCCACTTTTCACGACCTGAACGGGGCCACTGTCTACATCACTGGTGGCGGATCGGGAGTCGGCGCATCGCTGACCGATGGGTTTATGGCTCAGGGTGCCAATGTTGCCTTTATCGGCCGCTCTGACGCCGCCGTGTTTGTCGAGCAGATGCGCGACAAACACGGTCGCGCGCCCTTGTTCATGCAGGGCGACATGACGGATACCGAGTTGCTGCACGCGACGATGAACCAAGCCGCCGAGGAATACGGCCCAATCAACGTGCTCGTGAATAACGCCGCCAACGACAAACGCCACTCCTTAGAAGAAACCACGACCGAATTCTGGGACTGGATGATCGAGGTGAACCTCAAGGCATATTACTTTGCCTGTCAGGAGGCCGCCCGACAGATGCAGGACAAGGGCGGGTCGATCATCAATTTCAGCTCAATCAGCTACATGATGGGCAACGCCGGTTATCCAATTTACACGACCTCAAACGCTGGAATTACCGGGATGACCCGTTCTCTGGCGCGTGAGTTGGGCCCGCAGAACATCAGGGTAAACGCGCTGGCGCCCGGATGGGTGTTGACGCAAAAGCAGTTGGACGTGTGGGCAACGCCCGAGGATCTGGCCGCGCATATGGACCGGCAATGCCTCAAGGAACACCTGACGCCAGAAGACATGATTGCGCCAACCTTGTTTCTGGCGTCCCAAACCAGCCGCGCGATGACAGGGCAATGCATGGTTGTCGATGGTGGCGTAGTGGTGACGGGGTAGCGCAATGAATATTGAGTGGATCGCGGCAGACTGGGGAACCTCTCATCTACGGGTTTGGGCGATGCAGGGTGAAACGATCCTGGATCAGGCACATTCCGATCAGGGCATGGCGAAACTGTCGAGGGACAAATTTCAATCCGCGCTGCTTGCGTTGATCGAAGGTTGGCTGGGCAGCTCTCCGACCGACGTTGTCGCGTGCGGCATGGTCGGGGCAAGACAAGGCTGGGTTGAGGCTCCCTATTCTGCCGTTCCTGTCGCCCCACTTCCCGCTGCACCAATCCGCGTGCCCGACACTGATCCCCGAATTAGAGCATTTGTTGTGCCGGGGTTGAAACAGAACGCTCCGCCCGATGTCATGCGCGGCGAAGAAACGCAGATCGCCGGATTTCTGGCGAGCCGACAAAACTGGGACGGGGTCATTTGTCTTCCTGGAACTCACACCAAGTGGGTTCAGATCAGTGCGGACGAAGTCGTCAGTTTTCGCACCTTCATGACTGGCGAGATGTTTGAGCTGCTACGCGGACAATCCGTACTGAAGCACTCAATCGGGGAAGGATGGGACGACAACGCCTTTTCCGATGCTGTCGCCGACACGCTGTCCAAACCCGAACAGCTTGCCGCCCGTCTGTTTGGCTTGCGGGCGGCTGACCTCTTGCGCGGAGACGACCCGATTGTCGCCCGCTCACGGCTGTCAGGTTTCCTGATCGGCGCTGAACTGGCCGCGACCCGCCCGTATTGGCTGGGTCAGCAGATCGTGATCATCGGAGCTCGGGAAATATCTGACGTTTATGCCAGCGCACTCGAAAAACAGGGGGCATTCGTTGAGATTGTCAACAGCACCCAATCCACTTTGGCGGGTCTGATGCGGGCCCGAAACCTTACGAGGCAAACCGTATGAGCCGCCCAATTATCGCCATCCTACGCGGGCTGAAGCCGACCGAAGCCGCTGCAATCGGACACGCGCTTATAGACGCGGGCATAGACAGGATAGAGGTTCCTCTAAACTCTCCCAACCCCTTAGACAGCATAGGAATCCTGGCCGATCAGTGCGGAGACAAGGCGTTGATTGGCGCAGGCACCGTATTGACACCGCAAGAGGTGCAGCAGGTGGCCGATGTTGGCGGTCAGCTTGTCGTTTCTCCCAATTTTGATGCCGAAGTTATCCACCGGTCGGTTTCTTTGAACATGCAAAGCTGGCCCGGTGTTTATACCCCGACCGAGGCTTTCGCAGCGCTCAAGGCCGGAGCGACAGGGCTGAAACTGTTTCCCGGCGTGATGGCAGGACCACAAGGCTTGGCAGCAATGCGGCCGGTCCTGCCGAAAGGCACATTGATCTTTGCGGTTGGAGGGGCCGGTCCCGAGAATTTTGCAGAGTGGATCAAGGCAGGCGCGGACGGTTTCGGCATTGGATCTGCGCTCTTTAAGCCGGGCATGAACGTGACCGAAGTCGCAGACCGGGCAACACGGATCGTTTCGGCTTATGATGAGGCAGCTGGATGAGCTATGTCTTTGACGACCGTCCTTGCGAGCTTGGCGAGGGTCCGCTGTGGCACCCTGGGCGACAGCAGCTTTTCTGGTTCGATATCGTCAACAAATGTCTGATGTCACGGCTGCAGGGGAAACAGCACTATTGGCAGTTTTCCGAACACGTATCTGCCGCCGGATGGGTGGATCGCGACACCCTGCTGATCGCATCAGAAACCGGGCTTTGGCGATATGATCTGAACAGCGGCGATAAAGAGTTGATCCTTCCACTGGAAGCCGAAAATCCAGTCACCCGCTCGAACGACGGACGCGCCGATCCTTGGGGCGGGTTTTGGATCGGGACAATGGGCAAGAACGCCGAACCGGGCGCGGGTTCGATCTATCGCTTTTGGAACGGGGAATTGCGCAGGCTTACCAGCGGCATCACCATCTCGAACGCAATCTGTTTCGCGCCGGACCGATCCTGCGCCTACTACACGGACACGATGACACAACAAGTCATGCGCTGGTCACTGGACCCTGAAACCGGCTGGCCCGAAGGGCGCAGTTCCGTTTTTCTGGACTTACGCGCAGACAAGTTGAACCCGGACGGAGCTGTCGTTGATGTCGACGGCAACATCTGGATAGCACAATGGGGCGCACACCGGGTCGCAGCATACAGTCCCGAAGGCCGGTTTCTGAAAGCGCAGACTTTTGAGGCCGCGCATGTTTCCTGCCCTGCATTTGGCGGACCTGACTTTACAACCTTGTTCTGTACAACTGCGCGTGAGGGTCTGGGCGAAACAGCTCTTAAAGAACAACCTTCCAACGGTATGACTTTTGCAGCTAGCGATGTCGGCAAAGGCCAGCCAGAACCCAGAGTTATCCTATGAAGCCAGAACTTGGAGTTTGCTATTACCCCGAACACTGGCCCGAAGAAATGTGGGCCGACGACGCCGCGTGCATGATCGAAACCGGTCTGAGTTGGGTTCGGATCGGTGAGTTTGCCTGGAGCCGGATCGAGCCAACCCCCGGAGATTTGCGCTTTGACTGGCTGGATCGCGCTGTGGAAATACTCGGGTCTGCGGGGCTGAAGGTTGTGATGGGCACGCCGACTGCGACGCCGCCGCGTTGGATGCAGGAAAAGCACCCCGACATGTTGGCTGTAGACGCGCAGGGGCGACCGCGAAAATTTGGATCGCGCCGTCATTATTGTTTCAGCCACAAAGGCTATATTGCCGAATGCGCACGCATTGCCCGGATCATGGGCGAGCGTTACGGGGGCAACCCCCATATCGCCGCGTGGCAGATCGATAATGAATATGGCTGTCATGATACGACACTCAGCTACAGCGACCCTGCCTTGGTCGCATTTCAGAACTGGCTTGAGGACCAATACGGCACCATTGATGCGTTGAACTCTGCTTGGGGCAATGTCTTTTGGTCGATGGAATATGATGGGTTTGACCAGATCGACCTGCCAAATCTGACCGTGACAGAACCAAACCCGGCACATGTTCTGGCCTTTCGTCGGTTCAGCTCTGATCAGGTGGTAGAGTTCAACAAGGCGCAGGTTGATGCGCTGCGCCCACTGACAAACGCGCCCCTCTTACATAATTACATGGGGCGGATTCTGGACTTTGACCATTTCAAAGTCGGGGCCGATCTGGATATCGCGACATGGGACAGCTACCCGATTGGGTTTCTTTCCGACCGGCTTGAGGCTGACGAAGCACATAAGGCTGCCTTTCTGCAACAGGGTGACCCCGACATGCAGGCGTTTCATCACGACCTTTACCGCACGGTTGGACATGGTCGCTGGTGGGTCATGGAACAGCAACCCGGTCCGGTGAATTGGGCTCCGTACAATCCGGCACCCCTGCCGGGTATGGTGCGGCTGTGGTCGCTGGAAGCCGTGGCACATGGTGCCGAAGTGGTCAGTTATTTCCGGTGGCGGCAGGCTCCGTTCGCACAAGAGCAGATGCACGCAGGGTTGTTGACACCGAACAACCGCCCGGCTCCGGCCTTGTCTGAGGCGCGGCAAACCTGTGATGTGTTGTCCCAACTGGGTGACGTCCAACAGAGTAAGGCTGATGTTGCGATCGTCTTCGACTATGCGTCGGACTGGGCTTGGGCGACACAACCACAAGGTGCTGGTTTCGATTATTTCCGCCTCGTGTTCTCGGCCTACCGCGCGCTGCGGCGTGCTGGGCTTTCAGTCGATTTTCTATCCTCGGACAATATCCCCGAGAACGCTTACAAAGTGATCCTTGCGCCGGGTCTGGCGAGTGTGGACACCGACCTCGAGACCAGCCTGAACAAAGGATGTGATCTGGCTGTCCTCGGCCCGCGCACAGGGGCGATCACGCCGGATTTCCAAATTCCGAAAACAGGACGCCCAGGCCTGTCGGGTTTGGACTGTGATGTCGATCTGGTTGAGACGCTGCCCCCGTCAATAAAGCGCAACGTCGACGGTGGCGGCGCAGCCCAGCACTGGGTTGACCGTTTGTCCGGGACAGCGTCCGATCTGCTGACCTTTGAGGATGGCACCTCTGCCCTGAAAGGCGAAAACGGGTTTTGGTATCTGGCGGGCTTCCCGGATGAGGCGCTTTGGGATCGCGTGATCAATATGGCCTCGCAACAAGTGGGATTGGCGTTGCACCCGATGCCCGACGGCCTTCGTCGGCGAGACACCAAGGGCCATACGTTCCTGATCAACTACAACGCGACCCCCGTGGAATGGAACGGAACAAAGATCAACGCGTGCGACGTTGCCATATTGACAAAAAATGCGCCCGAAGAGGGGTAATCTCTCCGGGCGCAGTCGGCCTTTATCAGGCTCTCCAGTTATTCAGATTTAAGGCTGTTTGGGTCGAATACGCCACCGAACCCACCGTTATTTGACGGCTGCGTTTCGGTGTCCTGACTTTCTTCTTCCTCGTTGCCCAATGTGTTCGGCGCAAACACGTTGCCAAAGCCGCTGTTGTTTGAAGGCTTCGGCGCCGATTGCCCCGCGTCGCCTTGTTCAGCCTCCTCAGCCTCACGCTTTTTGCGCTGTTCCTCGCGCTGCTTACGCAGCTCTTGGATACGCTGTTCGGCTTCTAGACGTTTTTCCTCTTTGACATTGGCGATGCACTGGGCCGGGTTGTACGCGGTCGCAGTGCCGACCACGGTAATCGTGGCAACGGCAAACACGACCAGAAGCACGGCGGCCATATTGCCGGCAAAGAAGCTGGGCAGTTTGATCTTCCCTGCCAGTTCCTCGACCGTGGCATTCTTGCGCGCGGCTGCAACCAGTTCCTGACGCTTCAACTTGGCCTCGTTCAGCAGGGCAAAGAACACGGTCAGCGCCACGATAATGAAGGCCAGTGCCGAGATCGACGGCGTGATGCCATAGCGCACTTTCTGCGCCAGCTCGATCGTCAGTGTCGGATATTCGCCAAAGGTAAAGGTGGTCGTGTTGTAGTTCTCAAACGATGCAAGGAACGCAAGCACAGCCGCCGACGCGATCGCGGGCCGCATGAACGGAAGCAAGATCTTGCGAAATGCCTGCGCGTGCGTTGCACCAAGGTCCAAAGCTGCCTCGGTCAGCGCGATGTCGTATCGCTGTAGCCGCGCCACCAGAACCAGCATGCAATAGCTTGCGATAAAAGTGGACTGACCGATCACAGTCAGGAAAACCCCGTTTGACAATACGCTATCTGCGCCCAGCCCCAGCATCCGATTGATCCGGTCCCAGAATACCAGCGTCGAGATACCCAGAACCACGCCCGGGATCAGGATTGGGGCAATGATGATCGTGTAATACGTCGCACGCAGCTTGGGCCATATCTGGGTCAGCATCAGCGCGCCCGCCAGCCCCATCGCAACCGATAGAACGACCGTTCCCGCACCGATGATCAACGAGTTCTTGATCCCGTTCAGAATACGCTGATCCTGAAACAGATCGCCGAACCACTGAAAGGTCAGACACTCCCACGGAGTCATCCGCGGGAAGGCGGATGAATTGAATGCCGTAACCGACATGATCACAAGCGGACCAAGCAGGTACAGGAAGAAAAGGGCCAGGTAGACCCAGATGCTTACACGAAGGAAAGAGAGGTTCATTTCCCAATATCCCCCATGTTCACCTTGAACAGGCGCATTATGGCCAGAACGAACAAGATACAGGTCACAAGCAGCACGATCGCGTAGGCGGCACCTTGCGGCCAGTCATTGTTGTCGTTGAACTGCTGATAGATCAGTTGCGTAAACCACAGGCTGGACGGGCCGCCCAGAATCTGCGGCGCGGCAAGGGCACCAGCGGATAGCATGAAGACCATTGTACAGCCCGAACTGATGCCCGGCTTGGCGTAGGGAATAACCACGCGCCAGTGAATCCTCCACCAAGGCGCGCCCAGATCGCGCGCAGCCTCGATCTGGTTGTGATCGAGGCTTTCGATCACGTTGTAGATCGGGAAAATCATCAGCAGGATGTAGGCATATCCAAGACCCGCATAGAGGGCGATGTCGTTGCGGATAAAGTCAAAGGGCGTGTCCCAGATCCCCAGACCCATGAACAGGGTGTTCAGAACTCCGGTCTCGCCAAAGATGATCCGTAACGCGAACGCACGCAGGATTTCGTTGATCCAGTAAGGGATGATCAGCATGATCGCGAAAATGCGAATATGACTACCCTTGGACTGCCCCAGATAGTAGGCGATCGGATAGCAGATGATCAGGTTGAAAATAGTCACGCAGACAGCCGCGAGCAACGTTCTGAAGAACACTCTCAGGTCGACCGAATTGTAGTCCTGAGATCCCCCTTCCGGGCCGTAAATCAGGTATTTGTAGTTCTCGAGCGTATAAACGTCCTTTGGTCCGCCAATTTCCGGCGGCGGCAGGTTCGGACGGAACGAAAAGTCCAACATCGAGAGTTGCGGCAGGATAATCAGGCCGATGGTCCAGAACAGGACCAGCCCCAATATCGCCAGCCCCATCCCGGTGCCGTTGCGATTGAAAAACTCCTTGAGGAATTTGGGCATGTTTCCGACCCTCTTATTCCGCAGCCAGTTCACCCGCCGGGACCAGAACCGCGTTTTGGGTCTCGTATTCCAGCGTGATGTTCTGTCCGGTGTGGTCTTGGAAGGATTGTCCGTGGTTCGGGATCGACACTTTGATCTCTTTGCCGCCTTCACCTTCGGTGAAGATGTTGAACACGTTGCCCTCAAACTCTTCGTGGTTGACCCGCGCCGTCACGAAATGGTTGCCAGATGCGCCTTCGGGTGCGATGGCGAACGCCTCGGGGCGGATGAACATCATCGCCTCATCGCCTTCTTTCACCTTGCCCTGATTGGCGCTGGATATCCGCGCAACCAGATCGCCGGAACGGTTCGTTGCAATCAGTGCTTCCGTCCCCATGATCTGTTTGATCTTGCCCCGGAACACATTGTTTTCACCAACAAATGACGCAGCAAAAGCCGTGTTGGGATCGTTGTAAATCGTCTTGCCGTCAGCGATCTGGTCAATCACTCCGGCCCGCATGACGGCAATATTGTCCGACATGGTCAGAGCCTCACCCTGATCGTGGGTGATATAGATGAATGTGATGCCAACACGCTGCTGAATCTCTCGCAATTCAGTCCGCATGTGCTGGCGCAATTTGAGGTCCAGTGCCGAAAGCGGCTCATCCAGCAACAACACGTCGGGTTCGGCACACAGCGCCCGTGCAATCGCAACGCGTTGACGTTGCCCACCGGACAGTTCGCTTGGCAGCTTGTCGCCCTGACCGGGCAGAGCGATCATGTCCAGCAACTCGTCCGCACGCTTGCGGCGCTGCGTCGCGCTGGAGCCTTTGATCTCCATCGAAAAGGTGATGTTCTCCCAAACTTTCATAAGAGGGAACAACGCGAGGTTTTGAAATATCAGGGCGGTCGGGCGTTTGTTGGGACCGATACCACGCATATCGTTGCCACCGATCAGGACCCTGCCCTCACTTGGGTCCAGAAAACCCGACACAGCGCGCAGGATTGTTGTCTTGCCACATCCCGACGGCCCGAGGAACGAAAAGAAATCGCCCCCGTTGATATTCACATTGGCGTCCCGCACAGCGACAAAGTCACCGAAACGGATCCACAGGTTCTCAAGATCTACACCGACCCCTGCACTCATTTTAGGTATCCCCGTCTGGTGCGTTTGCAAAACGCACCGAAAAAGCATCCGTCACACCTGATCAGTGCGCGGTTTGACTACCCCCCGCCCAGTGGCGGAGGGCTTGAGTTCAACGCGATTAGGCGCTTTTGAACTTGTTGACGAACTCGGTCCGGGTTTCCGCGTACCATGGTGCTTCGGCAGGCCACGGGTTCAGGTTGGCCAGAGAGTCGCCCGGATACGCTTCGGCGAAGTTCTTCTTGTAGGTATCGCCGGAATACTGATCGGCACCCAGAACAGGCGAGTTGTAGCCATGGCTATCAATCGCGACACCAGCCGGTTTCGCCTGGTAAGCAAAGTCGATAAAGGCGTAAACCTGATCGATATTGGCCGCGCCGGTCGGCATTGCCATACCATCAACCCAAGCCATCGCACCTTCGACCGGAGCTTGATAGTGCACCGGCTCACCTGCCGATTTCAGTGCCAGCGGCGGACCATCCCAAGTTTGACCGACCACGACGCCTTCGTTCAGCAGACCGTTTTTCTGGGTATCCGCGTCGTTCCAGATCAGCTTGATCCGGTTCTTGCGCTCGACACACCAGTCGGTGATCTGACCCCAGACTTTACGCATGGTGTCTTCGTCACCATAGGCCGCCCATACGGAACCCGGCTCCATCTCGCCCGCGCGTTCCATATACAGACCCGCACCCAGCATCATGGAGTGTGCGCGGCCCATGGTCTTACCGGCGTTTTCTTCGGACCAGACATCGCCATATGAGGGCGCGTCCCCTTCAGGCAGCCACAGGTCCGTACGGTAAGCAATCCCTTCGGTGCCCCAGATATGCGGCAGCCAGTGAACGCCGCTGTCTGCAAAGTTCCAGGCGTCCGTGCCGATCGCCGCCATCGCCGGGTTCACCAGATCAATCGGCACCTTGTTCATGTCAAAGGGCTGCAACAGTTCCAGCGGCTCCCACTGCAGGGACCGGTTGTTGGTGGGCGAGACAATGTCAAAGCCCTGACCCTTGGTGGCCTTCATCTTGTTGATGATTTCTTCGTTCGACCCGATACCGGTGTAGTTCACCTTGATCCCGGTCAGAGTTTCAAACTCCTCCAGGAAACTGGGCGGCAAGTAGTCAGACCACATCAGAATGTTGATCTCACCCGATGAGGCCAGCGCGCTTTTGCTGTAAAGGGGTGCCGCCAGCGCCGCCGCGCCCGCACCTTTTAGTACCGTCCGGCGGGACAGGTTTTGGTGTTTAGTCATCGTCATAACTCCCGTTGCAAATCCGTTTTTTTGTTTTTGTGGATACAGGCTAGACCTTTGCGATCCGGCTGTCAGTCCAAAAGTGACAGTTGCCAGTTTTCATAAGTCCAGTTTGGAAACGAGAAGCTGCTTATATGCAGTGTAGTGCAATGAAACAAAGGGGCTGATGCTGATTGCCTCAAAAAGCGTAATGCGCCCCAAACAAGGGACGCAACTTGTGTTTGCTGCTTATTTTGGCAGCGGCGCTTCTGTGGGCTGCGTGAAAGGGTATGAACCACGCTCCGACCACAGGTGCGATTCTGTAATCGACGGGGATATCAGGGCTTTTTGCGCATGGATGTGCCATTGTGGAACAGATGCACCTTGTCCGGGCTGGCTGAAAGGGCAACGGTTTTCCCCCGCATGTTGCGCTGAATACCTTGCAACTTGGCAATCACGGAATCGGCCCCTTTGCGGTTCTCGAAATACAGCAAAGTGACCTCTCCCAAGGCTTCAGTGAAGTCCACGACCCCCTGAAAGGCGGCATCCGCGTCGCTCGGAACAAAATCTTCGGGCCGGATACCGACATTCACCTGTTTGCCCTGATCCTCTGCTTCGGTCGCGATACTGCTGGTGATCGTTCCACCGGCTTCCAACTCGACAACGGTCGTCGCACCCGTTTGTACGATGACACCGGGCAGCAGGTTCATCGACGGCGAGCCAATGAACTGCGCGACAAATTCGTTGTCCGGCGTCTCATACAGCTCTAGCGGAGTACCGACCTGAGCAATCCCCTTGTTGGCCAGAACCACAATCCGGCTGGCCAAAGTCATTGCCTCAACCTGATCATGGGTCACGTAGATCATCGTGCTGTCGGGCATCGCCTCTTTCAGACGCGCGATTTCAATCCGCGTGGCCACGCGCAACGCCGCATCAAGATTAGATAGCGGTTCGTCGAACAGATAGACCTTAGGGTCGCGCACGATGGCCCGCCCGATGGCGACCCGCTGACGCTGCCCACCCGACAGCGCCTTGGGCAAACGGTCCAGAAACGGCTCAAGCTGAAGAATACGGGCAGCCCGCTCAACGGCGGCGTTGACCTCGTCGGCAGGTAGTTTGGCAATCTTGAGGGCAAACGTCATATTCTCGCGCACGGTCATGTGGGGATAAAGCGCGTAACTCTGAAACACCATCGCAATACCGCGCTGCGCCGGGGGCACGTCATTCATGACCTGACCCTCGATCTCCAGCGTTCCGTCCGAGATTTTTTCCAGCCCCGCAATCATGCGCAACAAGGTGGACTTGCCACAGCCGGACGGCCCTACGAAAACAATCAGCTCGCCGCGCTCGATGTCGAGGTTGATATCCTTCAAGACATCAATACTGCCGTAGGTCTTTGCGACATCCGTGAGATTGAGTTCCGACATGACCTACCCCTTTTCCCGAACCATCAGACAGAACTGAGCAGCGCCGAGGGTCAGTTCTCCTGACCCGCCGACACTGCCCAACTCCTCCCCGATAACGCGCCAGTTGCCGTCCGGCACGGCGACCTCTGCCGGGTCTGAACCCAGATTGAAGGCACAGAACACCTGCTCACCTTGGTCTTCACGCACAAAGGAAAGAGCCGAGCCGGATTGAACCATCTGAACTTGCGCACCCGACATCAATGCAGAATGCGCGTGGCGCAGCGCAATCGCTTGACGGTAATGGTGCAGCATCGACTTGGGGTCTTGCTCTAACCGGTCCACGGCGCGTTCGGTTTGCGACGAACTGACCGGAAGCCAGGGACGTCCTTTGCTGAATCCAGAGTGTTCGTCCTGCGCTGCCCAAACCATCGGCGTGCGGCACCCGTCGCGGCCTTTGAACTCCGGCCAGAATTCGATGCCGTAGGGGTCTTGCAGGTCTTCAAATGCCACATCCGCCTCGGGCAGGCCCAGTTCCTCGCCTTGATACAGACAGGCCGACCCCCGCAGGCACATCATAAGAACCGCGTGTTGCCGGATGGCCGAGTCGCTTAGCCTCCAGCGTGAGGCGTGGCGCTGCACGTCGTGGTTCGAGAACGCCCAACAGGGCCATGCATCACCGGCCTTTTCCCCCAACTGGTCGAATACCTGTTTAGCGTAAGACGCGGTCAGTGCGCGCTTTTCCAAAAACTCGAAAGCATAGCACATATGCATCCGCTTATCGCCGGATGTGTATTCGCCCATGATTTCAAGCCCGCGTTGTGCGTCGCCGACCTCACCCAGACAGGCGCGGCCGTCATATTCGTCGGTCAACGCGCGCAGGCGCTCAAGGAAAGCGATATTCTCGGATTGGCTCTTGGAGAAAAGGTGATCTTGATGGTTATAGGGGTTCACCATCGGCGCAATCGAGGCGTTGCGTTGGTCCATCGGAAGACCGGGATTATCGCGAAGCTGGGCATCGTGGAAATAGAAGTTGATCGTGTCCAAGCGGAAGCCATCGACGCCCAAATCCAGCCAGAACCGGGCCACGTCCAGCAAGGCGTCCTGCACGTCCGGGCAATGGAAGTTCAAATCCGGCTGTGAGGTCAGGAAGTTGTGCAGGTAATACTGCAACCGCCGCGAGTCCCACTGCCAGGCCGAGCCACCAAAGATCGACAGCCAGTTGTTCGGCGGTGTCCCGTCCGGTTTCGGGTCGGCCCATACGTACCAATCGGATTTGGCGTTCTCGCGGCTCATACGGCTTTCGCTAAACCAAGGATGTTGATCCGAGGTATGCGACAGCACGAGGTCAATCATCACTTTCAGCCCTTGACCATGCGCCTGATCCAGCAGCTCTTTGAAATCCTCCATCGTGCCGAACATCGGATCGACATCGCGGTAGTCGCTGACATCGTACCCGAAATCCTTCATCGGAGACTTGAAAAACGGCGAAATCCAGATCGCATCAACGCCAAGCGAGGCGATATAGCCCAGCCGTTGCGTGATCCCCTTCAAGTCGCCAATTCCGTCGCCATTGCTGTCCTGAAAGCTGCGGGGATAGATCTGGTAGATCACGCCGCCGCGCCACCAGTCGGAGGCTGCTTGGGTTGCTTTTGTTGTGTCTACAGTGTTCTGCACGTTCATCAGACGCCTCTATTTGACGGATCCGGCCAATAGGCCTCGGACCAGGTATTTTTGCATTGCAAAGAAAACGATCAGCGGTACGGCAATCGACACGAAGGCCGCTGTCGCCAGAATTTCCCAGTTGCCGCCCCGTGTGCCCAACAACTCAACAATCCGGTTGGTCATGACGGTGGTCTGACCAGACGCGTCGATCAAAAAGACCTTGGCGACCAGCAGATCGTTCCACGTCCACAGGAACTGGAAGATCGCGAAGGAGGCCAGTGCCGGGAAGCTGAGCGGCAGGATCAGTTTGGTGAAAATCTGAAACTCGGTCGCGCCGTCGACCCGCGCGTTCTCGATCAGATCACGCGGAAGCCCCGCCATGTAGTTGCGCAGCAGGTAGATCGCCAGCGGCATCCCGAACCCGGTATGGGCCATCCAGACGCCCAGATACCCTTTGCCGATCCCGATATTCAGGTGGAATTTCAGAAGCGGGATCAACGCCAACTGCAGCGGAACCACCAGCAACCCAACCACGGCGGCGATTAGCAGGGCGCGGCCCGGGAAGTCCATCCACGCCAGCGCATAGGCTGCAAAGGCCGCCACCAGAATAGGGATGATTGTCGCCGGGATAGTCACGGTCAATGTGTTGAAAAAGGCCCGCCCCATGCTGTCGGTACTGTCTTCGGCCAGCAGGACTTTGTGGTAGTTCGCCAATGTGAACTCGGGCGGCAACTCGGCGGTTACGAACACACGGGCACCACGGCTGCCGGTAAACTCGTCGGGATTCTCCATCCTGTAGTTGCCTTGCGCGTCCACGGTGATCGTTCCACCCCGGCGCATCTCGGCAATCTCACCCGGAACAAACGCATCCACGGCCCGCGAGCTGACGCCCCATTTCGATATCGTGGCCTTGGCGCCCGCATCAAACAAGTTGCCCTCAATCACGTACATCCCGTTTTCCTGCACCTGAGTTTCCGGCCCAGCAGACCGCAATGTCAGGTTCTGTTCAGATGGGAACAGCGACCGCCACCAGCCGCTGGTCGCGATCTGGTCCGCCGTTCGGAAGGATGAGATCAACAGCCCTAGCGTCGGCACCACCCAAAGCACGACCAAAAAGACAACTGAGGCATGGACGACCCAGTGCAGCGCCGGTTTGGTTCCTGCAATATCGCTCATGACCTCACTCCATCTCTTTGCGCGCGTTGCGCACGTTCCAGATCAGGATCGGCGTCACCAGCAGCATGATCACCATGGCCGAGGCCGACCCCACGCCCCAGTCATTCGCGCGGAACAGTTTGTCGTACATGTAGTTGGCCAGAACCTGCGTCTCCCACTGGCCATTGGTCATGGCAAAGACGATGTCGAAAACCTTGAGCACGGTGATGGTGATCGTGGTCCAGACGACGAGAATGGTGGTTTTGATCTGCGGGACTTTAATGCGGAAGAAGATCTGGAACGGGTTGGCACCGTCCAGAATGGCCGCTTCGATGGTTTCTTCGGGGATACCGCGAAGGGCAGCAGACAGGATCACCATGGCGAACCCGGTCTGAATCCAGATCAGCACTACCATCAGAAAGAAACTGTTCCAGAACGGGATGGTCAGCCATGTCTGCGGCTCGGTCCCGCCAAAAAACAGATAGAGCGCGTTCAGCATCCCGATCTGGTCCTGCTCGGCCGGGCGGGTATCATAGACCAGCTTCCAAATCACCGACGCACCCACAAAGGAAATCGCCATCGGCATGAAGATCAGCGACTTGGCGATATTGCCCCAACGGATGCGGTCGGTCAGTTGCGCCACCAAAAGACCCAAAGCGGTGGACATCGCAGGCACGATGATCAGCCAGAACATGTTGTTGCGCATGGCTTCCCAGAATTTGGGTTCGTTGGCCATCTGGATGTAGTTTTCCAGACCCACCCATTCATAGCCCCCACCGGGCACACGATCCGTAAGGGACAGGCGCAGCGTTTCGACCACCGGGTAGGCCAAATACAGACCCAACGCAGCCAGCGCCGGGAACAGGAACAACCAGGGTCGGATCACGTTGGCGCGGTTGATATTGCGCCCAGCATTCGGACCCCGCGCCGGAAACAGCACTTTGTCCAGAAACTGGTTGGAGAGGTAGAAATAGCCCACGCAACCTGACACGCCGATGGCGATGGTCAGCAGGCCCTGTAATGCCGGATGCATGCCGCGTCTCCCTTGCGACGATGGGGTGGGGCAACCCGGATGTGCGGGTTGCCCGATCAGGAACGCTTAGTCCAGCGCGTCCCAGGAGGATTGGATTTCGTCGGCAACCTCTTGCGCCGATGCTCCGCCTGCGTAATCGACCATGCCGGTCCAGAACGTGCCTGCGCCGACACCGCCGGGCATCAGGTCAGACCCGTCAAAACGGAAGGTCGTCGCACCCAGAAGAATGTCGTTCATCTTCTTCAGCGTCGGATCCGAGAACAGCGAGGTATCGACACCCTTGTGCGGCGTCAGGAAGCCGGTCAACTGCATCCAAGTCTCATGCGCCTCGGGCGTTTGCAGATACTCGATCAGAGCGTGCGCGCCGGGGCTGTCATTGGTAATGGCCCACAGAGTTCCGGCACCCAAAACCGGGCTGCCGAGGTCCTTGCCTTCATAGGCGGGGAAATAGAAGAAATCGGCATCCTCACCCACGACCGTACCTTCAGGGAAAAACGCCGGGATAAAGGACGCCTGACGGTGCATGTAGCATTGCGGAGGTGAGCTGAACATTCCCTTCGGGCTGTCGCGGAAGTCGGTTGTGGCAACCGCCCCTGCGCCACCGGCGACGTAGTCATCATTACGGGCAAACGCGCCGAATTCCTCGATCGCCGCGATGACTTTGGGGTCGTTGAACTTCATCTCGTTGGCGACCCATGCGTCATAATCCTCGGGCGACTGCGTACGCAGCATCATGTCCTCGACCCAGTCTGTCGCGGGCCAACCGGTCGCGCCACCCGAGCCCAGACCGATACACCAAGGCGTCTCACCATCCGCCACAATCTGGTCGGTCAGCGCCTTGAGCTCCTCCATGGTGGTCGGCACTTCATAGCCGGCATCTTCAAAATTCTCGGGCACGTACCAAACCAGCGATTTTACATCGACCTTGTAGAAAAAGCCGTACAGATTTTCCGCCCCGTCAGGACCGCCATATGTGCCAAGGTCAACCCATGACTGCCCCGCGGCATAGTTGTCGCGAATCCAGTCACCCGTGCCATCGGCAAGCGGCGTAAGGAAGCCGGACTTAGCCATATCCGCCGCCAAACCCGGTTGCGGGAATACGGCAACGTTCGGCGCTGAACCCGCCTCGGCATCAATACGGATTTGCTGTTCAAAACTGTCTGACCCGACATAGGCGTACTCATGCCCGGTAGCTGCGGCAAAGCCATCCAGCACCTTTTCGACATTTTCCTGATCCGGCCCCAACCAAGGGCCGAACACGGTAACCTTGTCCGCCTGCGCAGCGCCCGACATCAGGGCGAACGTGGCCGCACCTGCGTAAAGCGAGTGTTTCATGAATTCTCCTCCCGTATCATCTCTCGCTCTGGAATCACGAATTTCAAAGCGCTTTGGATACCGGGCTTTATCCGCTAACATTCAGGTTCTGTCAATATTTGGTTTGCCTGACCTCAACTATGTTAATATTTTCTGCCTATAGGTTGAAACCTGTTGACGCACAGGCAAATTCCCCACAATACAGGTGACAGTGCAAATTTGAAGGCGCTTTGAAGCGAATATGAACCTAAAGCAGCTCTCAGAAATTCTTGGTTTGTCTCAGACGACGGTCAGCCGCGCTCTGAACGGCTATCCCGAGGTGAACGAGGACACGCGCGTGCGTGTGCAAGCTGCTGCCGCGAAACATGGCTATCGGCCAAACAGCCGCGCGAAAGGGCTGGCCACGGGGCGATCCATGGTCATTGGGCATGTGATTCCCAGTTCCTCACAGCATGAGATGGTGAACCCCATTTTCGGCGATTTCGTCGCCGGGGCCGCACGAAAATACGCGGAACATGGCTATGACATGATGTTCACGAATGCCGACGATACCTCGATCGAGCGCGCATACCGCGACCTGTTCCAACGCGGCGCAGTCGACGGGGTTGTCCTGCAGGGGCCGAAGGTCAACGAACCTCGTATCCGCGTACTATCCCGCATGGGGGTTCCATTCATCGTTCATGGCCGCGCGACTGGAATTGATGAGCCTTACGACTGGATCGACGTAAACAACAAAAGCTCATTCCAAAGGGCCACCAAATTCCTGATCGACCTTGGGCATCGTCGCATCGCACTGATCAACGGGTTAGAGGATATGGACTTTGCCCAACGCCGTCGCGCCGGGTATCTGGAGGCTCTGCGCGAGGCCGGGATAGCCTGCGATCCGTCACTTATGCGCAGTGCCGAGATGACCGAGGTTTATGGCCATCACGAAACGCGTGCCATGCTTGAGATGGATGATCCGCCAACGGCCATATTGATCTCCTCCATGATCTCGGCGATTGGTGTGCGGCGCGCCTTGAATGATGCGGGATTGAAGATGGGGCGAGATGTATCCGTTATCGCTCATGACGACGATCTGTCTTATCTGAAAAACGGACAGGACGTGCCAATCTTTACCGCTACGCGCTCATCCGTCCGACAGGCTGGCGAAATAGCAGCCGAGATGTTGACCGAACGGATCAAATCGCCTGACGACCCGGTTAAAACAAGATTGCTGGAGGCCGAGCTGGTAGTTGGCGGCTCAACCGGCCCCGCCCCTGACAGGTTCAAATCATGAAATACTCGCGCTCTGACTTTCCCGAAGATTTCCTTTTTGGCGTTGCAACCTCTGCTTATCAGATCGAAGGCCACGCACAGGGCGGCGCGGGACAAACCCACTGGGATACGTTCGCCGCCACACCCGGCAACGTGGTGCGCAATGAAAACGGTGACCGCGCCTGTGATCATTTGAACCGCTTCGGCGAAGACTTTGATCTTGTGCGTGACGCAGGATTTGACAGCTATCGGTTTTCCACCAGTTGGGCGCGTGTTCTGCCTGAAGGGCGCGGTCCAGTTAACCAGGAAGGGCTGGACTACTACGACCGCCTTGCCGACGCATTATTGGAGCGTGGAATACGCCCCTGCGCCACCCTTTATCACTGGGAGCTACCCTCACCTCTGGCCGATCTGGGCGGCTGGAGAAATCGGGACATCGCCAACTGGTTTGCCGACTTTACCGAGGTCATCATGGGTCGCATCGGTGACCGCATGTTCAGTGTCGCGCCGATCAACGAACCTTGGTGTGTGAGCTGGCTCAGCCATTTTGACGGCCACCACGCCCCCGGTTTGCGCGACATTCGCGCCACGGCGCGCGCGATGCATCACGTTTTACTTGCGCATGGACGGGCGATTGAGGCGATGCGCGGTCTGGGCATGTCCAACTTGGGCGCGGTGTTTAATCTGGAATGGGCAGAACCTGCGGATGACAGCGCCGAGGCACGCCGCGCCGCTGATCTTTATGATGGTATCTACAATCGGTTCTTTCTTGGCGGCGTGTTCAACAAAGCCTACCCGGAAAACGTTCTGAACGGGCTAGAACCTTTCCTTCCCACGGGTTGGCAGAACGATTTTGATACGATTGGCACTCCGGTCGACTGGTGTGGCTTGAATTACTACACCCGCAAGCTGATCGCCCCAGCAGATACCGCTTGGCCCAGCTTAAAAGAAGTCTCCGGGCCTCTGCCAAAAACCCAGATGGGTTGGGAGGTCGAACCCAGCGCCCTGACTCGGTTCCTGACCCGCACAATGCGCGACCACACTGGCGATCTTCCGATCTATGTCACGGAAAACGGCATGGCCAGCCCGGAACGCCAACAAGACGACGACCGGATCGACTACTTGAACCAACACCTTTCGGCTGTGCGCGACGCAGTGGACCAAGGCGTGCCGGTCAAGGGATATTTCATCTGGTCCCTGCTGGATAATTACGAATGGGCCTTGGGATACGAGAAACGCTTTGGCCTTGTGGATGTCGACTTTGACACAATGGAGCGCACGCCCAAAGCGTCTTACAACGCGGTGAAATCTGCGCTGAAGGGCAGTACGATTTCGCTGCCATTGGCGCAGCGCGCCGGAGCCATGCACGAGCATTGGAACTTGGTTGCCGATATCGGCGGAACCAACACTCGGTTGGGCGTTATTTCAAATGGTAAACTTACCGATCTGCGCAAATACCCGACCGGTAAGCTGCCGCAATTGCTCGAAGCGTTTCACAGCTTGCGGGATGAAATTGGAACCGATCCGCGCGCCGTCGTCGCGGCGGGTGCAGGACCGGTGCGGGACGGTATGATCCGGCTCACAAACGCGCAGCTTGATCTGTCCGAGGCTGACATTGCGCGCGCGACGGGCGCACAGCACACCTTTGTCATCAACGACTTCACCGCCGCTGCGTGGTCGGTTGCCGAGATCACCGGAGACGATGTCGAAGTTCTGCAAGGCGCCGAAACGCCACCGATGGGAACCCGCTTGGTTGTTGGCCCAGGAACCGGGTTGGGCGTAGGTTCTCTGCTCTATTCTGACGGTCGGTTTCACACCGCGTCTGGCGAAGGTGGCCACGTTGGATTGTCGCCCCGTCACGAGGACGAAGTCGAGATTTTCCGCGCTGCACGCGAAATTGCTCCGGACTGTTTTTTTAACGATACCCTGACGCTTGAGGCCGAGATGTTTCTGAGTGGTACGGGATTGCCGATCCTGCATCAGGCCATTCAACTTGCGTCTGGTCTGACGACTGCCGAAACGCGCAGCGCCAAGGATATCCTTGATGATGCCCGCAATGCCTCGGACCCGCTTGCAGTCAGGGCAGCGCAGATGTTCACCTCGCACTTGGGTGCCGTGATGGGCGACTTGGCAGTTGTTATGATGCCAACGGGTGGTGTTTTCCTTGTCGGCGGCGTGGCCGAAAAGAATCGTTGGCTTTTCACCGACGCCTTTATGGATGCCTTCAACGCTGGCGGACGTTTCAGCGATCTGCGACGATCAATGAACCTTTACGTTTCAGAGCAGGACGAATTTGGCATTGTTGGCGCTAACAACTTCTGTAAAAGTGCACTTGCGCGGTAAAATGGCCGCCTGAGTCTCTGATACAGAAAGGACCCGGCATGATCCTGTGCTGCGGTGAAGCCCTGATCGACATGATCGCCTCGCCCACTGTTTCGGGTGAACAGGGTTTTGTGCCCCATTCTGGGGGTGCGATTTTCAACACGGCGATTGCGCTTGGTCGGCTAGGTGTTCCGGCGGGAATGCTGACAGGTGTTTCGACAGATATGTTTGGGCAGCAGCTCAACAAGTCTCTTCAAGCCAGCCATGTGGACACCAGCCATGTCATCGTTTCCGATCGCCCGACGACTCTGGCGTTTGTTCAGCTAAAGGACGGGCACGCGACCTATAACTTTCTGGACGAAAACTCGGCCGGCCGCATGTTGACGCCCGAGGACATGCCCAGCCAGTTGCCTGCGGTATCGGCGCTGTATTTCGGTGGCATCAGCCTTGCTTGCGAGCCTTGTGCAGATGCCTATGCGTCCTTGTTGAATCAACACGGGTCCGAAAAGGCGGTCATGCTGGATCCAAACATCCGTCCCGGTTTTATCAGCGACCAAACCCGGTATCGCACCCGGCTCAATGCGATGATTGCGCAGGCCGATATCGTAAAGGTTTCGGATGAGGATCTGGATTGGATCATTCCGGGACCAGAGAGCCTGACTGACAAAGTTCCGCTGTTGCTGAAAGAAGGCCCCGCTGTCGTCATCGTCACCAAAGGCAGCGAGGGGGCATCCGGATGTCTGGCGGATGGCAGATCAACCTCGGTGCCCGTCAAAAAGGTCAAGGTGGTGGACACGGTCGGCGCCGGGGACACGTTCAATGCCGGCGTACTGGCCGAGCTGGAACGCGCCGGGCATTTGAATAAGCAAGGGCTTCGCACCCTGACCCCCGATCAACTGAAAGCAGCTCTTGCCAATGGTGCCGAGGTCGCCGCCGTTACCGTATCACGCGCAGGGGCAAACCCGCCGTGGGCGAATGAACTTTGACCCCGAAAGGGACATTGATGAAACGATCAGATATCAACGCAATCAAAACCGAAGCCGAGGCTTTCATTCGGTCGTTCGGTACGGTTCTACCGCCCTTTGCCAACTGGTCGCCCGACCAGATGAAAAGCGATCAGGCAGCGGTTATTCGTGAACGTGGTCTGGGATGGGATATCACCGATTACGGACAGGGACGGTTCGACGAATTAGGGCTATTTCTGTTTACGCTGCGAAACGGCGATGTCGCTGATCTAAGCCAAGGGCGCGGCATGCTGTACGCAGAGAAACTGCTTGTCTCGCGGGACAAGCAGCTTTCGCCCATGCATCGTCATATCGTAAAGGCCGAAGACATTATCAATCGCGGCGGCGGCGATCTGGTGATGGAGATTTACGCCTCAGATGCCGAGGGCGGGATCGATCGGGAAAACTCGGTGACAGTGCCCAGCGACGGGTGCCCGGTGACGATCCAGCCCGGCGAGCTTTTACGGCTCGGACCGGGTCAAAGCGTGACGCTGATGCCGGGAATCTGGCACGCTTTCTGGGCCGAAAAAGGTAATTGCCTGATTGGCGAAGTATCGACTGTGAACGATGATCGAACGGACAACGTATTCGAGGACCCAATTCCCCGCTTTGCCACCATCGAAGAAGACGCAGCGCAAGAGTTCCTTTTGGTTGCTGATTATTGAAGCAAAAGCTGTGATCACGGAATAGACCGAACTCTACAACGGCGTATGCCGAAGGTACGTTCTGTATTGAAGCATCTCTTTGGTCAGGCGGCCATGTCGATCTCCCGAAAGGCGTGGCAGCAATATCCCGTGTTCAATCGTTAAGGACGGGACAGCCCTTTGCTGCCCATCCCGATAAGCCCCTTTTGCCAAAACGGAAAAACCGACTAACATGCGGTACAACGCGGTAGAGGGACTTGAACGATGGTGACAAAAGCAGAGCTGGAAGCCGAAGTTGCCGAACTTCGCCGTCAACTTGCCCAGCAAACCAAGGCTGATAAGGCGGAACCAAAGGAAGACCATTCCGACAGTCTGATCGACACGATCGAAAACTGGTCAGACCAGATGGACGAAGTTATGACCGAACTCGGAGAATTGCCGCATAAAAAGCCGATCCTGTTTGCGCTTGGCGTTTTCGCGCTTGGCTATCTGATTGGCCGTTCCCGGTAGGAGCCTGCACATGAGCCGCATTTCCCGCAATCTCTCGATCATTCTGCGTGCCGAAAGGCTGATTGCGCAAAGACAAGTCGCAGTAGCGGCCAAACGTACCGGTATTTACGGGGCAGCGGGGCTGGCAATTGGACTTGCGGTCGTGATGTTGAACGTCGCAGGCTTTTTCTGGCTGTCTGAGTCTGTATCATACGCAACCGCGGCACTGATCATGGCCGGCGTCGATCTGTTGGTGGCTGTGCTATTGGCGCTGATCGCCAATTCCATGTCATCACAGACTGACATCTCTGCGGTGGTTGAGCTCAGGGACCTGGCGCTGCAGGACATTGAGACCGAGATCAAGGACAACCTGGCCGAGGCGCGCGACGCTGTCACAGGTTTCCGGCGCGACCCGCTTGGGGCCGTGACGCCCGAGATCGTCAGCGCCCTGCTGGGCGCCTTGATCAAATTTTCCAAAGCTCGAAAGAAGTCGGGCGACTAACCTTACTGCGTCAGGTCAACCGCAGCACGCGCGATTACCATTTCTTCGTTGGTCGGAATCGACAGAATGCGAACGCGGCTAAAGTCTGTCGACAGAACCGTGCCGCCATCCGCGTTTCGCGCGTGGTCCATTTCGATTCCGATCCAGCGCATTCCGTCACAAACCATCTGCCGGATCGGAGCCGAATTCTCGCCAACGCCGCCCGTAAAGATCAGCGCATCAATGCCTTCCAGCGCGGCGGACAGCGCCCCCAATTCCCGGCGGATGCGGAACACATAATAGTCGATGGCCTTGCGCGCATCAGGCGTATCCGCCGCCAGAAGCGTGCGCATATCGGACGAAACCCCGGACAGGCCCAGCAGACCGGACTTGCGATATAGAACTTCGGCGATCTCATCCGCCGACATTCCATCCTGCTGCATCATGTACAGCACCACACCCGGGTCGAGCTGACCGCTGCGGGTCCCCATCGGAAGACCGTCCAGCGCCGAGAACCCCATCGTCGAGGCAACCGCGCGCCCGCCCGAGACCGCACACATGGACGCGCCATTCCCCAGATGCGCAATCACAACGCGGCCATCGTAGAGACCCGGCGCGATCTCTTTCAGTTTCTGCGAGATATAGTCGTAGCTCAGCCCGTGAAATCCGTACCGTCGGACACCCTTGTCATAATAACTCTGCGGCAACGCGAAAGTATCGTTGACCCAGGGATGGGTACGGTGAAAAGCGGTATCAAAACACGCCACCTGAATCGTATCCGGAAATGCAGCGCTGGCCGCCCGGATTCCAGCCAGTGAATAAGGTTGATGCAAGGGCGCGAACGGGACGAACCCCGTCAGAGTATCAATGACCGTTTCATCAATGAGAACCGGTTCGGAATACACCGTACCACCGTGGACGACCCGATGGCCGACGGCCTTCACGTGGATATCCGGGAGGTATTCCCGTGCCATTTCAAGAAAAGCGTGGATTGCTTCGTCATGACTTTGGGTGTTCGATAACGGTCGCTCGATCGACCGACCTCCGGCAGACTGAGCCAACAATCGGGGGGCATCGCCCAAACGCTCGATCTGGCCACGCCAGCGCATGCTGGGACGGTTTTCTTCGACAACTTCGTACAACGCAAATTTCAGTGATGAAGACCCGGCGTTCAGCGCCAGTACATGATCAGCCATAGAGCTTACCTTTACTTGCATAAGCGTGCAGCGCCGCAACCGCGCAAGACGCCAAGCGCGAGGCATCATCATCGGACCGCGATGTCAAGATGATCGGGGCACCAGCCCCTACGACGATCCCTGCGGCCTCGGCATGAGAGATGAAGGTCAGCTGTTTCGCAACCATGTTGCCCGCCTCAATATTCGGGGCGACAAGAATATCCGCTGACCCGGCGACCTCGGACGTGATGCCCTTGGTTCGGGCTGCTTTCAGGTCGACCGCATTGTCCATCGCAAGAGGGCCGTCAACCAATCCGCCGGTAATCTGTCCCCGTTCAGCCATTTTGGACAGCAGTGCTGCATCCACGGAAGACGGCATATGCGGGTTCACGGTTTCGACGGCAGACAAGACACCGACCTTAGGCGTTTCGATCCCAATGGATTGAGCCAAGTGAATTGCGTTCTGAACGATGTCGGCTTTGGTTTCTAGGTCCGGCGCAATATTCACCGCCGCGTCTGTTACCATGATGGGTCTCGGCATGCCCGGCACATCCATCACAAAGACATGCGACAAACGCCGACCGGTTCGCAGCCCGTTTTCACGTCGCAAGACGGCGCGCAACAGGTCATCCGTATGCAGATACCCCTTCATCAGGGTCTGTGCTTTGCCTTCAACCACCAAATCCACCGCACGATGTGCAGCAAGGCCGTGGTCCCGCGCCTCGACGATTTCGAGATCAGAGATATCCGCCCCTATCTCTGCTGCCGCGGCCATGATCTTGTCAGGATCCCCGACGAGGATCGGCGTGATGATGCTGTTGGCATGACCTAGCATCGCGCCACTCAATGAGTTGCTGTCTTCGGGCGCGACCACTGCCGTCGGCATGGGGTCCAAAGGTTTTGCCTTTTCGAGTAGCGCATCAAAATGACGATGACGCTGGACAACAAGGCCCGGAACTTCGATCGAGTCGAACGCCATGTGCTGGGCCGGAGGTGTGACCTGAACCGTACCGCTCAGAACCAAGGCGTTGTCTCCAACGCGGCGCACTTCGGCGGCGCAGATCAGATCGCCATCATCGCGCTTTTCGGCCACCGAGACGAACGCTGTTAGCTCATCGCCAGCAAGAACAGGAATGTGAAAGGACAGGTCCGCGCGGCGGGTTTGGGTCCCTGCCCCCGGCAACACGTTGCCCAGCACAGCCGCGACCAGACCTGCAGGCCACAAAGCCGGAGCTACCGCTTCGGGTTGCCCGTCGCCGTCGCCATCATAGGCTGCCAGATGCAACGGATTGTGGTCGCCCGATGCAGACGCAAACGCATAGAGGTCATCTACCGTACACAGGCGTGTCAGTTGGGCTTCGTCGCCAACTTCCAATTGGGCAAAAGTGCGGTTTTCGTAAATTTTCATTTTGAACTGGCTTTGCTTTTGTCAGAGGGCCGGACGGTCCGCGATTCAGGCTGGCGCTCTGACGCAGGCTGAGGCTCTGCGAGGTTAAGAACGTTGCTCAAATCCTCTACCATCGCTGTCAGTTCCGGCGAAGGCTCTTGTACCTCACCGGTGATACGGCGGATCAAATCGACTGCTTGTTTGCGATCTTTTTCCAGCGGCAGCAAGTCCGGCAGAGTATCGATTGCCCCTTGCCTGTCAAATGTCACAATAAGCGATTGTTCGTGCAGCAGGCGATGACGCTGATCGACCGTCAGGCTTTTGAACGGATCTTCATGCTTGAAGACGTGCGCCCAGCGATCAAGGATTTCGGCCCTGAAACTTTGATTGCTGCGCGCCAAAAGGATCAACATCCGCACCACGGCTTCTGCAACCCACCCTTGCTTTTTGTGCGCTAGGGCTGCTTCGACCTCTGGCAGGGATTTCAAACTTTCGGGATCGGCCAGCGTTCTGTGTGCCGCATTCTTTTGACCGAACCAAGAGGCCAAGGGGCCGCCCCAAAGAGAAAAGAACGTTAACTCGTACCAAGCGTCTCGAACGTCACGGCCATAGTCCATCGCCTGCTCTATCCAATCCGCTGAGATTTTTTCCAATTCAAGAAATGGATTGTCCGGCGCGGCAGAGGTTCGATTTTCCCGCGCCACGTCAGCCCAATATTTCATGCCCAAGGCGGCAGGCTGGGCAGAAGACATCGCCGCACGCTGTACCCTAAGGGGATGCATATTACGCAGCGCCTTTGCCGTCGCAGGAGTAGAAAGGGACTGAACGATCGGACGGCCAAATGTCTCATAAATATTGGCCTGAGTTTCAGACATATGAGCGACAGCGGCAAAGCTCGCTTCATCCAGTTTCCCGTCGTCCAGCGCCGATACGTCCGCCAGTGTTCGCTCATGAAAGCGAACTTCAAATTTCTTGTCGATGCCTTCGCCTTCGATATTTTCTATCTGCATTTCGTACAGGCCCGGCGCCATTGCTTCGACCGTTTCAAGCGTCGAGGCCAGTTCGCTATGTTCCTTTCGGACCACCTTTGAAGACACAAATATCCCCAGATGCCCGACCTCGTCATGCAGCATGTAGATAATGCGCTGCCCGCGCAGGCGAATCTCCTCTTCATCTGCATAGGTTTCGGCAATCCAGTTCAGCGCCTGCTGCGGCGGAGTGATATTGTCGCCCTGGCTGGCAAAAACAAAAATCGGACCTTTGATCGCCTTGATATCGATAGGTACACCCGGCTCAAGCTGAGCAGTATTCTTGACCAGGCGATTGCCCACGAAAAGCTGTTCGACGATCCAATGGATCTCGGCCTCGTTCAGAATAAAGTACCCACCCCACCAACGTTCAAAATCGATAAACCGTCTACGACCACCTTCGGGATCCCGGTAGAGATCGAAATACTTGCCAAAGTAGTTTCGACTGGCGTTTAGCTGCTCAAAGTTCATCACCAGATTGGCGCCGTCAAACTGACCAGCGCCTAAGTCCGACCAGAACATCGGCTGCCACGTCCCCCCCAGAACCCCGGCATTATAGCGCATTGGGTTTTCACCAACCGCCCCTGCCCAAGGTGCAACGGGCGCTCCGTTCAAGACCAACGGACCCGTTAGATCGGGATTGCACGCAGCCATCAGCAACGTCGCCCACCCCCCTTGGCAGTTACCTGTGACAACAGGGTGCGGGCTATCTGGATGACGGGCGCGCACTGTTCGGACAAATCCAGCCTCGGCATGCATCACATCGGCAAGGGTTTGACCGGGAACCGGATCACGCCCAAAGCTGACGAAATAAACCGGATGCCCCTTGGCCAGGGCGACACCGACCTGACTGTCCGTTTTGAAACCACCGATGCCACCCCCATGCCCCGCTCTGGGGTCGATGATCATGTAGGGGCGCTTTCGTTCATCCAGCGTCACGCCCTTCGGGGGCACGATCTTCAAAAGCTGATAGTTGCAGGGGCGTGTCAGGTCTTTGCCGTCAACGATGACGTCATAGTCATAGGCCAGCACTGGAGGGCAGCCTAGCGCCTCATGTTCAAGAAAAACGTCTCCTCTCTCGCGCAGCACATCCATAGTCAGGGCGACACGCTGGCCGGCATCCCTCAGATACTCAGACCAGTCACTGACGAACGAGCGGGAGGTCAAAATCCGGCCAGAAGCATCAACGACACGTTCAATCAGTCTGCGGGTCCGCTCTGAGTGTTCCTGCGCGATCCGGCTGGATTGCAAAGCCATCGATTGTGACAGCAAGTTCCACTGAACGCCGGACTGGTCCAAGGCATTGGCGACCGCCCCGACGGTGCGATCATTTACGACGGCTGCATCCTTGGCCAAATCCGAACCAAGCTTAAGGGATTTTGAATGAGGGTTCGGTATCACAAGAAAATCCTTTTTCAAACGATGCTTTCGTTCCATCCAAACGGAACATTGGCCGATTCTCTCAATTTTTCTGCGATGCAGCATACCCTTCGTTTCTGATTATCACAAACTTTACGCGGCGATATGACACTTCGACGAAAATCGGACATCTGCCGGCTTCAGAACAGGCGAAACTGCGAAAGCAGCTTTCCTTTGACACGGCGTTTTGGAAATATTCAAAAATCTGATTACAGTGCTTTCAACAAACAACGAGGGCACAATGAAATCACTGACCAGAATTACACGCGGCATTGGCGTTGCACTAAAAGATGGCCGAGTGAAGGGCATCTTGGCTTTCACAGTCGGCATGATCCTTTGGGCATCCGTTTTCTACCATTTTATCGAAGGGTGGAGCTGGCTCGACTCGATCTACTTTTCTGTCGTGACAATTTCGACAGTTGGTTACGGGGATTTTTCGCCGGAAACTGCCGCCGGAAAGGTCTTTACGATGGTTTATATTATCGTCGGCCTCGGCATCTTCGTTACAGCGGCAACGACAGTTGCGGACACGATCCTTTCTCAGGACGACGAAGACAAAAACAAGTAATCCGTCAGGTTCAAAGGCTTTTACCGGTGGTACCGTGAGGGTGCAGACACTCACGCAAACGACCAATTGCCGTTTGGTTTTTTGGGTTATTCTTCAAACCCATACAAATCACCGAGAAAATTATAAAATATACATATTAAATTTTTTGAGTCTAATATCCAAGGAAAGAAGAACTTTGGAGGGACGGAATGGAAAAGACTCAAGACGCAAAAATCGTCGATCTGGCAATACGCCTGCTGTTTCTAGGATTGTTCATCTACAGCGCTTTGGTCATGGTCGCGCCTCTTGCAAGCGTCGTTATTTGGGCGGCAATTCTCTGCGTAGCTCTGCACCCAGTATACGATTGGCTGCAGGGAAAGCTGGGGGGTCGAAAATCGCTGGCTGCGACGGTTTTGGTTCTTCTTGGCCTTCTGCTGACACTTGGCCCGGTCGCTACTGCTGTATCCGGGGCTGCTGAGCTGGGGTCGGATTTCGCTGAACAAGCAGACAGCGGCGAACTCAAAATTCCTCCGGCCCCGGAAGGGCTCAAGGAATTGCCATTGGTCGGAGACAAAATTGCGGATGTCTGGACCATGTTCGAGCGAAACCTGGACGGTGCGCTTGCCAAATACGGTGCGCAAATTTTGGAAGTCACCAAATCTCTGTTCGGAAAAGTGTTGGGCATTGGCATCGGACTTCTGGGTCTTGCGCTATCCGTCATAATCATGGGCGCTCTGTTCAAGCCGGGTCCTCAACTGGTTCAGGGGCTTCAAAGATTTGCCAATCGCGTCTTTGCCCCACGCGGCGGAGAGTTTGTGACACTGGCCGGTGCCACAATTCGTAACGTCACCAAAGGTGTAATCGGGGTCGCGGCGATCCAAGCGGTTGTCGTCTGGGTTCTGCTTGCGGTCTTTGGCATTTCGTCCGCCGCAACGCTGGCCTTTGTGAGCCTAATTCTCTCAATCATTCAGATTGGGCCCGGTTTGGTTCTTCTGCCCGTGATCATTTACGCCTGGAGCTCGATGTCCGGCGGTGCGGCCTTGTTGTTTACGGTTCTTGCGATCCCTGTAAGCATCATGGATAGTTTTCTGCGTCCTGTTTTCATCTCGAAAGGGCTGGAAACCCCGATGCTGGTCATCCTGATCGGCGTTCTTGGGGGGATGATGGCATATGGTCTGATCGGCATTTTCATGGGTCCAGTACTGTTCGCAGTGTTCTATGAGCTGTTCAAAGTTTGGATCGACCCGGCGCCAGAGTCTTCGGAATCCGCCGAGGAGGTTGCGGAATGAGAAAGACAATCTGGACGACGCTGGCCGTCATTCTCATATTTTTGATCTGGTATCTGGTCGCCGACCGGAAAACGCCGTTTACCGGCAATGCGCGGGTAAAGGCGGTGGCCACTCAGATTGTTCCCCAAGTGACCGGAACTGTTACCGAGGTATTGGTGGAAAACGGCCAGGTCGTATCCGCCGGAGATGTTCTGGTGCGTATCGATCGCAGACCTTATGAGATTGAGCGCGCAAAGGCCGAAGCCGATCTTGAGGCCGCCACTCAGGAAGTTGGTGCGTCGTCAGCCGAAGTGAGCGCGGCTCAGGCGAAACTGGCCCGAGCACAGAGCGACTTGGACACGATGCGAATCCAGACCGAGCGTGTTTTCGCACTTGAGAAGAAAGGTTTGATCTCTATCTCGCGGGCTGATGACGCCCGCGGCCAGTTGGCCGAGTCCGAGGCAAATCTGGAAAATGCCAAGGCCGATTTGGAAAAGGCGAAACAACGGCTTGGGGATGAAGGGCTTGAAAACCCCAAAATTCAGCGCGCGCTTGCAGCTTTGGCCGATGCAGAGCTGAACCTGGAATGGACAGAACTGCGCGCGCCTGCAACAGGGGTGATTTCCAACTTGCTGATCGCACCGGGAACTTACGCCCGGTCGGGTCAAGACCTGTTGACCTTTCTTGATGCAACGGATGTCTGGATCGAAGCCTATTTCACCGAAAACAACCTTGGCCGTGCCGGGATTGGGTCACCCGTGGACGTCGTATTGGACATGCATCCCGGTCAGATCGTGCAGGGCAAAATCGAAAGCTTTAGCGCGGCTGTTTCCCTCAGCGGCGGTGACGAGCCCGGCCAACTTGCAAGCCCGCCGAGCACCAAAGGATTTCTGCGCGAACCCGAGCGATTTCCTGTCCGTATCGTTTTGCCGGGCTACGAGGCCGGAAACGCCGAGGATGATCTTAGGTTCCAGTTGAACGGGCAGGCTGATGTGATCATGTATCTCAGCGACAACGCGTTGCTGAACGTTGTGGGGCGCACGTACATCCGCTTGGTATCGATCCTTTCCTATGCGTATTGAAGACAAACGCTCCGTACTCAGGTTGGCGCTTGGGGTAACCGGCGTTTTTGCATTGGGCCTGTTCCTGGGCTGGCCGCTAGCGGTTATCGGAGCGGTATTCACCGCGCTGTTCCTACAGGCACCCATGGCCCTGCCACTGGCGGCATTTGGAAAGCTGTTCGTGTTTTCCATTGGATTGATGTTTATCTCTTTCCTCTTATCGTCGGTTTTCGCGCCCTATCCAGTCGTTTTTCTGGTGTTGGTCGCCATTGGGATCGTGCTGTCCTTTACATGGTCCGTATCCGGTGCCGGGGTGCTGCCCGGCGTCATCGCTCTAATGGGAGCGTTGATGATCCCAAACCTTGTCCTACAGTCTCAGGATTTGGCCTTGGTTCTGGTGTTCTGGATTCCAATGAACCTGTTCTTTGCGGGGTTTGTATCGACTCTGATGTTCGTGCTGATCCCGGCCGAACCACCCAGCGAAGCACAAACGAAAGCCGCCGCCGACCGGGACTTTGACACCAGCCGCCGCATTTTCAGAATGTCGCTGGTCACAGTTCCGTTTGCGATTGCATTCTTTCTGTACGGTGCTTCGGCCTTGCTTGTTTTGTTCTTCGTGGCTCTTCTTAGCCAACAGCTTGCTGCAATGCCCGCCGCTGGAAAAACGGTCGCCAAGGCAATGTTGACCGCGAACTTGCTGGGGGCCGCGGTATCCATAATCTGCTATGAAATAAACGTCATCGCACCGGTTATGCTGACATCGGTACTGCTATGCTTTTTCTTTTGCATTGCCCTTGGCGCATTAGGAAAAACACAAATTCCGCTTGCCGCTGCTGCAGGGTCGGCGATCACGACCGCTCTGATCGTTTACGGCGGCTCGATCGCACCATTTTCCGACGAGGCGGACATCAAAAGCATTACGCGCGTCTTACAGGTCGCCAGCGCTGCGTTTTTCGTGATCATCGCCTATGTCGTCGTCGACGAATTCTGGCCAGAACGAAAACAGCGCGCTACGCCGTGAATACCATTCTTCGCCAATTCAGGTTGGGCCAAGGGTTTGGGGAAAAGGCTTAGAAAGGTTCGATGTTTCCCAAAAGAATTGAGGTCATGTCGGTTTCAAACGCGCCATCAACCGCTGTGACCCCCACTCCGGTCATGTAGTCTACATTGGATCTGGTAATGGCGGAAAGCTCGGCGTTATCATCCAAGAAAACCCACTCTGCACGGTACGCGGTTGATTGACCCACCGCTGTTTGCAAAATGGCCAAAGCATCCAGCGCGTTTATCATTCCATCTTGCGTTATGTCGGCTGCAATCAGGTTTTCAGGCGATGGTGGACCCCAGGTTGGGTTCAGGCCGACAGACATACGCAAGACCTGCAAAGCATCCAAAGCATTGATATCCGCACTGGCAGCCGAATAGGACTTCACGATATCCAGTTCGCCCGAGAATGTGCCGGACGGCAATCCAAGATCAAACCGTCCTTCGTCATCAGCCCGGACACTGACCGTACCGCCACCATCCAATGAGAACCTGATTTCGGCATCCGTCAGCGCAGGGTTGTCGGTCTTGGAATTAAGCGTAACGTTACCCTGAACGCCGTCTGAACTGCCTGGATCCAGTCCTCCGAAGTCACCGAAATCCACTGGAATATGGTCTGGCCCCTCAAATCCGGACCCGAACACCTGTGCCTCGGTCAAGGGTCCGCCGGAAGCGGATATCACTTCGATCTTTTCATCAAGGTATTCGATCTTTGCGCCCCGAACCGTGGACGTGAACGCCAGTTGTCCCGGAGAGCGCAAGAGCGGATAGTCATACATATCCAGACGATCTATTCCGGCCTGAAAATCCGTAATCGTGGTCGGGTCGCTGCCAAACTGCATTACGAAAATGTCTGCGCCGGACCCACCGGTCATGGTTGTCGCACCGGCATTGACAGACCTGGCGGTCACAACGGCAGAACTTGCGGCTTTAAAGCCAGCATTACCAGCGCTACGGGATCGCGCTTTGGTGCGGTCGCCAATACGCGGGATCGTCAATAGAATTCATCGCACGACAATCGGGGGGCTGGCCCGCAGCGGAGAGGAATTGATAGAAATTGTCCCCTTGGACGACGCGCTTCTGGTCGAAGCATATGTTCCCCCGGAAGACATCGCTTTCCTATATGCGGGACAACCGGTGAAAGTGAAAATAACTGCCTATGATTTCGCACGCTACGGAGCGTTGGACGGAAAAATCACACGAATTGGCGCAAACACAATAACGCGATCGGAAAACAGCGATGAGGAAGTTTTTGTGGTCGAAGTGCAGACCCGTCAATCAATCCTGGATGCCAACGGGGTCGCCGTTGAAATCATTCCGGGCATGATTGCCGAAGTTGACATACTTGCCGGGAAAAAGACGGTTCTGGAGTATTTGTTGCAACCTGTAGTGAAGATCAAAGATCAGGCATTGCGTGAATAGCTTAGGCCACGACCTTTTCTCTTGTAGCCGTCAATCAAAAGTCTACTTCTCGGCGTGTCAGGCCCGACCTAGCGTTCATTCCCCGGGGTCGTGAGCGTTTGATCAACGGAAAGATGCACTACATCCAATCAACATCGCCCAAAAAGATGTATCCGGCCCCATAGATCGTCTTGATCAAACGGGGATTCTTGGGATCTTCACCCAGTTTAGTTCGCAAACGGGATATTCTGACATCCATTGCTCGGTCAAAACTGTCACCCGCAGCTCCGCCCAACGCTTCTTGCATCTGCGCGCGACTAATTAGCCTTTTTGGGCTTTCAAGAAACAGACGCAAAACTTCACCTTCAGCATGGCTGAACGGGGTTTCCTCGCCAGAAGTATCTTCTAGTACGTACCTGTCAAAATGCGCTGTCCAGCCATTGAACCGAGCCGAGTCAGAATGAGTCATCTGCGACCTCGGCGTTCTTAACCTCGCTCGAATTCGTGCGACGACTTCGGCTGGATCAAAGGGCTTTGTGATATAGTCATCAGCCCCAAGTTCCAGCCCCGTCACGCGGTCCTGCACCTGGGCCCGACCCGAAATAATGATCACCGCGGCGCCTTGCTCTAGGGCCAGACGATGGACCAGCGCAAGGCCATCAGTGTCCGGCAAAGACAGGTCCACTAGGCACACATCCGGCGTTACGCGCTTTAGAGATGCCTCAAATTCGCGAGCGCGTGAAAAGCTTTGGGTTCTAAACCCGGCATCTTCGAGCGCATCAGTGAGAATTCGACGAATTTCAGGCTCGTCATCGACAATGGTCACCAGCGGTTGAGTCATCACGCAGCCTCGGTTCGGATCAGGGCGGACAGTTGCGCCCGTGTGAATGGTTTTCGCAGAACCGGCGCAAGCGTCAGTGCCTGCCGGTGCAATGGGTCTGAATACGGCAAAGACGTCATAAGGATGCACGGAAGCCGGGAATTCAACCTTCCCAGCAAATCCAAACCAGTTCCCTCCCCTTCAAGCCGAATATCTGAAAGGACCAACGCGATATCTTCGATATCAGCGGTCAGCGCCAGCGCTTCGTCCGTTGAGGTTGCCTCGATCACCGAAAAGCCCAATTCAACCAGCATATCCCGGAACTGACTTCGCAGATCATCACTGTCTTCGACCAAGAGAACCAAGCCTTCTTGAACAGGAGGGGCGGGACGATAGGGCAATCGCAGAACGACCGAGGCACCGGATGGCGTGTTCCGCAGGTTCAAATCGCCACCGGCCAATTTCACTGTGTCGTAGACCATGGGCAAGCCCAACCCAGAACCCTCGCTGCCTTTTGTCGTAAAAAACGGATTCAGCGCTTTCTCAAGCGCTTCGTTGGAAAACCCCGGACCTGTGTCGGACACGGTAATCTCTATCCAGATTGATCCCACCGTATGGGCGCTGATCGTTATCTGACCAGTCCCTCCGCAGGCGTCCCTTGCGTTGAGAACAAGATTGAGTAGCGCGTCCTGCACCATTCCAGGGTCCAACATCATCGCCTCATCCGGAAGCGTGTTCACTACGGAAAGGCCCACCCCTCGCGGAAGGGACGGCGACGCAAGGATACGCAAATCTTCCAGCAATCCACGCATATCTGTTGCCTTAGGCTGCGGCGTCCGATTTCCGGTCATATCTGCAATGCGGTTCAAAAGCTGCCCGCCCCGGCGGGCAGTTTGCTGGGTTGCGGACACCAATTCGCGGGCGGATTCGGGCAGGTCCATCTTTTCCATTCGAGACTGCATCCCAAGAATAATCGTCAGCAAGTTGGAAAAGTCATGCGCCAAACCGCTCGTCATCTGAGCGGCCATAGCGCGTCGACGGGTTTGTTGCAGCGCAACGCGGGCTTGCGTTTCTTCGGTTATGTCAACGGACATGACATAGACACCACCTTCACCGTCCGGCGTAAAGGATACACGAATCCGTCTTGAGCCTTGATCCTCGGTGAATTCGAACACCGAGGTTTCGCCGTCATAGGCTTTTTGCAGATGTGGCTCGACGCGCAGATATGCCGCCGATCCCAACGCCTGAGAAACATGCATTCCCAGAATTTCAGATGGACGACCTGTCATGACAGAGTTTAAGCGGCGGTTTGAATAGTCGTACCGGCCCTCGGAATCCAAATGCGCGATATGAGCTGGCATCATCTCGGTCGTCATACGCGTTCGGGCTTCGATTTCGGTCAACTGACGCTTGGCCTCTTCCAAAGCCGAGTTCGTCGCAGCCAGTTTTCGGTTTGCTGCCGAAAGTTCTTCGGCTCTGTCCAATAGCTGGCTTGACAGCTCGACGGATCGAGCGCGCAACAGCGCCTCGGCCTGTTTGGTATTGGTTATGTCTGTATAGACGGCAACCCACCCCCCTTTGGGCAACGGAGCCCCTTCAACCGAGATAACCTGACCGTTGGCGCGAACACGCTCTAGGTAATGGGGTTCAAACGTCAAAGCCTGCGCAACCCGAGTATCGACTACGTCATCGACGTCGACGTCTTCACCATATTCGCCATTTTCGGCAAGAAACTGGATGGTATCCCGAAACATTGATCCCGGCTCGACCAGATGATCCGGCAGATTGAACATGACCTGAAACGGACGATTGCTGACGACCAGCCTGAGATTGCTGTCATAAATCGACAAGCCCTGACCAATCAGGTTAAGACCGGCAGTCGTCATAGTCTTGATCTGTTCGTCCGTGATGTTCAATTCCGCCCTCCCCGCGTCACATGCGTAACACCGGTTCCAGCGCAGGTGTAGGGGGCATGAACGCGACAAATAGGGCTAACAGCCGCGCAATTGTTCAATACCGGGATTTTGACATTGGCCCATTCGCCGTAATCGAATGGAGCGACAACGTGTGGTCCATATTCCGCATCCGGTGTCGCAGCATCAAACGCCCTAGTCGAGCCAGCTCTGGCGCGTATTCCGGTTTTGTGGCGACGTTCTCCATTTCTCCATTTTTGCTGTGATCAAACAAGATCGGCGGAAGATCGGCGGCGAACTCAACCAGCGTGAACTTTTCGTCCCGCAAAATTCCCAGGCACGACTCGCTGTTTCCAGTGCCCAAGGTCTTTTGCCAGATCGTCGCCTTTTCCGGCTCAGAGAAGTCAAGCTCGCTAAAGGAATAGTCGCGCCAGTCGTCTGGAACCGCCCCTTGCAGCAAAGGCATCAGGGATCTGCCGTCCATCGCGTTGGGCACCGATTGCCCAACCCAGTCCAAAATGGTGGGGGTGATGTCGATTGACTCAGTGGGCGCAGAAACAAGTTTGCCGGCCTGGGACTGATTGCCCGGCACTCGGATCATCAAGGGGGTGTGAAATGCCGCATCATAGACCGTCATCTTGCCCCAGCTGTGCCGATCACCCAACATCTCTCCGTGATCGGCAGTGATGACGATCAATGTGTCATCATACTGACCGCTTTCCTTTAGGAACCGGACGACTCGACCAATGTGATGGTCCACCTCGCTCGCCAGCCCCAGATAGACCGAACGCAAGATGCGCACGTTCTCGGGCGTCGGTTCGACTTGGTCAAAGCCCAGAACGAAATCCGAAACCGACTGCTTGGCCATTGTCGGCCCAAAAAAGGGGTGAAGCGCCAGCTCGCTGGCTGCATCGGGATAACCGGCTGGCAAGGGCAACGTGGACGGGTCATACATGTCGTTATACGGCGCCGGAGCCACAAGTGGCGGATGGGGTCTGATATAGGTCAGATGCGCGAACCAGCCCTGCCCCGCACGAGGTGCCATATTGTCCAAAAAGGCGTTCGTCAGAAAAGCGGTGTCGCTGTCCTCAGCCGCGTAAATCGCGGGGTCGTTGAGACGGGCCGGGCTTCCGTCCGGGGCAGCCGGTTTATGCACATCCCAGTAGTCGTCGAATTCATACCCTTTCTGCATCAAATGAGACCGCCAAGGATAGGATTCCTCCAGCCTCATCTCGACCACTTCTTCAAACCCGGACATGGCGTTTTCGTATGACCTCAGGATAGGGTCGGATGGATCGTGAACCCGTGGGTCAGCCGACGTGTCAGTGTACCCAAACAGCAGCGGAAGATACCCTGCCTTTCGCATCTCTGTCGCGATGTTTGGGGTGTCGTGACGCAGCGGTGTCCCGTTTCGCACGGATCGATGGTTCATCGCATATTGCCCGGTCAAAATTGACGCCCGGGACGGCCCACATGGGTTCGTCACCGAGAAATGTCGGTCAAAGGAAACCGAGTCCGCCATGAACTCGCGCAAATTCGGCAGTTCAACATGCGCTGCCAATGCTCCGTTCAGGCAATCCGCCCGCAATTGATCGATGATGATGAACAGGACATTCCCCGCGCGCCTCATTCCACTCTCCATGATTCCGTAGACGTGGTCTTGGGCGAACTCTGTCGCGGTTCCGTATTTCGGGCAACAGGATTGTCATCGCCTCAATCCGATTACCTATGAAAGGCACAAGGATCTGATATGCCGCTTGTGCCGGGCACTTGGCCCTTCTTGCAAACGTCATTCCCAAGCCACAGAAATGAGTTCGCCTTCAAAAAATGCGTTGCAGCACACCGCCGTTTCACATCACATACGGCCATGACGCAGCCAACGATACAATCTGACAGGGATGCCAACGGCGTTTACTTCAAAGTGTCTGGCGACCTGCTGACACAATCGCTGAGCAGCGTCGAAAAAACCTTCTCGGCTTTCCAGCCGGACGGCAGCGACGTCGTCGTGGACCTTACCGACGTTCACGCATTGGATACCGGAGGCGCGTGGCTGGTCGCAGACTTGGCCCGGCGCGTCCAGACGTCTGGGGCCCAGGTCCACATTCAAGGCGTTCTACCTGCCTATTCCGACCTGATTGAAACGGTTTCGCAAAACATCCCACAAGAACCGGGCACCGAAGCAGATCGCCGCAGCTTTACCGACTGGGTTGAAAGCATCGGCAAACGAACCGTCGGAGGTTGGAATGACACCCTTTCGATGCTTGAGTTTCTTGGCCTCACCCTACACCGGCTTGTCCGAACCATTCTGATGCCACATCGTCTGCGCCGGGCCGCCTTGGTTTCGCAGATGGAAGAAACCGGGTTCAAGGCAATCCCCATTGTTGCCCTGATGGGGTTCCTGATCGGCGTCGTTCTGGCATTTCAGGGCGCGACACAGCTAAAGCAATTCGGAGCCGAGATTTTCGTGGTCGAACTGATCTCGATCTCAGTGCTGAGAGAGCTTGGCATTCTGCTGACTGCGATCATTGTTGCTGGCCGGTCAGGATCAGCATTCACGGCCTCCATCGGCTCGATGAAGGTTCAGGAAGAAATCGACGCCATGCGGACACTCGGACTAGACCCTATCGAGGTTCTGGTGATCCCGCGTGTCGTTGCCCTGTTGATTATGCTGCCGATCCTCGGCTTTGTTGCAGATATGGCCGCTCTGGTGGGCGGGGGATTGATGAGTTGGATTGATCTTGACGTCAGCCCTGGCATGTTTGCGACCCGGCTGAAAGAGAACACTGGCATCTGGCATTTTGCAATCGGCATGATCAAAGCGCCTTTCTTTGCGCTGGTCATTGGCGTCGTCGCCTGTTGGCAGGCGCTGCAGGTCAAAGGCTCGGCCCAGAGTGTCGGGCAACGCACGACCGCCTCGGTGGTGCAATCCATTTTCATGGTTATCGCACTTGATGCCCTGTTCTCGATCTTCTTCTCGGTCATGGGGGTCTGATATGGACGGAACACCCCTTGAACAGGCAACAAAATCCGACGCAAAACGCGAGGCAGTCATCCGCGTTCGCAATCTGACCAATCAGTTCGGCCCGCAAGTTGTCCACCAGAACCTGAACCTCGATGTCTGGCGTGGCGAAGTGCTGGGCATTGTCGGCGGCTCCGGCACGGGCAAGTCAGTTCTATTGCGTACAATCGTTGGGCTGAACAAACCTGCGGCCGGCAGCATCGACGTGCTGGGCGTTGACGTTCTGAACGGCCCCGAACAGGAAAGACGCCGGATCGAACAGCGCTGGGGCGTTGCGTTTCAGGACGGCGCTCTGTTTTCGTCACTGACCGTTTTGCAGAACGTGATGGCACCGCTGCGTGAACACACACGGCTGAGCGAAAGCCTGATGCGTGCGCTTGGGGGCCTCAAGATCAGCTTGGTTGGCCTGCCTCAGTTGAGTTGCGGCAAGTTCCCGTCCGAATTGTCCGGCGGGATGCGCAAGCGCGCGGCACTTGCGCGGGCGCTCGCTCTGGACCCGGAAATCGTTTTTCTTGACGAACCTACTGCTGGTTTGGACCCGATCGGAGCTGCAGCCTATGACGAGTTGATCGGCGAGTTGCAGCACGCACTTGGCTTAACCGTCTTTATGGTCACACATGATCTGGACAGCCTGTACGCCATTTGCGATCGCATCGCAGTTCTTGCGGAAAAACGCGTGCTTGTTGAAGGTCCGATTGAAGAAATGACCAAAGTCGATCATCCTTGGGTGCAGGAATATTTCACGGGCCCCCGCGCGCGCGCTGCGCAAGAGAAGGGGCAGGACAGGTAGAAGCCATGGAAACCCGAGCGAACTATATCCTGATCGGCGCGTTTACCCTTGCGGGTATTCTGGGCGCGTTCGGATTTTTTCTATGGCTGGCAAAATTCGAGGTGACGCGACAATACGCTTACTACGAGGTCCTGTTTGAAAACGTATCTGGCCTGTCGGCGGCTGGGGGCGTCAGCTATAACGGCTTGCCGGTCGGGCAGGTCATATCGCTGGATTTGGATGACGACGACCCGTCCAAAGTCAGGGTCCGCATTGAAATTGATGCAGACATTCCGGTGACAACAGAAACGATTGCGCAGCTTCAGTCGCTTGGCGTCACTGGTGTCAGCTATGTTGAACTGACAGGAGGCTCACCAGAAGCCGAGAGACTTCCCCAAGACAGCTTGATCAAAAGCAAACGCAGCGCAATCCAGTCCCTTTTTGAAGGCGCGCCGCAGTTGATGGAAAAAGCAATAACGCTACTGGAGGACGTCAACGAAATCGTCGACGAAAAGAACCGCAAAGCCGTTGCGGATATTCTCGAAAATGTCGCCTCGGCGACGGGGCGGCTGGACAAGACGTTGTCGGACTTTGAGTCTTTGTCATCCGATCTGGGCGGGGCCGCCAAAGACATTTCCGCTTTTTCATCGCGTCTGGGCCAACTGGCCGACACCGCGGAAACAACTTTGACCACCGGAACCGATACACTGAACAGTGTGAAAACAGCGTCCGAGTCCGCCACGGCCGCGCTGGATAGTGCGAAAGTCACAATCGAGGCGGCTGACACCGTGATCAAGCAGGACCTGAAACCCTTTCTGGACCGAGCCTCAGCATTGGCAGAAGACTTGACCGAACTTACCGGTGAAGGGTCTGTAGCATTGACGATGGTCACCGAAACCTTTCTGAACGCAAACGAGACGCTGGACTACATTGACAGAGCAATGGACACAGCCCACAGCACATTGACCTCGGCAGAGCGCGCGTTCGACTCGGCCAATCGCGTGATCGATGAGGACGTCGGCAAGGTGGTCGAAGACATTCGCAATGCGGCAAATCAAGTTGCCACGACCGTCACCAAAGTGACAGACAGGCTGGACGAGATTTCGGCCGACATCCTCAGCGCGTCTCAATCCGCTTCTGAACTTTTGGGGACGATCGACGGAATTGTGCAGGACAACCGGCGTCAGTTGTCTGATTTCCTGCGTGTGGGGCTGCCTCAATTCACACGCTTCATCGAAGAATCTCAACGGCTGGTCGTCAGTCTGGACCGATTGGTGGATAGGGTTGAACGAGACCCCGCGCGCTTCTTACTGGGTACCCAAGCATCGGAGTTTCGCCAATGATCAGGTCATTTATTGCCATGCTGGCGATCGTTTCGATGGCTGGCTGCACCGGGCTGGGAACGCTTCAGCAGGCGTCCAAGCCAAACGACCTTTACCTTTTGTCACCCAAAAGTACCTTTTCGCCCTCTCTGCCGCGCGTTCAACGACAGATCGTCGTGGAAGAACCGACGGCAACGGCTGCGGTCAACACGGATCAGATCGCAGTGCAGCCCACCCCCTTGCAAGTGCAATATCTGGCCCGCGCGCGGTGGGTGGATCGCGCGCCGCTGATCGTTCAAACTCTGTTGGTTGAAAGTTTCGAGAATAGCGGGAAAGTTGCTGCTGTCGGCAGATCGACTGTCGGCTTGAGGGCAGACTACGTGATCGTTCCCGATCTGCGCGAATTTCAGGGAATCGTCGTTAGCGAAGCGGACAATTCGTCAAACATTCGAGTTGAAGTTCGCATGAACATCAAGATTATCGACGAGTTTGAGGATAAGATTATTGCGTCGAGTTCCTTTCAGGAAAACGTAGTCTCAGCAAGTGACCAGACTGCGGATCTGGTCACTGCGTTCGACACCGCGCTTGGGAGAACGATGCGCGACGCGGTTGAATGGAGCATTCGCAAAATCCACACCCACGCCGCTAACAATCCAAGTTCGTTTTGACCCTATAACCCGGATCAGCACCGTCCAGCTTATTGAGCCAGTGTTTGCGCAAGGCGCATCAGGGTAATCGCCTCGGCCCTATAGCCAAACGGGTCTTTACCCCGCGCGGAACTGGCCAAGTTTATAGCATCCTCATAGGTCCAATCTCCCAAAAACGTGTCGTCTCGCATCAACTGCCCGAAACCGGCTATTGCGTATGAAAAGCGTACGTCATCCGTGACTTCGCCTTGCCGGAAAACGATGGGTTGCTCGATCAACTCACTTTGGGCGGTCCCTGGTGATTTGTAACGCAATTTAAAATACCCGATTTCATCTGACCCTGCGGTCTCAACCTGTTCGGCATAGCGCAGCGGACCATTCCTGACGGCATCCGATCCGACCGGAGTCACTTCGTATATGGCTGTTACGTTGTGGCCAGCGCCAATATCGCCAGCGTCCACCCTGTCATTCGAGAAGTCTTCGCGACGCAACGCCCGTGTCTCGTAACCAATCAACCGGTACTCGGCGATTTGCGCCGGATTGAACTCGACCTGGATTTTGACGTCGTTGGCAATCGGAAACAAAACACCCGTCAGTTGATCGACCAGAACTTTGCGCGCCTCGCTCAGCGTGTCGATATAGGCCGCCTGACCGTTGCCGTTCTGCGCCAGCGCCTGCATCGTTGCGTCGTCCAGGTTGCCACGACCAAAACCCAAAACACTCAGGAAAGTGCCGCTATCTCGCTTGTCTGCGATGAAATCCGTCAAAGCCTCGGGGTCGGATAGGCCGACGTTAAAGTCGCCGTCCGTGGCGAGAACAACCCGCGTTACTTCTCCTTCCGCGGCCATAGCTTCAGCAACTTGATACGCTTGCTGCAATCCTGCCTGTCCCGCAGTTGACCCTCCGGCCTCAAGCCTGTCCAGCGCGGACATGATCTTGGACTTTTCCGCAACTGTCGTTGGCTCAAGTACCTGCCCCGCACTACCGGCATAGGTGACGATCGAAACCTGATCTTCGGGTCGCAACTCGGACAGCAGCAGGCGGAACGACTGTTTGAGCAAGGGCAACTTGTTCGCATCCTGCATCGACCCAGACGTATCAATCAGAAAGACCAGATTCAGCGGCGGCCGATCGGCAATTTCGGGCATGGCACCTTGAATACCGATATGAACAAGCTGCGTGTCATTGTTCCAAGGTGTCGGGCTTACAGCAATGGTAGGTCGAAACGGTGCGGCTCCTTCCGGGGCAGGGTACGCATAGGGGAAATAATTCACCATCTCCTCGACCCGAATGGCGTCCCGCGGCGGCAAATGTCCACTTAAAAGCGATGAACGCGCGATCGAATAAGAGGCTGTATCCACGTCGATCGAAAACGTCGAAACAGGGTCTTCCGAAGTGACCTTTAGCGGATTGGTATCTGCGTTTGAAAATGCTTCTGTGTCCTGATCCGGCTGCACGACCAGCGATCGTTCTGACGGCGTAGCGGCGATCACCGGTGCCTCCATCAACGCGCCGCCAGTAACGATGGCAGACGGCTGATCCGCCGGAACCAACGCTCTTTCCTGCCGCTTTCTCTGAACGGCCGAGGTCGCCCCCTCATCGGCAAACTGCTCTTGCGAAAGGAGCGTGGCGGCTTCTTCCTGATCCAACCCTGTGCTTGGCGAGGAAAAACGGCTTTCAACCCAGCTTGTCGGTTGGATAACGTAGTCCCGCGTTTGCGGGAGGATCACGATCAGGGCAACGGCTGCAACGGCCGTAGTTGCGGTCAGTACGCCGCGATGGGTCAGGGCATTTAACATGGGCTTCGCTCCTTCTATCAGACGGGCCAAGTGGCCTCGCTCGACAGTGGGACGTGCCTCGGTCGCATTTCCTTGGGCATCAAGGAAACTTTTTTGCGCATGAGCCAGGTTTGCAGCGCGCCGTCCCGCATCCGGTGCCGGGGTGGCCGCACTTATTGTGGCCTTCAGCTTTTCAAGTTCATCTGTCATTGGGCCAGCTCCTCCTGCCGCATGACGCGCAGGCGCTTTCGGATTTCCGACATTCGCCAGGACACGGTGCCTTCTGAAACACCCAGCACCTCAGCAGCTTGGGCATGTGTCATTTCGTCTTCCAACGTCAGCGCCAACGTGTCCTGCAACTCGCAGGGCAAAGAGCGCATCGCCCGCACCAACCAGTCCACTGCCTCGGCCGTCTCTGCAGCCTCGGCGCGGCGCATTTTCTCGACATCGCCCCAACTGGCGGCCGCACGGGTGTGACTGGCACGGCGGCGGCGCGTGTCCTCCGCTGCGTTTACAACGACACGGTATAACCATGTTGTGAACTGCGCCTGTGCACGGAATCCGGTTATTTTCCCAGGCAACGCCAAGCAGATATCCTGCGTCAAATCTTCAGCGAGATCCGCACGCCCGGACAGCCGAAACGCCAATCGGAATATCCTGTCGTAGTGCCGCGCCAAAAGGGTGGCAAACGCCTCAGCGTCGCCATTGGCAGCAGCCATTGCCAAGTCCTCATCCGATGTTTTCATACGCATCACGATTGGTAAGACGGATCAGGAAGGTCAATCCTTGGCCAAAACAGAAAAAAAATTAGAACCGATCAGCCGAAGCCATATTCCAGTCCAGCTTGTATTCATCCGGGATAGCATCGGTCAGCAGCACGCCTTGATCCAGAAACGTATACAGTTCTCCGTAGGACCGTTCACGTTCATCAGCGGTCCGGCGGTGAATATCTGACGGTTGCAACTGGGACACGCGGCTTTTTCCCATAGCCCCAAGCAGTTCACGGAAACTTTCAAGCGTAGAGTCGTGATAGCGATGCACCCTTTGGCGCTTTTGCTGAACGTTCACGGCGCGCCCCCGCACCGGGTCTTGCGTTGCGACACCTGATGGACAGCGGTTGGTATTGCAGTGCAACGCCTGGATGCACCCGACAGCGAACATCATTGCACGCGCTGCGTTGCACATATCGGCCCCAAGCGCGCATTTCTCGACCATGTCATAACCAGTCGCCACCTTGCCCGAGCAAATGATACGTATCTCGTCACGCAAACCGGCGCCGCGCAGACAGTTGTTCACAAAGATCAGCGCTTCGTTCAGTGGCATGCCCAGACGGTTCGTAAACTCGACCGGGGCTGCGCCGGTTCCCCCTTCCGAGCCATCAACGGTGATAAAATCGGGCAAGATACCTGTTTCCAGCATCGCCTTGCAGATCGCCATGAATTCCGAGGGGCGACCAATACACAGCTTGAACCCGATAGGCTTGCCGTCCGACAGTTCGCGCAAATGCTGTACAAACTCCAGCAGACCTTTCGGTCCGTCAAACGCGGAATGGACGGGCGGGGAAATAACGTCCTGATGCAACGGAACACCGCGAATATCAGCGATCTCCTGATCAACCTTGGCCGCTGGCAAAACGCCGCCATGCGAGGGCTTTGCCCCTTGAGACAGTTTTATCTCAATCGCTTTTACAACTGGATTTCCTGCCTTTTCAGCGAATTGAACCCTGTCGAATCCACCATCGTCGGTGCGACACCCAAAATAACCTGTCCCGATCTGCCAGATGATGTCGCCACCTTCGGCCAAGTGATGCGGCGACAGGCCACCTTCACCGGTGTTGTGCGCAAAGCCTCCGTCCTTTGCGCCGCCATTCAAAGCCCGGATTGCATTGGCGCTAAGCGCCCCGAAACTCATCGCCGAAACGTTCAGGCGGGACGCGCTGTAAGGTTGCTTGCATTGCGGGCCGCCCAACACAATCCGCCCTTCGCTTTCCGGCACGTCCTTGGGTGCAAGAGAATGGTTTGCCCGGTGATAGCCTACGGACAAAATGTCGTATTGGGTGCCAAATGCCTGAGTATCGACTTGTCCCTTGGCGCGCGCATACACCAGACCCCGGATAATTCGGTTGAAGGGGCGCCCGCTTTCGTTTGTTTCAACAAAGTACTGGCGGATTTCGGGGCTCACAAATTCCAGCATATAGCGGAAATGGCCTAGAACAGGGTAATTGTTCAGCACGTTATGCTTGGTCGTCAGAATATCGTAGAGGCCAACCACGGCGTAGGGCACGAGTATCACAAGCAGCCAATAGGCCGGCGGCCAGAAATAACCCCAAAGCAGAGTTAACGGCAGGCACACATAGCTGAGGAAGTAATAGAGTCTGCGTACAATCATCGTGATCTCCGATACCGAGATAGGCTTAACCAATCGTTGGGCAAAACGACGTTTAGTTGCAAGAGTTTACGCCGTTCTACACCAAAAAGGGCTTAATCGCGAAGCTGGGTCTTCTGTTGATCCGAATGGTTGCCGCCTGTATCTGGAAAGACAGGTGAACTTGGGCAGGATCATTGGCTTTGAAAATAACGCGACCGGCGGTTCGATCCACGGCCCTTATGTTCTTGGCCGTTTTTGTAGGTGGGGCCGCGGGTTCGCTTCTGCGCGAAAGTCTATCCGTCACGATCCCTGGAATTCCGGTTTTGACTGCAACGTTCGGGATCAACATTGTGGCGTGCTTTGTTCTGGGTTGGCTGTTCTCCATCCGCCACTGCGTGCACGCCCATGTCCTGCACCTGGGTGCTGTTGGGTTCTGCGGGGGATTGTCCACTTTTTCGTCATTTGTCGCCGAACTTGAACGCCTCGCCGAGGCGAACTTTCTGACCGCCGCAACAGCGGCCGGTCTCGAGATCGCAATCGGTCTCGCGGCGGCCATCCTCGGCGAAGCGATCGGAAGACGCGGCCTTGGTCGGAGGGCGGGCGGTTGAATGATCTCTACCTTCACGCGATGTTTGGTTTGGGCGGCGGATTGGGCGCGGTTCTACGTCATGCGATCGCGTTGACAATCAGGCACGACCTTCCCTTGTCGACGCTAATCGTGAACGTGCTGGGCAGCCTGCTGTTGGGCTTGTGGTTTGGCTATCTGGGTGGACCAGCGGATATGGGCGAGCAGGAACGGCGCTTGGTTTTTGGTTTCTGCGGTGGCTTCACAACGTTTTCCAGTTTCGCCTATCAATCGCTGGAACTAAGACGAGAGCGCACGATCGCGTTGGCCGCCGGCAACATTCTTATAAGCATATTTTTGTGTTGGTCCGCACTTTGGCTAGGGCTTTTCCTCACCCGCTAATGAGCGTGAACCGTAGCCTGAGTTCCCGGCTTAGGCGCCTTACAGAACAGCAGAAGCGGTATTGAGGCCAAAGCCAGCAAGCCCAGATTATTAAATACGGTCAGGTAAGAAATCAGCTCGGCCTGACGGTTGATCTCCTGACCCAGAATTGCCGCACCTTCGGCGCTGTCCGGTGTCAGGCCCAGCGGTTGCAGATAATTTTGAGCGGCGGTGTTGTATGGCGTCACATTCTGGCTCAACACCGCTGTATTGGTCTGTAACCCACGAACAACCCACGTCCCGACCAGAGAAATTCCGATGGATGATCCAAGCTGCCGCGTAACATTGAACAGACCAGAGGCTTCGTCCTGACGCGCTTGAGAAATGCTTTCAAACGCAAGGATGGACATGGGAACGAAGACAAGACCCATGCCCAAGCCGCTTACGGCACCAGGCCAGGCCAACTGCCAGAACCCGGCATCCAGATTGAGTGCACCAAGCATGAAATTACCGACAGCCGTCAAAAGCATCCCCAGCCCGGCCAGAACACGAGGATCAAACCGTGTAGACAAAACTGCGCCTGTAAGAACCATTGATGCGCCGGCCGCAATCCCTCGGGGAATGAACAGATGGCCAGATTCGATGACCGGATAGTCCAACAGACTTTGAACAAAGGTCGGCAGTATGGCAATTCCACCGAACAGCGAAATGGCAAACCCAGCAATGACCAGATTGCACAGGGCAAAATTCCGGTCGGCAAAAAGGCGAAGATCAACGACCGGTGTCTTTGAGGACAGGGCGTGAACGACGAAACCAACAGCGCCAAGCACCGAAGCGATTAGGGCAACCTGAATGACGCGCGATGACAACCAGTCCTTGGTTTCGCCCTGATCCAGAATGAATTGCAGGCACCCGATTCCCACTGCCAGCAATGCCAAGCCCTTCCAGTCGATGCGAACATCTTCGGTTTTGTCGTCAGGCAACTCTCCGGCCAGCAACAGCAGCGCCATCGCCGCCACCGGAAGGTTCACGAAAAACACCATCCGCCACGAGAAATACTCGGTCAATATCGCGCCAATTGTCGGACCCAGAACCGGTGCAACAACCACCCCGAGGCCGAAAACTGCCATCGCCTGACCTCGTTTCTCGCGCGGGAAAGCATCAAAAAGAATGGATTGTGATAATGGAATAAGAAAGGCTCCGAACATGCCCTGTGCAAGTCGAAAGGCCACGATCGTCTCAAGGCTCCAGGACAATCCGCACATGACCGACATTGTCGCAAAACCAGTCACGGCCGTCAGGATCAACCGGCGTCGCCCTACCCTGCGGGCGACAAATCCGGTCAGGGGCATAACTACGACGGCCGAGACGATGTAGCTTGTTAATATCCACGTCGCCTGATCGGTTGTAGCTCCGAAGGCCGCTTGAATATGAGGCAGCGCGACATTGACGATCGTGCTATCCAAAACTTCGAGAATGGCACTCAGCACCACGGCAATGACAATCACCGGATTGACATGGCCTGTAGCCGAAAGGCTCATTCTCCTGCCCGTTCCGAAGTCGTATCCACCGTGACTTTGCTGCTGCCGCCTGCCCGCAGCGGAGCATCCGTCGGGTCAAGAGACACCCGCACGGGAAACCGGCGGGTGACCTTGACCCAATTACCGCTGGCATTCTCGGACGGCAGCAAGGAAAACGTATCCCCCGATCCGCGGCCAATGGATTGCACTTTCCCGCTCAGCGTCACCCCAGGCAACATGTCGATCTGCACTTTCACCGGCTGACCGGGTCGAATACGGGGCAGCGATGTTTCCTTGAAATTCGCGTCCACCCACCAATCGGAAGACTCGACAATCGAAAACTGGGGCGCGTTCGCTGATACGGCGGAACCGGGGCGCAATGTCAGGTTCGCAATCCATCCGTCAGCAGTTGCAAACACTTTGGTCCAAGCAAGATTGGCCTGATCGATTTCCAACTGCGCGCGCGCCGACAGAACATCATCCTGCTTGGCCTGCAATCCGCTTTGCAAAGCCAAAAGGCTGGATTGACTGGTGGTAAGCCCAGCCGAAGCCTGCGCAAAATCCGAGGTCGCCTGATCCAACGACCCCTGGGCCAGATCACCGGTCGAGAAAAGCGCCTTGGCTCGTTCGAGGCTTTTTTGGGATGTATCGAAAACGGATTGCGCGGATGCAACCGACGCTTCGGCCGCAGCGATCTGAGTGGCGTAGGATTCAGCCTGCTGTACGGCACTGTCCAGGTTTGCCCTGGACTGGTCCACGGCCGCCCGGAACTGAGTCTCATCAATCGTAAACAGCAGATCGCCGGCTTTGACTGCCTGGTTTTCTAACACCGAGACATCATCCACCTGGCCAGTCACCTGCGCGGCCACATTGATGATATTTGCCCCCACATAGGCGTCCTTGGTTGACGGATACCTTTCTTCATGCCGCCAAAACAGAAGCAGGCCAACAGCGATAGCGATCAACATTGTCACGGCAGCGACAGTTTTGAGGGACTTCATGGGTCGATCTCCTTGCTCAATCGCGTTTTGATCACATTGGATAGGTATGCATGCGGACCGCAAGGTTGCCCATGATCCATACGGTTCCGACGATAATGATCAGCAGGACCAATGTAGAAAACAGCACCAAGTCCAAGTCTTCGCGACTGCTGCGTCGACGGTCGATATGAAGGAAATAGACCAGTTGAAGGACAAGCTGCGCCAACCCCAGTAAGCCGATTGTCAGGTAGACGCCCTTTGTCTCGATCCCGAAGACATAAGCGACGGTGAAGACGGCTATGGTCAGGAACAGTGAACCGCCGTAGCCAATCACATAGCGCCGCCTCTCTCGCCTGTGCATTTCGCTGCGTCTATCCATAGGTCAGACCTCCGAAATAAACGATCGTAATTATCCCGATCCAGATCAGGTCGAGGAAATGCCAGAACAGCGCCAGCCGGACCACGCGCGACATCAGCAAATCCGTCAGCCCCATCAGTCGCAGTTGGACACCCAACACGATCAGCCACAGACACCCGGCAGCAACGTGCAAACCATGCAGCGGAACAAGACCGTAAAACGCGGACAAAAACCCACTGCGTTGTGGGATACCGCCTTTGTCCGCCATCGCGATAAAGTCCCGGATTTCCAACACCAGAAAGCTGAGTCCCAGAACCAAGGTCACGCCAAACCACAAAACGATGCGCGAACGCGGCAGGTTGTATTTCAATGCCAGCATTGCCAGCCCGACCGTCAGGCTGCTGGTCAACAGGATCAGGGTCTGTGCAAAGATGCTTTTGAGGTCAAAAAGTTCGTGCGGTCCCGGCCCGCCCGCCTGTGCGTCGATCATTGTGATGTATATGGCGAACATCAGCCCGAAATAGACCAGATCGCTCATCAGAAAGACCCAGAAGCCAAACGTGACGACTTCGCTGGCTTTGTCAGCGCCCGGATGCCGCCGACCAAGGTTCAGGCCGGGATAACTGTGTGTTGGAGCGCGCTTCATGTGGCGACCTCCAAGTCCGGACCCGCGCGCCCCCGGTTATCCGAAGAGAATTCAAAGTCCCGATTGATCGGGGCAGAGGCGTGGACAAGATCCAGCCAGGCCTCATGTTCCCTTTGCACCTGAGCTGCCGGAATAACCTCTTCGATATCCGTTTTGAAAGTCCACGCAACGAAGGACAACAGCATCAGAATGGTGACCAGCGCTGCCAACCACCAGATCCACCACACCAAGGCAAACATCCAGACACCGCTGAGGACGCAGAGCGTGAAACCAATCCGCGTATTGCGCGGCAGGCTGATGTCCTCATAGGCTTCGGGTGCTGGATAAGCCTCGCCCCTTTCCTTTGCGGCGGCAAAGTCATCGCGGTCGGTGACATGCGGAATAATGGCAAAGTTATACGGCGGTGGCGGTGCTGGGATGGACCATTCCAGCGTACGCGCATCCCACGGGTCGCCAACAGGCACGCGGGTTTTCTCACGGTCTCGAATGCTGACCCACAATTGCACCACCACCGCAAGCAGGGCACACAAGATGACCACCGACCCCAAAACGGCCACGATCATATAGGGATGAAAACTCGGGTCTTCCCAACTGAAAGACCGACGTGGCATCCCCATCAGGCCGACAAAGTAGAGGGGTAGGAACGTCAGCATGAAACCGACCGTCCACAGGACAACCGTGATGCGGCCCCAGGATTCGTTCAGGCGGAACCCGAAGGCTTTGGGGAACCAGTAATTATACCCTGCCAGTAGGCCAAACAGGACCCCGGGCAGCAGGACGTTGTGGAAATGGGCAACCAGAAACAGCGTGTTGTGAACCTGATAATCCACGGTTGGGTTCGCAAGGATCACCCCCGAAAGACCCCCGATGACAAAGAGCATCAGAAACGCCAAACCATAGAGCATCGGCACTGAGAACCGAATACGCCCACGGAACAGGGTCGCCATCCAATCATACACTTTTACCCCGGTGGGGATGGCGATCAGCATGGTCGCAATGCCAAAGACCGTATTGATCAGCGCGCTTTGACCCATTGTAAAGAAGTGGTGCAGCCAGACGGTGAACGACAGCACGGCAATGGACATCGTCGCAATGACCAGCGAGTTGTAGCCATAAAGCCGCTTGGCCGAGAACGTTGCGAACACCTCGGAATAAATCCCGTATGCGGGCAGGACCAGCAAATAGACCTCGGGGTGCCCAAACAGCCAGAACAGATTGGCATAGTTCATCATGTTGCCGCCAAGGTCATTGGTGAAGAAGTGGAAATCCAGATACCGGTCGGCGGCCAGCATCAGCGCCGCGACACCCAGCGGTGGCATCGCAAACACGATCAGGATAGAGCTGCAGATAATCGTCCAGCAGTACATCGGCAAACGCATGAATTTCATGCCCGGTGCACGCAACTTATAGATCGTGACCGCGAAATTGATCCCGGTCAGCGTCGTACCGATACCGGAAACAACGATTGCCCATATCCAGTAGTCCGGCCCAACGCCCGGATTGAAAGCGGCCCCCGTATAGGGCGGGTAAGCCGTCCAGCCCCCGGTCGAGAATTCGCCTACAAGCAAAGAAACCATCAGCATCATCCCGGCCGAGACCGTCAGGCCAAGACTGATCTGGTTCATCACGGGAAAAGCGACGTCGCGCGCGCCAATCATCAAGGGAACCAGAAAATTCGCCAATCCGAAGACAAATGGCACGGCCACGAAAAAGATCATGATAGTGCCATGCGTACTGAACAATTCGGCAAAGTGGTCCGCTTCCAGAAATCCGTCCCCCGGACCCGCTGCTTGTTGCGCGCGCATGACAACACCTTCAAGAACACCGCGCGCCAGCATCACAATTGCGAAGACAATGTACATGATGCCGATTTTCTTGTGGTCTGCACTTGTCAGCCAATCGCGCCAAAGCAGTCCCCAAAGGCGGAACCATGTCAGGGCGCCGACAACGACCAGAATACCGATAATCACAACGCCCGCAGCGGCATTGGCGACGATCTCATTCGCGTTCGGAGTTTGTATAAGGCCCGCCAGAGGGAACGACTCCCAGCTTAGTCGGCCAAAGAAACCACTGTCCGCAAAGCTCATTGCTGTGCCTCCTGCCCGAATTGTGCGGTTCCGGGCTGCTGATCGGCGGTCAAAGGTGCACCTTGGTGATACCGATGCAGGATGGATGCGAATAGATCGCTTTCCTCAAGGGTGAAATACAGCGCTTTGTCAGGCATTTCCGGCGTGCCAAGCGCGGCCTGAACTTCATCCCGGTCAGAACGCATGGCCAGTACCCTGTAGGTGTCCGCGGCCAAGGGAATACCGCTGGTGCGCACGGTTTCAACCCAGTGATCGAAATCCTGTGGCGACATGGCAAGAGTCTGAAACTTCTGCTTGGTGAACCCGCGGCCATTATACTGCGTGTTTTCGCCCTGCATGGTCGCCGGGGTATCCGCCACGATGTGCAGCTTGGTTGTCATTCCCGGCATAGCGTAGATTTGACCGGCCAGAGCGGGGATCATGAAGGACTGCATCACTGTGTCCGTTGTCAGTGTCAGCGCAACCTGTTGTTTGACAGGTACTGCCATTTCTCCGACGCTGGCGATCCCAAGGTCCGGATAGATGAACAACCACTTCCAATCCAATCCTACGACCTGCACGTTCAAGGCAGGCGTTTCACCGAATTCCGCAGAATAAGGATCTAAACGATGCGTTGCTTTCCATAGGTAAAATGACAGGATCGCAACGATGAGAACCGGAACGCCCCACATGACGAATTCCAGACGGGCCGAAAAATCCCACTTGGGTCGATAGGTTGAGCTAGCGGTAGTGCGCCGTCTATAGCGCCAAACAATCACTGGCACAAAAACCAAGACTGGAACGACAGCAATCAAAATCAAAACCGTTGCGCGTAGCAGATGAAGCCTCTGAACTTCCGCAATTGGGCCAACAGGGTCCAGAAAACTGTCACTGGCCCAAGATGCTTGCGCGCAGGCTGAAATCAGCACGATGGCGATCAGGATAGGCTGCAAGGCAAATGAAAACCTGTAACTGGCCACTCCTTACGATCCTCTCCTGCCTCCATTTGCAGCCAACTATCGGCAGAGTTCCAAGTTTTCTCAAGGTTTTTTGCGAAACCGGAAATTGTTCGCCACTTTGTGTGATCAACCGCGGAAATACGCACAATCAAATCGTGGAAAACGGCACTGTTGACTTACTCTTTTGGGCGCGAGACCTTTTTCCGATGCGTTGGCTTCTTTTCACCCTTGGCCTGTTGTTTCTTTCCACGAACGCGGCTGCCCTGGATCGCGGGGCGGTCGAACAGCAGTTTCAGGATTGGTTGACTAAAACCATATGGCCACAGGCCAAAGCCAAGGGTGTCTCCAAGCAGACGATGAACCGTGCTTTCGATGGAGTGACCCTTAACTGGAAATTGCCCGATCTCGTGCCTCCGGGAGGGTCAGCCCAAATACCCAAACAGCAAAAACAGGCAGAGTTTGGGTCACCTGGTCGATACTTCAAGGCAGGCACCGTACAAGGGGCCACGTCCATAGGGCGCCAGATGGCGCAACGCCATGCAACGACGCTTTCTCGGGTAGAGGCAAAAACCGGTGTTCCGTCACGCATCGTTCTGGCCATCTGGGGCCGTGAGAGCGGTTACGGTCAGGTTCCAATCCGCCACAATGTTTTTCGAGTTCTTGGGACCAAAGGGTTCATGAGCACCCGAGCAGATTATTTCACCAGCGAGCTGATCTCTGCCTTGCAGATTGCCGAAGCCGGACATGCTCCTCCGGGGGTGATGAAAAGCAGCTGGGCCGGTGCGCTGGGTCAGCCGCAGTTCATGCCATCGAATTTTCTAACCTATGCCAAGGACGGAAACGGTGACGGGCGCGCCGACATCTGGGCTTCGCCCGAGGACACGATCGCGTCCATAGCCAACTACCTTGACCAACATGGCTGGATCGCAGATCGCGACTGGGGGTTTGAGGTCACTGTCCCCAGCTCGGTATCTTGCGCCCTTGAAGGGCCGGATCAGGGGCGCCCAATCAAGGACTGGGCCAAGATGGGTATTTCGCGGGTTTCTGGCAGACCCTTTCCCAAGCATGAACTTTCGGGTCAAGGCTTCCTAATGATGCCTGCCGGTCGAAATGGTCCCGCATTTCTGGTGACCGAAAATTTCTATGTGCTGAAAGAATACAACAAGAGCGATCTTTACGCCCTTTTTGTCGGACATGTCGGTGATCGAATTCAATACGGTGTCGGAGATTTCCAGGGGCGTTGGGGCAAAGTCGGAAATCTTTACAGGTCTGATATCGCAGCGATGCAAATCGCCCTGGAACAGCAAGGCCATGACGTTGGCGGCGCGGATGGCTTACCGGGCTTCAAGACGCGGCGGTCAATCGGACGCTGGCAGCAGGCGACGGGCCAATCGCCAACATGTTTCCCGGACAAGAGCATGAAATCAGCATTGGTACCCTAGCGATTCGCGCTTGAGCCACCCTCGCCAAAAAGTCTTACCTTGCGTAACCGACCGATCCCTTATCGAAGCCTTTCACAAATGTGTCTGGAAGCCGCCAAGTTTCATCATAATATTTCCAGCAATCCCCGGTTTTCTTCACAATTCGCATACAACTGCCTAATTTGCAGGCAGAGGCTTTAACCTTTTTTTAAATAATGCCAACGTCAGCGTCAGTGAAAGGCGACTTTCGCAACTGCGTTCCCGACTGAAAACCGAAAGACTGCCGCGCGGTGTTCCTTGCGATCTGACGAAGCAGAACTTGAACCCGCTCAGAACCCTTTCAACGTCGGGCAAACAAGGTGGCCCGCCGCGATCGTGATCGAACGCGCGCGAATTTCCGCCAAAAAATGGGAGAAAAACATGAACAAGCACATTCGGACAACGCTGGCGGGGCTGCTGACCTCGACCATGATCACCGGCGCGGCATTCGCCGCCGGCACTCATCCTGAAACAGGCGAAGCATTGGCGGATGACCAGACATTCACCTATCGTATTCTGGACGAACACAGCTCGGTCGATCCGCAGGTCGTCGAGGACGTATCGGGCGCCGAGATTGTGCGCGACCTGTTTGAAGGTCTGATGAATCAGGACGAAGACGGCAATCTGGTTCCCGGCGTAGCCACCGAATTCACCACCAACGATACCAAAGACGTCTACACATTTACCCTGCGCGATGACGCCAAGTGGTCCAACGGCGACCCGGTAACCGCTGGTGACTTTGTCTTTGCCTGGAAGCGCGCTGTCGATCCGGCCCTGTCCTCGCCTTACGCATGGTTCATGGAACTGATGTCGATTGAAAACGCGGCCGAAATCATTGCAGGCGACAAGCCAGTGGATGAGCTGGGCGTCACAGCGATCGACGACCACACGCTTGAAGTCAAGCTGAGCGCCCCTCTGCCCTATTTCGCGCAGATGACCACGCATTCCACGACTTTCCCCGCCCCGCAGAAAGTCATCGAAGAATTCGGCGACGCGTGGACCAAGCCTGAAAACATCGTCTCGAACGGGGCATATGTTCTGACCGAACACCTGCCGCAGGAACGCTCGGTTCGTGAGCGCAACGAGATGTACTGGGACAATGACAACACCATCGTCGACAAGGTTGTCGCATTGGTGATCAACGACGAAAACGTCGCCCTGACCCGTTATCTGGCCGGTGAGCTGGACCGCACCGAGGTTCCCGCAGGTCAGTTCCCACGCCTTCAGAAAGAGCACCCCGACGAAGCCATCAGCTTCCCGCGTCTGTGCAACTATTACTACACGTTCAACCTGTCCGACGGTGGCCCCGAAGCGTTCAAGGACCCGAATGTCCGCCAAGCGCTGTCGCTGGCCGTAGATCGCAAGATCATCACTGAAAACATCATGGCAGGTGGCCAGCCTCAGGCTTACACCTTTGCGCCTGAGGCAACCGCCGGGTTTACGGTTCCCGAAGTTGAAATGGCCTCGATGTCTCAGCAGGAACGCGACGAGCTGGCCAAGGAACTGCTGGCTGCCGCAGGTTACGGTCCTGACAATCCGCTGAGCTTTGAGATGGTCTACAACACCTCGGAAGCTCATAAGAAAGTCGCTGTGGCGCTCAGCCAGATGTGGAAGCAGAAACTGGGTGTAAACGCCGAACTTGCCAACATGGAATGGAAGATCTTCCTGGAGGAGCGCGGCAACCAGAACTTCGATCTGGCCCGTGGCGCTTGGTGTGGCGACTATAACGAAGCCTCAACCTTCCTGGATTTGCTGCAGTCGGATTCCGGCTACAACGACGGCAAATACAACAACGCCAAGGTTGATGAACTTCTGGCTTCAGCCAAAACCGCCGATGACGCAGCACCTCTGTACACCGAGGTCGAGCGGATCATCGCACAAGAGACCCCTGTAATCCCGATCTATCACTATGCTGGCGTCTACATGATGGACAGCGATGTCGGGAACTGGCCGGTCAATAACGTAGAGCAGAACTGGTATTCCAAGAACCTCTACAAAATCGCTGAGTAATCATCTGTTGATCACGCTTTGCCCCGGAGACTTCTTTGGGGCAAAGCCAATATTTGGGGGCATGAAATGCTTGCCTATATCGTCCGGCGGTTACTGATCGCCGTCCCAACGATCCTTTTGCTGATCGTTGCAAGTTTCTTTTTGATGCACTTCGCACCCGGCGGGCCATTCACGTCAGAGCGGCCCCTGCCGCCGGCGGTTCTGGCCAATATCGAGGCGCGCTACGGGCTGGACCAACCGCTGTGGAAACAGCTTTGGGACTATCTGTACAACATCGTCGTGCATTTCGATTTCGGCCCGTCCTTCAAGTTCAAGGACCGCGACGTGAATGACATCATCGCGCAGGGCTTTCCGATCTCGCTGACCTATGGCTCGCTGTCCTTCCTTGTCGCCACTGCCGTGGGTGTCAGTCTTGGAATCGCCGCCGCGATCAAGCACAACAGCTGGATCGACTATTTCGCAGTTGGTCTGGGGATCGCGGCACAAGCGCTGCCGAACTTCATCATGGGGCCGATCCTGATCCTGACCTTCACCCTTTGGCTGGGCTGGTTGCCCGGGGGCGGCTGGAATGGCGGGCAATGGCAGTACCTGATCATGCCGGTGATCGCATTGGCGACCTCTTACATGGGGTCGATCGCACGGATCACCCGGTCCTCGATGCTGGAAGTTCTGAACTCGAACTTCATCCGCACCGCACGTGCCAAGGGCTTACCGACAAGGACCGTCATTTGGCGGCACGCGCTGAAACCTACACTTCTGCCGGTCGTATCCTATCTTGGGCCGGTTTTTGTCTACGTTCTGACCGGTTCGGTCTTCGTCGACATCTACTTCTCAACCGGTGGGTTGGGCCAAGCCTATGTGGGGTCCGCCCTTTCGCGAGACTATGCCGTGCTATTGGGCGTCACGATCCTTTATGGCGTCCTGACCGTGCTGGTAAACCTGCTGACCGACCTGGCCTACGCCTGGTTCGATCCGAAAATTCGTTACTGAGGGGCCGGCTATGCTTGGAAAATCACAAAAAGCCGCGCATCTGGCCGAGGATATCACCGACTACACGGTTATTCAGGGCCGCTCGCTCTGGCAGGACGCGCGTATGCGATTTGTCCGAAACAAGGCTGCAATGGCCAGTCTGTTCATTCTGGGTCTGATCGTACTGTTCACCCTTATCGGGCCTTATTTTGCCGTCTGGAACAACGAAGAAATCGACTGGAACGTCATGGGTGACGTCCGGGGCATGGGGATGCCCTCGGTCGAGACCGGGCATTTCTTTGGCGTCGATGATCTGGGGCGCGACCTCTATAGCCGAGTCATTCAGGCGACCACCACGTCGCTTTTGGTGGGGCTGATCGGGGCCGCAACCGCGCTGATCGTGGGAACCTGCTATGGGATTGCGGCTGGATATATCGGTGGCCGTACCGACGGCATCATGATGCGTTTCGTTGACATCTTGCTGGCGATCCCGGCCACGCTGGTCATCATCCTGCTTCTGGTCGTGGCAGGCCGGTCGTTCTTCATGCTGTTCATCGCTCTTGGCGCGGTGGGGTGGCTGACCATGGCGCGGATCGTTCGCGGGCAGACACTAACCCTGAAGAACCGTGAATTCATCGAGGCCGCCCGCGCCGCTGGCGTCAGTGAGTTCACCATCATGTATCGCCACATCCTGCCGAACCTGCTGGGTGTTGTGATCGTCTATGCCTCGTTGCTGGTGCCCGAGATGATCCTGACCGAAAGTTTCATCTCATTCCTTGGATTGGGAATTTCGGAACCCTATACCTCACTTGGCCGTCTGATCGCCGAGGGTGCTGGTACTATGGGCTACGGAACCCTCTGGCAATTGATATTCCCCCTGACATTCTACGTCGCCATCATCATCACGATGTTCTTCATCGGGGATGGCCTGCGTGACGCTCTGGACCCGAAGGATCGCTGATATGAGTCTGTTTTCTGTAAAGGACCTGAGTGTGCAATTCGATACACCGGATGGTGTTGTCGAAGCCGTCAAGGGCATCAGCTTTGACATCAATCCAGGCGAGTGCCTCGGCATCGTTGGCGAAAGCGGATCCGGTAAAAGCCAGACATTTATGGCTGCGATGGGGTTGCTGCCTCCGGCCGGGCGCGCCACCGGGTCGGCCTTGCTGAACGGCAAAGAGATCCTGAACCTGCCCGTTAACAAGCTGAACCAGATTCGGGGCGACGATGTTGGTATGATCTTTCAGGATCCGCTGACAGCATTGACCCCGCATTTGCGCATCGGTCAGCAAATGCGCGAAGTGCTGCAGGTCCACGAAGGGTTGCAGGGAAATGCGGCCCGCGCCCGATGCCTCGAGTGGCTGGATCGCGTTCGCATCCCCGAGGCGAAACGACGTCTGGACCAATACCCGCATGAACTGTCAGGCGGCATGCGTCAGCGGGTCATGATTGCAATGTCGATGCTGTGCAGTCCCAAACTGCTGATCGCGGACGAACCGACAACTGCGCTGGATGTGACGGTTCAGGCAGACATTCTGGACCTGATGGTCCGCCTGCAAAAGGACGAAGGCACGGCCATCGCCCTGATCACGCATGACATGGGCGTTGTCGCCCGCATGTGCGATCGAATTCAGGTGATGCGTCTGGGGCAGTTTGTCGAAGCTGGCGAGACGCGTGAAGTCTTTCGCGCTCCGCAGCACGAATACACCCGCACCCTGCTGGAAGCGATGCCGCGCATCGATGCCGGGGACGCACCCAAGGCTCTGGGCAAGACCGAAGAACCTCTGCTTGAGGTCGATGACGTCAAAGTGCATTTCCCGATCCACGTCTCTGGCGGCTTGTTTGGTCGCAAGGTACCTCTGAAAGCTGTTGATGGTGTGACTTTTGACATCCGCAAGGGCGAGACCCTGGGTGTCGTGGGTGAGTCGGGTTGTGGCAAATCGACATTGGCGCGGGCCGTACTGCAGCTGATCGAACCCAGCGGCGGCAATGTTAGCTGGCTGGGTCACCCCATCGTTGGGCTGAAACGGGCCGAGCTGAACAAGTACCGCAAGGATTTGCAGATCGTGTTCCAAGACCCGCTGGCCAGTCTGGATCCCCGGATGACAATTTCAGCTTCGATCGCTGAACCACTTAAAACCTACCGCCCCGACCTTACCGAGCGGGAGCGTAAAAAGATGGTTGCCGAGATGATGGAGAGGGTTGGCCTGAAGGCCAACATGATCAACCGCTACCCGCATGAGCTTTCCGGAGGGCAAAACCAGCGGGTTGGAATCGCGCGGGCGATGATCAACAAGCCGAAACTGATCATTTGCGATGAGGCGGTATCCGCGCTGGACGTCTCGATTCAGGCCCAGATTGTCGAATTGCTGCGGGAACTGCAGCAGGAGTTTGGCCTGTCGATGATCTTCATCAGCCACGATCTGTCCGTGGTTCGCGCCGTATCTAATCGGATCATGGTTCTGTATCTCGGCCGAATCGTCGAACTGGGTGATGGTGAAACCATTTGTTCGGACCCCATTCATCCGTACACAAAGTCGTTGATTTCGGCCGTGCCGATCCCGGACCCGGATGTAGAGCGCAGTCGGCAGAGGCTGAAATTGCCGGGCGAGCTTCCGTCTCCGATGGATCCAAAGGCTGCCCTACGGTTTTTGCCCAGTCGTTTATCTGCCGGGCAGACGGATTACGTGCCTCAATTGAATGAGGTAAAGCCTGATCATTTCGTAGCTGAACACGACCCGCTTGAGGCAATCATGGCCAAAGCCTAGTCAACCCAGCCCAGAGCCAGCCTTTTGGCTTTGGGCTTCCTTCTCACTATGCCTAAAAATTGACCGCATTGCCTACATTTTAGCGATCAATTTCCCATCAATTGATATTATTGTTTCCATTCCTGCGCTAAAGTAAGGCTCCACTGCTGCATGGTGCTGCAGATCGTTTTGACTCCCATTCCTCACAGTGGCACGATTTCTCCTGACACAGTTTACCGCGCCGAATGACGTTGATCATTTTGGGCGCACAGCCTAAGAGGAAGCCGCGAAAGCATTATGATTTTCGGGCAATAATTTATTAACTTGAGAGGTAACATGGCACGCAAGGTCACCAAGGCGATTTTCCCGGTTGCGGGACTGGGTACCCGGTTTTTGCCCGCAACAAAGTCGGTTCCAAAAGAGATTATGACCCTGGTCGATCGCCCTCTTGTTCAATATGCCATCGATGAGGCGCGCGCAGCCGGTATTACCGAGTTCATTTTCGTGACGTCGCGTGGGAAATCTGCACTCGAAGATTACTTCGATCACAACCACATTCTAGAGCAAGAACTGAAGTCCAAGGGCAAAACCGATCTGTTGGAAACCCTTAACGCAACCAACATGGAAAGCGGCGCGATTGCGTATATTCGCCAGCATAAAGCGCTGGGTCTGGGTCACGCTGTCTGGTGTGCACGGCGTCTTATTGGGGACGAACCTTTTGCCGTGATGCTGCCGGACGATGTAATCGCAGCCGACAAACCCTGCCTGCAGCAAATGGTAGAGGCATATGAGGAAACGGGCGGCAACATGGTTGCGGCCATGGAGGTTCCACCAGAAAAAACCCGCTCGTACGGTGTGTTGGACGTTGGTGAAAACATCGGATCCGTCGTGCGCACGCGAGGCATGGTCGAAAAGCCCAACCCCGAGGATGCGCCTTCAAATCTGGCTGTTATCGGCCGCTATATCCTGGGGCCGTCGGTTCTGTACAACCTGAACCAGAAGAAAAAAGGCAGCGGCGGAGAAATCCAGTTGACCGACGCGATTGCCGAAGACATCGGCAACGGCGTTCCGGTCTTTGGCTACAAGTTTGAAGGTCAGCGATTTGACTGCGGCTCAAAATCCGGTTTCCTCCAGGCGACCGTCGCCTATGCGCTTTCTCGCCCAGATTTGCGCGACGACCTGCGCGAATACCTTCACGAAGTTATCTCTGCAGATAAAGCGGCCCAGTAAGGTGTCCGCCGTTTAACGCGCTACTTGCCTAAGGCTAGCGCCACAGAGACCTTCAACTCGCAATGGGGGCGCGGACTACCGCGTCCCTTTTGACAAAAACTTCCCCCACGATTGTCAGTCAATATCTTCATTGTCAGGCTCAGTGCCGAATGGCGATGCTGATCAGAATTGGTCCAATTTTCTGTCTTTGATTGGAAACCTTCCAAGCAAATCAGAAGGATTAGCAGAATCCTTCCTGCGCGTGCGCATCAATCAGAACGGTTTAATCCGTCTCGGCCCAGTGTGTCCCGCGACACATGTCAGCGCGACAGCCACAGGAGGACAACCATGTCACAGAATTCGCCCCGACTGGACTTGCCGTTCATTCAACCCTCGCAAGCCCAGAAACATGTCACCCACAACGAAGCCCTGCGGCAACTGGATCTGATCGTCCAACTAAGCCTCTCGTCAACCGAAGCAACCAATCCGCCCGCAGCCCCTGATCAAGGCGATGTCTATGCCTTGGGCGTTGCTTCTACGGGGGAATGGGCCGGTCAGGATGGAAAGCTGGCCGCTTGGCTGGACAATGCGTGGCACTTCACAACACCAGCCACGGGATGGCGCGCTTGGGACGAAAGCCAGCACCGCCTGATTGTATGGGACGGTGCCGAGTGGATTGACGCTCCTATCGTTTCTCAGAATCTGAACGGTGTGGGCATCGCGACGGTTTTCGACGAGACGAACCGACTGTCTGTGCGTTCATCGGCCTCTTTGTTCAGCCACGACGGAGCTGGGCATCAGTTGAAAATCAACAAGGCAAGCGCTGCTGACACCGCCTCCTTGCTGTTTCAGTCGAACTGGACAGGACACGCCGAGATGGGTTTGTCGGGTAGTACAGGATTTTCCATCAAGGTCTCACCTGACGGCGGCACATGGACCGAGGCACTTAGCGTTGACCCCTCGACCGCACTTGCCAGCGGCGCGGCGATTCAGGCCAGCCCCGATGACACAACCCCCGGCCGCTTGATGAGAGCGGATTTCGGATACGGACCCGGAAATTTGCTAGGCACAGTATCCGCAAGTGGCGGCGTACCAACCGGGGCTGTCATCGAACGCGGAACGACACCCAACGCGGAATATATCCGGTTTGCGGACGGAACTCAGATCTGCACCGCCGTCCTTGGGCTGGTTGACTGTACCACCAGCGAAGGGGCCTTGTTCGCCAGTGGATCAGAGGTTTGGGCCTTTCCGATTGCGTTTGCTTCCGGGTCCACACCATCTGTCAGCGGCAGCGGCAGCAGCACCAGCCGGTTCCTGGGATTCGACGCCCCGACCGAAACTGAAGTCTCCTACAAAGTGCTTTCCACTGCGTCCGACACAACGCCCCGCGCTCCGACGGTCACCGCGATCGGTCGTTGGAATTGAGTTTCAGTTTCGCCCAACGCTTGGTTTGGGCGACTACTTAGATCTAAGTTCGGATTCGGCCTGATCCAGAAACCACGCGTAGGTTTCGCGAATACCGTCCTCAAGGCTGACCTCAGAACGCCAGCCCATATCAGCAAGCCGGGATACATCCATCAATTTGCGCATGGTCCCGTCCGGCTTGCTGACATCTTGCGTAATCCGCCCAGTGAAGCCTGTCGTTTTCGCCACCAGCGCTGCCAGTTCAGCGATGGATACATCCTCACCGCAGCCAACGTTAATGTGGCTGAGCATGGGCTGAGTGTTCGCTTGGTAAACATCCCGCGGCAGGTCGAGCACAAACAACGACGCCTCGGCCATATCGTCTACATGAAGGAATTCGCGGCGTGGTTTTCCTGATCCCCAAATCACCACTTCGTCCAGACCATCCTGCTTTGCCTCGTGAAAACGGCGGATCAAAGCGGGCAGAACGTGGCTGTTTTCCGGGTGAAAGTTATCACCGGGTCCATAAAGATTTGTGGGCATGACCGATCGATAGTCGACCCCATGCTGGCGGTTATAACTTTCGCACAGTTTGATCCCGGCAATTTTGGCCACTGCGTAAGGCTCATTGGTCGGCTCCAACACGCCGGTCAGCAAGGCGTCTTCGCGCATAGGCTGTGCAACAGCACGCGGATAGATGCACGAGCTACCCAGTTGCAGCAGAGAGGTAACGCCTGCGGCAAATGCCTGATGAATGACGTTGCACTCGATCATCAGGTTTTCATAAATAAAGTCAGCGGGATATGTATTATTCGCGTGAATTCCACCCACTTTGGCAGCCGCGAGAATGACCACATCGGGGCGTTCCGCCTGCATGAAATCACGCACTGCGGCCTGATCGGTGAGATCAAGTTCGGAATGTGTGCGCGTGATCAACTCAAGCGCTTCACCCGCCGCTTGCCGGTCCTGTAGGCGGCGCAGGATTGCGCCCCCGACCATACCGCGATGCCCGGCAACGTATATTTTGCGCACGCGCCCCACCTCAGCCATTTTCCAGACTGACAGGGAGATCGAACCCATGCTCTTTCAACAGCGCGTGGCGTTTGGCTGTTTTAAGGTCTTCCGACACCATCTCGGCACACATTTCCTGAACGGTCAGCTCGGGTTCCCACCCCAGTTTGTTCTTGGCATTTGATGGGTCGCCCAACAGGGTTTCGACTTCGGCTGGGCGGAAGTACTGAGGATCAATGCGCATGACCACGTCACCCTGTTTCAACGCCGGAGCCTTGTCACCGCGAACAGATTTGACGGTGGCGATCTCATCCACGCCGTCGCCTGTGAATTCGAGCGAGACACCCAGCTCGTCAGCAGACCATTCGATAAACTGCCGAACGGAATATTGAACGCCGGTCGCGATCACAAAGTCTTCGGGCTGATCCTGTTGCAACATCAGCCACTGCATCCGCACATAGTCCTTGGCGTGGCCCCAATCCCGCAGGCTGTCGATATTGCCCATGTACAGACACTCTTCGAGACCCTGCGCGATATTTGCCAGACCGCGTGTAATCTTGCGCGTCACAAAGGTTTCACCCCGGCGCGGGCTTTCATGATTGAACAAGATTCCATTGCACGCATACATGCCATACGCTTCGCGGTAGTTCACCGTGATCCAGTAAGAGTACAATTTGGCAACGGCATAAGGCGAACGCGGGTGAAACGGCGTGGTTTCACGCTGAGGGGTTTCCTGAACCAGACCATACAGTTCGGATGTCGACGCCTGATAGAAACGGGTTTTCTTTTCCAGACCAAGAAACCGGATGGCTTCCAGCAACCGCAAAGTGCCGATCGCGTCCACGTCGGCCGTGTATTCGGGCGATTCAAAACTAACCGCAACGTGAGATTGCGCCCCAAGGTTATATACCTCGTCCGGCTGAACCTCCTGAATGATTCGAGTCAGGTTGGATGTATCGCTCAGGTCACCATAATGCAGGTGCAGCCTTGGGTTGGGGACATGCGGGTCTTGGTAAATATGGTCAATACGTTGGGTATTGAACGAGGACGCCCGACGCTTGATACCGTGAACTTCATAGCCCTTCTCAAGCAAAAATTCGGCCAGATATGACCCATCCTGCCCTGTGATACCGGTTATTAGTGCAGTTTTTGTCATTGTCGTGTTCCACAAAACTCAATCTGGCTGATTGCACTCTCAGAAACAGCAAGATACCCCGGATTGCAAGCCAAGGTCGTCTGCATGCGCTGAAAGCAGCGGAACTTTCCTGAGCGAGCACGCGCCAAGTCCGGCATTTCGGAGAAAGGGAATGAAAAATGCGTATAGCGATGATCGGGACCGGATATGTCGGTTTGGTGTCGGGTGTGTGTTTTTCGGATTTCGGTCATGACGTGGTTTGTGTCGACAAAGCCGCCCAGAAGATCGAGACACTAAAGGCTGGAAACATACCGATATATGAACCCGGTCTTGATGTGCTGATGGCCAAGAATGTGGCTGCGGGTCGTCTGACTTTCACCACTGATCTTGCCGCTGCCGTGGACGGGGCGGATGCCGTTTTTATTGCAGTCGGTACTCCAACCCGCCGCGGGGATGGGCATGCTGATCTGACTTATGTCATGGCTGCTGCTGAAGAAATTGCACGGGCCGTAACCGGCTATACCGTTATTGTAACCAAATCGACGGTCCCGGTCGGAACGAACCGACAGGTTCACGCGGTTGTTTCTGGTGCCAACCCCGACGCCGATTTCGACGTCGCCTCGAATCCGGAATTCCTGCGCGAAGGTGCGGCGATTGACGATTTCATGCGACCTGATCGAGTTGTCGTCGGAGTTGAAAACGATCGTGCCGCCGAAGTCATGGCCGAGATTTATCGCCCTCTCTATCTGCGGGATTTTCCGATTTTGACAACGGATTTGGAAAGCGCCGAGATGATAAAATATGCGGCGAACGCATTTCTGGCGACCAAGATCACCTTCATCAATGAAATAGCGGGGCTGTGCGAACGTGTGAATGCAGATGTCAAAGAGGTTGCGCGCGGCATAGGGTTGGACGGCCGGATCGGGAACAAGTTCCTGCACGCCGGCCCCGGCTACGGAGGCTCCTGTTTCCCCAAGGACACCGCTGCTCTGGCTCGGATCGGACAAGAACACGCGTATCCCATGCAAATCACCGAAACGGTTATTCGCGTGAATGAGGGGGTCAAAAAGCGGATGATCGAGAAGATTCGCGACGCCTGCGACGATCGTTTTAATCAAAAAACTGTCGCTATCCTTGGCGTCACCTTCAAACCCAACACGGACGACATGCGCGATGCGCCGTCATTGACGATCGTGCCCGCCCTGATCGGCGGAGGAGCGAAGGTTCGCGTCGTAGACCCGCAAGGTCATGCAGAAGGCGAGGCTCTGCTGCCCGGCGTTGAGTGGCACAACGACCCCTACTCTGCCGCTGAAGGAGCCGATGTTGTTGTGTTGCTGACCGAATGGAATGAATTCCGCGCGCTCAACCTGCCTGAACTGGCATCAGCAATGAAATCGCCCCGGATGGTCGATTTGCGCAACATCTATTCCAAAGAGGCCGCCAAGAAAGCAGGTTTTCAAAGCTACGTTGGCGTCGGCCGGTAATCCTCGGCTCAGGTCGCGGCATAAAGCGGAACCGAATTGTCAGCGCCTTGCGCCAATGCCTTGCTTTGATCTTGTCGGACTTGCTCATACAAGGTCAGAGCCTCATTCGAGAACAACCCATTCGGGGGTTCCACATGTACAAAATTACCTTGTGCGTCCCGGCCTCGCGCTGGCATGGCGTAATCCCGTTCAGCGACCAGTTGCCTTGCATTCGGATTTAGATATCGGATCGCCAGACCAATTCGCCGGTCATCTGACCGGTTCGGGCCTGAGCCATGTATCGTCAGCCCATGGTGCAAGGACATCTGTCCGGGCTTCAATTCGATGTGGGTCTTGTCTTCATCGGCGACCTCGACGGCGATCTCCTGTCCGCGCGACAGCAGGTTGGTTTCCGAATACGTATCGTTATGCGGCAGAATTGGATTCTTGTGGCTTTCCCGCACAAAATCCATACATCCGCTTTCCACGGTTGCGGGCGACAGCGCAATCCACGCGGTCACCTGATCCGGTGTTTCGCCCATACCCCAATATGTCAGGTCCTGATGCATGCCGACTGTGTGCTTGGTGTGCGGCTCTTTGACAAAGAACTCGGCTGACCAGACCATGATATCTGGCCCCAAGACGCCCTGAACCACATCCAGAACGCGGGCGTCCAGCGCAATGCGCGCGGCGATGGGCATGACGAGATGCGCGTTCACCCGCTTGTATGTATTCAACGGCAGCGGAAGATTCGCTTCTCGCCAGTCACGTTCAATCCCTTCAAACTCGGCGCGTATCTCGGACGCTTCTTGCTCGGAAAATACACTTAGAGGAAACAGGAAGCCGTCTTCCCAGTACCGGGCCGATTGCGCCTGGGTCAAAGTGGACTGGTGTTTAGCGGTTTGATCAGACATGCGCGTTCCTCCCCGATGCATGATTGGAGAGGCTAAAGCAGAATTCGATATCGGCAGAACGCGAACTCTTGCCCGTTAGACTAAGTTCAGCTTAGCCTGCTTCACATGGCAACCCGTATCCCCTCCCTGAATTGGCTGCGCGTGTTTGAAGCAGCCGCGCGAACCGAAAGCTTTTCCCGCGCGGCCACGCAATTGAACATGTCGGCCGCAGCCGTCAGCCAACAGGTCAAGGCGCTGGAAACGCAGCTTGGGACACCCTTGTTCCATCGACACCCACATTCCGTCACCTTGACCGAAGCTGGCCGTGCCTATTTACCTTCGGTTCAGCAATCCCTTTTGATGCTTGAAACTGCGACGACCGGACTGTTTGGGGAAACCCGCGAACAACGGCTTTATGTTCAATCCGTGCTGTTGTTTGCGCATGGGATATTGGCAGCAGGCTTGCCGGATTTTCATGGGTCATATCCCCAGATCAACTTGTCTCTAACCACCGGAAACGCGACCTTGGACTTTGCCAACCGGTTCACTGACCTCCAGGTCGTTTTTGGAAACCCATCCTTGTTTGGCACGGAAGGCGACGAGCTGTTTCGCGAGCAGCTCTACCCTGTTGCGCCTCTGGAAGTGGCTGCCCAGATAAATGAGCCTCAAGACTTGTTCAGATTCACACTCATCGAGGTATCCACCCACCGCGCAAGCTGGCCATACCTGTTTGAAACCCTTCGACTACCAGCGGGGCAAGCCAAGTACTTCTTCGCCGATAACTCGATCATGGCAGCAGAGCTGTCCGCCAGCGGAGGTGGCATTGCCTTGGCCCGCGCCCCGGCGTCTGACCGGATCATGTCGTTGTCCGGTCTTGTCCCATGTCTGGAAGATGTCACGGTTCCGGGCCAGGAGGCGTATCACCTAATATACCAGTCACGCTCGGCCCTTCGCCCCCCTGCCCGCGCCTTTCGCGATTGGATCATGGACTACAGCGCGGCCGTCCAGACCCTGTAACGCCCCTGCCCTGTCACTTCGCGGATCAAGCCACGGTCGGTAAAGCGAGCGATATTGCGTTGAACTGCAGCCCGGGACGCTTGGGTCAACTCCTCCGCCAGAGGTGCTGAAACCATTGGCCATGACCTGAGAACATCAATCAACAAGGGTGGCGTGCGTCCGCTTAGGTCGTGGATGGACTCCCGTGCGCGCTGCTCCCATGCGTTCACACGATCAAGGTGCAACAGACCTGCCAAAACCGCCTGTCCTGCCCCCCTGATCCACGCGGAAAGTTTTTCATCAGGTGCACCCACACCGCGCAGAGCACCGGGTCCGGACAAAGCCAAAGGCATGAACATCGCTCCGCCACGGCCCATCGTTGCGCCATGCCTTGCTGCTATGATCGCGGCCTCGGTGTCCTGTCCAACCCCCTCGGAAAAGGCACGCCACGCATGAAATCCAATCGCGGCCTGCGTGACCGGATGCAAACCTTCGGTAGTGCCCAACACTTCGGCCAAGTCAGCAACCGCTTCGGGCACATCGTCCAGACCTTGTGCCATGCGATCCAGAAACGCGGTCAGACCTGTACTCCATCCCCCTTCCGAGGGACCAGCACCCGAGGTCAAACGACGCACTGCCCAGCCAGCACGGAACAACGCCTGTACGTCATCACCGGTCGCGCCAATTCTCAGCCCGGTCCACAAAGCCAGTCGATCAACACTGATGCGATCACCCGTCCACCACCCAAGATCCGACACATCCATAAGGGCAAGCCGGTGGGTCCACCCTCTTGGACCAGCTCTTAGACGTTCGTCCAACGCGCCGAATGTCGCAGCCAGGTCCGCCAATTCGTATGACAATTCAGCCTGAGCCGCACGCCAGTCTCGCGGATCAAACAACAGGCGGCGGTCCGCCCTTGGTCCGGGCGGCAGAAAGTTGTCCTCAGGTTCTGCCTCGCCGTCAAACGGCATGAACCACAGATCCTCATCCTCCGGCGGGTCAGCATCATAGATACTGGGAGGACCGAGTGTTTCGTCGTCCTCGTCTTGACCTGGCCTGTCAGAGTTTGAAGTCATGACCGGTATAATTCGGCTATTTCAACCAGTTCACAAGGCATTTTCTGTGGCACCACGAAAGCGGCCGGCAAAACCTCTGGACAGCACGGCCAGACAAATTCGCATTGTCCAAAATTATGTAGTTCCCTTTGACTACCCCACCGCGCTATCCCTTGTCACAAAGCAATGAGAGAGACACAGGGCATGAGCGAAACGGTCAAATTAACAGCGGATGAAGCCCGAAACCTGTGCCTGACTGTACTGACCAGTTCAGGGTTTGGTTCCGACCATGCAGAGGCCATCGCGGAAACCCTGATCACATGTCAGTTCGACGACTGCCAATCCCACGGGCTATTCCGCCTGTTCATGTGTGCAGACACGATGAAATCCGGAAAAATCGACGGCATGGCAAAACCCGCGGTTACCGCGTCTGACACGGCAATCGTACGAGTGAACGCGCAGGGCGGCATGTCTCTGCTGGCGTTCCAAAGCGCCCTGCCCGTCTTGATAGACAAAACCCGCAGACACGGAATCGCGGCGATGGTTATCAATCGCTGCTTTCATTTCTCTGCGCTCTGGCCCGAAGTGGAACGTTTGTCCTCTGCTGGGCTGGCTGCAATGGCAATGGTACCGAGCCATTCATGGGTTGCGCCAGCCGGAGGGACACGCGGAAGCCTGGGCACAAATCCCCTGGCCTTTAGCTGGCCACGCCAGAACAAAGACCCGTTTACCTTTGACTTCGCCACAAGCGCCTTTGCGCGCGGCGAGATCGAGCTTTATCGTCGCGCAGGAAAACCGTTGCCCGAGGGTGTCGCGATTGACAGTGAAGGAAACCCGACCACCGACCCCCAAGCTGCAATGGACGGGGCGATGCTGACCTTTGGCAGCTATAAGGGCTCTGCCCTGTCAATCATGATCGAGTTGCTGGCCGGTCCGCTAATCGACGATTTGACCAGTCTTGAAAGCATGGAATTCGCTGATGGTACAGGGGGTGCCCCCTATCATGGCGAGATCATTCTGGCCTTTGACCCAGCCCAATTCAGCGATGGAAAGATCCATGAAAACGACGCTCGGGCCGAGCGTCTGTTTGCTGACATAACCGACCAGGGCGCTCGATTGCCGTCCCAACGAAGGTTTGAGGCACGCGCCCGGAACGCGGCACGCGGCTATGTCGAAATCTCAAAATCTCTGTATGATGATCTGCAAGCGCTCGCCCATCAGATTTGACCCCTCTTTTACTTGCTGAGGTGGCTGGCTAAGAAGGTTTTCCAAACGTTTTCAGGAGACCCCCTTGGACCGCATTACCCGCACTATCGCAACTGAAATTAACGCCCGCCCGGAACAGGTCGGTGCAGCGGTCAAGCTGCTGGACGAAGGTGCGACTGTCCCGTTTGTGGCTCGCTATCGCAAGGAGGCGACAGGCGGGCTGGATGACACCCAACTGCGCGACCTTTCTGACCGTCTAACGTACCTTCGGGAAATGGACGCACGACGCGAGACGATCCTGAACTCGATCAAGGATAAAGGGAAATTGACCGAGGATCTTGCGCGTTCCATTTCACGCGCGGATACCAAGGCGCAGTTGGAAGATATTTATCTGCCGTACAAACCCAAGCGTCGAACCAAAGCGATGATTGCGCGGGAAAACGGACTTGAGCCGCTAGCCGACGCAATTCTTGAGGATCGGGCCGCCGATCCGGAAACCTTCGCTCGGGATTATCTGACAGAGGCCGTCGCGACACCCAAAGACGCACTGAACGGTGCGCGGGATATTATAACCGAGCGGCTAACAGAAAATGCTGTGCTGCTGGGTGAGCTCAGGACATTTATGCAGAAAGAGGCATTGCTGTCATCCAAAGTCGTTGACGGCAAACAGACTGAGGGCGCGAAATTCAGCGACTATTTCAGCCATTCGGAACAGTGGGCAAAAACTCCATCTCATCGGGCACTGGCCATGTTGCGTGCCTCGAAGGAAGGCATCGTGACGTTGGACATCGCGCCCGACCCTGAAACAGGTGCCGCACGGGCGGAGGCGATCGTGGCGGCGCATCTACACACCCGCACGGAAGCACCTGGTGATGTTTGGCTGCGCAAGGTGGCCGGATGGACTTGGCGGGTCAAGTTGTCTTTGTCGATGATGGTCGAACTTATGGCAGAGTTGAGAAGTCGTGCCCAAGAGGATGCCATTCAGGTTTTTTCTCGCAACCTCAAGGACTTACTGTTTGCAGCGCCCGCAGGGGAAAAACCAACGCTTGGGTTGGACCCAGGAATTCGGACCGGTGTCAAAGCGGCAGTGGTTGACGCGACCGGAAAAGTTTTGGCAACGGATACGCTCTACCCTTTCCAACCGCGAAACGATCTACGGGGTGCGCAGCATGCAATTCTGAGCCTTGTTGCGGCACATGGAATTGAATTGATTGCGATAGGCAATGGAACTGCAAGCCGCGAAACAGAAAAGCTTGTCTCAGATACACTCAAGCTGTTGCCGAAATCGACGAAAGTCCCCACCAAAGTCGTTGTGTCAGAGGCTGGGGCTTCTGTGTATTCTGCATCCGAACTTGCCGCGCGAGAGTTTCCCGATCTGGACGTTTCACTGCGAGGCGCGGTTTCAATTGCGCGCCGCTTGCAGGACCCTCTGGCGGAACTGGTCAAGATTGAACCGAAGTCAATCGGCGTTGGCCAATATCAACATGATGTTGACCAGCATCGCTTGTCGCAATCGCTGGAGTCTGTAATTGAGGATGTTGTGAACGCTGTTGGCGTTGATCTGAACACCGCGTCTGCCCCTTTGCTCTCACATGTCTCGGGCCTGGGCCCCGGGCTGGCCGAGGCCATTATTGCCCACCGCGATCAAAATGGCGCGTTTAAATCGAGGAAAGAGCTTTTGAAAGTCTCACGGCTTGGCCCGAGGGCGTATGAGCAGTGCGCTGGTTTTCTACGTATCCGAGACGGAGCAGACCCTTTGGATGCGTCTTCAGTTCACCCCGAGGCATATGAAGTCGCTCGGCGTGTGGTCGCGGCCTGTGGGAGGGACATTCGTCAAATAATGGGCCAGGAAGGTGCACTAAAAGGATTGCGCGCCGAACAATTCGTGGATGGCACCTTCGGTTTGCCCACTGTTCGGGACATTTTCTCTGAATTGGAGAAGCCCGGCCGTGATCCGAGGCCAAGCTTCGTGACAGCCTCGTTCGCAGATGGGGTTGAAGATATTTCCGATCTGAAACCAGGTATGACGTTGGAAGGAACAGTGACCAACGTTGCAGCCTTTGGTGCTTTCGTTGACGTTGGGGTCCACCAGGATGGATTGGTCCACGTCAGTCAACTCGCCGATCGATTCGTCGAAGATCCGCACGAAGTCGTCAAAACCGGGCAAGTGGTGAAGGTCACTGTGGTTGAGGTTGATGTTAGTCGAAAGCGAATTGGACTGAGCATGCGGAAGGATGGAAAGCCGACAGGCAGCAAAAAACTCGGAACGCATGATCGGTTGAAGAGTCAAACCGCACCCGGGACGAAGGGATCGCAACGGTCAAAATTTGGCAAAAATGCACACTACAGCGCGTTAGGCGATGCGCTAAAGTCGGCGATGAAGAACCGCTGATCTTGCCAGCTCGACCTAATCAAAGGCTTCGGGCTCCAACTCCTCCCAGAATTCAAAGATTCTGGTGGCGTTCAGACCCGATCGCCACCCGTGTGCTCTGAAATGCTCTCGGTCCAGGTCATTATCTAGGCCGGCCAAAAACAGACGTTTGTCTGCATCCTTCTGAGTAGGGTTTCGCCGCGAAACCAACTCTTCAACGATGGAGAGCTTTCTGGACCTTTCTGAACGCTCCGCCGACCGAGCCGCGTACTCCCGGTCTTCCAGAGCCTTCTTTTCCTGTCTCAGTCGAGCAGCTTCAATAGCTTCGGGACTCGGAGGCAATGCCTTTTCCTCAGTCGGGGCTTGATAGTCGTCTCTAAGCGCTGCTGACAGATACCCGAGAGTGGACTTAACAGCCCCCTGCCCTTTCATGTAGTCAATCTTTTGCTGAACATAAGTTTCACCATGCTCGGCGATCCACTGGCGGGCCAATCTGTCAGACACTCCTTGCTGTCGCAGAGCTTTGTACACAGGGAGATTACGAACACCGTCACTGTCATCGATCTCAAACATCGCTTTTTGCGGGTTGCCCCTTATTCGAAATCTTATATCGGTGACTGTGCGCCCCTTCTTTTGGAACTCGGGCTCAATGAGGATGTCCGAGCTCTTATTCACTTCGGCAACCGCAGGTTTTATTATCTTGGCATTCAGGTGTTTGAAGCTGCTGTAGTAGTCACTTCCATCCACCCCCATGAGCTTTCTGAACACATCCAATGTCCACCAACCTGTGGAACCAGTCCTTACGAAGCGGTAACAATTTTCATAGAGTGCCAGACCGTGACCTGAACTGAAATTTCGCTGGATCTGGACATTGATCAAAGCATAGATTTTTGGATCATAGAGCTTTTGCGCCAACGCAGGAGAATAGGCGTACTCGCAGACACCGTTCTTTAGCTTGGCAAAACTTAGTAGTGACGAAACACCCCACTCCTGTCTGCCTTGTTCGTCCAACATATCCCATTCCGCTACGGTTTCGGCCAAAGCACGCAGACTGGACCGTAATGTGTCGAAGTCGTTGGAATTGTAGCCAACCATCAACGCCAGGGTACGAGCATCAATTGTATGCGTTGCGGCAGATGTCAGCGTATCATATGCGTTAAGCAGAAGTACATTTGACAGCTTGCGTTGGAGCAGCGTCAGCTTACCGCTAATGTGAATAGCAGCAACGTTCTTTTTGACCGTCTCGCGGCGCAGCGCACCGGAAAGGTTATCCATATCCAATTTAGTTTGCGGCATGATTCTGCCTGACTGCTCGTTTAGACATTTCTGACACGAAAGGTACCTGCGCATCAATCTATTTTGGGTGCCCAAATACAGGATTGGCCCCCTCCCGTGAATGGGTACCTTTAAGCAAATCGAATCCAGCTACCCTCGGAAAGGCATGTGTAGAGAGTCGATACGCGTGTAATGGACGCTACCAGCATCTCGAAAAACCTATATTCAGGGTCTTTTTTCGATGATCTCCAAGAATACTGAGAATCGGGCCTCGTCATACTGACTCTTGGTCCGTTTAGCCCTGTATACGGGTGCCTTTGATCCTGAATACAGGTACCCTACATACCGAAACCAGGTACCTTAGTCTATTTATGTTTTTGTTTTCGAACAATAAAATGGTCACAAAGAGTCTAAACTAACTAAACAAATTAAACGTTTTGTTGTGTCCAATTCTGGATTTTTAATCAGTTTCGCCACGAAACCAGACACCGAAAGCACTTTCTTCTAGAATTAGCCATTCTTGAGATAGCCTCAGGTAAAAATGTGCGTTATATTGTTATACATACGTCGCAAAGGCGAACATTACCCGAGGCACCGACAGTGAAAAAAACCAACCAACCTCATCTACCGCCGTACCTGAATCTCGACCCCAGAACGTCTGCTGGCAAGTTGCCTGATCCTATCGGAACGACTCGATTCGCCAAAGCTGCTGCTTTTTGCGCTAAAGGCCGAGAGGACCTAGCTCGGAGAGGATATGCTCCAGACGGTGAAAAGAGACTTCGCCGGTTTTCGATTTGGGAGATAACAAAGTACCTAATCCCAGTGGCGCCAGCGCATTTGCGGCGTGTTTTGAAAGCCAATCCAGATTTACCACAAGGAGAAGGTGAAACAGGCTCAAAATGGTTTTCACTTGAAGAAGTGTTGTTACTACGCAAGCATTTTGCGGCCGAGGGAGTAAGTACTAAGGAGTATTTGCCGTACAGACCTGAAGGGTTGCCTGCAAAAGTGGTCGCGGTAGCCAACTTTAAGGGCGGTGTAGGGAAAACGTCTACGGCAGCGCATCTGGCGATGTCTGCTGCTCTGGACGGGTATCGGGTATTGGTGGTCGATTTGGATAGTCAGGGATCCATGACGTCAATACTTGGGGGAAGTGTTGCGGATGAATGGCAGACCGTTTTCCCCTTGATAGCAAAAGATTACGCAAAGGCTGTGCAAGAAGAGAATCGAGTGCGAAATGCGGCGGGGCAAGCCGAGATTCCTTTGGATGAGACTTTGAATGAAGCTCTGAAAACAACTCCTGGTGATGTTATCCAAAAAACCCACTGGCCCAACATAGATTTGTTGGGCGCACAGTTGAACCTATATTGGGCAGAGTTCCAAATACCTGTATGGAGAATGGGGCTAAGGAGTTGGCCACTATGGGATGGTTTGACGAACTTCCTTCACGATGATGGCGTCTTGGATGACTACGATATCGTCTTTCTCGATACCCCTCCTGCACTTGGGTACCTAACAATCAACGCCCTTGCCGCGGCCGATATTTTGCTAGTGCCGCTTGGTGCGTCGTTTCTTGAGTTTGATTCAACAGGCCGCTTCTTCGACATGCTCTATACTACTTTTGCCAGCATTGAGGATGGCGAGAATGCAGCACAACGCGCCGCGGGGCTTCCAGAGCTCAAATTCGAGTGGGATGTTGTTCGGGCAATTATAACTCGGTTTGACGCCAGTCAGCAGACGGACATGGCCAATGTTATTCAAGCTTATTTTGGCGACTTCATGAATGCATACCGGCAAGATTACACGGCTTTGGTCGGGCAGGCCGGTGAGCAGGTTAATGGAATTTACGAGGCTGATTATCGTGACTTCAACCGTGACACTTATGTCCGTGGTCGAGAAACCTTCGATAGGACCTACGCGGAATTCAAGGAAGTGCTGATCGGATGCTGGTGGCGCGACGCTCAAATGGAGGGAAAGCAAGATGGCTAAACGCAGAAGGCTGACAGCCCCAGATACAACCGAGCTCGAGCAATTAGAGGCTGGTTTCGCGGCGAAACCGTCCATGAATCCCTTCGATGCAAAAGGGGCCGCTCCCCCTATCGCGCAGGTTGCTGCCGAGGCCGCTTCCCTCAACGGTATGGCTTCAGTAACAGATCGTGTTGCTCTGGCTCAGGACCAAGGGGATGCCGAGCGGTGGCGCGATGCTCAGGACGCGGGGCTGATTGCGCAGATGCTGTCCTTATCCGCGATTGACGAAGATTTTATCCGCAGAGATCGAATGGTCGAAGATGAAGAGGCCATGGACGAACTCTTGGAATCGTTGCGTGTTCATGGCCTGAGAACTCCGATCGAAGTAGCCCGAGATGGTGACGGCTATGGCTTGATCTCAGGTTTTAGAAGGCTGGGTGCATTCCGTAAATTGGCGGAAACCGACTCGAGATTTTCCGAGATTCCGGCTTTCGTGCGAGAAGCAGATTCGGGTCAAAGTGCGTATGTCTCGATGGTCGAGGAAAATGAACTTCGGTCCAACCTGAGCCCCTATGAGAGGGGCCGCATTGCTGTTTTGGCGGCAGGGCAGGGCGTTTTCGATTCAACCGAAAGCGCTGTTGACGTATTGTTTGCCGCATCTTCCAAGGCAAAACGTTCAAAAGTACGAAGTTTCGCGGTCGTGCATGAGGCACTAGGAGATCTACTTCAACACCCCATTGTTCTCACAGAAAAGGCTGGCCTGAAGTTGGCCTCAGCATTGAGAGCAGGTGCGCAACCCATGTTGCGCCAGGTATTGGCCGGGGCAGGGGTGCTTGAGCCAAGAGAGGAATGGGCATTGCTTGAAGCGGCGCTGAAATCAACCTCAGAACCGGTCAAAAACAAAGCGCGTGGAGGTCGGCCGCAGCAGGTGAAGCGTTTGAAGCCAGTCGCCCTTCCGGGAGGGGGGGATGTCGCGGGTGAACTAACCGCGACTGAAGTGCGAATTCGAGTTCGCTTGGAGGATGTTTCAACTGACGATGCACAAGAACTCCTTCGTCAAATTGCGGTTCACCTAAGCTAGTTTCGCTGCGAAACCTACCTTACCAATGCAAGTGATGCCAAGCTAGCGAAGCATTCTGCCAAGAGCCCAAATTGGACTTTCAAGCCGAACTCACATGTAATGAGCAAAATTGCCATATAATGACCGTTATTCTCAGCGAGGGCTTGTATGTGGAATGTTGGGCCTGCCAACAACCGAGTGTTGGTCGGGCTTTGTTGCAAAGTTTTGAGCTGACCGAACTGTCTTGGCGATTGCAACGAAACTAGGCAGCCAACTCAGCGAATTGTTTGAACGGACAG
>NZ_JBQFUL010000008.1:0-168448 GCF_056539165.1 Ruegeria sp. BC7 | reverse complement strand
TGATCCACCGGATCAATCGCTTAACGTCTTCACCGCGTCAGGCTCATAACCTGAAGGTCAGAGGTTCAAATCCTCTCCCCGAAACCAAAACTCCCAGACAAATATCAAACACTTAGCGCCCCAAGGGGCGCGTTCTCCGTTCGCGGCCTTTTTATCGTGTCGCGACCTTGAAAACCCCTGTCATCAAGCAATCTGAGGTGAAGCAAAACCCACCGTCATCAGGACGTTTCTTCCGGCGAAAACTCAATCATGGGCTCCGACGCATTTTCCAGAGCGACCTGCAAATTAACCGCCAACCTGTTGAAACTGGTATCTACAATGGACGAAAATGTGGTTGGCAAATATTAGAAGCCGACATTCCCACAAGCACAGGGTAGTTTCGCCAACTCCGCATGCCGGACCAGGCGGATGTGTCAATACGTCCGAAGAAATAGACGAACCACAAAAGCGTCTCACTGATCAGGTTGAGCGCTTGATCCCTGCGCCGAGCCAAACCCTTTGATCAGGAAAAACTCTGGCTGACTTCTGTCAGCTCGAAAAGAGGTTCCATGGATCCAGCCTCAAGTCAGTGGCGGCGCATTAGAACGACTGACGAAAAAGTTGCCTCAAACAGAGGTTTCGGCGATAGTTTCAGAATTAGTTGAAAATTGTTGGGGGCTTTCCGGTGTTAAAAAATCTCCATACTGCGCTTGCTATTCTATGTGTTGGTTTTTCTGGGGCTGCGAATGCTCAGCTTTATGGCCATGAGTTTGAGGGCACTCAGTCTCCTATTCGAGAAGGGGAACAACCCGTTATTCCTCTGGATACTGAGGATCCAACCTACAATGCGTGGCGCACGCCTCTGCCAAGTTTTGAAGGAGAGCGTGAAGGACGAGAGCCAGGACTTGTCAACCCTCAGCGTTTCTATGGTCAGGGCTTTATGCAAATCCCGACGTTTTTACATCAGCCGTTAGCATTCACGCCCGGCGACTTGGCCGCCGCTGAAGTCGACGTTGCCATCATGGGTGCATTTACCGATATGGGGGCCGGCGCACGCGGGGCGTCGCGCGGGCCGAATGCGGTTCGTAGCTCTTCGATTTACCTGGGTTATGGGGCGCGGCAGCCGCATATGCACGTCATGGTCGACCCTCTACAAGAAATGACAGTAGTCGACTACGGAAACGCCCCGAACGACATCATGAGCACCGAGCGTACAATTCATGCTGTTCGGTCTTTCGTCGGTCAGGCCGCGTCGGTGCAACACGCCGACGGTAGCCATGTGATCCCCTTTATCGTCGGTGGCGATCATTCATTGATGTACCCGAACGTCGCTGCGATGACGGACGTTTACGGAAAGGGCAATGTGGGCGTTGTTCATTTCGATGCACATTACGATGCCGGAAAATATGGCTTTGGACACCTGATCAATCATGGCATGCCTGTTTACAGATTGATCGAAGAAGACTTGGTCGAAGGTAAAAACTTTATTCAAGTCGCGTTGCGCGGATACTATCCAGACGAAAATGCGTTTGAATGGATGCGCATGAACGGATTTCGTTATCATACCATGGCTGAGATCGAACATCGCGGCTGGGACGCCGTTATGGAAGACGTCATCGCCGAGGCGAATGAAGGGCCGGAGTACATTTACATTTCGTTCGACATCGATACGTTTGACCCGGCGTTTGTCCCCGGAACGGGGACGCCCGAACCCGGTGGGCTGATGCCGCGCGAGATTTTTCCGATTATTCGCCGCCTCTGCGCTGAATCAAATGTGATCGGGTTTGAAATCGTCGAGCTTGCTCCGTTAATGGACCCAACTTACGTTTCCGCGTTGAATGCCAATCGGACAATAAGAGAATGTTTGACGGGCATCGCGATGCGCAAACAGGGGATAACTGAACCGGACTACAAAAGCCCGCTTGCCGTTACGCACGGTCAAAATGAAAACTAGACTTCTGGGCTGCCCAGTTGTTCTGGTGTCTTTGATCGGATTGGCGGCACATTCCGAGCCTCAGAAAATCTCTTGGTCGGATCTAAAAATAGGTCGCCTTGTCGAATGCTCTGAGTTCTTGGACGACTACCTGTCCAATCCAAGTTGCCAACCGCGGGACTTGAATGATCGCATGTTGTCGATGCAGATCGCCGAGTGCGTCCCAGGAAACTCAAGTTTGGAGGGTAATCTTGTCCTCATTGCTGGTTATGCTCATCCTGTTGAATTTGAATTCAAAGATGTAGAAAACTTTCTGTTGGTTCCTCCGTTGTCTCAGACGTGCCGACATCCAACGGCTCCACTTCCGGATCAAGTTATTTCCGTTAAGTATCCGGAAGGCATCGACATAACGGCGGATCCGGTTTGGGTTACGGGACAAATATTCATTCGCCAAAACCAAAGCGAACTCGCACCTTCGATCTACAGGATTGAAGCTTTGGATATCGTCGCGGCAACAATTCCTGACGTCTCGTCTGCCGAGTGAATCGGTCTACCAAGAGATAAGTTGCCGTAGTGGGGGCAAGTGCTAAGGTTGCTGCAAAACGGATCGAATTTTGACAATTGAGTTGGAAGGATAAGATGAGACCAACATTGATAGCGGTGTTTGCGATCCTGTTTTCAAGCTCGGGACTACTGGCCCAAGAGGAGAGAAAAGCGCAATATAGCGAAGCTGCGAAGTGCCTAATCGAGGCGGAATGGCCCTTGATTGAAGAACTGAGCATCAAAACAAGGTTGTCACAATCGTATCTGTTGGAAGTGGTCGGCGTCATTCTGCGAGATGTCGAGAACCCGGAAGAAATGATCAAAGCATATACAAAAATTGCAGAAGACTTTGGTGATGACCCTTCAGGCCTGAGTGCGTCCCGAAGGATAAAATGTCTGGAACCATTGTTGGCAGAGTGACAATTCCTCGGTCGGGACAGTTCTGCCGTGCGTTCATTGAAAGAATACGCAAAGACAGAGACGCGCTCGAAATCAGAACGGCTCATTGATGTCTGAACTTATTCTGTCGACGGTACGAACACCTGGCGGCCGATCTCCGAAATCACAATCAGGACTTCTACCCGGGCAAATTTTGAATTTAGACTTTTGTTCAGCGACGTTGACAGTTTGTCCATGCCGCTTCCTGAAATCTGCTTTTTGGGATCCACGAAAACGACCACGGACAGTGTCCGGCCTGCTTTCAGGACAACGACGTCAACAAGCTCTAAGTCTTCGTTGGCAAGATGCTCTTCTGCGGCAACTCTCACGTCTTTGACGATTTCCTTTCCCGCTGAGATGCCGACCAACTCACCCAGGCTGTTTTTGAAATCAGACCAATAGGTGCCGGACGCGACACAGCACAGACAAACGACGATAATCGAGTCTCCGATCGGAGCAATTATCGCGAGAGGACCATTTTGAAACAAATACACCAAGCCAAAACCGATGCCGGCCGTGCCGGTGATGACCCCATCAAAGGCAGCGGCCCGAGATTCCAACTTCAAAATGTCGCTCTGTTTTCCCGTTTTTCGCCAGCACCGTAAGTGGTTTGCCCAAAGCGCTGCGCATATGAGGCAAATCGCGATGGTGTAGATTCCAATGACTTCAAACTTCACCGGCGCGGGCGTTGTGCCGCCAATATACGACGCAATTTTGGCCACCGCGTTGGTAAAAGCAAACGCGACCAAACCCAAAAGTGACAGGGCACGAAACGTGGTGAAAACGGCTTCATCGGCAGCGTAGCCAAACGGTCTGACATCATCAGGTCGGGCCGATGTCTGTTTTCCGACGCGAACAGCTATGATTGCAGCAAAAAACCCTACAAGAGAGAATAGACCATCGACAAGAAGGGCTTGAGAATTCGAGAGAATAGAAGCCAAGACACCGGCAAACCCCATAACAAGGTTGCCTATCATTCCAACCCTCAGGGCTGAGCTTTCGACGTTCTGCGCCGTAGCCGACATACTACCTTGCTTCCACTCGCTTTGGTTGCCTTGCGTCTTCCTGTTTTTACAAAGACTTGCTTTTTCATACATTCTCTGAGGGTCCGACGGATTTATTCTGTCATCCCCCAACGCAGTTATACTGATTGAACCAATCGTTGGATAGATGTTCGTTCACAGCCTGTTCCCACGATGTGTAAAGGCTCAGTTCAGACCAGCAGCGCATCCGTTCCGGTGAAGGGGCACATTTGACCCCGTATGAATACCTTCTGGGTCTGCCCGGTAGTTGAAACTGTTGTCGCCGGTGCAGGATCTTCCTTACGGTTCGCCAGAGATGCGCGGGTGGATATAGTCCGGTTCGATCCCGTCTTTTTTCATCGCGATACCAGTTAGAAACTGAAACATCGTTCGCCGAACAAGTCGCGCGGTCTGCTGGCCGCGGTTATCGTAGAAGGGGTTGAACTCTACAAAATCAACGCCAACGATGGTCTTGGTGGCCGCAAATTGGCGCAGCATCGGGAAAAGGTCTTCTGGGTGTGAACCAATGGGCGACGAGGAGCCGGTGCCCGGAGCGTAGCTCATGTCAAAAGTGTCGATGTCAAAACTCACATAGACCAAATCGATGTCCGCGAGGTCTTCGTAGATTTTGTTGAATGTTTCCTCGACCCCGTCGCGGCGGATTTCGTGGATGTGATAAACTTTCCCACCTTCCGAGGCCACCTGGTCCCATTCTTCGGGGCCAAAGACTGGTGTGGACATACCATATTGAATGACATGTCGTCCTTCGACCATTCCTTCCTGAACCGCACGATTCATAAAGCTGCCTGAATGGTAATAGGCACCAAATTTACCCATGCCGGCGTCTCGGTCCAGGTGGACATCGAAATGTACGAAAGCAACGTTGTTCTTTCCGTAGACATCGACAATTCCACGGAAGGTACCGTTTGGAACCGAGTGGTCGCCACCAACGATGAAGGGAATTGCGCCGACGGAGGCAACCTCCCGTGTCATACGACGGATTTCCTCTAGCGTGGCCGACTGATTATAGGCGTTCAGGCCAGCATCGCCGTAGTCAACGGCATTCAAGATTGTGAATGGAGCGAGAAGGGTTTCGTATTCTACCCAGCTTAGTGGGAACTTGGGGTCTCCGTAACCGCCATAGTCACGGGTTGTCCGTACCTCGGCCGGTGCCCACATATTGCCGGCCGAATGCGGTAAGGCACCGGTAGGAGCGCCAAATATCGCGACGTCGATTTCACCGGCTTGCAGGTCTTCGGGTGTAAGAGCGACGGGCAGCTTAAAGAACGTCTGAATTCCCACGGGTTCCATCTGGAGTTGGTATCGCTGTACGTCCATCGGTCCGGCTGGACGTCCAGACGGCTCACGTTCTGCCCGCCAGATATCCGTGGATTTGTCTTGTTTGATATTCATCTTTGTCGGGTCGTCAGGGACCTCGTGGGGCATCGGTCCGATGTTCTCATTTGGCGAGGACGTGGCGATATCCTTCAACATTTGCGCCGAAGTTTCTAAAGGAATGGCACCAAGTGCGGCGGTGAACACAGCGGTGGATAACAACTTGCAGTAATTCATCGTCTGTCCTTTCAAATTCAAGGCAATCCGGTTTTGTCATTAGATTGCGTGTGATTTTGTCGGACAGGTAGCAAGGGTGCTACGTAATAAGTGCATTTGGAACCTATCTTTGCAGAATTAATTCTTGCCGAATGCAGTGCCGCGCATACAGACTAAGGGCATGGGTACACAGCGTATTCTTCTGCACGGAGCCGAAGATATTTCGGAGTTTCTGTTCCAGGCCACTGGGATGATGCCCGGCTACACCCAATTTTCAGCGGGCCCCGCCAATCTTGAATACAAGGTTGTGGATCTAGATGGCGTTACGTTGTTGTGGGCTTCGGGAATTGCTCATTGCAGGTGGCAAGACCAGATGTCTGATGACGGTCGCGTGCATTTCGGGATTGTACTGAACGCACGGAACGGCGTCAGATCGCTTGGCCACGAACTTGGTCCTGAAGATGCGATGTTGTTTCGCCCGGGTCAGGAGATGGACTATGTTTTTCTGGGGCCGGTTGAAACGCTGGAAATCGGCGTATCCAAGGAAATTGCGGACAGTCTTGGATGGACCTTTTCAGGGGCGCCTTTGGCACGCATCCACGGAACGCCGTTGAAACGGCTTGAATCTGCGTGCCGCCAAGCAAGCAAAATCGCTGGGTTCAAAGGCAAAGGGACAGAGGTTGCATCAACAGCGGCGGCGCAGGGGATGGTTCTGGACGCCTTGGAATGTGCGTTGGCTCCATGGTTGCCCCACGGTGCAGGATCGCATCCGGAACTTAGCGAATGCACGAGCCGGTATTCAGTGCTTAAAAACTTCGATCACCTTCTTTCCGAACTGGGCGACGCTATGCCTGATCTCGGTTCCATTTCCAAAGAACTCGGAGTGGGGCGTCGCACGCTGTTTTATTCACTGCGCCAGTCGCTTGGAATTACACCGAGGCGGTACGTAGAAATCCGTCGCCTTGCAGAACTGCGAAACCGTCTGAAAAACACTAGCCCTGATGAAACTACAGTTACGGAATTGGCTATCGAATTCGGGTTTGGTGATCTCGGGCGGATGGCTGGAAAGTACCGTCAACAGTATGGCGAGTACCCTAGCCAAACGCTACGCCACTAGTTCAACAGCCTCTGCCTTGGACGTCTGAGAGTTTCGCTTGGAAGTTCTCCGAACAGAGACCGGTACTTTCCGGCCATGCGCCCCAGCTCTGAGAAACCGTGGTCATTCGCCAGCAAAGTTACTGACGAGGCATCCGGTTCGCTACGATACAGGCTTGCGCGAAGCGCGTTCAAACGCACGATTTCTCGAAATCTTCTGGGGCCAATCCCATATTCTCTTTTGAAGGCTTGAAAGATGCTGCGCTTGGAGACGCCAATTTCCTGAGCCAAATCCTCGACACTGAAACACAAGTTGTTGTCGTTGTCCTGCAGCAGCCTGCGGGCCTTGCGAAGCAGATCGACCTGTGCCTCACGCGAAAGAACTTTGCCGCAATGGTTTTCGGGCGGAGCCCAAGGTTGCAGGGCAATATCAAGCGCATCGATCAGTTCAGACCGAATATCTGAGAGAGCGGCCGAGCTGCAATCGTCGGAACCGGACTTGAAAGCAGCACAAAAACCGGCCTTTGCTATTGCGGTCAAGGTTCTAACGGTGCCTTCAAAAACATCCGCGGTTTGGCCACCGCGACAACCCCACCCCAGTTTTTCGGGAAGTTCTTCCGAGAAGGTAAATTCCAGGGTCGTGTAACTGCCGCTGGTAAACAGTTCGGCTGTTTCACCCGGTCTCAGAAGATGGGCGGTTGTGCGAGAAATGCCAGACCGTCCAATTCGTGGGCTGCCATTGGCCGAGACCATGATCGCGAAACGCCATTCGCGTGCAAGCATGGTGTCTGTCCACAGATGCCTGCCTTCACCGGACACCTGCAAAAGCCTGATGTCGCCAAAATCGATGCTGTGGGCGCTTAGGATTGCGGGGCCAGAAGTGAATTGCATGAAGTTGGTGTCAGTATTGGTTTGCTCAAGATAAAAATTTTCGAGCGTGTCTTCATCTGCAAGATCAATGGAAAAACGATCGAAAGCCAAAGCCGTTCCCTCACCATCACTACAGTCTCGGGGATTTGTTATCCCGTTCGAGTGCCGACACCGGATCAGGTAATGTATGTCGGCTGATTGCAAAGATGCGTGCCAATTGCACTTTTTGCACAGTCATAGATAGCCTGAGAAATTATCCTCTCCGTAGTCAAGTTAAATTTAGTCTTAAAATGAGAGGATTAGAAAGTGGCGCGTCGCTTATCTCTATTGTTCAAATGGTCCGCTCTGTTCGCAGTTTCCGTGGGTGGAGCGGTCTATGCAGAAGACAACCCAGCCCCGGATTTTTCATCTGATCCGGTGGTCGATGGGTTCCCGTCTTCCATGCAGCCGTGGAGGGATCCAAGCAACCCGAATGTTCAGATCCTCGATCCCGGTTGGAACAAATACTATCTGCGCAAGGATATGGTGGGGGACAATCCTCCGCGGGAACCGGGCCCAATTGACTTGCAGCGCTATTATGTTGTGCCCACCAAACACGCTTTCCCAACGTATTTTGGTCTTCCGGTCGCGCTGACAACAGAAGACCTGATTGCCGGAGAAGTCGATGTAGCCATTGTCGGCGCGCCAAGTCAGTTTAACCCCGCAGACGGCAATGGCTGGGCCGCGAACTACATGCGCGTCAACCACAACTACGATTTTGCCCAGTCGGGGCATGATATGTGGTTCAACAACCAGTATTTCGACATTTTAAACGTTGTAGACTATGGAAACGCCAACGCCCACCCGTCTTTGATGATGCAGAATTTTGCTGACCAGGCTGGCGTTTTCAAGGAAATCCTGGATGGCGGTGCGATACCCTTCGTCATAGGGGGCGACCACGGTACTCAGGTCGCTTCGCTCATGGCGCTGATTGACCACTACGGTCCGCAGAGTTTCACAACAGTTCACTTTGATGCCCACACCGATCTTGCACCGCCAGATGGACGCCTTGGCATGTTTACCCACGGCGGAGCGGCGCTCCGCTTTGCGCATGAACAGGGGTGGACGACAGGAGATCAGATTTTTCACATCGGCCTGCGCGGTGCGTATGAAAGCGTCGAGAGAATGGATTGGATGTTCAACAATCAGACCAACTACTATTTTATGCCGAAGTTTGAAAAAAACGGGTTTGACGCAACGGTTGACGAGCTGATCGCAGAACTTGAAGGACGCCGACTGTATATCTCAATCGATATGGACGTTCTGGACGGCTCTTTGGCTCCGGGTGTGTCAAACCCTGAAATTGGTGGTTTCACTACGCTACAGTTCATGCAGATCCTCCGAAAGCTGGCGCTGCAGAATGAGATACTGCTGATCGATTGGGTCGAGTACTCTCCGCTTCTGGATGACCGCCGTCGTTCAACAGGTAACGTCATCAGCCGTTTGCAGAGACATACCCTCGCCGCTATGGCGGCTCGGAAAGAGGGCATAACTGACCCGAATTATGTTCACCCCGCAATGCTTCAGGATAACAGCAAGTAGCATTGCAAGCCGCGTAATCGGTGCGTTGCACTCCTTACGCTTGCCTTTGTCGGGAAAGGCGCCTTGAATTGAGGCGTCTTTTTCGGGTGACGTAAAACAGGTTCAAGAATGTCCATTAGCACTTCAAGCAATCGAACGGGAAATCCAGCCGGAACCGACAGAGGTGACCCGAACTCATTCCTTTCCAATATGGTCAGAGAACCCTTGTTTCAGTTTCTCGTCCTCGCGGGGCTTCTGTTTATCGGACAGGCTTTGTTTGCAAAGGATGACCGAGATCTGATCGTGGTGGACGCGGCGACACAGGAATATCTATTTGCTCGCGAGGCGGAATTACTTTTGCGCCCCCTGAGTGAAGATGAAAAACAGGAGCTGGTCAGAAACTTCGTTGAGGAGGAGATCCTGGTCCGCGAAGCAGTGAAGCGAGGTTTTTCTGACGGTTCTCGAATTCGCGCGTTACTTCTTCAGAATATGCGGTTTTTCATAGCCGGAGATTTGGCAGAGCCGACCGACGCGGAACTCAAAGAATACTTTGACAGCAACCCGGAAAACTTTCGGAGTCCGCCCAGCTATGACCTTGATCATGTGATGTTTAACTCGGTCAACGAAGTTTCCCCCAATATTCTGGACGCGTTGAACGAAGGCGCTGATCCCAAGACGCTTGGCGATGCTGACATCACCTTTGGAAGCACCTTGAGATACATGGATCAAAAGCGTCTGGTGCAGGCGTTCGGCGGTGAAACGGCAAATGAAGTTTTGACAGCCATTGCCCAAAATGACGAATGGCACGGGCCGTTTCAATCTCAGACCGGGTCAATCCACTTTCTCAGGGTTATCAGGGAAAACCCTGCTCAGTTGCCTGAGTTTGAGCAGGCCAAGGATTGGGTGGCGACCCGGTGGATGACAGACAAGTCACGTGAGTTGTTAGAGCAAGAACTGCGATCCGTTGAAATTGACTACAAGGTCGAAATTGCGCCGCTGCAAGGGGACAGGGAAGGTGAGTAAGCTATTCCCGATCATTTTGTGGGCGGCGGCATTGATTGCAATTCAGGGGATTTGTGCACACGCGCATACGCTTGGCTTGGATCGCGCGGAGCTTAACGAAACGGCACCTGGCCAGTATCGGCTGATTTCAAAAGTGCCCAGTCGCATATCCGCAGCGATATTGTCTCCGGACTTGCCCGAGCATTGTGAGTTTGTGGGAAACCCGAATGGTGAAAGGGGTTCCTATTCCGTAACTTTCAACTTTGCATGTTCGGCCTCTCTTACATCCGATGATCGACTGTCGCTTCCTTGGAATCGCGAAGGCGCTTTGCTGACAGTTCGTTGGTATGGGCAGGAACCGGTTACGCGATTGGTAAAACGAGAAGGGACGACCATCGAAGTCAATCTGGAGGAATGGCTGGCTGGTTCGGGTTCGGCGGTGCGCGCCGCCCAGCGTTACACGGTTCTGGGTGTAGAACACATTCTTGAGGGATTGGATCACCTGCTGTTCGTTTTGGCCTTGCTCTTTCTTGTGGAAGGCTGGTGGATGCTCGTTAAGACAATAACTGCGTTTACGGTTGCCCACTCGATCACTTTGGGTCTGGCAACTTTGGGGTTTGTTTCGCTACCCTCAGCGCCGGTAGAGGCGGCAATCGCCCTTTCGATCGTGTTTCTTGCGTCCGAGATTGTCTGGAAGTCACGTGGTCGTTTGTCCCTGGCAATAAGGGCACCGTGGGTCGTCGCGTTTGCTTTCGGGCTCTTGCACGGGCTTGGATTTGCCGGTGCGTTGGCTGAAATCGGACTACCCCCGTCTGAAATCCCGATTGCGCTTTTATTTTTCAACATCGGTGTGGAGCTTGGGCAGCTACTTTTTGTCGGGGCGGCCCTCATTGTCGGGTGGTTGTTTTTGCGTATTCCTTCCGCAAGACGTTTGGAGAACTACGCTCAAATGATGCTCGTCTACGGTATTGGAACTGTTGCAACCTACTGGATGATCGAGCGGACATACTCAATTTTTGCTTAGAAACTCCGCAAGTGGCCTTGAAGGATACGAACGCAGCGCGAGGTTATTGTCTCGGGGCGGTTAACCCAAGTAACCACCAAAGAATGCCAGGAACGCCAGCAGCACGCCGACAAGGATTGCGACCACCATTAAAGCTCCGTTGCCCTTGGCGAAGTATCCCAGCATGAGAAGGCCAACGACGAAGATACCGACCAGAAAGAAAAGAACCGTATTGTCCAACGTAGCCCCCGTTTTTTGGTTTAGCAGTTTATGCGTTTCCGCCTGCGCCTCGTTTTATGATCGGCGTCCTTTTTGAAAGACGTACTACACATTGGGCGCAGTGGCTTTGATGCCGTTCAGGGTTGCGAACAATACTGGAACCAGAATCATTGTCAGCATCGTGCCGACCGTCAATCCGCCCATGATTGTGATGGCCAAGCCCACCCAAAACACGTCCGGCAGAAGTGGGATAACACCCAAGACAGTTGTTGCCGCAGCCAGCACGACCGGCCGAAGCCTTGAGGCACCGGCATTCAATATAGCGTCATAGCCCGGTTGACCCTCGGCCAGATTGTCGTTGATCTGATCAATAAGAACGATTGCGTTCTTTATCATCATTCCCGCCAAGCTCATCCCTCCAAGCAGTGCGACGAACCCGAACGGAGTGTTCGTAAGTAGCAGGCTGGGGACGATCCCAATGATAACGAACGGCACAGTCAGGAAAATGACCAGCGGCCTTCGGTATGAATTGAATAGCCCGACCACTATAAGCGCCATAATCGAAAATGCGGGTATCATGCCAGGGATCAGGGACGCTTGTGCAGATACCGTATCCTCATATTCTCCGCCCCATTCCAAGCTGTAGCCGGGCGGAAATTCGGCTGCCAAAGCGTCATAGTCGGCAAGAACGGCTGCCCGATAGCTTGGCAGGGTCACGCTGTCGATCGGGTTCGCCTGAACGGTCAGCACCCGCCGCCTGTCGCGGCGATTGATTGTGGGATCCTCGGGTTGGACATTGACGCCCCGAACGACCTGGGCCAGCGGCACAGGTTCGACCGAAAACGGAGATTGCAGTTGCAGCAGCTCAAAATTGTCAACGGCAGCGACGTCATCCGCGCCGGGGCGAACGATGATCGGCAGAAGTTCGTCGCCCTCGCGATAGAGGCCAACTGATCGCCCATCAAATGCGCGTTTCGTCGTATTCCCGAGATCCTCGTAGGTAATGCCTGTCCACCGGGCGCGATCCTGATCATAGTCCGGCACGGTTTTCAGAACGCGGTTGCGCCAATCGGTGCGCGCAACCTTGGTCCATTGATGATTGTCCAAAATCGCGACGGCCCTGTCGCCAAGGTCTCGCAGAGTTTCCGGATCCGCATCTGCAGGCCCGATAATCCGCGTTTCAAAGGCCCAGGTATTGCTGGGTCCAACGCCGAACTGACGTGTGAACGCGGTCGCTTCGGGCATATTGGCCGAAATCCAAAGCGAGATATTCTTGGTCATTTCAGGGATATCGCGATAGTCATCGACGTTTACGATGATTTGCGCATAGGACGGGTTGGTGCCTTCCGGGTCAACTGGAAGATAGAAGCGAGGAGGCCCGGCTCCGATGAAGCTGGCGATTCCGGTTACACGTTCGTCCTGCTCCACCTGTTCTTCAATGCGCGTGATGGCTTCGGACACGGCTTCGATCCGCGTTCCTTCGGGCGCGTAGTAGTCAATCATGAACTTCGTCATGGATGAGGTTGGGAAGAACAACTGAGTGACAGATCCAAAGCCGACCCCTGCTACAACCAGAGCGGCCAGAGCGACACCGATTGTCAGGAACCGAACCCGGATCGCAGCGGCCAGGAAACGACGGTAAACGGCATAAAGACCGGTGTCGAAATTCTCACTGTTTTCTCCTTTGGGCTCTGGCAGCATGGCGACGCATTGCAGGGGTGTTACCGTCATTGACAGGAGCCAGCTAACCAAGAGTGCAATGCCGACGACCGAAAAGAGGGTCCGGCAATATTCTCCAGCACTCTCGACCGATGCGAAAATCGGGTAGAAGGCCATAACCGCAACGAAAGTAGCGCCAAGCAGCGACATTGCGGGTCGCGTGGCTGCATCAATCGCGGCCTTTGCGCGGTCCATTCCCTGAGACATCCGAACCATCGCGCCATCCGCGACCACGATTGAGTTGTCGACCATCATGCCAAGGGCAATGATCAATGCGCCCAGAGACATGCGCTGTAGATCAATGCCCAACATCGCCAAGGGAATAAAGGTTGCAAGGATCGTCAGGATCAGCCCGCTGCCGATGATGATACCCATCCGAACGCCCATCGCCAAAGTCAGAACGACCAGAACGATTGCGACGGCCTGGCCAAGACTTACCAGAAAACTGCTGACAGCAAGATTTACGTCATCAGATTGCCAATGCACGCGCTCGACTTCGATACCCACGGGAAGGCGTTCGATAAGCTCGGATACCTTGGCGTCCACGGCCTGCCCCACGCTTACAACGTTGACCCCGGACTGGAAGGATATCGCCAACCCAATCGAGGGAAGCCCATTGAACCGCATCAGTGTCGTCGGTGGATCGGCATACCCTTCAACAACGTCAACAACTTCGCCCAGCCGCAATAACTCTGGACCCCGTCCTTGGCCGCTTTGAGCCTGATCCAGACCACTGGGCCGTACGACCAGGTCCGCGATGTCATCGGGGCTGCCGAACGTGCCGCTGGGCGCAATACGCATGCGGTAGTCGCCGATGTTGACCCGGCCGGCATCCACGATTGAATTTTGCGTTTGCAGGGTACTGAGGAGGGTCTGAGCGGATACACCGAGTGCGGCCAGAACTTCCTCTCGGGTCTCAAGGTATATGACTCTGTCGCGCTCACCCCAAAGATCAACCCTTCCGACACCGTCGATCAACGATAGCTCGCGTTTGAAGTCATCTGCGAAAGCGTCAAGCTCTTGATACGAAAACCCATCGGATGTCATCGCAAGCAGCAGACCGAACACGTCGCCAAAGTCATCGTTTATCGCGGGTCGACCTGCACCGGGCGGGAGCTGGGTCTCAACGTCCCTGACCTTTCGCCGCAGCGTATCCCATATCTGGGGCAACTCCTCGGACCAGTAGTTCGGCCGGATTTCTACCTTGATTGTCGACACCCCGGCCCGGCTTTCGCTTGAGATGTAGTCGATCTCCTTGATTTCCTGCAGCTTGATTTCGATCCGCTCGGTGACCTCTTGCTCAACTTCTTCCGGGCTTGCGCCGGGATAGAGTGTTGTCACCACCGCCGTTTTGATGGTGAATTCCGGGTCTTCCAGTTGTCCGAGACTGAAAAAGGCGGAAATGCCGCCCAATGTCAGCATCACGACGGCAAACCATACGAATTTGGAGTTACGAATCGAAAACGCGGCGAGCCCCATTACTCAGCGTCCTCAGGCAAAAGCGAGACTTTCTGGCCTTCTCTCAGGGAGTTCGCTCCGGCGGTGACGATCACGTCGCCGAAATCCAAGCCCTCGCTGACGGCAACGCCCTGCGATCTGGGTGTTCCCAATGTGATCTTTCGTGCGCCTACCGTTTCGGAACTGGTATCGAACACCCAGACATGCGGATCGGTCTCACCTTCGGGTACAAAAACTGCGCTGGCGGGAACCATTATCGAGTCAAAGGGCTCGTACCCTTCTTTCGGCTTGCCGCGAACCCGCCCAGACATACCCGGAAGAACCGGCGAGCCTTCTGGTTGCTTCATTTTCAGGGTGACGGGAAAGGTCCGGGTCGTGGCCGAAGCCTCCGAGCCGATCTCGCTGATTTCGGCGGGCAGGGCGACGTCTCCCAGGGCGTCAAATGATACCGTGATATCCTCGATATGTGGGATCAGGGCGATATACCGCTCGGGGATGTCGATCACCACTTCGATATGCTCGGCATCCAGTATCCGAAGAACCGGAGTCTGCGCCGCCACTTCTTCAAAATCCTCAATGTACTTTGCGACCACCCGGCCATCGAAAGGTGCGACCAGGCTAGTATAGGTCAGGTCCAAGGTAGCACGGTCCAGCGCGCCCTGTACGGAATTGATCGCAGCCCTTGCCGACGTCTCGCCCGCGACGAACCGGTCAAGCGTTGCCTGCGCTGCCACGTCCTTTTCCACCAAAGAGCGCTGCCGGTCGGTTTGAAGCTTCGCATTGTCAAACGTTGCCTGCGCGCTTTCCAATTCCGCAGTCAGCCTGTCCACCTCTGCCTGAAACGGAGCGGGATCCAAAGCTGCCACGACATCTCCGTTCGCGACAGGATCGCCAACCTGAACGTTCACGCCGACCACATTGCCCGGCACACGAAACGCCAGCGACACCTCGCGCGCGGCCCTTGCTGTGCCTACGAAATAACGATCATGGATGCTGGAGAGATCGGCGATCTCGGTTGTCCGGACGGGTCGGATGACTGTTTCGGCGGTTTCTTCTTCTTTTTCCCAGCACGCGGCCAGCACCAAAAAGACCGCCAACCCGATAGAAAATCTCTTCACATTCCCCTCCCGTTTTGGCTGTTGCCCTTTCTCTGAACCCAAAGTGGCCAACCAAAATCGTGCTTTAGCGCTTGAACTTAGTCGCAAGTGTACGCCCTTACAGAACAAAGTCAAACATATGAATTCGTTTGAAATTCTCCACCTTTTAAGTATCGGAAAGTCGTCAGTTGGCACAGATGCCGATCTGTTTGTGGGACCACATTAGAATGGGCAGATCATTTGCAAAAAAGACCTTCGAAGGCGCAAAACCAAAAGCCTTTTGTCGTCACACAGGGTGACGGGACGCACTGAAATTTGGGCAAGACAATTGCGACTGGAAGCCGTTCATCTTGGATTTGGCGGCTTTGCACATGATTGATCTTTTTGATTTCATTCGTCTATCCTTGGAGGGGTTCGTCAAGAAACAGGAGGTTCTTGTGAACAGCTCTATCTCTGACGAAGCGATGTCACGGCTTCCATTTTGGGTGACTGCGCCCGGCGAGACAGATGGTTTCCTGATCGTGGTTGGATTGTGTCTTGTTGTCGTTCTGCTGGGTTTTGGCGCGCTCTATTTCACTGTGCAGGCTATTCCGGATCGTATGGCGGCGGGTGCCCACAAGGTGCAAATGCAGCTTGTTGGGGTGCTTGGGCTGATCTCTCTTTTCACTTTGAACAACGCTTTTTGGATCGCGGCAATCTTGATAGCCGCCGTGCCCTTGCATGAAATATTTCCCCTAAAGCCAGAGGTGAACGGCCCGGAGCGCACCGATGCTTGAACTGATATTTTCCGCCCTGATCACTATTGTTCCTGACTATCTCTATCGCAGATACAAACAGGGTAAGCGGTGGGGTCATGAAATTACGCTTTTCAATGTCTGGTACGAGCTGCGTTGGGGGTTGACCGCCTGCGCAATTTTGGCCGTTACCTTAATCACCGTCATATTTTACTTTCACCCGTCGACGCGCAACGTTTCCGCAATTTTTCGCACCGTCACGATCCTGTCGGACAGGGGCGGCCGGGTCGCCGAAGTTTATGTCGCCAACAACGAATCCGTGAAAGCGGGCGATGCTATTTTCAGGCTGGATACCACGCGGCAAGAAGCTGCTGTAGAAACCGCGCAGAGCCGCATCAACGAAATCGACGCCGCGCTGGGTCTGATCGTGACGGAAATTGCCGCCGCAGAAGCGAGGGTCGAGGCAGCCGAGGCCGATCTGGGTCAGGCTGCGAACGATCTGCAGAGACGACTGTCCCTTGCCGAGCGAAACGACACAGTCGTAAGCGAGCAGGAACTAGAGCGTCTGCAGACTGCCGTATCCAGTGCAGAAAGCCAGCGTACTGCCGCGATTGCGGCCCTTGATGGTGCCAAGCTGCGGCAGACCACTCTGCTTCCCGCTCAGAAAGAAAGTGCCCTCGCCGTCGTGAGGGAGGCAGAGAATGAAATCGCGAAGTCTACGGTGTTCGCCGAAGTGGACGGAACAGTGACGCAATTTCTTTTGAAACCTGGCGACATCGTAAATCCGATCCTGCGCCCTGCGGGAATTCTGGTTCCCGACGTCACGGGGCAAGGGCGGTTTGTTGCGGCTTTCGGGCAGATTTCGGTGAATGTTCTTAAACCCGGAATGCTCGTGGAGATCACCTGCGCGTCCAAGCCGCTGACTGTTGTGCCAATGTTTGTTGACGAAGTTCAGGACGCCATTGCCGCGGGCCAATTCCGGCCGGGGGATGCGCTTTTGGATCAGCAGGATCGTGCCCGACCTGGAACGGTGACTGTTTTCCTTGCGCCGATCTTCCCAAAGCACCTGGAGGGTATTCCGCCGGGCAGTGCTTGCGTCGGCGTCGCCTACACAAGTCGCGCCAAGGAAATCGATGCCGGTGAGATCACCGGGTTTTCAGCATTTATCGCACGGATTGTGGACGGCATGGGGATTGCCAACGCCATCGTGCTCCGAGCGCAAGCGATCTTGTTGCCAGTAAAGGTGCTGGTCTTTTCCTGATGTCTGTCTTTGGCGGAGAAGCACATGCTGACTGCGTTTATCAAGGCAATGCCAATCGCGGTGGGTATACTGCTTGCTTCGTTGCCACTGGTCAGCGTCCTTTGTTATTGAGCCGACGGCCCGAGCAAAAAGCCTATACCGCGTTTCTTTGCGGTTGGATCGTTGGTGCGCTCACCATCGGGATTGCCGCCATAACGGTGTCGGACCTGAGCACTCCGGGTCAGCAGGCACCATCTGTTTGGGTCGTGTGGGTTCGCCTGTTTCTGGGGCTGGGCTTGGTTGCATTGGCCCTTCGCAAACTGAGCCTAAAAAATAGCTCGGACGAAGACGCGCCACCAAAATGGATGCGTGTTCTAGAGCGGATGCAACCAAGCAGGACGTTTGGGCTTGGCGCTGCTCTGGCGGCCCTCAACCCCAAGAACGCAGCCTTGTTCATATCTGGCGCGCTGACCATAGCCGCAGCAACATACGCTCCGGTCGAACAGATCGGGGCAGTGCTGGGATTTGTTGTCGTGTCCAGCATGGGTTTGGCTAGCCCATGGATTTTGTCGCTGTTTCTCGGTGTGCGGGCAGAACCTGCACTGACCCGGTTAAACGACGCCATGGCAAAGTATAGCGGCTGGATTGTCATTGCGGTGCTGGTTGTCCTCGGCGGCGTCGTGTTCGCGAACGCGGTCGCGGACTTGCAGGCAGAATATTAAGTGACGCGTGTTTTAGTCGTTTGCCGGAACAATATTGAACCAAGCGGACAAAAGCGCCTTCAGGACACACGCATTACAGCACAGCGGCAGGGTGGACCTGTCTTGTCGCAAACGGCGCGCCTGTACAGCACGCTGAATTGCACGAAAACAGGCCGCTTCCAGCCCTTTTATTAAGCATCGGTACAAAAAAACGGTGCATTTTTGGCTAAAGCGATGCGAGGGCGGAAATGAAACTGGCCTCAACTTGCCCTGTCACAACGCCTTGAGCTTTGCTGAAGGCGCAGGACGCTTAGGGTTCCGCCGCCATTTCTGCAGGTCAGGTCCGAGAAGCGTCACCTAGCCGGCAAACTCCGGCGAGGCACACGGCGGGGCAAAATCCCGGGAGACTACTGCGCAGGTTTGTTCGCGCCCGATCTCTTTGTTCCGCCAGCGGACCCAAAACCGAAGACCTCGGCGGGACGCAACAACGGGGAAAGACATGAATATCTCAAAACTAATGTCCGCAACCGCCCTTGCGCTGGGTGTATTGGCAGGAGCGTCCGCACCTGTGGCTGCTGCAGAAAAGACCGAATTCAAACTCGCCTGGTCGATCTACGTCGGCTGGATGCCGTGGGGTTATCTTGAAGACAGCGGTATCATGGACAAGTGGGCGGACAAATACGGCATTGATGTCGAGATCGTGCAGTTCAATGACTATGTCGAGTCCATCAACCAATACACTGCCGGGGCGTTTGACGGTGTATCCGCCACGAACATGGACACGCTTTCCATTCCCTCCGGCGGCGGTGTCGATACCACAGCATTGATCGTCGGTGATTATTCAAACGGCAACGATGCGGTCATTGGCAAAGGGGTCACTAGCCTGTCAGAGCTGAAGGGCAAGCCGGTCAACCTCGTTGAGTTGTCGGTGTCGCATTACCTGCTTGCGCGTGGCCTCGATAGCGTCGGGTTGGAGGAGTACGATCTGGATGCCGTGATCAACACCTCTGACGCCGACATGATCGCGGCTTATACAACACCGGATGTTGAGGCAGTCGTCACCTGGAACCCGCTGGTTTCGGAAATCCTCGATACCAGTTCCGACGCTGTGAACCTTTTTGACAGTTCGATGATCCCCGGAGAAATCCTGGATCTGATGGTCGTGAACACTGAAACCCTGGCCGACAATCCGAATTTCGGCAAAGCGGTCGCCGGTGCCTGGTATGAGGTCATGGCGCTTATGGCCGCTGGCGACGAGGAAGCGCTGACCGCGATGGCCGAGGCGTCCGGCACTGATCTTGCTGGCTACAAGGCACAGATGGCGTCAACCGAGTTGTTCTTTGACCCTGCTGACGCTGTAGCTCAGGCAAGTTCGGGCGATCTTCCGGAAACCATGACGAATGTGGCCGAGTTCCTTTTTGAAAAAGGCATCCTTGGCGAGGGCGCGCCAAGCGCTGATTTCGTTGGCATCGAGTATCCGGACGGCTCCGTCTCCGGCAGTTCGGAAAACGTCAAATTCCGGTTCGACACGACGTATATGCAGATGGCTGCGGATGGCGCCCTGTAAATGAACGGACAGGGTGAAGCCTGCGGGCTTCACCCAATGTTTTGGCAGTCAAGGAGCGGCACGCATGCGACTGATAAACACGATCCCCGGAAAGCCTGCGGGCATTTTCATCGCCGCCCTTCCTTTTGTCGCGGTTATCCTAAGCTACTACATCGCTTCGGACATTCGGTTGCAGGCCAACCCGCAGGATAAACTTCTTCCGGCCCTGACGACGATTGCGGAAACTGCGGAGCGACTCTTTACCGAACCGGATCGCCGGTCGCGAGAAATACTCTTGTGGAACGACACGGCCGCAAGCCTTGCCCGTCTGCTTGGTGGCGTAGTCATCGCGGCCATGCTGTCCTTGGTTCTTGGTTTGGCCATTGGGCTTCTGCCGTATGCGCGCTCGTTTCTCTCAGGCTTCATTGCTGTGCTGTCCATGGTGCCGCCGCTTGCTCTTTTGCCGATATTGTTCATCGTGTTCGGGTTGGGTGAAGTTTCCAAGGTGGCGTTGATCGTCATTGGCATTACGCCCTTTATGACCCGCGACCTGGCGCAGCGGGTCATGGAAATCCCGAAAGAACAAATCGTCAAGGCGCAGACGCTGGGTGCCTCCAGCGGGGTGATTGCCCTGCGTGTGGCCTTGCCGCAAATACTGCCGAGGCTCATTTCGAACGTTCGGCTGTCGCTTGGGTCTGCATGGCTGTTCTTGATCGCGGCCGAGGCGGTTGCGTCCAATGTGGGCCTTGGCTACCGGATTTTCCTCGTCCGCCGGTACCTCGCGATGGATGTCATTCTGACCTACGTGATCTGGATCACGGTGCTGGCATTTACGATAGACTGGTTGCTCAAAACCCTGTCACGCCGTGCCTTTCCGTGGATAGAGGCAGGTCTATGAGCTTTGTAAGTGTGCGAAATGTCTGGCAGAAATACGGTAACCGCTCGATCTTGGAGCGTGTGAACGTCACGGTCGATGAAGGCGAATTCATCTCTATCGTCGGCGCGTCTGGCTGCGGAAAATCCACGTTTCTGCGCATGCTACTTGCAGAAGAACGCCCCTATCGTGGCGAGATAAGCATCGATGGTGGCCCAGCCGCCAGAGAACCCAACCTTGAGCGCGGTGTGGTCTTTCAACGCTATTCCGTTTTTCCGCATCTGTCGGTCCGCGAAAACCTGATCGCCGGTGAAGGGTTTCGTACCCGGTTCGGTCGTTTGGGCGGATCACAACGCAAGGAAGCCGAAACTCGCGCTGATGAAATGTTGGAGCGGATTGGGTTAAATCACGTGTCCCATCAATACCCGTCCTCTTTGTCGGGCGGTATGCAGCAACGGTTGGCAATCGGGCAGGCGATGGCCGCAAAACCACGCATTCTGTTGCTGGACGAACCATTCGGAGCGCTCGATCCGGGAACACGGCTTCAAATGCATGAGTTCCTTTTGGAGCTGCGTGAGGAAACCAACATGACCGTTTTCATGGTCACCCACGATCTGGACGAAGGGTTCAAGCTGGGTGACCGCGTTCTGGTGTTCGATAAACCGCGCTGGGATCCACAGGATCCGGGTCTTTTCGGGGCAACGCTCACCTATGACTTCGATGCGCGTAACGGCGGAATACCGTTTCAGGATCTGCTCGACCAATATCCGTCTTTGGCAGCCGCATGACCCCTTGCACGGCATGCGCTCCCGGGCTCCGCATGTTGTGTTCACCAAAGCTCGGAAGCGTCCCGGCCAAATTCGACGGGACATTGATTAGGAGACAACTACGTGTTTTCGGATCTCAAGCGCAGCCGGTCGCACCACCCGCGTGACCAGCGCGACCGCATTGCACTGCGTGAGCAGCGTCATCACCATCCAGACCTCAGCAAATTGGCAGGCTGGAAAGCGATGCATTTGGAGGCTGACCTGCCGGCAGGCCGAATGGAGGAAGAACGCCGATGGGCGCTGCGTATGGGCCTTACCGGAGCAGACAGCATCGAAGACAAGTCGATCCCGACATTTGCACGAGGTGAACTGCCTCACTTTGCAGGGATCAACACTTTTCTGAAAGCTCCGTATGCCGAGGATGTTCTGGAGGTCGCGGACTATGATGCCACGGTCCTTGGGATTCCGTTTGACGGCGGCACCACCTACCGCCCCGGCACCCGGTTCGGCCCTCAGGGGGTTCGCAAGATTTCCGCGCTGTACACGCCCTATAACTACGAAATTGGCGTCGACCTTCGCGAACAGATGACGCTTTGTGATGCCGGTGATGTTTTCACGATACCTGCCAATATTGAAAAGAGTTTCGATCAGATAAGCCGGGCGGTCAGCCACGTGTTCAGCTCTGGCTCACTTCCGATCATGATCGGCGGCGACCATTCCATCGGCTTCCCTTGTGTGCGTGGCATCGCGGAATGCACGTCAAAAAAGATCGGAATCGTTCATTTTGACCGACATGCCGACATACAGGAAAAAGACCTGGATGAGCGGATGCACACAACGCCGTGGTTTCATTCGACCAACCTTCCCAATGTCCCGGCGACCAACCTCGTACAAATCGGGATCGGAGGCTGGCAAGTTCCACGCGAAGCCGTGAAGGTTGCGCGGGAGCGTAACACCAACATCATCACCATGGGCGATATGGAAAAAATGGGCGTCGACAAGACCATCGAAATGGCGCTTGAGATGGCCTGGAAAGACGTGGACATGGTTTATATGTCATTTGACATCGACAGCATCGATTGTGGTTTTGTCCCCGGAACAGGCTGGCCCGAACCCGGCGGCTTCCTACCGCGCGAAGCACTGGCGCTGGCTTCGGGTATTGCGGCGGAAGGAATCTGCGGTCTTGAACTGGTTGAAGTGTCACCGCCCTATGACACGTCCGACATAACGGCACTGATGGGTACGCGGGTGATTGTCGACGTGCTTGGCGCGTTGGTGTCAAACGGCAAGTTGGGTGCCCACAAAAAGTTCATCGATAAACCTGTGAAAACGCCTCATGGAGAATTTGAAGGCAAACGATGGTCAAATGGCAAACCGCACAAGGTAGGTTCGTAATGCCGCACGATCATTCGCACCATCACCACCACGATCACGACCATGCCCACCACGGGCATGGTCATAACCACGCGCATGGGGACCACCTGCACAGCCATATGCATCACGAAGACGAAGCGGCCGACCTGCAGGTTCTGGCAACCCAGTTTATTGACGGGTTTTTGCAGGCCGCTGACAAAACAAGCTATCTGAAGCTGGCGGGCGTGTCGTTTGAGAGGCCGGGGGCGGGCGGGGCAACGGCGTTGAAGCTGATTGACGTCGAGTTGAAAACCGATTGGCAGGTGGGCACGGCCTCGCCGTCATTTGGTTCCCGTGAACTCAGCTATCTGCCTTTCCCGGGTCAGATGGTTCAGGAACGCACCAATATGTCGCTTGTCTATGTCTCGATGGATGAAAAATCCGTTCTGGATATCCGCGACTTTCTTCATCAGCGAAAGCAGGAAATTGAAAGATGAAAACGAAACTTTTGTCGCTTGCGGTTTGGGGTGCAGCAACCCCGGCTTTTGCACATACTGACACGTCGTTTCACACACACGGCGCAGAATTTTTCGTAGCGGTTGCAGCAATCGGAGCCGCCGCTTTGCTTGCCGTTGGGTTCAAAAAATAGACCTGAGCCGTGGCGCAGAGTTTTGATGCTGCGCCACGGATCGAACTTCCGGCGTCCCGGCATTATTCGGTATCAGGCTGTAATCCTTTGCATTTTGGCGGCTTTTCGGTCATTATGACTGTTCATATGTAAGCCCAGTCAACGTGTTTGGATCTCAGTGCCGTCTTTGGTCGAGCAGAGCCATCCTTGGGTGGCAGCAGGCAGATGTCACAGGGCGCTGCGTGCAATTGCGCAATGTCGTGGAAAGCCGAGCCTGGTCTTTTGAACAACGCTCCGCCTCCTGTGACTAGAGAAAATTTGGGATAAATGAACCTTAAATCTTTGATTTAAGGCATAAAATTGACACTGACAGCACGCAAGCAAGGCGTCGCGCCTTTCTAGTTCCGATCCATACCAATCTGGAACGGAGACATTGCGATGCTGAACCTGTGTGCGAAACCACCTGTTAAACCTGGGAATAAATTCGGATCGTCTGTCTGGCGCGCAGTTAAAATTCTGGCGCTTCTTCCTGCTGTTTGTTTTCTTTTTCTTGGCTCAACTTTTCAGGGGTTCGCCGATGTCCAGAAGCCCTATGTAGTCGGCAACGACCGAGGAGGGTACCTTCATGACCGGCTGATAGAATTGGAGAATCTGCAGCGAAATAGGGTATCGGTCGAAATTCGCGGACGCGTTTGCTTTTCTACGTGTACGATGTTTCTTGGTTTGCCCGACACATGTGTCGATCCTGAAACCACGTTTGGTTTCCACGGGCCATCGCAAAGCGGTCGCCGATTGTCGCAAGAGGATTTCGACTATTTCAGCAAGGTGATGGCTGATTTTTACCCCGAGCCGTTGAAGTCCTGGTTCATGAACAAAGGGCGCAATCGCATTTCGGGCGTGTATAAAATCAAGGGGGCCGAAATAATTCGCATGGGGATTGCGCCTTGCAGAACTGCGTGATTGGCGTTGACTTGCCCAGGCTGGCGGACGGGTTTATCAAACCCCAATCCACATGCGATTGAACTGACCTTCCGCGTTTACCCAAACTGTCCGAGACGGAGCTGTCCTATCATCTTTTCTTCCCTGCTCCAGAGGTTCACCCGGTCCGCGACCTTTTCCAACCCCGAACCCGAAAGTCCAATTTGTGTCATCGGAGACGTTCACGGCTGCGTTGTGCAATTGGAAAAGCTGCTGGACAAAATCCCGCAGGATCATCGGGTCGTTCTGGTCGGGGATTATGTCGATCGCGGAGAGAACAGTGCCGAAGTGCTGCAACTGATTAAGGCGCGTCCTGATTTCACCTGCCTGATGGGAAATCACGAAGAAATGCTGCTGAAATTTCTGAAGGACCCTGAAAGTCACGGGCCGCGCTGGCTGCGGTATGGTGGATTGCAGACCTTGGCGTCATTCGGCGTGCGTGGCGTGCGAGCGGAAATGAACAAGGACGAACTGCAAGACTGTCGCGACAAGTTGCAGGATGTCATGGGCCAAGACCTGTGTTCGTGGTTGGAAGGTCTGGTTAACTATAAACTGTCTGGCAATGTGCTTGTAACTCATGCAGGGGCCGACCCGGAGAAACAGCCCGATCAGCAATCTGCAGACACTTTGATTTGGGGGCATCCGTCATTCCCAACCACCGACCGAAATGACGGAGTATGGGTCGTTCATGGCCATACAATCGTGAAAGAACCAAGCGCTGTTCGTGGTCGTATTGCCATCGACACCGGCGCTTTTGCGACAGGTGTCCTGACTGCTGTATGCCTTGATGGGACAGAACCCAAGTTCATGTCTGCGCGTCCCTGAGTCCTGACATGGTCGCGCCGCGCGTTCGCAGATCGTTTCGGTGGCCTCACGCGACTGCGCCCTTGCAGAAATCAGATTTTGGCAAAAAAGGGGGTGTTCGACTTTGCTATGCGCAGCCTATAATTCTTTTTCGGAGCTGCCGGTCCAAACTCTTGTCAGCGTGAGGCTCCTTTTATAGGACCACGCTAAGTAGATCAGATTTCGGGCTTTTTATGTTGATAACACCTGTCCTTCTCTGTGGTGGTTCCGGTACGCGCCTCTGGCCCTTGTCCCGGAAAAGCTATCCAAAACAATTCGTTCCTCTTGTTGGCGAGGAAACCCTTTTTCAGGCGTCGGCGCGACGTCTGTCCGGGAAAACCGCAAAGTTGCAGTTTGCGGCGCCTGTTGTGCTTACCAATTCGGACTTTCGCTTCATCGTTGCGGAACAATTGCAATCTATTGGCATAGATCCGGGAAAAATCATGATCGAACCGGAAGGTCGCAATACTGCGCCTGCAGTTCTGGCCGCTGCGATTCAGGCATTTAGTGAAGACGAGAATGCGACCCTTTTGGTTGCTCCGTCCGATCATGTTGTGCCAGATTCCGACGCGTTTCAGGCCGCGGTTGCCCGTGGATTGGACGCGGTGGCAAACGGTCAGCTGGTGACGTTTGGAATTACTCCGACGCACGCGGAGACTGCCTATGGGTATCTGGAACTGGCCTCGGCGCCGGATAGCGACGGATCACCGGTTCCGCTGAAACAATTTGTGGAAAAACCGGACTTGGCCCGCGCGACCGAGATGCTTGCCGCCGGGAATTTCAAATGGAACGCCGGTATCTTCCTGTTCCGCGCCGCCGACATCATCGCGGCATTCCGACAGCATGCCCCTGAGTTGCTTGAGCCTGTCCAGGCTTCGGTCGACACAGCAACGCCCGATCTGGGCTTTCTGCGTTTGAACCCGGATCATTGGCAAAAGGCCAAGGACATTTCGATCGACTACGCGGTGATGGAAAAAGCCGATAACCTATCCGTGGTTCCGTTTGACTCGGCCTGGTCTGATTTGGGCGGCTGGGACGCGGTCTGGCGCGAGAGCGGACCAGACGAACAGGGCGTTGTCACAAGTGACGGTGCCACAGCGATTGACTGCCAGAATACGCTTTTGCGGTCGGACAGCGAACAGCTTGAAATCGTGGGTATCGGTCTGGACAATATCATTGCGGTTGCGATGAACGATGCGGTTCTGGTTGCGGACGCGTCGCGGGCTCAGGACGTTAAACAAGCCGTGTCTGCGCTGAAGAAGAAAGACGTTCCGCAGGCCACCGCATTTCCGAAAGATCACCGGCCTTGGGGATGGTTTGAGAGCCTTGTTGTTGGCGATCGCTTTCAGGTAAAGCGGATTTGCGTGCATCCGGGCGCGTCCCTCAGCCTGCAAAGCCATTTTCACCGGTCCGAACATTGGATCGTGGTCGAAGGCACGGCGCGCGTCATCATCGACGACACCGATCAGTTGGTGACGGAAAATCAGTCTGTCTATATCCCGTTAGGTGCCGTCCACCGCATGGAGAACCCGGGCAAAGTGCCGATGGTTCTGATCGAAGTGCAAACAGGCGTGTATGTAGGCGAGGACGACATCGTTCGGTACGAAGACAAATACGCGCGCGGTCAGGGCGCAAAGGGCTGAACCATGTGAAAATCGCGGTTGTCCACTATTGACTTGTCGGTGTGCGCGGCGATGAAAAGGTGCTTGAGGCGTTTTGGGCAAGCAGGAGTTCGATTTGACCGCGTCCAGTGACTCCGGGCCTGCAAAGGGGATTATCCAGCGTCCTGATCTTCCCAGCTGAGGGGGCTTCAGGGATCATACCGTGCGAGGTTTTGAATGCCGCAATCGACAGGTTTGAAGCAGACCCGTCGCTGATTGGTTTGCCGCAGGGCGCGCGCTTACTTATGCAGGGCTTCGATACGCCTGTTTTCGAGGAAAAGATGTCGGGCTTGGCCGCCCGAACGCTACATTATGTCTGAACTAGCAACGCACGCAGTGCTTTAAGGTCGTTAATCGGTTTTTCCTAGTGTCCCGCTGATTGAATAGAACAGCGAGATCTGAACCATGACGAACCCCTTCTCCAGCCACGTATCCAGCCTGTCCGGTCCCGCGCGCGACATTGTACCGGTCACACCATCCGACACCACAGACCTGCCGGACGCGGCCATCGGGCTGTATGTCGAAACGGGCGGCACCGTTGTGTTGACTAGCGTTCGCGGGCAGACGCGCACAGTCGATGTGGCGGATTTCTCGATCCTGCCCGTTGGTGTACTGCGCGTGCACGCAACCGGCACGACAGCGGCAGGCATCCACGCAATGGTGCTCGCACAAAGCTGAGTCGGGATGTTTCCATGACACCGCATCCTTCCCGTAGGAGACCCGCTGCGGCCCCTGTCGCTTGATTTCGAGCGGCAGGTCTACTGGTGGTCCGGCGCATCTTTCGGGCTTGGTTCGCCCCTGAGCTTTGCGCGGCGATTTTCGGCGCTACGGATGAATGCGTCGCGAGCATTGGAGACCGTTGCCGCAGAATGCTGAGGTGCGACCACGCGTTTGGCACCGGTCACGATGCGCTTTGGGCGCAGACGGGTCGTCTAAGCCCACCACCACCACGACACTCAAGCGAAGGTTGCCGCCGCCGACTTAAACGGCGACAGCGTCAAAGCCAGCGGCAATGACAAAAACTAAATCAGCCTTCCACATATTTAGTGCCATTCTTCTATTCATTCCGTCCGTTCAAAATAGCCAACCGGTTGCGATCTGCTTGGGTCACCACGAAAGGGCCGCGCCAGAAGGAAGTGCGACAGGCGTAGAAACCGTTGGCTATGGGCGGCGTTGCGCCGCTTAGTTTATCGCTGCGACCAGAGGTGTGGTGATCAGCGAAGGCGTAATCTGGCTGATGGTACGGCCCCAACGCGTGACAGGGTTTTCTGCGATGAAGATGATGTCGTTGTTGCGCAGCTCAAACTGTGCCGCCATCGTCAGTTGCGCGGCGTTGCGGATATCGAGGTGCCAGGCGGTTACAGCGCCGAATTCGCGGGCATCCTGCGAGGCGCGCAGGACATAGACCTCAGACGCGTCGCCGGTTTCTTTTGCGATCCCGCCGCCGGTATCAAACAAAGCATCCGCCAGTGTCGCGGTGTGGCCGAACGGCAGCGCGTACCGGCCCTGACTTCTCACCTCGCCGCTGAGATAGACATAGTCGCGATCCACGGCGTCCAGCTCAATCGATTGGATGAAGTTGTCACGGCGTTCGTCCAGATCGTCCCGGCGCAGGTTGACGGCGGTCGACAGTTCCTGCAACGCGGTTTGACGCCCTTCCAGAGCGGTTTCACGCAGTTGGATTTGCTGGGCAAAGTAGCGTTCGGCGCGGTCCAGGTCATAGTCGGTATCCACAAAAACCGAGTCGTCTGCGATCAGGTTCAGGTTCTGCAGATCGGTACGGGTGTACAGGTCCTCCATCGGGATCTGATACATGCGGCCATCGCGGTAAATCCGCACCGAGCTGTTGTCGATATCGCTGACCGAGACCGAACCGGCCGCAGACAGAGCCTCGTTCAATGTCAGTTGCGTTAGGGTGATCGGTTGCACACCCGGCTGACCGACAGCACCCCCGACCGAGACGCGGCGGGAATTGAACTCGGCAATCTCAAGGCTGAAAGTCGGGTCGATCTGGTTTTCGACCAGACGCTGGAACAGCAGCGCCTCTGCCTCATCCACGGTCAGGCCAACCAGCCTGACGCGGCCGACGTCGGGGATGTTGATCGACCCGTCGTCTTGCACGGTGTAACCGTTGCGGCTGTTCTGGGCGGCCAGCAGGCCCGACAACTCGCCTGCCGTGCCTTGTGTGGAGGGCATCGACAGCACCAGAACGTCGCCAATGCCGATCGTGTAGGGACCGGGGTTTACCTGAGGGGGCGGGTCCAGTAGCAGACCGGCACGCGATCCGTCCTGCGTTGACGGAGCGTCGGGCAGCGGCCCAAGACCGCGCTGGCTGGTGCCGGATCCCGACCCAGCCGACAACTGAAAGACCGACGGCAGGGTTTTGGGTGAATAAGACGACCTGTTGGCGACAAGAACGGTTTAGCGGCAAGAGGAAATGTTTACGCAAGGTAATATTACACCTTTAAGGAGATTCTCCGGTTTTGCAGATCGATATAACGCGACTTGCCGCGAGGTAAACTCAAAGCGGTTTGGCTTTCTGGCATGTGGGCTACGATTCCTGCGCAAAAAATGACCACAGTGCTGTCTTGTCCATCGCCGGATGGTCGAAAAAATTGACTGAACAGTAAAAAAATGCTGCCATCCCTCAAAACAGGAGAGTGTGATGGCCCAAAATAACATGACAAGAAGACTGTTGCTTGCCGCTGTCGCGGCGGCGTCAACGATATACCCTGTCGGCGTGGCTGCGGCTGAAACGGTCAAGGTCGCTGCGATTTATACGCTGCCGGTGGAACAGCAATGGATCAGCCGTATCCACAAGGCGCTCAATACGGCGGCTGAGAGGGGCGACATCGAATACGTCTTTTCCGAGAATGTGGCGAACACCGACTATGAGCGCGTGATGCGTGAATATGCCGAACAGGGATCGCAACTGATCGTGGGTGAGGTGTTCGGGCTGGAGCGCGCCGCGCGCAAAGTGGCCAAGGATTACCCGGACACGGCGTTCCTGATGGGCTCGTCCTTTGGGCCGGTTGGTCCGAACTTCTCGGTCTTTGACAACTGGATTCACGAACCATCCTACCTGACCGGTATGGTCGCTGGTGCGGCGACGGAATCGAACGTCATTGGTATGGTTGGCGGCTACGCCATCCCCGAAGTGAACCGGCTGATGAATGCCTTCATGGATGGCGCGCGCGAGGTGAACCCGGATGTCAAATTCCTCGTGACCTTCATCGACAGTTGGTATGATCCGCCCAAGGCCAAGGAAAGCGCGATTGCAATGATGGATGCAGGTGCGGACATCATGTATGCCGAACGCTTTGGCGTGTCGGATGCGGCAGTGGAGCGTGGCGTCAAAGCTGTGGGCAACGTGATCGACACGTCGGGTGATTATCCGGGTACGATCATGGCGTCGGCCCTGTGGCACATGGAGCCGACCATCGACAAGGCCATTGCCAATGTCGCCGGCGGGTCGTTCGAGGCCGCGGATTACGGCCAGTACAGCTTTATGGGATATGGCGGCGGTTCCATGGTTCTGGATGAAGAACTGGTACCCGCCGAGGTGGTCGAAGCGGTCAACGCGCGACAGGCCGAGATTATGGACGGGCTGTTCCGCGTCAACGTGAATGACGACCGGCCGGTTTCCGACAACTGATCGCGTTCGGGCCGGTTCCAAAACCGGCCCGTATCTCCAATGACGGATTCCACGGTTCTGAAACTCAACGGGTTGAGCAAGCATTTCGGCCCGGTCATCGCCAATGACAATGTCAGCCTGACCCTGAACAAAGGCGAGGTTCTGGCATTGCTGGGCGAAAACGGCGCGGGCAAGACCACGCTGATGAATATGCTGTTCGGGCACTACCTGCCCGATGCGGGCTCGATCGAAGTCGCTGACGAAGGCGGGGTGTTGCATCCTCTGCCGCTGGGCCACCCGCAGGTGGCGCTGGCCTCTGGCGTGGGTATGGTGCACCAGCATTTCACTCTGGCCGAGAATATCTCGGCCCTCGACAACATAACCTTGGGATCGGAACCCCTGCTTTCCCTGCGCCGCAACCGACGCGCGGCACGGCGCAGGATCGAAGGCATCATGGCGCAAAGCGGCCTGTCTGCCCCCCTTGATACGCCGGTTGGTCGTTTGTCGGTGGGCGAAAGGCAAAGGGTGGAAATCCTCAAGGCGCTGTATCGCAATGCCCGTATTCTGGTGCTGGACGAACCAACCGCCGTTTTGACCCCGCAAGAAGCGGATACATTGTTTGAAAACATCCGCCTGATGACCGCAGAAGGGCTGTCGGTCATCTTTATCAGTCACAAGCTGCGAGAAGTTCTGGCCTTTTCGGATCGCATTGCCGTTCTGCGGCATGGGCAGAAAGTCGGAGAGATGGCCACATCCGAAGCGGACGAAAAGTCGATCGCGCAGATGATGGTTGGTGCCGAAACGCCCGAGCTTGCCGGGTCACACCTAACGCCCGGTGATCCGGTCCTGACCATGTCGGGCGTATCGGTCGCGGGCCGGTCCAAACGCGATACGCTGACAGAGGTGGACCTGACGGTACACGCGCATGAAATTCTGGGGATCGCCGGGGTTTCCGGCAACGGGCAGAGCGGGCTGGCCAATGTCATCGCAGGTCTTGCGCGCCCCGAACAGGGTCTAATCAAGGTGGACGGGGTCGAAATCACCTCTCCCACTCCGGCCAAGATGGTGCGTGCAGGGGTTGGCCGTATCCCCGAAGATCGCCACCACGAGGGCATCGTCGGCGCCATGAGCGTGGCTGAAAACATGGTCATCGAACGGTTGAACGACCCCGAGGTTCAGTCATACGGGTTGTTGCGCCGCGAAGACATCCAGGACAACGCCGAGCGTTTGTCCCAAGCCTACGACGTGCGCGGGCCGGGCGTGGATGCGCCTGCGCGCCTGCTGTCCGGGGGCAATATCCAGAAACTTATTCTGGCGCGTGTCTTCGACCTTTCCCCCCGCCTCATCCTGGCCAATCAGCCGACACGCGGCCTGGACATGGGTGCCGCGGCCGAAGTGGGCAAACGCCTGCTGAACGCGCGGGCGCGGGGTGCGGGCGTGGTGCTGATTTCCGAGGATCTCGACGAATTGCTGAGCCTTGCGGACCGCATCGTCGTGATCCGCGACGGAGAACTGCACGAGGCACCGGGGCGCGACCGTGAACAGATCGGGCTGATGATGGCAGGAGAACCGGCATGATCCGCATTGAACCACGTCAGACCCAATCGCGGGCTTTTACGTTGGGCGTTCCCATTCTGTCGGCCGTGATCGCACTGGGGTTTGCCGCAATCCCGCTGTTGGCCGCCGGTGCGAACCCGATCGCCGCTTATGCCGAGATGTTCCGGGGCGTCTTCGGGTCCGTCTTTGCCTTTTCCGAAGTGCTGACACGCGCCACGCCGCTAATATTCACCGGCCTCGCCGCGGCTTTGGCCTTTCGCGCCAAGCTGTGGAATATCGGGGCCGAGGGTCAGTTGTATCTGGGCGCGATGGCTGCGGTGGCCATCGGGTCGGGGGTGCTGGATATCTCGGGCGTCCTGCTGTTACCGCTGATCGTCCTGATGGGCGCAGCGGCAGGGGCGGCGGGGATGGTTGCACCGACCTATCTGAAAACCCGCTTTGGCGCGGATGAGGTGGTGACGACGCTATTGTTGAACTTCATCATCCTGATTTTCGTCCAGATGATGTTGGAAGGGCCGTTGCAGGATCCGATGGGGCTGGGCTGGCCGCAATCGGCACCGGTTCTGGATCAGGGAATGCTGCCACCACTGATGGAGCGGATGCGGGTGCATTCGGGGCTTGTTCTGGCTCTAATACTGGCGGGTTTGGCCCAATTCATGCTGGCGCGTTCTGTCTGGGGCTTCAAACTGCGCGCAGTGGGGGAAAACGCCGCCGCCGCGCGCCATGCAGGGATCAACGTGAACCGGTCGCTGTTCGGCGTGGCCATCCTGTCGGGTGGACTGGCGGGGCTTGCGGGCGTGAGCGAGGTCGCGGGTCTGAAAGGGTACCTGACCGCCGACCTGTCGCCGGGCTTTGGCTATACCGGCATTGTCGTGGCGATGCTGGCGGGGCTTTCGCCAATGGGCGTGGTGATTGCTGCGCTGTTCATCGCCTCGGTCTTTGTGGGCGCCGACAGCATGAGCCGTGCGATGGGCGTGTCGTCTTTTCTGGCTGATCTGGTGGTCTCGGTCTCATTGCTCTGTGTGTTGGTCGGCGGGTTTGTCGCCCGCTATCGAATTGTCCGGGCCAGCACCGCGAGGGCGGCGTCATGATGGATATCCTCAACATTCTGTTGTCCGAAAGTTTCTGGGCCGCGTCCCTGCGCATCGCGACACCGCTGATTTTTGGCGTTCTGGGGGCGCTGATCTGCGAACGCGCAGGCGTGCTGAACCTCGGGATCGAGGGGATTTTCGTCGTTGGTGCCATGTGCGGCTGGATGGCCGTCTGGCTGGGCGCGGGCCTGTGGGGCGGCGTGTTGGTCGCGGCGCTGGCAGGGGCATTCTTTGGCCTGCTCCATGCGATCCTCACAGTGCCGCTGGGATTGTCGCAACACGTCTCGGGGCTGGGGATCACGTTGTTTGCGACCTCGGTCAGTTACTATACCTATCGCACGGCGCTGCCGAACGTGTCGTCACCGCCAAGGATCGAGCCATTTCAGCCGCTGGACCTTCCGATTCTGTCCGATTTGCCCTTTTTAGGCTCTGTTTTGTTTCAACAAACGGCGCTGACATGGCTGGCGCTGCTGCTGGTGGCGGTGGTCTGGTATGCGCTGAACCGCACCGCGCTGGGCGTGGCGATCAAGGCCGTGGGCGACAACCCCGACAGCGTCGATGCGCAGGGTCTGTCGGTTTATGGGCTGAGGATCGGGGCCATTGTCGTTGGGTCTGCTTTGATGGCGCTGGGCGGAGCCTTCCTGACCATGAGCGCCTTTGACGCCTTTTTCTTTGGCATGGTCAATGGGCGCGGCTGGGTCTGTATCGCGCTGGTCATTTTCGCCAGTTGGCGTCCGGGCAAGGCGTTGCTGGGCGCGCTGCTGTTCGGTGCGTTCGACGCGCTACAGGTTCGCTTGCAGACCGAGGTTGGCGCGCTGGTACCCGGTCAGGTCTTCCTGATGGTGCCCTATGTCCTGTCGATCATCGCCCTTGTGATCGCCGCACGCTCGGCGGATTATCCAAGGGCATTGCTTACCCCATGGTTCAAAGGTCAACGCTGAAAATGGTCGATCTGCTTATCAAAAACGCCACACTGACGGACGGTCAGACCGGGATGGATATCGCTTGCTCCGACGGCAAGATCGCAGCGGTCGAGGCCGGGATCACCGCAGATGCCGCCGAGGTCATAGACGCCGAAGGTCAGTTGATCTCACCCCCCTTTGTCGATCCGCATTTTCACATGGATGCGACCCTATCACTGGGTAATCCGCGCATGAATGTCTCGGGCACTCTGCTTGAGGGGATCGCGCTGTGGGGAGAGTTGAAGCCGCTGCAATCGGTCGACGACATCGTCGCACGCGCCCTGCGGTATTGCGAACTGGCCGTGGCCAAGGGGATCGGTGCGATCCGCAGCCATGTGGACACATGCGATGATGAGCTGAAGGGCGTGCAGGCGCTGTTGCAGGTGCGCGAACAGGTGAAGGATTACCTTGACCTGCAACTGGTGGCCTTCCCGCAGGACGGTGTGCTGCGTGACCCGACGGCGATGCAGAACACCATCCGCGCGCTGGATATGGGCGTGGATGTGGTGGGCGGCATCCCGCATTTTGAACGCACCATGGCGGATGGGGCCGAATCCGTGCGTCTGTTGTGCGAAATCGCGGCCGAGCGCGGCTTGATGGTCGATATGCATTGCGACGAAAGCGACGATCCACACAGCCGCCATATCGAAACGCTGGCCTATGAAACCCAGCGTTTGGGTCTGAATGGACGGGTTGCGGGCTCGCATCTGACCTCGATGCATTCGATGGACAATTACTATGTGTCCAAGCTGATCCCCTTGATGGTCGAGGCCGGGGTACATGCGATCCCGAACCCTCTGATCAACATCATGCTGCAAGGCCGCCACGACACCTATCCCAAGCGCAGGGGACAGACCCGAGTGCGTGAGTTGCGCGATGCGGGGATAACTGTGGGCTTTGGGTCGGATTGCGTGATGGACCCGTGGTATTCGCTGGGCAAGGCCGACATGCTGGATGTGGCCTTTATGGGCCTGCATGTGGGGCAACTGTCCAGCCGTGCCGATATGACATGGTGCTTTGATGCGGTGACACAGAACTCGGCCCGGATCATGGGGCTTGAGGGGTACGGCGTCGCCAAGGGTTGTGACGCGAACTTCGTGCTGTTGCAGGCCGCCGACCCGATCGAGGCGATCCGCCTGCGCGCCCATCGTCTGGCCGTGGTGCGCAAGGGGCGGGTGATCTCGCGCTCGGCCCCGGTGACGCACACGCTGAACCTGCCTTCCGTTCAAAGGACTTTGGACGAGGCACGTGTGCCGTTTGAAGAGTAAACGTCAGACCTTGGGCAAGGGCAGGCAACCCGGCAGGCCCGCCGGCAGAACCAAGCGCGCGCCGCTGGCATAAAGCGATTTGGCAAAGCCGGGCGCTTCTGAGGCGACCGTCACACTCAGCCTTGAGGCTGCCAGAACCGCTGTATCCTCGGGCAGTCCGTCCAGCAACGTGTCCTGCGGCAACAGGACTACATAGGCTGGTGCTACGTCCGTAAGCAAAGCTACGACCATGAGTGTCGATAGCCAGCCCAGCACCAAAAGGGGCAGGGCGATCAGAACGGACCTAATAGTCATGAATATGTTCCAGCGTCAGGCCAGAGCCGTCCAACTGGCGCAGCCGTTCGGCAAGCTGCGGGACTTTGACCACAATCAGGTGGCGATAGTCGTCAAATCCCTGGCGCGGAGCACTGAAAACCGCACCTTCTTCGGTTGGCTGATCGGACAGGGCGGTGAACATGATGTCATCATTCCCCGCGATTTCGACCAGATCAACGCCATTGCGCGCCATATCGACCAGAAGGTTGGTTAATTCGCGATACCGGGGCGTCTCAATCTCGATCCCGTCGGGGCCAGAGCTGACGACTTGCACGTCCGGGTAAGCGAGCAGGTTTTCAGGCCCGGTGACGATCATGCGCAGGGTCAGCTCATCCGCGCCAACCTGACCGACCGCCTGTTCGATAAGACCGGCATAGCCGTCCTTGACCGAGTATTCGAGCCCCAAGGCGATCGCACGCTCGCTGTCGCGCAGTGATCCGCTGGACTGGTTCAACAGGTCCTGAGCATCCTCGGCAAAGGGCCATTTGTACCAAGGCACCTGTTGCAGAAACTGGGCGTACTCTGCGGCTTGTCGCGCCGACAGATCATCCAGCGGTGCACGTTGTGGTCCGCGCAATGCTGTGAACAAACGCCCCAACGTCTCTTCATACGCAGCTTTCAGAGCAAGCTCGGCCGTGAAACTGGTGCCGATGACATAGATCATCTGCTTGGTCGCAGCATCCACCTCGCCATGAGCCGATGCGCTTTGCGACAGCGCGCAGAGCGAGCTCCAGAATCCCGTGATCCCCTGCCAGAATCCATAGTCATGCGGATCACCCTGCCGCAGAACCTCGGCGTAATCCTCATATGCGTGTACGATGTGCCATTCCGGATAGGTCATCAGCGTCCGGGTCTCAGACCGGTGGTGTTCGGGCGGCAGCAGGGCGTCATAGGGCTGAAACTGCGCGGTTCCCTTGCAGCTTGTCTCGACATAGATGATCGGGGCAACCAAGCAGAGTGCGACGACCACAATCAGCAGAACCAGTCGGCGCATCCAGCGCAGAAGAAATCTCATGCCGTTCTCCTGATATCTCGCAGACCGGCCCAAGCCGCGATACCGCCAAGCGCCAGATGTGGAAGGTTTGCAAAGATACGCCCCATCGACAGGTCAATTCCCGCGGACGCGTTGGTGAAGATGCCCAGATCCAGATAGCCATAGCCGGTGAAAAACCCGAAAACGCCATCCCCCAGATAGGCCAGCCCGAACAGGATCAGAAAGGTGCGTGCGGCCCGGTGCGACCACAGCCCGGCCACCAACGCCCAGACCGCCGAGGCGACGTGCAGCGCGTCGTCGTAGATATCCAACGCAAAGATCCCGAACGCCAGCCCGTTTTCGTCCGTCAGGCCGGGGACATAGTTCAGCGATGCCGCGATCATCAGCGCGACGAAATATACAAGGCAGAGTTTCTGTAGATTTGTCATAGTTGCCCCAGATAGCTGTCCCAAAGGTTGTTCCGAAGCACAAGCTGGGGGTCCAGCCGGCGTTTGGCCTGCGCGAATTCCGGTGCCCGCGCATAGGCCGAGGTTAATTGATCCAGCCGCGCATGCGGGCGGTAGGGCAGGTAATATGCTCCTCCGATCTCGACGATCCGGTCTATCAGAGCCTGCGTCATCCGGGTCATGTCCGCCTCGGCGCGTTGGGTCATCTCTTGACTGAACGACATTACAGCGGCGATCCGGGGCTCGGACGCGAAAGATAGAACCGCCTGATCATCCTGCGCGACATAGCGCAGGGTGACGTTCAGAAACTCTTGATACGAGGCGGGGATCGCCTCGCGGCAGGCGGTCAGGAAATCGTCGAACGCATCGAAGCCCACGAAGTATTCGTGCAGAATATCGGTGCGGTCCGGGTCGCGGTCATCCAGTGTGACGACCGGTTCGTTGATCAGGGAATTGCGGGTCGCGTCGCCGCCGCCCAGTGCCGGGCCAAGCGTTGTTTCGTTCCACCAGCGGAAGCTTTTGAACGCTTCGCTTCCCAACTGCGCCCGATACAGGCGGCTGGCCGCGTGCGACATCCACCCCGAGCCCACCGCCGGTGGTAAATCGGTTTGGTCAGCGGTTTCGCGGTAGGTGATCAGCAGCGCTTTCTCAAAAAACGTCTCGCGCTCTACGTTGAGCCGCCCATAAGCCATCGTGACCGCCGGGTCGTCGATCGCAGATTGAAAAGCCGCCGCGAAGTCTCGCGCTTCCATCACATCAAAGGACGGAGACAAGCGGGTGTTGGGAACCATTTCAACGTCCATATCGACGATGATCCCAATCAGGCCGTACCCGCCCATACCAAGATTGAACAGGTCGGTGTTTTCGGTGGGCGAGCATGTCACCAGCTCTCCGGATGGCAGGAGCATCCGCAGCGACCGAACGGTTGAGCCCATCGGACCAAACGGTACGGGCCAGCCATGGGCATTGACCGAATACGTGGCCGCAACGCCGAAATCGTGGTTCGACTGCATCACCTTGGGCGACCACCCTGCCGGATCCAGCGCGGCAATCACTTGCGACCAGCGCGCACCGGCATGCGCGCGGTAGGTTTGGGCTGTGCTGTCGATTTGCACAGCACCATTGTCAAAAGTAATTGCCGTCCCGTTGCGCGGAATGGCCTGCCCACCCATCGAATGGCGCGCTGCACCCACATTGACAGGGCGACCCTCGGCGCGAGCCTCGGCAAGTTCGTTGCGAAGCGCTGCAATCAGCCTGTCCCCGGCGTCTTCGGTCAGAACCAGATGTTTGTTGACCGGCGTCGGAGACAGCCCGCTGGCGTCATTCATGATGGTGTCGGACGTAGAGGCAACAGCTCGGTTTGTCCCGTCATAAACCGGCAAATCAGAGCCTAACCAACGCGAAACCCCCCATCCCGCAAGCCCCCCGGCGGCAAACAGGGCGGCCCTTCTGGTGAAATTCGTCATGGGCAGGGTTCTCCCGACAGTAAGTACGACACGAACTGAATGTCCCCAATCCAAGAAGCCGAAATGCTCCAAGGATAGTTGGCCGCTTGTAAATTTAATGCAACCGCAGGAAATCCTTACCGGTTCTTGGTCGTGCAACTTGGCCACGCTGCCGGATTGCCCTGACGCCCTCAGCGTGGATCACGATATTGATTTGAGCAAAACACGCATTGACGGCCCAACAATTCGGTTCGCGCACAATCTGTTGTTGCAACTGTCAAAATGATCTGGATGATCAGGTTCACCAAGACCAAAGAAAAGGTCGGCCGTTGAAACGACGGCGTTAACGAAAACTGGGGAGAAAACAATGATCCTAAGAAACCTGATGATTGCCGCCAGCGCGACTGCAATGATGGCGGCAGGCGCATCGGCGGAAACCCTGCGCTGGGCGCGTGCTGGTGATGCACTGACGCTGGACCCGCATGCGCAGAACGAAGGCCCGACCTCGGCTCTGGCGCACCAGATCATGGAACCGCTGGTCATGCGCGACATGACGGGCGCTATGGTGCCCGCTCTGGCGACCGAGTGGGGCCCGTCCGAAGAAAACCCGAACATCTGGGTGTTCAAACTGCGTGAAGGCGTCACCTTCCACGACGGTGCCGAGTTCGACAGCGACGACGTCGTGTTCTCGCTGAACCGCGCGATGACGCCGGATTCGGACTACAAGGAACTGCTGGCCTCGGTGAAAGAGGTGCGCGCGACCGACAAATACACCGTCGAGATCGAGACCGATGGTCCGAACCCGATCATGCCCAACAACCTGACCAACATGTTCATGATGGACAAGGACTGGGCCGAGGCGAACAACGCCGTCAAGGTGCAGGATTATGAAGGCGGCGAAGACACCTATGCAGCCAAGAACGCAAACGGCACCGGCCCCTACAAGCTGATCAGCCGCGAGCCTGACGTTAAGACGGTTCTGTCGATCAACGAAGACTATTGGGGCAAAGACGAATTCCCCATGCAGGTGACCGAGATCATCTACACCCCGATTCAGAACGCAGCTACACGCGTTGCGGCCATGCTGTCGGGTGAGGTTGATTTCATTCAGGACGTTCCGGTGCAAGACCTCGAGCGTGTTGCGGGCACCGACGGTCTGGACGTGCGTACCGCGCCGCAGAACCGGGTTATCTTCTTCGGCATGAACATGGGCGATGCGGATCTGACCTCGGACAACGTGGACGGCAAGAACCCCCTGTCCGACGTGCGTGTGCGTCAGGCGATGTCGATGGCGATCAACCGCGATGCGATCAAGCAAGTTGTGATGCGGGGCCAGTCGGCTCCGGCCGGGATGATCTCGCCCCCGTTCGTGAACGGCTGGGATGAGGGCATGGACAGCTCGTCGACCACTGACATCGAAAAAGCCAAGGCGTTGATGGCCGAAGCCGGATACCCGAGCGGTTTCTCTCTGACGTTGAACTGCCCGAATGACCGCTACATCAACGATGAGGCGATCTGTCAGGCGGCTGTCGGCATGTTGGCCCAGATCGGTGTGACGGTGAACCTGGATGCCAAGCCGAAGGCACAGCACTTCCCGTTGATCAACAACCTGGAAACCGACTTCTACATGCTGGGCTGGGGTGTTCCGACCTACGATTCCGAATACATCTTCAACTTCCTGGTTCATACCAAGGGCGAGAAGTACGGTTCGTGGAACGGCACGCGCTATTCCAACCCGGATCTGGACGCCAAAATCGTCTCGCTGGCATCGGAAACCAACCTGCCCGAGCGTGACAAGCAGATTGCTGAAATCTGGCAGGTCGTTCAGGATGAACAGCTTTACATCCCGATCCACCATCAGGTTCTGAACTGGGGTATGAAGTCGAATGTCGGCACGGGCGTTGCACCGGATGACACCGCTAAGTTCAAGTATTTCACGCTGAACTAAATCACTCTGATACGTGATCAGGCAGGGCGCGATTTTTCGCGCCCTGTTTTGTTTTGAAGCCGGTCTGAGAATTCCTTGCGCCAACGCGAAAAACCAAGAACACTCAGCCGCAGAAAACAGGGAGACATCACAATGATCCTCAGAAACAGCGCCATTGGCCTGGCTCTGCTGGCTGCGACCAGCGTTCAGGCCGCCGAGTTCAAATGGGCCTCGACCACCGATCCGCAAACAATGGACCCGCACGCCGTCAACTCGGCTCCGGTTCTGGGCTTTCTCAACAATGTCTACGAAGGGCTGGTGCGGCGCGGCAAGGACATGACGGTCGAGCCTGCGTTGGCCGTAAGCTGGGAGCCGATCGGTGAAGGCGACGGCTGGCGGTTCAAGCTACGTGAGGGTGTGACCTTTCATGAGGGCAGCAGTTTTGATGCGCAGGATGTGCTGTTCAGCTATCAGCGCGCCTCGGGCGAGGCCGCCGATACCCGCAGTTGGTTCGCGCCGGTCAGCGAGGTGATTGTGGTTGACGATTACACCGTCGACATCATGACCACTGCACCCAATCCGCTGTTTCCGTCCTCAATCGCCAACTGGATGATCATGGATCAGGGCTGGACCGAAGCGAATGACGCGGCCGTGCCCGACAAGGAGTCCGGCAACTTTGCAACGATCAACGCCAATGGCACCGGCGCGTTCAAAGTGACCGCGCGGGAACCGGGGCTAAAGACCGTGTTAGAGCCGCATGGCGACTGGTGGGGCGAGGTTGAGCACAACATCACCCGCGCCGAGTTCAATCCGATCCAGAATCCCGCGACCGCTGTGGCGGCGCTGCTGTCGGGCGATGTGGACATGATAAACCCCGTCCCCATTCAGGACGTGGCGCGCCTGAAGGAAAATGGCGATGTTGACGTTATTCAGGGGATCGAGGCGCGCGTGATCATGCTGGGCTTTGATCACGAAGCCGAGGCATTGAAATACACTGATGACGCGGGCAACCCAAACCCGTTCCGTGACGTGCGTGTGCGTCAGGCCATTGCACAGGCCGTAAATGTCGACGCCATTCTTGCCACGATCATGCGTGGCAACGCCGAGGCCGCCTCGCAACTGGTCAGCCCGGCCATGAGCGGATATTCCGCCGCCAATGCCGACCGCCCGGCCTTTGATGTCGAAGGGGCAAAGGCGCTGTTGGCCGAGGCGGGTTATGCCGACGGGTTCTCGTTTGGCCTGAAATGCCCCAATGACCGCTATCTGAATGACGAAGCCGTCTGTCAGGCGATTGTCAGCATGTTGGCGCAAATCGGGATCACGGCAGAACTGGATGCCATGCCCGTCCGCAACTATTGGCCGGAACTGCGCGAGGACAATTACGACATGTACCTGCTGGGTTGGAGCCCGGGCACCTTCGACGCCGAGCACCCCGTTCGTTTCCTCGTGGCCACGCCGAACGAAGAAAAGAAGCTGGGTAGCTGGAATTTCGGTGGATACTCGAACCCGCGCGTGGATGAACTGCTGCCGATGATTCAATCGGAGCTGGACGAAACCAAACGTCAGGCCATGTTGGACGAAGTTACCCAGATCTATCAGGACGAACAGGTCTATGTTCCGATGTACGTGCAGCCATTGGTCTGGGGCACGCGCAGCAATGTTGAGCTGACGCAGCGCCCGGACAACTTCTTTATCCTGCGCTGGGTGACGGTGAACTGACCGCATGGGTGTGATGATCGCCGGGGTCTATCACACGGAAGACCCCGCCCCGGACACAAGGCTTGACGGCGCATACCGCCGTCAGGCGTCGACCATCCGCAACGCGCTGCCGGACGGCCCGTTTGAGCCGGGTCGGTTCCATCTTTATGCCGCGTGGAACTGCCCTTGGGCGCATCGGGTTTTGCTGACCCGAGCGGTCAAGGGTCTGGAGGATGTAATCTCGGTTGCCTACGCGCGTCCGCGCCGAACGCCCGATGGTTGGGTCTATGACGCCGAGGGTGAGTATTCCGACCGTTTGTTCAACGTCACCGCGCTGCATCAGGTCTACGCCAAGGTTGATCCCGCCTATACCGGGCGGATCACGGTGCCCCTGCTGTGGGACCGCGCCGAAAGCCGCGCTGTGTCTAATGAATCCGCCGATCTGGTGAGGATGCTGGGCACGCTTGAAGGCTATGGCCCGAACCTTGCCCCGCCGGACAAGCTGGACCAGATCGACGACTGGAACGCAAAGATTTACCCGCGCCTGAACAATGGCGTCTATCGCGCCGGGTTTGCGCGCACGCAAGAGGCGTATGAAGCCGGGTTTCAGGACGTCTTTGCCATGCTGGACGAGATCGAATCGCATCTGGAAGCCAACCGCTATCTTTGCGGTGACGTTCTGACCGAAGCCGACCTGCGCCTGTTTCCGACGCTTGCGCGCTTTGATGTGGCGTATCACTATGCATTCCGCTGCAATTTGCGGCGACTGGTTGACTACTCAAACCTGTGGGGATACGCGCGAGATCTCTATGCACGACCCGAGATCGGGCGGACAGTCAAGCCAGACATCTATAAGGCAGGGTATTTCTCACCATCCGAGCTGAGAAATCCTCTGGGTATTGTCCCGCTGGGGCCAGAGGTCGACTGGACGGCTCCGCAGGATAGACGGTCGCTGTTACCCGCGACATCTTGACCATCTGGTCAAGGCGTGCGTAGACAAAAAGATCAATGGGGAAAGTGAATGTTCGCATATATCGTCCGAAGGATGTTCCAATCCGTGATCGTGTTGCTGGTCGTGGGTCTGGTCGCGTTTTCGATGTTCCGTTTTGTCGGCGATCCGATCGACAACATGCTGGGACAGGAACGCACGCAGGCTGACATTGATCGCCTGCGCACCGAGCTTGGTCTGGATCAGCCGTTTCCGGTTCAATACTTCAAGTTTCTGAAGGGGGCTGTGCAAGGGAACTTTGGTGTCTCGTACCGTCAGGGCCGCCCTGTTTCGACCATCATCGCAGAACGCGCACCCGCGACGCTGGAACTGGCCTTCGTGTCGGGCTTTCTGGCGATTACGTTGGGCATTGCCTTGGGCGTCTTCACCGCGATCCGACGACAAGGGGTGGCCGCGAATGTCATCATGACCGTCAGTCTGATCGGGGTGTCCCTGCCAACTTTCCTGATCGGGATATTGCTGATCTATATCTTCTCGGTCGAACTTGACCTTCTTCCCAGCTTTGGGAGGGGCGAAACCGTTATGATTGGCAACTGGTCAACCGGGTTCCTGACGACCTCGGGGCTCAAGGCGCTGATCCTTCCGGCGATCACACTGGGCCTGTATCAGATGACGCTGATCATGCGGCTGGTGCGGTCCGAGATGCTTGAGGTGATGCGTGCCGATTACGTTCGCTTTGCCCGTGCACGCGGATTGTCCGACCGGGTGATCAACTTCCGCCATGCGCTGAAGAACACGCTGGTGCCGGTGATCACCATCACCGGTCTGCAACTGGGCTCGATCATCGCGTTTGCCATCATCACCGAGACAGTGTTCCAGTGGCCGGGCGTCGGTTTGTTGTTCATCAACGCGATCCAGTTCGTCGATATTCCCGTCATGGCCGCTTATCTGATGCTGATCTCGGTCATGTTCGTGACGATCAACCTGATTGTCGATCTTCTTTACTATGCCATTGACCCGCGCCTGCGTGTCGACGCGAGGGCCACATGACCGATACTCTCGATACCCCCAAAGCCCCTGAAAAAACGCGGTTTGCCAAGTTCTGGGACAGTGATTTCGCGTGGTCCTTCCGGCATTCTCCCGTGGCGATCATCGCGACTTTGGTTGTGATTGTTCTGGTGCTGGCTGCGGTCTTTGCACCGCTGATTGCGCCCTATAACCCGTTCGACCCGGCCTCGCTGAACCTGATGAACGGGTTTACGCCGCCCGGCACGCCCAACGCGTTCACGCAAGAGACATTCCTGTTGGGAACGGATGATCAGGGGCGCGACGTCTTCTCGACCATCCTGTACGGGATGCGGATTTCCCTGTTCGTTGGCGCGGCTGCGGTGCTGTTGGCAATGATCATTGGTGTCGTGCTGGGGCTGGTTGCTGCCTATTTCGGTGGCTGGATCGAGACGCTGATCATGCGGATTGCCGATGTGCAGCTTACCTTCCCGGCTATTCTGGTCGCCATGCTGATCTTCGGCATCGCCAAGGGCGTCACCCCGCCGGAATACCGCGACGAGATGGCGATCTATGTTCTGATTATCGCGATTGCGCTTTCCGATTGGGTGCAATTCGCGCGCGTGGTGCGCGGCGCGGCGCTGGTTGAGAAAAACAAGGAATACGTTCAGGCCGCGCGCCTGATCGGGCGCGGGTCTGTCCCAATCATGTTCCGCCATATCCTGCCCAACGTTCTCAGCCCTGTTCTGGTGATTGCCACGATCTCATTGGCGCTGGCGATCATTGCCGAGGCCACGCTGAGCTTCCTCGGTGTCGGCGCGCCTCCGACCCAGCCCTCGCTGGGGACGCTGATCCGCATCGGGCAGGGCTTCTTGTTCTCGGGTGAGTGGTGGATCCTATTCTTCCCGGCCTGCACCCTTCTGGCGCTGGCCTTGTCCGTAAACCTGCTGGGCGACTGGCTGCGCGACGCGTTGAACCCCAAGCTGCGGTGATTTCATGAGCCTTCTGACGATCAATGACCTGACGGTCGAATTCCCGACCCGCCGTAAACTGTTCACCGCTGTGGATCATGTGGACCTTTCGGTGGAACCGGGTGAAATCCACGGGCTTGTGGGCGAATCCGGTGCCGGAAAATCCACCATCGGCGCGGCCATCATGGGGCTGCTGGACCGCCCCGGCCGTATCGCAAGCGGTACGATCAAGCTGAGCGGAGACCAGATCAGCGGCCTGGACGCCGAAGCGATGCGTGGGCTGCGCGGAAAGAAGATCTCGATGATTTTCCAGGACCCGCTGACCTCGCTGAACCCTCTGTTTACCGTGCGTGAGCAACTGGTCGAGACGATTCAGGCCCATCTGGGTGGTTCGGATGCCGAGGCGAACAAACGCGCCCGTGACCTGATCGACCGGGTGGGTATTCCTGACCCAGATACACGGTTGGACCAGTACCCGCACCAGTTCTCGGGCGGGATGCGGCAGCGGGTGGTGATCGCGCTGGCGCTGTGTACGGAACCGGATGTGATCATCGCGGATGAGCCGACCACAGCGCTGGATGTGTCCGTGCAGGCGCAGATTCTGGACCTGATCAAGGAGCTGGCGACCGAACGGCAGGTGGGTGTCATTCTGATCACCCACGATATGGGCGTGATTGCCGACACCACCGACAAGGTGACGGTGATGTATGCGGGTAAAGTGGTCGAAAGCGGCCCGACCGCGCAGGTCATGGGCCAGCCCAGCCACGAATACACTAAGTCTCTGATCGCCGCCGTGCCGCGCCCGACGCTGAAGCTGCACCGCTTTCCGCAGATCAGCTATGGCGGGCGCGAGACCCGCTTTGCGATCGAGGATATGGCCCGCCACTGGCCCAAGGTGGACAATGACACCAGCAAACCGGTCTTTGAAATTCGCAACCTGACCAAGAAGTTCCTGCAAAAGCGCGGGCTGCTTCCGTGGGATCGCACCTATTTCACCGCCGTTGACGATGTCAGCTTTGACATTCGCGCCGGTGAAGTGTTCGGCGTTGTGGGCGAGTCCGGCTCGGGCAAGTCCACCGTCGCGCGGATGATTGCGGGGCTTTACCCCGTCGATGGTGGGTCGATCACGTTTCAGGGGCAGGTGGTCAGCGATCTGACCAACAAAGCCGCGCTGGATGCCTATCGCAAAAACATCCAGATGATTTTTCAGGATCCGTATTCCTCGCTGAACCCTCGGATGCGTGTGGATGAGATCGTGGCCGAACCGATCCGTCATCACAAGCTGATGGAGGGGTCTGACATCAAGCGCCGCGTGGATGAGTTGTTGGATCAGGTGGGGCTGGGTCATGAGGCGGGCACGAAATACCCGCATGAGTTCTCGGGCGGTCAGCGCCAGAGGATTTCGATTGCACGGGCTTTGGCCACGCAGCCTCGGTTCCTGATCTGCGACGAACCCACAAGTGCGCTGGACGTGTCGATTCAGGCTCAAATCCTGAACATCCTGAAGGATTTGCAGGAACATCTGGGTCTGACTCTGCTGTTCATCAGCCATGACCTTCCGGTGGTGCGCCAGATGTGTGACCGGGTGGCGGTGATGAAACAGGGCAAGGTGGTCGAGCTGCAAGAGACCAACGATCTGTTTGCCAATCCGCAAACCGAATACGCAGGCGAGTTGCTGCGCCTGATGCCCAAACTCGACGATCTGTCGACCGAGGGGCTGGAAGCAGAGACCTGAGCCCAACGCCCGGTTTACGGGCCTTGGGCTGTGCCTAAAAATTAAATTCGTTAACGATTGCAGACTCGGACGGGCCTGCTGTGCTACGCCTATGTCTGAAGTTGGGGGCTTCAGAGGGGCGATATGTCTCAGGACCTTAGGGACTGGCTAAGCGCACTTGGTTTGTCTGACTATGCGCAAGCCTTTTTGGATAACAAAATTGATTTCGCAATTTTGCCCGATCTGACGGGCGAAGACCTGATCGAAATCGGAGTGACCGCCGTCGGTGACCGCCGGCGTCTTTTGCGCGCGATTTCCGAACTTGAGCGGGTCGATCTTGTTCAGCCCTATGAACCGCAAACCCCGCTTGAGCCTGCCAAGCGGCAGGTCACCGTCATGTTTGCGGACCTGACCGGGTTTACGCGGCTGTCCAGCGAGTTGGATGCCGAGGACATGCACGCGCTGCTGAACGAGTTCTTTCACAAGGTGGATCACGTCGTCGAGAAATACGGTGGCCGGATCGACAAGCATATCGGTGACGCGGTAATGGCCGTGTTCGGTGCGCCGATCTCGCACACCAACGATACCGAACGCGCGGCGCGGGCCGCGCTAGAGATTCATGCGGTTCTGCCCACACTGACCCGGCCCCTGTCCTGCCACATCGGGATCGCGTCGGGGCAGGTCATCGCCAGTACAACCGGCAGCGAGGCTCATACCGAATACACCGTCACCGGCGACGGGGTGAACCTTGCCTCGCGGGTGACGGATATGGCTGCGCCGGGTGAAACGCTTGTGTCACACGACATTCAACGCGCGTTGGGGCCGCTTTTCGTGGGCGAGTCGATGGGCGCCAAGGCCATCAAGGGGCTGAACGAGCCTATCGAGCTTTGGCGGTTGGACCGGTTGGCGCGGAACATCCGCTCGCGCCGTCATCGGTTTGTGGGCCGCGAGCGCGAGATGTCCTTGTTCTCGGCCACGTTCGACCGATGCCAGCGACACGGCAAGGGCGAGGTCCATATCGTTCTGGGTGAACCGGGTATCGGCAAGACGCATCTGTCCGAACAGGTTGCCGAGCTTGCCGGCAGCTTGTCTTACGCCGTGCATACCGGCCTCGTTATGGATTTCGGCGCGCGCGAGGGGCATTCAGCCATTCAATCCGTGGCCCGCAGCATGTTGGGGCTCGAGGCAACCGACAGCGGCGAGACCTGCGCAGAAGTGGCCAAAAGCGCGATTGGCAAGGGCTGGGTGTCACCATCCAATGCCACGCATCTGAACGCGTTGTTGGAGTTGGAGCAGGATCCCGGACTGGCCGAAGTCTATGCGGTCATGGACAACGCCACGCGCCTGCGTGGGCGGCGTCAGGTGATTGACGAATTGATTGCCGCCTGTAGTCAGGACAGCCCGCTATTGATCCAGATTGAGGATATTCACTGGGCGACGCCCGACATCTTGACGGCCTGCGCCCATATCGCGGCCACAACGCGCGATCTGTCTTGCGTGCTGCTGATGACCAGCCGTGTCGAAGGCGACCCGATTGATCGCGATTGGCAGCTTGGCACCGAAGGCGCGCTGGTGTCCAAGCTGGAGCTGGCACCGATGGGGGATGATCAGGCCCGCCAACTGGTCGAGGAATTCACCGGCATCGACCCCGAACTTCTGGACGCCTGTGTGCGCCGGGCAGGTGGCAACCCACTGTTTCTGGAGCAGTTGTTGCGCAATATCGACGTGCTCAAGCGTGACTCGGTTCCCGGCAGTATCCAAGGCATTGTTCAATCGCGACTGGATGCGCTGGACCCGCCCAGCCGATCCGCGATTCAGGCGGCTTCGGTTCTGGGGCAACGCTTCTGGCCCGAGGTTCTGAACTTTATTCTGGGTAAAGGGCATCTGGATACCTCGACCCTGATCCGGTCAGCCTTGATCCGCGAGGCCGGGGCAGACCTGATGTTTGCGCACGCCCTGATCCGGGACGGGTCTTACGCCACGCTGGTAAAGTCTGAACGCGCGCGGCTGCACTGCGAGGCCGCCAAGTGGTTTGAAGACCGGGATGCGACCCTGCGCGCCCAGCATCTGGATCGTGCAGGCGCAAGCAACGCAGCACAAGCCTATCTTGAGGCCGCCGAAAACCTGATCCAGGGCTTTCAATATGATGAGGCCAGCCCCCTGATCGAGCGCGCCCTGGACCTACCGGCCCCGGCTGGTGTTCGGTTCGATCTGTTGTGCGCGCGGGGGGAAACGCACCGGTTGCAGGGATATTCAGAAGACGCGCTGCGAGAGTTCAAAGAGGCGGCCAACCTTGCCGAGACAGATGAACAAACATGCCGCGCCTATATCGGATTGGCGCAAACTGACAGGCAGGCGAGTCTGTACCAAGAGGCCTTGGATAGTCTCGAAATCGCCGAGGCCGCTGCTGAACGCTGTGGATCGGAACGGGACATCGCGCAGATCAACTATGTGCGCGGCAATATCTATTTCCCGCTGGGTCAGGTTGAAAAGGCGATGGCCAGCAATGAAAAAGCTCTGACTTTGGCACGTAAACTGCAATCGGCGCGGCTGGAGGTTGGCGCGCTTAGCGGATTTGGCGATGCCAATTTCATGAATGCGACCATGCAGTCGGCAACCGGGTTTTACACGCAGGCCGTGGAACGTGCGCGCGAAGAAGGGTTGGTGCGGGACATGGCCGCAAACCTGCACAATCTCAGCGTTGCGCGCAGCTATTCCGGCGACGTGGCGCAAGGCAAGGTGGATGCGCAGGAAGCTATTGAGATTTCGCAGAAGTACTTTGCCTTTGTGCCGGAATGTGTGGCCCAAACATGTCTTGGCGTGGCGCAGACCTTTTTGGGTGAACTGGACGGCGCGCTGGAGTCCTTTACCGTCTCGGCCGAAATCGCCGCGCGTGTGGGGGCCAAGCGGCTGGAGGCGCAGGCGCTGGAGCATCTGGCGCGGACACAGGTCTATGCCGGGCAAATGGATCAGGCGCGCGAGACAGGCCAACGGGCCGTGGATATTGCGCTGGAACATGGGCGCAACTTCGTGGGGCCAAAGGCGCTGTCGGCACTGGCCTTGGCTGAAACAGACCCTAACAAACAGGATCAACACCTGAAACTGGGCGCACAGATCATTGCCGAGGGCTGCGTTGGGCACAGCCATTTGCATTTCTATCCCGACGCAAGCGCCGTCATGCTGGCGCGGCAGGAATGGGACAGAGCCACCGAGTATGCCGACGCCCTAGCCCGGTTCACCGCCAATGAGCCTTTGCCGATGGTCGACCTTTCGATCCAGCACACTAAGGTTCTGGCCGCGTGCGGTGGCTGGGGCATCCCGCTCAGCGCACATGAAGAGTTCGAGGCGCTGGGCGCGGGTTTCTCTGAGATGGGTATCACACAGTCCCTGGTCGGACGTCTGGACCATGTTTGAGAGGGGCTGAATGAGTATCGAAAAGAAGGTTTGGTTGATTTCCGGTGCCCTGACGCTTGGGCTGCTTGTGTTGTTGTTCAGGCTATTGGTGGCGCTGAACCATTTCGAGGGCGACCCGACGCAACTGCCTGATCAGGCATCGGTCGACAATTACCTGCAAGACTTGGAAAACGTGCCGGAATATCAGGTCAGGACCGGTATATTCATTAAGTCCTTTGTGTTCACCGATGCCAGCGATGTCCATGTCACCGGATATGTGTGGCAGCATTACCAAGACGGCGTGCATGACGCGATAAAACCGACAGGCGACGCGGTCGGGTTCGTGCTGCCCGATGCCTCGGACGCCGCCAGCGGGATGATCGAAGAAGCCTATCGCATGGATCAGGACGGCGAAGAACTGATCGGTTGGTATTTTGAACAAACCCTACGGCAGAATTTCGACTACACCAGTTATCCCTTCGACCATAAAACCGTGTGGGTCCGGTTCTGGCCCGCCAGTTTCGACACCTCTGTGGCCCTGATCCCCGATTTCGCGGCATATCCGGCCACCGGCCCCCACGACATATTCGGGATCGACAACCGCATCGTCTTGGGCACGTGGGAGCGCGAGAATACCTATTTCGACTATCGCCTGTCCGATCTGGGCACCACGCTGGGCATCAGCGATACCGAATTCCAGACCAACCTGCCCGAGCTGCATTATAACTTTGTCATCAAGCGCAACTTCGGCAACGCTTTCGTCGTGCACATGATCCCCCTGATCGTCGTTACCATGCTGCTGTTCGGGGCGGTCATGACTGTGACGCGCCGACCCGAGTTGATCGAGCGGCATGATTTCAGCACCTCCAGCGTGATCGGCACCTGCTCGGTTCTGTTCTTCGTGATCCTGCTGGCGCATGTGCAGCTGCGCGAAGGCTTTGCCGGATCGCCGGTGATCTATATGGAGTCGTTCTTTTTCCTGATGTATTTCCTGCTGCTGGCCGTGTCGGTGAACACCTACCTGTTCGCGTCCGAGGCCGTGCCGTCCCTGCGGTTCATCCACTACCGGGACAACCTGATCCCAAAGGCCGCGTTCTGGCCCTTTGTATTGCTGTGTACGGTGGCGATCACGGCCTATAACCTCAGCCTCAAGGCTGACCCCGAGGATGCAGTCGTGATCGAGATGCTCAACTAGGGCGTCGGATGAAACCCCGGTTTCGGTGTGCCCGTGGCCATGTCCAGCGTGTATTCCGCCACGATGCCCGACGTGCCCTCGGCCCATTGGTCCAGATACTTGGTCGGGTGCGCGATGACGTAGACATAGGCGGGCTTCTTGACCCCGTCCATCAGCACGTTGATCCGCTTGCGGACATAGACATTCTCGGGCGAGCCGGGGCCGTGATAGCCTTCGAGCTTGTCCAACTCTTTCAGCCCCGAGGATGAGACGCGATAGACCTCACCCCGGATCGGTTCGCCGCGCCCTTTCTGATCGACCAGCGTGGCCATCCGGTGCAGGTAGCCGCAGTTGGGATTGTCGCAATGCGGCTCGTGCGGGACGATCAGGGGCATACGTTGCCGGGTCACGGCCTCTCCCACGAAATCGTCCAGCACCTCGGCGTGGGCATCGTGGTTGGGGAACCCTTTCTTGAGCGACCCGTAGGTGAAATACAGATAGGTCCGCTCGCGGTCGTCGATCAGATCATTGTCGTGGTCTTCCTCGGGCGCGATGACGGTATGGGCATTGGCCCAGTCATCCAGCATGGCCCGTATCTTGGGTTTGACCTGCTTTACGTCTTTTGCGTTTTTCGGGTCCCGCAGGAAGTTGATACAGTTGCTGGCGTCGATACCCGGCGCGCCCAGCAGCACTTCGACCATTTTGGCCGAGTTGTTCATCACCGCCACATGCAGGCTGGTAAACCCGTGGTCGTTGGTGGCGTTGACGTCGATGCCGCGATCTATCAACTCCTGTGCGGCCTCAAGATCGGGCTTGCCAAGGTCCTGCCCGTTTTCGTGCAGCTCGCCTTCGCCCCCCGCCGCATAGTGCAGCAGCGTATCGCCGTTGCTGTCATCCACGATGTCGATCCCGGCCATGCCCTTGTCGATTGCGTCGAAAACACGGGTCCACTGCGCGAACTCGTCCGAGGCTGCGGCCTCTTGCGCCCATTTGCAGATGTTGTGTTCCTGATCCGCCAGTTCTTCGAACGCTTCGTCCAGAACCTCCATGATCTGGTCCGGGGTGGCCATCATGCCGATCCCCATCATGCCGTTGGATAAACGGCCCTTGCGCGGCCCGACAATATCGACGCCCAGATCGCGCAGTTTTTCGACGTTGTTCTGGGTGGTGACATTGTTCCACATGTTTGTGTTGCAGGCGGGGCAGAGGATCACCGGCTTGTTCCGGTATTGCCATGCTACGAAGACCGAGGTCAGAAGGTTGTCGGCAATACCGTTGGCGATCTTGCCCATCGTGTTGCAGGTCACCGGCGCTACGATCACGCAGTCGGCCCAATCGCACAGCGCTAGGTGCGAGGCGCGCAGGGGCATGCCGAACTCGGTATAGCGGAAATTCCACTCGTCATCATCGCGGTAATAGTCGTGGTGCGAGATATAATCCTCGATCGTCTTCGGTTTGGTTTTCCTGATATTGCCGGTTTCTTCTTCGACCTCGATATCGCGGAAAAACTTCTCGGCCGAGACCGAGGGGATCAGCTTGACGTTATGCCCCGCATCCTTGATCCGCTTGACCAGATCGGGAACCTTGTCCGCCGCCGACGACCCGCAGGCACACAACAGCACGTTGCGCTTTTCGCTGGGCGCATCGGTCAGCCCGCCCTTGGGGTAGCCAAAGATGTTTTTGTCCAGACTGGGCGATTCATGGCGCAGCAACACCGGCAACCCGGCTTCCTTGACGCTTTTCTGAAAGCTGCCATCCAGCACCACATCGACGATGTCTTTTCTGCGACCCAGACATTCGCCCTTGAAGAACAGGTAGGGTGGGTTTTCCTTCCCGGTCATTATTGTCAACTGCCGCCGCATCTTCATCACGTTGGCCCCGTGACCTTCGACGTCGATCAGCCGGGCGCTGGTGATACCGATATTGGCCAGCATACTGCGCAGCATATAGGACCACGGGTCTTCGTCGGCATAGAACAACACGATCGGATGGGTGTTGACGATGCGTTCGACATCCGTGGGATCTTCGGGCGGTTCATGTTCCTCGATCACCAGCATTGCCGGGTTCCCGAGGTCCCTTAGACCACGGAAGATATGCCCGCGCGGAGCCTGCCAGACTTGCGATGTTGCAGGGCTCATATCCACGACCGTTACCAGATCGGACTTTTCGTCATAGGCGATGCAGAGGCACCAGAACTCCTCCAGCAGGGCCGTCTCGCGATAGACGTTCGCGGGGGGGCGGATGACCTCGAACCCCAGCACACGGTTGAAATCAATATTGATCATCAGATGGCGATCGTCGTGCTCGTTCAGGCTGTGCAGTTGATCGCGGAACCAACCCTCGGGCGTTTTGGCGTCCTTGTTCGGTCGTTCCGCATAGCTACGGAAGGTGCTGCCTAAATGCACGTGAGGCGTCTGGCTGAGATAGCGTTGCGCCAGCGCGTGCATTTCCTTGGCCGTGGACACCCGGCTGAGCGCGTCTGTCAAATTGGCCTGTGTTGCAATCAGCAGCTTGTCCTCGTCGACCTGCTGGTCACCCAGAATGTTCAGGCTTTCGGCCAAAACCCCCATCGAGTTCATGTTCGGGCTGGCCCGCCGGAACAGGTTGCGGCGTTTCTTGGGGTCTTTCGCCAGATATTCGGTGCTGTCCACATAGTTGCAATCCTGTTGCAGTGTTTGCAGCGTGGTCTTCACCGCCTCCAATGCCGAGAACCGCAAAATCCCCCGCGACCGCATCGAGGTTCCGTCACGATCCGACATCCCCGCCCATAGCCGGTCAATCGTCGTGACCCACAGCTTGCCGTATTTCTCGGGGTGGACATCCATCATATGCACCAACCCGGTGCTGGGGTTGCATTTGGCGATGATGGCAAAGTGACCGCCGGGCATGTTCAGTTTGCCATGCGCCACGCCGACCTGAAAATTCGCCACCAGAATGTCGTTGTCGCCGCCCACCCGGTTGGATTCGTCGATCGCCTCAAGCAGCAACCGGGCCGAGGTCGTGGCCTCATCCATGAAATAGGCCTGCACCTGTATCTTCTTGCGCAGACCCTGCGTATGGATGAACGTGCAGGCGACGTCGTAAAGCTCGCCCAATGAAATCCCGTCATTCACCACGAAAGATGTGGGCAGGGCACACTCGCGGAAGATGTCGTTGACCTCACAACTGAAGCCCAAGGCTGACATGCTGAGCGCGGCCGCCGTGACGCTGCAACAGTTGATCGGTTGCTGGAAGTTCTGCAAATGAACGCTGACCAGATCGCCGAACAGGGTTGCATAACAGGCTTCGCGGATTTTGACCGGGATTTCAAACCACTGGTTGCTGGACAGGTAAGCCAGCCTAGTGCCGGGCGTGGCCACGGCATCGAGGCTGACGGGAATGTCGAAAATCTCAAGGTGTTCTTCGTAGAAATAGTCGCCGGTATCGGCGGTGGCCAGAACGGACCCGTCCTGCTGCAACTGAACGATGCCGGACAGCACGACATACATACCTTGCGGGGGCAGTACCGTGTCCTGCGAAACTTCGATGAATTCAAAGTGCGAATTTATCGCAGACGTGTCATCCGAGGACAGGACAGCGTAGATGAGCTTCCAGTCATCATCCGTTGGATTGAACGTCTTTGAGTTATCAATTGGATCTTTTGGCACGCTTTTTCCCCCTGAATTCGTCTTGAAACGCATCAAAACCAACACCGGGTCTTTGCTTGCGACGGGCATCCTTCGGTCTGTCGCAAACAAGACCGGCCCAATCGGATCCCAGCGCTGGCCGGGCCGAGGTTTTGCAAGGAATTAGCGCGAAGGTTTCGGCCCAATAGAGCAAACCCTACCCTATTCACGGGTAAAAATCACTGATGTTGTTGATATGTCTGCGCGTCTTTGCTGTGCCGAACGTCCTCGGGTGAAGCTGCGTGATCCAGTCGGCTAGGCTGGACAGATTTACGAACTTGTCATTGTGTCGGTATGCCCGCCAAAACGTCGGAAGTTTTTGTCTTTTCGTCAAGATTGCCCCTGCGGATCGAACAAGCCGCCCGTCATACTTTCAAAAAAACGAAAGAGGAGGCGCGTTTTGAGCTGGAATATCTGTGTCATCGGAGCAGGCAAGATCGGTCAGATGATCGCGACCCTGCTGAAGTCTTCGTCCAATTACTCGGTCACGGTTGCGGATCGTGATCTGTCGGCGCTGTCGGTGCTTAACCGGCAAGGTATAGCGACCCGGCAGATCGACGTCAGCGACGCGGCGCAACTGGCCAAGGCGCTGACGGGTTTCGATGCCGTCATCTCGGCCGCTCCGTTCTTTTTGACCCCGCAAATCGCAAAGGCAGCCAAGTCTGCGGGCGCGCACTACTTTGACTTGACCGAGGATGTCGCGGCCACCAATGTCGTGCGCGAATTGGCCAAGGACAGCGCAACGGCCTTCATGCCGCAATGTGGTCTGGCCCCCGGTTTTGTCGGTATCGCCGGGGCTGCGCTGGCGTCGGAGTTCGATGAGCTGGACAGTCTGCACATGCGGGTTGGCGCTCTGCCGCTCTATCCGACCAATGCGCTGAAATACAATCTGACATGGTCCACTGACGGGTTGATCAACGAATACTGCAACCCGTGCGATGCCATCGTGAATGGCGAACGGGTCAAGACCGCGCCGCTGGAAGATTACGAACTGCTGGGCCATGACGGGGTCGAGTATGAGTGTTTCAACACATCCGGCGGCTTGGGTACATTACCAGAAACGCTGGAGGGCAAGGCGCGGGCGGTGTCGTACCGCTCGATCCGCTATCCTGGCCATTGCGATATCCTGAAGCTGCTGCTCAAGGATCTGGGGCTGGAACGTCGCCGTGATCTGATGAAGGACATCTTTGAGACCGCCCTACCGCGCACCGATCAGGATGTGGTTTTGGTCTATTGCACGGCCAAAGGCATGATCGACGGGAGCTTGCGCGAGAAATCCCTGATCAACAAGAGCTTTGCGCGTGAGATCAACGGGCAGGTCTGGAGCGCCATTCAGGTCACCACCGCCGCAGGCGTTCTGGGCGTGGTCGATCTGATGCGCACGGGCGCGCTGCCTGCCAAGGGCTTTGTCCGGCAGGAACAGGTGACCCTGTCCGATTTCCTGAACACCGAATTTGGCCAGCTTTACCGCGCTGGCGATGCAACCCAACAGAACAAGGCGGCCTGAGATATGAAAGACATCGTTATGACTGCGCAAACCACCCTCGCCAATCTGGACCTGACGGCGGCTGACCTGACCGGCGGCACGTTGCCAGTGCATTCCCCCATCGACGGCAGCCTGCTGGCCGAGGTGCATGAAACTCAAGCTGGCGACATGGACGCGGTCTTTGCCAACGCCAAAACCGCCTTTAAAGCATGGCGCACTATCCCGGCCCCACGCCGGGGTGAGCTGATCCGCCTGCTGGGTGAAGAACTGCGCGCTGCCAAGGACGATCTGGGCGCGCTGGTCAGTTGGGAGGCCGGCAAGATCACCTCCGAAGGTCTGGGCGAAGTGCAAGAGATGATCGACATCTGCGACTTTGCCGTGGGCCTGTCGCGTCAGTTGTATGGTCTGACCATCGCCTCCGAACGCCCCGGCCACCGGATGATGGAGACATGGCACCCGGCGGGTCCGGTCGGTGTGATCTCGGCCTTCAATTTCCCGGTGGCGGTCTGGTCGTGGAACGCGGCGATTGCGCTTGTCTGCGGCGATACGGTGATCTGGAAGCCGTCCGAGAAGACACCCCTGACCGCGATGGCCTGTCAGAAGATATTTGAACGCGCGCTGGCGCGGTTTGGCGATGCGCCCGATCACCTGCTGCAAACCCTGATCGGCGGTGCCGCGCCGGGCGAGGCGCTGGTGGCCAGCGAAGACGTGCCAGTGATTTCCGCCACCGGGTCCACCCGCATGGGTCGCGCGGTGGCCCCGGTTGTGGCCCAGCGGTTCGGCAAGTGCATTTTGGAGCTGGGCGGTAATAACGCAATGATCGTTGGACCCTCGGCCGATCTGGAAATGGCGGTGCGGGCGATCGTGTTCTCGGCCGTGGGCACGGCCGGTCAACGCTGTACCACACTGCGCCGTCTGATCGTGCATAACTCGATCCGCGAGGAGTTGGTGGCCCGTCTGAAGAAAGCCTATGCCGGTTTGCCCATCGGCAACCCGCTGACCGAGGGCACGCTGATCGGTCCGCTGGTGGATGAAGCCTCGGGCGCGGCCATGACCGCCGCGTTGAACGCAGCCACAGCCGAGGGCGGCACTGTGTTCGGTGGCCAGCGCGTGACCGAGGGCGTGCCGGATGGCGTCTACATGCAGCCCGCCATTGTCGAGATGCCTGGCCAGTCGGCTACGGTAAAGACCGAGACCTTTGCGCCGATCCTCTACGTCATGGGCTATGACGATTTCGACGACGCCATTGAGATTCAGAACGACGTGCCGCAGGGTCTGTCCTCCTGTGTGTTCACCCTGAACATGCGCGAGGCCGAGCAATTCCTGACCGCAGCCGGATCGGATTGCGGTATCGCCAACGTCAATATCGGGCCGTCAGGGGCCGAAATCGGTGGCGCGTTTGGTGGCGAAAAAGAAACCGGCGGTGGACGCGAAAGCGGATCGGACGCGTGGAAAGCCTATATGCGGCGTCAGACCAATACGGTGAATTACTCGGCTGAATTACCACTGGCGCAGGGTGTCAAATTCGACATCTGACCCAAAAATCCGGCGGATCACACCCGAGCCGCCGGATCGTCAATCTGCAAACAGGTACTCCAAGCGCATAACGGCATGCGCTTGTTTCGCAGAAATCCCAAGAAACGCGGCAAGGGACGCTTCGTTTTCGGCGCGCGTGTCTGTTTCCCGTATCCGCACGTAGTCCTTCAGACCCGCCCCCCGGATCAAATCTGACTCGTGGGCGAGGGAATTGCGCAGCGTCGGAACCAGACCCGACACCGTATCGGCGGGGCTGTCAATGCCGGCCAAACCAACCCGACGGGCGTGGCCGATCAGGTAGTCGTCCGAATATTCACACTCGATCTCAAGCACGTGCGTCTTGGCCCGGTCAGAGTTGAAGTCCTCGATAATGTCCAGGTTGGCGGGGTCGACGCAGATGACCAATTTGTCCGTATCGAAACTGTCGAACAGCATCCGCACGACCGCGCGTCGGTGGCGGGATCGCTTGACCAGCGTTGTTTCGATGCCGCCGAGATCGGGCAGGGCAGTGTCCTGTTCGTTGAACAGGTACTCGACACATGGAATGTCGGTCTCGGAGACGATCTGGTCGACCAGCCGCTTGGCGACGTGCCATTTCTTGCACACGATCAGAAAAACCTCGCGGTCAGACCCCAGCGTATTTCCCGCTTCCCAGAACCGCTGCCCGTACCGGCGGCCAACCCGCCCGCGACCGGTCAGAAACCCGTAGAGATTTCGCCCTTCGTCGGATATCGGAAAATCAACGCCCTCGGCTGCGTAGAGCTTGCCCAACCTCTCTTTCAGCTCGTGTGCTTCCGGGCTGATCTTTCGCGCAAAAAGATAGTCCTGTCCCAGCAGCATGTCATAGTGATCGTTGTAGAATGTTACCGGCATCCCATAATCCGAGAACATCAGAAAGGTCGGCGTTCGGTTTTCGATCTCTTCTCTTGGCACCAGATGCCGAACTAGGGTCTGGAAAAAGGTTTCATCTGGAATCCACGTGGTCGAGAAGAAACGGATCACATCCCGGCGCTGTTTCAGGAAGTCCAGAATCATCTCGACCGTTCGGCGGCGCAGACACCACCATTGACTGCCGATCTTGACCTGGATGTCGGCGGGAATTTCGCGGGTCAGGCCAAAGCGTTTTTGAAGCTCGTACGCGGCATAAAACAAACGGGATTGCGTCCGCTCGTTGAAATAGTGGCGATAGATCAGCCGGTCCTCTTTCATGCCGGTCTTGATCCATTTGCTTTCAAAAAAGTCGTGGCTTTCGACAAAATCCTTGTCACGTTCGTCCAGAAAACGGTGTGCGTATTCCGCCGTCTTTATCGCCATGCAGTCGCCAGACAGCATGTAGAAATGGGTGGCGCGTGGAAAAGCGTCCACCGCTGCTTCGATGGCGTGCAATGTGGCTTGGACCAACGACCACTCTCCCCAGCCACACTTGATCCGCTTGGCGGCAAAAGTGACGTTCGGATTGGGGCCCAGCGCATCCTGAATGCGCGCATATGCGGCAGAGCTGGCACGCGCGTCAAAATGAATGGCCATGCAATCCCCGGCGGCCGTCAGTTGCTCGGCCTGCGCAATGATCGCGTCAGGGTCTTTGTGGCACAGCAAAATATAGGCGATCCTGGCCATTTCGGTTCTATGATTTCCGTTTCTGCCCGTTTCCAACCGTGATACTGAGGATGAACGATTGAATAAACAGAATATTTTTGGTTTTTTGATTTCAAAAGCGGGCACGAATAACAGGTTCTGACCCGCAGAGGAGGCGCAGCAGATGGGTTTTCCCGGTACATGGATGACCGAGAGCGAAAGCATGGTTTACCGTGTGGTGCCGAAGTGCGCCTGCTCGACCATAGGGCAAATCATGTACTACTCGGATCACGGTCAGTTTTTTGAGGGTGACATTCACGACGCAAGTGACGGGATGCACAAATGGGCGTTTGAGCCCAGTCAGGACGCAATTTCCAGAATTGTCCGCGATCATGCGGGGTATTCATTTACCTGCGTGCGGAACCCTTACACGCGAATTCTAAGTTCTTTTTTCGACAAGATTTGTGGAATTCAGCGAAACGGAAAACGGTACCGGGGCAATCTCGTTCCGACGCTGATTTACAACTATGGAATCGAAGTCGGGGGCGACGATGGCAAGGGCGAATTTGATCAGATCGCCAGCTTCCGTCGGTTTCTTCTGTTCGCACGCGACACGATCCGATGGCGCAGGCCGATGGACCCGGATATTCACTGGTCGTCGATGTCAGGCCATGTCTCGACCTTCATCGCGAATGGTGGGCGGTATGACAAGATTTTCTGGACCGAGAAATTCAACGACGGGATGCAGGGTGTCTTGGATCACCTTGAAACGCCCCACGCGGTGAACCTGTCCGATATCCCGCGCTTTAACGAATCCGAAGGGCACGGGCCCAAACGCGCCCATCCGGTCGAAGACTATTTTGACGACCTCTCGATGCATCTGGTCTACGAAATCTACAAACAAGATTTCGATCTCTTTCGGTATGATTTCGAGAATCCGGCCAACAAGATGCCGATTGGTGAAATTGATCTGGATGAAGTTCACGCCAAACTTGGCGATTGATTCAATTCCGGGGATGCTCCCGTCCATCGTCAATGTCTCTGACGAGACATCTCCTCAGGTTGGGCCCGGCGCCGCGCAAAGCGCGGCGCCGGGCCCAAGACCGAATGGGGTATCGGCGCAGCCGATGGCTCAGTTCGGGCGCGGGAGCGTTTGGTTGTCTAGAAAACCCGGTTCAGAGGCACCTTGAACCGGGCTTTCAGAATCACAACTGGCGTACCGCCCCTTTAGCGGCACTCGTAGTCAGCTTGGCATATGCCTTGAGCGCCGTGGACACCTTGCGCTTACGCGGTGCCGCAGGCAGCCACCCTTTTTCGTCTTGAATCTTGCGGCGTTCCGCCAGTTCTTCCTCTGACACAACAAGCTGGATCGAGCGGTTCGGGATGTCGATCTCGATCCGGTCTCCGTTTTCTACCAATCCGATGACCCCGCCCTCGGCCGCTTCGGGCGAGACATGGCCGATCGACAGGCCCGAGGTGCCGCCCGAGAACCGCCCGTCGGTTAGCAAAGCGCAGGCTTTGCCCAGACCTTTGGATTTCAGATATGAGGTCGGGTACAGCATTTCCTGCATCCCCGGCCCACCGCGCGGACCTTCGTAACGGATGACGACCACGTCGCCCTCTTTCACCTTGCCGGTCAGGATGTCGTTGACCGCTTGATCCTGACTTTCGCAGACATAGGCCGAGCCGGTGAAGGTCAGGCTCGCCGGATCAACGCCCGCCGTTTTCACGATACAGCCATCGCGCGCGATATTGCCGAACAGAACGGCCAGACCGCCATCCTGACTGAATGCGTGTTCCTTGGACCGGATCACGCCGCCTTCGCGGTCGGTGTCCAGCTCTTTGTACCGGTTCGACTGGCTGAACGCCTGTGTGGTGCGCACACCACCGGGCGCGGCCTTGAACAAGTCTTGCGCTTTGGGGTTATTGGCGACCTTGATGTCCCAGTTGGCAATGGCTTCACCCATCGTCGCCGAATGCACGGTGCTGCAATCTTCGTGCAGCAGTCCCGCGCGGCTGAGTTCGCCGAGGATCGAGAAGATGCCCCCGGCGCGGTGGACGTCCTCCATATGCACGTTCTCGGTGTTGGGCGCGACCTTGCACAGGCAGGGCACCTTGCGGCTGAGGCGGTCCATGTCAGACATGTCGAAATCGACTTCGCCCTCGTTGGCGATGGCCAGCAAGTGCAGCACGGTGTTGGTGGACCCGCCCATGGCGATATCGAGGCTCATCGCGTTCTCGAACGCATCGAAGGTTGCGATTTCGCGCGGCAGAAAGCCCTTTTCGTCCAACTCATAGTGACGCTTGGTGATCTCGACGATGCGGCGGCCAGCTTCAAGGAACAGCTCCTTCCGGTCCGAGTGCGTCGCCAGCGTCGAGCCATTGCCCGGCAGCGCCAGACCCAGCGCCTCGGCCAGACAGTTCATCGAGTTCGCGGTGAACATGCCCGAGCACGACCCGCAGGTGGGGCAGGCGTTTTCCTCGATATGCTGGACCTGCTCGTCGGTGTACTTGTCGTCGGCGGCGGCAACCATTGCGTCCACGAGGTCAATCTTTTTCACATCCAGATCGGCGATGTCGATCTTGCCGGCCTCCATCGGCCCGCCCGAGACAAAGATCGCGGGGATGTTCAAGCGCATGGCTGCCATCAACATACCGGGCGTGATCTTGTCGCAATTCGAGATGCAGACCATCGCATCGGCACAATGTGCGTTGACCATATATTCGACCGAATCCGCGATGACCTCACGCGAGGGCAGCGAATACAGCATCCCGTCATGGCCCATGGCGATGCCGTCATCCACCGCAATGGTGTTGAATTCTTTTGCAACGCCGCCAGCGGCCTCAACTTCGCGCGCAACCATCTGGCCCAGGTCTTTAAGGTGGACGTGACCCGGCACAAATTGCGTGAACGAGTTGACGATGGCGATGATCGGCTTGCCGAAATCATCGTCGCCCATGCCGGTCGCACGCCACAGGCCGCGGGCACCGGCCATGTTGCGGCCATGGGTTGAGGTTCTGGATCGGTAGAGTGGCATGACGCTGTTTCCCTTTTGCCTCGGGTTGCATGTCTTGGGGTTCGTACGTTATAGCGCACGTATCACATGTGCGCTATAACGCACAAGAGGATTCGCGGGACGCTAAGATGGACTCTGACGATATTACGCTGAAACTGCGGGACGTGCGGGCGGCAACCGGCTTGAGCCTGTCAAAAGTGGCCGAGTTGACGGGCGTCAGCAAGGCCATGCTGGGCCAGATCGAGCGGGGTGAATCCAGCCCGACCATCGCGACCTTATGGAAAATCGCCAAAGGGTTCCAACTGCCGCTCAGCGCTTTGATCGGATCGTCGGCGCTGCGCGATCCGGCGGATGCCAGCCTGTTCCGCACCGTGACCTTTCCCGGCAGCATCGAGGTCAAGATCGTCTTTCCTTTTGACCCTGCACTGGGCGCGGAAACCTTCCACGTCGATCTGGCCCCGAACCAGAGCCACGAATCCGCTGCCCATGCCGCCGGTGTGACCGAGGAGGTCTTTGTGCTGAACGGGTCGCTTGAGATTCTACGCGATGGCGAATGGGTGCCGTTGCAGGCCGGGCAGGGTCTGCGTTTTGCCGCCGATCTGCCGCATGGCTATCGGGCGGGTGATGAGGGCGCCGCATTTCTGAACATGCACCACTATCCATCGTCCGTGGTTATGGAAACGGCCCCCTGAAAACGCCATCCAGCCTTGAACCCGCAACCCTGCGCGTATAGGGAAAACCCAAGCTCGCTTTGGGGAGACTTTGATGCAGGACGATCCGAAAACCCTCGTTTCAACCGAATGGCTTGCAGCCCATCTCAAGGACCCGGACCTGCGGGTTCTGGACGGGTCGTGGTATTTGCCGCAGCAAGGGCGGGATGCAAAGGCCGAGTATGACGCGGCCCATATTCCGGGCGCGCGGTTCTTTGACATTGACGAAATCTCTGATCACCGGTCGGACCTGCCGCACATGGCGCCTCCGGTCGAGAAATTCATGTCGCGCCTGCGGGCGATGGGCGTTGGGGATGGTCATCAGGTGGTGGTCTATGACGGCGCCGGGCTGATGTCCGCCGCGCGGGTCTGGTGGCTGTTCCGATTGATGGGTCAGGACAATGTGGCCGTTCTGGATGGCGGTTTTCCCAAATGGCAGGCCGAAGGGCGTGAGATTGAAGACCTTCCCCCGGTTATCCGCGACCGCCACATGACGGTGCGCGTGCAAAACCATCTGGTGCGGGATGTCACTCAGGTCTCGGCGGCGGCGAAACTGGCCGACCACGAAATTATTGATGCGCGCTCAGCCGCCCGATTTGCAGGAACCGAAACCGAGCCGCGTGAAGGGCTGCGTTCGGGTCATATTCCGGGCTCGCGCAATGTGCCGTTCGATACGCTGCTGAACAAGAATGGCACGATGAAATCCCCCGAGGATTGCCGCGCCGTTTTCGAGGCCGCAGGCGTCGACTTGTCGAAACCTGCCATCACCTCATGCGGGTCGGGCGTGACAGCCGCGATCCTCAGCCTTGCGCTTGAACGCATGGGCAAGAAAGACCACTCGCTTTATGACGGCTCCTGGGCTGAATGGGGTGCCTTCCCGACCCTGCCCGTCGCAACCGGAGAGAACTGATGTTCGAGAACCTCAAACCGCAGCCCGCCGACAAAATCCTGGCGCTGATGCAGATGTACCGCGAAGACCCGCGCGATCAGAAGATCGACCTGGGTGTTGGCGTCTACAAGAATGCCGATGGGGTGACCCCGGTGATGCGTGCGGTGAAAGCAGCCGAAAAGCGCATTTTGGAAGAACAGGAAAGCAAAGCCTATACCGGGCTGGCCGGTGATCCGGCCTATGCGGATGCGATGATCGGACTGATCCTTGGCACCTCGGTCCCGCGCGGCAATATCGCTGCCGTGGCAACACCCGGCGGTACCGGTGCGTGTCGGCAAGCGTTTGAGATGATCCGCATGGCCAACCCGTCGGCGCGTGTCTTTGTGTCAAGCCCGACATGGCCGAACCACCTGTCGATCCTGAACTACCTTGGGATGGAGACGGTCCAGTACCGTTATTTCGACGGCGAAACCCGAGGCGTGGACTTCGGTGGCATGGTCGAAGACCTGAAGACTGCCAAGGCGGGCGACGTGGTATTGCTGCATGGTTGCTGCCACAACCCGACCGGGGCCAACCTGAACATGGTGCAGTGGCAAGAGGTCGTAAACATCATCAATGAGCTTGGTCTCGTGGCAATGATCGACATTGCCTATCAGGGCTTCGGGGACGGTCTGGAAGAAGATGCGCAGGCCACGCGCCTTGTGGCCTCGTCGGTCAAACGTTGCCTGATCGCGGCGTCCTGTTCCAAAAACTTCGGAGTCTACCGCGAACGGACCGGTCTGTTGATGGCGATCAGCGATGATGCGGCACAGACGGCGCTGAACCAGTCGACACTGGCCTTTCTGAACCGTCAGAATTACTCCTTCCCACCCGATCATGGTGCGCGTGTTGTGACCACGATCCTGAATGACGAGGCTCTGCGCGCGGATTGGGCGGCCGAGTTGGAAGAGGTGCGCCTGTCCATGCTGGGACTGCGCCAACAACTGGCTGACGAACTGCAAAGACTGAGCGGCTCGGACCGTTTTGGTTTTATCGCCCAGCACCGCGGCATGTTCTCGCGTCTGGGTGCGGCACCCGAGCTGGTCGAGAAACTGCGTGCCGATCACGGCATCTACATGGTGGGTGACAGCCGTCTGAACATCGCGGGCCTGAACGCGACAACGGTTCCGATTCTGGCCAAGGCGATTGTCGACGTCGGCGTTTGACCTTTATCTGAGACACACATCAAAGCCGCGCCCTCCAGCGCGGCTTTTTTGCGCGCTCTCGAAAACGGCCATCTTCGTCAGGCCACGTCCAAATTTTCGGGTCGCTGGCGATCGCGTCTACAACTAGCGCCGCACGTTCACGTGTGCAGGGTCTTTCCGTGAGTCCCATATGCACAAGTTCTATTTGCACAAGGTATTCAGCTACATCCTCTTTACTCGTTTCTCTTCTGATCTGACTGGCCGCCTGAATCAAATACGAATCGTATTCGTCGCCTAAAGATAGACAGTCCTCGTCATTCCAATTCTCTTCCGGCTTCAAAAGGCCGATAGGATCCCAAAGACGCCAGCCAATGTCTCGGAGTCTGGAAAGTTTGATACGAGGAGGTGGAGTAAGTTTCATTGCAATCGACTAAATCAGAAATTGTTTCGGACAGTTTCACAGCGGCAGTCTTGGGGTAAGCGCCTAAATTCAAATGGTTTGTTGAAAGACACAACAAAAAAACCGGGCGCGAACGCCCGGTTTCGGATTTGGTACTTGATCAGGCGTTAGCCCTTGGAAAACTCGGGATAGGCTTCCATACCCAGTTCTGCCATGTCGAGGCCGTTGATCTCGTCCTCTTCGCTGACGCGGATGCCAACAACCGCCTTCAGGATCGTCCACAGGATCAGCGCACCGACGAAGGTGAACACACCGTAGGCTGCGATACCCAGCAACTGAGTGCCCAGGCTTGCTTCACCGTAGAAGATCACGGCGATGGTGCCCCAGATACCGGCGAACAGGTGAACTGGGATCGCACCGACAACGTCGTCCAGCTTGAACTTGTCCAGCATCGGAACGGTCAGGACAACAATAACGCCGCCAACTGCACCGATCCACAGAGCGCCGAACAGGGTCGGGGCCAGAGGTTCAGCAGTGATCGAGACCAGACCGGCCAGAGCGCCGTTCAGAACCATCGTAAGGTCAGGCTTTTTGTACAGCAGTTGGGTCAGGATCAGTGCGGTCACTGCACCCGAAGCGGCTGCCATGTTGGTGTTGGCAAAGATACGCGACACGTCGGAAACGTCACCCACGGTGCCCATTGCCAGCTGCGAGCCGCCATTGAAGCCGAACCAACCCAGCCAAAGGATGAACGTACCCAGAGTGGCCAGCGCCAGGTTTGAACCGGGCATCGGGTGGACTTTGCCGTCTTTGTACTTGCCGATACGCGGGCCCAGTACGATGACACCTGCCAGAGCTGCCCAGCCACCGACCGAGTGCACAACGGTCGAGCCAGCGAAGTCCGAGAAGCCAGCTTCAGACAGCCAGCCGCCGCCCCACTGCCAGGAACCCGAGATCGGGTACAGGATGCCGGTCAGGACGATGACGAAGATCAGGAAGGGCCACAGCTTGATGCGCTCGGCCACGGCACCCGAAACGATCGAGGCAGTTGCGGCAACGAACACAAGCTGGAAGAAGAAGTCCGAACCGATCGACGCATAGTCCAGCGCCGCTTCTGCGGGGTCAACGCCCACGGCATCAAGCGATGTGGTCGAGAAGAACGGGCCCAGCCAGCCAGCGATGGACCAGCCGTCGCCGGGGTACATCAGGTTGAAGCCGATCAGCCAGTACATGATCGCGGCAAAGGAAAACAGCGCCACATTCTTGATCATCTGCATGGCCACGTTCTTGGAACGCACCAGGCCGCCTTCCAGCATGGCAAAGCCTGCCGCCATGAAGAAGACCAGGAACCCTGCCATCAGGAACAGCAGCGTGGTGAAGATATACTGGGTATGGAGCGCGGCTTCGCCGTCGGCGGCCTCTTGCGCCAGACCCATCTGCGGCAGCGCGACGATCGCGGCAGCAGGGATGAGAGATTTCATCAGGTTCATTGTTAGTCCTCGAGTGATTGTGAGTGGGGGCGCTTACAGCGCCTCTTCGTTCGTTTCCCCGGTCCGCACGCGCAGGGCCTGCTCGACATCGAGGACGAAAATCTTGCCATCGCCGATCTTGCCGGTCTTGGCGGTTTTGGTGATGGTCTCGACGATCTGGTCGGCCATCGCAGCGGGAACTACGATCTCCAGTTTGATCTTGGGTACGAAGTTCACGGCGTATTCGGCCCCGCGATAGATTTCCGTGTGACCCGATTGCGAGCCGAAGCCCTTGATTTCGGTCACCATCATGCCGCGCACGCCAGCGTCGGTCAGTGCTTCGCGCACCTCCTCGAGCTTGAACGGCTTGATTGTCGCGATGATCAGTTTCACGTTAGTCCCCTCTGCTTCTCCGGTCTGTCCGGTCGGTTTGCACTCGCAGAAAAAGAGCGCGCCTGACCGCAGTAAGGAACGATTCAGGGGGGCGGACGCTGGGGAAAATAGTGGCAAGGTGCACAATTTTTGCACAAATACGGCGCAATGATTAAAAATTGAGCAAATTGAGGAAGGCTTTTAGACGTATTTCATACCTCTACTTCATCTGTGTGGCAGGGTATGGTGCCTCAAAACGATAACCGGGCAGAGCTTGAGCATGACTGAGTCCAGGCGCGGCAAGAAACCTCTTGTTGCGGACAAACGATACCCGTCGAAGGGGCGAAAATCCTCGGCGTCAAAGCGCGCCGCAGGCAAGAAGGCGACTGCGCGAAAGACAACGACCCGCAGAACGGCCCGCAAGAAAACACGCAAGTCCAACAAGAACGGCGGCGGGTTTTTCCGCCGTATGTTCCGCTGGCTTTGGCGGCTGGTCTGGGGTGTGACCTGGCGGGTTGGCGCGGTCTGTGCCCTGCTGCTGGCGCTTGCGATAGGGGTTGTCTATAGCACGTTGCCTGATGTTGACGCCTTGCTGGATGGTCGTGCGCGCGGATCGGTCACGATGCTGGACCGCGACGGCAAGGTATTTGCGTGGCGTGGTGATCAGTTCGGCGGAGTCATTACGGCCGATACGGTGTCTCCGCACCTCAAGCACGCGGTCATCGCGACTGAGGATAAGCGATTCTATCGCCATTTCGGTGTCAGCCCGCGCGGGGTTGCCAGCGCCGTGCGCATCAACTTGAGCGAAGGCCGGGGGCCGCTGTCGGGCCATGGCGGTTCGACCATCACGCAGCAGACGGCCAAGCTGCTGTGTCTGGGTGTTCCTTATGATCCGGCTGATTGGGAGTCCGAGGCCGCCTACGAAGCTGACTGTCGTCAGGGCTCGTTGTGGCGCAAGGCGAAGGAAGCCGTTTACGCGATGGCGATGGAGGTCAAATACTCCAAGGACGAAATCCTCACCATCTATCTGAATCGGGCGTTCCTTGGCGCAGGCGCGCGAGGGTTCGAGGCCGCCAGCCAGCGGTATTTCGGAATTTCGGCCGCCGAGGTGTCCCCGTCCGAGGCCGCGATGCTGGCGGGCCTTCTGGTCGCGCCGACCCGGTATGCGCCGACGAACAACCTGCAACGCTCGCAGGATCGGGCGCGTTTGGTCGTCGGATTGATGGAGGATCAGGGATACCTTTCCCCCGCGCAGGCCAGCGAAGCCCGCACCCGTCCCGCGGAACTGTCCGAAGCCGCCGCCGCGCGTGCAGGTGGGTATTTCGCCGATTGGGTCATGGCCAGCGGGCCCGAGTTCTTTACCCGCAACACCACCGAGGATGTGGTGATCCGGACGACTCTGGATCAGCGCCTGCAGAAATCGGCGGAGGAGGCGCTGCAATACATCTTTCAGGAAAAAGTTCGCGAAGGGTCCAAGGCGCAGGCCGCGATTGTTGTGATGTCCGCAGATGGGGCGGTGCGTGCCATGGTCGGCGGTCGCAAGACGCGTGTATCAGGTGCGTTCAATCGCGCGACGCAGGCATTGCGACAGACCGGATCATCCTTCAAACCCTTCGTGTACGCGACAGCGTTGGAGCTTGGGTATTCTCCGCTGGATACGGTCGTGGATGAGCCCTATTGCATCAATATCCCCGGTTCGGGCCAGTGGTGCCCCAAGAATTATACCAACAAGTTCTATGGCCGGGTTACGCTTGCGGATGCGTTGAAGAACTCGCTGAACATCCCGGCCGTCAAAGTGGCTGAGGTCGCGGGGCTTGAAAACGTGCGCACCGTTGCCAGCGGGTTTGGGATTGCCAATGATCTGGCCGAAGGACCGGCCCTTGCTCTGGGCGCGTCGGAAAGCACCCTGATCGAGATGACCGGGGCTTATGCGGGTATCCTGAACGGTGGCTCGTCCGTGGAACCTTATGGTCTGACCGAGTTAAAGTTGCTGGGTGATCAGACGCCCGTCATGGTGACGACGACCGGCATCGGAGAGCGTGTCATCAACGACAAGGCGGCCAAGCAACTGACATGGATGATGGAGCGCGTGGTCTCGGAAGGCACGGGTGCGCGGGCGCAGCTTCCGGGCTGGCAGGTGGCGGGCAAGACCGGCACAACTCAGGCCGCGCGCGATGCGTGGTTCATCGGGTTCACGGCGGATTACGTGGCGGGTGTCTGGATGGGCTATGACGATAATACGCCACTTTCAGGTGTCACCGGCGGCGGGTTGCCTGCGGAAATCTGGAAGGAAACCATGCTGCGCGTGACCGAAGGGATGACCCCGACGCCCTTGCCGATGCTGGCCCCGGACCCGCCCGTGCGAACCGCGCAGCCACGGCAGCAACGTCGTAGGCAGGGCAACGGGTTCGAGAATGCCATTAACAACCTGTTGAACAATATCTTCGGCAACTGATCGGGTAAAGAAAAAGGCGGCGCGCTTGGCACCGCCTTTGAAATGCGTTTGGCCGCCTGATCAGACGGTTTCGTTCAGCGCCGCCAGAATCGCGTCGCCCATTTCGGTGGTCGAGACCGGCTGCACGCCTTCTTCGGCCAGCAGATCGGCGGTGCGGACACCATCGGCCAGAACCTTCTCGATTGCCGCTTCCAGACGGTCAGCCTCGGCCCCCTGATCAAAGCTATAGCGCAGCGCCATGGCAAAGCTTAGGATACAGGCGATCGGGTTCGCTTTGCCCTGACCTGCGATATCGGGGGCCGAGCCGTGGACGGGTTCGTACATTGCCTTGGGGCGGCCATTGGCCATCGGTGCGCCCAGCGACGCGGATGGCAGCATCCCCAGCGAGCCGGTCAGCATCGCCGCACAATCCGACAGGATGTCGCCGAACAGGTTGTCGGTGACGATCACGTCGAACTGCTTGGGTGCGCGTACAAGCTGCATTGCGCCATTGTCGGCATACATATGGGTCAGCTCGACCTCAGGGTAATCCTCGGCCACGCGATCCACGACCTCGCGCCACAGAATGCCCGATTCCATGACGTTGGCTTTCTCCATCGAGCACAGCTTCTTGTTCCGGCGCATCGCCAGTTCAAAAGCCGAGCGCGCGGCGCGTTCGATCTCGGATTCGGTGTAACGCTGGGTGTTGATGCCCACGCGTTCGTTGCCTTCTTCAAAGATGCCGCGCGGCTCTCCGAAATAGACGCCCGAGGTCAGCTCGCGCACGATCATGATGTCCAGACCGGCGACGATGTCCTTTTTCAGCGATGAGAAATCAGCCAGCGCGTCAAAGCACTGCGCCGGGCGCAGGTTGGAAAACAGGTCCATTTCCTTGCGCAGGCGCAGCAGCCCGCGTTCAGGCTTTACGCTGAAATCCAGATCGTCATATTTCGGGCCGCCAACCGCGCCCAGCAGCACCGCGTCAACCTCTTGCGCTTTGGCCATGGTCTCGTCCGACAGGGGCTTGCCATGGGCGTCATAGGCGGCACCGCCGACCAGATCCTCGCTCACGTCGAACGCCAGACCGCGGTTCGCGCCGAACCAGTCGATGATGCGGCGGACTTCGGCCATAACTTCGGGGCCAATACCGTCTCCGGGCAGGATCAGCAGCGAGGGGTTGGACATGAAGGATCTCCTTGCGTTTCGTCGCAATGGCCCTAGCGCCTGCGCCGCATCGGGTCAATGAGACGAACAGGCCAAAACAAACAGAGTCGACGGGAATCTCGGTTTCCGTGACGAAACGGCACGGTCATAGCAGGTTCACCGTCAAAGACTGGCCTTCAGACCATCGGCAAGCAGATCCCAAACCCGCCGGATTCGCGGGGTTTGGCGCATCGCCTGCGGAGCGGCCAGCCACACGGGAAGTACCGGGATTTCCACGTCCAGCGGCAGGATTTCGACCAAGGGGTCTGCCTCGGCAACATGCGTCTGGGTAAACCCAATTCCGCAGCCGGCCCGGATCAGTTCCCAATATGCGCTCTGAAGGTCGCAACGGGTCGCGAAATTGTCCCGGCTCGCGGGCCAGCCTTTGTTGTGCATCTCTTTGATGATCTGCTCATTGGCGTCAAAGCCGACCAGATCGTGATTGAACAAGTCTGCGGGTTCTGCCGGGCGGCCTGCTCGGTCCAGATAAGACCGGGCCGCGCAAAAGCACATGCGCACGTCGCCCAGATACCTTGAGACGATGTCGACCTGCTCGGGGCGATACATGCGAACTGCAATATCAGCCTCGCGATACAGCAGGTTTTCGACCGTGTCCGTTGCGACCAGTTCAAGCTGTATCGCCGGTTCTTGCTTGCGGATTTGCGCCATGATGGGCGGCAGAAGATGATGGGCTGCAAAAACCGAAGTGGTTATGCGCACTGTCCCTTCCAATTGTTGCGACTGGCCTGCCGCGGTCAGGCTGATCGCGCTCATGGCAGAGTTTATCTGCTGCGCCATAGGCAGCAGTTGCGCTCCGACGTCACTCAGCCTCAGACCGCGCGCATGTCGATCAAAAAGAGATACGCCCAACTCGTCCTCAAGCGCGTGAATTTGTCGGCCTAGCGTCGGCTGGCTTCGCTCTAACCGCCGGGCTGCCGCAGATAGTGAACCGGTTTCAGCTACGGCCAGAAAGCTTTGGATCAGGGACCAGTCGGACGGGGTGATGAGTCTATCCATTCATGAATGAATACACGTTCTGCACATGCAGGCAATTCCCATATCCCTTTGAATGGATCAGTGTTGAGAGTGACAGGAGGTTGCCATGACACAAACAGCACTGATCTTGGGCGCAACAGGCCGGTTCGGGCGCAATAGCGCCGAAGCATTTCGCAAAGCGGGTTGGTCGGTCCGCAGTTTTGACCGCAAATCGCAGGACTTGAAGCAATCCGCAGAAGGAGCCAGCATCATCGTAAATGCCTGGAATCCACCCTACCCGGACTGGGCCGGGCTGGTGCCAAAGTTACATCGACAAGTTATCGACGCAGCCGAACACTCCGGAGCGACAGTGATCGTTCCCGGCAACGTGTATGTCTTTGGGGCTTCTACGCCTTTGCCGTGGTCAAGTTCTTCACCCCATTTGGCTGAGAATCCGCTGGGCAGGATCAGGGTCGAGATGGAAGACGCCTACCGCAGTTCCTCGGTCAAGACGATCATCTTGAGGGCAGGAGATTTCATCGACACCTGCGCGTCAGGCAACTGGTTCGATCAGGTTTTGATCAAGCGTTTGTCAAAGGGGCAACTGGTGTATCCGGGTCGGCCTGACATTGCCCATTCCTGGGCCTATTTGCCGGATCTCGCCCGAGCCGCCGTTGCCCTGGCTGAGATACGAGACGACCTGCCGCGTTTTAGCGACGTGCCGTTTGCAGGTTACACCCTGACAGGAACGGAACTGGCGCAATCGCTATCGCGGGTGACGGGTCAGCGCGTGCGGGCAAAGCGCATGAACTGGTGGCCGATTCACCTGAGCCGAATGTTCTGGAACCTTGCGCCGCATCTGATCGAAATGCGCTATCTATGGGATGCGCCGCATTGTCTAGACGCAGAGGCTTTCAACGAACTGGTGCCGGGGTTCACGCATACTGATCTGGATGAGGCCATAAACACGGCCATTTCGGACAGGCAACCTGGGCTGTATTCCACCGCTACCACGGCCAGAGTTTAAGTGGTTTCAGGGCGCGGCCAGTTCGACCCATACGAGGCGATGTCTGCTGGCAGTCTCGGCCGCCGCGCGCAGGTCTGATCCGGGCGCTGGCCAGAACACTCCGGCATCCACGACACGCAAGTCAGACGAGGGCAATACGTAGTCCACGCGCATGTCCCCGACGCCCTTCCACACGACCGTGGTCTCTTTTCCGGTTGAATCTTCTGGTACGGGGTCTTGCAAGCGCGGGTCGCTCAATAGCTGCCGAATTGCCTCTTTTCGCCCCTCGCCGCGGTCGGGGTCGAGGTTCGCATCCCCCGCAAGAACGAATGATCCCGTAGGCGCCTGAGTGATCTCGCCGTCCAAAAGGGACATCCAAAAGCGAATCTCGTCTCGGTTGCGAAGTCCGTTCCGATCCTCCGGCCCGTCAAAAACTGGGGGAGCGGCGTGAAACGTCATCAGATCGACAACTCCGATCGGTGTTTCGATGGGCACAAGCCAGTGTGCGGTGGATGACAGGCGTTGAATATTCTGCGCTTCGTCCGAGGGAAAAGCTGCCGAACCCTTGTGGGGAAGCTGGGCGCCGGGAAGATCCCGCCACAGCAAATCTGTAAAATCCCGAACGTTTTCGGTCTGGATGGGATAGCGCGACAGGACCGCAAGGCCGCCATGCCCCGTGAACCGGCCCCAGCCCTGTGCATCGCCCGGACCATGTGTTCGACCATCGCCATCCATATCCAGATCGGTTTCAAGCCCCGAATTTGGCCGTGCCGTAAATTGATGAGGGTAGTCCAGACCGGCCTGGCGCAGCCGCTCGGTCAGCGCAGCTAGGGTCTGTCCATGAAAATCCCAGTCGATCCCCTGCAGGGCGACAATATCGGGGTGTGACGCCACCAGGACTTCGATGACAGCTTTGGCCTGCGCGTCTCCGCGCTGAATGTCGCGCAGCAGCAGGCCCGGCCCCTTGCGGCTGAGTTCAGTGTTGAACGTAGCAACGCGCACGGTTTCTGCCTGCGCCATCAGAGGCAGCCAAAGCAGGACAAGAATTCGGATCATGCGGTCTGAGTGGACTCGGCTGTGGAATAGGCGCGGCGTTTTTCAACGATCAGGTTCGCGATGCGCAGGGTAGCCATACCGCGCATGATCATGCTGGCGGGCAGGAAAGCCCATGCGCTCATGGTCCAGATCAGGGTCTGAGGATTGCTGAGCGAAATGGGATCGACATAGTTCGTCAGCATTTTGATCATCGCTGGGATCAGGAAGGGCAGCAGCACGCCGATCGAGATGTTGAGCCGGCCGTCGCGCTGAAGGCGCGTCACCACGTCACCGCCCTGCGTCGGATCGAACAAGGGCAGGTTGGTCCAGACGTTGAAAGCACCGTTTCCGGTGGGCCAGCCACGTAATTTCACCGCGTAGGCAAAGCTGCCGATCGTGACCAACGCGGTCAGGTACGCGACGCTGGCGGATATGCGCACCAGTTCGATAAGGGGCGCACTGGCATCTCCGGGCAACATCAGAACGATCAGCCGCACCGGTGAATACGGAAAGTCGACCACATTCGCCAAGCTGAATCCTATCGAATAAAACAGGGCGGTAAGCTGTGTGGGCAGATATGCGTTTTTGCAGATCAGGGTCAAAAACATGATCATCGTGACCAGCCCGACAAAGCGCAAACGGTTCACAGGCGGAGCATCGCGGAATTCGATAAAGCTGGGAAAGGCCGAGTTATATTCAGCAAAGGTCAGGAAAAACGCGAGAATGGCGAGAAACACGACGATCTCGGTCCCATTCGTTGACGATGCGGGCAAATACAACGCGGGGGTCAGCACAATCAGTGCAACCAATAATCCCCGAATTGCCGCCCCTGTTGTGCGCGCAATCACTATCCGAACCCTTTCAAACTGGATCGGTCGGTTCTTTGCCGACTTCAATTCCAACTTGTGCCCGCCGTTTGTTTTTTGACGGATGCCTCTATAGCGCCAACACTGGCCCCGTTAGGCACTGCGCTCAAGCCAAGGTGCAGAAAACACTTGATTTTGGGCAAAATGATGGCAAAACTGGTGCGGGTTTGCATCATTCCTGACGCAAATCCGACGTGTAATTTAGCATTGCCGCTACATGTTGTGGTTGCCGCAAATTCAACCCCTAGAATGCGAAAGGGGCCGCCGAAGCGACCCCTTTAGGTTGAGTACCCACAGAATCATCCACAGAATCAAACCCAGGGGCGGGCCTGACTTGCGTGCTCCTCGAACTTGTCGATGTGATGTTCTTTCTCCATCGACAGGCCGATATCGTCCAGGCCGTTCAGCAGGCAGTGCTTGCGGTGCGGGTCGATGTCGAACTCGATCACGACGCCATCGGACGTGGTGATCTGCTGATCTTCCAGATGCACGGTCATGCGGGCGTTTTCACCCTTGTGCGCGTCATCCATTAGGATCGCGTGGTGTTCGTCCGCAACCACGATGGGCAGGATGCCGTTCTTGAAGCAGTTGTTGAAAAAGATGTCGGCAAAGCTGGTCGAGATCACAACCTTGATGCCGAAATCCTTGATCGCCCAAGGTGCGTGTTCACGCGACGAGCCGCAGCCAAAATTGTCGCCTGCGACCAAAATCTCAGTTTCACGATACGCGGGTTTGTTCAGGACGAATTCTTCGTTTTCCTGCCCGTCGTCGTGATAGCGCATTTCGTCAAACAGAACGACGCCGAGTCCGGACCGCTTGATCGTTTTCAGGTGCACTTTCGGGATGATCATATCGGTGTCGATATTGATCAATGGCATTGGGGCGGCCACCCCGTGGACTTTTTCAAACTTTTCCATGTTCACACTCCTGCGGGAGAGGGCCGACCCCGTGCCCCGCGTTTAAGCTTGTTTCGCTTCAGTTGTTGCGTCGTTGGGGGCGTTCTTGACGAAGAACGCCATGAAGACCAAACCGAACCCGTTGAACAGCATCTCAATCCCCAGGAAGATGCCCAGAATGCTCATCAGCACTGCCGGTTCACTTCCTACATAACTCCAGATGATGCCCGCGAGGACGATCGACAAGATGCCTGAGATGATCGTCGGCCAGAAATACTGCGTTCCGCGCATCTGGAACGACAGAATGACCCGCGCGATGCCGCCTGCCATGAACAGGATCAGCATGACCATCGCCAGGGTGAGCGTTCCGGCCAGCGGCTGAGACATGAAGTTCCAGCCAAGAAACAGCATCACGGCACCCATGATAAGCGACAGAATCTTGTTGCCGGCTCCTTCAACCGTAAAACCGCCGACAACTTGCAGCGCGCCTGAAATCAGCAGAAACACTCCGGTCACTACTGTCACAGCTATCGAAGCCACCACCGGTGCGCCCAGCACAAAGATGCCAAACGCAATCGAAAGCAGCCCCAACAAGAGCCATTTGACCCAATCACTCATCTCAGTCTCTCCCTCAAATATTCAGATATGAGGGTAGCTTACATCAATTCGCGGACGTCTGTCAGCCGTCCTGTTATCGCGGCAGCGGCAGCCATCGCGGGGCTCAGCAAGTGGGTGCGTCCACCCCGTCCCTGACGGCCTTCAAAGTTGCGGTTCGAGGTCGCGGCACAGCGCTCGCCCGGTTGCAACTGGTCGGGGTTCATCGCCAGACACATCGAACATCCCGCCAAACGCCATTCAAACCCGGCCTCTTTGAAGACGTCTGCCAGACCTTCTTCCTCGGCCTGAGCGCGCACCAGACCCGAGCCGGGTACGACCATGGCGCGCAACCCGTCCTTGATCTTTTTGCCTTTCAGGATTTCAGCCGCAGCGCGCAGGTCTTCGATCCGACCGTTGGTGCAGGAACCGATAAAGACCGTGTCGATCTCGACATCGCTCAGCTTTTGACCGGCTTCCAGACCCATGTATTCGATCGACCGGCGGGCCGCGTCGACCTTGCCGCCTTCAAAATCTTCGGGGTTTGGCACGGTCGCTGTGATCGGCAGCACATCTTCGGGGCTGGTGCCCCAGGTCACGACGGGCGCGATATCTTCGCCGCGCAGGGTGATGACCTTGTCAAAATGCGCATCCTCATCGGTATAGAGCGTTTTCCACCAGGCCAGAGCCGCTTCCCATTGTGCGCCCTTCGGGGCGTGGGGGCGGCCTTTGACATATTCAAAGGTGGTCTCATCCGGGGCGATCAGACCAGCGCGGGCGCCGCCTTCGATGGCCATGTTGCAAACGGTCATGCGGCCTTCCATCGACAGATCGCGGATCGCTTCGCCGCAATATTCGATGACATAGCCGGTGCCGCCAGCCGTGCCGGTTTCCCCGATCACGGCCAGAGTGATGTCCTTGGCGGTCACACCCGGCTGCAATTTGCCGGTGATTTCCACCTTCATGTTCTTGGATTTCTTCTGGATCAGGGTCTGCGTGGCCAGAACGTGTTCGACCTCGGACGTGCCGATGCCGTGGGCCAACGCGCCGAACGCGCCGTGGGTGGCGGTGTGGCTATCGCCGCAGACAACGGTCATGCCGGGCAGCGTCCAGCCCTGTTCGGGTCCAACGATGTGGACGATGCCCTGACGGACGTCGTTCACAGGATAGTAGTGAATACCGAAATCCTTGGCGTTCTTGTCCAGTGCTTCAACCTGAATACGCGATTCCGGGTTCTCGATCCCGTTTACTCGATCAGGCGTGGTTGGAACGTTGTGGTCCGGCACCGCGATGGTTTTCTCGGGCGCGCGCACCTCACGACCGGCCATGCGCAGCCCTTCAAAGGCTTGCGGGCTGGTGACTTCGTGCACCAGGTGGCGGTCGATATACAGCAGGCAGGTGCCATCATCGGCTTCGTGCGCGACATGGGCATCCCAGATCTTGTCATAGAGTGTTTTGGGGGACATCGGTCCTCTCCCGTATTGTAATGAGAAATAGCTGGCGAGTGGCTGGGCCGCTTATAGGCGGGCCAGAACCGTGCGGGCGGCCCCAAAGAACCGTTCACGCAGGCGCGTGCGGTCTTGCAACGTCGGAGCTGGGGCCAAATCGAGTCTCATGCGCACCAGATATATCGCGTCTTCCCGTCAATCAAGGTTCAAAACCGCGTCAGGCTTGCATCAATGGACTTTGCTGTCCAAGCTATCGGTTAGGAGACGTGAATGAACCAAGACCTGATCCCAAGTTCGCTGTCGGACCTTTACGATGACATGGTCGCGGCCTTTTCCTCTCAGTTTGAAAACTTTGCCGAACTGATCGTCACACCGGGCTGGCGGCAATACCAGCTTGTGATCATCCTGTTTCTTTGGGGTCTTGCTTTTGTTCTCAAGCTGTTGACCCAAGGTCGATGGGAGTCATGGGCGCGGTCTCGCACCGGGTGGCCGAAATGGAGGCTGCGTGTTCTCGTCCAGTTGATGCAGCGCCTGACGCTGGTCTATTTCGTGGTTCTGTCTTGGGCGTTGTACCTTGTGATGCAGCAGATCACATGGCCTTCGCGTAGCTATATCATAGGCGTGATCGCAACGCTGGCTGCTGCGTGGCTGGCGATTGCTTTGGTGGCCCGATTGGTGCGCAACCGAACGCTGCGACGAATCTTCAAATGGGCGATGTGGATCTACGCGACGCTTGTGGCCCTGAACCTGACTGACGACGTGGCCGGGTTTCTGGACGGCGTGGCGATCTCGATCGGTGACCTGCATATCTCGGCACTGGGGATTATCAAGGCGGTTCTGCTGATCGGCATTCTTCTGACACTGGCGCGTGTTGGAACCCGCGCGGCCGAACGCGGTTTGATGAGGAATGATGACATCACCCCGTCGATGCAGGTGCTGTTGGCGAAGGGCATTCAGGTGCTTCTATACGGCGCGGTCTTTCTGGCCGCGATCCGCACGCTGGGGTTTGACCTGACCGGTATCGCGCTGTTGTCCGGGGCCATTGGTGTGGGGATCGGGTTCGGGCTGCAAAAGGTCGTGTCGAACCTGATCTCGGGGATCATCATCCTGATGGACCGCTCGATCAAGCCGGGCGACGTGATCTCTTTGGGCGATACGTTCGGTTGGATCAACGCGCTGGGCGCGCGCTATGTGTCGGTGGTGACTCGCGACGGGCGGGAATACCTGATCCCGAACGAGGACCTGATCACCAATCAGGTTGTAAACTGGTCGCATTCCGACAAATTCGTGCGGCTGGACCTGGAGTTTGGCACAAGTTACGAAGACGACCCCCACAAGGTGCGCGCGACGTCAATCAGCGCGGTAAAATCCGTGTCACGGGTGCTGAGCGGCGGGTCTCATGAGCCGGTTTGTCATATCACGGGGTTCGGAGACAGCAGTGTGGACTATGTCCTGCGCTTCTGGATCAGCGACCCGACAAAGGGGCTGACCAATATCCGGGGGAACGTCTACCTGGCGCTATGGGATGCGTTCCAGTCAGAAAGTATCTCGATCCCATTCCCGCAGCGCGAAGTGCGCCTGCTGTCAGACGCAGACTCGCAACAGATCGCCAAAGAGTGAACGGACGTTGCGGACCTTTCGCGCCCGTTCATTGAAATGTTGCAATCCGCTTGTTACCTTATTAGTACCCCGGCGCCGGGGATTTGCGGCGCGCAGCAAAGGAGGACTATGTCCTGTCTCTACATACCCAGGCGGGTTTGCCCGCCGATGACGGGGCCAGCGTGATGGCCCACTCTCAGTCAATCAGCGACAAGCTGCTTGAGCGTATCCTTTCCTCACTTTCCGATGACAAGGCCGAAGACGTCGTGCAGATCAACCTGCAGGGCAAATCCTCGGTTGCGGATCACATGGTGATTGCCTCGGGTCGGTCGACCCGTCAGGTCTCGGCCATGGCGGAAAAGCTGACGGATCGGATCAAGCAGGAATTCGGTTTCACCTCGAAGGTCGAAGGTAAGGATGCCGGCGACTGGGTGTTGATCGATACGGGCGACGTAATCGTCCATATCTTCCGCCCCGAAGTGCGTGAATTCTATCAGCTGGAAAAGATGTGGCTGCCTGCGGGTGGCAGCGCCTCAGCGAACTGAGGCGCTATCCCGGCCTGTATTGAAGGGCCGGAGGCGAGAGAAATATGCGGATCAGCATAGTTGCGGTCGGGCGATTGCGCGCCGGACCCGAAAAGACACTGCTTGACGATTACCTGACCAGATTTGACCGGACCGGCCGGAGCTTGGGCCTTGGCCCTGCGCGGGTGATTGAGGTCGAGGACAAGAAAAACGCGGGCATGGGGGCCGAAGCTGCGCTGTTGCGCAAGGCGCTGCCCAAGGGCGCAGTGATCTGCACGCTGGACGAGCGCGGGCGGGTCATGTCCTCGCCTGATTTCGCGAAAAAGCTGGGCGGCTGGCGCGACGCCGGACGGCAGGATCTTGCGTTGATCATCGGCGGGGCGGACGGAATAGACCCTAACCTAAGGGCTGAGGCCGATTTTTCGATCTCGTTCGGGGAGATGGTCTGGCCTCATATGCTGGTCCGTGTGATGTTGTCGGAACAGCTCTATCGGACCGCAACCATCCTGTCGGGCGGTCCCTATCACCGGGTCTGACATGGCGCAGCTTTTGATCGTTTACCATTCACGCACCGGTGGGTCTCGGCAAATGGCCGAGGCTGCGGCTGAAGCCGCGCGCAACGAGGCAGACGTGGTTCTGAAAGCCGCTGGTCAGGCAGGCCCTAAGGATTTGCTGGACGCGGATGGCTATATTTTCTGTGCACCGGAAAATCTGGCCGCAATTTCCGGCGTGATGAAGGATTTCTTTGACCGCAGCTATTACCCGGTTCTGGGCCGGATTGAGGGTCGGCCCTATGCCCAGATGATCTGCGCCGGGTCAGACGGTGAGAATGCAGCCCGTCAGACCGCCCGCATCGCAACCGGCTGGCGGTTGAAAGAGGTGCAGCCGCCTTTGATCATTTGCACCCGCGCGCAGACCCCCGAGGCGATTCTAGCTGAGAAAACTATCCCCGCCGACCAGCTCGAAACCTGCCGTGAGTTAGGTTTGGCCATGGCTGCCGGGTTGCAGATGGGCGTCTTCTGACCTTAATTCAGGTCAACCACAAAAGTCTTTTCCGCCCAGCCATCCACGTTGGTTCGGGCCTGCACCTGCACTTGTGCCGTTCCTTTGGGAATCGCCACACCGCTGAGCGATCGTGTGAAGGGCTGCTCGTTCTCGTGCGGGTGATGCAGCACGCGCATCCCCAGTTCGCCCCCATCCATATCCAGCACCCGCCAGCCATCGGCATAATCATCCCAACCCGTTTCGGGATGCGAGACGGTAACGTCGAATCGCCATGTATCGCCGCTTTGTCTGGCAGTGACGTTTTCAATCACGGGATCATCGGCCAGGGCCGGTGTTGCAAGCAGGGCGGTCAGAACAAGATATCTCATGTTGTGAAGCTACCCTATTGTGAGGGGCCACATGATCACGATCCGGTGTTGAGAAGTACTGTTCGTGAATGCGAGGCAAACTCTCTGCGGTAGAGCATGGCCAGTGTAATCAGCGTGCCGGCGATCAATGCATAAGGTCCCAATATCCACGCCACGGACGCCAAGGCGAAATAGGTGGAGCGCAGACCTCGGTTGAAGCTGCGCGCGGCGGTGACGCAAATCTCGGCGGCTTGGGCAGCACGGGGATAGGCCGCAGGATCGGCTGGTTCATTCGGCACGGCGGCCATCAGCACCGCGCAATAGCCAAACAGCCGATGCGCCCAGACATATTTCAGAAACGCATTTGCCAGAAACAGCAGGATGGTCAGGATCTTGATCTCCCACACCAGCGCAGGGGCTGTCCCCAGCGCAAGATCCTGAGCAAGCCCGGCCAGGCGTTCGGTGTTTCCTAGCAGGGCCAGCCCGCCCCCAATCGCAATCATCGTGGTCGAGGCAAAGAAAGTACTGCCTTGCCGCATCGTCCCCACCACCTGCGCGTCGAACATGCGGGGTTGGCGGGTCACCATTTCCTTCATCCATTCGCGGCGATAGTCGTCCATGATCATGCTGACAGACGGCTTTTGCGGCGAAGGATTCTCGATCCGCCATCCGATCAAAGGCCACGCGCCGATTAGCAGCGCGATGCCGATGAAATCCAGCGGTGAAAACAACAATGACTGATCAATCCAAGACATAAGCGCGACACTAAGTCGTGACGTCACAACTTGCCAGATCGGAAAATTGGTAATATTATTTTACCAAACGGAGGGTCAGCCATGGAAATGCCAACACCAAACCCCGATATTCTGCGGCGCAAGGACGTGGTCCTGCGGCGTCTGCTGCAAGTTCTGCCCGAAGACGCCGTGATCCACGAACCGGCTGAGACGCGGGCCTATGAATGTGATGCGCTGACGGCCTATCGATGCCCTCCGATGCTTGCCGTGCTGCCGTCCACGACCGCCGAGGTCTCGGATGTGCTGCGCATCTGCAACGAAGAAGGCGTTCCGGTCGTTCCGCGTGGCTCGGGGACATCTCTGGCCGGTGGCGCGCTACCAACGGCGGATAGTGTCATTCTGGGTATCGCGCGGATGAATGATGTGCTGGAGGTCGACTATGACAACCGCTTTATCCGCGTTCAGACCGGCCGTACCAACCTGAGCGTGACCGGTGCCGTGGAAGAAGATGATTTCTTCTATGCACCCGATCCTTCGTCGCAACTGGCCTGCGCCATCGCAGGGAATATCGGCATGAATTCCGGCGGCGCACATTGTCTGAAATATGGCGTGACCACGAACAACCTGCTGGGCGTCAAGATGGTGATGATGGATGGCAGCGTGGTCGAGATCGGCGGCGCACATCTGGACGCTGGCGGGCTGGACCTGCTGGGCGTGGTCTGCGGCTCGGAGGGGCAGTTGGGTGTCGTGACCGAGGCCACCCTGCGCATCCTGCGCAAGCCCGAAGGTGCGCGGCCCGTGCTGATGGGGTTCGACGACAATGAGGTGGCCGGGCAATGTGTCTCGGACATCATCAAATCGGGCATTTTGCCGGTGGCAATCGAGTTCATGGATACGCTGTGCATCAAGGCGTGTGAGAACTTCGCCCATGCCGGCTATCCCGATTGCCACGCCTTGCTGATTGTCGAGGTCGAGGGGTCCGAGGCTGAAATCGACTATCAACTGTCGAAGATCATCGAGATTGCCAAACGTCACAACCCGGTCGAATTGCGCGAAAGCCAATCGGCTGAAGAAAGCGCCAAAATCTGGCTGGGACGGAAATCGGCTTTCGGGGCGATGGGCCAGATGAACGATTACATGTGTCTGGATGGCACGATTCCCGTATCCTCTCTGCCCGAAGTGCTGCGCCGGATCGGAGAGTTGAGCGAGGATTACGGATTGCCGGTGGGTAACGTGTTCCATGCAGGTGATGGGAATATGCATCCACTGATCCTGTTTGATGCGAACAAGCCCGGTGACCTTGAGAAATGCGAGGCGTTTGGGGCCGACATCCTCAAACTGTGCGTGGACGTGGGGGGATGCCTGACGGGTGAGCATGGCGTGGGGATCGAAAAGCGGGATCTGATGTCGCACCAATACGCTCCGCAGGACCTTGAGGCGCAGATGGCTGTAAAGGACGTGTTCGATCCGAACTGGCTTTTGAACCCGGCCAAGGTGTTCCCGCTGGATGTCTCCGAAGTCCGCAGGGTCGCCGCTGAGTAGGGGGCGCTGCCCCCATCGCGGCAAGCCGCGATTCCCCCGAAGTATTTTTGAACAGAAGAAGTGTCATGAGACCTGAAACAGAGACCGAACTGGCCGAAATCGTGGCCGGATTGCAAGGGCCCGTGCGAATTGCCGGTGGTGGAACCCGAGGGATCGGTGGGCCGGATGATCTTATTGAAACCGGCGGTTTGAGCGGGATTACTCTATATGAGCCGGGGGCGTTGACGATCGTGGCGCAGGCCGGAACCCCGGTGGCCGAGATCGAGGCCGCGCTGGACGCCGAAGGTCAGCAATTGGCGTTTGAACCGATGGATCATCGCGGTTTGCTGGGGACCAATGGCACTCCGACAATTGGCGGCGTCGTGGCCGCCAATATCTCGGGGCCGCGTCGGATTCAGGCGGGGGCGTGCCGCGATTTCTTGCTGGGCGTCCGTTATGTCGATGGTCGTGGCCAGATCGTAAAGAATGGCGGGCGTGTGATGAAAAACGTGACCGGGTATGACCTGGTCAAGTTGATGAGCGGTGCCTGGGGAACGTTGGGTGTTCTGACCGAGGTTTCGCTGAAAGTGCTGCCCAAGCCTGAGGCGACGGCAACGCTGCAAATCCCGGTTGCGGATGCAGGGGCGGCAATTCGTGTGCTCTCGGCTGCTTTGAAATCCCCGTACGAGGTGAGCGGTGCGGCCTATGACCCGCAGACAGGTCGTACGCTGTTGCGGATTGAAGGGTTCGCGGATTCGGTGGCTTACAGGGTCGAACAGTTGAAATCCACGCTGGCCAGCTTTGGCGCGCCTTCCGAGTTTGAGGGATCGGCTGACTTGTGGCGTGGCATTCGGGATGCTGCGGCGTTTCATGACAAGGAGGGCGATGTGTGGCGTATCTCGGTTAAACCGACGGACGCGCCAGAGGTGTCCGCGCGTCTGGATGCAAGCCAGACCTTGTTTGATTGGGGTGGTGGGTTGATCTGGGCGCTTGTCCCCGCAGGGACCGATCTGCGCGCACGGCTTGGCGTGTTCGACGGTCACGCGACGCTTGTTCGGGCGGATACAGAAACCGCGGCGACACTGGGCCGTTTCCAACCCGAAACCGCTGGGGTTAAGGCTCTGACACAGGGGTTGCGGCAAAAATTTGATCCGCGTGGTTTGTTCAACCCGGGACTGATGGGATAGAAATATGCAGACGACGTTTTCCGAAGAACAACTGCAGGATCCGGGCATCAAGCGCTCGAACGAAATCCTGCGCAATTGCGTGCATTGCGGGTTCTGCACCGCGACCTGTCCCACCTATCAGGTGTTGGGGGACGAGCTGGACAGCCCGCGCGGACGCATCTACCTGATCAAGGACATGCTGGAGAATGAGCGTGTTCCCGATGAGAAAACCGTCAAGCATATCGACCGCTGCCTGTCTTGTCTGGCCTGCATGACAACCTGTCCTTCGGGCGTGCACTACATGCATCTGGTCGATCACGCTCGCGAATATATCGAACAGAACTACAAGCGGCCCTTTTCGGATCGCGCTTTGCGCTGGGTTTTGGCGCAAATCCTGCCCTATCCAATGCGGTTTCGCTGGGCGCTGATCGGTGCAAAACTCGGCCGGCCGTTCAAATTCCTGATGCCCGACGCGCGGCTGCGTGCAATGCTGGATATGGCGCCGAAGCATATCCCACCGGTTAGCCGCAACGATGATCCCCAGAGCTTTGCGCCAAAAGGCGAGCGCAAGAAGCGCGTCGCGTTGATGACAGGGTGCGCACAGAGGGCTCTCAATACGGATATCAACGATGCCACCATCCGCCTGCTGACCCGCATGGGCTGCGAAGTTGTCGTGGCCGAGGGTGCCGGGTGCTGCGGTGCCCTGACCCATCACATGGGCAAATCAGACGACAGTCACAAGGCCGCCGCCGCGAATATCCGCGCCTGGACAGCCGAGATGGACAAGGACGGGCTGGATGCGATTGTCATCAACACTTCTGGCTGTGGCACGACCGTCAAGGACTATGGCCACATGTTCCGAAATGATGCGCTGGCCGAAGATGCGGCGCGGGTATCCTCGATCGCAATGGATATCAGCGAGCTGTTGGTGCAGCTTGACCTGCCGGAAGGCGCCGACAAGGACATGACCGTCGCCTACCATGCAGCGTGTTCCCTGCAGCATGGCCAAAAGATCAAGACGCACCCCAAAGACTTGCTGAAACGCGCGGGCTTCACAGTGGTCGAGCCTGCGGACAGCCATCTGTGCTGTGGCAGCGCGGGCACCTATAACTTGATGCAGCCCGAGATTTCTGGAAAACTCAAACAGCGCAAGGTCAGGACTCTTGAGGCGAAGAACCCTGATGTTATCGCCGCTGGCAACATTGGTTGCATGATGCAGATCGGTTCGGGCACCGACGTTCCGATCATGCACACGGTGGAATTGCTGGATTGGGCAACCGGAGGTCCCATGCCAAGAGCGATGCTGCAGGATCGCAGACCAGATCGCGAGGTTCCGATCCTCAGATAAGGTTTGATGCAGCGACGCATCAGTTCGGCATTGATACGACCGGCCAAGTCAGCGCCCTATTTTCGCCTCACCCGGTGCGTAGGAAGATGCGTCGATAGCAACGCCGGAGAACCGCTTGCGAAACTGGATCAAGGCTCTAGTGCTGGCATGTTTGCCGATGACGGCCAACGCACAGGATTCCAGGCTGAAAAGCCTGGATACCACGGATGCGGGGCGCGCTTGGATGGCCGTGGGTCGTCTGGATATTGGTGGCGCAGGGTTTTGCACGGGTACTCTGATCTCTCCAACGTTGGTTTTGACGGCCGCCCATTGCCTGTTCGACAAGGTTACGGGCCAACGCGTGGAACTGGCCCAGGTCGAGTTTTTGGCGGCGTGGCGACTGGGGCGTGCGTCCGCTTACCGCGCGGCACGCAGAGCCGTGATTCATCCTGACTACCAATACGGCGAAGAAGCATCCGCCGCGCGCATCGGCAGTGATATTGCGCTGATCGAACTGTGGCAGCCGATCCGAAACACGACCGTCATTCCTTTTGAAACAGGCAACCGCCCCGCAAAAGGCGAGGAGGTGGGCGTGGTATCTTATGCTCAGGATCGGGCCGAGGCTCCGTCCTTGCAAGAGGTCTGTTCGGTCATGACCCGCAGGTCCGACGTACTGGTCATGTCGTGCGACGTGGAATTCGGATCGTCCGGCGCGCCCGTGTTTTCGTTTAGTGGTGACAGGCCGCGTATAGTTTCCGTTGTTGCAGCAAAGGCTGAGTTCAACGGACAACGCGTCGCCGTAGGAACCGCAGTTGAAAAGTCCCTTTCGTTATTGCAGGCCGAACTGTCGGCGGGTCGCGGTTTTACCGCTTCGACGGAACAGAATGGATCAGGAAACAACGTGGGCGCTCGGTTCATCAAGCCATGATCCGCTTTCTTTTTCCCTTCATTTGTTTGTTTGCGTTGTCCGCTGCGGCGGCTGCGCAAAGTGGTAAGCGCACCTTGACGGATCGTGATGATCTTTATGGATGGGAGGCCGTTGGCCGACTGGACATCGAGCAGGACGGATTCTGCACAGGAACGCTGATTTCTCAGGACCTTGTACTGACAGCCGCGCATTGTGCCCTGAACCGGGCGAATGGTGCGCCATACGAACCCGGAAAGGTGACATTCCGTGCGGGGCTGAGCGACGGACAAGCACTGGCCGAGCGAAAGGTTGTTCAGATTGCCGTTCACCCCAACTATGCCAAGCACCCCCACCTTTCGGCCGCAGCCATACGCGCGGACGTTGCGCTTATGCGGCTGGATCAACCGATTCCCTACTCGGTCGCAGATCCGTTCGCGTTGCATAGCGGGCGGGTCGCAGGCAGCGAAGTTAGTATCGCCTCGTATGGGCGCGGTCGGTCCGAGGCAATAACGCGAGAGCGATCCTGCCGTATCCTCGAACGTCGGCAAGGGCTGATTACTTTCAATTGCGACGTCACATTCGGTTCGTCCGGGTCGGCTTTGCTGGCCCGAAACGGTCCCCGCTGGCAGATTTTGTCGGTCGTGTCCGCTGTTGGGACGGATGGTCGGCAAAAAGTTGGATTTGGCATGGAACTGTCTGGAATCGTGTCGGAATTGAAGTCTGCATTGCGGCGCGATGCCCCGCAACCCAAGGCGGCGATACGACGGTTGCCGGTTGGGTCCGGCAAGTCCAGCTCGGGTGCGAAATTCATCAGCCCCGGCGGGGGTTGAACTCGGTCAAATCTCTACCCATGTGAACTGTATCGGGTCGCCAAAAACGGGGCCTGATAAATCATCGCCCGTCCGGTTGGAGGGCACAATTCGATCATCGCTCTGACATGAGGATACGACATATGCGTACATTTGACTTTGCACCGCTGCACCGCGCCACCATTGGTTTCGACCAGATCGCCGACATGATGGATCGCGTTCTGACGAACGATGTGGCTCAGCCCAGCTACCCGCCTTACAATATCGAAAAAACCGATGCCGACACCTATCGCATCTCGGTCGCTGTTGCCGGTTTTTCCGAAAATGACCTGTCGGTCGAAGTGAAAGAGAACTCGCTGGTCGTCGCCGGCAAGAAAGCTGCCGAGGACAAGGACCGTTCCTTCTTGCATCGCGGCATCGCCACCCGCGCGTTCGAGCGTCGTTTTGCCCTGGCCGACCACGTCCGCGTGACCGGCGCGAGCCACGAAAACGGTATGCTGAACATCGACCTCAAGCGCGAAGTTCCTGAAGCACTCAAGCCCCGCCGGATCGAGATTTCGTCTGGTAAAGCGATCGAGAAAGATGTGGTCGACGCCAAGGCCGTGAACTGAGGTCGTCTGATCACATAGCGATAGTCCCGCCTCTCTGGATTGTCGCAGACTGCACGCCCCGCGTTCCTCCAGACGCGGGGCGTTGTTTCTTTGAATACAATGAAGGTCTGTTTCACGGACAAGTCTGATTGAGGCTTTGACAGTGCATTGGCCCCTTCAGCGTAAGTCTCGTTGAAAAATCCAAAGCCAAGTTTGTGCGTGAATTCCATAGGATTTCGGCACGGCCACTGCACGCCGGGTCATTCTTGGACGCCCAAGTTGACGACACCCTATCGCGTTTCAGCTACAACTTTGTCTGTGCCAATTTTTCTTGCGGGTGATTATCCGTTTGCGAAGGTCGGCCCTCGGTGAACACTACTCATCTTCATTGGAAGTTCACCCGCCGCTTCTTCCCTAATGGCATCAATCTTCGCCTGCGCGGAATCTGCTGCCGCTTCATCCGCGTATTTAGTGACAACAAGAAAGCTCAAATCCCCGGTTCTCACCATGTCGACGCTTTGGGCCCCTAACGCCATGACCATCGGAACGTATTTGTCTCGCGCGAGCGCTTCCATCTCGGCGGTCCAGTCAGTCGCAGACCAATGCGATACAGAAAAATAGGCCATTTCAATTCCCCCTACTACTTTTCCTAAGAATACTTAGGGGTATCACAATGACACAAATTTGGGCTTTACCATAGGGCAATTCGAGTTGGAGTTCTCTGAACTGGCAAGGGTCAAGTTTTTAGCCACAACCTTGACCAGATCAGCCAACGAGGCCACCGCCGGAACGGTGGCCCATTCAGGTCAGACCGACAGGCAGACGTATTTCATCTCAAGATAATCTTCCATCCCGTGGTGGCTGCCTTCGCGCCCAAGACCGGATTGCTTGACGCCACCAAAGGGACCCAGCTCGGTCGAGATGATGCCGGTGTTCACGCCGACGATGCCATATTCCAGCGCCTCGGCCACTTTGTAGACGCGGCTCAGGTCTTTGGCATAGAAATACGAGGCCAGACCAAAGATCGTGTCATTGGCCATAGCGATCACGTCATCCTCGTCCTCAAACTTGAACAGCGGGGCCAGCGGGCCGAAGGTTTCATCCTGAGCAACCAGCATGTCCTGTGTCACGCCGGTCACGATGGTTGGCTGGAAGAAGGTTCCGCCCAGATCATGCGGAAGGCCACCGGTCAGGATCGCACCGCCCTTGTCGGTGACGTCCTGAATATGTTCCCGCACCTTGGCGACCGCGTCATCGTTGATGAGCGGTCCGGTCGTGGTGCCCTCGGTCAGACCATCGCCCACGTTCAGCGCCTCGACTGCGGCTTTCAGCTTGGCGGCGAACTCGTCATAGACACCCGCCTGCACATAGATGCGGTTGGCGCAGACGCAGGTCTGGCCGTTGTTGCGGAATTTGCACAGCATCGCGCCTTCGACCGCTGCATCCAGATCGGCATCGTCGAACACGATGAACGGCGCGTTGCCGCCCAACTCCATCGAGCACTTCATCACCTGATCGGCCGCCTGCCGCAGAAGAATACGCCCCACTTCGGTCGAGCCGGTAAAGGTCAGTTTGCGCACGCCGGGGTTTTCGCAGAATTCCTTACCAATCTCGCTGGCCCGCGATGAGGGGACGACGCTGAACACACCTGCCGGAATGCCCGCCTGTTCTGCCAGAGCCGCCAGAACCAGCGCCGACAAAGGCGTTTCCGCCGCTGGACGCGCAACAAAGGAACAACCTGCAGCCAAGGCAGGCCCAGCCTTACGGGTGATCATTGCGTTGGGGAAGTTCCAAGGCGTGATCGAGGCCGCCACGCCGATGGGCTGTTTCAGCACCATGATCCGCTTGTCACGTTGGTGGCCCGGAATCATCTCGCCGTAGACCCGTTTGGCTTCTTCACCGAAAAACTCGATGAAGGATGCGCCATACCCGATCTCTCCAACGGCTTCGGCCAGCGGCTTGCCTTGCTCGGCGGTTAGAATCCGGCCCAGGTCTTCCGCGTTTTCCATCATCAGGTCATACCAGCGCCGCAGGATCACTGCGCGTTCTTTGCCCGTCAGCTTGGCCCATTCCTTTTGCGCTGTTTCCGCTTGCGCGATCGCGCCTGCAACTTGTGCGCGGCTGACATCTGCGACTTCGGCAACAACATCGCCACGTGCTGGATTCAATACGGCAAAGGTTCCATTGTCGCCCTCTACCCATTGGCCACCGATGTAAGCCTTTGTGACCAGCAGGTCGGGGTTCTTGAGGATGGATTTCAGGTCAGTTGTTGCATCCAGCATGGGTCAGCCTCCGGGACGGATATGATTTATGCGCACCCAATCAGGTGGCGTCGAATATGTCTATGTCCACAGTGGTGCTCGGATCAATCCAGATTTGATCAAAAAAACCGCAAATGGGCCGTATTGGATCGCTCCTATCTTTTTTGGGCCGAGTTTGCCAAAGTTCCGTGGAATTTTGGGCGCAAGGGGATGTAAATGGTTATAACATTCCCTATCTTATTGGGTAATTGAACAAAAAAGGGGATAGTGCAGATGTCGAACCATCAATTTGACGCCTTGATCGAAGAGACGCAGGCGAAAGTGCGCGAGAGCCAGTCGCAGATTGAGGGGCTGACTTCGCGGATTGACGCGGCACGGGCCAAGATCGGCACCGCCGAGGCCGATATCGACATCGAAAACGCCACTTTGGAGGATGTGCACGCTCATACCGAGGTGATGAACGCCAATATCGCCGAGCTAATCATGGGTCTGGACGATGTCACCAACGCGTTTTCTAAGGATTTCGACGAAATGCGCTCGAAAACCGGGTGGGAGAGCTTTGTCGGCATCTTCGCCAAAGGTAAATCCGAATCCATGCGGCAGGAACGGATGCGCACCGCCAATATCGACGACAAGTTGCAGGATTTGATCGCCAAATCGGACGTGATTGTGAAACTGCTGGAAGGCCAGTTGTCCGTGCTGGAAGAACAGCGCGTAAAGGTCGAGGACAACCTGACCGGTACGCTGGATGATCGAGAGGCGACCGTGGCAGAGTTAGAGGCGCTGCGTGTTGAAATTCAGGGCATGGACCCGACGATCATCACGCTAGAGAACAAGATCAGCATCGAACAGGACGCCGCCGTGCGCACGCAGTTGGAAACCGAACTGGCCGAGCTGAACAAGCAATACAACGCCAAGGTTCAGGAAGAACAGGTCAAGCTGGCTAAGTCTCAGACGCTTGAGCGTTACATTGAAAAGGGCAAGACCTGGGTCGATTCACTGCAGAACCAGGCGGCGACACAGATGGTGTTGATCAACAAGCTGCAGACAGACACGCAGCAGCGCGTGGTGCTGTATGACGCCCTGACCAAATCGCTGAAAACCGCGCAGCAGCAGGACGTGGCCCACCGCATCAACGAGATTGGCGTGCAGACCGACCAAGAGGCGCAAACCGCCATGGCCGCCATCGGCACCGCGACCAACCAGAAAATGGCCGACATGCTTGAGGCGCATGAGGACCACATGGTCTTTGCCCGCGACGTGTTGGAGAAAAAGGCCAAGGCGGATGAACGCTTTGCGCGCAGGTTCGCCTCGATTGTCGAGAAGCATGATAAGAATTTGTATGGTGGTTAAGTGCAAAGGGAAGGCGGAAACAAACTCTTTTGGATCGGCTTTGCACTGGTGGTCTGGCCGTTTGCGACAATGTTCCTTCTGTGGCTTTTTGCCAGCACTGAAATTGGAAAGGACATATCGCTTTTATGGGGTTACCTCACTTGGTTGTTAGGAACTGCAAGCGTTCCAATTGGACTGTTGTTGATTGTCTGGTTTCTATCCAAAAAGTTGATTGCCGCAGCTATGGTTTGGCGCTCAGGTATCGCAGATGACTAACCCCACCCAAGACCATGTTGGCCTGATCGACACCTTCGCTTCGCGCCGTTATTTCCGTAAATTCGAGGTGATCACCGTCCACCTGTTGCGCGTGGCCGCGACGATGGAGGCTGAGGGCGCGATCAGCAAGCAAGAGGTGCGGATCGTGTCGCGTTACCTTTCAGGGCTGCTCTACACCTTCCGCGCGCTTTCCATGAAATACCTGCTGGTCGGGCGCGATACGGGGCGGTTCTTTGGCAGTCTTGCGATGGACAAGCGTGACAGCGGGTTTCCGGTGGCGGCCGAATTGCTGACCATGGCCAATGACGCGCAGCAGGCGCAGGTGCATCTGGCGAATATGCCCTCGGAAGACGAGCTGAAAACCGACATGGTGCGGACGATCATTGGCGACCGGGAAATCCCCACCAAGCTGCAATTTGCGCTGTCGCAAAGGCTCTACTACGAGGAATTGCTGAAGGGTCAGCTTTTCTGGGCCCGCAATGACCCCGAATGCCACTGGGTCGGGAACGAGGGTGATCGGCGCAAATTCCTGCTCCACTGGGCGGTTTATGACAGCCAGATCAACCTGCCGGTGATCTACCTGTTGCAGTTGGAAGACAGCGGTCGCACGGCCCTGCCCAAGGATCAAGGCCGCTGGCCCGAGGTTCAGGCGCATCTGATGGCGCAATCGCTGGGCGGGTTGAAATTGGTGACCATCGCCCAGGGGTTTGATCAGGATTTCGACGATCTGCACCCCAAATACCTGCGCCGCGTTCATGTTGGGCCGATGTATTCCTCGGCCTATACCGAGCAATCCGGCCCCCTGCGGCAGGTGCTGGAAGACGCGCAGGCCCCCGAGGGTCAGGATTGGGCCTTGGCCTGGACCACCGAAGAGTTGGAAAGCGAGGATGTCATCGAAGAACGGGCCGGGTGGTTCTCGACCGTCGAACGCGAGGTGTTCGCTCTGGACCCGTTTGGCGGGCAGGGGGCCGAGACCGGAGCCACGCGCACGCAGCGCTCGATCATCCTGCCTCAGCGCCCGTTTCAGGTGCTGGCCGAGCGCAACCCGCCGGGGTTCGCCGACGTGCGCAAATTCGTGGTCAGCAAGGCGGGGCAGGTGTTGCGCTATTAGATTTTATGCCTCCGGCGGAAGTATTTTGAACAGAGGAAGCAAGGGCGGTTTTTGAGATGAGTTTGACGTCAGATCAGATGGAATTGCGCGAGGCGGATGTTCGCAAGCACTATCCGGCAGCAACCGCTTTGCTGAACGGGTTTGAACATGCGCCGCGTATTGCCAAGGCGGTCGAGGTGGCCGTGGAGCGATCTCCGGGCGTTTCGACGGGGCGGCGTTTCCGGTCGACGACTCCGGGGTTGGTGACGCGCCGTACTGTGCGTTCAGACGGTGTGCATCTGGTGGAACGGATCGAGGCCTCGGATGAGGGCGACATGCTGGTCTCGCCGCCGCAAGCGACCACGCAACAAGCGATACGACGCGCCATCGCCATCGCTTTGGCCGTGGCCGAGGCGTATTCCGAGCAGACCTCTCTGGCCGATCTGAAACGGGCTAACCTCGCGGGCGACCTTCCGGCTGCGCGCAAGACTGAATTCTCGGACCTGTTGACGGCTGAGGCGCTGATCACAGCCCACACGTTCGGCAATGCCTTGGCCTATCTGATGTCCTCTCATCTGGGCGAGACCACCGTCGATATTGGCGAGATCGAAGAAGTTCTGACCGACAATGGGCAACTCGCGCTGCATGGCGCGTTGTGGGAACTGGACCAGACCCTTGCCAAACACGCGCCCGATGACACTCACCTGATTGCGGCCACCAGCGCCTATGCCGAGCAGTTGATGGAAAAAGCAGCGCTGCGCGCGCAGTCTGCGGGTCATCTGGCCCCGTTCCAGAACGCAGCCTGGCATATCGAGGCCGATGGCCTGACCATCCGGGGATTCGAACCGGCCTCCAAAACTAAGTCCACCACGCTCACCATGACGTTCAAAAAGCCGAATGAGGTGGTGGGCAACCATATCGCCAAGTATCAGGCCATGAAGCTGGCCAAGATGCTGATGGCCTATGACTTCGACCGTCGCTTGAACCCGTTTGCGGAACTCGGCGGGTTTATCTTTACCTTCATGGGCGACGGTAAACCGGGCACCGGCAAGACGACTCTGATCCAGATGATGGCCGGGCTGATTAACGACTATTGCCAGAACGCGGGCTATCCGTTCCGCTATCAGAACCTGAGCACAGACAATATCGACAGCTACCAGGGCAAGTCCGGCCAGAATGCCAAGGCGTTTATCAATACGATCATCGACCCCTCGGTCATCGGGTTCGGTACCATCGACGATATCGACCAACTGGCGGGCAAACGGGGCGACCGGCAGTCCAGCGCGGGCCAACTGGAAATCACCGCCGTGCTGATGGAGAGCTTTGCGGGCGCCAACACCGTCGTGCGCGGCAACTGCACCTTTGGCATGTTCTCGAACTACCCCGAGAATGTGGACGACGCCCTGCGCCAGCGGGCGGGCGCGCGGTTCCTTGTGGACGGGCCGCAAACGCGCGAGGATTACATCGACATCCTGCACCTGCTGATGGGACGCAACCACGACATTCCGCTGGGCGAGCACGAAGCCTATGCCGCGCAGGAAATCAAAAAGGCCGTCGCCGCCAGTTTTGAAAGTCATTCCCGCCCGCATGAGGACGCCTTGATGCAGGTCTATGACCGGGTCTCGGGCGAGATCGGCCAGATGGACACCATCGCCAAGCTGGGCACCTACCTCAAGGCGATCCAACAGGCGGATGAGCGCTTCACCGGCCGCGCGATCAAGAACATCACCGACGCGGTCAAGGTCCGCGCGATGGATTTTGAACTGCCCGACGAATGGATGGAGAACCCCGACCTTTTCCTGTTCCGCGACTACGACACCAAGAAATCGATGATCGAGGACCTGCGCCAGCCGATCACGGTGGACATGGTGATGCAGGAGATCAACCGCTACGCCGACAGCGAGTTCCGCTATGCCGACAAGAGCGATGAGGTCGCGATTGAGAACGCCGTGCGTGAGATGGGCCGCATGGAAGAGGCCAAGCGGCGATTTTCAAAAGGATATAACATTGAGTAGAAGATTTATTATTGAAGCGGAAGGTTACCCTGAAATGTCCGGCATGATGCTGGCAACCGTCGAAGCTATGAAACAGGTAGGGGGTTCTGCAAGTATTTACGAACTTGACGAGAAGGTTGCGGAAATTGAAGGCGTTTCTGAGGAAGAACAATCCTTCATGATGACTGGAACAAACCAGGGCCAACCACGTCTGAACTACTACCTAGCTTGGGCTCGAACCTTTTTGAAGAAGGGTGGTGCGCTCGAAAACTCCGCTCGAGGTATTTGGGCGTTAACTGAGTTCGGCAGCAGGATAGAGACAGTTGACGATACTCAGCGAATAATCGACCAAGTTAACGAAGAAGAAAAAGCTAGAGCTCGTGAGCGGCGGAAGAAGAAACAACAAAATGGGGATGAGCCCGAGTTGTTTTCGCCTTCTGATCAGAGTGGCAAAATCGAAGAAACACCTGATACAGAGACGTGGAAATCAAGGTTGCTTACCACCCTGAAACAAATGGATCCCTATGCTTTTGAGCGTTTGGCGCAGCGTTTGCTTCGGGAAGCAGGTTTCACCAAAGTCGAAGTCCGAGGAAAGTCAGGTGATGGTGGAATTGATGGTGTTGGCGTTCTTCGGGTGAACCTCGTTTCTTTCCAAGTGTTCTTTCAGTGCAAACGCTACAAAGGAAGTGTTGGGTCTTCGGAAATCCGCGACTTTAGGGGCGCTATGATGGGACGAGCTGACAAAGGGCTATTCATAACGACTGGCAATTTCACCGCCCAAGCGTCGGACGAAGCTACAAGGGATGGGGCTACCGCGATTGACCTAATTGATGGAGATCGCCTTTGTGATTTGCTCAAAGAAAATGACCTTGGGGTTGCTACAGAAATGATTGAGGCGGTCACAATAGATGAGAAGTTCTTTGCCAGCGTTTAGTATTAAACAAATGGAAGGAAGGTCTGCCTTGTGATCCGCCTCATCGAAAAAGGCCTGATGTTTGGCAATCTCGTCCACATCTCCAGCCCGGCTCTGGTCGAGCGATATAACCGTGCGCTGCAGCATCTGGCGGGCAAGACTACGGCGTTGACGGACTTCCACGTGGATATCTCGGGTTATTCGCCAGAGGTGGGGCAGGAGTTGGATGATCCGCTCTACCTCAACCCCAACGGCGTGAACCGGCAGTTCATCCTGCTGACGACCGAGCAGAAACGCGCGCCTCTGCTGAACGTCAAATTCTCGACCTCGCGCGATATCCTGCGTGAGTTTATCGAGATGAACGAGGCGCAGCTTTTTGCCCTGACCGCCACCGATGCAGTGGCCGGAGAGTTGGTGAATTCGGTCCTCAAGCTCGCCACGCCGCGCGACCTGCTGAACCTGCGCAAGATCGAGATCGAGGCCGATACGGTCGGCGGCACCCTGCGCAAGGCCGAACAGCTGGCGGGCATGGTCGAGCAGTTCAAAACCGAAGAAGACGCCTGGTTTGACGATGTGCTGATCGCGAAGATGATCGAAACGGCCAGGGACACAGGCGATGTCACCCGCAACCCGGTGCGTTTGCGCCACACGGCCTTTGATCAGCCGAATTTCTGGACCGCGCATTTTGGTGGTCTCTACCTGTTTCCCGATCTGGACCATCCTGCGGCGATCAGCATGGACAACCCCTCGGTCGATTTGCCTATGGACTATGTGTTCCATGCGGATCAGCGCAACCAGATCGCGAAATTCCTGAACTACAACGATCTGGTCGAAACCATCATCGAGGCGCGCGGTGTGGATTCCGCCGCGATCCTGCAACAAAAGATGGATTTCCTGACCATCGCCGCGGCTGCAGATGCGGGTGTTGACCTGACCGGGCTGGATCGACGTGACATGCGGCGATTGGCTCGAAACCACGCCGAGCGTTTGCCCGAAGCCTATCACGGCCTCGCGCAATTGCTGCGCTGGGCGACCGAGGGCGGGCCGTGGCCGCGCATCACCTCGGATCATCCGGCCTATTTCTATACCCTGCGCGCGGCGAACACGCCGAACCGGGACCTTGTGAATATGCTGCTGGCGGAACTGGCCTCGCTGGATCCGCGCCAGATGTTCATCTGCCACAAAGAGCTGTTCTACAGGACCTATTCGACATGGCCGGAAAGCAAGAAAGCCTTTGTTGCCGACTTCCTCGCGCGCGAGTATCAGGTGGACAAAGCTGGTGCGCGGGCCGCCCTGTTCGGGCATGAGCCGGACATGAGCGGCGAGGACCGGGTTAGCGATCAGATCATCGCGCGTGTCGGTCCCTGGGGCGCTGTTGGGAGAAGTTAAATGTTTGTCGCACTCCGGTTTTTGATCCCGCTGCTGATCGTTCTGACGGTCCTCTATGTCGGCGTGTCGATCTATTCCCGCTGGGTGCGTCGCGGTAAACTGATCGCGCATTGGGACAAAAAAGGTCTGACCGGTGATCGGGATGCCTTTGTTCAGCGCGGGCTGCAGAAATACGACGCTTCGTTCCGCCGCAAACTGATCCTTGGGATCTACATCGTGCCGCTGGGCGTGATCGGGATCCTGATTTACGTTACGAATTTCATGTGAGGGTTTCGCCTATGCGTTACATCAAATGGGCCATCATCATTCTGTTCTGGGGAACGCTGGCTTCGGTTTTGAACTACACCTTGCCGCAGCACGATGTGGTCAGAATCTCGGATACTTACGAGAAACGGATCGATCCGGGTGAAAACAGCATCTTCTGGTCCGTTCAGGATGTCGGAAGTGATCCGACCACGCCAAACCGCGACGTGTTCTTTATCCAGACGCGCAAAACCAACGGTAAGGTCATGGTTTACCGCAACGAAGACACCGGGTGGGGCTGGCCGCCGTATTTCAAGCTGAACTCGTCCAACCTGCAGGCCGAGGCCGCAGACCTGAAATCAACACCCGAAAACCCTCGGTGGGTTGTGGTGCGCCACTATGGATGGCGGAGCGAGTTCCTGTCGATCTTCCCGAATGCTGTCAAAATCTGGCAGGTCGAAGACCCTGAGGTTCGGATCATCCCGTGGTTCAACATCATCTTCCTGACCGTCTTCTTCGCACTGCTCTGGGCCATCTGGGTCCGCTGGCGCAGATTTCGCGAAGCCCGCGTCGACCCCATGATCGAGAATGTCGAGGATGGGCTGTACGCTGCGGGCGACGCGATCGAGGAGAAGACCAGCGGTTTCAAGAGATGGCTGAATAGCTGGAAATCGAAATAGGGATCGTTGGGGCACCCTGACCTCGGTCGTGTCTGATTGACTTATCGGACGACGAATTCGGCGTGCAGGGCACCTGCGGCCTTGATCGTTTTCAGAATGTCTATCATGTCGCGCGGCGATACCCCAAGTGCGTTCAGCCCTGCCACGACCTCGGACAGGGTCGTAGCTTCGGGTATCTCTGCTAAGCCGGTGCCTTCCTCCTCTTCGATACCGGCGATGGTCCGGGGGACCACCACGGTTTCGCCGCGTGCAAACGGGTTGGGTTGAATCGCGATCGGTGCTTCTTCGACGGTGAGGGTCAGGTTTCCTTGCGAGACCGCGACACGGGAAATCCTAACCTCTTGCCCCATGACAATCGTGCCCGAACGTTGATCGACCACAACCCGGGCCTTGGCCTCGGGTTGCACCAGAATGTTTTCGATCCGACCCAGCGCATGTGCCGTGGTGATCGACTGCGTGGCGGCGATGTTCAGTTCGACTGTCCCGGAATCGCGCATGATGGCGACGGATCGGTTGAATTCCCTGTTGATTGCCGCTTCGATCCGCCCCGCCGTTGTGAAGTCAGGCTCCCGCAGGGCCAGACGCATCTGCGTCAGGGACGAAAGCTCAAAGTCAATTTCGCGCTCAACCCGTGCACCCGATGGTATGACTCCCGAAGTCGGAACGCCCCGGACAACGGATGCGGCTTCGCCTTCTGCCACAGCGCCCCCGGCCAGAACCGTCCCTTGGGCAACTGCGTAAATCTGACCGTCAGCCGCGTTCAGAGGCGTCATGACCAGAGTTCCCCCCAACAGGCTTTTGGAATCGCCAATCGCTGAAACGGTGACGTCGATCTGGCCGCCAACTCGGGCAAAGGCGGGCAGGCTGGCGGTCACCAAGACGGCGGCCACGTTCTTGGGGCGAAAATCCTCGCCCGTGACGTTCACGCCCAGGCGTTCAAGAATATTCGACATGATCTCTTCGGTGAAAGGAGAATTCCTAAGCCCGTCACCGGTTCCATTCAGGCCCACAACCAGCCCGTATCCGACCAGATCGTTGCCGCGCACGCCATCGAAATCCACCAAATCCTTGAGGCGGATCGCGCCCGCGAATGACATGCCGGGCAGAAGGATCAGTAGAAAAACAAGTATCTTCATCTCAGGAAATTCACCAGCGACAGGTTCGCGTTGCGAACGGTTACGGAATACAGGCTCTCCAGTTGAAACTGGACGGTCTGCAACTGCGCCGCTGTCTGGTACGGGTCCGCCGCGATCAGCTCATTGCGGCTGAATTCCAACGAGGTACGCGCAGCGCTGTTGCGCGTGGACGCCTGCTCAACCCGCGCCTGCGTCGCACCGATCTGGCCGCGCAAATTGACCGTTTCATTCTGGGTATTGGCAAGGTCGACTCCTAGTTGTGTGAACAGGGCCGTGCGTTGGGCGCGAGGCAGGGCCAGTGCTGTGTCTGATACAACCGCCGCGACCGAAATATCGCGCAAGGCTGCTTTGATCGTCGGATCAATCGCTGTGATCGGGACGGTGACGTTTTCGTTCTCGGAAATCTGCATGGGGGCGAGCGTGTTGGCGGACCCCTGATAGATGACCGCGTCGAACCCGGCAGGATCGTTGAACCAGTCTTCAGCCGCTTGGCGTATATCCGTGACCGTCGTCAGCCCGGCCAGTTCCGTCTGTAACGCAGACATCAGCGCGTCTGCTGACAGCAGCGGAGAAACGTCTGTCGCAGTTCCGGAAAACAGGCTGCGCCCCCCCGCCCGGGTGTTCAGCGCGGAAATGATCGTATCGAGCTCGTTCTTAGCTTGAACAGATGCGTTTTCGTGCGTTACCGCCTGATTGGAGGTGCCAAAAGACAAAAGCGCGCCAGTGATTTCACCCACGGATGCATCAATGGTCGTCAGGCTTTGTCGCATCGCGTCCGTGAACAGACCAGCCTCGGCAGTTGAGACCCGAAACGCATCGAGCCGTGCCAGATTGCGATCCAAATCCAGAAGGTGCGAGTAGTCACCGTCGAGCCGCCCAGACACATCCTGAACCTTGCCGCTAGACATTTCGTAAGACAGGGTTTCGATCTGGTTTTTGATATCCGTCGCGCGGGATTTGAGCGTCAGCCCCCGGGCAAGATCACCGATAGACGTCAAGTTCATCGTCACAACCTCAATAGAGTGTCCATGAGTTCATCCACGACCGAGATCAGTCGCGCGTTCGCGGCATATACCTGTTCGATCTGCATAAGGCGTTGCAGTTCCTGATCGGTGTCCACGCCCTGTTCCGCTTCGATCTTTGTCATCTCCAACAGGTTGCTATTGGCAAAAACAAGGCGCTGATTGGCGGTATGTGCATCCGCGCCGGTCTTGGACAGAAGCGCCTCGGTCAGGTCCGCTGCGCGCATGTTGCCGCTGCCGAAAATCGAACCCGGTATTGGCCGTGCCGCGCTGAATATGGCGCCAAAGGCCCGCAGTTGAGTGGCATCTCCGGGATCGCCTGGGGTCGCGGCCCCCAAACCGGTGCGCAAACGCCAGCTTTGACCACCGGCGTCGGGATCAACGATTGCGTTCAGGCTGATGCGCGAGGCAAGATCAACCGGGGCCGTCGGGTCAAAGCGGTTTCCGGCATCCGTGAACAGGCCGGGGTCTGCGGCCGTTGCTGTTGGGTCCAGCCCCGGAGCCTCGAACCGTTCGATCAGATCGCGTGCGACCGTGTCGAGGTTGGTTTGCGCTTCGGCGGACAGCTCATCGCGGATTTGAAACTGCGCGGCCAACGCACCGCCACGAATTTGCGCGCTGTCACCAAGCGTTCGCACAGGATTGCCATTCATCGTCAGGCCAGACAGCAATCCATTCGCCACCGTCATATGAGGTTTTGTGTCCCCGGTGGTCGAAAATGAAAACTCGGCCGCTGTCCCTTCCAGCAGGATCAAACCGCCGTCAGAGTAAATCGACACCTGGTCATTCGCCCGGGGAACGACATTGACCGGGATAAGCGTGTTCACCTGGTCGATCAGAACTTGGCGCTGATCCTGCAGTGCGCCGATCTCTCCACCCGCATATTTTACGGCGGGTATTTTGGCGTTCAGCTTTTCAATGTCTTGAAGGGTCTGATTCAGGGTATCAACGCTTTTGCCGATTGCGCGATCTGCGTCTGACCGCAACTGCCGCAGTCCTTCGGACGCGGCGTTGAGGCTGCGCGCAAGATCATTCCCGGTCCGCGAGACCTGATCCAACCTTTCGGAAGAGTCCGGCAAGCTGGCGGCTGTGATCAGGCTGCTGTCAAACTCTGCCAGCCTGACGGCAAGAGAGGCCGGGTCATCCGCGCTGCCAATCAAACTTTCAAGCCTGGAGTGAAAGTCCGATATCTCTGACTGATGCGCCATGTCCGCGTCCGCAGTGCGGCGGTTGGCTGTAAGGACAGGGTCGTGGTGACGAACCACCCCGACCGATCGCACCCCGTGACCTGAGATCGTGTTGGTTGCCAATTCGAGGGACCGCCGGGCATATCCGGGCGTCAACGCGTTCGCGATGTTCTCTGACACCACGGACGCACCACGGCTGGCAGCGGTCAGCCCCCCGATGGCGTTGTTCAAGGCCGTCGACATATTCATGATTCAGGTCCTTCCTTAGGGTTCACGCCCAAATCAGCGTTTGATGTTGGTGGTTTCCTGCAGCATCTCATCGACGGTCTGGATCACCTTTGCGCTGGACGAATAGGCGCGCTGTGTCTGGATCATTGATGTCAGCTCGGTGGCTACGTCGGTCGTCGATTCTTCGCGTGCAAAGGACACCAGATCGCCGGTCGGACCTTCGCCCGCGTTCCACAGGAAGAATGTTCCGCTTTCACGTGAGGGCGCGTATGTCTGGCTGTCCAGAGCGGTCAGGCCGTTTGGATTCGGCACATCCGCCAGCGGGATCTGGAACATGCGGCGGCTGACCCCGGTGTCATAGAAGGCATAGACATAGCCATTCTCATCAACCTGAACACTTGTCATCGTGCCGACCGCGGACCCGTCACGGGTGATGGATACCGGCGCAAACGTATCGGAAAGCTGGGTGATCCCGTCTGCATCCCCGATCTGGCCGATATTGATCTCCATCGGGCCGCCGGCCACGTTCACGACCAAACTGCCGGTCGCGGGGTCATAGGCGCCGCCAGATACGGCGGCGACGCTTGCCAGCGTCCCGCCTGCGGTTCGGCTATCCGTGAAGGTCAGAGTGTATTCGCCGATCACAGCGCCACCAGACGCCGAGTCGCGCAGGATGGCGCGCAGCACGTCCAGCGGTACGCCGTGTGACAAAGCTGCGCGCTGGGCGGCACGATCGCAGAGTCCGGCTGTGCCGACATCAGGCCAAGAGGCCGCCGATTGCGCGACAAGAAGCGCAGCAACCAGTCCAATGAGTGTTCGATAGGGCATTCTGCCTGTCCGGGATTCTGATCAGTTCGGGACAGGCTAGCTGCGACTAGGTTTACAGAGGGTTATCGACTGCTCAGATTCGATCGATCTTCCGGCCGAATACAACGCTGGTATTGGTGCGCAGAACACCGGGAATTTTGGCCAGGTCATCCACCAGAATATCCAGATCCTCGATCCGGGGCGCTTCGGCGGACAGCAGCAGATCAAACTCACCATTGATGGACAGGCACAGTTTGACCTCGGGGTAGGCTTCCAGCCGTTTGATGATACGGGTCGTTTCCTTCTGCTGCACCTCAAGCAGTACGATGACCTGAACTCGGGGGGCATCTTCGGGTGCGTTCAGCACAACCGAGTAGCCTGCGATCACGCCGCGTTCCTCCATGCGGGTGATGCGTTCGTACACGGTGGTTCGGGCGACGCCGAGCTTCGCCGCAATCTTGGTAGTAGATTCGCGGGCGTTGCGCTGAAGGGCGGCTATGATGCGACGGTCCAGTTGATCCATGACACCAAGGTGTAGTGCAGAGTTGCGCCGATGCTCAAGGCTTGTAAGGGCGTTCATTTGAAACGGCTTTCCGGCGCGCTCGGGGCCATAGCGCGACCACAAGGCCAAGCCCCAGAGCTGCTGCACAGGTCATCCAGACCAACGCCTGCGTGGTACCTTTGGCCGTCATCAACCATCCAGCCAATGGATAAAGGACAAGCCAGCACATATGGGACAGCGTGAATTGTGCGGCAAAAACGGCTGGACGGTCCTCGGGCCGGGCTGAACGTGTCAGCAGCCGACCCGAAGGCGTAAGGGTCGCGGAATATCCAAAGCCGATACAGGCCCAGGCAAGCATCAACGTAGGCAAAGTAATTTGGCCCAAGGCGGACAGCGCTGCGCCAACCGCCATGAATACCGTGCCAAGAACCGCTCCGGTCAGCATGACACGGCGATCTCGAAACTTGTTCAACAAGGAAGGCAAGGCAAAGGCCGCCAGCATCGATCCGCCGCCAAATCCGGCCAACGCGATGGCAACTGCACTTTCAGTCAGGCCCAGATCGGCCCGAACGATCACTACCGTATTGACGATGACCATCGCGCTCAGGGCGGCGGCAGTCCAATTCAGGGCGAGCAACCCACGCAGGCGAGGGGTCGCCAGGTAGATGCGGATGCCACGGGTTGTCCGCTCGTATATCCCGCGCGCTTTTGCCGGTTTGGGTGAGGGCAGGGCAACCGAAACCACCAATAGTGCCGATGCAGCGAAGCCAAGCCCGGTACCCCAGAACAGGCTGTCGAAGCTTACGACTGTCAGCAAAGCCGCGGCCAGGATCGGACTGACCACGCTTTCCAGATCATAGGCCAAGCGGGACAGCGAAAGGGCTTTGGTGTAGTCCTGTTCATCTGTCAGAACGTCCGGAATGGTGGCCTGAAAAGCAGGCGTGAAACCGGCTGACGCCGATTGGAGGATGAAAATCAGCACATAGATCTGCCAGATATCGGTCACGAAAGGCAAACAGACCGCGACCGCCGCGCGCACGATGTCCAATGCGACCAGCATTCTGCGCCGGTCCAGCCGCTCGGCAAAGGCGGCAGCCAGCGGCGCCACCACCACATAGGCCACCATCTTGATTGTCAAAGCCGCGCCCAGAACCAGCCCAGCGGCATCTCCGGCCAGATCGAACGCCAGAAGGCCCAGTGCGACCGTTGCCAGACCGGTCCCGGTCAGCGCCACGATCTGAGCGGCCAGTAGATGGCGGTAGACACGGTTTCGCAGGACGCTCAGCATCTGCAATGCCTTTCTTGCAAGTGAAAATGCTCTGGCGCGGTGTGTGCTCAATACAGAACGTCATTTTCCGTGCTGCGACGCAAGGGTCAAGAAAACTGCGCATATTGGTCGCATTCTTTGGATGGCGTTGAGTTTGTGGGCCAAACCTCCTATCTCGGGGGCGATACCGCACAAAGGAAGACCCCAGTGGCGAACCACCTTTACAAAAACGACCTGCCGGACGGGTTGGATCTGGGCCCAGTTGTGGCCATTGACTGTGAAACCATGGGGTTGAACCCGCATCGTGATCGGCTCTGCGTGATCCAGATGTCCGGGGGCGACGGCCACAGCCATATTGTGCAGGTGTCGAAGGGTCAGACCGAAGCCCCGAACCTCAGCGCGATGCTGGAAAACCCGGATGTGCTGAAACTGTTCCATTTCGGCCGTTTTGACATCGCAGCGATGTACCACACCTTCGGTGCATTGGCCGCGCCGGTCTACTGCACCAAGATCGCCAGCCGCCTTGTGCGTACATATACGGACCGGCACGGGCTGAAAAACCTGTGTCAGGAATTGATCGGCGTCGATATCTCGAAGCAACAGCAGATGAGCGATTGGGGCGCGGAGACCTTGACCGACGCGCAGCTTGAATATGCCGCGTCGGATGTTCTTTACCTGCACCGTCTGCGTGAGGCTTTGGACGGGCGTTTGGCCCGCGAAGGCCGGACCGAGATGGCGCAAGCCTGTTTTGACTTTCTGCCGATGCGTGCGAAACTTGATCTCGCGGGTTGGCCTGAAACGGATATTTTTGCGCACTCATGACTGATACAGAAGCATTCCTGAGAACCGCGCGACAGGTCGTCACCGACGAAGCCCGCGCACTGGACGTTCTGGCCGAAGGTCTGGACGAACACTTCGCCGAAGCCGTGCAAATGATTTTGCAGGCCAAGGGCCGTATCATCATCAGCGGCATCGGCAAGTCAGGTCATATTGGCCACAAGATCGCGGCGACGCTGGCCAGCACCGGTACACCGGCCTATTTCGTTCACCCCGCCGAGGCCAGTCACGGCGATCTGGGCATGGTGTCCAAGGGCGATGTGGTACTGGCCATCTCAAACTCGGGTGAAGCGCCGGAACTTGCAAACCTGCTGGCCTTCACGCGCCGTTTCGGTATCCCGCTGATCGGTTTGTCCAGCAAACCCGAAAGCACTTTGATGACGCAGGCCGATGTGCATCTTCTCATCCCGTCGATGGGCGAGGCATGTGGGTTCGGCATGGTGCCTTCAATCTCGACCACGCTGACGCTGGCGATGGGCGATGCGCTGGCGATTGCGCTGATGAAATACCGCGACTTCAAACCCGAGGATTTTCGCGCGTTTCATCCCGGTGGCAAATTGGGCGCGCAGTTGTCCACTGTGCGCGACCTGATGCATACAGGCGACGCGCTGCCTCTGGTGGCGGCTGACACCGCGATGAGCGATGCGCTGATCGTGATCAGCCAGAAAGGGTTCGGCGTAGCTGGCGTCACCGATGCGCAAGGCCGACTGTCCGGTATCATCACGGATGGTGACTTGAGACGTCATATGGACGGGCTGCTGGACAAGACGGCCGCTGAAGTCATGACAGCAAACCCGACCACGATCGGCCCCAATGCGCTGGCGGAAGAGGCGGTGGCGATCATGAACGAGCGCAAGATCACCTCTTTGTTCGTGGTTTCGCCCGAGGCCGAAGGGTCGGCAGAGGGGCTGCTGCACATTCACGACTGTCTGCGCGTCGGACTGGGCTAGGCGGAGGGCGGATCAGTGGACAGTCACTCGCGCATGGTGCAATTCCTCAAGGTGTTGCTGCCACTGGCGGCCATTGTGCTGCTGTCCACGGTTTTCCTGCTGTCACGCAGTATCGAAACCAGTGTCACCGTGCCCTTCACGCAAAGAGACATCGAGGAACGGCTGGCCGATCAGATCGTGACCTTGCCGAACTATCGCGGCACGACCCGCAAGGGCGAAGAAGTTCAGATCGAAGCGACAAAGGCGACCCAGGGGACCAAAAACTCGGTGCCGACCGCGTCGGAGTTCAAAGGGCGGCTGGGCCTTTTGGATGGTGGCGTGATCACGCTGGACTCCAATTCCGGTATGATCCGCCCGGACAAGAATACGGCGACCTTTGTCGGGGATGTGGTCATAATTACAACAGACGGTATCAAGGTCACGACGGATCTTTTGAATACGGCGCTGGACGAAATCCGAGGTGATACACCGGGTCAGGTCGACGGCACGGGCATAATCGGTAACTTTTCCGCTGGCCGGATGACATTTGGGACTGAAAAAAAGGACGGGCCGGTCCATATTATTTTTACAGATGGCGTCAAGTTGGTGTATGAGCCGGAAAAAGCAGAAAGATAACCTGTGTTCGATTTTCGTTTTGCCATTGCGTGTTGTGTTCTTGTAGCCGGTGCTGTCTCGGCGTCTGCGCAAGAGACGCAGGTCGCGTTCGGAGCGGTGAAGGCAGACCCCAGCCTGCCGGTTGAGGTAACGTCAGAGACACTCAACGTGAATCAGGAAGACGGGTCGGCCGAATTTCTGGGCAATGTGATCGTTATTCAGGGCGAAATGCGCCTGACGGCCGAGCGTGTTCTGGTCATCTATAACGAAGACCGGTCCGCGATTGATCGTATGGAGGCGACCGAGGATGTGGTTCTGGTCAGCCCACCGGACGCCGCCGAAGGGGATTGGGCGGAATACACCATCGACTCGGGCGTGATCGTCATGAAGGGCAACGTTCTGCTGACGCAGGGGCCAAGCACGATCAGTGGCGACCAGATGAACGCGAACCTCACGACAGGTACTGCGACAATGACGGGCAACGTCAAAACCATTCTGCAGCAGGGTGCCAACTGATGGCCGGGCCGAACCTGACCGTAGCCGAGGGCAACTCGGGTCTCAGGATCGAAAAACTGCGCAAGTCCTACCGCAAGAAGACGGTGATCCGGGACGTTTCCATGACGTTGGACCGGTCCGAAGTCGTGGCGCTTTTGGGGCCCAACGGATCGGGCAAGACGACGACGTTTTATTCCGTTGCCGGGCTGGTGTTCCCCGAAGCGGGCACCGTCACGATTGACGGGCAGGTGGTCACTACACTGCCGATGTACCGTCGCGCGCGGCTTGGTATCGGGTATCTGCCGCAGGAAATGTCGATCTTCCGTGGGATGAGCGTCGAGGACAACATCGCCTCGGTGCTGGACATCACCGTTGATCATGCGCACCGCCGCAAGGAACGTCTGGAAGAACTGCTGTCCGATTTCTCGATCGAACATCTGCGCCGTGCGCCCGCGCTGGCCCTGTCGGGTGGGGAGCGCCGTCGTGTCGAAATCGCGCGCTGTCTTGCGGCGGACCCTAAGTATCTGCTGCTGGATGAACCTTTTGCCGGTGTGGACCCGATCAGCGTGGGGGATATCCGTCATCTGGTCGCCGACCTGAAGAAACGCGGAATCGGCGTGTTGATTACCGACCACAACGTCCGCGAAACGCTCGAGATCGTGGATCGGGCCTATATTCTGCATGACGGTCAGGTGCTTATGTCCGGCACGCCGGACGAGGTGGTCGAAAATGAAAACGTCCGCCGGGTCTATTTGGGCGAAAACTTCCGAATTTCATAGGTTTGCGCAGTTTTGCGCCGAAGGTCTGGCGGAAATCGCGTATATACACACCTGTTTTGATTGACTCTTACGTCTTCTCTTGCCTCAATTGGAACATGGCATTTCTAGGGTTCCAGTCTGGATCACGGTGCCCCTTCCCTGAAGGGCGCTCGGTTCGATTAATGCCCGAAGTGCCGATATCCACCACCCGATAAAAACAAGCACGCTGCGATTTGCGGCGTTAGAAAGGGTGTGAATTGTGAAGGAGATCACATGCGTTACCAAATCAGCGGAAAACAGATCGACATCGGTGAAGCACTTCAAACTCACGTGCAGACCGAGCTTGGCGACGTTGTTGGGAAATATGCTCAGCGACCCACTGACGCCAATGTTGTCTTTTCGCGTTCTGCGCATGAATATGTATGCGAAACCACGGTACATCTTTCCACCGGCCTGACGGCGCAGGCCAAAGCCCATGCAACGGAAATCTACGCAGCATTCGAGGCATGTTGCGATAAGATGGAAACACAGTTGCGCCGGTATAAGCGCCGTCTGAAAGACCACCACAAGGATCGGGCTGAGCCGGTTGAACTCTTTGGGGCATCCTCTTATATCCTCGCCTCTGACGAATCGGATTCGGCGAGTGAGCCTGAGTCTCTGCAGCCGATGATCGTGGCCGAGATGGAAACCAAGATCCCATCGCTGAGTGTTGGTGAAGCCGTTATGCAGATGGAACTTGCCGGTGCCCCGGTGCTGGTGTTCCGGAATGAAAACAAGGACGGATTGAATGTCGTGTACCGTAGGGATGACGGTAATATTGGCTGGATTGATCCGTAACAGGCAAGAATAGCAAGGCAGGTCCCTGCATAGGCGGGGACATTGCCATGGAGCATGATCATGGAGCTTTCGAGCATACTGAAGCCCGAAGCGGTGCGTGTTTTTTCCGCCGCTTCCAGCAAGAAGCGGCTGTTTCAGGAGATCGGCGATATTGCTGCGGGGACTTTGGGTCTGGACGCGCAGGTCGTTGTGGACAGCCTGCTGGAGCGCGAAAGCCTCGGGCCTACGGGTGTCGGCCACGGTGTGGCTCTGCCTCACGCGCGTCTCGCCGACGTCGAAGATGTGTCCGGCGCGTTTGTTCTGCTGGAAAAGCCGATTGATTTCGGGTCTGTCGATCGGCAGCCGGTAGACATCGCCTTCGCACTTTTCGCGCCGGAAGAAGCAGGCGTCGATCACCTGAAAGCTCTGGCACTGGTGTCGCGGACTTTGCGCGATACCTCGGTCTGCGCCAAGCTGCGTGCCAATCCTGATCCGGTCAAGCTATACGCAATATTGACCGAGGCCCAGTCCATGCAGGCGGCATAACCAACTGTCAGAAAAGAAAAAAGCCCCCGGATTCAGGGGGCTTTTGTTTTGGTGCGGTGGCCTGTTAGCCGCCCGCCCCCATTTCCAGCGTCCACCAGATTTTGCCGCCATTTTCCTGATGCCAGGCAAAACCCATCTGAGTGGCCTTCGGGTCCATGATCACAGAGCGCGGACCCGGTTCCTGCATCCACGCGGCCAGTGTCTCGGTTTCGGTTTCGTAGGTCTCCGAGATCGCTTCGCCAAGGAAAGTTCCAAAATACCCAACGCGCGCGGCGCGGTCGATCGGTGACGAACCGTCTGATCCGAAATGCCACGGCCGGTTTTGGCGCGCCATGTCCTTGGAATGAGTCGCCGCAGCAGCATTGAGCTGTGAATTCAACTGTACCGCCTGTAGTCCCGACGCCTGACGCAGCGCGTTCACCGAATCAAGCATACGGAATTGCAGCTTTTCGGGATTGCCGCGAATCTTGTAAACAGTGGGCAGAGGGCGGCCATCCGACCCGTATGTCGGGGTGCTGCTTGGGGTACACGCTGCCAGTGCAACGAGGCAAACGAACAATAAAGAAATAATACGCGTCATGACCGACCTGATGTTTATGGTGCTCTAGGGCATAACGCGCCCGGCTGATTTCGGCAAACCTGCAAAAGCTGATTTTCGCGTGATTCTGCCGGTTTGATTTGCGAATGAGGTATTCTGGCAATAAAATGCCTCTGATTTTCATCTTTGGTTTAGCAAAGGACCGCCTGCGATGGTCAAGAAACTCATTACGCCTACGACACGACGCGGATTTCTGGCCAGCGCTTCGGCATTTCTGGCCTCGCCCGCGATTGCTCAGTACATCCCCGGTGATCCGCTCCGCCCTGCGCCGGAACCAGAGCCAGAGGTCAGACGGAACATCTCGGGTTTTCGTGCGCTGGACTGGCAGCCCTATTTCTCCAACACGCGAAATGGCGCCATTCTGGTGGATACCGTCTCACGCGCGCTGCATTACTGGTCAGATGATCAGCGCATATACAAACTCTATCCGTCTTCGGTGCCGCTGACCGAAGAGCTCACCCGCCGGGGCCGGACAAGCGTGATCCGCAAGGTCGAAGGACCAAGCTGGTCGCCGACGCCGTCCATGAAGAAAAGAAACCCAGAGTGGCCGGACTATATCCCTCCGGGGCCGGATAACCCGTTGGGAACCCACGCTTTGTACCTGAGCTGGAAGTATTATCGCATTCACGGCACGCACGACACGCGCAAAATAGGGCGCAGATCGTCCAACGGGTGCATTGGCCTGTTCAATGAAGATATCGCCGAGTTGTTTTCGATGGCCAAGGTCGGCACGCAAGTGTTGCTAATTTGACGACATTTTCGCAGCCGAACTTGATTAAAACGCAAGTTCCATTTGCATTCCAGTTGGATAGCTGGTTAGAAAAAAACACGAGGTAAGTCTTGGGTGTGCGGTTTCAGTATTTGAAACCGTACGTATTCTGGAGGTTAATATGAAGAAACTCGTTCTCGCCGCTGCACTGACCGCTGCTGCATCGACCGCTTATGCTGGCAACCTGGAAGAGCCGGTTGTTGAAGCACCTGTTGTTGTCGAAGAAACTCAGGGTTCGTCGCAGGGCATCATCCTGCCGCTGGTCCTGCTGGTTGTGGTTGCCGCAGCTGTTGCAGCAAGCTAATTCGACGAGCATAATACAAAGAAAAGGCGGTGGAGCTTTCCACCGCCTTTTTTTGTGCCTGATGGCTGGGGGAACTAGTCCAGCCAGCCTTTGAGATTGTCCGCAATCACCTTGCCCAGAGCCGCGATGTGCGAATCGTCATCGTTCAGGCAGGGGATATAGGTAAAGCTTTCGCCACCGGCGTCCTCAAAGCTTTCCTTGATCTCTTCGTTGATCTCTTCCAGCGTTTCGATGCAGTCGGCGGAAAATGCCGGGGCGATGACGGCAATATTCTTCTTACCCTGCCGCGCCAGCTCAGCCACGTGCTCAACGGTGTAGGGTTTCAGCCATTCTTCCGGCCCGAACCGGGATTGGAAGGTCGAGACAAGCTGATCATCCTGCCATCCCAGCCGTTCTTTCAAAAGCCGGGTCGTTTTCGCGCATTGGCAGTGATACGGATCGCCCTGCTGCAAATAGCGTTCCGGCATCCCGTGGTAGGAACAGACCAGAATGTCCGGTTTGGTCTCCATCGCGGCATAGGCGGCCTCGACGGATCCGGCCAATGCGTCGATATAGGCGGGTTCGTCGAAATAGGCCGGGACGGTGCGTGACGCAGGCTGCCACGCTTCTTCCATCAGCGCGCGAAAGAACTGATCGTTTGCCGTGGCGGTCGTCGCACCTGCGTATTGCGGGTAGAGCGGGAAGAACAGGATGCGGTCACACCCTGCCGCCACCATCTCGCGCACTTTCGATTTGGTCGAGGGGTTGCCGTAGCGCATGCAGAAATCCACCATCACCTGATCGCCATAGCGTTCCTGCATCGCATCGCGCAGCTTGGCGGTTTGATCCTTGGTGATCGTCATCAGCGGGCTTTCGCCCCTGTCGTGGTTCCAGATCGACTTATACGCCTCGCCCGAGCTGAAAGGCCGTTTGGTCAGGATAATGCCTTGCAGGATCGGCTGCCATTTCCACTTGGGATAGTCGATGACGCGCTGATCCGACAGGAACTCGTTCAGATAACGGCGCATCGGCCAATAGCTGTAGTCATCTGGCGTGCCCAGATTGGCCACAAGAATACCGACTCGGCCCATTTTGACCTTGGGATGGTCTGCGGGTGCGTGCGATGGGCGCGTGGCGTCAAACATGGATGTCTTCCTGAGCTTCTAGTGTTCCGGGCTGAGATAAATGGAATTGGCTCTGCGTCAATCGGGCAGTTTACCTTCCTTGGTTCCCAATGCGTCGGCAAGGCGTATTTGTGCTGACCCCGGGCGTAGAGGTTTTTGCTGACTTTCGTCCGGTGACCAACCGGTCAGACAGATCAGTTCAAACGTCGCCTTGAGCCGGCCCGCACTTGTCGCAAAGTGATCGGTGTAAATCTGTTGAGCCATTTCAAAAACGGACCGACGGGTTGGCTGTTTCATGCGATTCGCAAGGCTGTTGGTCTCACCCATCGCGCGCAAGTCATGCATCAGGTGCGATAGGTCACGGTATTCTGCGGTTAAACGAGCCGTATCTGCCACGGGAAGGGCAAAGCCTGCGCGTTGCAGCAATCCGCCCAGATCGCGCAGTTCGGCCATTGGCGAGATGCGGGGGCTGAGGCCGCCGGTCACTTCAATCTCGGCCTGTCCCAGCGCCGCGCGCAACTCGTGCAGGGTTTCACCGCCCAGGCAAATGACCAGCAACAGCCCGTCGGGTTTCAGCGCGCGGCGGCATTGGATCAGTTGTCCAACCGGATCGTTTGCCCAATGCAGCGTCATTGCGTGCACAATCAGGTCATGCGCACCGGGTGTCAGCCGAAGAACATCGTCATCGGTAACAATATGCGCTTTGGGCAGCACACCCCTCCAAATATGCGCAAAGGGCGTCACGATCGCCGGGGCAGTAAAGCTTTTGTTAACCATGGTGAGCCGATCCTGCACTTCGTCCACAGCGGCGCGGTGCAGAAATAGCGCTTCGTCGCGTGCGCGGGCGCGATGCCTGGCAAGTGCAGGCTGGTCAAATAAAGAGGGTGCATTGGAGTCAGGCAGCTTCATAAGGCGCAATTATCGCATCTGGCCGCGGATTCAAACCGCCGTGCAGTTGATCTATCCGCCCCGCTGCATGGGGTGCGGAAACCTGACCGACTCGGACTTTGCCCTGTGCGGACGCTGCTGGAGCGACACGCCATTTGTCGGAGGTGTGGTCTGCGAAAGCTGTGGAGTTCCCCTGCCCGGAGAGGCAGATGGCCATCGAATCGAATGTGACGATTGCATGAGGACACCCCGACCGTGGCGCGATGGGCGCGCGGCGCTTTTATACGATGGTCGTGCGCGTTCCCTGATCCTGGGTCTGAAACATGGAGACCGGCCAGAGCTTGCGCGTCCTGCCGCGCGTTGGATGGCCAGGGCCGGGCGTGATCTGTTTCGTGAGGATATGCTGATTGCACCCGTGCCGTTGCATTGGTCGCGATTGCTAAAACGGCGATATAATCAATCCGCATTGTTGGCGCAGCATATCGGGCGGGAAACCGGGTTGGAAACTTGCCCTGACCTGCTGACCCGGCGGGTTCGCACGCCGGTCCTAGATGGGAAAACAGCGGAAGAACGCGCTCAGGTGTTGGAAAATGCGATCGCCGCGCATCCAAAACGGGCCCGCAGGATGCAAGGGCGCGATATTTTGTTGGTGGACGACGTGATGACCTCGGGCGCGACAATGGCGGCCTGTGCGCGTGTCTGCCTTGCATCCGGTGCAAATCATATTTTCGTGTTGACCCTAGCGCGCGTTGCCAAGGATGCCTAATTCGCCCAAGAATACGCGAAACCCCAAGGGACGAATTATGAAACCGGTAGAAATCTACACTTCGCCGCTATGCGGCTTTTGCCACGCGGCCAAACGTCTGCTGAAACAGAAAGGCGTCGAATTCAGTGAGGTCGACGTGCTGATGCATCCCAAGCGCAAACCCGAAATGATCGAGCGCGCTGGCGGCAAACGCACTGTACCGCAGATATTTATCGGATCGCAGCATGTAGGCGGCTGCGACGATCTTTATGAGCTGGAGCGTCAGGGCAAGCTGGACCGCCTGCTGGCAGCGTAATGAAGACTGCTCTGCTGCAGATCACCTCGTCGGACGATCCGGCCGCGAATCTGGAGATGGTGCGCGCCCTAATGACCGAGGCGGCGGAACGGGGCGCGCAGTTCATCCTCACCCCCGAGGTGACGAACTGCGTGTCAACCTCGACAACGCGGCAGCGCGAAGTTTTGCAGCATGAAGAAGATGACCTGACGCTGGCGGGGCTGCGCAATCACGCGAAGGCGTTGAATGTGTGGCTGTTGATCGGCTCGCTGGCGGTCAAAACCCACGACGCGGACGGACGTTTTGCCAATCGCTCGTTCATGATCGACCCGCAAGGACAGATCGTGGCGCAGTACGATAAGATTCATATGTTTGACGTGCAGGTCACGGAAGCCGAGTCCTTTCGGGAATCCAAGAATTACCGCCCCGGCGACCGGGCTGTGATTGCCGAGACAGAATTCGGCAAAGTTGGCCTGACCGTGTGTTACGATATCCGCTTTCCTCATCTCTATGCGGCGCTGGCTCAGGCCGGTGCGCGTATCCTGACGGTTCCGGCGGCGTTTTCCCCGGTTACCGGGGCTGCGCACTGGGAATCGCTGTTGCGTGCCCGGGCGATTGAGAACGGCGCTTGGGTGCTGGCTCCGGCGCAAACCGGAGAACACCCCAAAACCCGTGGCAGAACGCGGTACACCTACGGTCACAGTATGGTCGTGGCCCCGTGGGGAGAGGTCGTCATCGACGCAGGCACCGATCCGGGCATTCACATTTTCGATCTGGATGATAGTTCTGTGTCAGAGGCGCGCCGCCGCGTGCCCTCATTGACGCACCTGCGGGCTTTTGACGGCCCCTGATCCAGAGCCGGACCCAATGACGGACGACACCAATGCCCTTGCGGTCACGCTGTTCAGCGAGATCCTGACCGCCGACCAGCTATTGCGCAACCGGCTCAGCCGGGTGCTGCCCAAGGGCATGGAAATCTCACACTTCTCGGTTTTGAACCATCTGGTGTTCGTGGGGGATGAGCGCACGCCAGCGCAACTGGCCAGCACTTTTCATGTTACGCGGGGGGCGATGACCAACACTTTGGCCAAGCTGGAATGGGCCGGATACATCCACATCCGCCCCGACTGGGACGACGCCCGCCGCAAGATGGTCGCCATCAGCCCCGCCGGTCGCCGCGCCCGCGATCAGGCGATTTCATCGATTGCCCCGCTGATCAACCGCGTGGTCGGAGAGCTGGGTCTGGAGCGTGTCCGCAGCACGCTGCCCGTACTGCGGGATTTGCGGTTGCAGTTGGAGGGGGAGTAGCCTCACCCCGGCTTCACGCTCGCCGTCACGTAATTCACGCTCAGGTCCCGGTCTGAGATCGACCAGCTCCACAGCACCGGGTTGAACACAAACCCCTTGCGGTCCACGGGGTCCAACCCGGCCTGGCGCAGCAGGTCAAACAGCTCATCCGGCGTGATAAACTTGTTCCACTCATGCGTGCCGCGTGGCAGCCAGCGCATGACGACCTCGGCCCCGAAAATGGCCATCGCATAGGATTTCGGGTTGCGGTTGATGGTCGAGCAGATCAGCAACCCGCCCGGTTTCAGTAACTGCTGCGAGGCGGTCAGGAAACCCAACGGGTCGGCCACGTGTTCGACCACCTCCATGTTCAGCACCACGTCGAATTGTTCACCCGCGGCGACCATGTCCTCGGCGGTGGTGTGGCGATAGTCGATGTCCAGCCCCGATTGCTCGGCATGGATGCGGGCGACGGGCAGGTTGCCCTCGGCGGCGTCGGCCCCCACGACCGTTGCGCCCAAACGCGCCATGGGTTCGCTCAGCAGTCCGCCGCCGCAGCCGATATCCAGCAGGCGCAGGCCGTCGAACGGTTTTGCGGTCGTCAGATCACGGTCAAATTCGCCCGCGATCTGCTGTGTGATATAATCCAGACGACACGGATTCAGCATGTGCAGGGGTTTGAATTTCCCATGGGGATCCCACCATTCCGCAGCCATCGCCTCGAATTTTGCGATCTCTGACGGGTCCACCGTGTTCGGATGCGCTTGCATTCCTGTCTCCGTGTGCTCTTTTACGTTTAAAGACTATATAGGGCCCTAATGGATAAGTACCCGGACCAAAAGCGCGCAGTTCAATATCTGTACCCGCCGATTGACCCGTTCGATCAGCGCATGGTCGATGTGGGTGACGGGCACCGTATTTACATGGAACAATGCGGTAATCCCGACGGGTTGCCTGTTGTGGTTCTGCATGGCGGCCCGGGCGGAGGATGCAGCCCGGCCATGCGGCGTTATTTCGATCCGCGTGTATTCCGGGTGATTCTGTTTGATCAGCGCGGGTGTGGGCGGTCGCGGCCTCATGCCTCGGTGGTGGATAACACGACGTGGGATCTGGTGGACGACATCGAACGCCTGCGAACGCTGCTGGATATCGACGACTGGACGGTGTTTGGCGGTAGCTGGGGCGCGACCTTGGCGCTGGTCTATGCGCAGGCGCATCCCGATCGGGTGAACCGGCTGGTGCTGCGCGGCGTGTTTCTGGCGACGCAGGCCGAGCTGGACTGGTTCTATGGCGGCGGCGCGGGCAAGTTCTGGCCCGAGCAATGGGCAAAGTTTACGGCCCTGCTGGCTGAGGACGAGCTGTCGGACACGATCGGCGCCTATCACAAACGCCTTTTCTCGGGCGATCGGGCGACGGAAATCCTGTATGCCCGCGCTTGGTCCAGTTGGGAGAACGCTCTGGCGTCCATACACTCGCATGGATCAACGGGCGAAAGTCCCGGCGAATATGCACGAGCGTTTGCGCGGCTTGAGAATCACTATTTTTCCCACGGTGCGTTTCTTGAAAAGGACGGGCAGATTCTAGACCAGATGGAGCGGATCGCCCATATCCCCGGCCATATCGTGCAGGGGCGTTATGACATGATCTGCCCGCCACAGGCCGCGTGGTCTTTGGCCGAACGCTGGCCAAATGCCGAGTTGAAGATGGTCCGGCAGGCCGGGCACGCCTTGTCCGAGCCGGGCATAAGCGCTGAACTGGTCCGTATCATGGACCGCGTAGCGGAGGGTGTGGCATGACCCGGCTTGACCGTCGTGCTTTGTTCGCTTCGGGTGCCGCCGCCGCATTGCTGGCGGCCACGGGCGCATCATTGGCCAATACGCCAAAAACCGGTGGAACGCTGCGGTTGGCCGTGCCTCGGGACGAAAGCCTTGAACAGGTGGCGCGTGGTGCTGTGTTCGACACGCTGACCGAGATTGCGCCGGATGGCACGTTGCGCCCCGAGTTGGCGACAGGCTGGAAAACCGATGCGGACGCGCGGGTTTGGCATTTCGATCTGCGCCCCGGTGTTCTGTTCCATGATGAGGCTCCGTTGGACGTTACCGACGTTCTTGCCGTGTTGGAGCAGGTTGGGCGCGTTGAGGCCACCTCGTCCTCGTCCCTGCGGCTGGAGCTGGCGGACGCCAATCCGGGCCTGCCGTTTTTGCTGGCGGACAGTCGATTTGTCATTACGCGGAAAGGTCAGGACGTAACGCCATTGCACGCGGCCAACGGCACCGGATTTTATCGGGTCGAGCGCGCCGAAGATGGGCGTCATTTTTTGGGACGCAAAGTCGCGGGTCACTACAAAAGCGGTCAAGCGGGCTGGGTTGATGCGCTGGAGGTCATCGTGATCCCCGACGCGCGTGTCCGGGCTGAGGCTTTGCGAGACGGCTATGTGGACGTTGCCGCATTGCCCGCGCAAGACGATCTGAGGGGGCAACGCGGTCTGCGCTTTTTCCCGGGTGAGACGGATATGGCGCTGGCCGTGGCCGCTCGTGTCGGAATGCCGGGCCAGGTCGGACAGGCGCGAGCGCTGGACGATGGCCGCATCGCCGAACGGTGGTGGCTGGCTTAATTCCTGCTGGGGGTTGCAGACTCGGGAAACCCTGCGTATATGCATTTCCAACAGCGGCGCGTTGGACTTCTGGTTCAAAGCTCCACCGGAAAATTCGACGGGCCGCGCGCCCGTTTTTTTGTGCCCGGATGAAGGGTAGAGAACCTAAATGACAAACGACCTGATAGCCAAGGCAGCCATTGACCGGCGACTGGCCGAGATCATCACCCCCGTGATCGAGGATCTGGGGTATGAGTTGGTCCGCATTCGCCTGATGAGCGGCAAACAGACCACGCTGCAAATCATGGCAGACAAGCCCGATGGCGGTATCGAAGTGGATGACTGCGCCGAGATTTCCAACGCGGTCAGCGCAACGCTGGATGTCGAGGATCCGATCCTTGACGCCTATACGCTTGAGGTTTCCAGCCCCGGCATCGACCGCCCTCTGACCCGTCTCAAGGACTTTGAGACCTTTGAAGGGTATGAGGCCAAGATCGAGACCGCCGAACTGATCGACGGTCGCCGCCGCTTTAAGGGTGAGCTGGCGGGGATCGAAGGGGACGAGGTTCTGATCAACATCCCCGAAGGGTCCGAGACGATCACCATCGGTCTGCAATTCGATTGGCTGAGCGATGCCAAGCTGGTTCTGACCGACGACCTGATCAAGGAAATGCTGCGCCAGCGTAAAGACGCCGGTGCCCTGAACGAAAACGCTTTCGACGAGATTGAGACCGAAGGGTCCGAAGAGGAGACGAACTGATGGCAATCACCTCAGCCAACCAGCTGGAGCTGCTGCAGACCGCCGAGGCCGTGGCCCGCGAAAAGATGATCGACCCCGGTCTGGTTGTCGAAGCGATGGAAGAATCGCTCGCCCGTGCCGCCAAGAGCCGCTACGGGGCCGAGATGGACATTCGTGTCTCCATCGACCGCAAGACCGGCAAGGCGACCTTTACTCGCGTGCGCACCGTGGTCGAGGATGAGGAGCTTGAGAACTATCAGGCCGAGTTCACCGTCGAACAAGCCAAGCAGTATATGGAAAACCCCGAGGTCGGTGACGTCTTCGTTGAAGAAGTCCCGCCGGTTGAAATGGGTCGTATTGCTGCACAGTCGGCCAAGCAGGTGATCTTGCAGAAGGTCCGCGAGGCCGAGCGTGATCGTCAGTACGAAGAATTCAAGGATCGCGCTGGCACCATCATCAACGGTGCGGTCAAGCGCGAGGAATTCGGCAATGTCATCGTCGATCTGGGCGGTGCCGAGGCCGTTCTGCGCCGCAATGACAAGATCGGTCGCGAAAGCTATCGCCCGAATGACCGTGTGCGTGCGTACATCAAGGAAGTCCGCCGCGAAGTTCGTGGCCACCAGATTTTCCTGTCGCGCACCGCACCGGAATTCATGGCCGAACTGTTTAAGATGGAAGTGCCGGAAATCTATGACGGCATCATCGAGGTCAAGGCCGTGGCCCGCGACCCCGGTTCGCGCGCCAAGATCGCTGTGATCTCGTATGACGGCTCGATCGACCCGGTCGGTGCCTGTGTTGGTATGCGCGGTAGCCGCGTTCAGGCCGTTGTGAACGAGCTGCAGGGCGAGAAAATCGACATCATCCCGTGGAACGAAGATCAGCCGACCTTCCTGGTGAACGCGTTGCAACCTGCCGAGGTCTCCAAGGTGGTTCTGGACGAAGAAGCTGGCAAGATCGAAGTAGTTGTGCCCGAGGAGCAGTTGAGCCTCGCCATCGGTCGCCGCGGTCAGAACGTGCGTCTGGCCAGCCAGTTGACCGGTCTGGACATTGACATCATGACCGAAGCCGAAGAATCGGCGCGTCGTCAGAAAGAATTTGAAGCCCGCACCCAGCTGTTCATGGACAGCTTGGATCTGGACGAATTCTTTGCCCAGTTGCTGGTGTCCGAAGGTTTCACCAACCTCGAAGAAGTCGCCTATGTCGATATCGACGAGCTGCTGGTGATCGACGGTGTTGACGAAGGCACCGCGCAAGAGTTGCAAACCCGTGCGCGTGAATTCCTGGAAGCACAGGCCAAGGCTGCGCTGGATAGTGCCCGCGCCCTTGGTGCCGAGGACAGCCTTATTGAATTCGAGGGTTTGACACCCCAGATGGTAGAGGCGCTGGCCAAGGATGACGTGAAGACTCTGGAAGACTTCGCCACCTGCGCCGACTGGGAACTGGCCGGTGGCTGGACCACGGTCGACGGCGAGCGCATCAAGGATGACGGTGTGCTTGAGCCTTTCGGCGTGTCTCTGGAAGAGGCGCAGGATTTGGTCATGACCGCCCGCATCATGTTGGGCTGGGTTGATCCGGCAGAACTTGAGCAGGCCGAAGAAGAGATCGAAGGCGAAACTGATGAGGAGGCCGAGGCCTGATCTCAGGGCCTCGGGAGACTTGAATGGGTCGCGGTGGCGTCCATAAGGATCGGTCGGACGGACCCGAACGCAAGTGCATCGCCACGGGCGAGGTTCAGCCCAAATACGGGCTGATCCGCTTTGTGATGGGGCCGGACGGTCAGGTCTTTCCCGATGTCGCGGCGAAATTGCCGGGGCGCGGGGTCTATGTGGCGGCGGATCGGGCCGCGCTGGATAAGGCCGTTGGCAAAAAGCTGTTCTCGCGCGGGTTCAAGGCGCAGGTAACGGCGCAGGCGGACCTGGCCGATGAGGTCGAAAAGCAAGTCGCGCGGCGGGTGATCGAGCTGATCAGTCTGGCGCGCAAATCCGGCGACGCAGTCGCGGGATATGAAAAGGTCAAGACGTGGCTGGACCGGGAAGAGGCTCAGGTGCTGATTCAGGCCTCTGATGGATCGGGGCGCGGCAAGTCGAAACTCAGCACGCCGCACTTCGGAAAATACATCGGTTGGCTGACTGCAGATGAGTTGGGGGCGGCATTTGGGCGCCAAACCGTGATTCATGCGGCGCTGGCCTCTGGCGGACTCGCCAAACGTGTTGTAGAGGAAGCGCAGCGCCTGCGTGGCTTGCGCGAAACGGATGACGGCGGCAAGGGCCGCTCGGAAGGGTAAGAAGCTTTATGAGCGATAGTGACGGCAAAAAGACATTGGGTCTTCGTGGCGGGGCACGCCCCGGAAATGTGAAACAAAGTTTCAGCCACGGACGCACCAAGAATGTCGTGGTGGAAACCAAACGCAAACGCGTGGTGGTCCCCAAGCCGGGTGCCGGAAAGCCGGGTGGCGGTGCAACGCCTTCGGGTGATCCATCGCGTCGCCCTGCCGGGATTTCCGACGCGGAAATGGCACGCCGGATGAAGGCGCTGCAGGCAGCCAAGGCACGTGAGGCCGAAGAAGCCGCTGCCCGTGAAGCACAGGAAAAGGCGCGCGAAGAAGAACGCGCCCGCCGCCGTGCCGAGCAGGAAGCCAAAGAACGCGAACAGCGTGAGGCCGAAGAACGCGCCCGCGCCAAGGCCGAGGCCGAAGAACGCAAGCGCAAAGAGGCTGAAGAAGCTGCCAAACGCGCTGCTGCTGCCCCCGCGCCCGAAGAACCCAAAGCCGCGCGCAGCCCGGCCAGCAAGCCCGCGCCTGCTGCCGCTCCGCGCAAGCAGGACCGCGAACGCGAACAGCGTGGTCGCGGCAAGGGTCGTGACGACAACCGTCGCTCTGGCAAGCTGACACTGGGTCAGGCCACAGGCGGTGAAGGCAACCGTCAACGCTCGATGGCGTCGATGAAGCGCAAGCAGGAGCGGGCGCGCCAGAAAGCCATGGGTGCACCGGTCGAGCGGGAAAAGGTGATCCGCGACGTACAGTTGCCCGAGGCGATCATGGTCTCGGAACTGGCCAACCGTATGGCCGAGCGTGTGGCAGATGTTGTTAAATCGCTGATGCAGATGGGCATGATGGTCACGCAGAACCAGACCATCGACGCGGACACTGCCGAGCTGATCATCGAAGAATTTGGCCACAAGGTCACCCGTGTCTCTGATTCGGATGTTGAAGACGTCATCAAAGAGGTCGAAGACAGCGATGACGATCTGCAGCCGCGTCCGCCGGTCATCACCATCATGGGTCACGTTGACCACGGCAAAACCTCGCTGCTGGACGCGATTCGTGACGCACGTGTTGTCGCGGGTGAGGCCGGGGGCATCACGCAGCATATCGGTGCCTATCAGGTGAAAACCGATGGCGGCACCACGCTGACCTTCCTGGATACACCGGGCCACGCGGCCTTTACCTCGATGCGTTCGCGCGGGGCTCAGGTCACGGATATCGTGGTTCTAGTTGTGGCCGCTGACGACGCGGTGATGCCGCAGACGATCGAAGCCATCAACCACGCCAAGGCCGCCGAAGTGCCGATGATCGTGGCGATCAACAAGATCGACAAGCCCGAAGCCAACCCCGACAAGGTGCGCACCGACCTGCTGCAGCATGAAGTGATCGTCGAGAAGATGTCGGGTGAGGTTCAGGACGTTGAGGTCTCGGCCGTCACTGGTCAGGGTCTGGACGAACTGCTGGAAGCCATCGCGCTGCAGGCCGAGATTCTGGAACTGAAAGCTAACCCCGACCGCGCCGCCCAAGGTGCCGTGATCGAGGCGCAGCTGGACGTGGGCCGCGGTCCCGTGGCCACCGTTCTGGTTCAGAACGGCACGCTGCGCCAAGGTGATATCTTCGTTGTGGGTGAGCAATACGGTAAGGTCCGTGCGCTGATCAACGACAAGGGCGACCGCGTCAAAGAGGCTGGACCCTCGGTTCCGGTCGAGGTTCTTGGTCTAAATGGCACGCCCGAAGCGGGTGACGTTCTGAACGTGACCGAGACCGAAGCGCAAGCCCGTGAGATCGCCGCCTATCGTGAGCAAGCCGCCAAGGATAAACGCGCCGCCGCCGGTGCCGCAACCACCCTTGAGCAGTTGATGCAGAAGGCCAAGGAAGACGAGAACGTGGCCGAGCTGCCGATCCTCGTCAAAGCCGACGTGCAGGGATCTGCCGAAGCTATCGTTCAGGCGATGGAAAAGATTGGCAACGACGAAGTACGCGTGCGTGTTCTGCACTCGGGCGTGGGCGCGATCACCGAGACGGATATCGGCCTTGCCGAAGCCTCGGGCGCGCCGGTCATGGGCTTTAACGTCCGTGCCAACGCATCGGCGCGGAACACCGCGAACCAGAAGGGTGTCGAGATCCGCTATTACTCGGTGATCTATGACCTCGTGGATGACGTGAAAGCCGCCGCCTCCGGCCTGCTGAGCGCCGAGATCCGCGAGAAGTTCATCGGTTACGCCGAGATCCGCGAAGTCTTTAAGGTCACAGGCGTCGGCAAGGTTGCGGGCTGTCTGGTCACCGAAGGCGTGGCGCGTCGTTCCGCTGGCGTCCGCCTGCTGCGCGACAACGTGGTGATCCACGAAGGCACGCTGAAGACGCTGAAGCGCTTCAAAGACGAAGTGGCCGAGGTTCAGTCGGGTCAGGAATGCGGTATGGCGTTCGAGAACTACGACGATATCCGCGCGGGCGACGTGATCGAAATCTTCGAGCGCGAGGAAGTCACCCGCACGCTGGATTGATCCGGTATTGCATTGAATCAGAAAACGGCGGCCCTTTGGGTCGCCGTTTTTCATTGAGGGCTAGTGCCCGGCGGGTAAGAACGTACTGGGGTGCATGACGATGTCGAAGTGATGCACCCCCTTCTGCAGATCGAAACTGACGGAGTGTCCGCCCTTGCGCAACAACTCCGCGTAGTCCCGGCTCTGGCGGATGAACTCGGGCGTGTCGCGCTCACCCACGGTCACGCGATAGCGCGGGCCGGGCGCGGGCAGATGCAGGATCGGCGACAGGTCGTGCACTTCGACCGGGGTCAGTTGCAGCGGATCGTTCACAGGCGTCAGGCTGATCGGTTCCATATCAAATATCCCGCTGATCAGGATGACGTCTCGAACACGCAGCCCCGCTCGGGCCAACGCATCCGCCGAAGTCGCCATGACCATACTGGCCAGATGCCCCCCCGCGCTGTGCCCGGACAGCGTTATGCGCGACGGATCAAAACCAAGCTCGGACGCCTGAGACGCGAGCCAGAGCAAGGCGTTTCGGCACTCGGCGATCATGTCGCCAATCCGCGCGTCCGGCGCCAGCGTGTAGTTCAGGGTCGCGAAAGAGTGTTCGGCCTCGATCATCGCCGGGGCCATCATCGCAGATTCGCGCTGACTGATGGCCTGCCAATAACCGCCGTGAATGAACACATGCAGCGGTGCGCCAGCCCCTTTCGCCGGAAAGAAATCAAGAACCTGCGTCGGGCTGTCACCGTATGAGAGGTTCTCATGACATTCCATCCGCGCCCGGTTCTGTGCGCTGAGCGCGGCCCAGCTTTGGACATAAGGCGTAAGATCGCCGCCGATCATCGACCGGGGAGAGTATTCCTGATCCAGTTCTTCCTGAGTGAAACCTCGGTACAGCATTATCTACTCCTGCTCGGAATACATCAGTTCGGTTCGCAGATCGTAAAGATCATGAAAAAACCGTAAATCCAAGGCTTTGCGCAGGAACGACACGCCACTGGAGCCTCCGGTGCCGGGTTGGTCGCCGATCACCCGTTCCACCGCCGTGACGTGATCGAACCGCCAACGCTGGAACAGCGATTCCACGTCCATCAGCTTTTCCGCCAGTGCATAGAGATCCCAATACCTGTCTGTGTCGCGATAAACCTGCGCCCAGATTTTCACCACGCGCGCGTCGCCGGAATAGGGCTGCGCAAAGTTCCGCTCTAGCAGGTCCTGCGGTACGTCGAACCCCTGACGCGCCAGCATGAACAGCACCTCGTCATAGAGCGAAGGCTTTGTCAGCGCGGCGTTCAGCATCTCCATGACCTTTGGGTCATGTTCATGAACTTTCAGGGTCGAGGCATCCTTGTTGCCCAGAATGAATTCGACTTGGCGGTAGCCATAGCTTTGAAACCCCGACGAGCTGCCCAGAGCCTGCCGGAAGGTCATGTAGTCGGCGGGTGTCATGGTCAGCAATGTTTCCCACGCAGCTATCAGTTGCCGCTGGATCGCTTTCACCCGGTCGAGGTTCTTCATTGCCGGGCCGAAGTCGTCCTGTTGCAGAAACCGCCGCACCTCGACCAGTTGGTGGTGCATCAGCTTCAGCCACAACTCACTGACCTGATGGATGATAATGAACAACAACTCATCGGGTTGGGCGGGGTCCTGAAAGGTTTTCTGCAGGTTCAGAAGGGTATTGAGCTGTAGGAAATCGCCGTAGCTCTTGCGATGCGTTTCGGCAAAATCGGTAACCAGCGAATCTTCGATACCACGCTCTAGAAACCTGCCGTCCTTGTCACCCATTTGCCCCTCCAAACGCCTGAGTCTGCCCCTGTTTAGGGGCTAAACCCGCTCAGTTCCAGAGCGTTAGGTCCAATCCAGAACAACCTTTCCTGACAGGCCGGATTTCATCGCGGTAAATCCTTTGGCGAATTCGTCAACGCCAAACCGATGCGTAATGACCCTGGAAACATCCAACCCGTTTTGCAGCATTGCGATCATCTTGTACCACGTCTCGAACATTTCGCGGCCATAGACCCCCTTGATGGTGATGGCTTTGAACACGATGCGGGACCAGTCAACCGGAGATTTCCCCGGGGGAATTCCCAGCAAGGCAATCTTGCCACCCATTACCAGAGCTTCAACCATCTGGTCCAGCGCGGCCTGCGAGCCGGACATCTCCAACCCGACGTCGAACCCTTCTTTCATACCGAGTTCCGCTGTCACGTCCTGCAAGTCTTCCTTGCTGACATCGACAGGCCGTACCGTCGGCACGACATGTGCGGCCAGTTTCAGGCGGTCAGGGTTAATGTCGGTGACAACGACGTGTCGTGCCCCCGCATGGCGAGCGACCGCCGCAGCCATAATGCCGATGGGGCCAGCGCCGGTGATCAATACGTCCTCACCCAGCAGGTCAAAGCTGAGTGCGGTGTGCACGGCGTTGCCCAGCGGATCGAGGATGGCCCCGATCTCGTCCGGGACATCATCGGGCAGGGGGACAACGTTGAAGGCGGGCAATTTCAGATATTCGGCAAACGCGCCCTGTTCATTCACCCCGATCCCGCGCGTGCCGGGGTCCAGATGGAACTTACCGGCGCGGCTCTGACGGCTGTCGGTGGTGATTAGGTGACCTTCGCCCGAGCAGCGCTGACCGACTTTCAACCCGGTCACATTGCGCCCCAGCTCGACAATTTCTCCGGCAAATTCATGGCCGGTGATCATGGGCACCGGAACAGTATGCGAGGCCCATTCATCCCAATTCCAGATGTGAATGTCGGTCCCGCAGATGCCGGTCTTGTGAATGCGGATCAAAACCTCGTCCGGGCCGATTTCCGGCACCGGAGCCCGTACCATCCAAAGCCCTTCCTCGGGTCTGGATTTTTCAAGCGCCTTCATTGTATTGGGTCGCATCAGATCACTCCCAGCTCTTTGCCAACCTTGCCAAATGCTGTCAGAGCGCGATCCAGTTCTTCCCGTGTTAGGGCCGCATTCATCTGCGTTCTGATCCGTGCTTGTCCACGCGGGACGACCGGGAAGAAAAAGCCCGAGACGTAGACGCCCTCATCAAACAGCCGCGCTGCCATTTCCTGCGCCAGCGTCGCCTCGCCCAGCATCACCGGGATGATCGGGTGTTCGCCGGGAAGAAGGTCGAAGCCCAACTTCTCTAACCCTGCACGCCAGTATTTTGCGTTTCCGAACAGTTGGGCGCGCAGCATGTCCCCTTCTTCGACCAGTCGGATCGCTTCGAGACCGGCAGCAACGATGGAAGGCGGCAGCGAGTTCGAGAACAGATAGGGCCGCGCCCGCTGCCGCAGCAGGTCGATCACTGGCTGCGGCCCAGCGATATAACCGCCGATTGCCCCCCCAAGTGCCTTGCCCAAAGTTCCCGTCAGAATGTCTACGTCTACGCCGAAGTGATCTGGCGTACCTGCCCCGTTCGGTCCCATGAAGCCGGTGGCGTGGCAGTCATCGACCATGACAATGGCGTCGTATTTGTCAGCCAGTTCGCGGATTTTCGGCAGGTTCGCCAGATATCCATCCATCGAGAACACGCCATCGGTTGCGATCATGATATGCCGCGCCCCGTCCTCGCGTGCCTGTTTCAGCCAGGCTTCAAGGTCGGTCATGTCGTTGTTCAGATACCGGTATCGTTTGGCCTTGCACAGCCGCACCCCGTCGATGATCGAAGCGTGGTTCAAACTGTCCGAGATAATGGCGTCCTCTGGCCCTAATAAGGGTTCGAACAACCCTCCGTTGGCATCAAAGCAGGCCGCAAACAGGATTGCGTCGTCCTTGTTCAGAAACTGCGCCAGCCTGTGTTCCAACTCGCGGTGTATGTCCTGAGTGCCACAGATGAAACGCACAGAGGCCATGCCAAAGCCCTTGGGTTCCATCGCGTCCTTGGCCGCTTTGATCAGCGCCGGGTGATCGGCCAGACCCAGATAGTTGTTGGCGCACAGGTTTATGACCTGTTTGCCGCCTACCGTGATCTCTCCGCCCTGAGGCGAGGTGATCATTCGCTCGCGCTTGTACAGACCTTCCGCTTCGATCTGCGCGAGGGTGTCCGTGATGTGGGACAGGAACGTATCAGCCATGGCGATCTCCTTGCTCTGAGTCGCGTTTCTAACATAGCGGAATAAATTCCCAAATAGGGGATTTTCAAAATGACGGAAAAAATTCCGTGAAGGCGGATTTTTGCCAGTTCAAGCGTTTTTGACGATCAGAAAAACCCTTGCTGCGCCTTCGGCCGTGATCGAATGGGCAACGTCAGCGGCGTATCGCGCCGTATCACCCTGTTTCAAATCGCGGATGGCGGAACCGGATGTCACGCGAACAGAGCCTTCGAGCACTGTCAGTTGTTCACGCGCCCCCCGCGCGTGGGGTGGGCTGGTCAATCCGCCGTTTTGCTCAAAGTGGATGTCATAGACCTCGTGACCGCCTGCTTCCTCGGGCGGGGAAAGAATCCGAATTCGGCAGTTCTGGCCCATATTGTCGATGCTGGGCACTTCTGCGCTGCGTAGAACCTCGATCTGATCGGCGCTGTCGGCTTCCTCTAGAAGACCTGCAAAATCCACTTGAAGGGCACGGGTCAGGTTCCACAGGGTCGAGATGGTGGGGCTGCTTTCGCCCCGCTCAATCTGGCTGACCATGGACCGGGACACACCGCTGAGATTGGCCACGGCTTCGAGGGACAGCCCCTTGGCGCGGCGCGCTTCTTTCAGGCGCGCGGGCAGGCGTGTCAGGATATCGTCTGATCTTTCCGTCATGACGGAATCTCATGCGCCTTTCGGGATGTGATGTCAATTCCGCTTGTGACGGTACGTCCCATGGGACAGCCTAACCTGACGAATGCATAGTGCCGCCAAATCCAAGAGGAGAAGAGACATGAAAGATATCGTCATTCTTGATGGCGCCCGCACCGCGGTTGGAACCTTTGGCGGGGCATTGGCCTCGACCGCGCCGATTGATCTGGCGACTGTTGTGGCCGAGGCCGCGATGGAGAAATCCGGTGTTGAGGCCGCGCAGATCGGCAACGTGGTTTTCGGGCACGTGATCAACACCGAACCGCGCGATATGTACCTGTCTCGTGTCGCCGCAAAACAAGCGGGTATTCCGGTTGAAACACCTGCGATGAACGTGAACCGTCTGTGCGGGTCCGGTGCCCAGGCGATTGTGTCGGCAGTGCAGTCGCTGATGCTGGGGGATGCAGAATTTGCCGTCGCCGGTGGTGCCGAGAGCATGTCGCGCAGCCCTTACATCGTTCCGCAGGCGCGTTGGGGCGCGAAAATGGGCGACGTCACATCGCTGGACATGATGCTGGGCGCGCTGAACTGTCCCTTTGGAACCGGGCACATGGGTGTAACGGCCGAAAACGTCGCCGACGAACATCAGGTGACGCGCGAACAGATGGATGAATTCGCCCTGACCAGCCAGACCCGCGCCGCTGCTGCGATTGAGGCCGGGTATTTCCAAAGCCAGATCACGCCGGTTCAGGTCAAGGTCAAGCGCGACATGGTGGATTTTATGGTCGATGAGCATCCGAAACAGACCTCGGCAGAGGCGCTGTCAGGGTTGCGTCCGGCGTTCAAGAAAGATGGCCGTGTGACGGCGGGGAATGCCTCGGGCATTAATGACGGTGCGGCCGCGATGGTTCTGGCGACGGCGGACGCGGCTGAGAAAGCGGGTCTGAAGCCGAAAGCGCGGATTCTGGGCTATGGCCACGCGGGTGTGCGGCCCGAAGTGATGGGCATCGGTCCGGTGCCTGCGGTACAGAACCTGCTGGCGCGCACTGGTTTGACGGTTGAGGATTTCGACGTGATCGAAAGCAACGAAGCCTTCGCGTCGCAGGCAATCGCCGTCAATAACGAACTGGGGCTGGACACCGCCAAGGTCAATCCGAATGGCGGTGCGATTGCATTGGGTCACCCTGTGGGGGCGACCGGTGCGATCATCACGCTGAAAGCACTGTATGAGCTGGAGCGGATCGGTGGGTCCAAAGGTCTGGTGACGATGTGCATCGGCGGCGGTCAGGGGATCGCCATTGCCTTTGAGCTGCTCTGACTTGAAATGTTGCTGGGGGGCTGTCTGCCCCCGATCGCGCCGTGGCGCGATTCCCCCCGAGGATATTTTTGGCCAGATGAAGGGACGGATCGGTTTTAGCTGAGCGCCGTCACGATCAGTACAAGAGCTGCGCCTGCGGCTGCGCCGATGGTTGCGGGGAGCGCTGTTGACCAGAAGCGGGTGGTTTTAGGCTCGTCCTTCTGGGTCTGTGCGATCAGCGCGTTTTCCACCAGAGCGGGCAGGCGAGGGCCGAAGCGGGCCAGAACCATGGCCGTTTTTCCGAAATCGCGCACAGCCGCGCGCGGGCCGATGGATTGCTTGATGTAATCTTCGACCACAGGGCGGGCGACTTCCCAGATGTTGATATGTGGGTCCAGTGAGCGTGCAACGCCTTCAACCACAACCATTGTGCGTTGCAGCAAGATCAGCTCGGTGCGGGTTTCCATGCCGAAGCGTTCGGTGACTTCAAACAGGTAATTCAGCAGGCGGCCCATCGAGATGTGGGTGGCGTCCATCCCGAAGATCGGTTCACCCACAGCGCGCAGGGCGCGGGCGAATTCGTCAACGTCCTGATTGGCGGGGACGTAGCCGGCCTCGAAATGGACCTCGGCCACGCGTTTGTAGTCGCGGCGGATGAAGCCAAAGAGGATTTCTGCATAGACCCGACGGGTGTATTCGTCGATATGGCCCATGATGCCGTAGTCATAGGCGATGATATCGCCATTGGCGGCGACCTTGAGGTTGCCCTGGTGCATATCGGCGTGGAAATAGCCGTCGCGCAGGGCGTGCATGAGGAACAGCCGCAGGACACGTTCGCCCAGATCGCGGCGATTGTGATTGGCGGCATCCAGCGCGTCATTGTCGCCCAGCGGGATGCCGTCTGCCCAACTGAGGGTCATGACGCGGCGAGCCGATAGGGACCAAACCACTGGGGGCAGCCAGAAGCCGGTGTCGTTCTTGGTGTTGGCGGCATATTCCGAGGCGGCGGCACTTTCGAGACGCAGATCCAGCTCACCGCGCACGACGCCGTCGAAATGTTCGATTACTTCCATCGGGCGCAGTCGCCGCGCACCGGGGGCAAATAGCTGCACGATACGCGCGGCGAAATAGAAGGCGTCGACATCCTTGCGGAAGGCGCGCTCGATTCCGGGGCGCAGGACTTTGACGGCGACGTCTTCGCCTGTGCTGGACAGTTTCGCCTTGTGGACTTGGGCGATCGACGCCGCGGCGATCGGTTCACTGAACTCGTCGAATATGTCGGCCACGGGTTGGCCTAGTTCTTTTTCGACCTCGGCCATAGCCTCGGCTTTGGAGAAGGGGGGCAGCTTGTCCTGCAGGACGCGCAGTTGTTCTGCCAGTTCGTTGCCCACGACATCGGGCCGCGTCGAGAGAACCTGACCAAACTTGATATACGCCGGACCCAGTGCCGTGAGTGCTCGGGTGGCGGGGGGCATCGACGGGTCGCCCTTATACCCTAGCCACTGGAACGGTTTCCCCAAGGTATGAGCGAGGACGCGCAGCGCTTTTGGTGCCTCGAATGCGTCAAGCACCACGTTCATGGCGCCTGTGCGCTCGAATGTGGCGCCTGTGCGGATCAGGCGGATGATATTGTGTGGACCGCGCATCAGATTTTCCAGCCGGAATGCAAGGCGGCAATGCCCATACTCAGATTGCGGTACTTGGCGTTGTCAAACCCGGCGGCGCGGACCATACCGAGGAAGGTTTCCTGATCGGGAAACTTGCGGATCGATTCCACCAGATACTGATAGCTGTCATAGTCATTGGCGATCAGCTTGCCCATGCGCGGGATGACGTTGAAACTGTAGAGATCATAGAGCTTTTGCAGCCCGTCATTGGGCAACTGGCTGAATTCCAGCACCATCAGGCGGCCGCCGGGCTTCAGCACGCGGTAAGCTTCGTTCAGCGCCTCTTGCGGGCGCGTCACGTTCCGGATGCCGAACGAGATCGTGTAGACGTCGAACGTGTTGTCCTCGAACGGCAGGGACATGGCGTCGCCCACCACCCAGTTCAGGCTGTCCGACATCTGATCGGCTTCGGCGCGTTGGCGGCCTTCGACCAGCATCGGCTCGGTCAGGTCCAGAACGGTGGCGTGACCATGGCCCGCGCGTTTGAGGAAGCGGAAGGAGATGTCTCCGGTCCCGCCTGCTACGTCCAGCAGTCGCTGACCGGGGCGCGGGGCCAGCCAGTCCATCATCGCGTCTTTCCAGACCCGGTGGATGCCCATCGACATGACATCGTTCATCACGTCATATTTCGAGGCGACCGAGTTGAACACACCCTGCACGCGCCCGGCCTTTTCGGCCTCGCGCACGGTTTCAAACCCGAAATGAGTGGTCTTGTCGTTGCTGTCGGACATTTGCCTTGCCGTTTGTCGAATTTCGTCTCTGTTATAGGGCCATTGGAACCGGGCACAATGCGGCCCTTTGGAATAGGAGCCATGTAATGCCCGAATTGCCTGAGGTCGAGACAGTAAGACGCGGCTTGTCCCCGGCGATGGAGGGGGTGGTGATCGAACGCGCCGATGTGAATCGGCCTGATCTGCGCTGGCCATTCCCCGAGCGGATGGCGGAAAGGCTGACCGGGCAAAGGGTGGATCGGTTGCGACGACGCTCGAAATACATACTGGCTGACCTCAGCAGCGGAGAGACTTTGCTGATTTATCTGGGTATGTCGGGGCGGATGACAGTGTCGGGCGACCCGTTGGGGCAGTTCGTGCATGACCACCCGATGCCGGAAAAACATGATCATGTTGTGTTCCATATGGCCAATGGCGCGCGTGTCACATTCAACGATCCGCGCCGGTTCGGAGCGATGGATTTGCTGCCGACAGAGACGGCAGAGAAGCACAAGCTGCTATCGGTCCTTGGACCCGAACCCCTGGGCAATGATTTTCATGAACAACACCTGATCGAAGCTTTCCGGGGAAAGAACACTCCGGTCAAGTCCGCACTGTTGGATCAGGGAATCGTTGCCGGATTGGGAAATATCTACGTCTGTGAAGCGCTTTATCGCGCCAGAGTGTCGCCACGTCGCAAAGCAGGACAGATTTCTGCGCAGCGTGTCGCGGCCATGGTTCCGATCATCCGGCAGGTGTTGCGGGACGCTATCGAAGCCGGGGGTTCTTCGCTGCGGGATTTCCGCCAAGCCGATGGAGAACTTGGATATTTTCAGCATCGCTTTGATGTCTACGGGCGCGAGGGAGAACCCTGTCGAACGGACGGTTGTGGAAGTGCCATAAAAAGAGTCACGCAGTCCGGTCGTTCATCCTTCTATTGCGGGAAATGCCAAAGATAACTTGATCCAGCTTTTTCGCGTGATAAGGAATCGTATCTGAACGGAACAACCGGAAGCTTACACCTCATGGCTTTTGAGACGATCATCGTCGAAATCGAAGACCACGTCGCTCTTATCAAACTTGATAGACCAGACGCGCTGAATGCACTGAACTCGCAACTGACGCAGGAGTTGTGTACCGCGCTGGAAGAAGCGGATCAAAACGACAAGGTGCGCTGCATCATCATCACAGGCTCGGACAAGGCTTTTGCCGCCGGCGCGGATATCAAAGAGATGTCCGAGATGAACTTTGTCGATGTTTATACAAAGAACCTGTTTGCCGATGTGAATGATCGGATCAGCGCAATTCGCAAACCTGTAATTGCGGCTGTTGCCGGCTATGCGCTGGGCGGTGGATGCGAACTGGCGATGTTGTGCGATTTCATTATTGCGGCGGACACGGCCAAGTTCGGGCAGCCAGAAATTAACCTCGGCGTTATTGCAGGTCTGGGCGGCAGCCAGCGCCTGACGCGGTTTGTCGGCAAGTCCAAATCCATGGACATGAACCTGACCGGTCGCTTCATGGATGCCGAAGAAGCGGAACGCGCAGGGCTGGTCAGCCGAGTTGTTCCCGCCAAGAAACTTCTGGAAGAAGCGACGAGCGCGGCGCAGAAGATTGCTGAAAAGTCCCAATTGAGCACGATGGCCGCGAAAGAAGCCGTCAATCGCAGCTATGAGCTGCCGCTGAGCGAGGGGATGCTGTTCGAGCGTCGGGTATTCCATTCGATGTTCGCGACCGAAGATCAAAAGGAAGGCATGGCCGCCTTTCTGGAAAAGCGCGCTGCGCAGTTCCGCGACAAATAACCGGCGCCTCTGCTGGATCGGAGCAGGCGGGCGATGTCCCGCCTTTTTCATGTCCGAATATGGCCGCGCAGAATCTGCTTGGCAAACCCCTGTAACTTGGATAGTAAGCGCCGCTATACATGCGCGTGCGGCCCGCTTTGGCCAGAATCACACTCGTGATCCCTGATCCGGTGCGGAGATTTCCGTGACGCGCGACCCCAGATAACCGCACCGAACAAAGGTCAGAGATACACATGGCTAATTCGCCCCAGGCAAAAAAGCGCGCTCGTCAGAACGAGAAGCGTTTCGCAATCAACAAAGCACGTCGTTCGCGCATCCGCACCTACCTGCGTAAAGTAGAAGAAGCGATCGCATCCGGCGACAAAGACGCTGCAACCGCAGCTCTGCGCGCAGCTCAGCCCGAGCTGATGCGCGGCGTCACCAAAGGCGTTTATCACAAAAACACAGCTTCGCGGAAAATGTCGCGTCTGTCGGCTCGCGTCAAAGCGCTGGGCTGAGTCTTTCGCTGACTTTAGGTCACGTAAGAAAGGCTGAACTAATTTGAAGGGCGTCGCGCAGTGCGGCGCCCTTTTTGCTGTTGCCAGAATACCGCGCTTGGCGAAGCCAAGAGATTCTTTCGCGCTCAGACACGAGTCAATATCAGAGTTTCGTTGCCGGGAACCTCACCCTCTTGTTACCACTGATTCAGCGATTCACTCGCTTGGGGGGACAGGCTGTTCCAGCGATCAAACTGACGGGCATCAGGATGATCAGGAACGAATGTTGGCAACCGGTAAAGTCGGTTTGCTGATCTGCTGTGGGACTTGGTACATCCAGGCGTCCCAGCCCTGTCTAAAAAAGAGATTGCGACGCGCAACCCGGATGTTGGGGTGTGCCCTTTAGGGACGCCAGAACGCCGGTAAGTGCCGACTTTCTACGGAGTAATCGCCAGATCATTACGATTTGGCGGATGGGTACTCTGTTGCGTGTGAACACGTTAACCGGGCAACCGGAACATAGTAATAAGGCCGACAGGCCAATAAAGAATGGGATGCGTGAGGCGCTTAATGACACAAGAAAAATGGGGACTACTGCGTAACAAACTGCTCAAGGCGATCGGAAAGAACAACTACACAACCTGGATTGAACCTCTTGAATTCCAAGAGCTGCAGGATGGCGTGGCTGTATTTTCGGTGCCGACCAATTTTATGGGCAATTATGTTAGCCAGAACTTTGCAGATCTCATCTTGTATGAGTTGAATACGGCGGGCGAGCCTGTTCAGCGTCTGGCGTTCCGGGTCGCGGCAAATTCTCCGGCCCGACCGTCCGTCGAAGCGGAAACCGCGCCGGTCGCATTGCACGAGGCACCCGCGCCGCAGGTGGCCGAAGTTGCCAATGATGCGCTCGAATCGCTGCAGGCGGCGCCTTTGGATGCGCGCTTTACCTTTGACACTTTTGTTGTCGGCAAGCCAAACGAACTGGCCCACGCCGCTGCGCGTCGCGTCTCTGAAGGTGGTCCCGTGACCTTCAATCCGCTTGTTCTGTATGGTGGCGTCGGCCTGGGTAAGACCCACCTGATGCACGCCATCGCGTGGGAGCTGAAAACAAAACGCCCTGATCTGAACGTGCTTTACCTGTCGGCGGAACAGTTCATGTACCGCTTTGTGCAGGCTCTGCGCGAACGCCGCATGATGGACTTCAAGCACCTGTTCCGTTCGGTCGATGTTCTGATGGTGGACGATGTGCAGTTCATCGCCGGCAAGGATTCGACGCAGGAGGAGTTCTTTCACACCTTCAATGCGCTGGTGGACCAGAACAAACAGATCATCATCTCAGCCGACCGCGCGCCCGGCGAGATCAAGGATCTGGAAGACCGCGTGAAGTCGCGTTTGCAATGTGGCTTGGTGGTCGATCTTCACCCGACCGACTATGAACTGCGGCTGGGAATCCTGCAAAACAAGGTGCAGCAATACAGCAGCACCTACCCCGACCTGACCATAACGGATGGTGTTCTGGAGTTTCTGGCCCATCGTATTTCGACCAACGTGCGTGTTCTCGAAGGTGCGTTGACCCGACTGTTCGCTTTTGCGTCGCTGGTGGGTCGTGAAATCGACATGGAGCTGACGCAGGACTGCCTGGCCGACGTGCTGCGCGCGTCCGAGCGCAAGATCACCGTCGAGGAAATCCAGCGCAAAGTCTCGGAATACTACAACATCCGCCTGTCCGACATCATCGGCCCCAAACGTTTGCGGTCTTATGCGCGCCCACGTCAGGTGGCGATGTATCTGTGCAAGCAACTCACCAGCCGGTCCCTGCCCGAGATTGGCCGTCGTTTCGGCGGGCGTGACCACACCACGGTCATGCACGGTGTCAAACGGATTGAAGAGCTGAAGACGACCGACGGCCAGATCGCCGAAGACGTAGAGATGCTGCGCCGCTCTCTGGAAGCCTGAATTCGGTCATTCGGAAAACGCCCCGGCCCCTCACGCGCGGGGCGTTTTCTTGTGCGCTATAATCCACGGTCGCGCAGGAACTGTGCCCGCTTGGTCACGCGCCTCTTGACCCTTTGGGCAATCCGACTCAGTAATCCATAAAAAATCCTTGTGCCTCAGGGTGGAAACGGTAACGTGCCAGTCCCGCCCATTTCGGCACGCAAGTCAAAGGAATTGAGGGTATGAAGATCAGCATCGAACGCGGCACCCTTCTCAAGGCCGTTTCACAGGCCCAATCTGTTGTCGAACGGCGCAACACCATTCCCATACTTGCGAACGTGCTGATCGAGGCCGAAGGCGATCAGGCCATGTTCCGCGCCACCGATCTGGATATCGAGGTTGTCGACAAGGCGTCTGCGCAGGTGGAAAAGGCCGGAGCGACAACTGTAGCGGCCACGACCCTGCATGAGATCGTGCGAAAACTGCCGGATGGGGCGTTGGTGACGCTCACGGCCGACAGCGCGGCCGGGCGTCTGACGGTTGAGGCTGGACGGTCCAACTTCTCGCTGGCGACCCTGCCGAAAGAAGACTTCCCGGTCATGGCATCGTCGGAGTACCAATCGAATTTCACGGCGTCGGCGGCGTTGCTGCGGCGGTTATTCGATAAATCGAAATTCGCCATCTCTACGGAAGAAACACGCTACTACCTGAATGGTGTGTACATGCACGTGGCCGATGGCTCAGAAGGCGGCAAGGTTCTGCGCTGTGTCGCCACCGACGGTCACCGCCTTGCGCGTATTGATGCAGACCTGCCGGATGGTGCTGCGAACATGCCGGGCGTCATCGTGCCCCGTAAGACCGTGGGTGAGTTGCGCAAGCTGCTGGACGATGATGAAATGGATATCGCGGTCTCGGTCAGCGAAACCAAGGTTCGATTTGCCACACCCGACATCACCCTGACATCCAAGGTGATCGACGGGACTTTCCCCGATTACACGCGCGTCATCCCGCAGGGCAACACGCGCCAACTGGAAGTCGATGCAGCCGAATTCGCGCAGGCCGTGGATCGCGTTGCGACCGTTTCATCCGAGCGGTCACGCGCTGTGAAGTTGCAACTGGACGCAGACAAGCTGGTTCTGTCGGTCAATGCGCCTGACAGCGGCGCCGCCGAGGAAGAACTGGCCGTGGCCTATGGTGACGAACGGCTTGAGATCGGGTTCAACGCGAAATACCTGCTCGAGATTGCTTCTCAGGTCGATCGTGAGAATGCGGTGTTCCTGTTCAACTCGGCCGGTGACCCGACCCTGATGCGCGAAGGCAATGACCAGAGCGCGGTCTATGTGGTCATGCCGATGCGTGTCTGATCGCGCTGGCGCGCGATGCCTCCGGCGGAAGTATTTTTGAACAGAAGAAGGGTGGGGTCATGGGATTGGCCCTGACCGAGCTTACGGTCTCGCATTTTAGGTCGCACAAGCTGGCGCGGTTGTCGCTGGACGGGCGACCGGTTGCGATCCATGGTCCCAACGGGGCCGGTAAAACCAACATCCTTGAAGCGGTATCGTTGTTTTCACCCGGGCGCGGGATGCGTCGGGCGAGTGCGGCTGAGATGACCCGGCGGCCCGAGGCGCTGGGGTGGAAGCTGTCCGGGCTGTTGGAGGCACAGGGGCAGAGCTACGAGATCGAGACTTGGTCCGAAGGTGGCGCTGCGCGACAGGTTCGGATTGATGGCAAGGCGGCCAGTCAGGTTGATCTGGGCAAGCTGGCGCGGGTTGTCTGGCTGATCCCGTCAATGGACCGGCTGTGGATCGAAGGAGCCGAGGGGCGGCGGCGGTTTCTGGACCGTATCGCGCTGAGTTTTGATCCCTCTCACGCCGAGGCCTCGTTGACCTATGAAAAGGCGATGCGAGAGAGGAACCGCTTGCTGAAAGAGCAGGTGCGCGATGCCCATTGGTATGCTGCGTTAGAAGGGCAGATGGCCGAGACCGGGTATCGTATCCATGCCGCACGTCTGGCTGCGCTGGGTCATCTGCGCGCGGCGCAGGATCAGGCGGAAACTGCTTTTCCTTCGGCTGATTTGGAGCTGGTGCAAACTGAAGGCGCAATGCCGGAGAGGGTGGATGACCTGCGCGAAGCGTTGAACGAAAGCCGGTTCCGCGATCTGGCAGCAGGGCGGACCTTGGTGGGGCCGCACCGGTCGGATCTGTATGGTGTGTTCGCAGCCAAGGGCGTTCCGGCCAAGGACTGTTCGACCGGGGAACAAAAAGCGCTGTTGGTCTCGCTGATTCTGTCCAATGCGCGGGCATTGGCGGGGATGGTGGGCGCGCCTCCGATCGTATTGCTGGACGAGGTTGCCGCCCATCTGGATGCCGGGCGGCGGGCGGCGCTGTATGATGAGATTTGTGCACTGGGTGCTCAGGCCTGGATGACGGGCACCGGGCCGGAGCTGTTTGCTGAATTGGGTGACCGGGCCCAGACGCTGATCGTGAATGAAAGCGATGAGGGCTCGGTCGTTAGCGGTTAGGCGGGCTCGGCGACTTTGCGTTCCCACAGGAAGCCGCGCATGACCTGATCAACAGGTGTTTGGGCCATGTGGTTGACGTAGTTCGACATGGTTTTCTGTGCCAGACCCAGAACAACATCCAGAACTGCTCGGTGCGAATACCCAGCATCAAAAAACGCCTGAAGTTGTTCCTCGGACGGGTTACCACGGGTTTCCATAATTTGAAGCGTGAAGGTCCGCAGCGCCTCGAGCTTGGCGGACGGCAGCGGGGTTTCGTTGCGCAGGGCTTCGATGATCTCGTCCGAGACCTTCATCATCTTAGCGATGCCGGTATGGGCGGGCACGCAGTAGTGGCATTCATTTTCGACATTGATGGTCTGCCAGACAACGGTTTTCTCGTCATTGTCAAAATCGGTCTGCAGGAACAGGTGGTGCAGAACCTGATAGCCTTCCAGGTGCTGGGGGCTTTCGGCCATCACCTTATGCAGGCCAGGCAGGCGGCCAAACGCGGCCTGCGATTTCTCGAGCAGCGGTTTGGACCCTTCTGGGGCGGTTTCAAGGTCATGAGAGGGGAAGTTTGCCATGTCAAAGCTCCTGTTTCTGGCGCGGTGAGTCGTATTTAGGCTTTCTTGAGTGATCACTCAAGTATATATTTGAGTGAACGTTCAAGAATTGGTGAAGTCAATGCCGCGCAAACCTTCATATGACCGTGACGCGCTGATTGCGCGGGCAAGGGATATCTTTTGGCGGCAGGGGTGGGCTGGAACGTCGCTGAAGGATCTTGAGCGTGAACTGAATCTCAAGCCCGGCAGTTTCTACGCTGCGTTCGGTTCGAAGGATGCGCTCTACGCTCTGAGCCTGGAGCGCTACGCGCAGGATGGCGTGTCGCGGTTGATGGCGATGGCGGATGAAATGGGGCCATTGCAGGCGTTAAAAGCGCAGCCGCAAGTCGTGATAGACGCAAGTGAAATGCCTGCGCGTGCTTGTATGTTGGCCAAGACCTTTGCCGAGCTACAGGCCCGAGGGCATGATCTGGCAGATCAGGCCAGCAGCCACATGTCGGCGATGAAGGACTGTTTTGCGACCCTGTTTCGGCGCGCGCAAGAGGCCGGAGAAATCGGTGCGCATCATAACCCTGACCGGTTGGCTGCGCGGTATCAATCCGATCTGTTGGGCTTGCGTTTGTCGGCCGAAAGACAGGACGTGAACGCAGCAGAAATTGCCTCGGATATCGCGGCGGACCTTGATCAGCTTTGATCTGCTGAAAAAGCCACTCGGCAACACAAAATCTGGTGGGATCGCGTGACATTCCCCACCAGAAAACGTATAAGTTACCAAAATAATATAGGTACTAACGGCATGTCCGAAGACGCACAGGCACCGCAAGAATACGGCGCGGATTCCATTAAAGTTCTCAAGGGCTTGGAGGCGGTCCGCAAGCGCCCCGGTATGTATATCGGGGATACGGATGACGGTTCCGGTCTGCACCATATGGTGTATGAGGTCGTGGACAACGGAATTGACGAAGCTCTGGCGGGTCACGCCGACCATGTGACGGTGAAAATTCACGCCGATTCCAGTGTCTCGGTCAGCGACAATGGTCGCGGGATTCCGGTGGATATTCACCCCGAAGAAGGCGTGTCAGCCGCCGAGGTCATCATGACCCAGCTACACGCGGGCGGTAAGTTCGACAGCAACTCGTACAAGGTGTCGGGCGGTCTGCACGGCGTGGGTGTTTCGGTTGTGAACGCCTTGTCCGACTGGCTGGAGCTGCGCATCTGGCGCAACGGCAAAGAACACGTGGCACGGTTTGAGGGCGGCGAGACGGCGGAACACCTGAAGGTCGTTGGCGAATGTGGCGATCGGACAGGGACCGAGGTGCGGTTTCTGGCCTCGACCAATACGTTCTCGAACCTCGAATATTCATTTGAGACGCTTGAAAAGCGCCTGCGCGAGCTGGCCTTCCTGAATTCGGGCGTGCGGATTATCCTGATCGACGAACGCCCCGCTGAACGGCTTGAGACCGAGCTGTTCTATGAGGGCGGCGTTAAAGAGTTCGTCAAATATCTTGACCGGTCCAAGACACCTGCGATGCCCGAGCCGATCTATATCAAGGGCGAGCGCGACGATATCGGGGTTGAGATCGCGATGTGGTGGAATGACAGCTATCACGAAACGGTGCTGCCTTTCACCAACAACATCCCGCAGCGTGATGGCGGGACGCATGTGGCCGGTTTCCGGGGCGCTCTGACCCGGACGATCAACAACTATGCGCAGTCCAGCGGGATCGCGAAGAAGGAAAAGGTCAGCTTCACCGGTGACGACGCGCGCGAAGGTCTGACCTGCGTGTTGTCAGTGAAAGTGCCGGACCCGAAATTCTCATCCCAGACCAAGGATAAACTGGTCAGCTCCGAGGTGCGCCCGGCGGTCGAAGGTCTGATGAATGAAAAGCTGGCCGAGTGGTTCGAGGAAAACCCGAACGAGGCCAAGGGGATCGTCGGCAAGATCATCGAGGCGGCGCTGGCCCGTGAAGCTGCGCGCAAGGCGCGCGAGCTGACCCGCCGTAAAACAGCGATGGATGTGAACTATCTGGCCGGGAAGTTGAAGGACTGTTCTGAAAAAGACCCGTCCAAGACCGAAGTCTTTCTGGTCGAGGGTGACTCGGCTGGTGGTTCAGCCCAGACAGGTCGGGACCGTTTGACTCAGGCTGTGCTGCCCCTGCGTGGCAAGATCCTGAACGTGGAACGTGCGCGGTTTGACCGGATGTTGTCATCTCAGGAAATCGGCAATCTGGTCATGGCGCTGGGCACCGGCATTGGCCGCGATGAGTTCAACATCGAAAAGCTGCGCTACCACAAGATCGTCATCATGACCGATGCGGATGTGGACGGCGCGCATATTCGGACGCTGCTGCTGACCTTCTTCTACCGGCAGATGCCCGAGCTGATCGAGGGTGGATACCTCTATATCGCGCAGCCACCGCTTTATAAGGTTTCGCGTGGAAAGTCAGAGGTTTACCTGAAAGATCAGGCCGCTCTGGACGATTACCTGATCAATCAGGGCGTCGAGGGCGCGGTGCTGAAACTTGGCTCGGGCGAGGAGATTGTCGGGCAGGACTTGACCCGCGTTGTGGACGAAGCGCGCCAGTTGAAACGTGTACTGGACGCCTTTCCGACCCACTATCCGCGGCACATTCTGGAACAAGCTGCTGTCGCCGGAGCCTTTGTGCCCGGCGCGGTGGATGCTGACCTGCAGGGTGTGGCCGACAAAGTTGCGGCCCGTCTGGACCTGATCGCGCTGGAATACGAGCGTGGCTGGCAGGGCCGTATCACCCAGGATCACGGCATCTGTCTGGCCCGCATCCTGCGCGGCGTTGAGGAGGTGCGTACGCTGGACGGCCCGATGCTGCGCTCGGGCGAGGCGCGCAAGACCGGCAGCTTTACCCAGAGCCTGCAAGAGGTTTACAACACCCCGGCCACTCTGATCCGCCGTGATCGGATGCAAGCCATCCACGGCCCGCTGGACCTGTTGCGTGCCATTCTGGAAGAGGGCGAAAAGGGCCTGTCGCTGCAACGTTACAAGGGTTTGGGTGAGATGAACCCCGATCAGCTATGGGAAACCACGCTGGACCCGGATGCGCGAACGCTGTTGCAGGTGCGCGTGGATGACATGGTCGAGGCCGACGACCTGTTTACCAAGCTGATGGGCGATGTGGTGGAGCCCCGCCGTGAGTTCATCCAGAAAAACGCACTGAGCGTTGAGAACTTGGATTTCTGATCTGATGTAGGTGCGCCCATAGCTTTGCATTTCGCCCAAAGAATTGCATTTTTGGCCCAAAACTTTGGGCGCATTAACCTTCAACTTTCTTGGTTCGAGGCTCCATACCTTCGGGTCTCATTCTTTGCTTGTTTCGCGCCATCGCCGTATTGCCGGGGAAGGTTTTCGGATGGCCGCTTCCAGCCCTAAGCGGACATTCATCGTCGGCCTTTGCAAACTCCGATATGCGGGACGGAGCGGCCTGATGCTGGCGCAGCAAAATTTGCCTTGTATACTCGACGGCGTCATCGGATTGCTGGCGGCGGCGCAACACGATTTACCAAAAGCGGACGTTTAAGTTGGTCAATTGGGGCAAAACACGAACCGGAGTTTGCTTCGAAGTGAGAAGAAGTCACTTCGTATCGCGCCTCAGATCAGTTTCTGATCGGCTCTAAGGATGTAAAGCCACCCACCGCTGTGGTTCTGCCCGCAGACGCATCACTGATCGCTGAGGCTGCCTGATCGGCTTGCATAAGGTACTGATGGACTGAAATTCGGTTTGCAAGCGTAAGTTCTGGGTTGGTCCGGATCGCGGCCCAGAGCGCGACTTTATGAGTCCAGTCTTCATACTGCCCGAATTGGTGTGCGATGATCGGCGCCAGCGTTGGGTCCGCTTTCAGTGCAGCCGCAACTTCTTGTCGGATCGTCTCACTCAAAGCAGCATCCGCTACAGAGCCCTGGAGTGCCAACGCTTGAGCGGCGAGTGTTCGGGCATTGGTAGAAAGCGAGGATTTAGAAACGAAGTTTCGTGCGACATGGCGGGCGGCTTCCGCTCCGACCACCTCGATGTAAGCAGTGGCATAGGCACCAAATGCTGCGCCTGCTTCATCAGATTGCTCGTCGAGACCACTTTTTAGAAGCGCGCCCCAATCGGAACCACCTGTCAGACCCAGCATCAGAATTTGAATGGGTTGCAGATAAGGGTCGGAAAGTACCACCATTCTCGACATAATAGCTTCGACGGAAATATTGAGCTCAAGTTGGCGCAGTTGGGCGTAATCGATCCGGTCTAGTTCACGGAGCGCAAGACGGTGAACCCGGATGTCCGGATGACCAAGTTTTGTTGCAAAATAGGCCATCCTGTCCACATCGTCGCCCGCTCGCCATCGGTCGAGGCGGGAGAGAATGTCATCGAAAACCTCTACCATGTCGCCATCGACATTGGCCATGCGAGTCCATTTCCCATAGCTCTCGCGTGCAAAAAGAACGTAGCCGTCAGGGTTTTGGGAAAACTTCTCTATAGTCGCGGCGTCAACGCGCTGAGGGATTTCGACGTCCTCTAAATCCGACCCAATCGATGCAAGGGGGTCGTATCGCAACGCGTCGTCGAAAGCCGGATAGGCAAGTGCGATTTCCTTACTGGCTAGAAGTTGATCTACGACAGTGATCTGCGGTTCAAAATTGTGGAACGCGCAAGCGAGTGCGGTCGACGCACTCAGCGATGCTGCGAACAACGTCAGCAGTGCACTCGAGAGCTTGCAAAACTTCATTGCGTTTTCCTTTACTTGGACCTAGCGTTAAACGGTCGACCTGACGGGCTAGCAAAGCAGGCCCGTCAGCTTGGTTCGAACATAAGGATTTAGGAAACGTCCTGCCTTTCGCCCTCAAGCCAAGTCTCGCTGACGACGATGTTCTCGATTTGCATCGGGTCAACTGCCGTAGGATCGTCTTCCAGTATTGTCAGATCGGCATATTTTCCCGTTTCTAGGCTTCCCGCGATATCGTCCATGTGAAGTTGCCACGCCGCGTGAGTGGTCACACCTTTCAACGCCTCTTCGACTGGGATGCGCTGATCGGGAGCGAAGACCTCCCCGCCATCTGCCATCACGCGTGTCACCATGTCCTGAACGCAGCGCAATGGCCCCAAAGGCGAAACGGAATAGTCGCTGTGCATCGAGAACGGTATTCCCATTTCCACCGCTGTTCCGGCAGCATCGTAATATTCGACACGTTCGGGACCCAAGAGGTCGTCGCGGAAGGCCTTGCCCCACCACCGGATGTGCCCGGAAAGGTATGTCGGCGATACGCCAAGCTCCTTCATTTTGACATACTGGTCCGGGTGGCCGACGCTGCAATGCTCAATCCGGTGTCGGTGATCTTGGCGCGGGTTTTCTTTTAACACACGCTCATACACTTTCAGAACCAAATCGATAGCCGCATCGCCATTGCCATGAACGGCAAGCGAGAAGCCGTCACCGTGAGCGCGTTTGACCACTTCGTAAAGTTGATCCTCAGTGTAGTTGAGCGCCCCCTGACTATCGGTTCCAAGATAAGGTTCCCGCAAATAAGAACTGTATGCTTGGGTCGCACCGTCCGACCAAGCCTTCATTTTGGCGACACGGAATTTATCGTCTCCGTATCCCATTCCAATGCCATTTTCGGCCCACAGATCCATTTCAGTAGATACGAGAAAAGCCCGATGACGGGTTGGAGCGCGGTCCCTGATACGTTCAAGCAGCCTGACATCTTCTAACCCCTTGTTTTGCCCTACACTCGGATCGCCGATGCAAGTGATACCCACCCGCGCCGCGGTGTTTAGCATTCGCAAGGTCCGCAATTCCATTTCTTCATCGGTGATTGTCTGCGCCAGATTGACCACCGGCGCGAATGCGCCTGCTTCTTCGAGACGTCCGGTTAACTCTCCGTTTTCATCCTTCACAAAACGCGACGCCACCGGATCTGGCGTATTCTTGTCAATACCAGCCAGCTGCAAGGCAATTGAGTTGACGTATGCAACGTGTCCGCTGCCTTCCAAGATTAGGAAGGGATTATTGGGCGCGATGCCGTCAAGGTCCTGAAGTGTAAATTGCCGGCCACCCGGAGTGACTACGCCGTCATAGTCGGCGGCAAGCAACCATTCGCCGTCCTGCAACTGAGCGGCTCCCTCGTTCAGCTTTTGCAGCACTTCATCAAAGGAACTCACTTCAGTTGGACTAATGACAATGTAGTCGTCTTTAACCACTGACCACGTATGTGCATGACTGTCGATCATGCCCGGCATGAGCGTACGACCATCCAGATCAATAACACGCGTGCTGTTCGAGATTAGAGCATCAACTTCTTCCTGAGCCCCAACCGCGACTATCTTTCCGCCGCGCACTGCGAGAGCGTCGGCGTTTGGCTTGGTCGCGTCCATAGTCAGGATTTTGCCCCCTGTGAAAATGGTGTCGGCGGCGTCTGACTGAGCCAAAGCCATTCGGTATGGCAACATCAAGCCACCCGCGGCAAGCGATCCGGCCCTTATGACATCTCGTCTGCTTGGGCGCTTTGCGGAAAAACCTGTGCCGTATGTGTATTTCATTTTCCAAATCCTCAATTCGAAATGACAATGCGCACATGGTGCTTTTGGGGCTACCACGCTTGCCATTCAGGTTAATTGAGTCGTCCAAAATCTCGCGATAAAACAGTATTCGAATTATCCGGTTCTGAGGTATTAAACTGTAGATCTACTTTGGTTTTGCTACTTTGCACGGCATATCGTTTGGAGGAACCTGATGCAGTTGAAACCGCTGAAGAGTTTCGCACAACACTTTGCAAGAGCGCCTGCCCGGGAGTTCGAACTTGTGCAGCTCGGGAGTGGTGATCTTTCTCTGAAGGATTGCTGGCTGTACGGCAACGACAGTTTTGTCAATCTCGCGTCGAGTAAGGCGCGATCTTCTTGGACTGTGCTCGGTGATCAAGACATGATGGCTCTTATGGTGCCTCTGTCTTGGACCGGTGACTACTGCGTAAATGGTTGGAGCTCAAATCCAGGCGATGTCTATTTGCTCAACGGAAAACATGATTACTGCAATATCGGCCAAGACCGAAGGGTGCTTTTTATCGCGTTTAATCGCGAAAGACTGACGGATGAAATTTGGTCTCTGAGCGGCGCAAGCATCGCTGAACTGCCCAACGCACACAAAAAACTCAACGTTGGAACAAATCTCGCAAACGAACTCACATTTATGGTCAGTCGAGCTTTCGAGGCGGCAATGCCCTGGGACCAAGCTCATCGGCAATTTGCAATGACGCCATATGGTGAGTGCGCATTGTTTGCCGAGTTGGCGACGTGGCTTATATCATTGGAGCTGTTTTCGACCGGAAAGACAATTCAGGACAATGCAGCATTTCATTGTGTCAGATCTGCGAGAGAGGCATTCAGTGCGACCCCTATAGAGAAACTAACAATTTCGGAAATGTGTAAAGCGGCAGGTGTGGGGCGGAGCCAGCTTCATGAGAATTTCGTTGAGATATTCAAGGAGTCGCCGTGGCAATTCATTCTGAAGCGGCGCTTGACTTCGGTCCGTGAACACTTGCTCAGCGTCGAGGAACCCGCTGCATCTGTGAAGGATTCAGCACTTGCACACGGTTTTATTTCCGGAGGACATTTCGCCAAAGAATACCGGAAATTGTTTGGCGAACTACCTTCTCAGACTTTGAAACGAGCTCAGACGCAAGTTCCTTAGGGTCTTCAATATTGTGCCCCAAAGCGTTAAGCATGCGATTGCATTTGATAACGTCGATAAAGAGCGCTGCAAACAATTAGATCGCGTTGATATTTGACGTACAGTGAAATCCAATACAACCGACAGGTTTGCCCCCAACTCATACGTCAGTTCTCCAAATCTCGCTGCGCATTGCATGAGCGGCCGCCTATTTTTCTGCGGCGCAGCTGATGGCCAAGCTCGGAAAGGTTGCTGCCTATGCGTGCTATTTTACTCAACTACTTCGGCTTTCGGCTCGAATTCGACCTTCCTTGCGAGCAATGCGGGCCATAAGGGCATTGCAAGCTGAACGTTTTTGCTGAGCCCCGATCTCATGATCGACTGCCTATTAGTTCTATTTTCTTGCTTCTCTTGCTCGTCGTCCACGACCTTTTCGACCACGCGGTCCCGCAAAGCATAGCATTTCAAAAAGTGACGCAAAGGGTATCGTCCAGTAGGGCATAGTCTTTCTCCTTAACAAAGGTCGACAATGCTCACGCTGCCTGAGCCCGTGGCCGAAACCCACGGACCACAACCGTAAAAACCTGTAAGAAACCCGTAAGAAGCTTGGGCAAGGCGAAGACTTTTGGCATGCTGGTGCTATTGAACCCAGCAGTTCCCAATACCAAAATGAAAAATTGGACGTCTCTTTTTGCTCAGAAACTACGTTCCCATCGAATTGGCAGCGGTCGCCATGGCCGTATGACGCAAGAGGAACTGGCGATGATACTCAACGTAAGTGTTGACGCCATTAGCAAATATGAGCGCTCGCTGTCGTATATTCGTGGTGACCTTGAGTACCAACTGCAAGAAAAGCTCGGTTGGAGCTTAGAGGATGTGGTTGCTTGCCGAGCGGATTGGGAGGCCGGGCGACCACAGCATTCAGGGTCTGCCTATCGTTTGTTAAACAATCAGGAAGTGCTTAACGAATTCGGTGGCTCCTCATCGGCGGTAACAGAAGCCGTGGCATGCATGGAGGTGGACCATGGAGATGGCTTACCCAGTGGGTTTTCAGCCGCTGATACGGTATGGCGTGACATACAAAAATCGGGCCTTTTGTCTGGACCCTATGTAATGGTTGGGTCGAAAATCGTTGGGCACGTTGGCTTGATATTTCCAAAGTCCGATCCCGAAAAACGTTTCTTTGAACTACTGTTCGATGAAGCAGAGCTTACACCGGATCATCTGAAACGTCCTTTGTTGCCAGGGGACTACTTTGCATATTGCCCGGCGATTTATGTTGCGCGTGGACATGAGAATGCGACTCGCTTGCTCCTCTCAGGTTTTGTTTCAGAGTTGGAAGAGCTTCTCGACAGAGAGATCTTTATTCGTGAGATTGGAGCAATCTCAGTGAACAGTCTTGGCACGCAATTGTGTGAGGATCTTGGCCTCAAGTTTCTTGGAGCTCACCAAAGATACACTGGTTTCGGGGTCTGGACTTTGCATTGCTCGGATATAGCCAATTCAATTGTTGGGCGTCGAAGTGCTAAACTTCGAGATGCTTACCTAAATATACTCCCGTCAAGTTGACGCTGAAAGTTTCCAGTTCCGCTTCGGGCTGAGGTGCTCAACCAAACGAACTAGCGGTATTGCGAAGTATCCGGGCGACTTGGCCCGGAAGACCGCTCTCGTCATCTTGGGCAAAGACCGCATATGCTGCGAAGGCAAACCGAGGAGCTTCCTTTATCAAGCTTAGTTGACCACTCCTAAGTTCCGCTTCTACGACCCGTTTTGGAAAGTAGCCGGAAGATGGAATGGACTTCAAATACTGAAGGCCCAGGGTCCCGATACCCAATTGAAGACGAGGTGCATCAAGCTCTGGAAAATTCAATAAATGCTCAGCCTTAAATTCAGGGCCCCAATCTATGAGAACGTACGCATCTCCCAGCTTGTTCGGCAGACCGATGGGACCGCTGCTTACAAGAACAAATTCATCTTGGAATAGTTGGAGGGCAGACAATCCCGACGCCCGTCGGGGCTGGTACATTATGGCCAAGTCGAGGTCGCCCTCTTCGATCTCCCGCGACAGAGCATCGGAAGAAGCTGCGGAGGCCCGTATGGCAACGTCTGGCAGCGTTTCCATCAATTCGGGTAAAGCACCCATAAGATATCCGTCCCAAAGGCTGGGTGCGGCGCCAATCTCTAGCGCTGCTCTTATTGGAACAGGGAGACCAACGTCCAACTTCGCTTGTGCCCAGGTTCTCACAAGCAACTGTGCGTGTTTGAGAAAGTGATGTCCCGCATTCGTCAGCGCTGCGCCAGATTTGCTGCGGTCAAAAAGCACTTGCCCAAGTTGCTGCTCTAAAGTCCGAATTCTCATGCTCACCGTAGATTGGGTGACATGGACCTTTTTCGCAGCATCAAAGAAGGTGCCCGTTTCAACAACGGCCAGAAAGGTTCGAGCTTGTTCGATATCCAAGGATTATCTATTCCATTTTTCGATATCATCCGAGAATAAAATTCGTTTTTCAACACAAATATTTCGTGCGATATACCAAGTGCAGCGCGAAAGTGCCCCCACCAGATCAGAACGCTAATCAACAATTCTCATTTTGTAGTGGAGATCCCGAGCTGAGGAACCGTTGCAATCTGACCCCTGTAGATTTGCCACCAACACCGGAGCGCTGCACCAACCCCACAATGGGCAAGAAGCCCATTTTCTCATGGAGAAAACAAAATGAGTCGAGTTTCTATTGTTGCTCTTCTCTCTTCGCTGTTTGCTGTTCCGGCATTCGCCATGCCCGCTGATCTTGACATGGACGGTGATGGCCTGGCGTCGCTGGCAGAGCTTCAGACCAAGTATCCTGAAGTCTCGGATGATCTCTTCCTGGAGATCGACGCGAATGCTGATGGTTTCATCAATGACGACGAATTGGTTGCCGCCGTTGACGCAGAACTTCTCCCTGGTCCCAAAGGGGATCAGTAAGCAAAGGTTGTCACGGTTATGAGGAAGCCAATCCCTCCCCACAAATGGCTGCTTGCCGCGATGGGTATTTGGTTGGTTTTGTCTCCCTTTGTCCTGTTTCGTGAGGAAACGCTGTTGCAGGGCATGGCTGAACTTGAAGCAATCGCCTTCATGGCAACTGGCATTGTTGTTCTGGTCATGTCCGGCGCTGACGGCCGGAGCCACCTTCTCGCACGGGTGGCTCCGGTATCGGCAATGGGGTTCCTGTTGCTCGTGGCGCCGGCAGCGTTGAACTTCACCGGCCATATTGTGGCGACGGCCAATGCATGGATAGCGGGATCGACGCTGATCGGACTTGCCGCTTGGGAGGTAATGGCGAGCCGCGGATTGCGTGCAATCTCGTAAACTGGCGCGGGGCGGGCAACTGCCCCGCGTTTTTACATTCGGACTATCTAAATGATCTCGTCTTCATCAAACATTGGATCGCCGTCGAGCTGATTGGCGATCATGTCGATCCGCATTTCAACATCCGCGCTCGTCGTTTTGGCGATATGAAACAAGGCGTCGCCCTCGTGCACAAATGGCAAATTAGTGCGGCCCACAATGATGCCGTCCGCTTCTCCAAGAACGTCCATTCTGATTTCCCCAAACGGGTCCGAGATCCGGCCAAGCAAGTCGCCGACCTCTACATATTCGCCCGCTGCCTTGAATGTTCTTAGCAATCCACCAGCCGGAGCGCGTACCCAGGAACTCATTCTTGCATGAACGGGCGCCTCACGCACAGACGCGATCCCGCGCTTGGCAACCATGCCCATCGCGTTCATTACCCGAAGAATACCGGCGAGCCCCGCCCGCGCCGAAAGCTCGTCAAATCGAAGCCCTTCGCCACCTTCGAACAGCAGCACGTCGACGCCGCGTTCTTGGGCCGCCTTTCGCAGGGACCCGTCGCGCAACTTGGAAATCATGACGACCGGCGCACCGAACGCATCGGCGTATCTGATCGTCGCATCCGAGGCCGGAGACACTCGAATCTGAGGCAAGTTGGTGCGGTGAATAGCGGCAGAATGAAGATCGATACCGAGATCGGAACGCTCAACAATTTCGGTCATGAATATATGTGCGAGGCGGCCCGCCAATGATCCGCCTTCGCTACCAGGAAAAGACCGGTTCAGGTCACGCCTGTCTGGAAGGTATCTCGATTGGGTCATGAAGCCGAACGCGTTCACGATTGGCACAACCAGCAACGTGCCCGCGATCTTGTCAAGATGAGGTGCCCGTAGCAATCGCCGCGCGATTTCGACGCCAATCACCTCATCGCCATGAATTGCCGCGCTGACAAACAGGACTGGCCCTGGGCGGCGGCCGTGAACCACATGCACGGACATGCTGACCGGCGTATGATCGGACATCACGCTCACCGGCAGGTCCAGCGTAGCCCGCGTGCCTGCTGGGACGGTGAAACCGCCGATTTCAAATGGCTCTCGCATGGCTGCTATCCGCGCCCTCTGGTCTTGCTGTTTCCCTTGGCGGCGTTCTTTTCCAGAAACTCGATGATCTTGCCTGCAACATCAATGCCAGTTGCCTTTTCCACCCCTTCAAGTCCGGGTGAGGAGTTCACCTCCATGACAACTGCCCCATGATTGGCGCGCAGCATATCTACGCCGCAGACATTTAGCCCCATCGTCTTGGCAGCTCGCACAGCGGTAGAGCGTTCCTCGGGTGAGATCTTGATAGGCTGGGCACTTCCACCCCGGTGCAGGTTGGATCGAAACTCGCCCTCGGCACCTTTGCGCTGCATGGCTGCAATCACGCGCCCACCAACCACGAGCGCACGGATATCCGCACCGCCCGCTTCCTTGATGAATTCCTGAACCATGATGTTAACTTTCGCGCCGCGAAAGGCCTCAACTACGGATTTTGCCGAGCGGTTTGAATCGGCAAGAACCACCCCGATGCCCTGTGTTCCCTCCAGCAACTTGACCACCAGCGGAGCGTCGCCGGCGAGTTTGAGAACTTCGCCGGTTTGCTTCGGATCATGAGCGAAGGTGGTGACAGGCAGGCCAATGCCGTCCCGCGCCATGAGTTGCATGGAACGCAGCTTGTCTCGCGATCTGCCAATCGCCACTGACTCGTTGAGCGGAAAGACCCCCATGATCTCGAACTGTCGCAGCACGGCCAACCCATAGAATGTGACCGACGCTCCGATCCGGGGGATCACCGCGTCATAACGCCCAAGCTTCTTCCCGTCATAGTAGACCTCGGGTCGGCGTGAAGCGATGTTCATATAGCAGCGCAGCGTGTTCACTATATCAAGCTCATGTCCGCGCTGCTCAGCGGCTTCTTTCAGACGACGGTGGGAGTAAAGCTCTGGATTTCGAGCCAGCATGACAAATTTCATTGGCGTTGTCCCTCCGAGTCCGTGCTTCTTGCTTTCTGTTTGATCCTTGTTGGAGCTTTTCCGGAACCCAGCAGATAGGAGTGACCCGGATCGACTAGAATCCCCCGCCTGCGAATGGCGGTGCGGCCAAGGATCAGATCAAATTCCATCTTCGCACGGTTGGCCAGAGAGACGTCGATCTGCCAACGATGCCGTCCAAGCAAAAGCTGCGTTCTCACGATCAGTCGACGTTCGGGGACGCCACCTGTGTTCTTGATCTCGCGTTCGTCGACAACCCTGGTTCGAACCCGGTTTGGTGAACGGCGGTTTTGGACTGGTATCATGAACTCGACCCATCGCACGCCGTCAAATTCATACACCGTCTGGTCCACAGCATGGAGTGCTGCGGTTCTTGCACCGGTGTCTATCTTGGCCGGGATATTCTCTATTCCGAAGTCAGGCAGGCTGATGCGTTCACGCCAACCTATGATTTCTGGGTGTGAGACACGCTTCACCATAGCATCTACTCTATGCAGTCATCGTTGGCACGTCTGTAGTTCACAAACGAATTGGCGCTCATCACGACGTAAAACGTGTCCATGTCGATTAACACGTACCCAAGTTCAAAAAGTGCAACCGACAGTGCACGGATGTCTGTTTCGTATAAACGTCTACGCACTGCGATCCGACGGACGAGCTTGTCCGGGATTCGATAGCGTCCATTTGGCTTACCGCCAAAGTCCTGATCGTAAAGTTCGGCCAGGCGTGCGGCGGTCATAGATATCCAGTCATTTTCTAGCATGATTTTTACCTATATTGACAAAAATAATTTGTCTATAGGCAAAAATAATCTGCTATAGAGCTTGCACTGGCCAGAATCTCTACCAATGAAAGAAAGATGAGAGACACCGATACTATCCCGAGGGAACTGGAAACGAAGTTGCAGCAAGCCCTGGCAGAGCGTGACGGGGCTGAACTCGCACAACTGCTTGATCCGCTTCCCTTGAGCGATGCCCTGCGTGAACTGCTCAATCTGCCAGTAGAGCAGCGGAGTGCCGCACTATCTTTGCTGCCACCGGAACTAGCTGCCGAACTTGTCGAAGAGGCGCCGAACGCGATGGCGGTCGATCTTGTCGAGCGCATGGAGTCGGAGCAGGCCGCAGAGGTCATCGAAGAGCTGGATTCTGATGTTCAGGCCGATGTCATCGGAGAGCTTGAAGACGCAGATGCGGAAGCGATCCTTACCCGGATGGATCCTGAGGACGCCGCAGATGTTCGTCGGCTGGTGGAATATGAGGACGATGTTGCGGGAGGCCTCATGGTTGCCGAAGCCTTCACGTTTTCCGAGACCGACACAGTGGGAAGAGTGCTCAGGCGCTTCGCGAATGAAGAGTATGACCTTGAACGCTATCGGGGTCAGCATCCCTATGTGCTGGATTCAAATGGCACTCCAATTGGCGTGGTCTCACTACGCAGCCTCGTGTCCACACGCCGAAGCGCGCGCTTGACCGATATCATGGTGCCCCCAATTACCGCCCCAGCCAACATGCCGCTGGAGAAGCTGGAAGACTTGTTCGATGAACACCCGTTTCTTGGATTACCGGTCGTTGAAGCGGATGGGCATCTGGTGGGCGTCGTCTCGCGGTCTGCCGTCGATGAAGCCCTGCTGGAACGTGCGGAATCGGCCAGCCTGAAACGCCAGGGTGTTTTCGGTGATGAACTTCGGTCGATGCCACTGCCGCTTCGGGCGAGGCGACGGCTTCAATGGCTCTCGGCCAACATTGTTCTCAATGTGATCGCCGCCAGTGTGATCGCCGCCTATGAACAAACCCTCGCGGCCGTTATCGCGCTGGCTGTGTTCCTGCCGATGGTGTCCGACATGAGCGGATGCTCGGGCAATCAGGCCGTCGCCGTCAGCATGCGCGAGTTGTCCCTCGGCCTTGTCCGGCCCATCGACGCCATGCGTGTCTGGATAAAAGAAGTGTCGGTCGGGGTGATCAATGGGTTCGTTCTGGGGCTTCTAATTGGCGTCGTTGCCTGGATGTGGAAAGGCAATCCGTTTCTGGGGCTGGTGATTGGTGGAGCACTTGGGCTCAACACCGTCGTCGCCGTGTCCATTGGCGGTGTTTTACCATTGCTGTTGAAACGTATCGGTCAGGACCCCGCTGTCGCCAGCGGCCCTTTATTGACGACTATAACCGACATGGCGGGGTTCTTCCTCGTCTTGAGCCTTGCAACCGCAATGATGCCACTTCTGGTTTGACGTTTTCCCGCACCCGAACCATCAGTTTGGTCGGGCGCATTCTTACGAGGAAAAAAGAATGACGATCTCAAGCATTGTCGAAGCACAGAATCTAAAAAGACGCCCATTCTGCGACGCTGACACAACCGTATTCGAAGCTGCGGTCGCGATTGCACTTTTGGAAGTGAATGCCCTCGCCGTACTTAAGAATGACAAGTTAGTCGGGATCATCACGGATCATGATGTGCTGCTATGCCTCGCGGATTCAGGGTCCTCCTTTTACGAGCAAACCGTGGATGACTGGATGACAGAGAAACCAATCACATGTGCGACTGGTTCGAAACTTTCAACTGCTCTCAGCCTGATGGCGAAACACGACATTCGAAACTTGGTCGTCACTCAACGCGGCGAGCCGTATTCCGTCGTGAGCAGCAAAGAGATACTGTCACGGATTCATGAGGAAGACGAATTGGAACTGAAAGTGTTGCGCGACAAGGCACACAATACACCTGATCGATCTGTTGTTTGAGGGGTAAAGGTATTTGCGAATATGAGCAAAATCAGAAAGGCCGCCCGAACGACAGGTAAGCTGTATGCGCAGGTTGCAGCGCTGCCTTTGAGATTGTCAAACGCTTCCAAGGTAGAGGTGTTGCTGGTGACGTCCAGAGATACAGGACGTTGGGTCCCGCCAAAGGGATGGACGAACAAGAAAAAAAGTCCGTGGTCATCCGCGAAGATCGAAGCCTGGGAGGAAGCAGGCGCTTTGGGCGCTATTTCCAAATCACCGCTTGGGACATACGACTATTTCAAACTCCTCGATGACGGCACCGCAATAACTTGCCGCGTGACACTCTACCCGATGGTCGTGGAGAAACTCAGCAAGAAGTGGAAGGAAAAATACGAGCGAAAAAGGTGCTGGTTCTCGCCAAAGCACGCGGCCCGGAAAGTGAGGGAACGGGAGTTGGGTGCAATGATTTCAAGTATCGAGGTTCCGCCCGACTGGTTGCTGACAATGTTGAAGAAATACCCCAGTGTCCAGTGAGCACATATCTACCCGCCCCGGAGTGTGACATAGTTTTGGATTAATCTGGAAAAGACTGACAGTGGTATCAGCGAAATGCCGGGCCATGGGCCCAGACGGTCAATGAGCGTCGATGACCATGCTCCACTGGCGTCACCTGATGGAGCAGGAAGCTCGGGAAAATAGTCGCGCAGCCCTGATAACGGCTGGCGGTGACCGCATAAGCACCGGGCATGATTTCCAGATCGCCACCGTCGTACATTCCCGGTTTGCTAAGTTGCACAACCAGCGTCAGCTTGCGTTTCCGAGCGGTCGGCCCATCCCCGATATCAGAATGCCATGCAAAATGGCCGCCAACTGATGCCTTGTAGCAGGCAATTTGCGGACTTTCAGCAAACTCGTTCAGGTCGAAGCCGAACTTGTCAGCATTGGAGCGACGCACTACGTCAATCAGCCGCGCCATCACCCACCCTGTGCCTTGAACATCATCCAACCACGTCACATCTGCCCTGCGCAGGTTGTGGTCCTTGTTCTGGCCGACGAGCAGAGCCTCGTTCGTCGGGGCTGTTTTTGACGCAGCGACAATCTGCTCACATTCCCGCGCGGTAAACGCGCCGGGAATCGAATGAACTTCCAACATTCTGAACACCATTTTTGATTGGTGCTGAATTTTGCCAATCCACGCTTATGCCGCTGCGCTGTTTTCGACCTAAGAGATCGAATGCGACGTAAAACTTCACGTAGGCCCAGAATACTGAGAACATAGACGTCTGTTGCGGCCTGCACCCAATACTTTGCAAAGTCTGCTTTCTGCGCATTGCAGACCTTCGCGCACGGCATAACACCCAACATTAGAGAGTGCATCATCCCAGAACTTTTAGATCTTTTGGTGCGAGCCGACTTTTCTCCGGCAATGTCCCAAATTTAATTCCTTCGATTTCGAGTTTGTCTCGTATCGCTACAAGTTCAACCAGTTTGTACTCAGATTGCTCAGGAACAACGTATAGTACTTGAGGAACCTTTCTCAAAAGAAGTGCTGCTCTTGCCAGTTGGTCAATCAAGTAGCCAGGATCAATTCTATTCCTCGGGCCTTTGATCTCAATCGCCGCAAAAGGCTCCGAGCCTTTGTATACGATTAAGTCTGTGGCAAGAGGCTCGAACGTTCTGCCTTCTCGAACAGTCAAATTTTCCACATTGAAGATGTCACTAGTGTTCTGTTTGAAAAGCATTTTTGCGTTTACTTCGAAGTCTCGGGCTCTTCGCTGGCCGCCAAAACCACCTCTAGCAATCACGACCGCAGGCTTCTCCGCCAATCGAACTTCATCAAGAATAGATTTTGTATCCGCTTGAGACAACTCCCCTGAAAGGACGGCATCAGCTATCTCTTTGGATTTCTTGGGGTCATACCGATCTATCCTTGAAAGCAAAATAACTTGCATCATGGCCAGCCAGTCGGGCTTTGATTCAAAAAGATCGGGTCGGTTTTGTTCTAACCATTTCGCAGCGGACATCGGATTGCGAAGGCTTGCAGGCTTTGTGCCTCTGATCGCGGCAACGCTTTGGAGTGCATCGTCCGGAAACGCGAACCCAAAGGCTTGGCTGTCTTGGACAACGCGATTCAGCCACGCTCCGAGGGCAATCCAGTTTTCGGTTTTGGCCAAATCTTGAAATTCGTCTTCAGTCATCATCTGTCGCAATCATTTTATTCGCATCGAGCCCATTGCCAATGCGAATGGATGCATGTATAGAGCCCGTATGAGGATAGATCGACACGCACCCCCGACGGCCCGACGCGTTCACAAGCGCGGAATGAAAAAACGCGCTGGCAAAATGTCTGGCGTCAAGTTCCCAGGCGTCATTCAGCTCGAAAGCCAAATGGAAGCAGCACTGGTTCGTTGCATGCAGGTCGACCCTCGTGTGGTCTCGCTTAAGCCACAGCCTTGCACAATCGACATGGGAACCGGAAGAGCATTTGCAAACAAAGAAGCGGCGCTAGAGGCTTATGAAGGGCGTCGGTACAGGCCTAAGCTTTATACACCAGACCTAGAAGTCAAACTTGTCGACGGCCGTTTGTTCTACTTGGACGCCAAGCACAGTGCTCACATAGATAAGAAAACCTGCTCAGCTTCCTCGATGAAACCGGCCGAGGCGGTGTGGTCTATTTGGCTTCATTCGCGGCACAAAAATGAAAGCGACGGCAGTCTGATACGGACGCTCAGAGCTATTTGGATTGCTGATTTTGCCCCCGATCCACAGACTGATTGGGATTTAACATAAGTCGCAATTATGGAGCGGTTGCAGCCCTTGCGCCTTTGTCAGCCAACCGCCGGCTAATCCGAACTTCGGACACTCGTGAACATCCCTTCAGCGGTAATCGTGAGCACAAAGTTCAAAGAGCTTCCTCGAACTCAAAGGTCAGCGATGCGCAGAATGCTGACTTTGCAAATTTACGAGAACGGCTCAAATGAAATTGCCTTTAACCAAGCAGCAACAAGTTGGGGGTGTCGTCTGGCAAACTTACCGTTCGCAGTATCCCAACAGAATCTCTGAGCGGAACCCGAAATTGCTTTAAGGTTGCGTAAACAACGTTGGTTCCTCACTTTGAGAAAACGTAATCCATAGCAAGATTGAAAGAGAATTAAATGAAACGCCTGTTTCCATCTCTGCCGGAGAACGCGACACTTGGAAGTGTCTATCAAGCCTTTCCAGATAAACTTTCTCCGCTTTGTGCGTACGAAAGCCTTGTGATGAGGGGCGAGAGCGACCTCTCGGTTGCTGAACGTGAACTCATTGCGGCCTATGTCTCGGGATTGAATGCTTGTGCGTATTGCCATGGGGCGCACATCGTTTTCGCCAAAGCCTACGGTATTGAAGTCGAGACAATCGAGGCACTGATGGAAGACCGCGATACGGCGCCCGTCGAGGATCACCTCAAACCGTTGCTGGCATACATTGAAAAGCTCACTGTCTCACCATCCCGAATGACAGAAGCCGACGCTAGAGCAGTCTACGCGGCAGGCTGGTCGGAGAGTGCGCTGTTCGATGCTATCCAAGTTTGCGGTGTCTTTAATCTCGTGAACCGCTTCATAGAAGGAACAGGTGTCCAAAGCCCTGGCACCGACCCAAGAGAAGCGGACGAAGCCACTTTAAACCGATGCCGCAGTGACAGCTTCTATACCGATTTCGGACGAGAGAACGGCCTCGACATCCCTTGAATTGATGTTGTTCTAACGTTCGAAACGCCACGAAAAGCTGGTCCGATAGAGCGGCAGATGCGTCCTTCGCTCTCGGGGTTAAATCATTCGTCGGATCAAGTCGGCGCATTCATTTATTGTTGGTGGATCCATGTTCAAGCCTCAACGATCCGTCCTGCTTTTCGTAGATAGCTCAATTTCTGATAAGGTTTTGGGGGCATGTGGGCTTTGTAGGGGTGGAGAGTTGCTTAAATTTGACGCTGAAACAACGAAATTACTTGAAATCGCCTATCAAGGCGCAGAACTGACGCGGCGAAGACAGGCTTCATTTGATGCGCTGTGCCCGGCTCCTGGTGAAACTATTTTGGACATCGGTTGTGGCAACGGGATGTTAACAGTTGAGTTGGCCCGGGCAGTTGGCTCGGATGGCTATGTCATCGGGATCGACCCAAGCGCTGACATGACGGCAGCTGCTAGAGAACGGTGCAGCGACTACGCAAACGTGGAGTTTCGTGCTGGTGCCGCAAATAGCTTGCCCATTGAGGATGAGAGTGCTGACAAGGCCGTCTCGGTACAGGTCTTTGAGTACATCGAAGACGTAGACGGTGCGTTGGCTGACACGCTGCGGTGCGTCAAACCCGGCGGGCGCCTCGTCGTCAGCGATCTACACTTTGGCAGCTTGATCTGGTTCAGCGATGAGCCCGACAGAATGCAAAAGATGCTGACATCCTGGAACCAGCACTTTGTGAGTGGTTCCGTCCCGGAAAGACTGCCCGCGCTGATAAAGGCTCGCGGCGACCGTGTGGAAGATGTCTTGTCGTTCACAATGACGGATCACCAGTTGAAGCCTGATGGCCTCGCAATCATGATGATGCACCTCATGAAGCAATACACTGTCGCAAATGACCATGTTGATCCCGCAGTTGCGCAATCGTGGTTTGATGAGCAGCTCAGCCTTGCAAGGACTGGACGCTTCTTCTTTTCGATGACCCAATTTGTTGTCGTGGTGCGCAAAAAGGGGTGATTGAGCTAAGTAAATCGGCCTGGGTTCTTTCGCGGGCTTCATGAAAGTCTCGTATTGGTACTTACTCAATGGCTACAACACAGGTGCGTGGCTGCCACTTCCAGCTTGCAGCTGCATTTGGCGTGATCTAATCGCCTTATTCGGCCGATTGTCACCAAGTGTCGTCAGAACCTTCCTGGATACAGACTCACCATGTTCTGCACGTCAAGCTCACTCGAAAACGCATCGGGATTACTCCAGATCACGTCATTAATATAGTCGCGTTCAGCGTGAAAATCGTCAGCTGTAGGCCGCGGCTTCCAGGCTTCGGGGAAGCCTCTCTTGGTCCTACCGAACAGTCCACCAAATACGGTCCAGATGCTGGGTGACATTGTATGGGAAGCCATCTCATGGTCCTTTCCGAGTTGCTTGCGCTGTCGCAACAACAGTAACTGTTCACCTGTTTTTCTGGTATCCGGCACAAAATTGTGCTGTTCTAAAAAAATGAAGAACGGGTTCCGAAATTGGTCGGATATTCGTGTGTTCCTCTCTGTCTTGAGAGAAGGATCGACGCTTGCGGCCTCCAGAAAGCTAAAGGTCTCCCAACCAACGGTCGCCCGACGCATTGATGTTCTCGAAAGAGAAACAGGCTTGACGCTGTTTGAGCGTGGTACGCACGGGTTCAAACCGACCCCAGAAGCCCTTCGCCTCGTTCCCCTCGCCGAAGCAATCGAGGCTTCAGTCCTCGAATTTACCGATTGCGCGAAGGAATTGACGTCGACACAACCCATCCGTATCACCGCTTATTCGGCAAACTTCTCCGCACGCATGATTGAAATCGTAAACGAGTTTTCCGCCGACAATCAGGATGTCGCATTCGAGTTTTTGTCCAGCGTTCGGGCGCTGGACCTGATGGCGGGCGAGGCCGACATTGCTTTGCGCCTTGCAAGAACCGATCCCGATCCTGACCTGATCTGTCGTAAGATCAGCACGGCCCGCTGGTCTTTGTTCGGCAGCAAAAATTACGCGGACAAATTTGGCTTACCGGGGTCAACGAATGATCTGGCCGGGCATCAGTTTGTTACCTTTCAGCGGGACGATGTACCGAATGTATTCCACGAATGGTTGACCAATCACGTGGCACCGGAACAGATCGTTATGTCTTTCACTGAACTCGAGCTTATGCATGCGGCAATCAGATCAGGGCAAGGCCTTGGTATCAGCAATGTCAAGCTGGTGGAAACAGACATGTCTTTCATCCGATGTTTCGACGAAATCCCTGAACTTGCGGTGCCGCACCTAATGCTCATTTCGCCGGAAGCCTATCGTCGGCCAGAGGTTAAAGCCTTCGTTAAGTTCTTCGCACCTCGCTATGCGGCAATCTACAAGTAGTTATTTAGGCAAAAAGGATTGAGAACACGCGAACAAACTAGTTTGCATGTACGCCACGACCACAGCAATAGAAGCCTTATGTGGCGAGCCCAAGGATACTCTTGAAGATGACAATGGGAGATCAAATTGATCGCCGCGCCCCAGTCGCTGCAAACCGCCTTAACTCCGACATGCCATCACGTGGTGCATGACCAGGTTAAGAACTTCAACATCGTTCTGGTTAAATGTCTGGTATCGGAATTTGACCGTTCCCCGGTCTGGCTTCGAACGTGACGGTGTAATTGCCTCAACCGTAACGCGCACGCTGATCGTGTCACCGGAATACACCGGAGCCAGCCACCGTACCTCGTCCATACCATGTCCACCCAGATTGGTTCCGGTAAGTACACCAGTGTCGCGGAACAACCTGAAAGTAAGCGCTATTGTCTGAAATCCACTGGCTATGAGACCGCCGAAAATCGACTCTGCGGCAGCCACTTTGTTAACGTGGAAGGGCTGCGGGTCATGAACCAGTGCGAAGTCAATAATCGCTCCCTCGGTCAGCGTAATGCCTCCGGTTTCGAAGGTTTCGCCAACCGACAAATCGTCGATGTATTTTCCGCTAGGCATGGCAAAAGTATAGTTTGATGCAGACTCAACCGTCAACGCGGAGCCAGGCTCGGCCGCCACTAATGCCGCATTGTCTTTCGACCATGGCAAAGATCGTAATGGAGAACTAAGTCAGTGGTCGTTGACCTATGCCGCGGCGACAAATAGGTGCGCTTCTTGCGGTACGTGCAATACGCCTTCTTTGTCATATCTAGACAAAGCGTCTGCAACCTCTTCCACGACCTTGTTGGTGACGTCAGCACCTGCATCCCTAAGATCGGTTTCGATTGGCAGCGCCATGATTTGCGCGCGAAGATCAATAAATCTTCGCTCAAGTACCAATGGCTCGTGACGAGCTATCTTGAAGCCTGCATCGACCAACAAGTTCGAAATGAGGTCCCCATCTCGAAACGAAAAAGGCGCTCTGGCTTTTACTGCGGCATCTGTTCCAACATGCCGTTCGAGAGCTTTTTCAAGCGCTCCATTGAAGGGCGACACTGCGCGCCAACATGTCAAAAATAGCTGACCGTCATTGCGCAAGATCCTATGAACCTCTTGCAAAGCGGCGGATTTGTCGGGGAAGAACTGAAGCCCCTGTTGTATGAAGGCATAGTCAAACGTAGCATTTCCGAAAGGTAACTCGGTTACATCTGCTGCATACCACTCGAGCACATGACGACAATCCGGCTGATTGGACTGCGCGACCTCAATCATGGTTTCGTTCAGATCTACGCCAACAACCCGGCCTTCGCCCGTCAGTTTCCTTGCAATCTCTCGCGTCAAAGCCCCGGTGCCGCATGCGATGTCGATAACACAAGTGCCGCTTCGAAGCTGAACCTTCTGCATTGTTGCTTCAGCCAATGGGCCGAACATCGCAGGCACACTATGGTTGTTGTACTTCTGCGCAGCCTCTTTGGTCAGCCGGAAATTGTCCGTCATCAAAAATATCCTCCTAGCAACGCGTCAATAATTGGACCGCCCAAAGTGACCCAAAATCGTAGTCTCACGAGGTTTCAACCGGAAGGCTCTCATCGGCGCTCCACTCAGCCCATGAACCATCGTACAGGCGGGACTTTTCGAACCCCATTTGGCGCAACGCAAGGAGCCCACAAGAAGCAGCTATGCCACGGCCGCAATAGGCGATGACCTCATCGTCAGTTTGAATTCCCTTGTCCTGATAGTGCTTGAGGAGCTTGGAATGATCCGCCAACTTGAATGAACCACGTTCCTTTAGTTTAGCTGCACGTTCGGCAATGGGTATGTGTGCCAAATCCGGATCGATGTTCGATATCGCCGGTATGTTGACGGCACTGGGAATATGTCCCGAGCGACCTCCCCATGTGTGAACTCCGTCGCCTCGGAAGAGGTTGTTTGGTAGAAAGTCCACAATTCTGACTCCGGGCTTACCCATCGCATCCAAGACATCAGCTTTGCGGGCAATCCAATTGCTCTGCACTGTTGGTTCAAAGTCACCATGCTCAACGGTTAGATCGCCAGTTTCAGTGGGTCGACCTTCGAGTTTCCATTGCTGCAAGCCGCCGTCCAAGACCTGCACGTTTTTATGGCCATAGTGCGAAAGTGCCCACCAAAGACGCGCAGACGCCAATGGAAGCCCGGAGTCATCGTAGACCACGACATGACTGTCGTTGGAAACACCCAACTCGCGCATCCTTTCCCCGAAGTCCTCTCGGCCGAGCATCATGTCGGGAGTGTTCTGAGTGCTGTCTGCAAGCTCCGTCGACATGCCAACATACACGGCGCCAGGAATGTGCTCGGCCTGGAACTCGCTCCTATCGTCATAGGCTACGCCCTTGCCGTTTTCCTCCCTAAACTTCCAGCGAACATCAATGATGCGTAGTTTCGGGTTAGTCAGGTTATCTGCCAACCAAGCCGTATCAATGAGCGGGCGAGTTTGGGTTGTCATACCTACTTTCTCCTCTAACCGGACGCGGGTCGAGCCGTATGGAATAATCCCCAAAATTGCTTTCGGAGTCCAATTTTGGAAAATCGGGATTTGATAAAGCAAATATGATTTAAACGGCATGTTGATGATTTCATGAGACTTCTGAAAGAAACGGATGCTGAAATCATGGCGCCTCGTAACGTCGATTTCCTTTGACTCGTTTATGGGTAGGCATGCTCATATAGCTCACTGACGGACAGGTTTGGTACAGAAAGTGGAAGGTTTGGATGCTTGAAGATCGGTACGGAAGCCCGCTAACGACCACATCACAAACTGCGCGAGACGCCTACGTTGAAGGCATCGACCGATTTCTGGGTGCTTTTGATGATGTTGAAGAAGCTTACCGTTCTGCAATGCAGGCAGATGATAGCTTTGCCATGCCCCATGTCGGGCTTGCTCGCTACCTTGTTACCGTCGGGCGTGGACAAGATGCAAAGCGTCAAATAGCCGTCGCAAAGGAACTGTCGCATGGTGTCAGCCCGCGCGAAGCCGCCCAGATCGACATTATCAGCGATCTCATTGAGGGGCGTGCACCGCAGGCCTACAGGCGCATCCGGGATCACGTCACAGACCATCCGCGAGATATTTTGCTTGCTCAGACATGTACCAGCGTATTTGGCTTAATAGGGTTTTCAGGTCAGGCTGGACGCGAGGCGGAGCAGCTTGCGTACACAACCATGTTGAAGCCGCACTATGGTGACGACTGGTGGTTTCTCTGCCAGCATGCATTTGCCCAGATGGAGGCCGGACAGATCGGCCCGGCCGCGGAAAACATCGAGCGCGCGCTTGAGTTGAAGCCAGACAGCGCACACAGTGCACATGTCAGGGCCCATCTCTACTATGAGAACGGGGAGACGGACGCTGGCTACGCTTATCTGCGCGAATTCTGGCAAGACTATCCCTTCACAGCGTATCTGCACTGCCATCTCAGCTGGCACGTCGCTCTGTGGGCGCTTGAGAGCGGCGATGTGGCAGGTATGTGGAAGCTGTTCGATGATTATGTTTCCCCCGACCGACCTCCTGCGCCACCACTGAACGTTTTGACTGATAGTGTGGCAATTGTTCACCGCGCCTTTTTGGCTGGCGAGCAAATTCCTCAGGAGCGTTGGCAACAACTCAGCGACTATGCTGTTCAGTTCTTTCCTTCACCAGGCTTGGCTTTTGCGGATGTTCACGCTGCTCTTGCGCATGCGATGGCTGGAAACAGAGAGCGTCTGGAAGCAACCATTGACGGCGCAAAGGGACCCGCAGGCCCCACCGTTGCTTCGGTAGCAGGCGCATTCCGTGCTTTGGCGGATGGAAACGCGGACGAAGCGATTGAGAAATTCGTAAGTGTCATGTCTGAGCACGAACGCCTTGGTGGTAGCCGGGCGCAACGCGATATTATTGAGTTTTCATTGGCGCATGCGCTGGCAATATCGGGAAAATCGAATGAAGCTCGACGTATCCTCAACATGCATCGACCGCATACCTCTCACGACCATGCAGTTGCCACGCTAGAAGAATAGGGTGCCCGTATTTTTGACGCCCGCAATGAGCGCAAATTACACGTTTTCAACGCCAGTTAGAACAGAAGCTGTCGCACGACGTTACCAGGCCCCAAAAGTGTTAGTTGGCGGAAAAGACCAACCTGACTGCCGACATCAGCTTTGTCAAAAGCCCGTCTTAGGTGTGCGAGCGGTGTTTGTGGTCTTGTCGGTGGGCTACTGTGGATGGATTGGACGACGCGTCACTCACGTAGCCGATAAGTTGGTCAGTCGCCAAGAAGAGTGCTTCGATCAAATGGGGCTCATATAAGTCGGGTCTATGCCTTGGGTCGGCTTTGATGTCGCCAGTATCGAGAAACAGCCCATTGTGGTAACCTCCTACCTTTAATTAGGGGGTTATTGTGATGGAATACTATGATCTCGGTAGCTACAGCCGAAAGATCACAACCTCGTCGGACGAAGCCCAGCTTTGGTTTGATCGTGGTTTGGCTTGGACTTACGCGTACAACCACGAAGAAGCGATTGTATGCTTTCAGAATGCCGTGGCTGCGGATCCAAATTGCGCAATGGCGCACTGGGGCATCGCGTATTGCATTGGGCCGAACTACAACAAGCCCTGGGAAACATTCGAAGAAGACGAGAAGCCTGACTGTATCGCCTTGGCAAAAGCGTCAATCGAGGCTGCTGCATCGTTAAAGGACAAACTGACGCCTGTTGAACGCGCGCTCATCGAAGCCATTCCAGCGCGTTATCCATCCTCATCGGATATCGAGGATTTCAGCCCATGGAATGATGCATTCGCTGATGCGATGCGAAAGGTTCACTCCGAATTCGATCAGGACCTGGACGTGTCCGCGATTCTGGCCGAGTCGCTCATGAACCGGACACCTTGGCAGCTTTGGGATTTGCCGTCCGGAAAGCCCGCCGAAGGGGCCGATACGCTCGAGGCAGTATCTGTGCTCGAAAATGCGTTCGATACACTTTCCGGAGCATGGGAGCACGCAGGACTATTGCACATGTATATTCACCTGATGGAAATGTCGCCCCACCCCGAACGGGCACTGCGTCACGGGGATGTGCTCGGCACGCTGGTGCCCGAGGCCGGGCATTTGTTGCACATGCCGACCCATATCGACGTGTTGTGCGGAGACTACATGAACGTGGTACTGCGAAATCACAAAGCCATATTGGCAGATCGCAAGTTTCTTAAGCGAGAAGGCCCTGACAATTTCTATTCCGTCTATCGGTGCCACAACTATCACTTTAAAATATACGGTGCGATGTTCTTGGGGCAACCATCGGCAGCAATCGAAGCCGCCGATGAGCTTGTCGAAACTTTACCTTCAGAGACACTTCGGCCAATGGCTGATTGGTTCGAGGCGTTCATTCCTATGAAACAACATGTATTGATCAGGTTTGGACGCTGGCAGGCTATCCTTGATCAGGAGTTACCTGAAGATGCGGAGCTCTACAGCGTCACTATCGCCATGATGCGGTATGCAAGGACGGTTGCCTTGGCCAACCTACACAGGGTCGCCGAAGCCGAGAGTGAAAAAGCCAAGTTCTATGATGCTCTGGCCAGAGTTCCTGAGACCCGAATGCTGTTCAACAACACATGCCGGGACATTCTGAAGGTCGCTGAGCAAATGATGCTGGGTGAGTTGGCCTATCACGCAGGAGAGCACGAAACGGCCTTTGACCACCTGCGAAAGTCAGTCGAGATCGACGACAACTTGCCGTACGACGAGCCCTGGGGCTGGATGCAACCCACCCGTCATGCGCTGGGTGCTCTTCTTCTTGAGCAGGGCCAGATGGAGGAAGCCGAAGCTGTTTACCGTGCAGACCTTGGCCTGGATGCAACGCTTAGCCGGGCCTGTCAGCATCCGGGCAACGTCTGGAGCCTGCATGGCTTGCACGAATGTCTCGTCCGGCGCGGTGAAACGGTCGAAGCCACCCACATTAAGCTACAACTGGACAAGGCCACTGCTCGCGCCGAGGTGCCGATCAAGGCATCGTGTTATTGCAGGCAGAACGCTTTGGCCGCAGAGTAGTCACTGATCAACAGCAATGGCTGGGGCATTTGCGAGGCCCGCTTCTGCCGTTGACCGGGACTTGTTTAACTTCGTTGATGGCAACCGTCTGGGCGACCACAAGACCGGCAATCATCGCTTGGATGCCGTTTTACGGTAAATCAGCCGCATGGTAGCATAGCGTAAGATTTGCAGTCGGGGGGCAACATGGTCTTAACATTCGCACAAATGGAAGCTCAAGAAATATCCAAAGCAAATCCAATTTCAGCAACTGACGCGCTGGCAGTACTGATCGAAGACCCCAACGCACTTGTGGTGGACGTAAGGGATAGCGCTGAAATGGCGGCCACAGGTATCAGCCCGAGAGAAATTCCGGCTCCTGGTCGCGCCGTCGCTTGGATGGCAGACCTTGAAAGTGAATACAGATCTCAAGAGTTACAGGATCGTGCAAGGCGAATTTTCACCACTTGTGGCGGAGCTCCGAGCTATCGAGGCGCGGCAGCGGCAAATGTATTGACTGCGATGGGTTTTCAAAACGTGCAGTTCATCGATGGAGGGATGGCGGCTCTGATCGCAGCGGGCTCCTCTACAAAGCAGCCTTAAAAAAGGCGAAACCAACGGTGATGAGCAAACACGCAGGGGTCAATAGAAGCTTCTCAGCTTGCAGAGTTGTGTCTCGATACGACTTGCGACTGAGATTTTAGCCAATTGACGAAAACCTTAGCCTCGGGGCGCTGAAATTCTGCCTGCGTCTGGATGTAATAGACGCCGAAGAGAGGCTCAGAGAACAATTCAATCATCCGACCAG
>NZ_JBQFUL010000007.1:0-187360 GCF_056539165.1 Ruegeria sp. BC7 | reverse complement strand
TCGTACCGACATCAGCCCCATCCGCCTCGAGCGCAAGCATGTTGCACGACTTCACAGCCTGACCATCCACATGCACAACACACGCCCCACATTGCGCCGTGTCACACCCAACATGCGTCCCCGTCATCCCCAAATGATCACGCAAAAAACCAGACAATAACGTCCGACCCTCAACTTCACCGCTCACAGCAACGCCGTTCACAGTCATCGAAATCTTCATCAGATTTTCCTCCCTGAAATATTCTGCTCAACCGCCGAACAGGCGCTTGAACCATCCTTTTTTCTCTTCTGGTTGCGTATCGGCCTGAGCGGGCTCTGGCGTTGGCTCAGGCGCAACTGGCGCGGCCGACGGTTCTGGCGCGGCATCGGCAGATTTGGTCTGAGGCTCTTCCTCAACCGCATTCTGGAAATTCTCAAAGAACTGGTCCGCCATTTTCTTGGCCACACCATCAATGACCCGACCGCCAAGCTGTGCCAATTTCCCACCCACACGCGCATCGACATTGTAGGTCAACAACGTGCCTTCCGGGACGTCGGACAGGGTCACATCCGCAGCGCCTTTGGCGAACCCTGCGGCCCCCCCTTTGCCTTCTCCGGACAGCTTTACACTTTCCTGATCGACCATGTCAGACAGGGTTACTTCGCCCTTGAAGGTTGCTTTCACCGGCCCGACTTTCTGGACTACAGTGGCGGCAAAGCCGTCCTCTGCGGTGCCCGACATCTCTTTGCAGCCGGGGACGCATTCTTTCAGAACCTCGGCTGATAACAAGGCATCCCAGACCTTGGAACGTGGGGCCGCGATGACGCGGCTGTCATGAAGTTCCATGTCACTCCCTCCCGTATTTTTCGTTAAGCTACGCGGTGTTCCATCCGGTGCCTATAAGACCTTGGGTGTAGTCAGCGAAGTTTCGGTTGCAATTGGGTCGGCATCGCCTTTCTCAGGATGCACGCATTTTACGACCTTCCGCCAGTAGGCGCGGTTCCATTCACTTGCTAGGTTTTGTTAGATTGGGGCAACTTGTTGCAAAGGCCATTTCCAATGTTTGCAAACGCCGTAGGGCAAAATGACTTTGAAAACGTGCTGATCATCGACGATCATCCATTGTTTTGCGATGCACTCTCGATGACATTGCAGAGCGTTGCACATATCGGTGAAGTGCATACGGCTGACAGGCTTGAGCGTGCGCTGGAGCTTGTCAAAAGTGGCTTGAAGCCGGACGCGGTATTGCTTGATCTCAACTTGCCGGATGTTGACGGATTGGATGGGCTGGTGCGTCTCAGGGCGGTTGTCAATGCGCCTGTTATCGTCGTGTCGTCCATGACAGATAACAGGGTTGTCAGTCAGGTCATCCACGCCGGTGCGTCTGGTTATGTCCCGAAACATAGCCAAAGGGACGTGTTCCGCACCGCGTTCGAGACCGTACATTCCGGCAAAACCTTCCTGCCTGAAGGTGCCGTGTTGATTGACCCAGACGACGAGGATGAACAAAGCGATGCCGTTGGCCGTCTGGCAACATTGACCAACCAGCAATCGCGTATCCTGCAACTGATATGCGAGGGAAAATTGAACAAGCAGATCGCTTTTGACCTGTCCATCGCAGAAACAACGGTCAAGGCGCATGTCACTGCTATCATGCGGAAATTGGGCGTTCAAAGCAGAACCCAGGCAGTTCTGATTGCGAAAAAAGCGTCCTTTGCCAGCGTCTTGCAAGAGCAGGGCTAACCGTAATACCCTCAAGCCTCATCGCGTTGGGGAGGAGGCCCGATGGAGCAAGCAGTCGGGCGGCCTGAGACCCAGGCCCGTGCGTCCAGCATCGTTAAAACGGCATTTGTGCAATACGACGCGGACAACGCGATCGGGCAGCTTTCTTCGTTGCTGGGCGATGACGAACTGGCGCTTGTCATTCTCTTTGTCACTGCCAGTGCTGAGGCAACGTCTGTTATCGAAGAAGCAGCAGCGGTATTTGCCCCGACCCCAGTGGTAGGCTGCACCACGGCTGGAGAGTTGGCGGGGCAGGGCTATACCGAAGATCAGATCGTTGCCATTGGGTTGCCCGCCTCTCATTTTGCGGCGCGAACGGTTTTAGTGCCGGACCTCGACGCTTTTTCGGCGCCAGACATCATTCATGAAATGATCCGCAATCGAAATGAGATGACGGAAGCTGAACTTGATTGGCATCACGAGTTCACCTTTTTGCTGATAGATGGGCTGTCTACCAAAGAAGATGCCCTGACATCCGAGCTTGCGATCGGGCTTGGGCCGGTGCCTCTGTTTGGAGGGTCGGCCGGGGATGGAACACGGTTTGGAAATACCTTTGTCCTGTTTGAAGGGCAGGCGCATGAAAACGCGGCTGTTTTGACCCAGATACGCACACGTTGCCCGATCAAGGTGTTCAAAACGGATCACCTTGTTCCAACGACGCAGCGTATGGTCGTTACCGAAGCAGATCCCGCAAAACGCATCGTGCGTGAGATCAACGCAGAACCCGCAGCGCGTGAATATGCAAGAATACTGGGCAAAGACCCCGAGCAACTGAATACCTTTACCTTTGCCGCCCATCCGGTCGTTGTTCAGATTGGAGGCCAGCATCATGTCCGGGCAATCCAGAGGGTGGCCGGAAATGGCGATCTGGTGTTTTTTTCGGCGATAGACGAAGGGCTTGTTCTAACAATGGCCGAGCCAATGGACATGGCTGCGCATCTGGAACAGGAAATCGACGTTTTGAAACAGCAGGAACAGCCCGACGCCATACTTGGGTGCGACTGTATCCTGCGCAGGCTGGAAGCGCAGGAAAAGCAAATGACGGGTGCGCTGTCCAAAATTCTTTCGGACAACAGGGTTGTCGGATTTTCCACCTACGGAGAACAGTTCAATTCGATCCATGTGAACCAGACTTTGACCGGCGTCGCCATTTATCCGCCTGATGAGCCGTCACATGATTGAGACTCTGATCAACCCAGACGACCCGCTGGATCGTCAAAACGAAAAGCTGCTCAAGATAGCTGCGGCGCTGATGCGGCGAGTGGAGGAGTCCACTGACGCCAGCGGTGCCGCCTATGCGCAGTTTCAGCGCGCCGCGACTTTGGAACAAGAGGTTCGGGCCCGCACCTTGGACCTGGAACGCGCCCTTGAGCTGTTGAACGACTCTAACGCGAGGCTGGCTCAGGCCAATAAGGAAACGGAAGCCGCGCGCGCTGACCTCGCCAACGCGATTGAAACTGTCCAGGAAGGGTTTGCGCTGTTCAACCTTGATGAGGAACTGGTGCTGTGCAACAGCCGATTTGGTATGCACATGCCCGATATTCAGGGCCAGTTGTCGCCGGGCTTGCGGTTTACCCAATATGTCGAACTGGTAAGCCAGTCGAAATACCTGTCTCTGCCCGAAGCTGTATCTCCGCAAGATTGGGCGCATCGCCGAATGTCGCGTCATGCAGATGATCACGTCGTATTTAATGTGCGCCTTAACGGAAACCGCTGGACCCAGGTATCCGAACACCGGACGCCGGATGGTGGCACCGTCATTCTTCAGACCGACGTTACCGACATCATGCGGATCGAACGGAAAGAGCGGGATCGCATTCTGGATGACAAGGCCCGCCTGATCCGCGCAACGCTTGAGCATATTGATCAGGGTGTCTGCATTTTTGACTGCAAGCTCCGCCTGATCGGGTGGAACAATCGCGCGAGCGAGTTGCTGGCTATTCCCAACGCTCAATTCCAGATGGGTGCGCAGTTTGAAACTCTGTTCAACCGGCTAAGCGCAACGATCAGTTTTGAAGAAGGTGTAAGCGCAGCCGACTTGATCGCTTGGGTGAACCGATCCACAGAGCGACCTCCGCTTAGATTTCAGATGCATTCCGGCCGTTTCAAGATCCTCTCCGTCTTTGCGCAGGAAATGCCGGACAGGGGGTTCGTGATATCGTTCACCGACGTGACGGCGGAACACAGATCAGCTCAAGCTCTTTACGAAGCAAAGGCGTTGCTGGAACAAAGGGTAGCCTCGCGTACCGAGGAACTGGCGGATGCGCTGAACGAGGCAGAGCGGGCGAATGCCTCGAAGTCGCGCTTTGTTGCGGCGGCAAGCCACGACTTGCTGCAACCCTTGTCTGCGGCCAAGCTGTATGTGGCCACGCTGGGTAGTGGCTTAAACGAGGTCGACGCGCAAAACGTGGCTGCCAAGGCGGAAAGTGCGCTGAGCAGCGTCGAGCACATTCTCGAGGCGTTGCTGGATATCTCAAAGCTGGATTCCGGGCGTGCCACAGTACACCTGTCCACGCTTTCTATCGGTGAAATCTTCTCGCAACTCGAAGATTCCTTTCGGCCGGTGGCACAGGCAAAAGGGCTGGAGTTGCGCTTTGTTCACACGGATGCTCTGGTCAGGAGTGATGCAAGCTATTTGCGGAGGGTTCTCCAGAATCTTCTGTCGAACGCAATACGCTATACGGACGAAGGCAAGGTTCTGATCGGTGTAAGGCGTCGCAAGACGTCTGTTGTGATCGAAGTCTGGGACACAGGTATAGGCATCGCGGCGGATCAGCGTGACATCGTCTTTCAGGAGTTTCAGCGACTACATTCCGACGCAAGCGCAGCCGAGGGGATGGGTCTGGGTCTTGCCATCGTGGAACGTGCTTGCGGGTTGCTGAAGCATCCAATCCGGTTGAATTCTGAACTGGGCAAGGGCACCGTATTTTCGGTGGAAGTGCCGCTCGCCAAATCATTGACCGTCGCATCCGGCGAAGTGTTTGAACCAACAGAGACGGACCCCAAGACACTTGCCAGTACAATCGCACTTCTGATCGAAAATGACGAGAACCTGCGAGGCGCATTGACCATGACCATGGAGTCATGGGGCGTTCAGGTTTTGGAATGTGCAAGCGAGCAGCAGGCAACAAGCCTTTTGCGTGAGATTGGCATTTTGCCCGACATTGTCGTCGCTGACTATCAGTTGGATAATGACAAAAAGGGCACTGATGCCGTCCAAGCGTTGGTTGGCGAATTCGGGCATCTGCCGGCGTGCATCATCTCTGCCAACAGAAGTGCCTATCTGTCCCAAATCTGCGGGGAAGGGGGATATTCTCTGCTGCACAAGCCAATTGACGCCCACAAGCTGAAAGCTATTCTTGAAGCGTCTCTGACAGAGATTTCCTCTGGGTGACACTTTAGCTTTGCTGCCGCATCTAAAACCCACACTATCAGTCTATTGCTAAATGGACTGAGGTGTATCCCCTTGCTTCGCAGCAAGTAGAGGCAATGGCGTTAACCGAGGTTCTATCATCGTGTTGCGCCGATAAACCATCTCGATGCAGGGTTTGGTTGACCCGCGTAATTTGATCTATCATCCTGATCTGAAATTGATTTCCACATTGCGGCCAATCGCAAAGTTGTTTTGGTTAGGGTTTCTGGCATGCAACAAGCCTCGCAAAAACGATACTTGCTTGATACGCATCGGTCACGTGATCCCGATCAGACTTTACGGATCGTCAGACCGTACCTAAAAGAGATGGGTATTACCCGGATCGCCAACCTGACGGGATTGGATAGGATCGGCTTGCCCACGGTGATGGTTGCGCGCCCAAATTCTCGTTCGGTTGCGGTGTCGCTTGGAAAAGGATTGTCGTTGCAGGCTGCGCAAGCCTCGGGCGTCATGGAGGCAATCGAGTCTTGGCACGCCGAACGTGTTCAGTTGCCTCAGCGCGTTGCCCGTCATGCGGATCTGATCGTCGATAGTCACGTCGTGGACATCAACGCCCTTCCACGAGTGACCGGGGGCCGGTTCGACCCGAACCGAAGCATGCCATGGGTTCAAGGGCGTGACCTGAAAGGTGATCACGATTGTTGGGTGCCGTTGGAAATGGTCGACACGGATTACACTTCTGGGCCAAGCGCAGGTCAGGGTGCGTTTCCGCGCACGACAAATGGGTTGGCTTCTGGAAACAATGTTGTCGAAGCTACCTGTCACGCGATTTGTGAATTGGTTGAGCGCGACGCGACAACGCTGTGGCATCACAAGCCCGCAGGCTTTCGTCTGGATCATGAGACGGTTGACGATGCACGATGCCAAAAAGCGGTTCAGATGATCACCGAGGCAGGGTTGGAATTGGGGGTCTGGGATACGACATCTGACATAGGAATAGCCAGTTTTCGGTGTGTGGTCTGTGAACCTGACGGCCAGAATGGTCACATCGGAATTGGGGATGGCTGTCATCCTGACCGATCGATCGCACTGCTTCGTGCGCTGACCGAAGCGGCGCAAACCAGGTTGACCTATGTCTCGGGCGCGCGCGACGATTTGGATCCGTCAGAGTTCACCGATCAGGCGCAGACGGAGCGTTGTCGATATGTACGTGATTTGATTGATGGGGCTGCCCCAAAACAGAACTTTTTTGATTGCCCGACGTCTGAGACGGGGTCCTTTGATGAAGACCTCGAACTGATATTACGTAAACTGGAGTCTGTAGGACTGTCTCAGGTTGTAAGAGTTGATCTTTCCCGGCCCGAGTTTGACATCGCGGTTGTCCGGGCGATTGTTCCGGGGCTGGAGGCGCCGCATGACGATCCGGATTATGTGCTCGGACCTCGGGCCCGGTCGGTCTTGGAAGGTCAGGCATGAGCATAGCGGTTTTCGTTGGCCCTACTCTGCCCCGCAATGAAGTAGTGGACTACTTGGATGCAACCGTCTTGCCACCGGTCCGGCAAGGCGACGTGTACCGGATCACCAGGGATCGTCCTCGGGCCATCGGGATCATCGATGGATATTTCGAGGGGGTGCCCTCGGTCTGGCACAAGGAAATACTTTGGGCTTTAGAGCATGGCATCCCTGTATTCGGCAGCGCCAGCATGGGTGCGCTCAGGGCGGCGGAGCTTGCCGATTTCGGAATGATCGGGGTTGGGCAGATTTTCCAGGACTACCTTTCGGGCGTTCTGCAGGACGATGATGAGGTTGCCGTTGTTCATAGTCCGGCAGAGCTTGGGTTTCAGCCATTGAGTGTTCCAATGGTGTCTGTTCGGACCACGGTTTCCAGCGCTGTCGCTGCTGAAATTGTCACCAGCGAAACAGCCTCGGCTATTCTGAGCACGGCCAAGTCCATGCACTATCGGCACCGAAATTGGTCGGATATCGGGAAAGCCCTCGGGACATGTTCTGGCATGGAGGAATTCAACGCGTGGCTGCCGGACGGTCAGGTAGATGCAAAAGCAAACGACGCACGCGCCATGCTGCAGCAGATGTCTGACTATCTGAGCGATCCCCCTGCACGCCAGCCGTCTGCGGCTCGAACCGAGCGGACCTTGGTCTGGAAGACGTTGCGCCAGCGTGTGGATTCCGAAGCTCGGGAAGGTCAGGCGGTAATCGACGAATTACGGTTGAACCCCGAGCTTTACACGACCCTGCGCACCAAAGCGGTGCTGAGCCTGCTTGCGCAAGAAGAAGCTGATCGTATTGAGCGTAAGCCGGACCGTGAAACGCTTGTGAAACTCATGTCGGATCATCGAAACAGTGCCGGGCTCACCCGCAAAGCCGACATGTTGAAGTGGCTGGAGGCCAATGACCTGAGCGTCGAACGCTATGAGGCGATTTTGACGAGTGCCGCGCATATGGATGCCGCCACCGAAGCCAGGATCGAAAAGCTGGATGCCCCCCTGCTTGCAGAGCTGCGTCGCATGGGGCGCTATGCCGAACTACGCGATCGTGCTGCAAAGAAAGCCAGCCTTCCTAAACGCGCTCAGCGCGAGGCCGGAGCGGATCGCTTGCAGATGCTCCTTTGGTTTTTTGAAACAAGGCTTGACCGGGATATGCCGGATGATCTTGAATCCTTTGCATCTTCGCTGGGTCTGGCTGGGCGAGATGCACTTTATGATTTGATCGAAGCAGAGTTTGTTTATTGCCATAGTGATGTCGGCTCGACAGCACCGGACGGATGAAAATCCACCGACCTGACGCAGGAGGGCGCTTGATGGATTTACCTGAGACCAGTGAAGCCGAGGAGCCTGGAACTCGGTTTCTGTTGTTTCCCCAGTCGCCTTTCCTGGAATCGGACCCGCAATTGGAATTGGTTGAAATTTCCGCCCCACAGGGCAGCATCGGTCCGGGTCCCTCGGGGCCGCGGATGTATACGGTCAACCCGGTTGGCAAAACGACCCCATACGGTGCAATCGTACCTGGACCAGACGGACCAGGCATGTACCTGCCGCCGTGGAACGGGTACGTTCAGCCGCCCGCCATGCCGGATGAGGTTGGAAACTTCATCCATATCGATCCCACTGACCCGGCGTTTGAGGCGGCTCATCTATTCGGATCGGCCTATTTCACTATGGACGTCTGGCAGGGGTATTTCGACCGTCAGATCCCGTGGCACTTTGCGCGGGATTTTGATCGGTTGGAGCTGTCTTTGTTGCCCAGCCTCGACAACGCGCATATCGGCTGGGGGTTCTTGGAAACCGGGGGCACGCATGATCACGGCGATGAATACCGGCCATACAGCTTGAACTTTGACGTGGTCGCCCACGAAATCGGTCATGCCATCATATACAGCGTAATCGGCATGCCCACCGACGGGGACGCGACCGGAGAGTATTACGGTTTTCACGAATCCGCAGCCGATTTGGTCGCGCTGCTTGCGTCGCTGCATTTCGGGTCCGTCGTTGAAGCCTTGCTAGAGAATACGCGGGGTAATCTCTATACGTTCAATCGGCTGAACCGTTTCGCGGAACTGTCGGAGAACGCGCAGATTCGAACGGCGGCCAATGACCGCACCTTGTCCGAGTTCGCCGCCGGCTGGTCCAGTGAACACGCCCTGTCCGAGCCGTTGACAGGCGCCATGTTCGACATCTTCGTGGACATCTACCACGAACGCTTGTTGGTGCATGGTCTGATTTCGCCGGAAGAAGAAGACTTGTCGGACCAACTGGAGGACTCTCCTGACTATAGCGCCGTGATGCAGGGGATTTTTGACACGCGCTATGCCGAAAACCCCGAAGGCTTCCGCATCGCGCTGCTTGAGGCGCGCGATTATCTGGGCACCTATCTTGCAGACTCGTGGGAACGTTTGGATGCCGATATGCTAAGCTATTTCGGAGTTGAAAAGGCTTTGCTGGCCGTGGATCAGGAAATAACTGGCGGGGCGTTTCAAAGGATCATCCAAGGCAACTTCCGCATGCGCGATATCGGCGTGACAAGCGCCGGGCCTCGGCTGCCTGATCAGGACGAAGACAGCCACGCCAATTCTGTCCGAACACAGGTTCCAGGTTGATGGGCAAAAATCCTTTATTTTGAAGCGGTTTTATGGCATGCAGTCGTGGGATGATTTTTGTGGAATATTTTGGCTCGGTCGTGATCGGGTCGCTTAAATTTGGGAGACGAGGTCTGGGACTCCGTTTATCCCGAAATTGGGAGAGAATGATATGACCGAGTCATTGCTGAGTTTTTCTGAAGTGCTTTTATTTGGTAGAGTAATGGGCGACCTCAGTGTCGATACAGGTTTCGTCAACGTTCGGCTTGCGACGACAGCCAACATAGACATTTCAGACCCACAGCAAACTGTCGATGGAGTTGAGGTCGAAGAAGGTGACCTAATTCTGGTTAAGGAGAATCCAAAGAACCAAAACGGAATCTATGTTGCGGACGCCGCTAAGAACTTGAGCTATGCCGTTTACGTGCCTGAAAATGGTCAGGTGGCAGTGGATTTCGGAAACACGTTCACCGACACAGAATGGCGGCAGACTGACGCCGACCGAACGGATCAGACGTTCGACGAAATTGATGACAAGGCCCAGAAAAAGAAGAAAAAGGGCGGCCGCGCCAAAGGGCGCAACCAACTTTTGCGGTCCCAGTACTCACCTGACGCAAAGCTGGCTCGAATTTACGGCTTTGCCTATGAAGGAACCTACTACGAGTTGCCAGAACCGGTGATCTTCCTGGTGCACGGTCCTGGTGAAACGGCTGCAGCCGACAGCGGAGCCATGGCGCGTTCGCCAAAAAGCCCATCAGAATCAGGGGTGGCCTCTGCCGACTATCAAGTGGCGGATGACATTATGTATTGGCCCTACGACAAGGCCGACTACACCGTTCGTATGGATGTGATGTCCGGTCAGTTTGAACAGGTTCTGCTGGATATCTACTTTGGCTTCGATAGCCCGGCGATCAGCGGAGCTAAGGTTTCCGGCGCGAAAGTCAGCGGTGCCAAGGTCAGCGGTGCCAAAGTTAGTGGCGCCAAGGTAAGCGGTGCCAAAGTCAGCGGCGCGAAAGTGCGCGGTGGAGATTGAAGAACTCAAAGCCACGACACGCAAAAGGGGGCTGATTCAGGCTGAGCGCAGACTAGGGCGTTTAGCAATTCCTTGAGTTTCTAGGACACAGCCTCTTTATCGCGCGACGCCTGAACAGGAAAAAGCGCAACAGATCAGTCATCTACCCCAACAGGGTCACCGGATGCGGCTGGCGCGGCGGGCCGCCAGCGACTGGTTGGGCCAAAGCCTAGGGATGCGGTCTGATGCTGATCCGGCGGCAAAGGAAGGCGCGATCAACGCCAATAACTGTGAAGAAATGAACTACAGTTTGATCGTCGAGGCCGCCAACGGACCTATTACCGCCGATGCCGAAGCGTGTTTGGACAGGCGTGGCGTCGTGGTGTTGCCCGACCTGTATGTGAACGCAGGCGGCGTTGTTGTCAGCTATTTTGAATGGGTTAAGAACATTACCCACTTGCCCTTTGGCCTGATGGACCGGCGCCAGAACATCAGCTCGGGCGCTGCATTGGTCGCAACGCTGGAAGATATTGCGGGCCGTCCCCTGCAAGACACCCAACGCGTTCAGATCACGCGCGATGTCCGTGAGATTGACGTGGTTCGATCCGGCCTGGAAGAAATCATGTCCGGCGCCTTTGACGACATCATGGCCCGCAAACGTTCGCTGAAGGACGCGAACCTACGGACTTCTGCCTACGTGGTAACAATCGCCCGCATCGCCGAGTACTACAAAGCGATCGGGTTGTAAGACCCTCCAAGTGAAACCGGACCGGGCCGCCTAACGACCTGCAGGTTAGGCGGCCCGGTCTGGTTTCGTGTGTGTGAGTGTGAGTGTGAGTGTGGACTCACGTTGAAGCGCATAATGAGAATTATGTTAAAAGAGAAAACATGATCTGCTGATCATACCGCATGAAAGGCAGCCGCCCGACGTCGCACGCCAGCAGCAATGGCTTCCGCCAATGGCATTGGGAACCTATCCGGCAAGTCTGCTAGCGTCCTCTCCAAGGCGGGCTCAATCTCAGAGGCGATGCCCGCCAAGACCTCATCCGCCAACACCACACCAAAACCTGCCGCTTTCGCAGCCTGCAGGAAATGACGCGGCACCACTTCGTTGATCCGGTAGTGTCCGTCGATCGCCATCGCAAGACGCATCCGATTTTGGCGAATTTGACCGTCATCTACGGCTTTCTGGGCGCTCAGCACATCATAGAGCGGGGTCATGCGGAATCCGCCTGGACGCAATGCAATGCTGAAATTCTTGGCGTGCCCGTCTGTCGCTCCCAAGAGCCAAAACAGCACCTGTGTGCGGAAGAACGCGCTCTGATCTGCCTCGGGGTCATCACTAGCCGCTAGCAACCCAACGCCTTCTGAGATCCCTGGCCCACCGTCCATTTGGTATTTCTGGCTCGGCGGGACAGTGAGCGCTTGGCAAAAGTCTTCCTGCGGGAGGCGGATCAATCGACCATCCTTGGCCCAACGCCGATCAAACCGTGTCACAACAAGGCTCCGCACATCCTCGAAGTCGGCAATCTCGATCTCCGCCACCTCCATTCCCATAGCGCGACAAAAGCTCATGCAGAAATACTCGTTCTCGACGCTGTCGGATAGATCGATCCCTGCGGGCAGAACACCAAGCTGGGTTTTGAGGATATGGGTTGTAGGAGTGAGCCCGGACGGGCGGATCCACGCGCCATCGTAGCGCAGCAGCGCCGTTTTCTCCTGCGCCCCTGCTATGGAAATGCGGAAGTCGTCGTCTGCGTCCAAGCCAAGGGGGGCGCTCGCAAGGTTGCGCAGCATGTCAGCAATTTGCGCCGCAGATACGGGCTCTCCCTCGAGCGCACCAACCTCGGGCATCTTGCCCGAAACGAATTGTAACGCCCCCACGCAGTCACGCCCGATCTTCTCCAACATGTGCCACGCGTCGGTGCCGCCTGCATGTACCCGAGCGGCAACGCGCTCACGTATTGCCTGATTGTCCGGAAGCAGATTTTCCAGATAGGCAATGACAGGGCCGCCTCGATGCGCTTCTTCACGCAAAGGCAGTGACAACGAGATGGGCATGGCGTGCGCCCACGACAGCCAGTCCTGATCGTAGGCAAAGCTGATCGCTCCCGATCCAGCAAGACGCAAAATCCCCACCAACCGTCCGTTCAGGAATACCTGCATCAGGCCGCTACGCCCTTGTTTGGCCATCAGAAGATATCCTCGATCTCAAGCGAGCCACCGCGCTCCACCAAACGAAACTCAAGCCCAAGCGCAGCCATGACGGCGAGCACCGTGGCGAGCTTGGTTCCCGCATCGCCATTCTCGAGCGACGAAATCGTCGCGACACGCAAATTCGTGCGTGCGCTGATATCGCTTTGGGTCCAGCCGCGCGTCTTGCGCGTCCGGCGAAGTGCCTGGCCGATCTGCTCAGCCGTTCGTGCCGTGAGATCCATGACGTGGCTCCTTTTACGGCGCAGCGTAAACCATAGTAATTTACGTTTCAACGTAAAAATTTCTCTTTTACGCTACAGCGCAATACACTGGATGCGCTCAAGCTTGACCTGACAAGGCTTCGCAACTGCGCCAGGTGCAACTATCCCATGCGTTTTTGCGGATCGCACTTACTTTTCCCGAGGCTTACAACTTGCATTCGATCACACCGCGCATTGGCTGACCTCTAGCCGGTCGACCGCACTTGGATCTTTCGCCCATTATGAATTGCATTGCTTTCGATGAACGGCGGCTTGTCCCGCCGCGCTGTAGCGACGTCCTTCGAGCCGTCGCAACGATGATATCTCTGCGAGCGCAAGCAGCAAAAAACTGAATTCACAAGTTGGGCTCTGACGTTGAATCCGCCGCGCGAAGGACGAACGTCGGCTTAGTCAAAAATCCTTAGAGTGTCATTTCGCCCCGTACCGCAACGGACCCCTCTATTTCTGGTCCGCCCCACAAGGCGCCCCCAAAGGCGCAATCGCAGCGCCAATCGCGGCAGGTGATAACCGGGCTATCCTTTGGTTTCAGGCTGCGATTCAGCCTTGACGCCCTGTGACGTGCACAGACCCTGAGTCGACCCCAATAGGCTCGCGCAGGATCGTTCCCTTTTTTGTGATTTAGAACCCGGCTTTTTTCAAACCTTCGACAAAATGTTGGGTGTCGTCTTCCAACCTGTCCGGCAGAACTTTGGCCCAACGCGACAATGAGAAATTTGGATGCGCTTCACGGTGTTTGTCCGCGATGAGGCGGGCCATCTCCATATTCCCCAACTGCGCGTGGCTTGCAGCCAGCATGCGCTGGCCCTCGGTCGGGTTGTTCATCTTGTTGACGGTCTCGATCACGTCTTCATAGCGCCGAAGATTGTAGTAGGCGCCGCCCAAGTGCCACAAGTATTGGTCCGGGAAATAGGGGTTCAAGCGCATCGCCTGCCGTAGATGAGTGATCGCTGTCTCGTTGTCCCCCGAGTGGGCCAGCGCATCCGCGAAGTCAGAATGCATATCAGCGTCATTGGGATTCAGCGCCAAAGCCCGCTGATAAGACTGTATGGCTGCGTCATGCTCCTTTCGGTACAGGTGCACATAGCCAAGCTCGCCGAACCCGCGGGCGTCCGTCGGATCAAGCTCAATCGCGCGCTGCGCGTAGGACAACGCCTGTTCAAACGCTTTCGAGGGGTCTTTGGTCCACGAATACCGCCAGTCAATGTTCAGGGTCCGCGACAGCGCAGCCGCGGCACGCGCGTATCCGCCGTCTCGTTCAAGGGCGGATTGATAGAAGTCATGGGCCTTGCGATTGTCGTTGCGTGTGTACTTGAAAATGTGGTGCTGACCCTGAAGAACCGAGCCATAGGCCGCAAGATCAGAAGGCACGGCCTGCACCATGCGCTGCTTTTCGTGTGACTCGATCATGACAGCGGTGGCGGCAACGATACATTCGGTGACTTCGTCGAGAATATCAAAGATGTCGTCGATCTTGCGATCAAAGCGCTCGCCCCAAATGGTGCGTTCTGTGCTGGCATCCACAAGCTCGGCTGTAATCCGAATACGGCTGGCCGATCTTCGCACACTGCCGCGGGCGATGTAGCGGACATTCAAACGCTGCGCTGCTTCCTTTGGAGGCATGGACTGCGTTTTAAAGAAAAAAGACGAGTTCCGGGCAATGATAAACAGATTTCGGAACTTCGAGAGGTTCATGATGATGTCGTCAGTCAGCCCTTCGGCGATCCAACTGTCGGATTCATCGCCGCTGTTGCTGCTGAAGGGTAAGACGGCGACCGATGGGGTATCTGGTCGTTCAAGCAAATCCCCCGGAACGTCCGGGCGCATCGTGCCTGCCATGGTCGCGCCCGAAACTTCGCTGCGAACACAATACGCAGAAACAGGGTTCAAGATGTTTTTCAGGTGCTTCGGGCCGAGAAACTCGTACCCGTATCGCAGTCGATTACAGACCTGATCATAGACCGCCGAGCTGACATAGACACGTTCAGGTTCAGCGATTTCCTGAAGCCGCGCCGCGATGTTCACATTATCGCCATGTATCCCACGTTCGTCGATTAGGATTTCACCAAGATGAATGCCTGCGCGAAATTTGATTCGCTGATTCTCGGAACGCGTGTGATTGTGCTGGCTTGCGATCTGGTGCAATTCCACCCCGAATTCCACGGCGCTGGTGGCTGTTTCAAACAGCGCCAGTATGCCGTCGCCCCGCACTTCGACCACTCGCCCACTGTATTTGGCGCACGAGGCTTCAAGCTGAGAAATCAATGATTTCAAAGCGTTATAAGTATCCAGCTCGTTCTCGCTCATCAACCGGGAATACCCGACAACATCGGCGAACAAGACGGCGCCGAGCTTTTGAGTCATTTGAACGTTCAAGTTGTTGGTGTTCACTGGAATTTCTCTTTTCGAGACCTCTGATCACGCACGGTGTTCAACATATACTAAATTATTACTATTTCGACTGCCCTGGATCTTGGATGAGGGTTACATGTTCGTATCCTGCGGTGGCCATGACCAAGCCCCGGGTGAATTTGATCCAAACGTGACGATCGTATCGTCGCTCAATTCTCGCGCCAATCCTTCGCGATGTGACATCCAATCCTGCTTTAGAATGCCCACAACAACCATGTCGTGGAATTGCCCATCCGCGAACCACGCCTGCCGCATGGAACCTTCGACCTGGCAACCGATCTTGGCCACCAGATCCTTACTGCTCTGGTTGTCCGCGCGGTAATACGAGGTGAGGCGGTTCAAACCCAACTGCCGAAACGCGAAATCCACCACGAGTGCGGTCGCCCGGATTCCGACGCCAAGGCGGCGGGCTTCCTTGTGCATGAACATCGCGACAATCGCATCGCGATTAATCGTTGAAATCGCTTCGAGCCCTGTCATCCCCAGCGCTTTTCCGGCGCTGGATTCAACGACAAACCAGCACTTGCATCCAACACCATTCGGGGCAAAGGCGTCTTTCCAGCTTTCTTCTGTCTGAAATTGACTCAGCGGGATGCGTGAGGTTCGGTCAAAAAGGGCAAGATCTTCAACGTCCTGAAACCACGGTGCTATAGTAGCCAAATCCGCTTTTTCCATCGGGCGCAATCTGAATGAGTTATGCGTTTTTTCGGGCACCAGTAAAATTACCTTTGAACAAATTCTTAAAAACCTTGTGCTGACATTAGCATAAAAGTTCCAAAATTATGAAGTTAGAAACAAAATGACCGCCAAATTCACGCAAGAGGTCGATATCTCACAGTGAAACTTAAAATTTCATCAGCGTGAAAGCAAACCGGCCCACCAATCTGGTGAGCCGGAAAGACGTAAGCGGTAGAATTATCAGTCGTACAAGACGGCTGAAATTTTTGGATCATCCATGTTGGACGCATCGTAGTAGTAGAACCCAGTGTCAATCAGTGCTGGAACTTCCTCGCCGTTCATGGCGGCGACTGCGGCTTTGACCGTCTCATACCCAATGCCGACCGGGTTCTGCGTGATGGCGCCGGCCATCAGGCCGCTTTTGACGGCGTCTTTCTGCGCCTTGCCGCTGTCATAGCCGATGATGACCAGACCTTCGGTTCCCAGTTCCTGCACACCGTTCACCACACCGATGGCCGACCCTTCATTGGTTCCGAAAATACCATTCAGGTCCGGGTTGGCTGTCAGGATTGCCTTGGTGACTTCGGTCGACTTCAGATGATCGCCCTGCCCGTACTGGACTGTTACAACCTCGATATCAGGGTATTTCTCGGCGATGCGATTCACGAATCCGTCGCGGCGATCAATACCAGTACGGCTGGTTTGGTCATGCGCGACCACGGCAACCTTGCCTTTGCCACCGAGTATCTCGGCCATCTTGTCCGCGGCCAGACCTGCGGCCGCCAAATTGTCCGTGGTCGCAGTCGACACGGGAATGTCACTATCGACACCACTGTCGAAGGCGATGATTGGGATGCCCTTTTCGTCAGCCTGCTTGAGCAACGGAATGGCGGCCTGACTGTCCAGTGCAGCGAAACCGATCGCCTTGGGATTATTGGCCAATGCTGCTGCCAGCATGTCGATCTGACGGTCGACCATGGTTTCGTTGTCAGGACCCTCAAAGGTAATTGTGACGTTGAATTCCTCTGCCGCTTGCTCGGCCCCGGACTTCACGGCCTGCCAGAACTGGTGCTGGAACCCTTTGGATACCAGCGGGATGTAGATATCTTCAGCCGAGACCATTGAGGCCGGGGCTGCAAAGGTGGCTGCGCTCAGCGCACCCAGAATGAAACGACGTGAAAACATGTTTTCTCCTCCAGTTGGTGTTTTTGTCGTTGGTTTGGTTCGGTAATTCAGCCGCTGTTCTTGCGCCGAGCCATGTCAGCGTAGACAGCCAGAATGATGATTGCGCCGGTCACGACAGTCTGCCATTCCTGCGCAACGGAAAGTACGCGCAACCCGTTGGTCAGAACTGCCATGATCAGTGCGCCGATCAGGGTGCCCAGAATCGTACCGCGTCCACCGGACAAGGACGTGCCACCGATGACCACCGCCGCGATAGCTTCCAACTCGTACCCGAGACCCAAGGCGGGCTGAGCCGAGTTCAGGCGCGAGGCAATCAGGATGCCGCCAATCCCGCAGATGCCTCCGGCCAGCGCATAGATGCGCATTTTCCAAGCGTCAGTGTTCACGCCTGACAGACGTACCGCTTCTTCGTTTGATCCCAGCGCGAACGTATATCGTCCTAAAACCGTGCGGCTCAGGATGTAAGATGCTGCAAGGGCTACCAGAAACAGGATCAGAACACCGTTCGGGATGGGCAGCGCGGGAATGACCTCTCCTATCAGAGACCCGCGCGAGATTTGGTCGAATCCGGGCGTGTCGTTGAAATAGATCGGTCTCGTGCCCGAAATGACTAGCGACAAGCCCTTCAAAATCAACATCATGCCCAGCGTCGCGATAAAGGGTGGGATCTTCATCTTGGCGACGAAAGTGCCGGAACACAGACCGCAAAATGCACCTGCTGCAATTGCGGCTGCGACGCCAATCAGCAATGGCATGCCAAGATAGGTAAGAACCACGCCCGCGATCACGGCGCAGAACGTCATGAGCGTGCCAACAGACAGGTCGATCCCACCGGTGATGATGACCAGAGTTGCTGCAACGGCCAGTACGCCGTTGACCGAAGTCGCTTGCAGAATGGCGATCATGTTCGACGTTTGCATGAAGTTCGGTGAGGCTATCGAGAACCCGATCAGCAGGGCGATCAGGCTGGCAAACGCTAGCATCTTTTGGTACGCGCCGCTTTCGGACAAACCCGCCAAGGGCTTTTTCTTGTCGATATCGGTTGCTGTGGTCATTGTATTGTCCCTGTAACCTGCATGGCCGCTTCTCGTTGGGTGGCCAGATGCATGATGTCTTCCTGAGTGGTGTCTTTTCCGCCGGGCAGTATCCCGGTCAGGCGGCCTTCACACATGACCGCGATCCGGTGGCTGAGGCGCATGATCTCGGGCAGTTCTGACGAGATCACGATGATCGTCTTGCCTTGTTCCGCCAGGTCTTCGAGCAGTTTGTAAATCTCGGATTTCGCGCCCACGTCGATGCCGCGGGTCGGCTCGTCAAAGATCAGGATGTCGCAATCGCGCAGTAGCCATTTGGCGATGACGACCTTTTGCTGATTGCCACCTGACAACAGCCGCACCTCTTGCACGTCAGACGGAGTGCGAATGCCCAACTGGGCTATGTAGCCCTTGGCCGTTGTGCTAATTTCACTGTCGTTCAGCACGCCTCCGGTGCCTGTGAACAGGTCCATCGAGGCCAGCGCGATATTGTCTCGGACGTTCATGCCGGTGGCGAGGCCAAAGTGTTTTCGGTCTTCGGACAGATATCCGATGCCTGCGCGCACAGCATCTTTGGGCGATCTGATGAAAACCTCTTTGCCGTGTACGCGAATTTCGCCGCTGTCTTTCGGGTCCGCGCCGAAGATGGCCCTTGCGACTTCGGTCCGCCCTGCCCCCATCAATCCGGCAAAGCCTAGTATCTCGCCCTTTTGAACCGAAAAACTGACATCCCGGATGTCTTTGCCTCGGTTCAAGCCCCTGATTTGCAACGAAACCTCGGCGTCACCCAGATCGGGTACGTCCAGGGGCTTTTCGTTTACCTCCCGTCCAACCATCATCGCGATAATCTGACTGATAGGTGTTTCTGAGGCACCCACGGTGCCGACATATTCACCATCGCGCATCACGGTCACGCGGTCGGCGATCTGCTTTAATTCATCCATCTTGTGGCTGATGTAGACGATGCCCACACCCTCGTCCTTCAGTCTGCGAATGATCACGAACAGCTCGGCAATCTCGGCGTCATTCAGGGCGGCCGTGGGTTCGTCCATGATCAGCACCTTGGAGCGAAAAGACAGAGCTTTTGCGATCTCGACCATTTGTTGCTTTGCAATGGTCAAGCTGCCAACCAAGGCCTTGGGGTCGAGGTTCAAGTTCATTGAGGCGAATATTTCGGCCGTCTTCTCGTTCAGCGCGGCTTCGTCCAGTCGGCCAAAGCTTTTGCGTGGCTCGCGGCCGATAAAGATGTTCTGCGCGACGGTCAGATCGTTCATGAGGCTCAGTTCCTGATGAATGATGCCTATGCCCAGATCCTGCGCTTCGCGGGGTGTGGTTGGGCTGACCGATTTGCCCTCGATCGTCAGATCACCGCCATCACGCTGGTAAATCCCTGACAGGATTTTCATCAGCGTGCTTTTCCCGGCCCCGTTCTCGCCCATCAGTGCGTGAACTTCGCCACTGTTCAAATCGAACTGCACGGACTTGAGCGCGTGCACTCCGGGAAAGTGCTTGTCGATCCCTGTCATGTGGACCAGTTTTTTCATTTCTCCTCCTATATGCCCGTCTCCTCTTGGGCAAAGCGCGGGCTACATCACCGCGCCGATTTGCCAGGGAACGAATTCGACCCCTCCAAATCCAAGTTCCTCACTTTTTGTTTTCTCACCCGAGGCAACACGGATCAGGATTTCAAACAATTCCTCACCCTTGGCCTCGATGCTGACACCGTCCGTGACGATGTCCCCGCAATTCAGGTCCATGTCGTCGGCCATGCGCGCATACATCTCGGAATTGGTTGCCAGTTTGATGCATGGCGTTGGCTGGTAGCCCGAAACCGAACCGCGCCCGGTCGTGAACACGATCAGGTTCGCCCCAGATGCCACCTGCCCCGTGACAGAACACGGGTCGAAACCGGGGCTGTCCATGAAGACAAAGCCTTTTTTGTCGACGATCTCACCGAACTTGTAGACGTCTCGCATTGGCGCGGTGCCGCCCTTGGCGACTGCTCCCAACGACTTTTCCAGGATCGTGGTCAACCCGCCGCGTTTGTTGCCGGGGCTGGGATTGTTGTCCATCTCACCGCCATTCCGCTCGGTGTATGCTTCCCACCAGCGAATGCGGTCGATCAGCTTTTCTCCTACCTCGGGGCTCTCGGCCCGTCTGGTCAGCAGGTGTTCGGCGCCATAGACCTCAGATGTTTCGGACAGAATTGTCGTGCCGCCGTGCCGAACCAAAAGGTCCGAAGCATACCCAAGCGCAGGATTCGCGGTAATTCCGGAATACCCATCGGACCCGCCGCACTGCATCCCGACGGTGATTTCACTGATCGGAGCAGGCTTGCGCGTCACCTGATTGGCCAAGGCCGCGATGCCCCGCAACTCTTCAAGTCCGCGTTCGATCGTGCGACGCGTGCCGCCTTCATTCTGGATCGTCATATATCGCAGCGCACCATCCTTGCGGATCGGGCGTCCGCCGACCAAATCGGCAACCTGCATGACCTCGCAGCCAAGCCCGATCAGCAGGATGCCCGCAAAATTAGGATGCTGCGCGTATCCGGCCAATGTGCGGAACAAGGTTGCGTAACCGTCATCCTTGCCGGACATGCCGCATCCTGTTCCATGCACGATCGGCACGATTCCGTCCACATTCGGATAATCCCTGAGCAATTCTGACTGGGCGGCGGCCTCTGCAATAAACCGCGCCACGGATCCCGAGCAGTTTACCGTTGTCAGGATGCCGATATAGTTCCGTGTCCCAACTTTGCCGTCGGCTCGGTGAAATCCCTGAAAGGTTCGGCTTTCGGCGATTGCTGGCAATGGGGCATTTGCGCTTGCGTAAGCATAGTCCTGTTGATGTGCCCCCATACCCAGATTGTGAACGTGCACATGCTCGCCCGGAGATATGTTCGACTTGGCCTGACCAATGATCTGCCCATAGCGAATAACATTGTCGCCCACCTTTATCGGCTCAACCGCGATTTTGTGTCCGCGCTGAACCTGGTTCGCCAACGGCGCTGACAGGCCGGATGGGTGCTCGCCGGCCTGCAATTCCCGCAACGCAATGACGACATTATCATCGGGATTTAACCTCACCGTGTCGCGAGTCGTGGCCTGAGGAGCCTTTATTTCATGGTCTATTTGCATCGTTTTCCCGTTTGCCTGAATCGAGTGCTAAACGTGAATCCAGTACTTGTCAACTAACATGTTAGTATGCTAGATGATTGAATATGAGTAGACCGCAAGACATAGACGCGCAGCTTCTGCGCGAGATTTCTTCGGCCGAAGGCTCGCTTGCGCAGCGGGTCTATGCGGCCATCAAGCAGGCAATTCTGTCTCTGGATTTTCCGCCCGGGGCCAACTTGCGAAAGGCACCCATATGCGAGCGTCTTGGGGTTTCGCGCGCCCCCGTTACCGAGGCAATCGCCCGGCTCGCTTCAGAGGGTCTGGTCGACGTGGTTCCGCAATCCGGCACGCGCGTGTCGTATTTTTCGATGTCTGAAATCCGCGAGGGAATGTTCCTCCGCGAGGCGCTTGAATTGGCAACGGTCGCCAAGGTCGCGCGCGATCTGACGGAAGAACAGCGCAAGAAGCTGAGCCGCAACATGCGCCTACAAGAGCTGTTGATCGAAGACGAGGACATCCCCGGTTTCTATCAGGCGGATGAAGAGTTCCACGCTTTGCTAATGGAATTTACGGGCTTCAACCGGCTGGCCGATGTTGCTCAGACCGTGTCGCTGCAGGTCAGCCGTGCGCGGATGCTGCTATTGCCGACGCCGGGGCGGATCGCAGAGACGCTGGAAGAACATCGCGCGATCTATACCGCTATTAAAAATCGGGATGAAGCCGCTGCACAGAACGCAATGCGTGGCCATCTTGGGCAGCTTATGCCTCGGATCGAAGTATTGCTGCAGGAACAGCCCGGTCTTTTCAACCTCACTCCCCAACCCGCACGAGAGGCAGGATGACAGCTTCAGGCACTGAACTTCTAAACAGCCGCACGGCGCGGCCCGTACCCTTGACCCGCATGGGTTTCGGCGGTGCGCCATTGGGCAACCTATACCGCAAGGTGTCGGACGAAGATGCGCAAGCCGCTCTGCAGGCAGCGTATGACGCGGGCATACGGTTCTTTGATACCGCGCCGCAATACGGTCTGGGCCGGTCCGAGCTTCGTTTTGGCGAGGCTATCGCTCGGTTCGGGCGTGAGAACATTCAGTTGTCGACCAAGATCGGACGACTTTTGCTGGACTGTGAGCCGCACGAAGTCACGCCCGAAGCCTTTGTAGACGTTCCGCAAAAGCGCATTGTGTTTGATTACACCTATGACGGCGTGATGCGGTCCTACGAGGCCAGCCGAGAACGCCTTGGTGTAGCCAACGCCGACATTCTACTGGTTCATGACGTGTGTGTCTTTAGCCAGGGAAGCCAGGAAATGTCGGACGCGAAGGTCCGTGAATTGTTCGATGGCGGAGGCTACAAGGCGTTGGTCGAATTGCGCGACGCCGGTGAAATAGCGGCGATTGGGGCTGGGGTGAATGAATGGCAGGTTTGCGAAAGACTTCTCGGGCTCGGCGATTTTGACGGTTTCCTTCTTGCGGGTCGCTACACGCTTCTTGAACAAGAGGCTTTGGACAGTTTTCTGCCATTGTGCGAAAAGCGCGATGTCGGGATCATACTGGGCGGACCGTATAACTCGGGGATTCTCGCGACCGGGTCCGTGCCTGGCGCCAAGTATAACTATGCTGATGCCCCTGACGAAATTCTGGATCATGTGCGCAAGATAGAAGCGGTTTGTGCGGCGCATGACACTCCGCTGATAGCAGCCGCCTTGCAATTTGTCCTTGGGCATCCATGTGTCAAAACGGTTGTTCCCGGTGCCGTCAACGCGGCGGAGGTTCAAGCAAATGTCGCATTGCTCGACCGGGAAATTCCTGCGGGTCTATGGTCGGACCTGCGCAGCGAAGGTCTGATCCGGCCTGATGCCCCACTGCCCGTGGAGGCCGCCGATGCTGCGTAACATCGACCCGGTTTTGTCACCCGAATTGCTGTATGCCCTGCGTGCGATGGGTCACGGAGATGAGATCGTGATCGCAGACGCCAATTTTCCGGGTTCCAGTTCTGGGCCACAGTGCATTCGGGCTGACGGTTCCAGTGCGAGCGAAATCCTGCGGGCTGTTTTGTCCGTAATGCCCTTGGACAGCTTCGTCCCCGACCCCGCACTGATCATGCAGGTTGTAGGCGACCCAGATGCCATCCCCGAGGCCGTTGCAGACTTTCAGCAGATTATCTTGGATACCGCAGACCATCCGGTTCAGGTTCAAGGGCTGGAAAGGTTTGCGTTCTACGACCGCGCCTCGACAGCCTTCGCGATCGTCCAGACCGGCGAGCGTCGGCTTTATGGCAACATCATCCTCAAGAAAGGTGTGATTGGATGAGGATCGACGCGCACCAGCACTTCTGGGCGTTGAGCCGGGGGGATTATGGCTGGCTCACACCTGATCTGGCGACGATTTACAGGGATTTCGGGCCAACCGATCTGGCCCCGCTGCTGGATGCGGCCGGGATCGAGGGCACGGTTTTGGTCCAGGCCGCTCCGACACTGGCGGAAACCGAATACATGCTGTCACTTGCTGATCAGACGCCGTTTATCAAGGGCGTCGTCGGGTGGGTCGACTTTGAGGCCGACGATGCGCCTTCGCGAATGGGGGCACTGGCCGCAAACCCTGTTCTGGTTGGGCTACGGCCGATGATTCAGGATATTGCCGACCCCGAGTGGATGATCAAAGACAGCCTGACACCGGCGTTTGAAGCGCTGCAACAGAATGATCTGACTTTCGATGCGCTGACCCTGCCCCAGCATCTTGCACCCCTGAGCCAGCTATTGGATCGCCACCCAGATTTGCGCACGGTCATCGACCACGGCTCTAAACCCTTGATACGGGACGGCGTTATCGACGGATGGGCTCAAGATATGAGCGCGCTCGCCAGAAACACCAAGGCCTATTGCAAACTGTCCGGCCTGGTCACCGAAGCGGCTGAGAGCTGGAGCATCGAAGACCTGCGCCCCTATGTGCAGCTTTTGCTGGACACGTTCGGTCCATCGCGGCTGATTTGGGGCAGCGATTGGCCGGTCTGCACGTTGGCCAGCAGTTATGAGCGCTGGCTGGAAACAACGGATGCTCTGCTAGGCGCATTGAGTGAAACCGAACGCAATGCGGTTCTGGGGGACAACGCCGCCCGAGCCTATAAACTCAGGGACTGAAATGATTTTTCCTAATTTGGACAGTGAAGGTCTATGGCTGGGGCGTGTGGAACGCCCGGGGATTGGTCCGGCTGTGGTGACAATTCGAGACGGTCAAGTATTTGACATTACGTCGAAAACCGCGCCGACCGTAAGGGACGTTCTGGAGCGGGGCGATGCGGCGAACTATGTCCGCTCGGTGCCCGGCGTTGCAATCGGAACTTTGGACTCAGGGCATCAATGGTTGGCGCCTTGCGATTTGCAAGCGGTCAAAGCCTGCGGAGTCACGTTCGCAGGTTCCATGGTCGAGCGTGTAATCGAAGAGCAAGCCGCAGGTGACCCCGCCAAGGCCGATGCCATTCGTGATCGCATAGGCACTCGCATCGGAGAAAGCCTGTCCTGTATCGTGCCGGGTTCCGAAGATGCCGCGAAGGTCAAAGAGGCGCTGATCGCGGAAGGGCTGTGGAGTCAGTACCTTGAAGTCGGCATCGGCCCCGACGCCGAGGTGTTTTCAAAAGCACAGGTGTTGTCGTCCGTGGGCCATTGTGCGGATGTCGGCCTGCATCCGATTTCGACGTGGAACAACCCCGAACCCGAGGTCGTTCTGGCCGTGACTTCGCAGGGCGAGATCAAGGGTGCGACGCTAGGCAACGACGTCAATTTGCGCGATGTCGAGGGACGGTCGGCGCTCCTTCTCAGCAAGGCCAAGGACAACAATGCGTCATGCGCGATCGGCCCGATGATCCGGCTGTTCGACGACCGGTTCTCGCTGGACGATGTCCGGGACACAGATTTGACCCTGACCGTGACCGGCGAGGACGGGTTTGTGCTGAACGGCCAATCTTCGATGTCGCAGATCAGCCGTGACCCTGCTGATCTGGTTCGCCAGACTATTGGGCGTCATCACCAGTATCCTGACGGGCTTATGCTGTTTCTCGGAACGCTTTTTGCCCCCACACAGGATCGCGATACACCCGGCGGAGGCTTTACTCACAAGCTGGGCGATATCGTCACAATTTCAAACGACAAACTCGGCGCGTTGACCAACACGGTTCGCCTGTCGACAGAATGTCCTGAATGGCGTTTCGGGGCATCTCATCTGATGCGAAATCTGGCCGAACGTGGCCTGCTGTAGGAAAGACCGATAAATGCTGAGTGGAAAACACTTGATTGCCGGGGAATGGACCGGCGGGGGCAAGACGTTTCAATCAACCCCGGCGCACGGACCGGGTCACAGTTTTGCCAGCGGAACCCCCGCGGATGTGGATGCCGCAGTGAAGGCCGCCGAAGATGCCTTTGTGACTTACGGATGGTCCACACGGACTGAACGCGCGGCGTTTTTGCGCCAAATTGCCGATGAGATCGATCTGCGCGGTGATGCCATAACCGCGATCGGCTGCCGGGAAACCGGCCTGCCCGAGGCGCGTTTGCAGGGCGAGCGCGGTCGAACTGTCGGCCAGCTAAGGCTGTTTGCCGACCACATTGAGCAGGGCGAATATCTCGACCAGCGCCATGATCCCGCTTTGCCGGATCGCGCGCCCTTACCTCGGCCGGACCTCCGCATGATCCAACGACCGCTCGGCCCGGTTGCCGTGTTCGGTGCGTCCAACTTCCCGCTCGCCTTTTCGGTGGCCGGTGGTGATACGGCTTCGGCTTTGGCCGCAGGCTGCCCTGTGGTCGTTAAGGGCCATCCGGCGCATCCCGGCACCGGGGAAATCGTTGCGCAAGCCATTGATGCCGCGATCCGCGCAACGGGGGTTCCGGCGGGCACATTCTCGTTGATTCAAAGCGACGGTATCGAAGTCGGTTCTGCACTTGCTCAACACCCCTTGATCCGAGCGGTCGGCTTCACCGGGTCGCTGCAAGCAGGCCGCGCCTTGTTTGACCTTTGCGCCGCGCGCCCCGAGCCCATTCCCTTTTTCGGAGAGCTTGGATCTGTCAATCCGATGTTCCTGCTTCCGCAAGCAATGGCGGCAAGGGGTGCGGACGTTGGTACAGGGTGGGCTGGCTCGTTGACAATGGGCGCGGGGCAATTCTGCACCAATCCCGGTATTGCCGTTGTCATCGACGGACCAGATGCGGATGCGTTTCAGACGGCAGCGCAGGACGCGCTGAACCAAATCTCCGGGCAGGTGATGCTGACAGAGGGCATCTCGCAGGCGTATCGCGCCGGTGTCTCGCAAATTGCGGATCAGGCGGGTGTTACGCAGGTCGTGACCAACGACAGCGAACCACGCAGTGCCGCGCCAAACCTTTTTGTGGTTTCGGGTGACGACTGGATGGACAACCCGGTCCTTCACCAAGAGGTTTTTGGGCCAATGGGGATTGTCCTGCGAGTCCGTGACGATGATCAAATGCTTCAGATCGCCAACGCGGTCGAAGGGCAGTTGACCTGCACCCTGCATATGGACGATGGCGATAAAACTCTGGCCCGTAAACTTGTTGCAGTGCTCGAGCGAAAGGCAGGGCGGCTGCTTGCCAACGGCTTCCCGACCGGCGTCGAAGTCTGTGACAGTATGGTGCATGGCGGCCCCTACCCTGCATCAACCAATTTCGGCGCAACCTCGGTCGGCACATTGTCGATCCGGCGCTTCCTGCGTCCGGTTTGCTATCAGGACATCCCGGCAGAACTTCTGACCGAGCAAGCGTGAGGTACGTCATGACAGATTCACATTCCAACGGTCGCCTTGCCGGAAAAACGGCTCTTATTACCGCTGCGGGTCAGGGTATAGGTCGTGCCACGGCCAAGCTGTTTGCGGCAGAAGGCGCCAACGTTATCGCCAGTGACATCAATGACACCGCTCTGGCCGAACTGAATGATCTGAAAGGTGTGACTGCGTTGAAGCTGGACGTAACGGATGCAAACGCCGTTCAATCAGTAGCGGCGGGCCTGCCGTCTCTGGATATTCTGTTTAACTGTGCCGGATTTGTGGCCAGCGGTTCGATCCTTGAATGTGAAGAAAAGGACTGGGATTTCAGCTTTGATCTGAACGTCAAAGCCATGTACCGGCTGATCCGTCTGGTCCTGCCGGGTATGCTGCAAAACGGTGGCGGATCGATCATCAACATGTCTTCGGTCGCGTCGTCCATAAAGGGTGTTCCGAACCGGTTCGCCTATTGCGCGTCCAAGGCTGCCGTGATCGGCCTGACAAAATCTGTTGCCGCCGATTTTGTGACACAAGGAATTCGCTGCAACGCTATCTGCCCGGGAACGGTCGACAGCCCCAGCCTGCATGACCGCCTGAGGGCGACCGGCGACTATGAAAAGGCAATGACCGACTTCATCGCGCGTCAACCCATGGGGCGCATTGGAACGGCGGACGAAATTGCGGAACTTGCGCTGTATTTGGCCAGTGACGCCAGCAAATACACCTCGGGACAACCGTTTTCCATTGATGGCGGTTGGACCATCTGAACCGAAAAGGAACTAGAAATGAAGCTGCTAAGGCATGGTCCCGCAGGCGCGGAGAAACCCGGAATTCTCGACGATGATGGAACGATCCGTGATCTGTCGGGCGTTGTTGATGATATCTCGGGCGCGGTCCTGAGCGACGAGGGTCTTTCCTCACTGCGCGCATTGGACTTGGCGACGTTACCGGCCGTTGGTGCGGATACCCGTATCGGCGCCTGTGTGGGTCAGGTCGGCAAGTTCATTTGCATCGGTCTGAACTACGCTGACCACGCTGCTGAAAGTGGAATGGAATTGCCGGCCGAACCGGTGATCTTTTTCAAGGCAACCTCAGCGATCATCGGCCCGAATGACACCGTGGAAATTCCGCGAGGTTCGCGCAAGACCGATTGGGAAGTTGAGCTGGGTGTCGTCATCGGGACAGAGGCGAAATACGTGTCCGAGGCCGAAGCAATGAACCACGTGGCGGGCTATTGTGTGGTCAACGACCTGTCCGAGAGGGACTTTCAGCTCCATCGCTCGGGGCAATGGGTCAAAGGCAAGTCGGCAGACACGTTTGGGCCGATCGGTCCCTGGCTGGTGACGCGGGACGAAGTGAGTGATCCGCAAAAACTGCCAATGTATCTTGAGGTTAACGGCCACCGGTATCAGGACGGCTCGACCGAAACGATGCATTTCGGCGTCGCTACAGTCGTGTCACACCTGTCGCAGTTCATGTCGTTGCAGCCGGGGGATGTTATCTCGACAGGGACACCTCCGGGTGTTGGTATGGGGCAAACACCGCAAACCTATCTGAAACCCGGTGATACGATGGAACTTGGGATCGAAGGATTGGGCGTACAGCGACAGGCTGTCATTCAAGGATAGGCCCGCCCCTGCCCTATAGCCGTTGCATGGTCCCGGTTCAAAAGGCGCTCCGGGACCATGTTTTTCACCTACCGCGGCCTTGATCGCTCGCACAGAGGTCGCCGTCTTTGAGAGCTAGTGAGACCACGACCGCCGAAAATTATGCGGAGAAATTTTGTAGCGCGCTCGGAAATGGACCGAAAGCCTGTCAGCGCTGGTGAACCCAGACGCAAAGGCTATTTCCGCGACGCTGAGATCGGTTTCATTCAAAAGCGCGAAAGCGCGATCCAGTCTTAAATCGTTGTAAAACCGACCCGGCGACATATTGGCATGCTGCCTGAAAAGGCGTTCCATATGTCGGCGCGACAGTGATGCTTGGTCGGCAACCGCCTCAAGGCTGAGCGGAGTTTCAATGTTGTCGCGCATGATCTAAACGGCTTCGATCAGTTTCGCGTTCCGGGTGCCAAGCAATGGCGAGACAGGCGAAACCTGCTTGCTGCCGCTTTCACCTACACGACGGTGCAGACACATCTCGGACACACTTACCGCCAGAGCGTTTCCGAACAGTTCCTCGATGACTTCCAACATCATGTCCGTACTGGCATGTCCTCCGCCGCAGGTGCGTAATTTGCCATCAATCTCGTACAGGTTTTGCGTTGGTTCCATTGACGCAAAGTTCTCGCAGAACCCGGGTCGATTTTCCCAATGGACGGTAAACCGTTTGTCTCCGATCAAGCCAGCCTTGGCCAATGCAAAAGCGCCAGTGCAGATGCCGCCGAAATCACAGCCATGCGCCTTTTGCTTGCGTATCCAGTTCAGGACCGAGGTTTCAAACGATGACATCGGCTCAGTTCCGGAACATACGAATGTATAGGCGCCTTGTTCCAGATCGCGCATCGGCTGATCCGCTTGAATACGTATCCCGTTTGAACAGGTTACTGGTGCCCCGGTGGGTGTCAGAACATACCATTCAAACAACTGCTTTCTTGCCAATTGGTTTGAAATACGCAGCGGTTCGATTGCTGCGCTGAAAGCCAGCATTGTGGTATTGGGTAGCAGTAAAAAGTAGAACCTTTTTGGCGGCCCGTCATAGGGCACGTCTACAGAAATCGCTCCTCTGGGTAAGAAACGCTGACTGTCCATTGCCTCCTCCGTTCGTCGGGTCAAAAAGCGGTTCAATCGCCAACGCTGCGTCTTGAATACAGACTATTCTAGACAGCATATTCAAGACCCTTGGAAATAGTCACTTCATTTTGTATTTTGGATACAAATCTGTAATTCCTGAGACTGTCAAATGCCCAGAACGCGCGCGATCCCACGTCAAAGCCTGCCCGAAGTCATAACAAACGATCTGCGAGAGCGAATACTGAGCGGTGAGATGATCGAAGGGGAAACCATCCGCCAAGAGGCATTGGCCGAAGATTATGATGTATCGCGCATGCCGATCCGCGAAGCGTTGAAACGGCTTGATGCCGAGGGACTTGTCCAGTTGACCAACAATCGCGGTGCGTCCGTGACGACTCATTCCCTGTCAGAAATCGGAGAGATATTTGATCTGCGCATCCTGCTAGAGGTGGACCTGTTCAGACGATCCATTCCGCAAATGACAGATTCTGATTTCGCCACTTGTGAACAGTTGTTGGACGATATGGAGAAATCATACGAAGCCTATGACGTCGGCCGGTGGGGTAGTTTGAATTACGAGTATCACAAAGCCCTGTATGCGGCGGCGGATCGCGGGATCACCAACGAGATCCTTCAACGCGTCAACCTACAGTCTGACCGTTACGTTCGGATGCATCTCAGCGTGATGGAGCAACGTGAGCCTGCGAAGAAAGACCATCGCCTACTGCTCTCGTTGGCGCAGAAAGGCCAAGTCGATGCCGCTTGCGAATTGCTGACCAATCACATTCAGCGAACGAAGGAGCAGTTGCTGGCAATGGTTGTCGCAACCCGCCAAACCGAGGACTAGCCAGTACCATCAATCCAGTGGATGCAGACAGGCCACCTGATGCTCTTGTCCGCTCAGTTCCGGCGGAGTCGCTCGGCACGCGTCCGTCGCCAGCCAACATCTTTGTGCAAAAGCACATCCTTGCGGGATATTCATCGGTGAAGGCAACTCGCCTTCCAGCTTGATACGCTCTTTGCGGGCCTCTGGGTCCGCGCGCGGCGTTGTCGACAACAGTGCTTTTGAATACGGATGCCGGGGTGCTGCAAAAAGTTGCTCTTTCGGAGCTTTCTCAACCGCTCGACCCAAATACATGACGATCACATCGTCGGCAAAATGCTTCACCACGGACAGATCATGCGAAATGAACAGATAGGCGAGGTTCAGGCGTTCTTGCAGTTCAACCAGAAGGTTCAGGATTTGTGACTGTATTGAGACGTCCAAGGCCGAGACAGGTTCGTCCAGCACCAACACCTTAGGGTTCAGCATCAGCGCCCGCGCGATAGCGATCCGCTGCCGTTGCCCACCCGAGAACATATGCGGATAGCGGTCGTAATGCTCAGGGCGCAGGCCGACAAGCTCAATCATCTCGCGTGCGCGCGCCTCACGGTCGGCGGCGGACATATCTGGGCGGTTGATAATCAGCGGCTCTTGCAGGATCTGCCCGATGCGCTGGCGCGGATTGAGCGAGCCGTACGGATCCTGAAACACGATCTGCACAGTCTCGCGCATTTGCGCCCATTGAGACGGAGTGATTTCGACACCTTCGATGGACAGGACGCCTGCAGTGGGTTCCTCGATCATCGTGACCACCCGCGCCAGCGTGGACTTGCCGCAACCGGACTCGCCAACAATGGCAAGGGTCTTGCCTGGTTCAAGTTCAAAATCCACACCGGACAGAGCCTTGACCGTGACGGGCTTTGAAAACAGCCCGCCCTTTACTTCATAATGCCGAGCCAGCGCGCGCGCCTCTACGATGGGTGAAGTCATACCAGCTCTCCGGCGGCGATCTTTTCTACATGGTGACAGCGCGCTTTGCCAAACTCTGCGCTATGCGGCAAAGGTGGCGAGTTGCGGCAGACATCATCCGCAAATTGACAGCGCGGGCTGAACAGGCATCCCTTGGGCCGGTCGAACTGCCCCGGCACCACACCGGGAATAGTCGGCAGCATTTTTGATGTCGCCCGTTCGGGCAACGCACTCAGCAGCGCCGAGGTGTAGGGATGACGCGGAGTGCGGAACAGATCACGCACAGGCTGTTCCTCGACCTTTTGGCCCGCATATTGCACCTGAACACTTTCAGCGGTTTCGGCAACAACGCCCATATCATGGGTGATCAGGACCAGACCCATCCCCTGTTCGTCCCGCAGCCGCACCAGCAAGTCCAGAATCTGCGCCTGAATGGTTACGTCCAGCGCTGTTGTCGGTTCATCCGCGATCAACAGCTTTGGGTTGCAGGCAATAGCCATCGCTATCATCACACGCTGGTTCATCCCGCCCGACATCTGGTGCGGGAAAGTGTTCAGGCGGCTTTCGGGTGCTGGGATGCCAACCAGATCGAACAACTCAATCGCACGCTGATGGCGATCCTTGCGGTTTAGTCCCAGATGGATACGCAACGCTTCCTTGATCTGGAACCCAACGGTGAAACAGGGGTTCAGCGAGGACATCGGCTCCTGAAAGATCATGGCGATGTCCTTGCCGATGATCTTGCGGCGGTCACGGGCCGAAATTGTTGTCAGGTCGATGCCCTCAAAACTTAACTGATCGGCTGTGATCGTCGCTGTCCAAGGCAGCAGTCCCATCAAAGCCAGCATCGACACCGACTTGCCCGAGCCGCTTTCGCCGACGATCGCCATCAGCTCGCCCTTGTCGACGGATAGGTCCACCCCGTCCACGGCGCGGAACTTGCCCGAGGCGGTGGCGAATTCGACGGTGAGGTTTCGGATATCCAACAGGCTCATGTCGTCAACTCCGCTTCAGTTTCGGGTCCAGCGCGTCGCGCAGACCGTCGCCCATCAGGTTAATGGCAAGCACCGTGACAAGAATGGCAAGACCGGGGAAGGTGACCACCCACCAGGCGCGCAGAATGAACTCGCGCGCTTCGGCCAGCATGGTGCCCCATTCCGGAGTGGGCGGCTGCGCGCCCATGCCCAGAAAGCCAAGCGCAGCGGCGTCCAGAATAGCGGTTGAAAACGACAGCGCCGCCTGCACGATGATCGGAGCCAGACAGTTGGGCAGCACGGTTTTGAACATCAGCCGCGCCTTGCCTGCGCCCGCCACACGGGCCGATGTGACATAGTCCTTTTGCCGTTCGGCCAGAACCGAGGCGCGGGTCAGGCGCACGTAATGCGGCTGGAACACAATGGCGATGGCGATCATCGCGTTGGTCAGTGACGGCCCAAGGATCGCCACCAGAACCAGCGCCAGCAGCAGAGACGGAAAGGACAGGATGATATCCATCACCCGCATGATCAGCGTATCCACCCATTTCGGCGCAAAACCAGACAACAGCCCGATGATCACGCCACCCGTCACGGCCACACAGACCACGACGATGCCGACAAAGAAGGAATAGCGAGAGCCCATGATCAGCCGCGACAGCATATCCCGGCCCAGAGGGTCGGTACCCAGCGGAAAGGCCCAGCTTCCGCCCTCCTGCCAAGAGGGAGGTTGCAGAATGTGGTCGCGGAACTGCTCGGTCGGGTCATAGGGCGCCAGCAACGGTGCAAAAGCCGCGCAGAGGACGAAGGCCGCGAACACATAGAGACCGATGACAGCCCCCCGGTTTTCGCTGAAATAGAACCAGAACTCGCGCAGGGCGCTGGGGCGGTTCTCGGTTCTGGGTGCGTTTGCAGACACTTCAGTCATCACCGCCTCCGGATTTTGGGGTTGATGATGCCGTAAAGAACATCGACCAGCAGGTTTACCAGCATGACGATCACGGCGATCATGAGCAGCCCGCCCTGCACCACGGGGTAGTCGCGGCGAAAGATGCTGTCGACCATCCATTTGCCAATGCCCGGCCAGCTAAAGATCGTCTCGGTCAGGATCGCGCCTGCCAACAGAGTGCCCACAGAAAGCCCGATCACCGTGATCACCGGGATCAGAGCGTTGCGCAGCGCGTGCAGCCCGTTGATCCGTGTGGGCGAGAGTCCCTTGGCGCGGGCGGTACGAATGTAATCCTCGCCCAGCACCTCTAGCATGGCTGACCGAGTCTGACGTGCGATGACGGCAAGCGGGATAGTGCCCAAAACAATTGTCGGTAGGATCAGGTGGCGGACGGCAGAGCCAAACGCGCCTTCCTGCCCGGACAACAGGCTGTCGATCAGCATGAATCCGGTCACGCTTGGAAAGTAATACAGCAGGTCAATCCGCCCCGAGACCGGCGTCCAGCCCAGATTGCCCGAAAACACGATGATCAGCAGCAGCGCCCACCAGAAAATCGGCATCGAATAGCCAACCAATGCCGAAGACATCAGTGCCCGATCGAAAAACTTGCCTCGGTTCACCGCCGCGATCACACCTGCGGGCAGGCCCAAAGCCACCGCAAAGATCATCGCGCAGATCGACAGTTCCAGCGTGGCGGGGAACAGGGCGAAGAACTCATCCCAAACCGGTTTCTTGGTGACAAAGCTTTCGCCCAGATCACCATGCATCACGCCGACAAGGTAGTCCCAGTATTGCTGCAGAACTGGTTTATCGAAGCCCAACTTGACCACCATCTCCTGATAGCGTTCCTCGGTCATGCCGCGTTCACCAGCCATGACGATGATGGGGTCGCCCGGCAGCACCCGGATGAACATGAAAGAAATCAGTGTCACGCCCAGAAATGTCGGAACGAACATGCCAAGGCGTGTAAGTACGTAGCCAAACATCAGCGACCTATAATTGTGAGATCTTTGGGAAAACTGGTCAAAGACCGACAGCCATCCTCGGTAACAAGTACATCATCTTCGATACGAACACCAAAATTGCCCAGATCGTACAGGCCGGGCTCGTTGGTCCAGACCATGCCCGGCAAGATTTTCTGGTCGTTGCCGCGCATGATATATGGCGCTTCGTGCACGTCGCGGCCCAGACCGTGGCCGGTCTTGGTGCGTATCCGATCGGCATAGGGCGAAGCCTCTAGCACGCTGATCACCGCGTCGTCGATGTCATGGGCCGTCACGCCGGGACGGCAGGCTTTGAACCCTTCGAGATTGGCGCGCAGAACGGTATCATAGACTTCCCTTCCCTCGTCCGAGACCTCACCTACGAAGAAAGTGCGCGTGATGTCTGCGGCAAAGCCATGCTTGCGCGCTCCGAAATCAAACAGCAACGCGTCGCCGGGTTTGATTTGATAGTCCGCGCGTGCTTTGCCATGCGGTTGCGCCGAGTTATCCCCGGCGGCGACTATCGGCGCAAAAGCCAGCGAAGCTGCGCCTTCGGCAAACAGCGCCTGGACTAGCGCCTGTTCAATCTGTTTTTCGGTTTGACCGATACGGACCTCGGAAATCACCCGTTCAAGGGCGCGTTCCGAGATATTGATGGCGGCCTGCAAAGCGGCAATATCATCGTCAGTCTTGATGACCCGCAAGCCTGAAATCTCGCGTTCGGCGTCCACGATCTGCAAGTTGGGCATCGCATTGGTCAGGGCTTTGGACACAAAAACCCGCATCACTTGCCCTTCAACGGCGACCGAACTCAAAGGCATATGCTCTGCCAATGCAGCAAAGGCATTGTCATATCCCGTTTGATCCATCCAGTCGAAAACAGCTCCGTCAAAACCAACTAAGCCCCATGTTCCAAGTTCCAGATTGGGAACAATCGCGGCCGGCGTTCCTTTGGCCGGGATCACGACCACGAACGGCCGTTCGTGGCTCATGAACGGTTTTCCAAATGCGCGGGTAAAATTCGGGCCCGGCACGAGTGCAACGGCATCTACTGACATGTCCTTTGCCAGTTGACGGTATTCGGACAAATCCGGCATGAGCGCCGACCTCCCAAAATAGTAGACCAGAGCCACCGCATCGGGCAGCTCCGGCCTGTGAGTGGTGTTTTATTCGACGCTTACGCCATAGAAGATGTGACCGCCCAGCGGATGCACCTTGTAGCCTTGCACCTCATTCCGCATCGGCATGTAAACGACCGAATGCGCGATGGTGGCCCAGGGTGCCTGATCCTTGAAGATGACCTGCGCATCTTCGTACAGCTTTGTGCGCTCGGCCTGATCGGTGGTTTGCTTGGCCTGCAGGATCAGGTCTTCAAACGGCTGGTGGCACCATTGTGCGCGGTTCGAGGCTTCGCGGCCGTCGCAACCCAGCAGAACAGCGAGGAAGTTGTCCGGGTCACCATTGTCACCCGTCCAGCCCAGCAGAACGGCTCCGTCGCGGTTCAACTCTTTCGAGCGCGACAGGTATTCGCCCCATTCATATGACACGATCTCGACATCCACGCCGATCTTGGCGAAATCCGCCTGGATCAATTCGGCCATACGGCGGGCGTTCGGGTTATACGGACGCTGCACAGGCATTGCCCAGACCTTCATGGACAGGCCCGAAACACCCTCGGCCTCCAGCATCGCCTTGGCCGCTTCGGGATCATATGGATCGTCGGTGATCGCGTCGTTGTACCCCCACATGGTCGGCGGGATCGGGTTCTTGGCGGCCTGGCCCGAACCTTGGAACACGACGTCGATGATCGCTTGCTTGTCGATCGCCATGTTCAGCGCCTTGCGCACCTTTGGGTTGTCAAACGGCGCGACGGTGGTGTTGTAGGCCAGATACCCGACGTTCAGACCCTCTTGCTCCATCATGTTGATGTCGGCGTCATCCTTCATCGCCTGAATGTCGGCGGGGTTTGGATAAGGCATCACGTGGCATTCGCCCGCCTTCAGTTTTTGATAGCGAACTGATGCATCCGGTGTGATCGCAAAAATCAGGTTTTCCACATCTGCCGGTGCCTTCCAGTAGTCGGCGTTCTGGGCATAGCGGATCACAGCGTCTTTTTGATACGCCACGAATGAGAACGGACCAGTGCCAATCGGTGCTGTGTTCAACTTTTCCGGTGTCCCGGCCTCCATCATCGCATCCGCATATTCGGCAGACAGGATCGAAGCGAAATCCATCGCCATGTTTGCGACGAAAGGTGCTTCGGGCTTGGAAAGGGTGAATTTCACGGTGTAGTCATCAATTTTTTCGATCGACTCTACGAGGTCAGGCATACCCATGCCTTGGAAATATTCCCAGGTTCCGCCCGAAACCTGATTGTAGGGATGGCCCTCGTCCTTTTGGCGCATGAACGAGAAAATCACGTCATCGGCATTGAAATCGCGCGTCGGGGTGAATTCGTCGTTCGAGTGGAACTTTACGCCCTCACGCAGTTTGAATGTGTATTCCAGACCGTCATCGCTGGCCTCAACGCTTTCCGCCAACCCGGGGATGACATTGGTTGTGCCGGTCTCAAATTCCAGCAGTCTGTTGTAGATCGGATGCGAGGAGGCATCAAAAGTGGTGCCAGCCGTAAAAAGTGCGGGGTCAAAACCTTCGGGCGACCCTTCCGAGCAATACACCAATGTGTTTGCCTGAGCCGCAGCACTGGACAACGCAATCGCTGCGGTCGCTGCCAATAATCTAAGTTTCATGAGTTCCTCCCAGAAAAATTTTTTGTCGGATTTTCGCATTGCTCTCTTTGGTCAGAACATTCTTTGGCGACTCTCATCGCTGCGAAATCTGCGCCCAATGTATCCAAAATACAAAATCCATTGTCAACTCAGATCAAGACTTCAATACCGGCGGCAGCTTTCAGACAGGGCGGTCGAAATAGGGCAGGCTTTTCCAGATCTTAGTTGAAGGTTGAGACTACGGACCGCGCCTTGATGCGGCTTACGCACAAAAAATTTTGTTGTAAGACCAAGAATGCAAATCTCGAAACTGCGCCAGACATCGCTGAGTCTTTGCGTCGTCCCGTTTTAGTGCGAACTAAACTGAACGACCTTTGCTAGCACAAAGTTGCGCTTAAAAATTAGGCATACGCTTAGTATCTGACCGGAGTTTCACCACTGCGGATTTACATCCGGCCCGCCCAGACCTTTACTTTGGACCAATGAACGAACGAATTGACTACCCACTCTCATGACCACTGCCTGTCCACTGCTCGTATTCTCCGATTTGGACGGCACTTTGCTGGATCATCATGACTATAGCTGGACAGCGGCAAAACCGGGGCTGATGCGCTTGTCCGAGATCGGCGCAGGGCTTGTTCTGGCCAGCAGCAAGACAGCCGCTGAAATCACTCCTCTGCAGGACGAGCTCGGCTATGCCCATGTGCCCGCAATCATCGAAAACGGCGCGGGTGTCCTGTGGCCTGATGCGCCCGATATCGAGAGTGAGAGTTATCGTGACCTTCGCACTGCGCTTGAGCGATTGCCGGCGGGGTTTGTGGGGTTTGGTGACATGTCAGACCAGGACGTGGCAGACATAACTGGTCTTGACCTCACGCAGGCGGCCCGTGCGCGCATGCGAAAATTCAGCGAACCTGGGCTGTGGGCAACGAGCAGTGCCGAACTGGACCACTTCAAGGCAGAAGCTCTGAAGTTGGGTGTCCACGCCCGCCAGGGCGGGCGATTTCTGACGCTGTCATTCGGCAAGACCAAAGCCGACGCATTGCGCGACGTCGTTCGCAAGTTGAAACCTGCGCGCTCTATCGCGTTGGGTGACGCGCCAAATGACACAGAAATGCTGAAGGCGGCAGATCAAGGTGTTGTGGTGGCAAATCCGGACGGTCCGGGCATTCCACCTTTCCCGCCACAGATCGAAACGCGCATACTGAGAACAGAACACAGTGGTCCCCGCGGCTGGTCGGATGCAATCCTGACACTGACCGCGGACCTCTGAGAAAACGAGGCTATAGACATGGCAGACTTCCACCAGAACGGAAACATCACGACCCTGCACAATTTGCGCAGCAGGCCCACCGGTCATCTGTCGCACGAGATTTCTGTCTTTGCGGAGACCCGAAAAATCACTCTGATCCTGCCATGCCTGTATTCCGAACTGGAAGGACCCGCGCTTGCCGGAATCCTGAAGGAACTGTCGCAGGTTTCGTATCTTCATCGTGTCATTATCGGGTTGGATCAAGCGGATGAAGAACAATACCGCAAAGCGCGTGAGTTCTTTTCTGACCTACCGCAGAACCACGCCGTTATCTGGAACGACAGCCCCCGACTGACGCATCTGCAAACACATCTTAGCGAATTGGGGCTGGCACCGCAGGAACCCGGCAAGGGCAAGAATGTCTGGTCTTGCATCGGCTACCTTCTGGCCTGCGCCGACAGCTCCGTTATGGCGATCCACGACTGTGATATCGTGACCTACAACCGAGAAATGCTGGACCGGTTGGTATATCCGGTGGTGAACCCGACCTTTCCTTTCCAGATGGCAAAAGGGTTCTACCCCCGTATTGGGGATGGCAAGCTGAACGGTCGTGTGACGCGCTTGCTGGTGAGCCCCCTGCTGATTGCTTTGAAAAAGGTGATTGGCGACCGAGATTACCTAGATTACTTGCGCAGCTTCCGTTACCCACTGTCCGGTGAGTTTGCGATCCGCACTCCCACCTTGCCTGATTTGCGTATCCCTTCGGACTGGGGGCTTGAGATAGGCGTTCTGTCTGAGGCGTGGCGCAACCTTGCGCCCAAATCGGTCTGCCAAGTCGAGATTGCCGACAATTACGACCACAAACATCAGGACCTTTCGCCCGAGGACGCCAATCGCGGCCTTAGCCGTATGTCCACCGATATCTGCAAGGCGATTTTCAGAAAGCTGGCCGCCGACGGCACGGTGTTTACGCCGAACACTTTCCGCACACTCAAGGCGACGTATTACCGATCCGCGCTGGACCTGCTCGAGGGTTACTACACCGATGCCAAAATGAACGGGCTTGAGCTGGACCGCCACAAAGAAGAAAAGTCCATCGAGCTGTTCGCCGAAAACATCATCCGCGCCGGACAGGTATTCCTGGACAACCCGCACGAGACTCCGTTCATTCCAACATGGAACCGCGTTCATTCAGCCGACCCAGAGTTTCTTTTGCGGTTGAAGGCTGCCGTATCCAGCGATCTCGACGAGTTTACTCCGCGTTCGTGATCCAGCGGCACTGATAAGGGGCCAGAACGATATCTGGCCCATTTGTGGGCAGGATCTCTCCGGTTAGGGCATCGGTCCATACTTCTTCGGCAATCATGTTGATCTCGGCAGGACTGACGTGGACCTGTTCGGCCGAGACGTTGTGCAGCGCAAAGATTGACTGGCTGCGGTCCAGGCTTTGTCTCCATATGCCAAACACGCGTTCATCCAGCCGCAGGGTGAACTGCGTGGCATTCGGGTGGAACGCAGGCTGTTGAGCGCGCAAACGTAAACGACGGGACAATTCCGAAAGCACAAGCGCCTGATTAGAGCCTGGATCTGCAAGCCGCGCCAAAAGGTCAGGATAGTGCCAGCGGTGACGGTTGATCGCCCTGTTCATACCGCGACGTTCCACGGCCGCGTGATCGTTCGGAGTCGCCAGAAGCGAATGAATGTAAAATGCCGGAATACCCTCAAGCGACATCACGATGGTTTGTGAGCATATGAACCGCGCCAGATGATAGCGATCTTCGCCATGGAACGTCTCGCGCATGGCTTCAAAATAGCCGCAGTTCAACTCGTAGGGTTCCTCGCGCCCATCCGGAAGGGTACGCATCGAAACCAGACCACCAATCCGGCGCACCGTGTCGATCATGCGCTCTTTCTCGTCGGGCGGCAGCAATCCTTCTGCCGGGCGCATTCCTATTCCGTCGTGACTGGCGGTGAAATTCAAATACGCGCACCCCAACTGGGCCGGTGGCATCGCAGCCTGCCATTCACACAAATATTGCGCCGTGCCCGACTGCATTGCGTGCAGGATCAAGGGGGGGAGTGGGAAATTATAGACGGCATGCGCCTCGTTCCGGTTGCCGAAGTAACTCAGGTTCTCGGTGCGCGGGACGTTTGTTTCGGTCAGCAGTACAAGTGTTTCAGTGGCGTAGTCGCACAGCAGTCTAAGTAATTGGACGATCGCGTGGGTTTGCGGCAAATGAATGCAGTTGGTGCCGATTTCCTTCCAGATAAAGGCCACAGCATCCAGTCGTAATATCCGAACACCCTTGTCGATATGCAGGCGGATGATCTGTAGCATTTCAACCAGAACCTCTGGGTTCGAGAAATCCAGATCAACCTGATCGTGGCTGAAGGTGCACCATACGTACTTCTCACCATCACTTGTTTCGACCTGTCGCAGCAAAGGCGTGGTACGAGGCCGCACAACTTCGGAAAGATCGTCCTCGGGTGATGCTTCAAAGAAAAACCGGTCGTGTGGTGACTTGCCCTGAAGGTAGTTGGTGAACCACGCGCCCTGACTTGAGACGTGATTTAACACAAGATCGGACATCAGATGAAAATCATCCGCGATACGGGTGATGTCTGGCCAGTCACCCAGCTGAGCACTGACGCTGTAGTAGTCGGAAACCGCGAATCCGTCGTCAGATGTAAACGGGAAAAATGGCAGGATGTGAACGCCGTTTACCACCCCGCTCAAGTGTCGCACGAGGAAATCGTGCAGCAGGTCCAAGGGCTTGTGTGCCTGATCCTCGATCGAATTGCCGTAGGTTATTAGAACGCTGTCCTTTTCCGACCACAGCTTGTTGCCGGGCTTACGCCCCTGCTTGCGCCTGTGAGTTTCAGGAGGCCAGAAGGCTTCAACGATCTGGTGCGCCAACTCTGATTGATCGTGTTCAGGGTATATCTGAACAAGCAAGTCGTTCAGGCGTCGGGAAAAGCTGGAATTCTCGGTCGTCAAAAGTTACATGCCCTTCGCTTCGTCCGCCCGATGTTTTTCCAGAACTGTCAGCCTGTCAAATCGAACAGTCGTTCCAGCGCCACACCCGCAGGTGCATGCACATTTTTTAGACATCGTTTGGGATCACTGGGTTCAAACCGCGTAGCGCGCCATGAACATGTCCACCGCTTGCAACGCGACTTCGTTTATCTCAGCCTGGGAAAAGCTGGTCTGAATACCGAAAGCGGCACGCGACCAAACCCGCACTTTACAAAGCTCGGAGAACTGCTCGGCTGCAATCTGCAGGTCTTCAATCGCCAATTCGCCCTTGTCCACCGCCTTTTGCAGATATTCCACCAAGTGACGCGCGCCGTTCTTGGGACCCGCTTCGTAAAACGCCTGTCCCAGTTCAGGAAACCTGTCACGCTCGGCTACGCAAATGCGGAATACTTGCTGCGCGAATTCGGAAACAAGGAAAGTGGTCAACTGGGTTGCTGCAAGGGTCAGAACCTCGCGCACAGGCTTGGAATCGTCGACCATCGACACGACGTTTTCCGCCATTCGACTGCATTCTGTCTGGGCGACTTCCATGAACAACAGGCGTTTGTCGGGGAAATAGCTGTAAAGCGTGGCCTTGGAAACTCGGGCCGCGCGCGCGATGTCATCGACGCTTGCCCCTTCAAAGCCATCCGCCATGAACACCTCTCGGGCTCCGCGCACCACTTGATCGAACTTTCGACCTGTACGCAGAATGGCGGCTGTTTCGGACATGATCTCTCCTCGGATGCGGATTTCGAGTTTATAAACCGTTCAGTTCAGATTCAACGATTCGCACAGGCTGCTCCCTTTTGGAACGGTTGAGCACGGCAATTTTACCATGCCGGAGAATGGACTGGCCGTTGGGGGCTGTCAGCCAGATCAACGGGTGCGTCGTGCCTTGTCGCTGAGACAAACCATGCTAACACTCTGGGCATGGTCGATATCTTTCTGCGCACGCTTCCCTTTTTTGCGATCATCGGCCTGGGATTCTGGGCTGGGCGCAGCCGGTTCTTTTCAGAAGAAGCAACGGCATACCTGACCAAGTTCGTTTTCTTCTTTGCGTTATCGGCGATGCTGTTTCGATTCGCGGCCACACTTCCCTTCGCGGAAATTTTCAACGCGCGGCTGGTGGTTGGCTATCTTGTTGGCACAGCGGCGGTTTACGCTCTGGCTTCGTGCGTTGCATGGATCAGGGGGCTGGATATCCCCACCGCTGCGGTCGAAGCGCAATGCGCGGCAATCGGCAATGTCGGCTTTTTGGGCCTGCCGATGTTGGCCCTCCTGTTCACCGAAGCCGCTATTGGACCGGTCATGCTGGTTCTTACCGTTGATCTGGTGGTGTTTTCCTCGCTGATTGTGATCCTGATCAATGGCGGACGTGACGGGCGTTTGACACCTTCCACTTTCCGGTTGATTGGTCTGGGGCTGCTCAAGAATCCCATGATCGTTTCGATTTCGGCAGGGCTGCTTTGGTCTGCCTTTCAAGTTCCGGTACCCGCGCCCTTGAACGATTTTCTGACCATTCTCGGCGGAGCGGCGACACCCGGAGCCCTGTTTGCTATCGGGGCATCATTGGCCAGCAAATCCGCCGAGCGTGTGCAGATCGCAGGCTGGCTGAGCTTTTGCAAGCTGGTGATCCACCCCGCTTGCGTCGCCGTCGTTCTGATCTGGATAATTCCTGTCGCCACTTTCCCGGCATCCATTGCCATCGCCGCAGCCGCCCTGCCGGTGGCTGGCAATGTCTATATGCTGGCCGCACATTATGGCGTGGCCCCTCATAGGGCATCGGCAGCAATTCTGTTGTCCACGGTCGCAAGTATCCTGACCGTACCTGCGGTCATAGCCTGGGTCGGAGCGCCTTAGTCTTGTTATTCGCCAAGAATTCTTGCCCTCGGCCACGCTCGGGCTTTACGCAAGAGCTTGGTAAGGATAGCCATGCCGCGAACCTAACGTAAGGACACAAGCCAGATGGAAACCCTTTCGGAAAACGCCTGCTTCGGAGGCGTTCAAGGCGTCTACCGCCATGCCTCTACCGCCTGCCAGTGCGATATGACATTTGGCCTGTTTCTGCCTGCCGAGGCCAAGGACGGCCCCGTCCCGGTTTTGTGGTACCTGTCCGGCCTGACCTGCACCCACGAAAATGCGATGACCAAGGCAGGTGCACAGGCGTGGGCCGCAGAACAGGGTATCGCTGTGGTGTTCCCCGACACTTCTCCGCGCGGCGAAGGCATCGCCGACCATGACGACTATGATTTGGGGCAAGGGGCCGGGTTCTACGTGAACGCAACACAGGAACCTTGGGCACCGCATTTCAACATGTGGGACTACGTGGCCGAGGAATTGCCGGCATTGCTGATCAATCGTTTCGCCATTGACGGCGACCGACAAGCAATCACGGGCCATTCAATGGGGGGTCACGGCGCGCTGACCCTCGCGATGAACCTGCCCGGAAGATACCGGTCAGTTTCCGCCTTTGCACCAATTTCCAACCCAACCGGAGCAGATTGGGGCCGCAAGCAATTGAGCGCCTATTTGGGCGAGGACGAGGCGAAGTGGGTCAAACATGATGCAGCGCTATTGATGAAAGAAAAGGGCTTTGACGGCCCCATTCTGATCGATACGGGGGCCAACGATCAGTTTATCGACCTGCTGCGACCGGAAAAACTGGCGCAGGCCATTGCAGAGCGTCGCCAACAGGCAACCTTTCGACTACAGCCCGGCTATGACCACTCGTATTTCTTTGTGTCGACCTTCATGGAAGACCACATCTCATTCCACGCCGAGGCGCTATACGGAGACTGAGGCATGAGCGAATATGATTTTGACCTGATCATCATCGGATCAGGCCCGTCAGGACGTGCGGCTGCGATTCAGGCAGGCAAGCTGAAACGGCGTGTATTGGTTGTCGACCGAAAGGACCGCTTCGGAGGCGTCTCGGTTCATACCGGCACGATTCCGTCGAAAACCCTGCGCGAGACAGTGCTGAACCTCTCGGGCTGGCGCGAACGCAGCTTTTATGGCCGGTCCTACAGGGTAAAGGATCAAATCCGCGCCGAAGACCTGAAGGCCCGGTTGCACATGACGTTGGACCATGAGGTTGATGTGCTAGAGCATCAGTTCAACCGAAACCATGTTGAAACCCTGAATGGTCTGGCAAGGTTTGTAGGGCCGCATGAGGTCGAGGTAGCCACGGATGCAGGCGAAACCACGCGTCTGACGGCCTCGAAATTCCTGATTGCCACAGGCACAAAAACGTACCGCCCCGACTATGTGCCATTTAACGGCAAGACCGTCGTTGACGGCGACGACTTTCTGGAAATGGCCGAGATTCCGCGTTCTCTGGTCGTGATCGGGGCCGGAGTGATTGGTGTCGAATACGCAACCATGTTCTCGGCGCTGGACGTGCGGGTGACATTGATCGAACCGCGCGATACCTTCCTGGATTTCATCGACAGCCGATTAATCCACGACTTTACCCACCAGATTCGCGAAAACGGTGTCGACCTGCGGCTGGGTTCGGCGGTTGAGAAAATCGAAGATGCCGGGGGGCATGTTGAAGTGACGATGGCAAACGGGCGTCATGTTCGCGCCGAGATGCTGTTGTTCGCTGCCGGTAGAATGGGCGCAACATCCGCCCTGAACCTAAAGGCCGTTGGATTGGAGACGGACCACCGCAACCGAATCACAGTGGACCGCAAAACCTATCAGACCGCCGTGCCCCATATCTACGCAACCGGTGACGTGATCGGACACCCTTCGCTGGCCTCTACCTCGTTGCAGCAAGGGCGCGTCGCAGCGTGCCATGCGCTTGAAACCCCTACCCTGCCGGAAAGCCCCTGGTACCCCTATGGCATCTACTCGGTGCCCGAAATTTCCACCTGCGGCATGTCCGAGGAAGAGTTGCAGGAACGCGGAATCCCCTATGAGGTCGGTGTCGCGCGGTTCCGCGAGACCTCGCGCGGGCACATAATGGGGTTAGAGCACGGAATGTTGAAGATGCTGTTTTCATTGAAAACACGTCGGGTTCTGGGCGTGCAGATCGTGGGTGAAGGTGCCACAGAACTGATCCATATCGCCCAGGCTGTATTGAACCTGAAAGGCACGGTGGATTATTTCGTGCAGAACACTTTCAACTATCCCACGCTGGCCGAAGCCTACAAGATCGCGGGGCTGGATGCCTTCAACCGCATGCCAATTCCCGAGGAGTTCAAGGTGCGCAAAAAGCCGGTCCAGACACAGGCGAAAAAAGCGTGACGACTCTCTACATCGATGCAGACGCCTGCCCGGTGAAGGCCGAAGCCGAACGTGTGGCCACCCGGCACAAAGTGCCCCTGAAGCTGGTGTCGAACGGAGGGCTGCGCCCGTCCTCGAACCCTCTGGTGCAGACTGTGATCGTGCCGGAGGGCGCGGATGTGGCTGACAAATGGATTGCCGAGCGTTGTGGGCCACGCGACGTTGTCGTCACATCCGACATCCCGCTTGCCGCAAAATGTGTGGAGGCTGGCGCGCGGGTCCTGCGACCCAACGGCGAAACCTTCACTGCGGCAAATATCGGGCAGCAACTGGCGATGCGCGACCTGATGGCCGACCTGCGCGCGGCCAATCCGTTGGGTACGGGCGGCGGTGGTAAGCCGTTCGGCAAGGCGGACCGGTCTCGGTTTCTGGATGCTTTGGAACGAGAACTCAGGAGCGCGTTGAGGGGTTAGCACTCCCGCCCGTCAGACGCACATCAAAGATGCGCTCGTCCGGTTGGGCCGTGCAGCGCTGCGCGCTGCGGTTGGGCCTTGTAAATCCTTGTTTATATTGGTTCAGTCGGTGGCGATAGAATTTCGCAGTACAGGTGCGCTCATGCCGGTTGAAGCCGTAATTTTCGACATTGGAAATGTTCTAATCGAGTGGCAGCCCGAGCGTTACTACGACAAGGTGATCGGAGAAGATCGTCGCCGGGCAATGTTTGCCGAAGTGGATTTGCACGGAATGAATGACCTTGTTGATCAGGGCCATCACTTTACCGAAACGATTTATGACTGGGCTGAGAATTACCCCGACTGGCGCGAAGAAATCCGAATGTGGCATGACAAGTGGATCGAGCTTGCCGCACCTGAAATCCCTCATTCTGTTCGCCTCCAGCGCGCGCTGCGTGCAAACGGTATCCCGGTTTATGCTCTTACAAATTTCGGGGTCCAGAATTTTGACTTTGCTACAACTGTTTACCCGTTCTTAAACGAATTCGACCGGCACTATGTCTCGGGAAGGATGCGGGCCGTGAAACCGCATATCCCAATTTACCAGATGGTCGAGGAAGATTGTGGGCTGCCACCTGAGACGTTGCTGTTCACCGACGATCGGATGGAAAATATCGAAACGGCACAATCACGGGACTGGCAGACACACCATTTCGACGGACCGCAGGGTTGGGCAAAGCGACTGGTAGCCGAAGGATTATTGAAGCCGAGCGAAGCCGTTTAGATCAGGCAGCGACTGCAACTCTGTTTTCGCGTATTGGCAAGTGGACGATTGCACTGAACGCGCCAATGGCGACTCCGATCCACCAGACAAAGGTGTAGTCTCCGTATTGGTCATATAAACGGCCACCCAGCCAAACACCCAGGAAGCTGCCAAGCTGATGGCTGAAAAAGATGATCCCGTAGAGAGTGCCCATGTAGCGCAGGCCGTAGAGGTGTGCGACCAGCCCTGATGTAAGCGGTATCGTCGCCAGCCAGAGAGACCCCATTACCAGCGAAAAGACCACAACGGAAACCGGCGTAATCGGAAAGATTATGAAGGCCGCCGCCGCCAGCGTACGAGCGGTATAGATCCCGGCCAGGAGGTACTTTTTAGGGAAATGATTTCCAGCCCAGCCTGCCAAAAGTGTGCCGGCTATATTTGCCATTCCTATCAGAGAAATTGATACGGCCCCCAAAGCCGAAGTGGACGTAATGCCGATTGAATGAAGAACACCTCCCGGTTGGATCGGGCCACACATTTCGGTCACGAAAGCAGGAAAGTGGGCGGTTATGAAGCCAAGCTGATAGCCGCAACTAAAAAAGCCCAAAAAGATCAGCGTATAGGATGGGTCCCTGAAGGCTTTGGTCAAAATCCGGCCCATGCTTTCTTTCAGCTCGTCCCTGCTGATGGCTTGCGGTGCGCGCATGAAAGGCAAGGTCACCACCAAAGCCAGAATAACGACGGCGAATACGATGAAGACTTGCTGCCAGGGCAGGAACGTCAACATCCACTCTGCCGCCGGAGCGCCTAAAACCTGCCCGAAGCTGCCCGCGGCCGTCACGATCGCAAGCGACATCGACCGGTTTTCATCCGAGGAGGCGCGGCCAACCACAGCCAGAATGACGCCGAAACCAGTACCAGCAATGCCAAAGCCCACCAGCCATGCATACATCTGGTGCTCAAAGGGGGTAACGGACCAGGCCGACAGCACCATACCCGCCGCATAGGTCAACGCGCCCAAGAAGATTGCACGCCTGTCTCCTACCTTTTCGGCAATGGCTCCAAAAATCGGCTGACCTATCCCCCATGCAAGGTTCTGGATCGCGATCGCCATCGAAAAGTCCGTGCGCAGCCAACCGAACTCGTCAGCGATTGGAATCTGAAAAACACCAAAAGACGCACGAACGGCGAAACTGACCGTGACTATGATACATCCCACGACCAGGATTGGATTTATCAGGCGGGCAGATTGCGGCATTGGATCCTCGAACTCTGGAAAGCGGGACGGTAGCCGAAATCATCCGCGGGTCAATTCAGGAGTTTTGAGACATCAGATAAGCAAATTTGATATGACGTTCTAATGGCTGCTTTTCAACGGACAGAGCGGAGGGTATGCCTCGGGATATGACGGATTTGATTAGGCTTTACGAGGCGCGCGTCGCTGACGGCTCGTTGACACGGGATGACGCACAAGAAGCAGTTCTTCCCCAATTTGAACGAATCCGATCAGCGCTGTCCACACCGGTCAAACGAGGCTTCTTCCGCAAGGCTCCTCCGCCGCCCAAAGGGTTATACCTGTGGGGTGGTGTTGGGCGCGGCAAATCGATGTTGATGGATATGTTTGTCGAGGCGCTTGAAAACATCCCAGCGCGGCGGGTGCACTTTCACGCATTCATGCAGGAAATCCACGCAGGGATGCACAAAGCCCGCAATGAAGGTGTAGAGGATGCCTTGGCCCCTGTCGCTGACGCCGTGGTCAAATCCGTTAGACTGCTGGCGTTTGACGAAATGCAGATTACTGACATCACGGACGCGATGATAGTCGGTCGCCTGTTCGATCTGTTACACGCAGGTGGCGTCGTGGTTATTACAACCTCAAACCGCCATCCGGATGACTTGTACAAGGATGGTCTGAACCGGCAGCTTTTCTTGCCATTCATTGCGCATATCAAAGAACAGTTGCAGGTGTGGGAATTGGTCTCGCCGACTGACTACCGCCAAAACCGTCTGGAAGGTGCTCCGGTCTATTTCACTCCGATTGGACCGGAAGCGCGGCAGAGCATCAAGTCTGTCTGGAACGATCTGTCCGGAGGAGCCGCCGAGCCGTTGATTTTGCAGGTCAATGGACGATCCGTTGAGTTGCCTGCCTTTCGGAACGGCGTCGCGCGGGCCAGCTTTTATGATCTTTGCGGACGAATGCTGGGGCCGGCGGACTATCTTGCCATCGCTGAAGTCGTAAAGGTTCTGGTACTCGAAGATGTTCCGCGCCTGTCGCGCAACAACTTCAATGAAGCCAAGCGCTTTGTGACATTGATCGACGCGTTATACGAGGCCCGGGTGCGACTGATTTGTTCGGCAGCGGCCGAGCCTGAGATGCTGTATGTCGAGGGAGAGGGAACCTTTGAGTTTGAGCGTACCGCGTCGCGCCTGCGAGAGATGCAGGATCAGGATTGGGGGAAATAGGGGGCTCTGCCCCCGCCGCGCTTTGCGCGCCTCCCCCGGGATATTTTTAGGCCAGGTGAAGTGCTAGGCGTTTTCGCGGAGAATGTTCCCGGCCAGATAAAGGGAGCCGCAGATCAGGACGCGGGCCTGTGGATCACTATCGACAATGGACTTGAGAGCCTCTGTGACGCTGCCTGCCGTGGTTGATGTCAATCCCACTTGTGAGGCTGCGGCTGCTGTCTCATCCGCGCTTAGGGTTGCTGCCTCGCCGGGAATTGATACCGCGGTCAGGCTTTGACATTGATCAGCCAACGGCCTCAGGTACCCGGTCACATCCTTTGTGTTCAGCATACCGCAGATCATATGCGTCGGACGCGATGGCAGTTTCGCAAGCACATCCGCGAGCGCGGCACCTGCGGCGGCATTGTGGCCTCCGTCCAGCCATAGTTCAGCATCTTGGGCTTGCTCGACCAAAGGGCCGGATTTCAAGCGTTGCATCCGGGCGGGCCACTCGGCCTTTGTGACCGCAGCTTCGTACGCGTCGTCGCCCAGTTCCAGATGCCGCAGAACGGCAAGGGCAGCGCCTGCGTTCTGAATCTGGTGTGCGCCCAGAAGATTCGGCAGCGGCAGGTCACGCAGGCCTGTTTCGTCCTGATACACCAGACGCCCGTTTTCTTCGACGACATGCCAGTGTTGGCCGTGAACCAACAGGGGCGCGCCAAAGCGTGCGGCGGTGTATTCAATCACCTCCAGCGCTTCATCCTGTTGCGGCCCAACGATACACGGGACTCCGGGTTTGATGATGCCCGCTTTCTCGGCCGCGATCTTTCCAAGGGTATTCCCCAGAAATTGTTCATGGTCGATGGATATTGGCGTGATCACTGTCACCGCGGGTTCGTGCACAACATTTGTCGCATCCAGACGTCCGCCCAGCCCGACTTCGAGCAGGGTGTAGTCCGCAGCCGAGCGCGAAAAGGCCAGAAGCGCGGCACATGTTGTGATCTCAAAATACGTGATGTTTTCACCGTTATTCGCGGCGTAACACTCGTCCAGCACTTCGGTCAGTGCGGGTTCGGAAATCAGCTCTCCGGCGAGACGAATCCGTTCGTGAAACCGCGCCAAGTGGGGTGAAGTATAGGCATGAGCCTTCAGCCCGGCCCCTTCCAACCCGGCTCGGATCATGGCTTGCGTCGACCCTTTGCCGTTTGTTCCAGCAATATGGATGACGGGCGGCAGTTTTTCCTGCGGATTGTCCAAAGCACCAAGCAAACGCCAGACGCGATCCAAGGTCAGGTCAATGATCTTGGGATGAAGCGCCATCATCCGTTCGAGGATGAGGTCCGAGGACTGAGGAGTCATTTATCTTCCGCAGTGTCAGCCGAATTATCAGGCTGGGCTTCTTCAGGTTTGGGAGCTGGAAGATCACCTTTGACAGCAGGAGGCTGGTTCATCAACATCCGCGTGATGGTGATCAGTTCCTCACGCATTTCTGTACGCTTGGTCACCCGATCCAACATCCCGTGATCCAACAGGTATTCCGCGCGTTGGAACCCTTCGGGCAGTTTCTCGCGGATGGTTTGTTCAATCACGCGCGGCCCGGCAAAGCAGATCAGAGCGTTGGGTTCCGAGATATGCACGTCGCCAAGCATCGCGTATGACGCCGTGACCCCGCCTGTGGTCGGGTGGGTCAGGACGACGATGTAAGGCAGGTTGGCTTCCTTTAGCATTTCAACCGCCACCGTGGTACGCGGCATTTGCATCAGGCTTAGAATACCTTCCTGCATCCGTGCGCCACCTGCAGCCGAGAACAGGATCAACGGCCGCTTGAGCTTTACCGCTTCTTGAGCGGCGGCAATGATGGCGTTGCCGACATACATGCCCATCGACCCGCCCATGAAAGAAAAGTCCTGTGCCGCAGCAACGATCGGCGTGCGCCCGATTTCACCCTTGGCGACAAGCATCGCTTCTTTTTCGCCGGTCTTTTTCTGAGCCGCCTTCATGCGGTCCGGGTATTTTTTCTGATCCCGGAATTGCAGCGGGTCGTCCTTTGGGGCGGGAACGTCTACTTCGGTGAAGATTCCGCCATCAAACAAATGCTGGAATCGGTCCCGCGGTGTGATGGCCATGTGATGGTCACACTGGGTACAGACATTCTGGTTCTCCGCCAGCTCGCGGTGAAACAGCATCGTCCCGCACTCATTGCATTTGTGCCAAAGGTTTTCGGGCACTTCCCGACGCGAGAAGATCGAGTTGATCCGGGGGCGGACGTAATTTGTGATCCAGTTCATATCGGAACCTTGCTAGTGCGGCTTGGAGGTCAAATAAGACGCTACGGAAAGAAATGCAATCAGCGCCTGAGCGCAAGGCGCGCAGTCAGCCAGCTAACAAGCATAACCGCGAAGTCCACATACAACCACGCCCGCAGCGCACTGGTATTCGACATATCATAGGGCAAAATAAACAGTGCCAAACCGCTTAGGTTGTCTGGCAGGGAAATAATCAGCAAAGCCACCATATTATTGAAGAAATGCATGGCGATAGCCGGACCCAACGTGCCGGACCGAGCTGTCAGGTCAGCCGCAAAAAGCCCGAACACACAGGACCAAAGCGCGATTAAACCTGCGTTTTCACCGGCTGCGGCGGGCGCGTAGTGACCAAGAGCAAACAAAAGCGACGGAAGGCCCATCCAAATGATCGGAGATCGGAAACGTGCGGCGAGGCTTTGCTGTATATAGCCCCGAAACAGCACTTCTTCGGCACTGGTCTGAATCAGCACGGCGATCAGCGATAGAGGAAGAAGAAGGATCCAAGTCGTTAATTCCACGTTTGGTGTCAGCGCCGCGCCCATGTCATAGGGCGGCAAAACAACAACCGCGACGCCAAGAATCAAAAGTGCCCTGAAAACGAGCCAGAACTGCGCAACAGTTTCGCGAAATGGTCCCAGAACCGAACTCAGGGTTCTTCGCTGAAGTCGTCGGACCGCCAGCCAGACACCCAAGGTAACAAAACAAAAGCTGGATAGTAGAATCAGCATCGCGAAGGGTGAAGAACCCGTTAGAAACGCTTCGGTCCACTCATGGGACGCAAAACCGACCACAACGCTGAAAAGAACAAGGTTCAGGACAGTCACGACTGCCGCGACAATACCGAGACCAACAAGCAGCCGCCAAAGCTCGGGCCTTGCCCGGACGCCAGAGACAAGACCTTCGTGAGCAGCGTATGAGGCGGGGCGGGATTCAGGCACGTTCGCTTTCACTTTCTGTCTGCTCCGACTCGTCGAAGAATACGGTCGAATCTTTGGATGCGTTTATTCGATCCGCAAGCGTAGTCAGATAACCTGCAACCGTTTCCAGCAGTTGAACCGCGACACTCGCATCGCTTTCCACCACCGCGCGCAATTCCTCAGCGCCGATCCGAAGGAACGAACAATCGCTGATCGCAACCAGGTTCAACTGTCTTGGATCACCTGTGATGATCGACAAGTCCCCGATCAGGCGACCGGGCTCGACCGTCGAGATCGATCTGGAACCTCCGCCGTCCTCGGGCCATTCCAGACTGGCTTCACCCGAGATGCAAAGATAGGCGGCATCCGGTGCCTGACCCCGCGAGAAAATCACCTGACCCGCAGCGACTTCGTACCACTGCGCCGAAAACGCCAGAAGACGTTGGTTTTTACCATCAATACCCGAGAACAATTCGGTCGAAGATATGATCTTCAGCTTGCGGCTCAGATCGGCGATCGCGCCCGCTTCGTCCTCGATGAGCGTTTTCGAGACACCGTCGATGCGCCCATCCTTGATTTCGACAAACAGGTCATATGCCTCTGGATGCGCGAAGTGATCCTCCATGAAAATCATAATGGAGTCTGGTAGCAATTCGCGCAGTTTCAGCCGGGTGCGCAGGCGGCTTTCCGAATCGTGGCTGGCCAGCGCCTTGTCGAGGATCAGCACATCAGGCCGCTTGATACCCGCGCGCGAGAACGCAGCCCTTTCCTGGAAAACCGTCGGCAGGTTGTTTCCACCCAGCCCCGAGGGGAGGTCATAGATTATGGCAGCCGCGCGACGGCGCAGTCCCGCCTCATTCATTGCCTCGGCGACAACATCCTCAATTTCGTCCGCATGCGCACCGGCCGTCAGCGAGATACGCCCGAACAACGCGTTTTCCATTGCCGTCATCCGCTCGATATAGGCGTCGGGATCAACCGGGATAAACATTCCGTTCATCGAGGCACGCAGCCTTTCCGCCTGACCGCTTCGGATCGAGAGGATTTTATCCTTGTATTCATCAGGGAAATCCGGGCCGATCTGTTCGGCCGTCAATAGGAAGGGGACAGTCAAAAGCAGAGCCCGTTCGCGTTCGCTGATCGCGTCGTCACCCTTGGCCGTGCGTCGTTCCTCGATGTCCAGCAGCCGGTAATACATGTCCTTGGTCATACCCAGCCGCAGGAACAGCGGGTGGTCCGTGCCATCACGCCCAAACGTCTGGTTCAGGGTTTTCAATACAGCGCTTGAAATGCCCATCGCGTCATCATCCAGATCATGGGCGCGCAACATCGACATGAACCGCCCGTCACCGGCCAGAATATCCGGCGAAATATCCCGCGACGGCGCGGCGTAAAGCAAGTTCCCGCCTAGCGGAACAGTCGGATTGAACAGTTCCGGATCAAAACGGTAGACATAACGGTCTAGCCCCTTTTCCCTGAGCCGCTCGGCAATCAGTCCACGAAGCCCCACAATGTCCCGCGCCAGCGCGGGGTGTTGTACTGGGTCGAACTGACTTCGCAACGTGCGGCGGAACATGAACTCGTCAATGCCCATCGCCTCGACCAGTTGGAACCACCAGTCACGGATGTCGTCGATGTCCTCCAAACCGGCCAAGCCCGGGTCTATCCATTCCTCAGACAGTGAATCCAAGGGGTTTCCGGCACGCTCGGCCTCAATCTGCCAGCGGGTGGGTGCCTGTTGCGTTTCCTCCTGGCTTTGCGGATGTGTCCGAAGCGGCATCAACAGGTTGTCGCCCAGTGTCCCATCAAACAGGTAAGGACGAGAATAGGCGTACCCGATCCGGGCCGCGATGACGGCCTGATGCAATTCCTGCAGATCGTGCCCAGCAACGATGACCTCTCCTTGCACAGGTAAAATCTCTCGCGTCAGCAACTGCGCCAGGGCGCTGCGTTCGGCAGCGTTTGACGATTGAATCGCCACGCGCGCGCCTTTTGGAATAGTCAGGTCGATATCCTCAAGTATCGTTTTGCCGTCATCGTCACGAACCGTGATGTTGTGCAACTGGATATCACCGGTCAGGTGCGGGATTGTTTCGGGTTCACCCACGAACAGGTCTTCTGGGATCATGTTGTCTGGGGCGAACCGCTCGGTCACGATTTCCCACCTCAGGGACATGTCCTGAACCTGATTGTAGTAGGTCAGCAAATCCTTCCACGGGCCGCTTAGGTCCTTGTAGGCACCAAGCGCAGCGACAAGCGCCCCAACCGTGACCTCACCCTTGATCGCAAGATAGCCGCCGACCGAATAGAACAGGAACGGCGTGATCTGTGTGATCAGGTTATTGAGGAACTTCATGAAGAACTTCTTGTTGTAGATCTTGAAGCGGATCTCGAACAAGGTTCCCAAACGGTGGCTGAACTGCGCCAGACGATATCGCCAGCCGCCATTTGCGCGCAGGTCACTGATCCCCGCCGCGCTTTCGCCGATTTCCGAACTGAGACTCCGCACCTCTTGAATGCGATCTTTGTTCAGCAGGTTGATCTGGCGCTGCAGCTTGGGGATCAACCATGCCTGCAGCGGGATCAAGGCGATGCTGGCCAGCCCGAACCAGACGCTTTGCATGAACAGGAAGGTGACGATTGTCATCATCTGACCAAACTGAAACACCGGCTGGGCAATCGCGTCGCCCATCAGCCCGCCCATCGGCTCGGCCTCAGAGGTGATCATGGACACCAACTCACCCTGACTGGTGGTGGCAAAATAAGACTTGGGAAACCGCATGGTACGATGGATCAGCGTAAAGCGCAGGCGGCGCAGCATCCGCTCGGCCAGCACGCCCTTCATCGTGTTGATCCGCATCTTCATCAACCCGCTGGCAATCACGGTTGCCAGAAAAGCAAAACACAGGATCAGCAAATACTGGACCTGGGTAAACGTGATCCCCATCACTGTAACGCTATCACCCGGTGCGCCGATGGCATCGTTGATGATCTGCTTGGGCAATTCGAGCGAGGCGTACAGGAACGGAAATGAAAGAACGGTCAGGACCAGCAGCACAAGCTGTTGTTTCTTTGAATACTTCCAGATGAATGAAAATAGAGTGGGTTCCATGCCCCGGCCTTGTATCGAGAATTTGGGTATGCGGTTTTGCGGATGATCCACAGCAATCAGGTGCCGGACGGTAAGCACAGACTCGGGTGATTGCAAGAACGGCACCTGCCCTACCAGAGCCGGGCAGAGCTGCCCAGCCATAACCGTATCCTTGAAGACGGAAAATTAATCCCGCAAGACGCGAATTCCGCTTTATCCCGATCACCGTATTTGACTAAAGAAGGACAGAGTTCAGACGATAGGATCATGGGCAGACTTCTGGATCGCTATATTCACCGCAAGGTCATTGCGCGATGGCGTCAGGCAGCGCAGGACGCGCCGGATGCGACTCCGTCGAATTTGCGCAAGCAACGCGACGAAGCGCGCAGACTGCGCGCCCATCTGGACAAGTTGATACATGAAGCCGATGGCCGCTTGATGCGGCCGTTGATCGGATCAACCCAATTTCCCAAGCCACTCGGCACAGATTGGTGCTGGCGGCCCGACCTCTGGCGCACCCCCCTGCCAAGGTCAGGTGTTGCGTCGGCGCCTCGCAAGGCCGTCATGGATTCGCATGTGACCTTGTTCCATGACTGTACCCTGTCCGAAATCGGCTTGCGTCAAACGCGAAACGCCCGTGACAAAGACTTGGCGGCGTTCGGGCTGGGGATCGAAGTGTTCGGGTTCAATGGATCTTTCCTGTCCCTGACCGTCGATCTGCCGGTCGAGGTTACGCAAGGGTTGACCAAGCAGCACCTGATCCGAACAGATATTCATACCGAAACTGAGCGTCCGCTGAACATATTGGCGCGACTGAACATCCAGCACGGCCCCAACACCGATCAGGTTCTGCGGGCGCTTGATCCGACCAATACCACTAACGTGGTCGATTTCGACCTGGCGCATTTGCCACTGAACGAACGGCGCATCGATAAGGTCTGGATGGACCTGATCCTGGAAAGCCCAAGGATGAACCGCGTCACGCTGCGCGACCTGACCTTTTGCCGCCACTACCGCGCTGATTTGTGAGCTTTGAAAACATGACGCACCCGACTCTGACACCTCTTCGTTTGGAAAACGGCATCTGGCACGGGCATCTGTCAGCACAGAACGAGCCCCGGATCGAGGTGCGTTATCTGGATCAGACATTGGATGGTGTAGTCCTCTCGCCAAGTAATGGCGGGTGGGATCTGAGCGTTCCCGTCCCCGTCGCGGCTTTGTCGGACGGGGTTCACAGCTTCTTGATTGTGGATGCGGAAACGTCCCGAAAACTCGCCGACTTCACGGTTATAGCCGGTGTCCCAGCCGCGGATGACCTGCGGGCAGAAGTCGACCTGCTGCGTGCCGAACTGGATATGTTGAAGCAAGCCTTTCGGCGCGCGCAGGTAGCTGACGAGTAACCAGCCCAAGTCAAAGCCCCACGCGCCCCTATCTTTCGATTGAAATCCATGCATCATTGTTGCCGTTCCAGGCAATCAGGATGAGCGTATGGATCGCGCCAGCATAATCAAGGTCATCGCGTTGATGGTGACTGGTTTTGGTATCGGCATCGACTTTACCGGTGCTCTGATATTGGTGCCGGCCATCGAGAACAGTTTTGACGCCGACATTACCAGCACGCAATGGGTGCTGAATATCTATGCCCTGTTTTTTGCCATGACCATGGTCGCGGGCGGTCGCATGGGCGACATGTTTGGCCATCGCAAGATGATGCTGATCGGCCTTTCGATTTTCCTGTTTTCCTCGGTGATGTGTTTCGTTTCCCCCAGCCTGGACTTCCTGATCGCAGCGCGCGCCTTGCAAGGGGTTGGCGCTGGATGTGTGTGGCCCTGCACCCTGGCCTTCGGTGCCACGAAGGTTTCAAAACCGGAACATAGGGCCATGATCATGGGGCTGATCCTTGCCGGAGTCACCAGCGGCAATGTTTTTGGCCCTCTTATCAGCGGGTGGGCCGTAAGCTCTGGGGATTGGAGACTGTTCTTTCTGGCAAATGTTGTATTTTCAACGATTTCTATGCTGACCGCGCTCATCCTGATGGAGCGCGAAACCCAACACAAAAAGGGCGAGCACCTGGACTTTGCAGGCATGGGCATCCTGTCCTTTGCGGTCTTGCTGCTGCTTTACGGGTTGGACGTTGGAGCAGATTGGGGCTGGGGCTCGGCCCCCTTGCTGATGCTGTTCTTCGTCAGCGCGGTCCTGTTCTTCGCATTTCCCAAAGTCGAAAAGCGCGTGAAGGAACCCTTGCTGCTGCCCCAGATGATGCAGAACCGGGAATTTCGGATCACGCTGGGGCTGAACATGTTCAATGTGTCGGCGGCCTTTGTAGGATTGCTGTATTTCCCTCAGTACATGCAAAAAGTTCTGGGATGGTCGGTCTTCCACTCGGCGCTTGGCCTTGCCCCGCTGACGGTTCTTCTGGCCGTCGGGTCAATAGTGTCTGGCACGCTGTACAATGACTTCGGTCCGAAACGTCTGCTGTTCTGGGGCTACCTGATCGCCACGATCGGCGCGATCAGCATTGTCGTGATGCCGAGTGGCTTTGGATATTTTCAGATCCTACCCGGCATGGCCATGATCGGGCTCGGCGCTACACTGACGGTTGGACCGTCAGGAACAGCTGCCGTCTGTGCCGTAAAACCCGAACGCGCGGGACTGGTCGGAGGGCTAAGTTTCATGACCCACTTGGTCTATGGTGCAATCTCGGTCGCCTGCGCAACCGCTCTTATGTATGTCACCAGCCTGTCCAGCCTTGGCAAGCAACTTGCGGCTGAAGGAATTACCATGTCCGAGGCCGATCAGAGAACAATCAATGGCGGGACCCTCACGACAGAGTCCGCGAAATCAGTTATGGCAAAGCTCAACTCGGGCGAAACGGAAAAGGTAAAGGCCGCCATCGCCACCGCCTTTGACGCAGGTATGAATACCGCATTTGTTTTTGCGGCTATATCCGTATCAGTGGGCGTCGTTCTGGCGTTGCTTCTGGACGAAGAAAAGCTGCGCAAAGTCGAAAGCTGAACCAAAGAAAAAGGGCCGCCTCTGGCGACCCTCATCCGTTACTGGGATGGACCGTTCGGATTGAACGCGGACAGCCCCTTGAGGATGTCGATGGCGTAAGCCAACTGATAATCCTCTTCCCGCAATTCAGCCGTTGCTTCGGCCTTGGCGCGGTCCTCCTCGATCTGGCGAACTTCATCCTCGCTCAGACTGTCGTTGTTGAGGCTGCCGCGCAGATCAGCTTCGGACCGTGTGCGCGCATCGTCTTCCTCCTCGTCTGTCGGAGGTGTCGAGCGCGGCTGCTCTACGATAATGTCAGGGCTAACCCCAAGTGACTGAATCGAGCGGCCCGACGGTGTGTAATAGCGCGATGTGGTCAACCGCATGGCACCATCGCCCCGCAAAGGCATGACGGTCTGAACCGACCCTTTACCAAAGCTCTTTGTCCCCACGACAATCGCACGGCGGTGATCCTGAAGGGCACCTGCCACAATCTCGGACGCCGACGCCGATCCACCATTGATCAGCACGACGATGGGTTTTCCTTCGGCAAGGTCGCCGGGTGTGGCATTGAACCGCTCACCATCGCTGGGATCGCGGCCGCGGGTCGAAACAATCTCGCCCTCATTCAGGAAGGCATCGGACACTTTGATCGCCTGAGTCAGCAATCCGCCGGGGTTGTTTCTGAGATCCAGAACAACTCCGTTCACCTTGTCCAATCCACCAATTTCTTCGATCTGTTCATTCAGACCTTCCTCAAGGTTGGGGAATGTCTGGTCGTTGAACGTGGTCACGCGCAATACAACGCTTGTGCCTTCCGTCCGGGCACGGACGGCCGTCAGCTTGATGGTGTCGCGGATGATTGTGACATCAAACGGATCAGATTCGCCTTCGCGCACGACGGTAATGATAATCTCGGATCCAACCGGCCCGCGCATCAAGTCAACCGCCTTGTCCAGCGTCAGTCCAAGAATGCTTTCGCCGTCAACATGGGTGATGAAATCCCCAGCCTCGATCCCCGCCTCATCCGCCGGAGTGCCGTCGATCGGTGACACAACTTTGACAAAGCCTTCCTCTTGCGTGACTTCGATGCCCAAGCCGCCAAATTCACCGCGGGTCTGTACCCGCATCTGCTCGGCATCGTCCGGCGACAGATAGCTTGAGTGCGGGTCCAGAGAGGTCAGCATGCCATCAATAGCGGCCTCGATCAGATCCTCGGGCTCGACTTCCTCTACGTATTGCGCGCGAATGCGTTCAAAAATATCCCCGAACAGGTCAAGCTGCTCGTAAACGCTGGCCTTGCGGTCAGCCTCTTGCGCCAGCAAGGGGCCGGCGACCTGAGTGGTTGCGATTATACCTGCCAAAGTTCCGGCAAGACCGGCCATCACAAATTTCTTCATACTCGTTTATCCATCCTTGTCGGTCCGAAACCACGATTCCGGGTCCACGGGGCTGTTATCCTGTCTTACCTCTATATAGAGCGTTTCTGACCGGTCAGTTCCAGTGCCATCACCGCTTGTTGACAAAATAGCGCCTATTTCCGGCGTTTCACCGGGCATCAAACCGATCGGAGACCCTTCGGGGATCACCTGACCCGTTTCGCCATAGACCTCTTGCAAGCCAGCAAAAACGAACAATAGCCCCGGCTGAGGTTCCAAAATCACCAGATTCCCAAGTTCCAGCAGCGGCCCTCGGTAGCGAATAGTGGCCGCCGTGGGTGATGTAACGATCGCACGTGGTCGGGTGGCGACCACTATGCCCGGTCGGGTAACTCCGGCCGCATCCGTCTCACCGGCGCGATGCAGTATGACTCCCCAGGTCGGCAACGCAATCTGACCTTTACGGGCCGATACATCCGCGTCGGTTTCCGCGATCTCTCCTTCTGAAATCTCTGACAATCCGCTGGCGAACCCTTCCAGAGTCTCGGTTGACGAGATCAGGATGGCCGTGCGTATCGGATCTTCGTCAAAGCGGCGGGGCAAGTCTGTGCGGTCAGCAATCGCTTCGCTCAGCTTGGTGCGCGCAGTCTGCACACCCATTAATCCTTCTGTCAGGGTTTCCGAGGCGTTCTGCTGTAGTTGGCGCAGCGTCCGAACCTCTTGCAGGTTCTCGGCCAGCGCCTGCGCGCGTGCATTGAGGCCCGGGGTGACCTCCGACAGCATCATCCCCGCACGCGCGGACCCAAGCGGGCCTGACGGATGCAACATAAGAACCGGTGGCGTAGTTGTTTCTATCGTCTGCAACACGCCAAGCAACTGCCCGACATCCTTTTCCCGCGCGCGCAACTCCGCTGTTAGCTGTGCTTCTCGCGTGGCGGCTTTGCGCAAGCCATCCCGCATTGCCGCAAGCCCTTCCTCATAAGCCTGTATTGTCACGGTCAAAGCGCGCACTCGGTCACGTGCGCTGTCGGCCTCGCTTAAAGCAATCGAGGCTTGTTCCAGCTTGCGCGCCGCATTCAGGGCCGCTGTAGACGGGCTGGTTTGTGCGCTGGAAGGCGATGCAAAAAACATCGCCAAAATGAGCGCGCGTAGTATCATGACAAAAGGCTCTGGCCGGTCATTTCCTCGGGCTGATCAAGGCCCATCAAATCCAGCAAAGTAGGCGCTAGATCAGATAGGCGGCCATCGCGCAACGATGCATTTTCAGGACCACCAACCAAAGCGACCGGGACCGGGTTCAGCGTGTGTGCTGTGTGTGGGCCACCGGTTTCGGGGTCGACCATCACCTCGCAATTTCCGTGATCAGCCGTCACGATCATCGCCCCGCCTGCCTTTTCAAGTGCGGCAACAACCTTTGCCAGCCCCTGATCCACCGCCTCACACGCCTTGATCGCGGCCTGCAGATCGCCTGTGTGCCCGACCATATCCGGGTTGGCATAGTTGGTTACGATCAGGTCATAACCTTCTTCAATCGCGTCGACGAACTTGGCGGTGACATCGGCCGACGACATTTCGGGCTGCAAATCATAAGTCGCAACTTTGGGAGATTTCGGCATGAAGCGATCCTCGCCTTCCTCCGGGACTTCCTTGCCGCCGTTCAGGAAAAACGTAACGTGCGGGTATTTCTCGGTCTCGGCCAGACGGAACTGGCGTAAGCCTTGTTTTGCGACCCACTCGCCCAACGTGTTCACGATATCCCGTTTCGGAAATACCGTTGTCATGTATGCGTTGTGGCCGTCGGAATATTCGACCATGCCCAAAAGCGCAGATAGCTGCGGGCGCGGAACCGTATCAAAGTCACTGAAGCCGGGTTCTCCGATCGCGCGCAATATCTCGCGCGCGCGGTCGGCGCGGAAATTCAGACAAAAAAACCCGTCGCCATCCTTGATGCCGTCAAAGCTAGCCAACACCGTCGGCACAATGAATTCGTCGGTTTCCGACTGGTTGTATGCATGGTCAATTGCACCGTGGGCCGTAGCTGCCGTGCGCCCCTGCCCTTTGATCATCGCGTTATAGGCTTCGCTGACGCGCTCCCAACGGTTATCCCGGTCCATGGCGAAGTAACGACCGCTGACAGTCACAACCCGCGCACCTTCCGGCAAACGGTCTTCCAGTTCGGCAACGTAAGTAAACGCGGATTTTGGGGCAACATCTCGGCCGTCGGTCACAGCGTGCAGAGCCACCGGAACACCGGCATCCGTGATTGCCTTGGCTGCCGCAACGATATGGTTCAAGTGCCCATGGACACCGCCATCTGACACAAGACCCATCAGATGCGCCGTGCCGCCTGACGCTTTCACCTTGGCAATGAATGCTTGCAGCTCCTCGTTTTCAAAGAATGAGCCATCTTCAATCGCCAGATCAATTTGCCCCAAATCCATCGCCACAACGCGCCCGGCGCCGATATTCGTGTGCCCGACCTCAGAGTTACCCATCTGACCGCTGGGCAGCCCGACATCCGGGCCGTGCGTGATCAGGGTCGCATGCGGCCCGTTGGCCATGATCGCGTCAAAGGTTGGCGTGTTTGCCAGCAAGGGAGCATTGGCGGTCGTGTCCTCTGACAGTCCCCAACCATCAAGAATACAAAGGACAACTGGTTTGGGGGCGGTCATTTCGGCTCTCCGGATTATCTGCTCTTGCGTGGTCTTGTATCGTCTGGCCAGCGGCGGGTGAACCGCCTTTATTCCGCCAAACCCAAGAATTCATCCGGCACGCTAGTCTTTGCCGGTGAAATCGCTGTAGGGCCGCGTTGTCCGACCCCGGTATTTCACAGTCAGCTCCAGCGGAGCGTCGTTTTCATCGTAAACCCCAACCACGACTCCGCGCCCACGGCTCTTGGTGCGCATTTCAATCAACTGCTGCTCGGACCGGGTGGTGCGCTGCGATTGACGACGCGTCCATTTGAAAAGATGAGAATACATGACCGCGATCACGTCTTCATGCGCGGCAGAGTCGCCCAGATCGTTCAGCTCATTCGGGTCATTCTCCAGATCGAACAACAATGGGCGATGCCCGCCTTCACAGTGGATCAGCTTCCACTTTTTGTCGGCGACCATGAACATCACGGCATCCCGCACCGACGCATTCAGCTTTTCCGCAATCGGAGAGGCAGAATAGTCGTATTCGCAGATCACCACATCCCGCGGCGTGTCGGTGCGCAGGCTATGTAGTATGGGCAGCAGTGAATGACCTTCCAGAATGTGATCCGAAACCTTATGGCCCGTTGCGTCAACGAAAGTTGGGGCAAGGTCGATGGACTCGACCAGAGCATCGCAAACAGTCCCGCGCGTGCTGTCAGCTTCGGGTGAAGGGTCGTAAATGATCAGCGGAACCTTGGTCGAGGCGTCGTGGAAGAATGTCTTTTCACCCATCCAGTGGTCGCCCAGAAAATCCCCGTGGTCCGAGGTCAGCACGATCATGGTATCGTCCATCCGGCCGGTTTTTTCCATCCACTCAAACAAACGGCCCATCTGATCGTCTGCCTGTTTGATCAACCCCATATAGGCCGGGATCACCGCGTCCCGCACGTCCTCACGTGAAAAGGCTTGCCCAACCTTGGTGCCCATGAATGCCCTGAGGACCGGATGGGCATTTTGCCGCTCGGCTTCAGAGCGAACAACGGGAAGCACATGTTCAGGCCCGTACATCGAGGCGTAAGGTTCCGGCACAATGTAAGGCCAGTGGGGTTTAATGAAACTCAGATGGCAGCACCAAGGACCGTCATGAGAGTCCATGAACGCGATCCCCCGCCCGGTCAGGTACGGCGTTTCGCTGTCCTCCTCGGCGATGTTGGCAGGCGCGGCCGCGTTTTTCAGGAACCAACCCGACAGGACATTGCCGTCCGCATCCAAACCGGAATTGGCGAAGTCATGCCAAGGATTGTCACTCTCATAACCCTTAGCTGTCAGAAACTTGTTGTATTCCTTCGCTCCGTGAGGGTCGTAATAACCATCCGGTCCCTCTGGAAGCATCCCGTCGTCGCGTTCAAACACGTCGAAACCGCATTCTGCGACACGCGCGCCGATCAGACTGTCGGGCTCCAAACCCAACCGTGCCATACCCTCGGCATCTGCCCGCATATGGGTCTTTCCGACTAGCCAGCACTCCATCCCGGCTTTGCGCAGATGATCCCCCATTGTCATTTCACCCACCTTGAGCGGAATGCCGTTCCATGACGCGCCGTGCGAATGCACATAGCGCCCGGTATAGGTGGACATGCGCGACGACCCGCAGATCGGCGACTGGATATAAGCACGATCAAACCGCACCCCACGGGCCGCCAATCGGTCAATATTTGGGGTGTGCAGGTGTGGGTGGCCGTAGCAACTCAGGTAATCCCAGCGGAGCTGGTCAAACATGATGAACAGAATGTTTTTGGCTTTGCCCAACCCGATGCCTCCCCGATCGTCAGGGTCGCAGACTAGCCAACCCCTGCCGCCCGGTTAAGCGGAAATTACGCCTGCGCTTCGCGTTCCATCTGTTCCAGCATTTTCTTGGCGCGTTTGCACTGCAACTGATCGCGCAGAGGGCTGTTCGGATCGACGTCTTTTTTGCAAACCACGCATTTATCCGCGCCCGAGATTGCATTCAGACCACCGCAGCTGCCCTTGATGGTCTTTCCCATCAGCATGACGCCCAGCGACATGCCCACCATCACAAGGGCCAACAGGATAAATGCCAGAATAAAGGTACTCATATCAGTCCCTGCTTGTCAGTTGGTGCCCAAGGCGTCTTTGAACGCGGTGCTGTGTACCGTGATATAGGCATCTTCGCCGCCTGTCACATCCCGCGAGATGAAATACACGGCAAGTTTATGCTTCTCGGCCAGTTCCAGACCTTTTTCCTGACCCAATGCCAGCATCGCAGTCGCCCACGCGTCTGCCATCATTGCATTTTCGGCCAGAACGGTCACCGATGTGGTCCGGTGCGTGATTGGCCGCCCGGTGATCGGATCGATGATATGCGAATAGCGCACACCGTCCTGTTCAAAGAAATTCTTGTAGTCGCCGGACGTTGCCATGCCCAAATCGTCGAGTTGCACGATCAGCTGCAAGTTCTGCGACCCTGCTTCGGGCTTCTCGATCCCGATCCGCCAAGCCTCACCCTTGTCGTTTTCACCCATCGTGACCAGATCGCCGCCGATCTCGACCATGTAATCTTCGATCCCTGCATCCCGCAGGGTGTCTGCGACGGCATCAATTCCATAGCCCTTTGCGATGGCCGACAAGTTGATCCCGACACCGGCATCCGACTTGGCCAAAGTTCCAGCCTCGCGATCCAGTGTCAGCAGACGCGCCTGCCCGACACTGTTCAATGCCGCCTGAATGTCCTCATCCGATGGCACCGGGTCTTCGGGTTTGCGCGGTCCGAATCCCCAGAGTTCAATCAGCGGCCCAAGCGTTACATCGAACGTGCCGCCAGATTTTTCATGGACGTCATTGGCTGCCGCGATGACCAGGGCAAATTCCTCTGAAACCTGCGTCGGCTCGGTGCTCTGCGACTTGGAGAACTGGGAAACCTCTGAATTCTTGTCCCAATTGGACATCTTGGCGTTTACGTCTGCCAAGGTTTCCTCAACCGCAACGGCCAGGGCTTCTTCGTCGACATCCACACCAATCGCCGTGATGTTGAAGGTCGTTCCCATCGTCTCACCAGACAAACGCACGACTTCCGGCTCTTTGTCGAACAAACAAGCAGAAAGAAGTGTCGCAACAGCCAGAACAGGCAAAAGACGCATGCGGGAATCTCCTGTGGAAAAGCGTGATCGGCGTATGCCAGTGGCCTTTGCCAGAGTCAAACCAGCCTTACAGCTTCAAAGGCATAAACCCCAGCACAAGCAGGCCAATTCCTGCCGGAACGCCGAACAGCCAAGCCTTCTTTCGCCAGCCCGGTGCCTGTTGTTTCCACGCCATACGGAAATTATGGCCACACACGACCACAACGAAGAAGATCAACACAGCAACAGGAGGTGTCAGGTAAAGGTCAGACAAAAGATAGAATATCCCGTGTGTTAGGCGGTTTTTCACGCTTGACGCAATTGAACCCTATACAGGTCGCAAAGCTGCGGTAAGGTAAACTACAAAGGAAGAGGAGATTTCCCATGGCACCAAGCTCTTATCAGCCCCCAACGCGCGGCGACAAGGCCGAAACCGCAACGCGCAGCCAGTCCGTGGAATCCAACCTGTCCCATTCCCAGACGACTGTTGCGAAGTTGATGGAGGGCAAAGGCGACGCCGTTTTCGCAGTGCGCCCGAATGATACGATCCACTCGGTTGTAAACATCCTCAAGGAAAAGCGGATCGGGGCTGTCGTCGTGACCGATCAGAACGGGAAACTGCACGGCATTCTGTCCGAGCGCGACATCGTGCGCCGGATGGCAGATACCCCCGGTCAAACACTCCCGCAATCCGTCGAAGACCTGATGACCCGCGAGGTCAAAACCTGCGCCCCGGATGACATGTTGAACGACGTATTGAAAACCATGACCGAAGGCCGATTCCGCCACATGCCAGTTCTGAGCGATGGGAATTTGCGCGGTGTCATTACCATCGGTGACGTCGTCCACTTTCGCTTGAAAGAGCTGGAATACGAAGCATTACGCATGAAGCAAATGATTGTGGGCTGAGAAACCCCTTGACCTCGGACCAGCGACAGTATCCCTGATGCGACAAAGTTTGCGATAGGTTCGAGGGTTGCATGAAACGGGTTCTGGTCACCGGCACGGCGGGATTCATCGGGTTTCATCTGGCAAAGCTGCTGTTATCCGAAGGGTTTCGGGTACACGGCTATGACGGGATGACCGATTACTACGACGTGACTCTCAAGCAGCGCCGCCATCAGATGCTGCTGCAAACGCCAGGTTTCTCGACCACCGAAGACCTGCTGGAAAACCACGACCGTCTTGTGCAGATCGCGGACGAGTTTCAGCCTGAAGTCATCGTGCACCTCGCCGCGCAAGCCGGGGTGCGCTACAGCCTCGAGGACCCGCGAAGCTATATCAACTCGAATGTGGTGGGCACGTTCAACGTCATGGAGGTGGCGCGCCAGCACAAGGTCGAACACCTGCTGATGGCGTCGACGTCGTCTGTCTATGGTGCGAACGAAGAGATGCCATTTAGCGAGGTTGAAAAGGCCGATACCCCCCTGACCATCTATGCCGCCACCAAAAAGGCGAACGAGGCGATGGGTCATTCCTACGCCCACCTATGGAACCTGCCGACGACGATGTTCCGGTTTTTCACCGTCTACGGCAGTTGGGGGCGGCCCGATTTGGCGCTGTACAAATTCGTGGACGCGATTTTGGATGACCGCCCGATCGACATCTACAACCACGGCGACATGTATCGCGACTTCACCTATGTGGACGATCTGGTACGCGGTATTCGGCTGCTGATCGACGTGCCCCCCGTGCGTCCGGACAGCGCCGAAGATATTGCCGAGGGCGACAGCCTGTCCCCCGCCGCGCCGTGGCGCGTGGTCAATATCGGGAATGGCGACAAGGTGCGGCTGATGGATTTTATCGAAGCCATCGAGGAAGCCGTCGGCAAGAAGGCCATTCGCAACTACATGCCGATGCAGATGGGGGATGTCCCGGCAACCTGGGCGAACAACGATCTGTTGCAGGAGTTGACGGGTTATCGGCCGCAAACAGATTTCAAAGACGGGATTGCGCGCTTTGTCGAGTGGTTCCGGGATTATCATGGAAAATGACGCATATGCTTGAAACCGACCCAAACTCGCGCAGAATTGCCGTGATCGGACTGGGCTATGTTGGCCTGCCGCTGGCCGTGGCGTTCGGGAAGCTGGCTTCGGTGGTTGGGTTTGATATTAACCCCGACCGGATTGGCGCATTGCGTGCCGGGCATGATTCCACGCAAGAGGTCGAACCCGATGACCTAAAAGCCGCAACTGGCCTGACTTTTACCTCTGATCCGTCAGAGATTGCGGCGTGCGACACCTATATCGTTACCGTTCCCACGCCGATCACCGCAGGCAAGCAGCCTGATCTGACTCCACTGCTGCGCGCGTCGGAAACCGTAGGCCATGTGCTGAAACCCGGCGATCTGGTGATCTATGAATCCACGGTCTACCCCGGCGCGACCGAGGAAGACTGCGTACCGGTTCTTGAGCGTATCTCAGGTCTGACCTTCAACCGCGATTTCTTTGCAGGCTACAGCCCCGAGCGGATCAATCCCGGTGACAAGACCCATCGGATCGCGGACATCTGCAAAGTTACATCCGGCTCGACCCCCGAAGTGGCCGATCTGGTCGATGCGCTTTACGCCCGGATCATCACGGCAGGCACCCACAAGGCCGAGAGCATCCGCGTGGCCGAGGCTGCAAAGGTGATCGAAAACACGCAGCGCGATCTGAACATTGCCTTGGTAAATGAACTGGCGATGATCTTTGGTCGGATGGAGATCGACACCGATGCGGTTCTGCGCGCGGCAGGGACTAAGTGGAACTTCCTGCCCTTCCGCCCCGGTCTGGTGGGCGGGCATTGCATCGGTGTGGACCCCTATTACCTGACCCACAAGGCCGAGGCCGTCGGCCATCACCCGCAAATCATTCTGGCCGGACGGCGGTTGAATGACAGCATGGGCGGCTATGTGGTCTCGCAACTGGTCAAGCGGATGATGCGCGACGGGATCAATGTTGCCGCCGCCCGCGTGCTGGTAATGGGGCTGACCTTCAAGGAAAACTGCCCCGATCTGCGCAATACCCGCGTGGTCGATATTATCAGCGAGTTGCAGGATTATGGTGTTACGGTTGACGTCTATGATCCTCATGCCAATGCCGCCGCCGCACAACAGGAATACGGAATTTCATTGATAGAACAGCCGGAAACCGGTGCGTATGACGGCGTCGTTCTGGCGGTTGCACATCGAGAGTTTCTGGCGCTCGACCCGGCGCAGGTGCGCGGCTTTGGCAAGGATCAAAGCGTGCTGTTCGACGTCAAATCCTGCCTGCCGCCCGAGGCCAGCGACCTGCGGCTGTAAAAAAAACCGGCGCTCGCTGCGCCGGTTTTTCAATTCTTATCCGCCGAAATCGTCCAGCATGATGTCTTCGCGGTCCACGCCCAGATCCAGCAGCATGTTGATGACCGACTGGTTCATGATTGGCGGGCCACACATGTAGAACTCACAGTCCTCGGGGGCTGGGTGGTTCTTGAGGTATTCCTCGAACAGCACATTGTGGATGAAGCCGGTATAGCCTTTCCAGTCATCCTCGGGTTGGGCGTCCGACAGGGCGACATGCCATTCAAAATTGTCGAATTCTTCGGCCAGCTGATCGAAATCTTCAACAAAGAACATCTCTTTCTTGGACCGTGCGCCATACCAGAAGCTGATCTTGCGGTCGCGGTTCTCCAGTCGCTTGAGCTGGTCGAAGATGTGGCTGCGCATTGGCGCCATGCCTGCACCACCACCGATAAAGACCATCTCTTTCTGCGTGTCGCGGGCGAAGAACTCGCCAAACGGACCCGAGATTGTGACCTTGTCGCCCGGCTTGAGGTTAAAGATGTAAGACGACATCTGGCCCGGCGGAATACCTTCGGCACCCGGAGGCGGCGAGGCCACGCGGACGTTCAGCATGATCATGCCTTTCTCGTCCGGGTAGTTTGCCATCGAATAGGCGCGCTCGATCGGTTCGGCCACAACGGATTCATACTGCCACAGATTGAATTTATCCCAATCCTCGCGGTATTCCTCTTCCACGTCGAAATCGGTGTATTTCAACGCATGCGCAGGGGCTTCGATCTGAATGTATCCACCAGCGCGGAAATTCACATCTTCGCCTTCCGGCAGGTCCAGCGTCAGAGCCTTGATGAAGGTCGCCACGTTCTCGTTCGACCGAACGGTACATTCCCATTTCTTGACGCCAAAGACTTCTTCCGGAACCTCGATATCCATGTCCTGCTTTACAGCCACCTGACAGGACAGGCGGTCGCCACAGGCGGCCTCGCGCTTGGTGATATGGCTTTCTTCGGTCGGCAAGATCGACCCGCCCCCCGAATGCACCCTCACCCGGCACTGCGCACAGGTTCCGCCGCCGCCACAGGCAGAAGGGACGAACAGTTTTTCTGCCGCCAGCGTTTGCAGCAGCTTGCCACCGGCGGGGACCGAGATGGTTTTCTCACCGTTGATGGTGATGTTCACGTCCCCGGTCGACACCAGTTTCGAGCGCGCCGCCAGAATGACCGTCACCAGCGCGACAACGATCAGGGTGAAAAGAATGACGCCTAAGGTAAAAGTTTCCATTGCGCCCTCCTTACAGTTTCACGCCCGAGAAGGACATGAAGGCCATCGCCATCAGTCCCGCGGTGATGAAGGTGATCCCCAGACCTTGCAGGCCGTCGGGAATATCCGAGTATTTCAGCTTTTCCCGAACACCTGCCATCGCGGTGATTGCCAGCGCCCAGCCAAAGCCGGAAGACAGACCATAGGTCGCTGCCTCGGCAAAGTTGTAGTCGCGCTCAACCATGAACAGCGAGCCACCAAGAATGGCGCAGTTCACCGTAATCAGCGGCAGGAAGATCCCAAGCGCGTTGTAAAGCGGTGGGAAGTACTTATCGAGGATCATTTCCAGAATCTGAACCATCGCCGCGATGACGCCGATATACGAGATCAGACCAAGGAAGGTCAGGTCCACATCCGGGAACCCGGCCCAGGACAGCGCGCCCGGCTTTAGCAGATAGTTCAACAGCAGGTTGTTGGTGGGCACGGTGATCGCTTGCACGACCATGACCGAAATCCCCAGACCCAGCGCGGTCGAAATCTTCTTGGAGACGGCGATGAAGGTACACATCCCCAGAAAGAAGCTAAGCGCAAGGTTTTCGACAAAAATGGCCTTTACAGCCAGTGAAATCAGACCTTCCATCAGTGGGCCTCTACCTGCTGAATTTTGTATTCACGTTCTTCCACCTGGTTCGGCTTCCACGTGCGGAAGGCCCAGATGATCAGACCGATGATGAAGAACGCCGAGGGCGGCAGCAGCAGCATGCCGTTGGGCACGTACCAGCCACCATTGTTGACGGTCTGCAGAATGGTGACGCCGAACAGCGATCCCGCGCCGAACAACTCGCGGATGAAGCCAACCAGCAGCAGGATCAGGCCATAGCCCATTCCGTTGCCCATGCCGTCGATGAACGACGCAACCGGAGGGTTCTTCATCGCAAACGCCTCGGCGCGGCCCATCACGATACAGTTGGTGATGATCAGGCCGACGAAGACGGACAGGGTTTTCGATATCTCGAAAGCGTAGGCTTTCAGTATCTGGTCCACCAGGATCACCAGTGAGGCGATAATCACCATCTGCACAATGATCCGGATCGAGCCGGGGATCTGGTTGCGCAGGCATGAGATGAAAAAGGACGAAAACGACGTCACGAAGATCACCGCCATCGCCATCACGATCGACACCTGCAGCGACGAGGTCACCGCCAGCGCCGAACAGATGCCCAGCACCTGAAGTGTGATCGGGTTGTTGTCGACAAGCGGGTCGACCAGCATCTCTTTCTTGGTCTGGGACATCAGAGCTCTCCTGCTTGCAGTTTGGCCAGGAACGGAGCGTAGCCCGCGTCGCCCATCCAGAATTTCACAAGGTTATCGACACCGACCGATGTCAGCGTGGCACCGGCCAGCGCATCGACATAAAAGTCAGGTCCCGCCGCAGGTTGCGATTTTGCGACGGTGATCTGAAGATCACCCGCGTCGTCGCGCAGTTTCTTACCATTCCATAGGGCTTTCCAGCGCGGATTGTCGACCTCGGCCCCAAGACCCGGCGTCTCACCATGCTGATAGAATTGCAGGCCGTAGATATCGTTGCCGTTATTCTCCAGCGCGATAAAGCCATAGAGCGTGGACCACAGACCATAGCCATGCAGCGGCAGGATCACCTTGTCGAGATCGCCCGCATCATCGCGCAGCAGGTAAATCACCCGGTACTTGGACTTGCGCCCAATACCCGCTGGGTCATCATCCAAAGCAACGCTCAGCTCGGGATCACTGGCCGCGGCGATATCGTCAAACGTCGCCGCGTCGAACTGATCATCGACGAACTCGCCGGTCGACAGCTCCAGCACGTGCGGTTCAAACGCCGCGAATGCTTCGGTCACGTCGATACCGGGCTCATAGACGCCCGCAACCTGCAGAACGTTGACCTGCTTGTCTTTCAGGCGGTTGCTTTCCTGCACCGGGCGCAGGCTGACAGCGGCGGCGGACACGACCATTGACGCCACCAGACACACGGCAACCGCGACAAAGATCGTTTTACCGACTGTATCAGGCGAGGCCGCAAGGAACTTGGCAATCGCGCCTTTCGGCTCTGGGGATTGCGTATCAGACATGGCGACGCGCCCTCCGTTTGATGTTTGCCTGAACGACGAAATAGTCGATCAGAGGTGCAAAGACGTTTCCGAACAGGATGGCCAGCATCATACCCTCGGGGAAAGCCGGGTTGATCACGCGGATCATCACAACCATGACGCCGATCAGCGCGCCATAGATATAGCGGCCCATATTGGTGTGGCTGGCGGAAACGGGTTCCGTGACCATGAAAGCCAGGCCGAATGCGTATCCACCCAGCACCAAATGCCAGTACCAGGGCATTGCAAACATCGGATTGGTGTCCGACCCGATCAGGTTCAGCAGCAGGGTAAAGCCGATCGTACCCGCCAGACAGCCCACGATCAGGCGATAGTTGGCAATCTTCGTTGTCAGAAGGAAGGCCAGACCGATCATACAGGCCAGGGTCGATGTCTCGCCAAAGCTGCCCTGAATGGTGCCGAAGAACGCGTTGGCCCAAGTGATCCCGTCAGCGGCCAGCGCCTGAACGCCTTCGGCTGCGGTGATACCCAGCGCGGTTGCCCCGGAAAACCCGTCTACCGGCGTCCAAACCGAATCCCCTGACATCTGCGCAGGGTAAGCGAAGTACAAAAACGCCCGCCCCACCAATGCAGGGTTGAGGAAGTTCTTACCGGTGCCGCCAAACACCTCTTTGCCGATAACGACGCCGAAGATGATCCCCAAAGCCACCTGCCACAGCGGTGTGGTTGCGGGCAGGATCAGCGTGTACAGCATCGAGGTGACAAGAAAGCCTTCGTTCACCTCGTGGCCGCGCACGGTGGCGAAGATGACCTCGAAAATACCGCCCGCGACAAGTGTCGTGATGTAGATCGGCAGGAAATAAAGCAACCCGTGCAATACATTGGCAAAGATGCTGGAGGGATCCAGCGAGATGCCGAACATCTGCAGCAGGGCAATCCGCCATCCAGTCGCGGCGTCCGGGCCAAGCGTGGCAATTGCCGAATTCGCCTGATAGCCCGTGTTCCACATCCCCCAAAGAATACAGGGGATGGTCGCGATCACGACATATGTCATGATCCGTTTCATATCCACGTAAGACCGCGCGTGTGGTGCGGCGGTGGTTACGGTTTTCGGAGTGTAGATGAAGCTTTCGACCATCTCATAGATGGGGAAATACTTCTCGTACTTGCCGCCTTTGGTAAAGTTCGGCTCAATCCGATCAAAGAAGCTGCGCAAACCCATTCGGCTCAGCCCTCCTTTTCAATCTTGGTCAGGCAGTCGCGCAGCGCCAGCCCATATTCATATTTCGCTGGGCAGGCAAAACCGACCAGGCCCAGATCTTCTTCGTCAAGCTCCAGCGCCCCAAGCGCCTGTGCCGTGTCCGTGTCCATCACCAGCAGCGCTCGCAGCAACTGTGTCGGCAGGTAATCCTGCGGCATCAGTTCTTCAAACGTCCCCGTTGGCACCATCGCACGACGGCCGCCATTCAGGTTAGAGGTGAAAGCAAACAGTTTCTTGGCAAAGGCCGAACCCAAAACCGGTTGCACCGCATATTTCGATGGCATCGGGCGAATCCAGCCCATGGGAATCTGGTCGGGATCTTCGCGAATGATCGAAACCTGTCGCGCGAACCGACCCAGAAAGGCTGTCGGCCCATCGGCGAGCTTACCGGACAGGATTGAACCCGAGATTATCCGTGCGGTTCCCTCAATATTGACTTCATCGCTGGTCAGATCATCTGTCGACGCCCCCATGACCGTGCGGATCAGACGGGGCTGACGTGCGCCGGGACCGGACAGGGCAACTACGACGTTGGGATCCAGATGCCCTGTTTGCATCAGGCGACCAATCGCAATGATATCCTGATACCCGATGGTCCAGACCAGCTTTTCGCCAGCCAAAGGCTCTAGGAAGTGAATGTGCGTCCCGGCCAGACCGGCCGGATGTGGCCCGGAAAACGCCGCCGGTTCAACACCCGCAACTTCGGCGCCTGGCAATGTATCGCCGTCCCTCTGGCACAGATAGGTCTTGCCATCGGTCAGCTTGGCGACAGCCTTCAAACCCTCTGCAAACGCCTCGCCTGCGTCCTTGATGATCACAGCGGCATCACCTGCCAGCGGCTCACTGTCCATCGCCGTCACGAAAATCGCAGACGGCTTGGTTCCCGGCTGGGGCATTTTTGAATACGGACGCGTGCGGAACGCGGTCCACAGGCCCGAGGCGCACAGCTTGGCGGTTATGCCCTCGGCACTTTCCGCATCGCCTGTGGCCGAGAAATCAACACCGGTGTCATTGGCGTCCGAAACCTCGATCACGACACTCTGCAACACCCGACGCGCGCCACGGTTGATCGCAACGACCTTGCCGGTCAGCGGCGCAACCATCATCGCGTCAGGTACGTCCTTGTGGCAAAAGAGCGGCGTCCCCCGCTGAACCTCGTCACCTTCCTGAACCAGCATCCGCGGCTTCAGGCCAAGGTAGTCACTGCCCAAAACCCCCACAGTCGAGAATTCAGGACCTGGTTGAATAGTCTGATCCGGCGCACCTTGCACCGGCAGCTCCAACCCCTTTTTCAGTTTGAAAGTTTGCATGTCGCTACGGTCTTCCAAGCCTCTTTCCTGCACCACATCGTGTCAGCACCCGTATAGTGGCACAAAACGTTGTGAACGTGTGAGCCTTCGAGCAAGAAAAAGCGCGCAGCACCTGATCCTGATCTATGGCTTTCTTTCAATCACGGACCCTTTACGCGGGGACGCTGACAAACGCAAACCCGTTACGGCCGAAATCGACCTCGGAATGTCACTTTCCGACGAACTGCCCCATTTTAGGCTGTCTGAATTTGCATGTCGCGCCCGGGGTGCTTCCGGTGTAAGCACCCTGAATGGAACAGACAGACGATCTAGAGATATTTTTGGTGGCGACGCCGGGCCTCGAGGCACCACTTCACGCCGAGGCAGTCGAAAAGGGATTCGCCAAGGCCACGATCGTGCCCGGCGGTGTAAACTGCCGCGGCAACTGGTCTGAAGTCTGGCGTGCCAACTTGTGCCTTCGGGGGGCCAACAAGGTTTTGGTGCGGCTCGGAAGTTTTCCGGCTGTGCACCTCGCGCAACTGGATAAACGAGCGCGCAAGTTCCCGTGGGCGACTTTCCTGTACCCGGATGTGCCGATCAAGGTTGAGGCCACCAACCGGAAGTCCCGAATCTACCACGCAGGAGCAGCCCGCCAGCGCATCGAGCGCGCAATCTCCGAAACTCTGGGCGCACCTATATCCTCCGAGGCAGACCTGCGCGTCATGCTTCGCATTGAAAAAGACATATGCACATTGTCGATCGATTCCTCTGGTGAACCGCTGCACAAGCGCGGCCACAAACCCGCCGTCGCCAAGGCACCAATGCGGGAAACGATGGCATCCATGTTCCTTCGCGAATGCGGATTCAGCGGAACGGAACCCGTGCTGGACCCAATGTGCGGATCAGGAACCTTCGTGATTGAGGCAGCAGAAATTGCGCTTGGGCTTAATCCCGGCCGTGATCGAGCCTTCGCTTTCGAACATCTCAAGTCCTTTGATCCCGGCACTTGGGCCGAAATGCGATCGCAAGCTACGCCGTCGGAAACTGTGGATACGTTTTATGGTTCGGACCGAAACGCAGGAGCCGTCGAAGCCTCAACCGCGAATGCGCAGAGTGCAGGGGTAGACAGCGTTACCAGATTTCAAACCCGCTCTGTCAGCGACATCAAGCCTCCATCAGATCGTGCCGGGCTTGTCATCGTCAATCCCCCCTATGGAGCAAGAATAGGAGACGAAAAGCGTCTGCGTTCTGTCTACGGAACGCTAGGGAAAGTACTGGCCTCAAGGTTCACTGGCTGGCGGGTTGGAATGATCACAAGCAACGCATCCCTTGCCCGCTCTTCACGTCTACCTTTTTTGCCAGCGGGACCGGTCGTGGATCACGGCGGCACAAAAATCCGGCTGTACCGGACTGACCCATTGCCATAGCAACGCATCGTCTGCGGCGGACGCGACCAAACACGCGTCGGGCCTTTCACGAGATACGCAAAGAATCCCCCTTGCGCATCCAAATCCTCGGGTATAGATCACCCGCCACGGTCGGAGTGTAGCTCAGCCTGGTAGAGCACTGTCTTCGGGAGGCAGGGGTCGGAGGTTCGAATCCTCTCACTCCGACCAATATGATCTTCTCACTAAAATTAAATTTGATTGACGCAAAAATCACAGCGATTCCGGGTCATTTCTCCCATTGAATTGGCGTATTTTGCCGTGCCGGAAAGAGGACAGGCTGGCGGCATTCACGCTCGAACGCTTCTGGAAATGGGCCGCAAAAGGGTTTAAGTGACCCGAACTGGAACCCATAGACAGAGATCAAAACTAAGTATGCGCACCTTTGACGCCCAGAAGCCTCTAATCTTCATTCACGTTCCGAAGACGGCGGGCATGGCTGTTCGTAAAATTGTGCAGGGATGGTTTCCAAGAAGGTTCTACCTCCACTACCACAATGAAGCCAAAGGGAAGATGCCGGATTTGTTGCCTCTGGCGTCCCGAAAATTTACTAGAAAACCACCAGCCATTTATGGGCATTTCAATAAGAACCGCGGCTTCGGAATCGAAGATTACTATCCTGAAGTCACGCAATTTGTGACGATCATTCGCGATCCTTTCGAGTTGGCCATTTCCAATTATTTTTATGTCCGAAAGGTATCAGGCGACTGGAAAGATCAATCCAGAGTGCCGACCGAAAGTCTTGAGGACTATATCAAATCGACTGACCTCAACATGCTGAACCATTTCCCGCGCGAGATGAATCTTGAAAATTTCAAAGACATTCTTGAGGAAATGTTCGTCGAAATAGGCATCACCGAAAACTTGCCCAAAAGCCTTGAGGTAATTTCGAGAAAACTGGGGAAAAAGTTTGACCCGACCAAGCTTGAAACGGTGAATGCAACAAAGCGGGATCAACCGCTGCCCGAAGATTATCGCGACCAATTCTGCGAGCAGCATCCTCTGGAACATGCTGTGTACGAGTTTGCGAAGTCGCGGATCGCTGCCATGTGACTCGCTGCGGATGCCTAAAGATTGGTAACCCTGCTGGCTCGGAAAGAGCTGCGTCAAAGCTCGTGAAGCCACAATCATCCAGCCTGTATTTGCAAGCGCTTCCGTTTTAGTCTGGGGTTTCAAAAAGACTGCGGACGGCCCAACCACAGGATCGTGGGTCTGAATTGGGCTGTCGACGGAATGTCGTGCCAAACCGCGACGTTTAAGTCACGTCAGACCACTGCTTTCAAAAATTAATCTACGATTTACTTTTTTGCTGCTCAAAAAATGATCTGAATCAAAACTTGCTGCAATTTTAGGCTATAAGCGGAATACTGGAAGAAGGGAATCGTCTCTAACCGGGTCAAACAGAATGAACCGAGTGACCAGCCGACGTGGGTTTCTGAGCGCCAAAATTCTCAGGGAGGACGACATCTTCGTCCGGCCTCCGGGTTCGCCTGTGCATGGTTTTTCTGACGCTTGCACCAAATGTGGCGAATGCGTCGAAGCCTGCCCAGAGAACGTGATCACCTTTGACCCTGCCGGGTTTCCAGTTTTCAATCCCAGCGACAACCCATGTACTTTCTGCGGCAACTGCGCCCGTGCCTGTCCAACTTCGGCGCTGGACGTCGAGCGTCTGTCCGAATGGCCTTGGCGCGCGACATTCCATTCGGCAAGCTGCCTGTCCATGAATGGCGTGAGCTGTCGTATCTGTCAGGATAACTGCGAACAAAATGCGATCCGTTTCACCCTTCAAACAGGCGGACGCGCTGCACCTTCGCTGGACGACACAGCATGCAACGGCTGCGGTGCCTGCCAAGCCCTCTGCCCCGCTGACGCAATCAACCTTGAAGACCTGACTTCACCTCAGATGGAAGCGCGCCAATGAATATTTGTGGTTGTCTTGCCCATATCGCACCTGATCATGTCAGCACTGCTGCGCAAGCAATGGAGCAGACGCCGGGCGTCGAAATCCACGCCCAATCGGACGATGGCCGCTTTGTTGTCGTAGTCGAAGACACACCTGCGCGCCTTGCATCTGAAATCATAATGGATCTTCACCAAATTCCCGGTGTGATCTCACTTACCCTTACTTATCACCATTTCGAGGATCTTGCGGAAACCTCCGCGCGTCCCGATGCCCACAGCCAAACCACCAGCCGGAGGTCAACGCTATGACTATCTCAGAATCTCGCCGGACATTCCTCAAGACAACAGCGGCCGCTGCAACCGCCTCTGCCGCTGGCATTCCAATGGCGACCGGTCAAGCCAATGCTCAGATCGGAACGCCGGACATCCGTTGGGACAAGGCAGCCTGCCGGTTCTGCGGGACAGGGTGTTCAGTTCTGGTCGGCACCAAAGAGGGTCGCGTGGTGGCGACACAAGGTGATCCCGACGCATCGGTCAATCGTGGCCTGAACTGCATCAAGGGTTATTTCCTGTCCAAAATTATGTATGGCAAGGATCGCCTGACCACGCCTCTCTTGCGCAAGACGAATGGCGAATATGACAAGAACGGCGAGTTTGAACCGGTCTCTTGGGACGAAGCCTTTGATGTCATGGCGGCCAAGTGGAAGGAAGCTCTGGCCAAGAAGGGTCCGACAAGCGTTGGTATGTTTGGTTCCGGACAGTGGACTGTCTGGGAAGGCTATGCAGCATCAAAGCTGATGAAGGCCGGATTCCGGTCAAACAATATCGACCCGAACGCACGGCACTGCATGGCCTCGGCGGTTGTGGGCTTTATGCGCACTTTCGGCATTGACGAACCGATGGGGTGTTATGACGACCTCGAAGCCGCAGACACGTTTGTTCTGTGGGGATCAAACATGGCCGAAATGCACCCGATCTTGTGGTCTAGGCTGACCGATACGCGCCTGACCAAACCGGACTGCGAGGTTCATGTTCTTTCTACTTTTGAACACCGTTCCTTCGAGCTGGCGGACAATGGCATAATCTTCAATCCGCAAACCGACCTGGCGATCCTGAATTATATCGCAAACTATATCATTCAGAATGGCGCGGTGAACGAAGACTTCGTCAAGAACCACGTCAACATCACCAAGACAGCCACCGATATCGGCTATGGCCTGCGCGAAGAAAACCCGCTGCAGCAAGGAGCGGCCAACCCGGACTCGGGCAAGCTGGAGACCATCAGCTTCGAGGAATACGCCGAATCCGTCGCGCCCTATACCTTGGAATATACGGCCGAACTGTCAGGTGTGCCTGCTGACAAACTTGAGAAGCTCGCTCAGCAATACGCCGACCCGAACCGCAAGGTCATGAGCTTGTGGACGATGGGCTTCAACCAGCACACCCGTGGGTCTTGGGTCAATTCACTCATGTATAACGTGCACTTGCTGGTCGGAAAGATTTCCGAGCCCGGAAACTCGCCGTTTTCACTGACTGGCCAACCGTCGGCCTGCGGCACAGCCCGCGAGGTTGGCACCTTTGCCCACCGTTTGCCTGCCGACATGGTTGTCGCCAACGACGAGCACCGCCAGATCTGCGAAACCGCGTGGAACGTCCCCGAAGGCACTATCCCGCCCAAGCCCGGATTCCATGCCGTTTTGCAGCACCGCAAGCTGAAGGACGGAGAGCTGAACGCCTATTGGGTGCAATGCAACAACAACATGCAGGCGGCCCCGAATATCAACGAGGAAGGGTATCCCGGTTATCGCAACCCGGAAAACTTCATCACGGTTTCCGATCCGTATCCTACCGTGACGGCGGTGTCCGCCGACTTGATCCTGCCAACGGCGATGTGGGTTGAAAAGGAAGGGGCCTATGGCAACGCGGAACGCCGCACACAGTTCTGGCACCAGCAGGTCAAGGCGCCGGGCGAGGCGAAATCGGATTTGTGGCAACTGATGGAGTTCTCAAAACGCTTTACCGTCGAAGAAGTCTGGGGCGAAGAACTACTGGCCAAAATGCCCGAACACCGCGGCAAGACCATGTTCGACGTGCTTTACAAAAACGGCAGCGTAGACAAGTTCCCGTTGTCTGAAACCGCCGAAGGGTTCGACAATGACGAATCCGAACATTTCGGTTTCTACGTGCAAAAGGGCTTGTTTGAAGAATATGCCGAATTCGGGCGTGGGCACGCACACGACCTTGCTCCGTTCGAGATGTATCATCAGGCGCGCGGAATGCGCTGGCCGGTCGTGGACGGCAAAGAAACGCTTTATCGTTTCCGCGAGGGTTATGACCCGTATGTGCCGGAAGGCGCAGAGGTCAAATTCTATGGCCATAAGGACGGCAAGGCGAAAATCATTTTCGCGCCGTATGAACCAGCGCCGGAGGAACCTGACGCGGAATACGATCTGTGGCTATGCACAGGTCGCGTGCTAGAGCACTGGCATTCGGGCTCGATGACCCGACGCGTCCCTGAACTCCACCGTGCTTTCCCGGCCGCAGTTGTTTACATGCACCCTGACGACGCCAGTGACAGGGGGCTGCGCCGAGGTCAGGAAATCGTGCTATCCACGCGGCGCGGAGAGGTGACCAGCCGGGTCGAGACTCGGGGTAGAAACAAGGTGCCACGCGGTTTGGTCTTTATGCCTTGGTTCGACGAAGGACAATTGACCAACAAGCTGACACTGGACGCGACCTGCCCGCTTTCTAAGGAAACGGACTACAAGAAATGCGCCTGTAAAGTCGAGCGCGCGTAGCCGGCAAGGATCGCAAAGGTATTGCACATGGCCCTTGCCCAGAAACCCCTTTCGCCGCAGCGCCGCCGGTTCCTTCAGGACTCGGCGCGCGCAGCAGGCGGCTGCGTGGCGGCAGGGTCTCTCTTGGCATGGCTTGCGCGTGACGCCCGGGCGCTTCCGGCCGAAGCTCTGCGTCCGCCCGGCGCATTACCGGAAAGCGCGTTTCTTTCCGCCTGTATCCGCTGTGGCCTGTGCGTGCGGGATTGTCCTTACGACACGCTAAAGCTGGCGGAACTCGGTGCAGACGCCGTGGCCACAGGTACACCGTATTTTACCGCGCGGGATATTCCCTGTGAAATGTGCGACGATATTCCTTGTGTTGCCGCCTGCCCTACTGGCGCACTTGACCCAGGTCTTAACAACATCGACGACGCCAAAATGGGAGTCGCCGTTCTGGTCGATCAGGAAAACTGTCTGAATTTCCTCGGGCTGCGTTGCGATGTCTGTTACCGCGTCTGCCCGGTCATCGACGAAGCTATCACACTGGAAACACGGCACGATGAACGCTCGGGTCATCACGCCCAATTCATACCAACGGTCCATGCAGACCACTGCACGGGCTGCGGCGTATGCGAGAAAAGCTGTGTTCTACCCGAGGCCGCCATCAAGGTGCTTCCTGCACGTCTAGCGCGGGGCAGCAGTGCTGATCACTATCGCAAAGGCTGGGAAGAAAAAGAGGCCAATGGTGGACCGGTTGTCGAGGGAATCATAGACCTGCCCGACCGACTTCCCGGCCCGGGTACGGACAATCTAGCAACACCCGGCGGTTTCGCACCGGCCTACAACCTGCCGGAGGCCGGGCAATGAGCGCGCAACCCCATTTGCCCGCGGGTCATGAGGCCGTGCTGGTCAAAGGATGGCTGGCGGCGCACAAGTACCTGCTTTTGCGGCGCACGAGCCAGTTGGTTTTTCTGGCAGTGTTTCTACTTGGGCCGTGGTTCGGCATCTGGATTGTGCAGGGCACGCTTTCGGGGTCATTGACCTTTGGGGTGTTGCCGCTGACGGATCCATTCATTCTGCTACAGAGTATTGTCGCGGGGCACTGGCCCGAACTGACCGCGCTGATAGGTGGGCTGATTGTTCTGGCGGTATATGCTCTGATCGGGGGGCGGACCTACTGTTCCTGGGTTTGCCCCATCAACCCGGTCACGGATGCTGCGCATTGGGTTCACCGAAGGCTTGACCTGCCAAAAGGCTGGCAACCCAAACGCGGCGCCCGGATTTGGATATTGGCCACGGCGCTGATCGTATCGGGCCTTACTGGTGTCATCGCCTGGGAATTGATTAACCCGATCACCATGCTGCACCGAGGTCTGATCTTCGGCATGGGCTTCGTCTGGGCCATGATCATAGCCATCTTTTTCTTTGATGTGTTCGTGTCCCGCCGCGGCTGGTGCGGACGCGTCTGCCCTGTAGGAGCTTTCTACGGCCTGATCGGAACCCGAAGCTTGCTGCGCGTCAGCGCCAGCAACCGCGCCGCCTGCAATGACTGCATGGATTGCTATGAGGTCTGCCCTGAAAACCATGTCATTTCGCCAGCACTTAAAGGCAATCCGGGAACGTCGCCACTGATCCTCTCACCCGATTGCTCGAACTGCGGCCGCTGTATTGATGTATGCGCAGTCGACGTCTTCAAGTTTACCCACCGGTACGACGACCACGTCGCCGCACCGTCCGAACCAGTTTCGGCGCCTGATCCGCGCCCAGCCAGAACAATTTAAGGGAGTGCCAAGATGAACAAGCCAATCCTGACCGGCGTCGCCGCCCTGATCCCAGTCATACTCCTAAGCGGTTTCGCTTTTGCGCAGTCAACACAGGTACAACCCCTGCGTGGAGCCGAGGTTGACGAACCCGCTGCGCTGGATCAGGTCCACAAAACTGTTGAAGGCCGAATGCAGCGCAATTACCGACAGCAACCGCCGCTGATCCCTCATTCGATCGAGCAATACCAGATCGACCTGCGCACCAACCAATGCCTGTCCTGCCACGACTGGACCAAGGCCGGAGAGCGCAACGCGCCGACGCTGTCAATGACGCACTATCTGGACCGCGAAGGCCGCGAATTGGATCACATCGCTGGCACGCGGTACTTCTGTAACCAGTGCCATGTCCCGCAAGCCGACGCCCCAGCACTGGTCGACAACGTGTTTCAACCCTCCTCCGGCAACTAATCCAACGCTTGTGTGAAAGGAGCACCGATATGGCAGACTCCCCTGAAAACCGCGGTTGGATAGGCCGCATCTGGAATGCAATCTGGACCCCGGCCGTTGCCTTCAGTTCTGGCTTTTTGTTGCTGGCCGGGTTTCTGGCCGGCATCCTGTTCTGGGGCGGTTTCCACTGGACATTGGAACTGACCAACACCGAGGAATTCTGCACCTCGTGCCACTCGATGGAAACCAATTTGGGTGAATATCGGGAAACGATACATTACAACAACCACTCAGGTGTTCGCGCGATCTGTTCCGACTGCCACGTTCCGCACGAGTGGAACCACAAGATCAAAGCTAAGATCATGGCGGTCAAGGACGTGTATCATGAACTGGCGGGCACCATCAGCACGTCTGAAAAATATGAGGATCACCGCCTGAGCATGGCATCCGCCGTCTGGAAAAAGATGAAGGCGTCGGACAGTCGCGAGTGCCGCAACTGCCACAACTTTGAATACATGGACTTTACGATTCAAGAGACACGGGCAGCGTCCGAGCACCAGCGCGCAATCGACGAGAATATGACCTGTATCGACTGTCACCAGGGTATCGCCCACAGCCTTCCGCCCGGATACCTCGAGCGTTACCAGGAAGTTACGGAAACCTTGGCTGGAAAGCCTTCCAGCTCTTTGCAGCAGCAGGTCGCTGATGGGAGCGACGAGATCCGGTCATTCCTGACCACAAGGGCAGACTGAAAAGGGGCACGATATGCTGGAACTACTGGGAACGATCGGGGCCAACATCATCAGTTTGCCGGGAATACTTGGGCTAGCTTTGGGTATGATGACCCGGAACCTGTGGATTGGCGCTGCAATGGGCGGGGTCGTGGGTGTGATTGAAACCCTGATTTTTGCGCATTGGTCCTTTGGCAATATAGAGACGATCGAATTGCTGATCGCCGTGGTCGTTGGAATATGCGCTGGAACCATAGGGTCGGCCATCCGTATCAAGGGCGCGACTGTCTGATCTCGTTGGCCCGCGTATGACGCGAAATTAAAACCGCAGAAGACCCCCGTTTTGAGGGTCTTCCGCGCTATTTCCGCTTCTTTTTCTTGTTCATCCAGAAAGGCGGCACATCGCCTGCCATGATACAGCCGTAAGGGTCGATATAGTCTTCTATCTCGGCCAGCCCGTAAGACTTGATCTGAGCAACAACGCTATCTGCGCTCTTGTAGCTGGACGGAAGCTCGGACACATCTACGCCGCCGGCATGGAACCGAATATCCAGCCCTTCCGTCTCGGTCTTTAGCTTTTGTTCGGGCGTCACGTTCCCCATCCGGCGTTTTTGTTCCGAACGTGAAAAGTTTCGGCCCGCCCCATGCGGGCTAAACCCAAGTCCATGCGCTGCATCCTGTCCCCGAACCACCAGAACCGGCTCGGACATATTCAGCGGGATAAGGGTCAAACCCGTAGCGTCGGCGGCATAGTCATTCCAAGCTGGCGTCGCGCCCTTGCCGTGGAAATACAGATCACCTCGCTTGAACACAAAGTTATGCTCGTTCCAGTAGCGGTCGCCCACGTCTTGGACGCGTGCGGCCTCGACAGTGGCCTGGTGGATCGCATTGTGGTTGGCCTTGGTCCACTTCCGGATCAGTTGCAAGGCATCCCAATACGTTCGACCTTCTTCTGTATCAGCCGGAATCCAGGCGTTCTGTTTGGCGGTCTTCGGAGACAGCTCCCTCCGAAACCTTTCCGCTATGGCCATCCCATTCTTGTACAACACGGCGCCCGGGCCACGCGATCCGTGATGCGTGACGATCGCGGTTCGCCCCGTCTTTCGCGAGCGACCAACAAACAGAAAGTGGTTCCCGTCTCCCTGAGTACCCATATGCACCTGCGCCATGCGCAGAGACTTGGGATTGTCCAGAAACGGGTTCGCCCGGAACGCATCCGTAAGCTCCAAAGAAGTTGTAAACCGCTTGCCTTGCGGCCTTCCACCCGGTCCGAAATGCGTCACCGATTGCGCAGCATCCAATACGGCTTTCGGATCGGCATTCCCTAAATCAGTGATCATAACCGAGCAGCAAATATCGGCCGAGTGCATTCCTGGATGGATTGCATTGCGCGCACCTGCGACCCCGCCAACCGGGATTGTGCCAAGCGGACCTGCCGGACAAGCATCTGGCATAATCGCGCCGACCTCGATTGTAGGAGTCCGCATCAGCTCCGTCATCGTCTTGCGCACGTTCGCTACGTTTTCCTGCTCGTCAGGATGCTCGGCATCAATATTCTCGTGAAAGGCTATTTCTCCTGGTGAGCGCAGATCCAACGTGATCGGCAGCGGCGGAATTTCACCCTCCAGTTCCTGCCGAATTCGGACCAACCCAAACCCCTCGGCCCGCATCTGGTTTGCACGGGCCAGCAATGCCGGAAACTGTTTTCCCGGGCGGTGGCCCCAGTCTTTCAGGTGCTCTCCTGTGACCGGGTCAAATGTCTTTTCATCAACCATTTTCGTTGTCCTCGATAGAATAAGGACGTTTTGGCATGCAACTCGCCCAATTTGCAGCAAAACTAATAACCGGCACAAGATCTTGAAATGCCACAAAGAATTCCGGATTTGACGCAATCGCGTCGCGAATGTACGAAAAAACTTTATCGTAAAATATAGTAGTGGATACTTATGAAGAACGTTGTCATCGGCTTTCTAGGCACCCAACTGGATATGGGCAAAAAGAGGCGCTGGAAACCGACGCCTAGCTTGGTGGAACATGACAGCTTACACGTGCACCGTCTGGAATTTCTGTACGACCACAAGTTCAACCGGCTTGCACATCAGGTCAAAAACGAAATCACCGACTCCTCGCCAGAGACGGAAGTCATGCTGCGTCAGCTTGATCTGGATGACCCTTGGGATTTTCAGGAAGTCTACGGAAAACTGTTCGATTTTGCCCGCGGCTATGGGTTCGATGAGGACAGGGAGCAGTATCACGTTCACCTGACAACTGGCACTCATGTGGCGCAGATATGCTGGTTCCTGCTCACCGAAAGCCGCCATATCCCGGCCCGGTTGATACAAACAGGGCCGCCCGGTCCAGACAACGGCGCACCCAAGTTGGATGTAATCGACTTGGACCTCAGCCGGTACGATGCGCTTCAACAGAGGTTTGACCGGCTATCCCGCGAGTATAGCAATCAGCTCAAGGGTGGGATCGAAACGCGCAACACGCGATACAACGCACTGATCGACCGTATCGAGCTTGTCTCAAGCAATTCGGATGAACCGATCTTGCTGCTTGGTGAAACCGGGACCGGTAAAACCGAATTAGCCCAGCGTATCTACAACCTCAAACTGGATCGCCGGAGGGTAAAGGGGCGGCTTGTCCACGTTAATTGCGCCACGCTGATCGGACCCGACGCAATGGCCGCCTTGTTTGGTCAGCGCCGAAGCCATCTTGGGCATGCCGGAACAGAACGCGGCGGGTTGCTGCGCGAAGCTGACGGCGGTGTTCTGTTTCTTGACGAAGTGGATGAACTGGGATGGTCCGAACAGTCCATTATTCTGAACGCAATTGAGACAGGGCGATTTTATCCGTTGGGGTCGGACCATGAAGTTTCAAGCCGTTTTCAGATCATAGCGGGTGCCAACCGAGACCTCCGAACTCTGGCGGCAGAAGGCCGTTTTCGCCAGGATCTTCTGGCCCGGTTGAATATGTGGAACTTCACACTGCCTGCCCTGCGTGACCGGCCAGAGGATATCGAAGCGAACTTGATGCACGAGCTTGCCCGGTCAGAGCGCAGCTTGGGCACACAAGTAGGGTTCAACATCGACGCCCGAGACCGTTTCATGCAGTTTGCCACCGATCCGGCCACCCCATGGCCGGGAAACTTTCGCGATTTCAGCGGGCTGGTAAAACGGCTGTGCACACTTGCTCCGCGCGGACGAATTACGCGAACAATGGTGGAAGATGAGATCGCCTCCTTGCTGGCGGACTGGCATTCCGCCACGACGGACAGCGATTACACGTTGGTTGAAACCATGCTTGGACCCGAAGTCAGGGATGTCGATCCATTCGACTTGGTGCAGTTGGCCAAGGTCATAAGAACCTGCCAGACGTCTTCCAGCCTCAGCGCCGCCGGGCGCGCATTGTTCGCTGTATCCCGAGGAAAACGCAAGACGCAGAACGATGCGGATCGCCTGCGGAAATACCTGCAAAAGTTCGATCTGGACTGGGCAATGGTGTCTGACCGAACTTCGCGATAGCCCCATCACCTCCAAAGGCCACGAGCACTGTGACCGACCCGACAGAACCACTTTTCGGATGTTTAAACGTTATTCCAAGCCACCAATGATTGTTTGTAGCTCATTGGCCAGGTTGGCACCGGGGCACAAGGTGCTGGCATAAGATTTGTGATGGCCCACGTGTGACTTAGGAATGTCGTACTTTTGGGACAAATCCAGCACCAAGTCAGTCAGCGCCGTTCTTTGCCCCTCGTTCAGGGTTTCCACCTCAAAGTTGCCTTCAACAACGATTGCTATGTGCCCCGTTGGATCGTAGTTGGTGTTTGTATCGCCCACAAACTTGATTTCGCGCCCTTCCGCAACGCGCCCGGTCGCATCTATGTAATAGTGGTAGGGCACATCTGCCCAGGCTTTCTTGGTGCGCCCGTCCGCGAGTTTACCCGTCGACTGAGAAAACGCCTGAAGTGACCTGAGTTTTTGTTCAATGGATCGGGATGGTTTCTGTCTGGTCGCGGTGTGATGAATGGTAATTCTGACCGGAGAATGTGTGGCCACTTCAAACAGTGGTTGCTTTGCACCCCACTCACTGCGCGGAACGATATCCAGCGCCAAGACAGGGGACGCGGGCCACAAAAGCAAGCCCACCAGAACTGCCTTCATGTTAGTTGCCCTTTTTCACGTAGGCGTCAGGAACATGCCGCTTAACTTGCTCTAGCTGTTCAAAAGCGGAACTTCGGCTATTCGACGCAACAACGACGGAATACAGTCCATCCCTGAGTTTGGAAAAGTCATCCGTGTTGACCATACGTGCGTTCACCCCACCACTTTGCAGGTCCATCATGAGGTCGTTGGCCTGGTCGATCGCTGCGTGCGGGAAAGAACCGGCGATGACAAACCAGTCGCCGGCAACACTATTTCTGGCCGGTTCGGATTTCGTCGAAACACGAGCGTCCACTGTCTGTCCGCCGGTCGCCTCGCGCCACCCAACGGCAACCGCTTCCAACCGGGCGCTTCGGGGGGGATGCGTATCGCTTCCGGCTGCCGGAAGCTGTCGAAATAGCCACTGCGCCTCTTGCAGGTCACCGCCGAGTTTCCCGACAACGAAGCCCGCGAATTTATCCGCTTCGAGTTCGGTCGGAGGACGGCTTCCGCCTGCCTCCAGTGTATGCCCATTCAGGTGGTGTGCGATTTCGTGACCCAGCAACGCAACGGCAGCCCAGCGATTGTTTGAGATGCTGTTCTGTATCCAGTCCTCGCTGTAGACGATCAACCGTTCCTCGCCGTCAATAACTGCGGCCGCGTTGGGCACATTCGCCGCAAAGACCTTAAACCTTGGAACCAGCCCGACGGTTGACAGAATTTGAGCGACCATGTCCTTGGCTTGCTGGCTGGACGAAAACGAATAGATTTCATCGTCAAACACCTCGTCCGGAGCAAACGAACACAAATGGTCGTGCCCATCCAGCTTGAGCAATGATTGCGCACTTGCATGAGACGTCAGGAGGCTCAGAAAAATAACTGAGAGCAGGTGCATACGGCGCATTGGCATAGGTTCTCCTAAATTCGGCATCTCATCAACACCGGTACAATCGACGCTTAACCTTCTGTCTACAAGGCATTTACTTGAAAATACGTGAACAAGTTTTGACGCGGGGCCATTTCGCATCATCGCCTCTGGGCGATCGGGGCAGCCACGCGAAGCCGTTTGGCCCGGAACCGCGTAGACGGAACCGGGCGTTTGGCGCATCTCAGGTGACATCCTTGCCGATAGCCACCATTGGGCAAGTTCAAGCCGCCCATTCCGACGGCCCTGAGACCAACCCTAGATCTTTGAAAAATCGGGTTCGCGCTTTTGCATGAAAGCTGCGACCGCCTCGGCAAATTCCGGTCCTTGCAACCCTTCATAGAACTGGCGGAACTCTTCGTTCACACGTTCATCCAGAGCGTCCCCGGACACGTTGCGCAGCAAAGCGCGGGACTTCATCATCGCCCGCAAGGGCTGTTTGCTCAGGGCAACGGCTGCCTGCTCTGCGGCGGCTTCGACCTCGGCCTGAGGCAGGACGCGGCTGATCAGGCCCAGCTCGTGCGCTTCGGCGGCGCCAAACAAACGGCCCAGAAGGATCAGCTCTGCCGCGCGCGGTGCCCCCATCAGGCGCGGCAGCAGATATGACGAGCCTGCCTCGGGAACAACACCCAAATTGACGAAGGGCATCCGGAATTTGGTGTCATCTGCGGCGTAGATAATGTCGCAATGCAGTAGCATGGTCACACCAATACCCACGGCAAGCCCTTCGACCTGCGCCACGATCGGTTTTGGGAAACGGATCAAGGCACGGACAAACTGTGCGGGTGCAGGTTCTTCCCCTTTGGGCGCGTTGAAACCGTTGACATCGTTGCCGCTTGAGAAAACGCCCCCGGTGCCGCGCAGCCAAACGGCGCGCACACTGTTGTCCTGCGCAGTCTCGTTCAAAACCTCGACCATCTTCAGGTACATCTCGCGCGTGATCGCGTTCTTCTTTCCGGGATTGTCCATCGTCAGGCGCAGAACCGCCCCCAAGCGCTCGACGATGATCTGACCGTTTTTGGCCGCGTCCTGTGTCATTCTTGTTTTCCTCCATTGGGGATGAAGCCAGACAGCTTGTAGGCTGGCCTGCTTCGTCGTCAGGTAATGAAAGTTGTATAGAGACAAGCTGCCCGGATTTCTTGTCATTCGTAACGTCAACAATTCCGGTCTTTGAGCCAGCCCCGATCCCTAGCTGCCAAAGCCTGCGTGGCACGTTGCAGCCATTGCTTGCTAACGTTGTCCTGCCGGGGCTCCAGACCAATCAGTCCGGAACCCCGAGGATCTTCAAGCGGCGAAGCGGCCGTAGAAGCTGTCGTCTGCGTCCGCGATGTCGCGCAACAGTTTGGGCGCCATAAAGCGCGGGCCATGCTTGGCTTCAAGCTGGTCGCAAATCTCAACCGCGCGTTTGCCGCCGATGACGTCCAGCCAGCCGAACGGTCCACCTGACCAAGGCGCAAAGCCCCAGCCCAGCACAGCGCCAACGTCGCCCTCGCGGATATCCATCAGCACGTCTTCCTCAAGCGCACGAACGGCTTCCAGAACCTGCGCCATCATCAGGCGGTTCTGCACATAATCCAGTTCAGGCTGTTCTTCGGCCAGCGGATATTTCTGGTTCAGACCTTTCCAGTAGCCCAAACGCTTACCCTTCTCGTCATAGTCCGAGAAGCCCGCCTTGGACTTGCGGCCCAGCCGCCCCTGTTCCTCCATCCAAAGTATGAGGTTGTCCGCCTCGGACGCATCATAGGCATCACCCATCGCGGCCTTCGTCGCCTTCATGATGCGCACAGCCAGATCGATCGAGGTCTCATCCCCCAACTGCACAGGCCCGACCGGAAAACCCAGTTGCTGCGCCGCATTGTCAATCAATACCGGAGAAATACCTTCGGTCAGCATCCACGTTGCTTCACCGACATACGGCAAGATGCAGCGGTTGGCATAGAAGAACCGCTCATCGTTGACCACGATCGGCGTCTTGCGGATCTGGCGTACAAAATCCAGAGCCTTGGCGACTGCGCGATCTCCGGTTTGGTTGCCCTTGATGATCTCGACCAGCATCATCTTGTCCACGGGGCTGAAGAAGTGGATGCCGATAAACTGGTCCGCCCGCACGCTGGCCTTGGCCAGATCGGTGATCGGCAGAGTCGAGGTATTCGAGGCAAAAATACAGTCTTCGGGGATGATCGCCTCGACCTTCTTGGTCATCTCGGCCTTGACGGTCATATCCTCGAACACCGCTTCGACGATCAGATCCACATCCTTGAGCGCCTCCAGATCAGTGGTGGCAGTGATCTGCGACAACAGCGCTTCTTTCTTCTCGGGGGTGGATTTCCTGCGCGAGATCGCCTTGTCCAGAAGACCTTCTGAATAGGCTTTGCCCTTGTCAGCAGCCTCCTGCGTCTGGTCGATCAGCACAACCTCAATCCCGGCCTTGGCCGAGACAAAGGCGATACCGGCACCCATCATGCCCGCGCCAAGGACGCCAACCTTCTTCACGGTCTGGTCCGGGGCTTCGGGCCGGTTCGCGCCTTTTTCAAGCGCGCCTTTGCTCAGGAACAGGGTGCGGATCATCGCGGCGGTCGATGGTTTCATCAACAGGTTGTTGAACCAACGCGCCTCGACCTTGAGCGCGGTGTCAAAGGGCACCTGAGCGCCGTTATACGCCGCGTTCAGCAGCGCCTCGACAGCCGGGAACGCGCCCTTGGATTCACCGACTCCCATCACCACAGCGCCAGCGAAGGTCATGAAACCCTGCGGGTGATACGGTGTTCCGCCCGGCATCTTATAGCCCTTAGCATCCCAAGGCTTCAGCAGGTCCGCGTCGGTCGCGCGCAGAACCCATTCTCGCGCAGCGGCGACCGGGTCATCTGCGATCTCGTCGATCAGACCAGCTTTTTGCGCCGCTTCGGGCGACAAAGTCTTGCCTTGCAGCAAGAAGGGCGCGGCGGCCATCAGGCCAAATTTGCGTATCAAGCGCGTGGTTCCGCCGCCACCGGGGAACACACCAACCAGAATCTCGGGCAGGCCAATCTTGGCCTTGGGATTGGGCGCGCAGAAAATGCGATGAGTGGCCAGCGCCACCTCGTAGCCGCCGCCAAGCGCAGTGCCCGGCAGCGCAGCCGCGTATGGCTTGCCGCCCTTGTGCGTCTTGGGGTCCATGTTGTTGCGTTCCATTGCACGCAAGATGCGATGGGTCGCCATCGTGTTTTCCAACATCTCGTCTGGCTTGTCGGCCCACGTGTCGGAAATGCCCGCCAGCATGTTCAGATCAGCTCCGGCCGCAAAGCTGCCGGGCTTGGCCGAAGTCACAACAACGCCCTTGATCTCATCGTCTGCGTTGGCTGCATCAACCACTGCCTTGAGATCGGCTATGCCCTGTTCGGTCAGGACGTTCATGGATTTCCCGGGCACGTCCCAAGTAATGATGGCCACGCCATCGTCGTGTTTTGTCAGCGTAAATTCAGTCATTGCTTTGTCTCCTGCCCCGTATCACACACGCTCGATGATGGTGGCCGAGCCCATGCCCGCACCAATGCACAAGGTCGCCAGACCCGTTTCCTTGTCGGTACGCTCCATCTCGTCCAGCAAGGTGCCCAGGATCATCGCGCCGGTTGCACCCATCGGGTGGCCCATCGCAATGGCACCGCCATTGACGTTCAGCTTGTCCATATCGATGTCGAAATACCGCTGCCAACGCAAAACAACCGAAGCAAACGCCTCGTTCAGCTCATACAAGTCGATGTCATTGGCGGTCATACCCGCGCGTTTGAGTATTTTTTCCGTCACCGGAACCGGGCCGGTCAGCATGATGGTCGGGTCAGAACCGATCTTGGCCGTCGCGACGAACCGCGCGCGAGGCTTCAAACCGTATTTCTCGCCAAACTCCTTGTTGCCGATCAGAACGCCCGCAGCACCATCAACAATGCCCGAACTATTGCCCGCATGGTGGATATGGTCGATCTTTTCCAGATGCGGGTATTTTAGCATCGCGATCTTGTCAAAGCCGGGCATCACCTCGCCCTGTTCCTTGAACGACGGTTTCAGAGCGGCCAGAGTCTCGATCGTCGTGCCCGGACGCATGTATTCGTCATGATCCAGAATCGTAGCCCCGTTTATGTCTTTTACCGGGACGATCGAGCCATCGAACCGACGCGCCTGCCACGCTGCCGCTGCCCGGTTCTGGCTTTCCACACTATAGGCATCGGCATCTTCGCGGCTGATACCGTATTCGGTGGCGATAATATCCGCCGAAATCCCCTGCGGCACCACATAGGCCGGGATCGCAATCGCCGGGTCCACGGCCAGAGCGCCACCGTCAGACCCCATTGGAACGCGGCTCATGCTTTCGACGCCACCGGCGATATAACCGTCGCCGTCACCGCCTCGAACCTGGTTGGCCGCCATGTTTACAGTCTCGAGCGCCGAGGCGCAGAACCGGTTCACCGAGACACCCGGAAGTTCGTCGCCAAACTGTGATTGCAGCACAGCCGAACGCGCCAGGCATGCGCCCTGTTCGCCCACTTGGAACACATTGCCCCAGATCACGTCCTCGACACCTTCGGCATCCAGATTGTTGCGCTGTTTCAACTCGTCCAGAATGATCGAGGACAAGCGTACCGCGGGTACCTCGTGCAGGCTGCCATCCTTACGGCCTTTGCCGCGCGGTGTCCGTACCGCGTCATAGATATAGGCTTCGGTCATGGGTTCTCCCTTCGGGGTCACGCCCCGGTTTTGCAATTTATCAGAATGCTGTGACAGTGAGGTCGATCATCGCCCCAACACCGCGCGGGTTACCGGCCCGCTTGGGCCCGATAAGCGGAGTTTGCGGCCCTACGGCCGCAAACTGATCTTCAGGCGCGGTTAAACATAGCCAGACGGTCGGAGATGATCTGATCCGCCTCTGCCATGATACCGTCAATCAGTTCCTGACACGTCGGGATGTCGTTGATGAGACCCGCAACCATTCCGCAAGACCACGCACCCGCATCCATTTCACCGTCCTGCATGACGCGCGGATAAATTCCGGCAACCTCGTCAATGATATCGTCGAAAGCGATCTTGTCGCCCAACGCGCGCTCTTTCTCCAGAACGCGTTCAACTGCGGTATTGGTCAGGACCCTCTCGGTGTTGCGAAGGGGGCGCATGACCAGACGCGTGTCCAACTCGGTCGCGGCAACGATAGCGTCCTTGACGTTCTGGTGGACCGGAGCCTCTTTCGTCGCGATGAACCGCGTTCCCAGATTGATACCGTCTGCCCCCATCGCGAGAGACGCCACAAGACTGCGCCCGTCAGCCTGACCGCCAGAAGCCACAAAGGGGATTTCCAGTTCATCCGCCGCGCGCGGCAGCAGGATCATGTTCGGCACGTCATCCTCACCCGGATGGCCGCCACATTCAAACCCGTCGACCGACACCGCATCGCAACCAATGTCCTGCGCCTTCAGCGAGTGACGGACCGAAGTGCATTTGTGGATCACCTTGATCCCGGCGTCCTTGAGATAGGGCATGACCTGAACCGGGTTCCGTCCGGCTGTTTCCACGATTTTCACACCGCCATCAATGATGGCCTTGATGATCGCAGGATAGTCAGGCGCGTTCACGGTAGGCAGGAACGTGACATTCACCGCAATAGGTTTGTCCGTCATATCCTTGCAGCGCGCGATTTCATTCGCCAGATCCTCGGGTGTTTTCTGGGTCAGCGCAGTAATCGTGCCCAACCCTCCGGCATTTGAAACCGCGGCGGCCATTTCCGCGAACCCAACGTAGTGCATCCCACCCTGAATGATCGGATGTTGGATGCCCAGCAACTCGGTGATTTTGGTTTTCATTGTCGTCTTCCTTTTCCCCAAGGCCTCGCCAAGGTCAGTCTGTTTCTTTCTGATTGAGGATTTCTTCTTCAACCTGCCCAAGGCGTTCCTTGCCAAAGAACATCTCGGTGCCAACGAAGATCGTCGGGATGCCAAACACATTGCGATCCACAGCGGTAGCCGTGTTTGCCATCAGCCCCTCCTTGACATCAGAGTCCTGAGTTCTGCTCGCAAGGCGCGCACCATCAAGTCCGGCATCGTTCATCGCCTGCACAAATACCTCTGGATCATCCATCTTGAGGTTCTTTTCCCACATGGCCCGCATGCCAGCTTCGACATAGGCATCATGAACCCCATCCAATTGGGCTGCGATAGCGCCCCGCATCAAGAGCAAGGTGTTGACGGGGAAATTCCGATTGAACGTATAGTCCGTGAGGTTGTGCTTTTCGACGAACCGAGTGATCTCGATCCGTTCATAATCCAGTTTGCCTTTGACTTTGGAAAAGGCAAAAGCCGGAGCCATGTTGCCAGTTGCTTTGAAAATGCCGCCCAAAAGACAGGGGACATAGTTGAACCGGACACCCGTGCGCTGCTCTATCCCGGGAATAACCTTGTGACAGAAATATGCGTTTGGGCTGCCAAAATCATAGACGAAGTCTACGGTCACCGTCATTGCCTGGCCCTCACCACTTTTCCGTCCAAGGGCGGAGATCAAGCTCATGAGTCCACGCGGTACGGGGCTGATGGTGCAGCATCACGTAATTCTGAGCGATGTGGTCTGGGTTCAGGATACCGTCTTTTTCGCGCAGATCGTCAACGTGGGGGACATTTTCGCGGATAAAGCTGCTGTCGATGGCCCCATCAATTATTGTGTGGGCAACGTGAATGTTCTTTGGGCCAAGCTCACGAGCCATGGATTGCGCCAGCGCACGCAAGGCGTGTTTGGCACCCGAAAAGGCGGAAAAACCCACGCCGCCGCGCATGCTGGCAGTTGCGCCGGTGAAGATGATCGTTCCGCGACCGCGCTTCAACATCCGGCTGGCGGCTTCGCGTCCGGTCAGGAAACCGGCAAAACACGCCATTTCCCATACTTTTCGGTATACACGTGCGGTCGTGTCCGTGATGTTGAACCGGACATTCGCACCAATGTTGAAAACGACCACTTCGATTGGGCCAATATCGGACTCGATCTTGTTGAAGAGACCTACCATTGCGTCTTCATCCCGCGCGTCCGCCGGACAAGCCACGGCTTGATATCCTTCGTCCCGGATGGTTTGCGCCAACGCCTCCAACGCATCTGCATGCCGTTCACGACGCACGAGGCAAACAGTCAAACCATCGCGGGCAAAAGCTCTTGCGATGGCTGCCCCCGTGTCGTCACCTGCGCCAACGACCAAACATACGCCTTTTTTCTCAACCATCGAGGTATCTCCGTCTGATCCGGGGATTGCGCCACCTGTTGCGCCGACACGCTGAGAAACTCTGGTTGTGCAAAAATGCGGCACAAAACCTGACCTCCCCGTAGACCGACACCAACTGACTTGGCAAATCCCTCCTTTGGTCCTATTTTTAAACCGTATGATTTTTTTGGTTTACAATATCAACCAAAATGCTTCGAGTAGCTCGATTACGTTGGGGAAAATGGCCGGAAAACACAAACAGACGTGCTCGATCGCAGGCTTTCTCAATTTATTTGGGGACGCCTGGACGCTGCTGATTGTCAGAGAGGCGTTGTACGGCACGACACGGTTCTCAGATTTCCAGCGCAACACCGGAGCAGCCAAAAACCTGCTGTCCGAACGGCTCTCTACTCTGGTCGAGCATGGGGTTTTGGAGAAAGTGAATATCAGCGCTGTTGGGTCGCGTTACGAATATCGGATAACCGACAAAGGCAAGAGTCTGAACTCGCTGCTGGCATCCATTATCCTGTGGAGCAACGAACATTTGTACGAAAATGGGGAAGAACCCAACCTGGTTCTGAACCGACATTCGGGTACGCCTGTTCGCGGTTTCCAGCCCTGTTTCAAGGTTGGCGCCGAGCTGGAAATCGATGACCTTGTGGTGACTGCCGGACCCGGAGCGAATGACGCCGCCCGGAAACGCCTTGCCTGCCTGTCCAAAAAGCAAGACTAAGGCTGACCAAAGCCAACGCCTTTCACATTTCGCACGTCACGACTGGGGCAGCTTTGGCCAAACTGCTTTAGACAAAAGGGGATTGGCGGCGTACCCCGATGGTTTGAGAAAATGCGCCGCCTTCAATTTCAATCGCGGGGACGCTTTAGCTTTCAAACTTGTATGCACGACAAAAGTCGGCACCCAACTTTAGCTCTGCGTTGCCCTCATCCGTCATATCTGGAAACGACGTCCAAGGGCGCGCGCACCTATCCGACAATGCGTTCAGCGCATCCAATGCGTCCTGCGCGTATCCGGAAACATCCGCGCGCATTTTTTCCCAGTTCGGGAATTCGGACAAGGTATTCAGCCAGTAGGCGCGACCAGCCAGATAGCCCGAGGATCCTGCTTCGTATGCCAGCTCCATGATGGTGTGGAACTGATCCATACCGCCGCTGCGCCACCGTCCATCCAATCAAAGATGCTGTATGTCACGACATGCTCAACGCAAGGTGTATTGACCAAAGCGGCCACAGACTTGTGCCACAGATCAGTTTTGGGCGTTTTTTCAAGGGTCACCAACACTTTGGCGTTGGCCGCGCGCAGCAGATCACCGATCTGGTCAGCCTCGAGCAATGGGTTGATGGCCAGAACCTGCCCGGCCGCACTGCCGCCCCAAATGGTGAAATGTGTCTCTGGTAGATTGGGCAGAACATATGCGACCACATCATCGCGACCAATCCCAAGCTGGCGCAAGGCGTTGGCTGTTTGGGTCACCTTCCCCAGAAACTCTTTGTGGCTGAGCGTCTTGGGGGTATCGAACGTCTTGGCCGAAACGAAAAAGCTAAGTGCCGGAGAAGACGGGTTGATTGCCGCCCCCTGCTTCAGAGCGTCATAGGTCGTCTCCGGCAGCGCGCGATCGGAAAAAGGTGTCTTTTCAAACACCTCGATATCGGCATAGCTGGCAAATCCGGTATCCGCGCTGGTCATCATGTTCATTTCGGTTCCCTTATTGTGCAAAACGCAGCCATCACGCGGCTGCGCGAATGATGTCGGACGCCTTTTCAGCGATCGCCATCGTCGGTGCATTTGTATTTCCAGAAATCAGGTTCGGCATGATCGAAGCATCTACGACACGCAGCCCTTCGATCCCTCGAACGCGCAGCTCAGGGTCAACGACGGACATCTCGTCCACGCCCATTTTGCAGGAACCTACAGGGTGATAGATCGTGTCTGCGCGATCCCGGATATGCCATTCCCAATCCGCGTCAGTCTTTGCGGTGTCGGTGCCGTGCATCTCTGACAATTCAAAGTCTGCAAGTGGCGCCGCCTTCATGATCTCGCGCGTCATCCTTACACCCTTGATCATTGTTTCAAGGTCGCGCGGATCGCTCAGGAACGCCGGGTCGATCCCCGGCATCGCAAACGGATCTGCGCTTTGAAGGAAGACACTGCCCCGACTATCCGGGCGCAGTTTACAGATGTGGCAGCTATAGCCGTGACCCAGATACAGCTTGCGGACATGGTCATCCACGATGGTCATCATGAAATGCAACTGGATGTCCGGGCGATCCAAGTCAGGTGTCGTCTTCAGGAATGCACCGCCTTCTGCGACAGGCGAGGCCGCCATTGACTTACCATCTTTCTTCCAGCGCCAAAGATGGTGCATCAGGTTAAGCCCACCCCATGCACTGATGCCGAGGTTGTCCTTGTATGTGCCGCGGAAAGACAATGAAAAGTCCAGGTGATCTTGCAGGTTTTGACCAACGGCCGGCAGGTCATGAACAACGTCGATTCCCAGACGGGACAGATCCTCGCCATTCCCGATACCCGAAAGTTGCAGAATCTGAGGTGACTTCAGCGCCCCGGCGCACAACAGGACCTCGCGCTTGGTCTTGACCTCAACGTCTTTGCCCTTGTGCTGATACAACACGCCGGTTGCGCGCTTGCCTTCCAACAGCAGGCGCTTGACCGCGGCCCGCGTGACCACCGTCAAATTCGGGCGGTCCATCACAGGGAACAGATAACCCGCAGCGGCCGAGCAACGCTCGCCGTTTTTGTCCTTGTCGTGGAAATGCGTAACCTGATAGAGGCCCACGCCTTCCTGATCCCCGCGATTGAAATCGTCGGTCCGGCGATGTTGCAGGCGGGTCGCGGACTCAACAAATGCATGAGAGATTTCGCGTGGCACTTGTTGGTTCGACACCTGCAACGGGCCGTCCGCTCCATGCTCGGCATCGCCGCCGCGCTGGTTGTTCTCGGACCTCTTGAAATAGGGCAGCATGCTGTCCCAATCCCAGCCTTCATTGCCCAGATTGGCCCATTCGTCGTAGTCCTGTTTCTGGCCGCGAATATAGAGCGCCGCATTGATCGCACTGGATCCCCCCAGCGCCTTTCCGCGCGGCTGATAACCCTTGCGCCCGTTCAGACCCGGCTGCGGCACCGTCTCCATGCACCAGTTGTTAATCTGAACCGGTTTGTTCTGAATCATGAAAAACCCGCCCAGCATCATCCGGATAAACAGGTCCTTGCCGCCGCCGCCTGCCTCAAGCAGACAGACACTAATCTTGGGATCTTCCGTGAGACGGCGCGCCAACACACAACCGGCCGAGCCGCCGCCGACGATCACATAGTCGTAAGTCATTTATTCGTCTCCCAACGGCCAGTCCCCTCCGGCCATCTCCGTCATTTGATCAGGTGCGCAGCCCTGTTTTTGGGGCTGCGCCTGCTCTTGTTGCCTGTATTTCAGTTGATCTTGCGCTTGCGGAAGCGGAGCTTCTGCATAAGCATGAGCTGTTTGTACATGAAGTTGCCCCAGGGCGGTGCGACCATCGCCGTGGCGTTGAAATTGCCCTTGCGCACGATGCCCTTGGCCTTCGAGAAGGTGCGGAACCCTTCCTCGCCGTGATAGTGCCCCATGCCCGACGGACCGATGCCGCCGAACGGGATGTCGTCGACACCCACATGCGAAACCGTGTCGTTCACGCAGGCACCGCCAGAGTGGGTCCGCGCCAGAATGTCATCCGCACGGCGCTTGTCCCAGTCAAAGTAGTACAGCGCCAGCGGGCGCGGACGCGCATGCACATAGGCGATTGCATCTTCCAGCGTGTCGTAGGCAATCACCGGCAGGATCGGGCCAAAAATCTCTTCCTGCATCACCAGCATGCTATCATCCGCGCCCAGAACCAGGGTCAGAGGCATCTTGCGCGTGCCCCCAAAGGTTTCGCCCTTGGGGTTGATCTGGATGATCTCGGCACCTTTTTCCTCGGCATCCGTCAGATAACCCTCAAGTCGGGCCTTCTGCCGTTCGGTGATGATCGCGGTGTAGTCGGCGTTCTCGCGCAGGCTCGGATACGCCTTCGTCATCGCATCCGAGAACGCGGACGCAAAGGCGTTGACCTTGTCGCGCGGGCACAGGACATAGTCAGGCGAGACACAGATCTGACCGGCATTGAAGCCCTTGCCGAAACCGATCCGGCTGGCCGCCTCGTCCAGCGGAAAGTCGTCGTGGATGATCGCCGGAGACTTGCCGCCCAGCTCAAGGGTCACGGGTGTCAGATTGTCCGAAGCCGCCTTCATCACGATCTTACCCACCTGGGTCGAACCGGTGAAGACCAGATGGTCAAACGGCAGCTTGGTGAACTCGGTCGCAACCTCGACACCGCCTGTCACCACGGTGACTTCGTCCTCTGCATAGATATCCGCGAGGATCTCCTTCATGAGCTCACCCGACGCCGGCGCAAATTCCGAGGTCTTGATCATCGCCCGGTTGCCCGCGGCCAAGGCACCGATCAGCGGCGAAAGCCCCAGAAAGAACGGGAAGTTCCACGGCACCACGATGCCCACAACCCCAACAGGCTGATAGCGCACCTCGACCTTCGCCGGCATCACCGTCATCGGCGCGTGGCGGCGCTGTGGCTTCATCAGCTTGCGCAGACGCTTGCGGTAATAGGCAATTCCGTCCAGCAGAGGCATGAGCTCGGCCAGCTCGGTCTCGGCCGCCGCTCGGTTCGAGAAGTCCTTGTTGCAGGCCGCAATAATCCGTGCCCGATTGTCCAAAAGCGCATTGTGCAACTTGTCCAGACGCCGCACACGCGTCGCACGATCCGGCAGCGGATCTCCAAGACACGCCTTCTTCTGCGCCAGAAGAAGACCCTCAAGGTCAGGAAGTTCCGATTGGACAGGTGTCAGATGAGGGGCAGACATGTTCGTCTCCAATGATTGAACCAAGGGGAAAGGTCAGGCAGCCGAAGAAATGCCCATTTCCGCATGAAAGGCGTTCTTACGCTCTAGCCAGTCACCTTCTTCTCCGGGTGCCGGCATCGTCATCGCGCCTTCGACGACCCACCGATAGTCAATTCCAATCAGTTTCACGAACACTTTAGAAGCCTTCAGATTGGCAGTCTTGGCCACCTCTTCATGAATCGTCTTATTGATACATTCGAAAATTTCCTGGCCCCGGTTTCCACCGGTGCGGACATTGCCATTCACACCGATTTTCGATCCACGGCGCAGACGGTATCCAGTCATGAAGATCACGTTCACGAACTCGGGCGGCGCGCCAGTGATCCCGCAATGCACATCCGTGATTGTCTGCGCAATGTCAAAACGCATCTGTTCCGGCAACGGCTTACGCGTAGCGATTGTATAAAGTGGCATGTTGTCCTCCCCGAATTACTGATTGAAATGCGATATCAAGACGCCGTTGCGCCGTTTGGATCGCAGCGCCCGAAATGCAGTCTTGGCCAGGAACGATACACGGCCCAGCAGCGAGAACCGCGCCAGATTTCCCTTGAGAACTTCTTTGTAGCTTTCCTCGTCAAACGCAGAAAACGATGTCTGGTCGGGGTGTTGCCCGGTGATCTCACGCCACTGACGATCGAGCTCAAGCAAAAAGCCCTGACGCTTGTCCAATGGGAACCCGTCGGGAACCGAAATCGAACAGGCCGAAGACCGTGACCATTGCAGGTCTGTAACCGTGTGCTTGGCCGCCGCAACATTCCAGATGACCGTCAGCTTATGCGGGCCAACAAGTTCAGCGTAAACCTTGCGCAAAGCAGCTTCGAGCTGCTTGATCTGGTCCAGAGTGATCTGGCCCTCTTGAATAGCTATGATAGATCGCATGCTTTTCCTCCTTTTCTAATAATTAGGAAATGGGTAAGAAAAGCCGATGTCAGAAATGGCCAGTGTTTTGACATATTCGGCCAAATACTAAAAAAATCTCGTCGATGAAGAACGCCACTCAGACCCGACTTCCGGGAAGCATACGAATCTTGTGTGAAGCCGCTCCGGAGTACGGAGTCAGCCCGGACCAGTGTCTGGAAGGCACAGGTCTGATGCCATTTGACCTGTATAATAACGACACTCAGGTATCGATATCCCAGGAACTGGCCACGATATCGAATTTTCTGAGCCACACGTCGTATCGTCCCGGAATGGGCATTGATATTGGACGCCGGTATCGGCCAGAAATTTTCGGCGTCTGGGGGTATGCGATCCTCAGCAGCAAAACACTGCGTGGCTGCCTTCAAATCGCGACAGATTTTGCCAATCTTTCGTTTGTGATCGCAGCTTTGGGCCTTGATGAAACGCGCGAACACCCAATGTTGACCTTTGATACAACCGGTTTGGCGACGCACGTCAAAAGCTTTGTGCTGGAACGGCACCTTACGGTTCTGGACAACTTCGCCCAGATGCTGTTGCCCGAATGGTCAATTCAGGAAAAACCGTTCAAAACGACTCTGACTGACGTTGAATTCGCAAATGTCGTGCACGAAAAGCTGGGCTATCAAGTCCAGTTGGGCGAAACAGTGGACGCCGTTGTTCTGTCCTCTCAGCTCTTGGATCTTCCGCTTCCCAAGTATGACCCAAAAATACTGGCCGAATGTGTACAGCATTGCCTGGAGCAGTGCGGGAACCTTTTGAACAGCCATCAAACAGAATCTTTAAGTTGGACCACCCGCGTCCGAGATGCCGCGATGCCTGAAATTTATGAAAACCCGCATATCCAGGCCGTAGCAGCCCAATTGGGCGTCAGCGAACGCACCTTGCGGCGAAGGTTGTCCGAAGAAGGCACAAGTTTCCGCCAAATCCTCGTGGATGCACGATTAGCGGTCGCCCATGAGCTTCTGAAAACGACAAATTTGAATGTCTCTGCCGTGGCATGGCGATCTGGTTACGCCGAGCCGTCCAGTTTTGTCCGGGCCTTTTCAAGGAGCTTCGGTTATCCCCCCGGCGCGTTGACTGCGCAGCGTTCGTGAACCTGCGCAGCCTGTCTCAAATCCAGAGCCAGTGGTCAGTTTAACACTTTCCTCGCCTCGGCCAGTTCACTTTCGAGTTCAGCCACAATCTCGGCAAGCGGCTGAATACGCTCAATAAATCCAAGGCTCTGGCCCGCTGACAGGATACCCTGACGCACGTCGCCGGTCTCATAAGCCTTATACCCGATCTTGCCCGAAACCAGATGCATAATGTCCTGAATCGACATGTCCGGGTTCTCACGCTCAAGGTCTTGAAGGACCGATGTCGTTTCGTTCTGCAGCGACCGGACTGTGTTGCGCACCGAGTACATGGACAGCGCAGTGTCCCGCTCTGTCGCTTTGATCAGCGCCTGTTTGTATTCCGGGTCTGCCCAGATTTCTTCGGCCACCAAAAAGCGGGTGCCAATCACCACGCCCGAAGCACCCATTACGCGCGCCGCCAGAATTTGTTCACCGCCTCCAACTCCGCCGCCCAACAGCCAGGGAATGTGAATACGGCGCTTGGCCAACCCCGCGTTCACAAAACTGCCAACCATGTCGAGGCCGGGATGCCCACCGCATTCCGCGCCAACAATGGCCACCGCATCAACCCCCAGTTTCTGCGCGCTTTCTGCATGGCGCAGGCTTGGAACCTTATGCAAAACCCGTACTCCGGCCTGCTTCAGCATCGGCAAGAACGGCTCGGGACTGCGACCAGAAGTCTCTACAATATCAATGCCTTCGTCGATGATGATGCCGAAAACCTCTTCAGTCCTGTCCCCCGGCACCAACTTGGGCAGCATCGATACATTGACCCCAAAAGGATTGCCATCTGACAGATCGCGGCATTTTCTGATTTCAGCGCGCAGTTGCTCGGGCTCGGGGAAACTGGCCGCGGTTATGAAACCCAAGATACCTGCCCGCGCAGCGGCGGATACATAATCGGCATTTGCCAGCCACATCAGGCCACCTGCCACAATGGGGAGGCGGATACCAAACGCTCGTGTCAATTCGGTTTCCAACGGGCTGTCTATGACAGAGGATGACGCAGCCGCCACCGGGACCGATGCAAAATCCGGCCTGCGCTTTTCCTCGAATGCACGGATACCTTCCAACGCTTCATCGCCGCCCAAGGCAATAGACATCTGTCGGCGTTCGCGCAAAAGATGCGCGTCAAAAGCGTCCGTATCCGGAGCGGCAATCAAAGCCTTGATCGACTCCTGCGCCTGACGCGGACCTTTGGCAAACCTTTCGGCAAGTTCCAATGCCGCGTCCAGCGACGAGCCTGGCTCGACTACCTTATTGACCACGCCCAAGTCATGCAGACGCTCGCTCGGCACCGGTTGGCCGGTCAGACACATCTCGGTCGCCAACTGTCTTGGCAAGTTCATTGCCAAAAAGCCTGAGCCGCCGCCATCGGGAACCAGACCGGCATTTACATAGGCCAGCGTGAATTTAGCACCCGTTGCAGCGACGATCATATCACACGCAAAGGCCAACGAAGCACCGGCCCCTGCAGCGCCCCCCTCGACCGCAGCGATCACAGGCAACGGGCACGCGCGAACGGTGCGGATCATGCTGTGCAAATATTCGATCTGCGCTTCACGCTCGGGCAAAGTAAGCTCACGGCGGGTTTTGAGCATCCGAAGATCGCCACCGGCTGAGAAAAACTGCCCTGCTCCGGTGACCACCACGGCGCGCACGTCAGAGTTTGGCGCCGTCGCATTGCGCAGTGCCTCCTCTACCGGTTCGTAGACCGCCCGCGACAACACATTGCGGCGCGCGGGTTCATTGATGGTGACGATCAGTGTGTGACCACTGGTTTGGAACAGGACAGCATCGCTCATGGCTCAGGCCGCCATCACGCGTTGCAATTGCGCATAACGGTCACCCAACTGGTGGTCGATCATGGCCAGCCGCTTGGCATAGTGGGAACCCGGATATTCCCAGGTCATACCGATGCCCCCGTGGAGCTGGATGCTTTCCTCTGAAATCAGCGCACCGGTGCGACCGATCAGGTTCTTGGCCATCGCGATATATTTCCCGGCCTCGTCGCTTCCCAGCTTGCTCGCTGCCAGAATGGTAATCGATCGACATTGTTCGATCTCAATCGCCATATCCACCGCGCGATGCTGAAGGGCTTGGAAACTGGCAATGGGACGGCCGAACTGCTTACGCTGTTTCAGATAGTCCACCGTCAGGTCGACCAACACCTCCATCACACCAACCGCTTCGGCACACAGCGCCAAACGGCCTGCGTTCAGGGCGTCTTCGATGATGCCTGCTGCATTCTCACTCAGGCATTTGGCCGATGCACTATCAAGGATCAGTTCACCCGCGCCACCGCCGTCGATCATGGCGTAATCGATGGTTTCCGGCGCTTCGACCAGAAACAGGCCAATCCCTGCATCGGTACGCGCCGCAACCAAGGCGCCATCCGCACCGGGCAACCCGTACACAACAGATTTGCGGCCGTTCAGAACCCAGCCGCCGTCTGATTGGTCCGCGCTGGTACGGATCAGCGAAAGGCTATCCGCGTCAGGTTCAAAGACGGCCAACGACAGGCGCTTGGTGCCCGTGATGATTTGTTCGACCAGTTCCTCAGCCTCGCAATCGGCCGCAGCCCTGGCGCACATCAAAGCAGCCAGCATAGGTTCGGGGCAAAGACCCCGGCCCAACTCCTCGAACACGGTGGTGATGTCAAAACCCGCGCCGCCAAAACCGCCCTGCTCTTCCGAAACGAAAGCACCGATCAGGCCGAGTTCCGACAGTTCAGCCCATTTGTCCGGTGAATGAAACGGAGTCGCGTCTATCACACCGTTACGGGTGTCAAAGTCATAATGATCTGCCAGATAACGCCGCACGGTATCCGCCAGCATCTGACGGTCTTCTGTCAAATTGAAATCCATGGGTCAGCCTCCAAACAGGTCTTTGGCGATGATGTTGCGCTGAATCTCGTTCGATCCGCCAAAGATCGAAAGCTTGCGATGGTTGAAATAGTAGGCCGCAGCCCCTGCCGCGTCTTCCGGGACCGAAAGCGCATTCTCAGGCAAATCGCGCGCGGGGAAGGGCGCGGCAGACGCCCCAAGGGCCGACTTGATCAGGCTCTGAATTCGCTGGCGGATAACCGTGCCCTTGATCTTCAGCATCGAGCTTTGCATCCCCGGTGCAGCCCCTTCCTTGGCGGCCGACAGCATCCGCAGGTTCAGAACGCGCATGGCCTCAAGGTCGATCTCAACCTCGGCCATTTCGGCCGCAAACAACGGATCCTGTGTAAGCGGCTTTCCGCCCCGAACCAGTTTCTGAGACAGCATCTTGAGCTTTTCGAGATCCTTGCCCGACATTCCCACACCAGCGATGTTCGTCCGTTCATGGGTCAGAAGGTACTTGGCGATCGTCCAGCCTTTGTTCTCCTCTCCGACCAAGTTGGCCACCGGTACGCGCACATCGGTAAAGAACACCTCGTTCACCTCGTGGCCGCCATCCAGCAGTTTGATCGGACGCAGTTCGACGCCGGGCGTGTCCATGTCAACAAGGACAAAGCTAATGCTTTCCTGTGGCTTGCCCTCGGTCGAGGTGCGCACCAGACAGAAAATCTTGTTGGCGTGCTGGCCCAATGTGGTCCACGTTTTCTGACCGTTGATCACATACTCGTCGCCTTCCCGCACGGCACGGGTTTTCAGGCTGGCAAGGTCGGAACCCGCACCGGGCTCGGAATATCCCTGACACCACCAATCCGAGCCGTCGAGAATGCGCGGCAGAATCTCGGCCTTTTGCTCGTCAGAGCCGAACTTGATCAGGACCGGGCCCAACATGTTCAAGCCAAAGGGTACGATGCGCGGGGCATTCGCACGTGCACATTCTTCCTCGAAGATATGCCGCTCGACAGCGCCCCAACCGGGGCCGCCATATTCGGTCGGCCAGGTCACGGCCAACCAGCCACGCGCGTTCAGCCGCGCGTGCCAGTCTTCCATGTCTTCCTTGGTCAGGCCGTCTCCTTTGCGGCCCTTTTGCACGAGGTCTTCCGACAGGTTTTCGTCCAGAAAAGCACGGACTTCGGCGCGGAACGCCTCTTCCTCAGGAGTAAAACTCAGGTCCATTTTCAGGCTACCTTATTCAGATCGTTGAAAGTTTTTCCGGTATCGGCCAGTTCACGCAGCAGCGTTGGCACTTTCCAGTAGTAGGGATCTTCCTTGGCGTATTGCTCAATGCGTGAGACCAGAACGTCCAATCCGGTGATATCAGCATATTGCAACGGACCACCCCATTGGCGCGGGAAGCCATAGCCGAACAGGAACACCGCATCCACGTCGATTGGGCGCAGGGCGATTTTGTCCTCGACCACGCGCGCGGCCTCGGTCACCATTGCCGCCATGTAGCGATCCACGATTTCCTTATCGGTGAAGTCTTGGGCCGTGATACTCTTGGCGTCGCGTTCTGCCTGCGCGTACTCGGCCACAGCAGGGTTCACACTGCGGTCTTTACCGTCATAGACATAAAATCCCTTCCCGGACTTTCTGCCAAACCAGCCTTGTTCGCAAATCCGGTCAGCAATCTCGACATAGCGTTCCTCGGACGGACGGAATTCGGCCTGACGCTTGCGCGTCGCCCAGCCGATATCCTGTCCTGCCAGATCGGACACCGCAAACGGCCCCATGGCGAACCCGAAATCCTCAAGGGCCGCGTCGATTTGTTCAAACGGAGCACCGTCGAGCTGCATACAGGCCGAAGACTTGCGGTAATGGGCGAGTATCCGATTGCCTATGAAGCCGTCGCAAACGCCGGACCGCACGGCAATCTTGCGCAGTTTCTTGGCCAGCTTGAAACAGGTGGCGACGATCTCGGGCGCGGTATCCTTGCCCACAACCACTTCAAGCAGCCGCATGACATGAGCGGGCGAAAAGAAATGCAGGCCTATCACGTCCTGAGGGCGACTGGTGCTGGCTGCAATTTCGTTCACATCCAGATAAGAGGTGTTGGAGGCCAGAATTGCACCCGGTTTACAAATCTGATCCAGCTTGCCGAACACCTCGCGCTTGACATCCATGGACTCGAACACGGCTTCGATCACCACATCGGCACCCGCCAGCGCCGCCATATCGGTGGTGCAGGTCAGCGCCTCAAGTGCAGCGTCGCGTTTTGCGTCAGACAGCTTGCCGCGCTTGACCGCACCGTCGAGGTTTTTGGCGATCGTGTCGCGGGCAAAAGCCACGCGCTCTTCTTCCATTTCGATCAGAGTGACGGGCATACCAGCCAACAGCATCGCCGTCGCGATCCCCGATCCCATCGTGCCACCACCGATCACACCGCCGGTTTCCAAATCGCGTGCCTCTGCCTGGGCTTCGGGTATATGAGCCACCGCACGTTCCGCAAAGAAGGCGTGTTTCAGACCCTTGTGCGCATCACTTTTCATGGCCTCCATGAACAAGTTGCGTTCCGCCTGCAGTCCCTCGGCCAACGGCAAGTCGCACGCCTCGGCCGCTTTTAGTGCGCGTTTGGCAACCTCACCCTTGGCTTTTGCGCGGAATACTTCCAGATCCTCGGCCGTAATCCGATTGTTCAAATCTGCGGTCACGCGCGTTTGCAGCGTCCCATCAAGTACACTTTGCCCAGCAGCCAAAGCTCCGGCTTCGGGGACACCATCCTGAAGATCATCTAGAAGACCGGCCTCCAGAGCGGCCTCGGCCGAGATCGGCTTGCCCGAAGTGATCATCGTCAGTGCGGTCTTGCCATCAACAAGACGTGGCAGGCGCTGCGTGCCACCAGCGCCGGGCAGAAGGCCCAGGTTGACCTCTGGCAAGCCCAGTTTCAAACCCTTGATCCCAACCCGCGCCTGGCAGCTTAGTGCGATCTCAAGACCACCGCCCAATGTCGAGCCGTGCAAAACGCAGACGATAGGCTTGGCGCTGGCTTCAAGAATTTCGCACACTTCAGGCAGAACCGGTTGTTTGGGAGGTTTTCCAAACTCGCGAATATCGGCCCCGGCCACAAATGTCCGGCCCGCCGCATACAGCGCGATGACCTTTACCGAGTCGTCCCCGGCAAGTTCCTGCACCGCATTTGCCAGCCCGATGCGTACATCATACCCCGCGGCATTGACCGGCGGGTTGTCGATTTTGACAAGGGCAACCTCGCCCTCCTTGCGAATTTCGACCGCAGCCATGAAAGTCTCCTGTCTCTTGATTACATATGCCCAAGGCTGAGCCTGAGCGTCTGCACTGTGTCGCGCAGCCTTGGCGCAACGGTTGTTTCCAATTTTTCGGCGTCCAGATTGGATTCATTTGCACCGCACAAAAACGCAAAAGGTTGTGCCCCCGGACCAGTTTGGAAGGGCACGGCGCACGCATTGACGCCACTGTTCCAGCCACCGAACGAAGTCACGTAACCCATCGTTTCCAGTTGATCGCGATCTGCGCGGGCCTGATCTGTCTTGGTGCTCTGGGCCGGGTCCGCAGCTAGGATCGCCCGGCCCGCCGCACTTTGCTCCATCGGGATACGGTGCCCCTCGCTCAGCCAAAGCGAGGAAGCGTTTCGGGGTCGCCAGCAGCGTGTAAGCATCACCGCATCGTCATTGCGCATGGTCAGTGCAACCAACACACCGGTTTCGTCAGCCAATTGCTGCATAACGTTCTCGGCCATCGGCAAGAAGGACAGAGCAGCACGCGCCGTATACCCCAACGCCATGACCGAGGGGCCAAGGCGGTAAGTCTCTGACGGGTGCAACTGCTCAAGGAATCCCAGCGAAGCCAACGTAAAAGTCATCCGGGCCACAGTAGACGGAGGCATATCCGTGCGCCGCGCCAGTTCGCGGTTTCCCAACGACTGATCGTCAGGCTTGAACGCCTGCATAATGCGCAAACCCTTGGCAAGGGTTGAAGCAAACCGGCGATCACGTTCAGCGTCTGACATTCGGCAACCCTTCCAGTGACTTAAGCCACACGCTCCAGAATCAGCGCGATCCCCTGCCCGACACCGATGCACATGGACAAACACGCGTAGCGCCCGCCAGTTTCCTCAAGATGACGCATAGCGGTCAGAACGATCCGCGCACCCGACGCACCCAAAGGATGGCCAACTGCAATCGCGCCCCCATTGGGGTTGAGGCGGCTGTCGGACGGGTCAAGCTGCAGATGCTGACAGCAGGCCAGAACCTGCGCGGCAAATGCCTCATTGATCTCGATCAGGTCCATGTCTTCCATGGTCAGGCCCGCTCGCTCGAGCGCCTTGGGTACCGCAAAGGCCGGACCAATCCCCATGACCCGTGGCGGCACACCAGCAACGGCCCCTGCCACGATCCGCGCCCGAGGCGCAGCCCGGTCTGTCTTGGCGCCGATCATCAGCATCGCAGCGCCGTCGTTAACCCCCGAAGCGTTGGCCGCAGTGGTCACGCCGCCCGGAAACACGGTCCGCAAGGCGGCCATCTTGTCCAATTTCACATCCGGGCGCGGATGCTCGTCCTGCGTCACCTCATGGGTCGCACCCTTGCGCCCCTTGATCGTGATCGGAGTAATCTCTGCGTCAAAGAAACCGCGGTCACGGGCCGCTTCAAACCGAACCTGCGAGTCATAGCCGAACTGATCCGACGCCTCGCGGGTGATCTGATACTCTTCGGCGAGATTGTCGGCGGTCTGCGGCATGGGGTATTCGCCATGCATCTCAGCAATGCGCGGGTTGGGAAAGCGGGCTCCAATCGCGCTGTCGAATATCTGCGCCTGCCGAGCATAGGCGGTTTCCGATTTGGCAATGGTAAAGGGTGCGCGGGTCATGCTTTCGACGCCACCAGCCACAAAAAGCGGAGCCTCACCCACGGTCACGGCACGCGCAGCATCTAAAGCCGCCGACATCCCGGACCCGCACAAGCGGTTGACCGTCAGCCCACCGACTTCGACAGGCAATCCGGCCAGCAGAGCAGCGTACCGGGCAACGTTGCGGCTGTCTTCCCCGGATTGGCAGACATTGCCCAGAATGACATCTTCGATCTCGGATGCGTCAAACTCACTGCGTTCGACCAATGCCTCAAGAACCTGCGCGGCCAGATCATCGGGACGCACCGAAGCCAACGTCCCGCCATGGCGACCAAATGGGCTTCTCACCCCGTCATAAATATACGCGTCAAGCATCCTCACCCTCATTGTCCAGTTGTGCCAGCTCGTCGGCAAAGGTCTCGACGAGTTTGTGTTTAAGAATTTTACCCGTCGCTGCGTGTGGCAGCGCGTCGACGATTACGATGTGACGCGGTATCTTGTACCGAACGAGCGCTTTGCCCAGAAACGCCCTCAACTCGTCAGCCGAAGCAGGTGCCCGCAGCGAAACAAAGGCCAGAACGTCTTCGTTTCCGTCTCGCGCGCGCCCAACTACGGCGGCCTGCGTAACTGAGGGATGAGCATTAAGAGCGGCTTCAATCTCGGGCGGATAAACGTTGAAGCCCGAGTGAATGATCAGCTCCTTGCAACGTCCAACGATATATATCGACCCGTCAGGGGCAATACGCGCAAGATCGCCTGTGCGAAAAAAACCATCATCCGTAAACGCTGCCGCAGTAGCTTCGGGGTTGCGGTAGTAGCCCTTTGTGATGTTCTTTCCGCGCAGCAACATCTCGCCCACGCCATCAGGCTCGACGTTGTCCAGCTTGGCCTCAACCCCCGGCAAGGCAGGCCCAACCGTATCATCCTCAGGCGGGTTTTCGATCAGGGTGGTTGCAACACCGGGGGACGCTTCGGTCAAACCATAGCCGTTATGGATCGGTTGCCCGAATATCCGCTCGACCCGTCGCTTCCAGCTCAGGTCCAGGGGCGAGCCACCGGAAGACATGTATCGCAACGAAGTCTCAAGTGAATCGATGTTGTTGTCCTTGCAATACTTCAGGATCAACGCAAACATCTGCGGCACACCCGAGAACATCGTCGCCCCGTCCTGTATGCCCTCGATCACACGAGCGGGATCAAATCTGGACTGAAACCGCAAGCTGCCGCCAGCCAGAAACGTGGTCAGAATGATCGAGCAAAAGCCGAAAATATGCGTGCCGGGCAATACGGCAAGCGCCTGATCCGCCGACGTCGCGTGCCGCCGCTGCATCGAGGCGTTGGCGGCGAAAATCAAGTTCTCTTGAGACAGCATTACGCCCTTTGGCGCTCCGCTGGTTCCAGATGTATAGAGAACGGCGGCGACCTGCCCAGCGTCGCTATGTGTGGGCTCTACACCTGTGTCCCGCAGTGGCGAGACAACCAGCCTGCCGCACAACAGCCGCCCCAGCGATCCAGCCCCCAGTCTGTCCGCATGGGCCTTTGCCGCGCCCGAAACATCTGATGTGCAAACCACACAGCGCGCACCGGAATGTTCGACGACAGCGTCAACTTCCTGCTCTGTCGCGCGTGCGTTGAGGGGCACAATCCAGGCATCAAGCGAACTGAGCGCCAGAAGAACCGAAGCGTAAGTTGCGCAGTTCTCGGCCAACACCACAACCCGGTCACCTGGGCGCACACCGTAAGATCGCAGCATCCCGGACGCAGTCCGAACAGCGCCAACCAGATCACCATAGCTGATCCGCGCGCCATCATGATCAATGACGGCCAAGGTCGACGGGTCCTTGTCTTCGATAAGTTGGTAGATTCGGCGCAATGCATTCTCCTCAGATGCTGCGCAGCCGTTCTACCGTTCGCGCTAGTGTAAGTCAACATGCGGATAAGTGTTCCGCTATGCGGAACGATATACACCGGCAACTTCCGCCGCCGGTGCGTTTTCCAGGCAGAGTTTCTGATCAGAAGATTTCAAACAAACCCGCTGCGCCCATGCCCCCACCGATGCACATTGTGGCGACGGCATATTTGGCATTCCGGCGTTTACCCTCGATCAGCAGGTGGCCGGCCATTCGCGCTCCGGTCATGCCAAACGGGTGACCAATCGAGATCGAACCGCCGTTGACGTTGCAGATCTCTGGATCAATTCCCAACGTCTCTCGGCAATACAGCGCTTGCGAGGCGAATGCCTCATTCAGCTCCCAAAGATCGACATCCTCGACCTTGAGGCCGTGGCGTTTTAGCAGGCGTGGCACGGCAAAGACCGGACCGATACCCATTTCATCAGGCTCGCACCCTGCAATGGCAAACCCTTTGAACGCGCCCAGAGGCTCCAGTCCTTCCCGCTCGGCAACCTCCGAGTCGACGACCACACAGGCCGACGACCCATCAGAAAGCTGCGAAGCGTTGCCGGCGGTTACGAACTGATCCGCGCCACGGACCGGTTCCAGTCCCGCCAGACCTTCGAGCGTGGTATTCGGTCGGTTGCAGTCATCGCGGGAAATGGTGACGGCCATTTCAGAGATTTCACCGGACTCCTTGTCCTTTACCAACTGCACAGTGTCCATTGGCACAATCTCGTCGTCGAACTTGCCAGCAACCTGCGCGGCGGCGGTACGTTTCTGGCTTTCCAATGCCAGTTTGTCTTGCGCCTCGCGAGTGACACCATAGCGGGCCGCTACAATATCGGCAGTTTCGATCATGGTCAGATAGACGTCGGGCTTATGTTCCAGCAACCACGGATCGCGGTCGTGCGACCCTGGCTTCTGATTGCGGAGCGAAATCGACTCGACCCCGCCCGCAATCGCCGCTGGCACGCCATCCTGAACAACGGCATGAGACGCCATCGCGATCGCCTGCAGCCCGGACGAGCAGAACCTGTTGATGGTCGCGGCCCCGACCGTCACCGGCAGGCCAGCCCGCAACACCGATTGCCGAGCGATATTGCCACCCGTCGCCCCTTCGGGGAACCCGCAGCCGATAAAGGAATCCTCGATCAGCGCAGGGTCCACTTTGGACCGCTCAACCGCATGCTTCACCGAATGACCCATCAGGGTGGCGCCATGGGTGTTGTTGAATCCACCGCGAAACGATTTGGCCAGCCCGGTTCGAGCTGTTGAAACGAGAACGGCTTGTTTCATGAAGGTCACTCCCTTGTCTGTGACGGTCTATTTGAACACAGGTTTGCGCTTTTCTTTCATCGCCGTAATTGCCTCGGCGAACTCGTCGCCGGTGAAACGGGTTTGAAAATCGCTCATTTCTTCGGCCATGCGGTCCGCAACAGTGCCGTGTAGCGGCCTACGCAAAAAAGCCTTGGTCTGAGCCAATGCCTGCGGAGCCTGACGCGCCAAGGCGGCAACAACCTTCTCCACTGTCGGCTCTAGCTCATCCGCATCCAGGACCAGATTGACCAGCCCCACGGACAAAGCGTCATCCGCGCCGAACATGCCGCCCAGATACAACAGTTCCGCGGCCTTGGCGTGACCCATCAAACGAGGCAGCAAATAGGTCGATCCAGCCTCGGGGATCAGGCCCAGGCTGACAAAAGGCAACATGAACTTGGCGTCCTTGGATGCATAAACCAAATCACAGTGCAGCAGAACAGTCGTGCCAATGGCAATCGCCGGGCCTTCGACCTGCGCGACAATGGGCTTTGGAAATGCCTCTAGCTTGCTCAGGAAATGAGTGCCGACAGGGTTTTCACCGGCAACTGTTTCTCCGAACTCGGCCATGACATTGCCAGAGGTGAACGCACCTTCGGCCCCGCGCAGCCAAACGACCCGTATTTCAGGGTCAGCCGCAGCAGCGTCCATGGCGTCATTCAGCGCCTCGAACATGCCCTTGGTAATGGCGTTTTTCGTGCGCGGCGAACTCAGCGTCAGCCGCAGCACAGCGCCCATCTGTTCCGAAATTATCTGGGGGGTGTCTGAGGTACTCATGTCTTACTTTCCATTATGGGTGACGGTGCCAGAGTGTCGACCTGCCTTGGGACCAAGCGCGACACATCGGGAACCTTGAAAACGCCAACCTGTTGACGCCTTGGGGGGTCGCATTACCGGGCTGACCCGCGATCATAAGGCGCGTGCAGAGCGGCCTGAACATCCAACAGATGTCCGCGTGACAGCGACCTTCACCGCATTGAACCCTTGCCGCAAAGACGTCGCCCAAGCATTCAGCCTGCTGTAGTCTGGCTGAGGATCGCTTCTTCTACCTGACCCAAGCGTTCCTTTCCAAAAAACAACTCGTCTCCAACAAAAAACGAAGGGATGCCGAACACGCCCCGCTCTACCGCAGCCGAAGTGTTGTCGATCAGTCGCTTCTTGGCGTCAGGCTCACCTGCGCGCGCAAGCCATCGCGCTCCATCCAGACCGGCCGCGTTCATCGCTTCTACGAACACGTCCGGGTCATCCATCTTTAGACCCTGCTCCCACATCGCCTTCATACCGGCCCTGATGTATTCTTCATGCGCTCCGTCAATCTCGGCCGCCGCTGCGCCACGCATCAACAAAAGCGAGTTTACGGGGAAATGCGGGTTCATCTTGAAACGGGTCAGGTCGTGTTTTCGTATGAACCGTTCATTCTCAAGCTGATCATACTGCATCTTGCCTTTGACATTGGCAAAAGCCATAAATGGCGGCTGGTTGCCGGTGGCCTTGAAAATGCCGCCCAGCAAGCACGGGATGTAATTGAACTTCGCGCCGGTGCGCGCTTCGATCCAGCTGATGGCCTGATCAACCAGATAGGCATTGGGGCTGGCCAGATCATAAATGAAATCAACCTTTGGCGACATGAATGGCTCCTCTCACCATTTTTCTTTCCAGGGACGCATATCCAGTTCATGCGTCCACGCGGTGCGGGGTTGCTTGTGCAACATCACATAGTTCTGAGCGATGTGCTCAGGGTTCAAAATCTGATCGCTGTCTCGCAGCTGATCGACATTGGGCATCACCGCACGGACGAATTCACTGTCGATCATCCCATCGATGATCGCGTGGGCAACATGAATGTTCTTCGGCCCCAGCTCGCGCGCCATGGATTGCGCCATCGCCCGCAAACCATGCTTGGCCGCGGAAAACGCCGAGAACCCGGCACCGCCGCGCATGCTGGCTGTTGCCCCGGTGAAAATGATGGTGCCGCGCTCTCGCTGCTGCATTCTGGCGGCGACCTCATGACCCATCAGGAAACCGGCGTAGCAATTAGTAGCCCAAACATCGCGAAAAAGCTGCGGAGAGGTTTTGGTGATGCCAGAGTTCACGTTTGCCCCAACATTGAAGACCGCCACTTCAATCGGGCCTACTTCAGTTTCGACGCGCTCGATCAGCTCTTTCATTTCAGTCTCGTCCCGCGCATTCGCGGGAAAGGCCACTGCCTTGTGGCCCTCGCTGCGGATCGAAGATGCCAACTCCTCCAACGCGTCGGCGTGGTTCTGGCGCCGGACCACACAAGCGGTCAGCCCTTCGCGCGCAAAGGCACGCGCAACGGCCGCTCCTGTGGCCACACCAGCCCCAATCACAAGACAGGCTCCGTTGGAGTTATTCATCGGCATTCTCTTTTTATAAAACCTGAGGCGGAAACAGTCAGGCGACCTTAGTGATGCGGCAAGGCAAGCCCCGGAAATGCGGGATGCCCTGTTCACGGTCCAGAAACTCTGGCTCGTCCGAGCAGAGCTGCGCGTCGGCCAAGGTCCAGGCGCTGTTCAGGCCGCCGGATTTGCCGACCTCTTCAGGCAGCCACCAACCATGGGGGACACGCACCAGACCCTGCGGAACCTTCTGCTTCAGCGTTACTTTCATTGTAACCGAGCCATGGGTCGTCGCAGCCTCGACCATGTCACCCTCGTCCACACCATGTTCGGCCGCATCTTTCGGATGCATGAAAATCAGCGGCTCGGGCGAGAACTTGCGCAGACCTTCGATATGGCGCTGGCCAGTCTGGAAGAACGGGCTTTCGCGAACACCGGTGAACAGGCGCAGAGGATAGTCTTTTCCTTCTTCCGGTTCTTCGCGCCAGTAGGGTAGCGGATCGAACCCGAAATCCCTGAGCGTCTCCGAATAAAGTTCAACCTTGCCCGAGGGGGTGGCAAAGCCGGTTTGTTCGTATTTGCGGAATTGCAGTTTCTCCAAATGCACGGGGTTGGACTCGGACATCTCGTCAAAGCTCATGCCCATGGGGGCCACGCGGTAGTCCAACAGGTCTTTCAGCGTCTCCCACGGGAAATGTTCACCCAGATCGAAACGGATCGCCAGATCGCGCCAGAACTCGTAGACATTGCGCGCCTCGCCGCGCGGTTCGACCGCCTTTTGCGACGTGCGGAAGATGCTGCTCCAGCCCAGGCCATCAGACAACGCTTCGCGCTCGGTCCAGGCATCGCCGGGCAGGATGTAATCGGCCAGCTCTGCCGAGGGGGTCATCACGTGCTCCATTGAGACGATCAGATCCTGATTCATCATCGCCTTATGGATCATCTGCATGTTGGCGTAGGACAGCAGCGGATTGTTCCCCAGAACAAAGAACGCCTTGACCGGGTACGGGTCACCATGCGCCATCGCCCGGAACAGGGCCGAGGGGTTGGCCATGTAGCACCCCGTAAGCTGGTTGGCGTATTCATACCCCCAGACTTTTTTCGCCGGGGCGTTATAGGGGGCCATGCCGCGATAGGTGAAAACCGGGTGTTGATCCGCGCCAAGCTGCTTGTCCTTCTGCGCCTGCGGCAGCGCCTCGTGCATTTCCAGAACCGAGTCGTGGATGATCTTGGGGTGGAACCCGTGCAGCACATCGCCGCCCGGCACGTCCAGATGTCCGCACAACGCCCGCAGCATCCCCTGCAGACGAATGGCCGAGGTCGAGTTGCGCTGCTGATCCGTAATGGGCGACCACGGAATGACCGAGGGTCCATTGGTTGCGTACACCCGCGCGGCCTTGGCGATCAGCTCACGGTCGACGCCGGTGATCTGCTCAACCCGTTCCAGCGGGAATTCATCGACCCGTTCGCGCAGCTCGTCAAAACCAATGGTCCAGTTTTCCACGAACTCCTTGTCGTACAGTCCTTCGTCCAGAATGACCTTGAGCCAGCCGAACATCATCGCCGCATCGGTGCCTGCCTTCAACGGCAGCCAGATATCGGCCATGTCGGTATTGGGAGTCTGTCGCGGATCGCAAACGATCAGCTTGGCCCCACGTTCACGAGCGCGCATGATCTGGTTGTAGATCGGCGTCCAGGAATGCGGGCCGGGGCTGTGGCCGAACAGCACGATACATTCGGTCTTGGTCAGATCGGCATAAGGATACCAGCCATAAACCATACGGTTCACCGCCGCCGTATTGCCTGCGCACAGCGCCACGCCTGAAATCCAGTTGGGCGAGCCCACAAGGTTCATGAACCGCCGAGACATACCATTGTCGGACTGCGTGTTCCAACTGCTGGTGGACACAGCAAATGCTTCGGGGCCGTGGGTGTCGATAACGGTTTTCAGACGGCTGGCGATATCTGCCATGGCGTCTTCCCACGACACCTGCTCCCACTGGCCGGAACCCCGCTCGCCCACTCGTTTCAGAGGGTGCAGAATACGGCTGGAATGCGCAAAACCTTCAGGTGCATGCACACCCTTCATGCAGATATTGCCCCGCCATTTGCGGTTGTCCAGCGCTTTGACCCGCTTGACCTGCTGGTCTTCGACCTCGACGTCAACGTGGCAGTAAATGTCACATGACGCACATAGAACGCGCTTGCCCTGCATGGGGATTCCTCCGGCTAATTACTATAATTTTTATAGGGCCCGAGATTGGAAACTGTCAACGCGTATGCGGCCGCCAGATCGTTACGTCACACCAGCACAATCCCGCTCAGACTGAAACCGCTCGGACAATATCGACTTGGTCGTATGAGTCGAAACCGGTTCACCACACGTTTCGCAAACCAGCTTTGCTTTCATTTCGTGGCCCTTGCCCCTGTGAATGTTCATCAGCGGCAAATCTTCATCGGGTGCCGTGTTGCACCAGTCATCGCCCCACTGCTTCAACATGATAAGCGCAGGCCACAACGCCTGACCTTTCTCGGTAAGAGAATAGTCTTTGACCCCGTCGGACCCGGGGTGAGAAATGATTCCTTCTTCCTCAAGCTTGCGCAATCGAAGGGTCAACGACCGGGGCGACATGCCTGTCTGCTTTTGCAAGCTGGTAAAACGCCGGTTGCCCAGAAACAGTTCACGCAGGATGATGAAAGTCCAACTGTCGACAATCTGCGCGCTGGCTCGCGCAATGGAACAATGTTTTCCAGCTAGGTCACTGCGTTTCATACTGGGCCTGTTGATTTTGATTACACATCTGCTCGGCGGATCGGAGCTATTTTCACACCCAGAGGTTAACTTTGTGCGGCCTTTGCCGCAACCGGTCGGCAATTCGCAACAGGGGCTGACACCCCATGTCACCTGCAAAACGGGCAGCCATAATTGCGAGCAAGCAATCCGATTGCCTTCTCTGACGCTCTGTGTCTAGATTTTGCGCATCAATTCCGAACACAACTCGGCGTCACCTTTTTCAAGGGCTTTGAAAATCTTTTTGTGGGCGGCGTGCGATGTCTTTGAACGCTCCGCATCCGAGAAATAGAGCAGGCGCTTTTCCCGCGTGAATTCGTAAAACCAGTTCACCACGCGCAGCAACAGCGAATTCCGACTGCACGCGACGATCGCTTTGTGAAAATCTTCGTCTTCAAAATTAATCGGCTTGCCTTCCGCAATGCGCGTCTCAGTATCGGCCAGGATTTTTCGGATCACGTCCAAGTCTTCTTCCGTGCGCCGCTCTGCCGCTATTTGCGCCGCCTTCACTTCCAGAATACTACGAACTTCGCCCGCTTCTTCGGCTTGTTTCAGGTTGAGCCCAAGACCGGCATTTACCTCGATCACCAAAGTATCAATGCTGCTGTCGGCACCAAGATCCCTAAGGAAAATCCCGGCCTGCGGACGCCTTTCAACCACCCTCAGCGCTTCCAGCGCTGTGAAGGCTTCGCGCACGGCAGAGCGGGTCGTCCCGAATTTTTCAGCAAATTCACGTTCCGAAAAAAGACGCTCGCCGCTTTCAAAATGACGCTCGCGAATGAATTTCAGAATCTCGCCCTGAAGAAGCGTTGAAGAAGATGCCATTTCATACCTCGATCTACCTAACTCGTTTGGCAGCCATGTGTTTTCTTGTCCATCAAATTGGCACTACCACAATACGTAGGCGCGACCGAACACATTGCACGGTGGAATCCCAAAAAGTTCGCCCCCTCAATCAAGTGCACAGATCGGGCGACAAGCGAACACGCGTATCAACAACTTTCCACCCAAGGGGTTCCCGCATGGCGTTCCATACGGCAAGCTGGGAACTAGGGTTGATCTGGACAACAGCACACAGGGGCATCAATGCGGCTGATTAGGATCTGTTTAGGTGCAGCGGCGATGATTTTTGTCGTCGTTTTCGCGTTGAAGCTGGCCTTCCCTTTGCCAGATTCAAACTTCTCTGCAGCGACGCAAAAACAGGATCCGGACTGGACCGGACCTTTGGGCGCCACGATACAGAATGCCCTGAATCGCAACCCCGGGCTGGATGGCGTTCGCCCTCTGGGGAATGGCCGGGCAGCTTTCGCGGCTCGGGCGATCCTGGCTCGTGAAGCCGTGTCGTCGATCGACGCACAGTATTACATCTGGCAGGATGATGTCACCGGGTTGATGCTTCTTGACGAGCTCATGTCAGCAGCCGAACGCGGTGTGCGCGTCAGGTTGCTGGTCGACGACAACGGTATCTCCGGGCTTGATGGCTTACTGGCGGAACTGGATGCGATGCCCACGGCAAGCGTTCGGATTTTCAATCCTTTCACTCTCAGAAAACCCAAGCTGCTGTCCTACGCCTTTGATTTTTCGCGCTTGAACCGGCGTATGCACAACAAGTCCATGACCGTAGACGGCGTCGTCACGATCATCGGTGGCCGCAACATCGGGGACATCTACTTCGACTACGGGGCTGGCACTCATTATTTGGATGTAGACGCGATAGCCATCGGACCAATTGTCGAGGAGGTTTCCAGATCCTTCGACGATTATTGGAACAGTGACTCATCCTATGATGCGCAACTTTTTCTACCTTACTCGGATGAAAAACAACTTCGATCCCTCGCCGAAGCTGCCCGTCAATCGGCGCTTGGCGCAGGCTATCAAAAAGCGATCAGAGACAATGAGCTTGCCGATCAGATAGCCGCGCGCAATCTGAAATTCGAGTGGAGCGAAGTCACCCTGTTCGTTGACGATCCCGCCAAAGGTCTGGGCAACGTCAAAGCCGAAGACCTGATCGTCGAGCAACTGATTGGGTTCGCAAACGAGTCCCGTCAATCATTGGACCTTGTTTCAGCGTATTTCATTCCCGGCGAAAGGGGTGCCGACGTTCTGGAAGGGCTGGCCCGATCCGGAGTGCAGGTCCGGGTTTTGACCAACTCGTTGGACGCGACCGATGTGATGCCGGTTCATGCAGCCTATATGGGGTACAGGGACTCACTGCTGGCAAGCGGTGTCGAACTGTTCGAGCTGCGTGCGCTGCGCAGGGAACAGCGTGACAGGACTCTGCCCGAGATACTTGCGGGGTCCGCATCGGGATTGCATGCAAAAGTATTTGGGTCCGACGGCGAACGTATTTTCATCGGGTCCTACAACCTGGATCCCAGATCAGCACGCCTGAATACGGAAATGGGCCTGATGATCGAAAGCCCTGCAATCGCGGCATCTCTGGCTTCGCAGATGGACAGGCCGGACATTTCATACCGCGTTGAACTCAACGGCGACGGCAAGATGATCTGGGTTCAAGAAGAGAATGACGGGTCGAAAGTCATTCACGAAACAGACCCGGAAACAAGCAGATTTCAACGCGCTCTGGCGGCAGTCGTCAGGTGGCTGCCCGTCGAGTGGATGCTCTGAGCGGATAGACGCACAGGTCAGAAGCCGTGCAAGAGGGTTTCCAACCTCTTCTTCAACCCGAACGCACTAAGGGCAAAGCGCGGAGGCACCGGCGGCCGCGCCTGACCTGATCAAATGTCCAGAGTGTTCTCTTTTTCCCACCGACTAAAGTGGCTGACGAACGAATTCCATTCCTGATGCTTCATCTTGAGAAACGCGGTCGAGAACTCCTCGCCCATCATCGTTTTCAACTCGGAATCCTTGTCATAGGCGCGCAGGCCGTCCAGCATATTGAGCGGCAGCTTCGGAGCATCCGTAACCGTGTGCCCTTCGGCATACATATCGATATCGTATCGCTGGCCCGGATCGGCCTTGGTTCGTATTCCGGACAGACCAGCCGCGATAATCACCGCCTGTAGCAAATAGGGGTTTGCAGCCCCGTCCGCCAAGCGCAGCTCGAACCGGCCGGGGCCCGGTACGCGAACCATGTGGGTCCGGTTATTGCCGGTCCACGTCACGGTATTGGGAGCCCACGTTGCTCCGGACATGGTGCGCGGAGCGTTGATCCGTTTGTAGCTGTTGACGGTCGGGTTGGTGATCGCGGCAAGCGCGCTGGCGTGTTTCATGATCCCGCCAAGGAAATGCTTGCCCTTTTCACCAAGCCCGACTTCTCCGGTCGGGCCGTCCCCTGCGCCCGCAAAGACGTTGGTCTTCGCCTCCGCGCCCGGTGCATCCCAGACCGAGATATGGGCATGGCAGCCATTCCCTGTCAGCCCCTCGATCGGCTTTGGCATGAAGGTTGCGCGAAAGCCGTGTTTTTCCGCGACTGATTTGGTCATGAACTTGAAAAAGGAATGTTTGTCAGCCGTTCTCAGGACATCATCAAATTCCCAGTTCATTTCAAACTGGCCGTTGGCATCCTCGTGATCGTTCTGATACGGCCCCCAGCCAAGTTCCAGCATGTAATCACAAATCTCACGAACCACGTCATAGCGGCGCATCACCGCCTGCTGGTCGTAACAGGGCTTTTCAGCCGTGTCGTATGGGTCGCTGATCTGGTCGCCGTCCGGTGTCAGCAGAAAGAACTCGGCCTCGATCCCGGTTTTCACATGCAAACCTTCGGCAGCAGCTTCGTCGATCAGGCGGCGCAGCACGTTGCGGGGGGCTTGCGCCACATCGTCGCCCTCCATCACGCAGTTCGCGGCAACCCAGGCGACCTCGGGCTTCCACGGCAACTGAATAACCGAAGACGGATCGGGCACCGCCAGCATGTCAGGATGCGCAGGGGTCATATCCAGCCAAGTGGCAAACCCGGCAAACCCTGCGCCTTCTTCCTGCATCTCGGCGATCGCCTGCGCCGGCACCAGTTTCGCGCGTTGTCCACCGAACAGGTCAGTGAACGAAATCATGAAGTACTTTATGCCTTTTTCCTTGGCGAAAGCAGCCAGATCAGTCGTCATGCTCAGCTTTCCTTTCCCTGTTGCTTGAGTACAAAAAGCGCAGCCCCCATAGGGACCGCGCGTCTAGTGTTCAGAACCCTGCTTTGCCCGGATACCAGTCCGTTCCCGCAAGAGGCACCTTGGCCATCGCCGCAGCCTCCATAGTCAGGGCGCACAAATCCTCGGGCTCGAGATTGTGCAGGTGATTGTGACCGCAGGCGCGGGCAATGGTCTGCGCCTCAAGCGTCATCACCTTGAGGTAATTGCGCAACCGCCGACCGGCATCGACCGGATCAAGACGCGCGGCAAGTTCTGGGTCTTGCGTGGTGATGCCGGCGGGATCCTGCCCTTCGTGCCAGTCGTCATAAGCTCCGGTAGTGGTCCCCAGTTTCTGATATTCGGATTCCCATTTCGGGTCGTTGTCTCCGATCGCAATCAGCGCGGCGGTGCCAATGGCAACCGCATCCGCCCCCAACGCCATCGCCTTGGCCACATCAGCGCCGGTACGGATTCCCCCCGAGATCACCAGTTGCACCTCACGATGAACCCCTAAATCCTGCAACGCTTGGACTGCGGGCCGGATACAGGCCAATGTCGGAATTCCTACATGTTCGATAAACACGTCCTGCGTTGCTGCGGTGCCGCCTTGCATACCGTCCATGACGACAACATCGGCACCGGCTTTCACCGCGAGTGCAGTGTCATAATACGGGCGTGTCGCTCCGACTTTGACATAGATCGGCACTTGCCAGCCCGTGATTTCACGCAGTTCGAGGATTTTGATCTCCAGATCGTCCGGACCGGTCCAATCCGGGTGACGACAGGCCGAGCGTTGATCGATGCCCTTGGGCAAAGTGCGCATTTCAGCCACGCGGTCACTGATCTTTTGGCCCAGCAGCATCCCTCCTCCGCCGGGTTTCGCGCCCTGCCCCACAACGATCTCGATCGCGTCTGCTTTGCGCAAGTCGTCCGGGTTCATGCCATACCGCGAGGGTAAATATTGATACACCAGCTTGGTAGAATGGCCTCTTTCTTCGGGCGTCATTCCGCCGTCGCCAGTGGTTGTGGATGTTCCCGCCATCGACGCGCCCCGCCCCAGTGCCTCTTTTGCCGGACCAGACAGCGCACCAAAGCTCATACCGGCAATTGTGATCGGAATATCAAGCTCGATGGGGGACTTGGCATATCGAGTGCCGAGTGTGACCGACGTATCGCAACGCTCGCGGTAACCTTCCAGCGGATACCGGCTAACGCTTGCTCCTAGAAACAACAGGTCGTCAAAATGCGGAACCTTGCGTTTCGCGCCACCCCCTCGAATGTCGTAGATACCGGTGGCAGCCGCGCGCCGGATCTCGGCGTTGATCGGGTTGGAAAACGTCGCTGATTGAATCGGGGCCGTGCGGGGGATGCCATTATTGTCCATGTCCTTCATATCCCTCAATAATCCTGCGCGTTATCAACGTCGAAATTATACAGCTTGCGGGCTGAACCATAGCGCCTGAACTCCTCTGGTTTTGCGTCGCTTTCTGCACGCTTCAGCAGGTCAGCCAGAATGTCCAGATGCTCGGGGCGCATCTCTTTTTCGATGCAGTCCGCGCCCAGACTTTTGACCGAACCGCGCACAAATAGCCGCGCCTCATAGAGGGAATCTCCCAACGCGTCGCCTGCATCGCCGCAGACCACCAGATTGCCCGCCTGTGCCATGAATGCCGACATGTGGCCGATATTGCCATGCACCACGATGTCTATCCCCTTCATCGAGATTCCGCAGCGCGAGCTGGCATTACCCTTGACCACCAGCAAGCCGCCATGCCCGGTCGCGCCAGCGTATTGGCTGGCGTCACCCTCGACCACAACGGTGCCGGACATCATGTTCTCGGCCACGCCCGGACCAACGGAACCTTCGACCCTGATCGTGGCCTGTTTGTTCATGCCCGCGCAGTAGTATCCTGTCGAACCCTTGACCGTGACTTCAATCGGCGCGTCCAGACCGACGGCTATGGCGTGGCTACCCTTCGGGTTTACCACCTGCCAGAAAGACTGGTTGGTAACCTGGTTTTGGGCCTGCAAAGCAGAGTTGAGACCACGCAGGCCGTTCACAGAAACATCGTATGTCTGCATATCAGTGGCTCCAGAAATAGACGGTGGCGGGTTCGGGTTCCCAGACTTTCGCGCCTTCGATTCCCGGCAGGTTGACCAACGCACGATACTCGCTGCCAAAGGCCACATATTGATCGGTTTCGGCCATCACCGCAGGCTTGCATGCAATCGGATCACGGACCACGCCAAACCCGTCTTTTGTGCCGACGACAAAGGTGAAGAACCCGTCCAGATCCTCCAGGCTGCTCTCTAGCGCCTCACCCAAAGAGGCACCGTTCTGCATCTTCCACGTCAGATAGGCCGCCCCAACCTCGGTATCGTTCATCGACTCGATCCGAACACCCTCGCGGCGCAACTTGCGACGCAATGAGTTGTGGTTCGACAAGGAGCCATTGTGCACCAGACACTGGTCGCCACCCGTCGAAAACGGATGAGCGCCTTCGGTTGTCACAGCGGATTCAGTCGCCATGCGCGTATGGCCAATGCCATGAGAACCGCGCATCGAAGAGACCGTGAACCGACTGGCGACGTCTTTCGGCAGGCCGACCTCTTTATAGATTTCGATCACATCGCCGCCGGACATGATACGCAAGCCCGGACGCAGTTCGCGCAGCGCTTGGCGTGCCCGATCTATCTGCTGACTGTCCATTGAAAGAACGGCGTGGGTGTCATTTGCCGCCAAGGAAACCTCGGCCTCAATGGCGCTACCCAGTTCATGTGCAAGCGTTGCAAAGTCAACATCGGGCGTGTCCGACTGAATGGTCAGCTTGCCTTTTCCTTCCGTTTCCCGACCATAGATCGCAATGCCTGCGCTGTCCGGTCCGCGATCCGTCATGGTGATCAGCATATCCGTAAGCAGCTCGCCCAATCTGGGTTCGAGGGTCTTGTCTTTCAAAAAGATGCCGACAATCCCGCACATCTGATGAATCTCCTGTAGTGAACTTGCAGGAGAGATATCACTGTCAGGAATGTTATTCAACTGATAAGAAACTATCTCGGAAGGTAAATCCTCCGATCCGCCGCGCCTTACCGAATTTTTAACCAGCGGTATTCGGGTAGGAAATGACGGACAGGAACCTGATCGGCAACTCGATCAACTCCTCCGGGCCGTGTGGGGCATCGGCGTCAAAGAAAAGCGTGTCCCCCGGTCTAAGATGATACATTTGCGACCCGTGACGATACAGAACCTGACCTTCAAGAACATATAAGAACTCCAACCCATCGTGCTGGAATGTCGGGAAGGTGTCCGACTCTTCACTGAGGGTGATCAAATAGGGCTCGGTGACGATGCCGCTTGAGTTCGATCCCAGATGCCCCAGCAGATTATACTGATGACCCGCCCTTGTCCCGGCACGCTCGATCTCAAGCCCGGTACCGGCGCGCGTGTGGATAGCCTCGCGCTTTTCCTCAAATCCACGAAAAAAAGTCGTCAAAGGGACTCCCAGCCCGTGCGCCAGAAGTTGAAGCGTCGTCAATGACGGCGAAGTCATTCCGTTCTCGATCTTGGACAACATCCCGATGGACAGGCCGGTCTGCTCGGCCAATTCCTTGACCGTTATTCCACGGTTTTGCCTAAGCGCCTTGACTTCTTTGCCAATCGCAACTTCCAGGTTGCGCTCTTTCTCGACGCGAACCCGATGCGGATCCTGCGCCAAAGGCAGAGAACTGCCTACCCCTTGATTTGCGCCCTGCCCCATGATCCCAATCCTGATTTGCCTCACCGCGTCATATCCGACGAAGCTACCAAATTGAATCTATAGGTGCAGAAAATTCACGTCACTGAAAAAGACCGGCCAACCTCGGCAAAGTCAGTAACGTCAAGCGGGGCGATCTCGATCCGGGTTTCCGAAAGTCGCGTCTGGATATCGGCACGCAACGCCTTCATGGGTTCCATCCGGCGGGCACAGAGGACAAGATCGTAGATTAGCGCCCTCTGCGAAAGGTTCTGGGCCGATCAAAACGCATCGCAACCATATTCAAATTATCCGGGACGCGCCTGTGATTTCTACAGGCGCGCGCCCTCGCAGTTTACTCAGCCGGTGAGGTTGCGGTGACCCATTCCCGGTCTGGCGCACGGTCGTCACCCGACGAGAAACGGAGAGTGCCCATCAACCAATCGGTCAGAGGAAAAGTAACGTTGAAGTTGGCATCATGCATCATATCGCGATTATGGTGCACAGTGTGGAACAGGCACAGATATTTCCAACCGGGAAGGAGACTGAAAACGCGCTCGGTTCTTGTGCTTCGAGGCACATGGAAACTGAAGTGCAGAATCTCGTACATCAGATATTGCGAAATCACGACTGTGCCAAATAGCAGACCCACATTCATATTGAACAGCCATGTCAAAAGCAGACCGCCGGGAACGGCAATCAGGACTGTGAACAACATGATCAGATAGATTGGAAAGATCACCACGCGCCAATCCAAAACCATCTGATAACCCATATCGTGTTCTTCAAAAAAGGTATGATGATCACCGGTATGACGCTGATAAAACAGCTTCATGATCTTGGTCTTGCGATGACCGAACCACCTGTGCGCAGAATAATCCGCGATGTTGCTTCCGATGATCGCTATCGGGACAATCCACAAGTCCACCCATTCAAAACCATTCAGGTTGGAAAGAGCAAACCACATCAGCCCACCGGCAACGGTACACAAGGTCATCAAGTGAATCCCGCCGCTGTAATAGGGGCTTATTTTCGCCCGGTATTTTGCCCGAAACCTTTCACGCGACTCGTCACTCATCTCCAAATCCTCCTCAAAACTTTGTTAATGGCCAGATGTGATATTCAGGCAGACGACTCCGCCAGAGAAACGGGCCGAGGTGCCTCGACCGGTGTCAGTTGGTAGTCTTTCAGCCGAACTTTCCGCGTCTGCAGGCGGTATTCCCACGAAAAGCCAGGCCAAAGCGCGGTGTTTTTCCCCGAGCTTGTCAGGTACCAGCTGTTGCAACCGGACATCCAAGTGGTCTTTTTCATGCGGTTTTGCAGCCAGGTATTGAACTTGTCCTGCACGTGTTTGTGCACATCAAATGATGCAACCCCGGCCGCATCCATCTGCCGAACCATGTCCATGATGTAGTTAAACTGCGACTCAAAATAGAAAATCATCGAAGTATGCCGGACACGGTATTCGGCCCCATAAGCAACATCAGGTTCGGGAACCCTGAAACAGTTACGCCCTTATAGGCTTCTGCACCGTCCGCCCAGGCGCCATTAATGCTCAGCCCGTTCGCGCCTGTAATTGGATAGGGCGCGGCCTCGGTGGGAACCTTGAAACCTGTCGCGCAGACGATTGCATCGACCTCTACCGCGCGCCCTGTTCCGTCGATTATCGTGTTGCCCCGAATTTCCCCCACGCCGTCCGTGATCAGATCGACATTCCGCTTTACAAGCGCCGGGTACCATTCGTTGGACAGCAGAGTTCTCTTGCATCCCACCTTATAGTCAGGAGTCACCTTGCGACGCATTTCCGGGTCTTTGATGACGCTGTTGATGTGTTTTTCACCCATTCGCTGAGCGATCGGCGTAAGCGGCGTGTCATAAACGATGACCGGCGATTTTGCCTCGGCGCTCCAGTAGATCAGTTGCCGTCTAAGGTATTGCAACAGAGGGAACCGGCGGAAGCGGTTTTTGCTGACTGCATCAAAAGTCCGCTCCGGTTTGGGTAGAACCCAGGATGGCGTCCGCTGAAACACACTTAGCTTCGAGACCTGATCCGCAATGGCAGGCACAACTTGAATAGCACTGGCACCGCTGCCGATCACCGCCACTCGTTTGCCGGTCAGATCATAGTCGTTATCCCAGACCGCCGTGTGCAGCACCTTGCCGTCGAAGGACTCAAAACCTTCTATCTGCGGATAAGCGGGATCGCTGAGAGAACCGTGGCCTGCTATCAGAAGATTGGCTTCGATGGTTTTGCCTTCTTCGGTCGTGGCTTTCCAGACATTGCGTTGATCGTCGAACGTGGCACTGTTGATTGTCGTGTTGAACTCGATGAACTGATGCAGGTCGTATTTGTCAACGCAATGACGGATGTAGTCCAGAATCTCACCCTGTTCGCCAAAGGCACGGGACCATTCGGCGTAGGGCTCAAATGAATAGGAATACAGGTGGGACTGCACATCGCAGGCCGCACCAGGATAGGTGTTGTCCCGCCAGGTTCCACCATCCTCGGACCCACGCTCGTAAATCCGAAAGTTGGTGTAGCCCGCCTCTTTGAGCTTGATCGCAATTCCCAACCCCGAAAATCCGGTGCCGATGATTGCGATATTGAATTGGCCTGATCGGAAACTCATTTCTTCCCTCTCGACGTTCGACTGCACACCGCGTTCAAAGCGGGGTGCGAGACATAATCTGTTCGATTTCCGGCTCAACCTGCACGCCGACGCTGTTGAGAATGCTGGCAAGTCCGGTATAGGTGGCGATCAGGAACAAGAGCTCGATCAAGAGCTTCTGATCCAGATGGTCTGTCAGCGACTTCCATGTCTCTGGCGAGACCGCGTGCGCGTCGATCATCTCGTCGACGGCCGTCAGGATGGCGCGTTCATCCGCAGACCAACCTTCGGCTTCTGGTCCCTGCGGGATGCGGCGTATGTCGGCCACGGTCAAGCCAGCACGCATTCCGATATCGCAATGATGGCTCCATTCATAAAACGAGCGGGTCTTCCACCCTACGCGCAACAGCGCCAATTCGGTTTGTCGCCGGGTCAGTTCACCTTTGGGCATGATCTTCGCGTTGAATTTCGCAAAGGAGAAATAGACGCGGAAATTTCGGAAAAAGGTCTGAAACAGGTTCGTTGATATTGCACCGCCAATCTTGACTATCATGTGCAGGACGAACCGTTTGTAAGGACCAAGTTCTGACTTACTCAAAGGGGTCAGCCGAGCAGAGTCCAGTTTCTTCCATCCGCCCTCTGGCTCAAGGTCTAGCAACGAGTCTTTCGTCACGTCTATCTCCGTCATTTGATCAGGTGCGCAACCGGCGGCTCCGCGACGAGGGCACGACCTTTCGCAAGACACTTGTAAAAACACGCCTCGCTATCGCGCATGAGTTTCTGACGACAACGGGGCTGAGCGTCTCCGCAGCCGCCTGGCGCGTCGGATATTCAGAGCCGTCCAGTTTCGTGCGCGCGTATTCCCGCGAATATGGCGGACCACCGCGAAGGGTCACGCGCGGGAGCCCCCGTGAATAATTGGGCGCTGGCAGCGACCCCGGTTGCGATATGTCAATGAAACGAGGCGGGCCAGAACATGCCGCACCCGTCGCGCAAACGCAGCTCTCTTACGCCCACAGACCGAACAAACGTCAGCTTTGCTGCTTAATCGCACCAATAACGACGTCCAAAGCCTTGTCCAGATCCTCCCGCGAAATCGTTAGAGGCGGAGATAGGGTCAGAACACAGCCCTGGCTGATCTTGAAACTCACGCCTCCATTAAGGCAGGCATAGTAGATACGTTCGGCGCAGGCATTGTCGGCCTCACGAGTGCTGCGGCTTTTGACGATTTCAACACCGAACATCAAACCCCGCCCTCGAATGTCCCCTACTATTTCGACCTCGCTCAACTCGGTCTGCAAACGAGCCATGGCGTGCCTTCCCAAGTCGGCGGAACGCTCGACCAGCCCCTCGTCTTCGATGATCTCGATCGTAGTCAATGCAGCCCGGGCCGTAACCGGGTTCTTTTCATGTGTGTAGTGCCCGATCGCAAAATCACCGCAGACGTCCAAGTCTTGACGGGTGACACACGCGGCGATGGGCAGGATGCCGCCACCCAGCGACTTGCCCAACGTTACAATGTCGGGAATTATCTCGTCATGCTCGAAGGCGAACATCTTTCCGGTCTTGCCCAAGCCCGTCGGTATCTCGTCCATGATCAGCAGGGCGCCGTGTTTATTGCATGCCTCGCGCACGGACTTCCAAAACCCGGCCGGCGGCACATAGGGAACGGCACGCATCGGTTCAGCGATTACGGCGGCCACGTCGCCTTCTCGTTCCAATGCAAACTCGACCATTTTTGCGCAGGCCAGCCCACAGGTTTCCGGGCCGGGATGATTGTATGGACAGCGATAACAGGCAAACGGTGCCACATGTTCCGCGCCCGGCAGCAACGGGCCTGCAATATGACTGCGGAATGTCGCCTCGCCGCCGACCGAGGATGCGCCGAAACCCGCCCCGTGGAAGGCATCCCAGAAGCTAACGGTTTTGAAACGACCCGTTGAGGCACGCGCGATTTTCAATGCGACCTCATTGGCGTCGGACCCACCGGTTGTGAACAGAGATTTGTTCAAGTCTCCCGGAGCGATCTCGGCCAGTTTCTCGGCCAGCTCAACGGCAGGATCATTTGTAAACCGACGCGGAGCAAAGGGCAGATCATCAAGCTGTTTTTTGATCGCAGCCACCAGCCGAGGGTGGCCGTACCCAATATGGTGCACGGAATTTCCGTGAAAATCCATATACCTGCGCCCATCCATATCCTCGATCCAAATGCCTTCGGCCTTGGCAATGGTACTCACACAGGGGCTGGACAAACTCTGATGAAGAAACGCGTTCGAGTCGCGCTTTAACAGTGGTTCAGATCGAGGTCCAATCGAAGACTTCAACCAGTTTCGGCGGGCTTCAGACGTATTCGACTCGCCTTCGGTATGGGTGATTTTAACGTCCATCAGTTTCTCGATTTTGGCTGGCTGTTTGCTGAAATCAAACGACGAGGCACCGTTACCGGAGCCTCGCCGCATTACCGTTCCATTGTTGACTGGCGACGGCTCAATTTGGCCACGGCAACGAGTAGGTCTTTACGTTGGTGAAGAACTTCATCGCTTCGATCACGCCTTCCTTCACGCCATTCCCGCTGTCCTTGATCCCGCCAAACGGTGACATCTCGATCCTGTATCCGGGCTGTTCCCAGATATTACAGGTTCCGACGTTCAGCCCGTTGATATAAGCAATCGCGCGGTTCAGATCGTTGGTGCAGACCCCAGATGACAATCCGAACTCGGTTGAGTTTGAAATCGCCATAACATCATCGTCATTGTCGGGCACGCGGACGATGGGGACGATGGGACCAAAGGTTTCCTCCATCACCAGCTCGCTGTCATGGGGCACCTTATCAACCACAATCGGAGGCAGCAAAGCCCCCTGTCGGCCGGGGTGATACAGGATTTCGGCCCCTTCCTTTTCGGCCATGAAGACGCGGTTCTCGAAGACTTCCGCTGCCTTGTCGTGGATCACACACCCAAGCTCTGTCTCTGGGTCCTGCGGATCGCCGAACTTGATCTTTTTAGCCTTTTCCAGAACCAGCGGCACAAATTTGTCTGCGACACTTTCCTGAACCAGAATGCGCTTGATCGCGGTGCACCGCTGACCCGAGTTACCCGTAGCGCCCGCAACGGCAATGGTGGCGGCTTTGTCCAAATCCGCATCCGACAGATCGTTCAAAACGATCAGGGGATCGTTTCCGCCCAATTCCAGAGCCTGACGTTTGTAGACACCTTTGGCCGCGATCATCTTCCCGACCGGAACCCCGCCGGTAAAAGTGATGATGTCGATATTTTCATTGGTGACCATTTCGTCACCGATGTCCTGCGGCCAGCCAGTGACAACCTGGAACATTTCAGGCGGCAGACCGGCCTCGTACAGAATGTCAGCCAACGTCAGGCAGGTCATCGGCGTCAATTCCGTCGGTTTGCAGACCATGCAGTTGTTGGTGGCGATCGACGGCGCGATCTTGTGACTGACCATGTTGAGCGGGTGATTGAACGGCGTGATCGCACTGATCGCGGTCACCGGCTCTCGCGTTGTGAAGATTTTACGCGCCTTGCCGTTATGGGTCAGATCGCACGAGAATATCTCACCATCGTCCTTCAGCGCTTCGGCCGCGGCGAACTGATAGACATCCTGCGCGCGTTTCGTTTCGTAAATCGCGTGCTGGTGGCAGATGCCCAATTCCAGCACCAACCACTTCGCCAGATATTCCCGACGCTCGCCAATCAGTTCTCCGGCGCGTTGCAGAATTTGGCTGCGTTCATAGCGGGTCAGCTTGGGCTTGTAGTTCGCTGCGATCTCGAACGCCTTGCGCGCATGTTCGGCGTTACCCGCAGGAACATATCCAACCACTTCGTTCGTGTAGGGATAGAGAACTGGAACCTTGTCATCGGTAAAGACAACCTCTCCGCCGATCCGCATGCCTTCGTTTCTGATTTCGGCTTCACTCATGACTTGATCTTTCATGGTTACTGCGCCGCCGCTGTTGTGGCGTAGAAGAACGCATCAAAGTTTCGCAGATCGGGCGCGTTGCCCAGATCAATCACGCGGTTCACGATAAAGGGCACTTCCTGCTCTGTCAGCCCGCCATGACTGCGCAGGGGCTCCTTGAGCGCGGCCAGATCATGGCGGTCCGCCGAGGTTCCGATGGTCATGTTCTCGCCCGAGATCATCACGATATCGCCGATACGATCCGCAGGAAGTTCAAAGCGTCGGATCGCTTCGTCTTTATCGACCACAAGGATCAATTCTTCCCGAGCGTCCAGTTTGGCCATGATGTCCGCAACATCCGCGCCCTCGGGCAAATAGGCGGTGGCAAATGCACCAAGCGCACCGTGGTGCACCACGTAGGGATCGGTGATCGGAAGGATCACGCGCGCCTGACCTTCACCCAGCCATTCATCCATAAGGTCCTGCGCATAAATGACATTTGGTTCGCCATCGGCGTTGTGCTTGGGCTTCATCCCGTGATCGGCGGTGACAACGATGGCCGCTCCCATCTCGTCCAACTGTGCGAGGTACCTGTCAAACATTGCATAGAAATCCAGAGCGCCCTGTTGGTCCGGCGCAAACTTGTGCTGGATATAATCCGTCGTCGACAGGTACATGATATCGGGCTTGAACTCTTTCAGCAGCTTGACGCCAGCCGCAAAGACGAACTCGGACAGCTCGGCCGAATAAACCTCGGGCACGGGCATGCCCAACCACGCGCTGGCATTGTCGATGCCATGTTCTGCCTTGGTGGTTTCCCCTGCGCGCTCAGACGAAAACGCGACGGCGCGGTCTTCGTCGAACTTCAGGCCAGCCCCCAGCAATGCGCGCAGCTTGTCCTTGGCGGTTACCATCGCGACGCGATACCCGGCCTCGTAAAACTGCGAGAAGATAGTCGGCGCGCGCAGGAACCGCACATCGTTCATCATCACTTCTTCACCGCTGTCCGGATCAATCAGGTAGTTACCGCAAATCCCATGCACGATCGGAGGGCGACCCGTCGCAATCGACAGGTTATTCGGGTTGGTGAAGGACGGAATAACGGAATGAGCCAGCCGATCGGTGCCCGTCTCGCGTATCCGCTTGAGCGTGGGCATCAATCCCTTTTGGATGGCTACTTCCAGATATTCAGGCTCGCACCCATCCAGACAAATGGCAATGGCGGGAACCTTTGGGGCCGGATAGACACGCTCGTTTGCGGTCACGGGGGAATGAATTGTCATTTTCGGTGGTCCTTTGTGTCTTAAGCTGCCAGCTTGGCGCGTTCTTCCAATGCCTGAACCGGGGGGGCAGCGTTTGCGACACCCATCTCGGCCAGAGAATCCTTGGCTGCGGCCACAACCTGCCGCATCACTTGTTCATCCATTTGCCCAATGCAGCCGACACGGAAACTGTCGACAACAGTCAGCTTACCCGGATAGATGATAAACCCTCTATCCTTCATCAAATCGTAGAAGCGGCCGAACTCAAAACGCTCATCAGCCGGGCAGAAAAAAGTCACGATGATAGGGCTCAGCCAGCGGTTCTGCAGCAGCGTCTCAAAACCCAGTTCCCGCATTCCAGCGACCATCACATCCCGGTTAGACGTGTACCGCGCGCCGCGTCCGGCAACTCCGCCCTCGGCCTCGTGCGCCTTCAACGCTTCGAGAAACGCCGCAACAACATGGGTTGGCGGCGTAAAGCGCCACTGACCCGTTTTTTCCATATGAGCCCACTGCGCATGTGCATCCAGCGACAGCGAGTGACTATTGCCCTTTGCGGCAACAAGTTCAGATTTGCGCGCGATGACAAAGCCGAAACCAGGCACACCTTCAATGCACTTATTGGCGGACGAGACCATCGCCTCGTACCGGATTTCCGAAGGCTTCAAGTCGATCGCCCCAAAAGCAGACATTGAATCGATGAGCAACTTGCGACCGGCTGCATAGACTGCTTCTGAAATTTCCTCGACCGGATTCAAAATACCCGAGGACGTTTCGCAGTGGATTGCCACGACATGCGTTATGGTTGGGTCGTTGGCCAGAATCTCCGCCACTTCGGAACCACGCGGCGGCAAGTAGTCGCCCTTGTCCAGAACCACATGATCGCGTCCCAGATAGTCCAACGTCTGCGCTGAACGCATCCCGTACGCCCCGTTTGCCAAGACCAGCGTCTTGCTTTTGCACGGGATGAAAGAGGACAACATGGATTCAACCGCAAAAGTCCCGCTGCCTTGTATCGGCACACAGTCGAATTCCTCGGCCCCCTCGCCCAGCAAAGCCAGCAGCCTAGCGCGCATGTCTCGGGTCATGGCTCGGAAGTCGTCATCCCAACTGCCCCAATCCTTGAGCATCGCGCGCTTGACGGCATACGAAGTCGTCAAAGGGCCGGGGGTCAGAAGATAGGGCTCACCCATCTTCGGAGGCTCAATCGAGTTTTCAGGTTTGGTCATCACCATGCTCCGATAACACGTTTCAAAGACACAATTGCAACGTCATCGGCTATATGTAAAATTGCAAAAATCAATCTTATGATAAGCTCCTCCTATACTTGACTTCAAAGGCAAAAACATGCGGCACAGCCAGTTAAAAGCGTTTCACCATGTGGCTCTTTACGGTGGTTTTTCCAGAGCGGCCGAGGCGCTTTTCCTGACCCAACCCGCGGTTTCCGAACAGGTTCGCAAGCTGGAACAGGATCACGATCTGCTGCTTTTCCAACGCGAGCGAAAGCGCGTGTTTCTCACCCCAGAGGGAGAAAAGCTGTTTCGCTTCACAAAGCAGTATTTTGAGGTCGAAAACCAGATCGAAGACTATCTGTCGGAATCCAGTGCGGCCGTGGACGGCGAACTTCGCATCATTGCGGATTCAGCGCACCATCTAGCCGACTTTCTTGGCCCATTTCAGGCGATGTATCCGAATTTAACCGTTTTGGTCCGATCCGGAAACACAAACGAGATCCTGGATGAGCTCAGGGCGTATAACGCGGAAATTGGGATCGTGGGCAGCCCCTCACCCGGCAAGGACATGACTGTTCTCAATCTCGGGGCAACGGAAATAGTTGCGTTTGCCGGGCCTGAGATTCTACCGGAAACTACAACTGAACTGAACTTCGACGAGCTGAAAGGCTTACCTCTGATTTTCCGCGAACAGGGGTCGAAGACCCGACAAAAACTCGAAGATGAAGCGCGCAGCAGAAGAATAAATCTAAAACCGGCCATCGTCGCCGAAGGCCGCGAAGCGGTACGAGAGCTTGTGGCATCCGGCGCGGGGATCGGATTTGTCTCGCGCGCCGAATACGGTCGCGACGACCGGCTGCGTCAGATCGAGCTGAAGGGCGTAAACCTGCAAATGGGTGAAAGCATGATTCACCTGACGCAGCGCGTCGAAGTCAAAGTCATCCGGTCGTTCATGGACTTTGTAAAACGCATCCAATCGGAAAAGGCGGCGGCCGAATGAACGTCAGGTTCACAGACTAACGACTGCGCCATGCCTGAGTTCTGTTTAGAATACCCTTAGACGCGACCAGGTGCAGAATTCTGGCAGCCGCGTTGGTGTAAAAGATCATCATTCCCATCGCCGCCGCAGGCGCAATATCACCAGCGTCGTCCATGTTCAGCACAGCGATCGATGCCAATGTCGTCTTGGGCGAGTACAGGAACACAACCGCTGAAACCGTCGTCATGGCATTGACGAAAAGATAGATCGAGATATCCAAGATCGCGGGCATGCACACGGGCACGGTCACTCGGGCAAACAGTTTCATGGTAGGTTGTTTGAGCGAAGCCGAGACGGACTCAAACTCAGTATCCATCTGTTTCAGTGCCGTCACCGCCGTCAGATGTGACACGGTATAGAAATGCGTCACCGAGCAGATGACCAGAATGGCCATAGTTCCGTAGATCGCATTCATCGGGTTGGACGGGTTGTTGAAGAAAAAGATGTAGGCAAGACCCAACACCATTCCCGGAATTGCCATCGGCAACATGGCGAACATCTGGAACAACGCACGACCGGTTCTGAAACCATTCGATTTTTCCACCAAATAGGCTCCGAAAAACACTATGGACGTGCCAAACACCGCAGTCAGAAATGCCATCTTGATCGAATTGAAGTACGAGCCCCAGCCGCCTCCGTCCATTTTGTCGAACTGATAGTTGTTCAAACTCAGGCTCAGGTCGTATGGCCAGAACTTGATCAAGGCCGCAAACTGGCAGACAGCCAGCAACCCGACAATGAACATGGCAATCAAGCTGCAATAGGCCAGCATGATCCCATCCAGTCGCGCGTTCGGTGAAGGCTGGTATGGCACGGACCGCGCGGACAGCAACGCAACCTGTTTCGATTGCACCAGACGGTCAATCGCAAAGGCCAAGATCGCAGGGACAACCAGCACAACTGACACCACCGCTCCCATCTCAAAGTTCTGCTGACCGATCACCTGTTTGTATATGTCTACCGCGAGGACGTTGAATTGACCGCCAATCACCTTTGGCAACCCGAAATCAGTTATCACAAGGTTGAAGACCACGAACGCCGCTGAAATCAGACCGTACCGCGCACCCGGAACAGTGACAGTCCAGAAGGTCCGCCAAGGGGTCGAACGCAGGCTCGACGCCGCTTCGTACAGACGCGCGTCCGAGATTGCCAAGGCTGTCGAAATAATGAGGAAAGCATGTGGGAAGGTGAAGAAAACGGACCCGATCACAATCCCGATGGGACCATAAATACTGGCACCAAACAGCAGTTCTTTCAGCATCCCTTGATTTCCGAACAGGTACACCAGCGCAATACCGGGCAGAAGCGACGGCACAAGGATCGGCGCCATTGCGACCAGACGGAACACGCCCTTGAACCGCATGCAACTGCGATTGAGTGCATAGGCAAACCAGAAGGCCAGCGAAACAGTGATCACGGTGCTGACAACCGCAATCCACAGCGAATTCTTGATCGAATTGAACAGCGCCGGAGTGGAAAAGTAGCTGACGAAGTTGTCCACACCAGTCGATTTCACCGGCCGTAGCTGAACACGTCTAAACGTGTTTGAATCAAGCTCGACCCAATCGGTACCCTTTTGCAGATTCGAGCCGACAAGAAAGCGGCCTTCTGGAACCGTGTTTCGGATTTGGTACATCACCGGGCTGCGGAAGCTGAAATCCGGGAAAAATGGTGTCACCGAAAGTCGCCCGTCAGAACCGGTCGACAGGTCTTGATCGGAGTACGCCCCAGTTTCCGAATTCAACTGGGCACCGTTCAGGATCGTGCCGTCGAAAACACCGTTTTCATCACTGACCTGAAATTCATATTGCGACAATTCCATCCGGTATGTCGAAAAGGACTTGGACAGCATCGCCCATAAGGGGAAGGCTAAGGTAACAACCAGGTAAAGCGCGATTACGATCATGCCTCCGCGCATGATAATGTCGTCGCGGCTCAGTTTGCCCTTGATGATTGGACCGGCGGGTAGTGCAGAGGATTGAGTCATCAGCCCTGCTCCGCCGGACTAAAGGCCAAGAGACGGTTGCAAGGCAGCTCGATTGTCATCCGACCACCTTCTTCAAGCCCCAGGCGGCGAACCGCGTTGATTGAGAAGTCCCCGATCAATTCTTCATCGCCAAACGTTTCATGCTGAAGCCGGCAGCGCCAGAACGATCCCAGAAACTCCATTTGTGAAATAAGGACTTCAAACGCATTCTCGGGTGTCGAGATGCTATCCGGCGCACCCGGCGACCGCGCCCCGTCGCCGTGCGGAATAATATCCTCGGGTCGGACCGCGGCCACAACTCGGTCGCCTTTACGGTGGGTGTGTGGCTCGCATTTCAGTGCCGAGCCGCCAAGCTCCAAAGTATCGGTATCCCCTGCGACAGCGGTCAATTGGTTCATCTCGCCAATGAAATCTGCAACAAACAGGTTGGAGGGGTGACGGTAGATCTCTGTTGGGGTGCCGACCTGCTCGATCACGCCGTGGTTCATGACCACGATCCGGTCGGCCATTGCCAGCGCCTCTTCCTGGTCATGGGTTACCATCACCGTTGTTACGCCCAGCTTTCGTTGTAGTTCTTTAATCTCATGCCTCAGATGCACACGCACCTTGGCATCCAGCGCAGATAGCGGCTCATCCAATAGCAACAGGCCCGGGTTTGTTGCGATGGCGCGCGCCAATGCGATCCGTTGTTGCTGCCCTCCGGACAATTGCGCCGGGTATTTGCTGCCCTGATCCGGCAGGCCAACCAGTTTCAACAGCTCGGCCACGCGCACGGTTATCTCGGACTTGCTGCGACCCGTATTTTCCAGACCAAACGCGATATTCTTCTCGATCGTAAGGTTGGGAAACAGCGCGTAGGACTGAAACACGATGCCAAAATCGCGCTCGGAGGGCGGAAGATTGGAAACATCCTTTCCGTCCTGCATCACCGTGCCTTTTGTCTGAAGGTCAAGACCCGCGATCGCACGCAGCAGAGTAGTCTTTCCGCACCCTGAGGGACCAAGAAAACAAATGAATTCCCCTTCATGGATGTCGAGCGAGATGTCTCTCAGCGCAAGAAATTCACCAAAGGCTTTCCATAGGTCTTGGATACTCAGATAGAGATCACCGGGAGAGGTTTTCTTAAGCACTGGGAGAGATCCTTGAGATTAGCGAAGGCAGGGCCGAGGGGAAACTGCGCCGCTCATGAAGGTGTGGGATTTTCTGTCCAAAGGGCGGAGGGGCACCTGGCCCCTCCTGCCAAGCTCATCAGTTCTTTGGTTCGGACTTGCCGTCGTAGCGAGACTGCCATTCCTTCAGGATGGCCGCCCGGTTGTTGGCTGCGAACTCAAAGTCATTGTCGATCATTGCATCCAGCAAACCTTCGGGGAAGTGTTCGACCGGCTTGGCAATCCCCGGCATCGCGACAACCGCATAGCCGGTGTTGTACATTTCGTTGGCCTCTTTGGTGACCGAGAAATCAACCAGCTTCTGCGCGGCTTCCAGATTGCCTGTTCCTGCGACAATCGCTGTCGCCTCCATGTCCCAACCGACACCTTCGGACGGAACGATGATGTCCAGAGGCGCACCAGCGGCCTTGGACTTGGCGCCACGGAAAGCAAACGAAATTCCGATCGGAATCTCACCCGCCGCAGCAAGCTTGCACGGCTTGGAGCCCGAATGCGTATAGCGCGCGATATTCTCATGCAGCGCGTCCATGTACTCCCAACCGCCATCTTCACCGAACATCTGCAGCCAGCTTGAAACGTCCAGGAATCCGGTACCGGACGAGTTCGGGTTCGGCATAATGACATGCCCCTTGTATTGCGGGTCTGTCAGATCCTTCCACGAGGTCGGCGGTGTCAAACCAGCCTTCTCCGCTTCAACCGTGTTGTAGCAGACAGAAGCCACCCAAGCGTCCATTCCGACCCAGCTGGGAACGTCGCCGCTGTCGACAAATTTCGCATCCAGCTTTTCCACTCCGACTGGCGCGTAGGGTTCAAGCATATCTTCTGATTTCAGAAGCAGCAAAGAAGTCGCCGCCAAACCCCAGACGACATCGGCTTGCGGGTTGTCACGCTCGGCCAGCAATTTTGCCGTGATAATACCAGTGGAATCGCGAACCCAGTTAATCTTGATGTCCGGGTAAGCGGCGTTGAATTGTTCCGCATACCGGGCCAGGTCTTCGGCCTCGACAGCCGTGTAAACGGTCAGTTCGGTTTCGGCGGCTGCCGCTGTTCCCATTAAGGCCGCAGCCACAGTAGCGATAAACTTAGACGTGGTTTTTTTCATGTTTCCCTCTGTTGAGTTGAGTATGACACCTACGCCATTCTCGTGCGGCGCTTTGATTTTCTAACTTTTGGTGGAAGTAATTTGACAGAATACAGGACTAAGAAAAATCGATAATATCTACTACATCATAAGCAGTACTTATAGTTTCAAGACCTGCTATAAATGCGGCAATTTACAAATTCTCCGCCGATGATTTGCGCAAAACCACCACCGGCGTGAACAATGGGTTGAGAAGAAGCTGGAATTTTCGGCAGTTGCAGAATTGACCGTCACGCGCAAAGAGACACGCCCCGTGGTCGTTGCATGCACAGCAGAAACCACGAAGCAGACAAACCCGCGCAGCTTTTACACTTCGGCGTTGCGTTCGTGCTGCGGCAATTCTTCGATCAGGCGCGTTTCCAGCAACTGGCCGTTCGCATAGAGGATCGGTGTTGAAATAGCCGCAATGTGGCTGTTGAACTCTCGCAATGCCCGCAATGTTTCCAGATGAACGTCACTGGTTTCAAAACTGTCGATCCTACCCTTCTGCAACCGGCGGAAGTGGCGTTTACGACTGTCGCGCTCGGCCCGCTTGATCTCGGTTTTTTCAAGATTCAACAATCGCGCGCTTTCGAGATCCTCAGAGATGATGACATTGGTTGCCAACTTCAGGTTGGCCAGGATCTTTTCGTGCATTTCCTGAACCTCCGACCATCCTTCGGGCGAGAATTGCTTGCCAGAGCCGCCAAGCTCGGTCGCTAATACAGTCAGGCGTTTGGCCACCACATCGCCAGCAGTCTCAAGACGCACGGCATATTCCAGCATATCCCGCGCGATATCCGAATTCCTTTTGTCCATCTTTTCAGCAGGAAGCTTTGCAACAAAGGCGCGAATGTCGCTCAGGCACTGATTGACCTCCAGGTCGATGGCTTGAACTGCCCCGATCTGTTCAGCGTCGCCTGACTTGTACAGCCCAAGCAACGGGTTGAACATCATCTGAACCAATTCCGCCATACGCAGCAATTCACGCTTGAGCGCAGAGATCGCCAACGCCGGAGTATCAGCCATCTCCGGCTCGAGTGCGCTGGCCGGACGCGCTAAAGGGTCGGTTTCTGAAACGGGCCGTGCGTCTGGCAAAATCGTCTCAAACGGCTTCTGCAGGATTCTGCAGAAGGGCAGCGACAAGATCAAAAGAGACGCATTAAAGACCAGATGGGCATTAACCAGCATCTGACCCTGATAGTCGCCTCCCAAAACACCTGAGCGCAGTGCCAATTGTGCTGCAAACAGACAGGCGACCGCCCAAACTCCGCGCAGTGCAAGATTTGCATAGGGAATACGCCGCGCGCGCACGTCTAATCCGCGGGTCAACCAGACCGGGATCAAGGCACTGCCAAGATTGGCCCCCAGAACCAGTGACAAACCTGCTGGAAACGGCAGAGCACCGATCTGCACCAGCGTAACGCACATCAGAATAGCGGCTACCGAACTGTGCATTACAAAAGCCAGCGCACCGCCCACCAGAAATGCGGTTACGTAGTCCCGAACCAGATAGTCAGCGATTGCCGGAAGGAACGCACTATCCCGAATTGGGTCCATGGCTTCACGCAGAAATCTTAGAGAAATCAGTATGAAAGCGATCCCCATCAGGATGCGCCCGATCTGACGACTTTTCTTGCGCTCGGTTTTGACGAACAACCAACCTCCGACCGCAAGAAGCAGAGGAACAAGCCAGTCCAACCGGAACGACAATATCTGGATAACAAGAGCCGACCCCAGATCGCCGCCCAGCACGATCGCCAAACCACTCGAAAACGACAAAAACCCGCCAGCCGCAAATCCCGAAGCAAGCAAAGCGACCGCAGCCGAACTTTGCAGAACAACAGCCAGGATCAATCCGGTCAGGCTGGATTCAACCATGCTCTCCTTACGCGTCAAGACCCTTTTGAACGAAGCGCCATAGCTTCGTTCGATCCCGGTTCGCACCATTCTAACCGCAAACAGAAGCAACATCGTTGCCCCGGCCAACTGCATCAGGAAGGTTAAAATTGCCATTCTCTAGTTGCCCTTTTGCTTTTCCCGGCAAAAACCCATGACGACCCGTCCTAAATCGTCGCTTGAATTTTGGAAGTTCATGTTCATTCGGCAGCCACGGTTACCTTGACCTCCCACTGTCCCAATTTCGCGCCCATTTTCTTGCCCGGCGCGCGGTCCGTCACAAGGTGATCGACCAAACTCGGGTCAAAGCACTGATGCGGCCCAGCGGTTTCAAATTTTTGATGAACCATTGAAATGATCGACAGGTTGCAGCGCTCAAGTATGACAGAGGCCAGCTCGCCTTCGGCTGAGTTGTTGTACAAAAAGCCAAATTTCGAGTTCAGCGCATCCGCACTGATTATTGCGAAGTCATAGGAATATCGCCGCGCTTGGGCCTCGACCACAAAGCCGAAGGTTCCCATCTCGTCCTTGCGCATCTCACCGCCCAGCAGAAACACGCGGTTGCCATTGTGCTCGACCAGCTTGTGCGCGATCTTCGTCGAATTGGTCACGACGGTCAGATTGCGCTTGGCACGCAATTCCTCGGCCGCAATTGCAGTAGAGCTTCCGACATCCAGAAACAGAGTTGCCCCGTCCGGTATCATCGCCGCCGCAGCATTTGCGATTTGACCTTTTTCCTGCGTGAACTCGCCTAAACGTTGAAAGAAATTTGCCTCATACTGGGGTTCAAGCAGGCGCGCGACCCCATGCGCCCGCGAAACGAGGCCCAATTTAGACAAGGATTTAATCGTGCGTCGTACCGTCTCGTCCGAGACATTCAGCAGGCTCGCGATTTCCACGTTTCGCGCTTGGCCACCAAGTTGGCGCAGTGCCTCAAGAAGCTGCAATTCCCTGGGAGAAACAGTTTCGTGTATGGCCATGCAATATTCTCCACATATTCTGGGCAAAATACCGTTTTTCGCCCATAGTTCCACAAAAATGTTGGAATTGGAGCAAATTCCCAAAAATTCGACGGGCTGGGCCCATTTTTCAGCAGCATGATCACGGGCCCAAAATACTGTGAAACCACAGCCCTTGAGCACCCAAAGCGCGACACGAAGAAACACTTAAGCGAAAAAGACCTGTTTCGCACCTACCCGCAAAAGGTCGCCGATCCTTGCTTTCCCGGTCCCAGTTTTCATCGGCCTGATGATGGACAGTCCGCACGAAGATTGGGGACCCGGTCGTGCAAGCACAGACGCTGATCCACTGCCGGGAGATCGGGCAAGTCCCAAAACCTGAACGCGGAACCGCATCACGGTTCCGCAGGCTCTCAATCCAGTTGAAGACAGTTTTACAGAATTTCGGCTTCCGTCTGTGCAATGCAGGCTTCTGCACGCTCGACTTGGGAAAAGCCGACCACGGCTTTGGGCAGTTCAACGCGCAGGAAATACCTGCAGGCCGCCTGTTTGCCGCGTGCCACCCGATCATCGCCCTGCGCCGCCAGCGCTTGAGACACCCAGAGCCAACCCAGCACGACATGGCCGAAGGCGCTGAGGAAGGCACCGGAGTTGTCCAGAGCCGCAGGGACAGGCCCCATCCCGGCCAACGCAATCACCGCCTTCTGCATCGCTTCTACGGCCTCTTCTAGACGATGAACTTCCTGCGCCAGAGACTCGTCCTGTTTCGCATCCGCGATGGTCTGCGAAACCCGATCAATCAGGATGCGGTAGCCCGCACCACCGTTCTGACCCAGCTTGCGCCCCACCAAATCTGCCGACTGAATGCCGAATGTCCCCTCGTGAATGGGATTGAGGCGGTTGTCGCGATAGAGTTGCTCCATGTCATAATCGCGCGTATAGCCATACCCCCCGTGCACCTGAATGGCCAAGTCATTGGCAACCAGCCCGAATTCAGAGGGCCAGCTTTTGGTGACAGGTGTGAGCAAATCCAGTAGCTGCGCTGCGTTCTTGCGCTCATCCTCGTCGGGGTGCGTATGTGCATCATCCGAAAGTCTGGAGGAATACAGACACAAGGCCAGCGCACCTTCGGCGTAGGCTTTTTGAGACAGCAACATACGTTTGACGTCTACATGTTCGATGATGGGGATCATCGCGGTATCAGACCCACCCTTGCCACGCTCCAATGACCGACCCTGCCGCCGTTCACGCGCGTACTCGGCGGATTGAACATACCCGCGATAGGCCATCGCCGCGGCCCCCATACCGACCCCGATCCGGGCCTCGTTCATCATGTGGAACATGATTGCCAAGCCCTGGCCCAAATCTCCGATCCGCCACCCGATGGCACCGTCGTTCTCACCAAAATTCAGCAGGCAGTTCGTTGTACCGCGATAGCCCATCTTGTGATTGAGGCCAGCAACGGCCACATCATTCTTGGACCCGTCAGGAAGATATTTCGGCACCGCGAAGATCGAAATTCCCTTGACCCCCGGTATGAGCTTCCCGTCTTCGCCGGGCACTTTGGCAAGAACGAGGTGCAGGATATTCTCGCTGATCTCCTGATCCCCACCAGAGATCCACATCTTGTTTCCCCGCAGACGATACCGCACGCCCAATTCGTCCGAGCCATCCGGCTCTGCCCTTGTACGAATATCCCCCAGAGACGATCCGGCCTGAGGTTCGCTCAGGCACATCGTGCCGAAATTTCGCCCCTCAATCGCAGGCATAACCCAAGTTTCGATCTGCTTTTCCGATGCGAACGCCAACATCAGGTTGGCGTTTCCCTGAGTCAGAAACGGATACGCGGCGGTAGAGCAATTTGCGGCTGTAAAGTTCGCGCTTGAGGCCATCGTTACCGTCATCGGCAATCCCATCCCGCCCCTTTCGGCAGGAAAGCCCATCCCAAAGAAGCCCGCCTCGCGAAAGGCGGCCAGATCCGAAGCCGTTTCTTCAGGCAGCACCACTTTTCCGTCAGACAAATATGGCTCTTGCCGATCTGACACCTTGAAATGCTGTGCGAATTTATCGCGTGCGACCTGTGCCGAAAGGTCAAGAACCGACTGCATGGTCTCACGATCGTGCTCTGCAAACTGGTCGCGGGTTGTCAGTTCTTCGGTTTTCAGCCAGTCAAAAACCAAAAACCACAGGTCGTCTTGATTAATATAGTCCACGAGCTTTTGCCCTCCCTCCGTTGAACCGGGGCGCGAGGTTTGTCGCGCCCGGTGCAAAGTTCCCTCGCACAACTCGGCCGATTGCAATATGCTGGATATTACAGCTTTTAATCACCCTCACCCAGTGACGGCCGCGTGGGCCGCCGGTCAATGCCACATCAAACGTTCGTCGTAGCCCGGGTCAGGCTCGCAATCTGGTGCGGGGACCCGTCAGCGATTTCCATATGATTGACAACGCGACCAGTTTTGGCGGCAGATTGGTTCGCGTCGGCTTGCCGCGAGAAAGACGCCACAACTGCCCCTCGTACCAAGTCAATCCGATCATTGTCATCAAATCCAACGCCCGGATACCAGTGCTGGGCTCTTTCAGCTCGTACCGGAAATCCGGGTCGGCCAAAGCAGCATTTGGCAGGTCTGGGCGCAGGATCAAAGGACGACACAGCCCCACCATGTCTGTGGCACCGCTGTTCAGTGCCTCCTCCATTCCCACGCGGCTGCGGAAACCACCGGTCACAACAAGCGGCACGTTGACCGTTTTACGCAACTCCGCCGCATATTGCAGGAAATACGCTTCGCGCTTCTGCGTCGACTCACGCACATTTTTCTCGCGCTTGCCCTTCATCATCGCCGGAGCCTCGTAGGTTCCGCCCGAAATTTCGATCAGGTCTATTCCGGCCTCCTCCAACGCTTTGACGACACGGATGGAGTCGTCTTCGCTGAACCCGCCTTTTTGGAAATCCGCCGAGTTGAGCTTGATGCCAATGGGATAGTCAGGCCCGGTGGCCGCGCGGATTGCAGCGTAGATTTCAAGGACGAAACGCATCCGGTTTTCAAGCGATCCGCCCCATTTATCGTCACGCCGGTTGTGATGCGGCGAGAGGAACTGACTGACCAGATACCCATGCGCACCGTGGATTTGAACCCCGGTGAACCCCGCCTGCTGAGCGAGGGCGGCCGCGCGCGCAAAGCGCGAAATAATAGCCTCGATCTCGGTCTCGGTCAGAGCGCGCGGCGGGTTGAACCCACTTGACAACGCGGGTCCAAGTGGCACCGCCGAGGGAGCCATGGGTTCAGGGCAAACCTGTTTTGGACTTTGTTTTCCCGGATGGTTGAGCTGCATCCAAATATGCGCACCATCGACCTTGCCCGCCTGAGCCCATGAGCGAAAAGCGTCCAGATCACTTTGATCATCCAGCACCACGTTATACGGCTCACCCAAGGCAGACCGATCGACCATCACGTTACCGGTCATTACCAGCCCGCTTCCGCCTTCAGCCCACGTTCGATAAAGCGTTGCAAGCCCCTGTTTGGGGTTCCTGTTTCTATCCCCCAGCTGTTCGCTGGCGGCGGATTTAAAGAAGCGGTTGCGGATAGTGGCCTTGTTTCCAAGTTGGAACGGCACGGCAAGAGGCGATGTCATCCTGAGGTCCAATCAAAGAGGCAGTTTGGTATAAAATCTATACCAATCAAACGTACTGCTTCAACCTTCTGCCGCTTGATCTGCCGCAACGGAATTTAGTTGGGGTTTCTCGTAGGCAAAACCGCTGCTCTTGCGAATTGACCGCCCAGCCAAAATCCAAGCCCAGAATTCTCTGGCAAGAATAGTATTGGCCCTGCGAAAACAGTTCTGATTTACTGACTTTGGAACAAGATACGAGGTGCCGGATGCGCAAATGGGGTCTAACCGCAGTCGTCTTAATGTCCGCAAGTTCAGTACTTGGCGCTGGCATGGAACGGTGGGGCGAGTCTGGCGACTGGACGATCTTGATTGATCCTGAAAAGGGCAACGGGTGTCTCGCGTGGAAGCAATTCGGCGATGGAATGACGGTCGAAATCGGCGCGGCCCCCAATCAGCAAGGTGGTTTTTTCGCGGCCTATAACCCGGCGTGGGAGCAGATCGAAGACGGTGCCACAGGTCTGGTAAATTTCGATTTTGGCGATGCGAAGTTCGCTGGGGACGCGGTTGGCACCTTCAAGAACGGAGTCCCCGGCGGTTATGCGTTCTTCGATAACCCCGAGTTTGTAAGTGAATTCGGGAAACGACAGGGCGTTACAATAACCGGCGAAAGCGGGACTTCGGTCCAGCTTGACCTGAGTGGCTCTGCAAAAGCGATTGAAGCTGTACAGGCTTGTCAGGCAGAACAGCCCAAACCGCTCACGGAATGAAACTGCGGCCAGCTATTGCAGTTGTTGCAGGTCTGGAACGCAGGGTTGTCGTTGCGCCGGCATTTCATCTGCGCTGCCTGACACGGACTGTCTTGACCCGCCTACGTCCAGCTTGAACTTTGGTGCTGAAAGCTGGCCATTGACTTCAATGGGCCAAGCGCTTCGGGAAAGTGGTTTTCCAACGCGGCGCGGTTCCGCCCTGAGCGCGATTGTATCATTTGCCCAGTCTACCTGTCCTTTCGCGACCAACTGAACGGAACCGGTTTCTATCACGATGGACTCCGAATAAACCCGTCCAGCGTCAATGCGAACCGGGGCCACAACGCACGTAATGTCAGTGTATCCCTGACGAAGTTCTTCCGAGAACAGCCACGGGAAGATACCAAGCCCCGCCAGTTCTAGAAGGCTGGTGCTGATATAGCCCTGAGACATAGAGAGCGCCGCCTTTCCTTGCATCGAGTTCAAGAAGGCTTTGCCCGAAGCAAGACTGCCAGCGACGTTGAAGTCCCCACTGAGACGCCCATACGCGTCAATTCCAATCCCTAACTCGTCAAGGATTTCGCCGAATTCCCACCCGGATGTTGAACCGGACAATGATACCCAATCCGGCGATTCAAGCAGGTCCACGACCGCCCTCAGACTGAAATTGCCCCCGCCATAACTAATTTGCAGCGGCCCGGCATCCACAACTCCGTCTTTGGCAGTCAAATCGCTTGTGACGGCAGTCACACCTTTCTGGCCAACGATTTCTTTGAATTCGATCGCCACCTCGACATCTGCCTCAGCAAGCATGCGCTGAACGTCCAGAAGATCAGCCGGCTTGCCCTTTTTCTCCGGCAGGACCAGGGGCTGCACTGCCGGGTCATCATCGTCAGAAAGTACCAGTGGTTGGGTTTCAGAATCCGTTTTTGGCCTATTGCCCCCGACCAGGCTTTTGAGTTGGTTCAACGCAGCAGTCAGGTTTTTCAGGTCGTTCAGATCAAGCCTCTCGCTGGTCAGACCGCCACGAACAACAGTTCCCGATCCGGGAAAGCTCGCGTCCAAAGCTGTCTGAATTTGAGAAGACCCGGCTTCAAACACGACCGACGCCTGAAACGCGTCGGCCTGCCTTGTCGTTTCCGCGCTGATAGAAAGCGCACCAGTCTCAACAGGTTCCAATTCGAGAGCAGTCAGAAATGTCGCCCCGTCGCCCAGATCAAGGTCAATATCAAAATCCAGACCCGACAAACCTTTTAGCTCACTCACGGAAAGCGCAAGATCCATCGCCCAAAGGTCAGTTCCATAACTGGTTGCGTTCAGTTTGTTGAGTGAAACCGGACCGCCCTCGTTCGACAGACTAAAATCGGCTTTTATTCCGCCGAACTGATCAACGAACTGCGCGTCTACATCTGGCAGAAGCAGATTCACGGGACCGTTCAAAGTCCCCTCGAACGTGACATCCTCAAGCTGAAGCAGGTCGAGAATTTCACCTTGGGCCACAAGGATTGGGTTTTCGATCGGACCGGCCTGTAACGTCAAACCTAACATGGCCAACCGACCATCCGGCATACGGCGCACACGTTCGATAGAGGCAGGGCCGATAACGTCCAGCCCCTGATCGAATGCGTTGGTCTCGAACAGCAGCTTCTCAAACTTGAACGAGGACGGCGCCCCGACCAAATGCATCTCAAGCGCAGTGAACTTTAGGTCTTGTATTTTCTTGGCCGCTTCGGGCGGCTGGCCTTCGGGAAAGAGGCGCGCGTCAAATACCATATCAACGCCTTGAACCGTATAGAGGTCTTCGACCGATCCTTCTGCGGTTAGCTGTTGACCTTCCTCAAGACTGATGGATGTCGAAAAGGTATCTACTTTGAGAACATCCTGAGACACGATCTCGGCGTGGAACTGGCCGTTGCCTTCAAGAACGCGCTCAAGACCAAGCACATCGAGAAAATCGCCGAATTCACCCGTGTCCATCTGCAACGCCGCTTGAAATCCACCACCCTGAGCTTCATCCAACGGCTCACCATCGAAGCTGGCTGTCATTTCGCCAAAACTGGCGCGTGTGGTGAACGGCGCTCCGCGTGGATAATCGCCCTCGATCCCGAAGCTCTGGCCATTTACAAACCCCATTCCAGAGACTGTCGTTCGCTGTTCACCATCAACCTGATCCAAGGCCAGAGACTCGAGGTCGAACACAAAAGAAAACCCTGAAACCTTGTCATCGACCTTCAAACCAATAGACGTGAAAGTCACATTCTTGTCGCTGAGAAAGGCAAGAATGCCACTGTTCGGTTCAGTGTTCGTGGCCGGAGTGACCTCCATCTCCTGAGGTTCACGACTGGGCTCTGCCTCGGCGCTTTCAGGCGGCGTTTTTGTGCGAGGCCGCTTTGTTGACCAACTTGTTGTGCCATCGGCCGCAGTCAGCAAATTTGTCTGTAGCCCTTCAACCACCAAATTGTCGAATTGCAAACGCCCATTGGCAAGCGCCGCGACATCAAGCTCCAGCTCAAGCAGCTTTAACTCTGCAAGAGCCGTATCGGGAAAGGTCTGGCTTGGTATGACCACCCCTCCGACATAGATGCTTGTGATACGTCCGAGTGCGACACTGACATCATCGTTGACCAGCAGCGTGCGCCCGATCTGATCCGAAAGGACTTGTTCGACCAGACCACGCCGCATGTCCGAGAAAAGCGGCGCCGCAAACAACAACCAGATCGAAGCGACCGCTACGACAACGAACAGAACGACAGCGCCTATAATTCTTTTCAGCCAAGTCCCCATGACCCCTCCCCAGGCATCTTCCTGAGGGTCGAGTTTATCAGCAAATCAAATTTCGCCAATATTTCTCGTCTGTTGGCCAATTTTGGTGGTTTTCCTGGTGCGCAGGGCCAAGCTCGATACGCTTACCCCGGCCACGCAAACGAATGCGACGCCCGCATCAACGCATCCAGAGCAGGGGAATATTTGCGGCCCGGAACAGTGAAGGCGGCGATCGTGCGTTCGACATCCGGTTGAACAAGCGGCCGCTGCATCAGCCCCGGCAGGGTAACCGAATATTCCGGCATGAACGCAAACCCGATACCTGCTGCGACCATTGCCTGAATCCAGTCCTCACGCTCGGAACGGAAACGCGCATAAAGTTCCACGCCCTTCGTCTGGCAAACCGACATCACCATTTCTCGCAGCTCACAGGCCAGTCGGTCCACGTAGTTTTCGCCCGACAGTTCTTTCAACGGAACTGAATTGAGCTGCCTCAATCGATGATCCGGTGAAAAAACGACAACATACCTCTCGGTGTATAGGGCATGTGCCCGGAATTCTTCCTCAAGCTCGTTTGTCAATGTCATGAAGGCAACGTCGATTTCCCCCTCGACCAGCATGTCCTTCAGCTTTGAGGCGCTCGCTTCATTGACCGACAGTTCCAATCCACTGTGACTTTTTTCAAATTGCGCCAGAAAACGGGCGAGGCGCACGTGGCCGATCGTTGAAAGAACACCCAGCCGTAATGGTACTTTTTCCAAAAGCCTGAAGTTCTGGGCCAACATCCGAGTCGCGGCGGCCTCGTCAACGATGTGCTGCAGGTGCGGCAACATCGTTCGGCCAAAATCGCTGATCAGGATTTTCCGGCCTTCTCGATGAAACACCTGTGCGCCAAGCTCAGCCTCAAACGACTTTACCCCTTTGGTAAGGGCTGGTTGGCTCACATTACACTCTGCCGCAGCCTTCGTGAAATTCAGGTGTTTGGCCGCAGACAAAACATATCTGATCTGAGACATCTCCATCTTTGGGACCTCTCTTTTCCGATGTCAGTCGGCCAACAGGATACACGTTTTTACTCAAACCTGGAGTTATTAAGCCATAAAGGATCGGTAGTTCCCTCTTTCATAGCCCCGTGGTGCAATGGAGCCATCGGTTTCACAGGACAGAAAGGAAGAACAATGTCTGTTTTCATGGTCGAAAGAAACCTCAAGGGCATCAGTATGGAAGACCTTGGCGCAGCCCAGCAAGCGGCGATTGGCACCGCAGCACGCATGACCGCAGATGGCGACAAAATAAGCTATGTCCGATCAACTTTTGCGCCCGAGGACGGCCGCTGCATGTGCCTGTTTGAAGGCGAAAGCGCCGAACAGGTTCGTCGCCTGAACGACACGGCCGGGCTGCCGTATGACAAGGTTGTGGCGGCGATGGATTTGACCCCGCAGTAAATCGGAATTGGCAGTCAGACCCCTAGTGTTTTCAAATTCAGCCGGATGATGCACTCTATCCCAACCACCAAACTGGAACGGAGAGTCCAATGCGCTGCCAGGCAAGGATGCTTTTGTCGGTCGCAACCATCTTTCTGGCGGCGTCCGCACAAAGCGGCGTTGCCGCAGATTGCGCTGGCAAAGGCGGGGTCGCAGTGGATATTCGCGGAACCACCGTCTGTGCATTTGCCGGGGACTCCTGCCCCAACGGGTGGAGCAATTACCAGTCCTTGAAACAGTGGGTTCCAAGAACATGTGGCGGCACCCAATGCACCGGAAAAGATGTGTGCACAACCCGACAAGGCTGGTCCCGCTCCATTCCAAAGTGCATCTTTGAAAGCGGCAGAAACTCTCAGGGCGATTGCACAAGAAGGAATGAGTGTCAGGCGCAGAAAGTGCGGCGCACAGCGTGCGTCAGAAACTAGCAATCCACTTGTAGCTTGGTTTCCCTGAATGCCCTGCTCTGCACAATCGGACATCACAATCGGATAATGCCGGCTGCATCCAATATCAAAGATCTAAGGATGTTCCCGACCGAAAAAGGATGACCCAGTTCAGGTTTCACTCAACAGGGTCATCCGTCATTTCAGGATCCCACGTTTACCACCATTTTACCGAAGTTACCGCCCTGCAACAGTTGGTTCAGCGCCTCTGGAGCGTTCTCCAGACCTTCGACCATATGCTCTTTGTACTTTACCGAGCCATCTTTGATCCAACCCGTCATGTCGCGACTGAATTCGTGATACACAGATTGCGGAAAACTGTCGAAGATGATGAAACCCTGCATCTTAACCTTCATCCGCAACAGGGTTCCCATGATATTGGGTCCCATATCGGGTCCGTCAGGCAGGTCAGTCAGGTTGTACCACGCAACTATGCCGCAGACAGGAATGCGTGCGAACGGATTCAAAAGAGGCAGAACGGCATACAGGACTTTACCACCCACGTTCTCAAAATAGACGTCGATACCCTCAGGACAGGCCGAGGCAAGCTGTGCGGCAAAATCATCAGCACGGTGGTCAATACACGCGTCAAAACCCAGATTTTCGACGACATGTGCACATTTGTCTGCCCCGCCTGCAATGCCGACAACCCGACATCCCTTGAGCTTAGCAATCTGCCCTACCGTAGCACCCACCGGGCCGGCAGCCGCTGCGACAACTACTGTTTCACCTGGCTTCGGCTCTCCGATCTTGAGAAGACCCGCATATGCCGTGTAGCCGGGCATACCCAATATCCCCAGCGCCCAAGACGGATTTTGGGGCGACTTGCCAAGGTTGATAACTTGGGTTCCGTCGGAAATCGCATAGTCCTGCCAACCACTCCCGGACAGAACATAGTCGCCCGGTTCAAATCCATTGAGGTTAGAGATGACAACCTGCCCAACCACCTGGGCGGTCATGACCCCGCCTATGGCAACGGGTTCCGCATAGGATTTGGCATCATTCATCCGCCCGCGCATATAAGGATCAAGTGACAGAAAAACGGTACGAACCAGCATTTCACCTTCGCCAGGTGTCGGCACTTCGCTCGTTTCCATCCGCAGCGTGTTCGCATCAGGCAAGCCTACTGGACGCTCGTTCAGAACAATCCTTCGGTTGGTTTCGGCTGTCTGGGGCATCTATTTCTCCTTATGGTGCTACGTGTTGGTCTAAATCGCATAAGTGCTGTTCGTATTGCACGACCTACTATTAGTGACCGGTTTGAGCGGGCACTGACAAGAACTAAAAGGACTGAGAGAGTTTCACGGCACCCGACGCCGAACTGCATTTCGTGCCCGGCATCGATAGCCCTGCTTTGTTTACCCCAATAGTTCTCAACACATCACAAATTTCAAGGTTTGTACGAAGCCTCGGTTATCCCTCCAAAAACCGCCGAGAGGGCATTACCGGCTTGAGGCTGGGAAACAATCAAAAGCTCGTTTTCGACCATCGCGGCGAAGTCCAGATCGTGCCGCCAACCTGAATGAAGCACGTTTACCGTTGTCGTAACGTCGTAGTCTGAAATCGTTTTCAGCTCGGCAGCCGCCAGAACTTCGGGTGCGCGGTCTCCGCCGTGGAAACGTATCGCGGCAACTTCGATTGCCAGCAGGATCGTAAGTGTGTCTCCGTCCTGCAAACTAGAAGCAACCGACGGCGCCATTTCCTGCGCGAGCTGGTTTAGGGATTGCACTGACCAGGAATGATAGGAAATACCGGGCCGCCTCAAATACGGCCTCGCTTGGACCAATCCTGAGGAGCGCGCCTCCATATCCGCAGTAAAAGCTACCTTTGCCTCCGGGTGACGCTCGAAAAGCATGGCCCATTGCAGTGGATTGCCACAGGCAATCGCCTGGCTCGTCAATCCAATAACCAAACTTGTCGCAAGCAAGGCTCTTAGAATGTAGGTCACTTCAGTCCTCCTCCCGAAGTTGGCTTTTCATCCCGGGATATTTACTGTTTCGTATGATCCCAAGTTATGTTGCCATCCATGATGGTATAGAGCACATCGACTTCCGAAATGTCGTTCGGGTCGATGTCGTAGAGGTTTTGGGACAAGACGACCAAATCGGCTTTCTTCCCGACTTCCAAGCTGCCGATCTCGCTGTCCAATCCCATGCCGTATGCTGAATCTATGGTATGTGCACGCAGCGCTTGGTCGAGTGACATCTTTGCTTCATCGCCGCCAAGGGGGGCTATGTTTTTACGACCGTCCAGAGTGCGCGTGACACCGGCTTCTATGGCTGCAAGCGGCCGGTACTCGGACACGTAGCCCGAAACGGGCCAATCTGACCCGAAAGAGAACTTTCCACCCTCAGAAAGAACGCGTGTCGTCGGAAAGGCGAGGTCTACGCGCTCTGGCCCCACTCTGCTTGTTGCTATTGATTGCATCAACGGATCAAAACTCATCCAAGCGCCCGAAGAGTCGTATGTGACACCAAGCTGACCGAAACGCGCGTAATCGTCCGGATGAATGTAAACTCCGTGGGTGATTTTGTGACGCCGATCCCTTTGCGGATTAACCTCGATTGCGGCTTCTACTGCGTCAAGAAGTCTGCGAACAGCAAGGTCTCCGAAACAGTGACAGGTCACATCGACCCCAGCCGCATCTGCGCGGATAACGGCGTCCTGCATCACATCGTAGGGGATAATGGGCTGTGGGACATTTTCTGGTTTGTCAGAATAGGGTTCGACCATGAGCGCGGTCCATTTGTCATCGCCACCATCCATGTTGATCTTGAGGTATCGCGCCTTAACAAGGTCGGAATTAAACTTCTCACGCAATTCCAGGGTTCCTGGCAGCGGATCGACATTGCCGTCATTCCAATAGTACGAACCAACAACCCTGAGAGGCAAATCTCCTGCGGCTTCAAAGTCGGTCAGCATTTGAAACCCTTCGTCCTGACCCATGCCTTGAATGCCATGGTCATGAATCGAAGTGATACCGGCAGCCGCGAAACGGTTTATCCAAACCTCAACGCCGTCCTTCATAAACTCAGGCGAGATTTCCATCAGCGCCGAGAGAACCTGAAGCTGCGCGGGAATTTCCACGATCCAACCGGTCGGGTTTCCTTCTGTGTCGCGTTCAAAGAACGAAAACCCCGGGACCGTGTCTGGTGTATCCTTGTCAATACCCGCAAGTTCCAAAGCCTTGGAATTTGCCCAAGCCGCGTGGCCATCTATCGCCCAAAAGTAAACCGGACGTTCAGACTCGATTTCGTCCAGCATGGCCGCCGTCGGATTCCCGTCAGTCCACGGATTAAAGCGCACACCGTACCCAAGAATAAGATCATCCTTGTTCGTCTCAACTTCTTCGCGGATCAACGCGAAAAGCTCATCCTTGTCATCCGTTTGTAAATCCACCCCAAGCATGATGAGGCCACCGGCAACGGCATGAATATGACCATCCACGAAACCCGGCAGCACCATCGCACCGCCAAGGTCGATAACCTCGGTTCCCAGCCCTATGACATTTGGAAGCCCCTCGGCATTGCCCACATAGACAATTTCTCCATCTTCTATTCCGATGGCTTCGGCGACTGTCCCGCTTTCGTCCATTGTGTGGATCGCGCCATTTATCAATGCGTAATCAGCGGTTGGATTCTCACGCCCTGTCTGCGCTGAAACTACAGTCGCCAGCAGGCTTGCGGCCGTGGCCAAGAGTACCGTGCTACGCATGAATTACTAACTCCCCACTATTTCAATTTGTTCTAACGAAGAATGAGACACCAATCTTTTTTTGTCTGCTGGTATCTCCGGTAAGGTATCGTGCAGCATCAAAATTTCCAGCGTTCAGGCCCAAAGCTGTTCCCTTCCTTTGCTTTGGTCGTTTTACCAACGGACAAACCCAGAGACACCGGCATGGGCTTAAGCCCCGCAGCGACGTGGCCTTAAACTTGATTTGCCGACACACCTAGCCATCGAAAGAATGAACGCTTCGAGCCTCTAGGCCGTAGTTTGACTCTACCTTCAAAGCGCCATCGTAGAATGACACATCGCTTAGCCGTTCTTCTGCATGTAACTCGCCCTCAATCCAGAATGCTTCAAAGATCGAACTGAACTCGACACCCTCAGGATAAACAACGTGAATGACCTGATTGGGAGGTGGCGCTGGCGTATGAACGCAAGACCCGGCAACAGGCACGAAAAGAAACTCGGTCACAACACCGCCGCTAAGTGTCAGCGGGACGATGTAACCCGGAATCCTTATTGTTTTACCGAGGATATTCGGATTTGGGCCACGGCCATTCGCACTGTTTTGGGCGATGATCTTGCGGCGCTCTCGCATGAGATTTTCCACGTCAACATTGTGCCTGTTCAAAAGGGCAATTGCTGCTTCATGCTCAGCTAGAAACCCCTGATCAGAGCGCTCTGATACACTGGAAGTCCGCCAGCGCACGTGTGTCCGCATAGCTTCCAATTGCGGAGCGGGCAGTGACGCAAACGGCAACTCGAGAGATTTAAGCGGAGGCAAAAGTTCCTGCCAGTTGACTGCTAAGTGACTTTGAGAGGTAAGGTCTATGCCGGAAATACCTGAGCTGGGCGAGGCGTCTATCTGGTGCGTACCCTGGCCAAACCTCGGAGCGCCCGAAGGTGAGCCCTCAGTCAAATACTGAACAGTTTCAGCAAGGCCAATCCGTGGAGATAGCTGCAAAAAGATGCATAGAACCAGTGCAACAAAGCCGCGGGCCATTTTCGAGTATCGGTTACATTCTGCCATTGTTGCTTTCCCAAAAATGGTCTGCGAGGCGGGCACTCAATCCTTGGGTTGAATCACATTCCAACTTAGCTCTTTTCGTGGCCTTGCAGCCAGAGATGGCCGGAGTTCTGGCGAATTTGTTGTCGATCAGAAAAAGAACGAAAGGCCAATTTTGACTTGCCGATCTGGACCACCGTCAGGTCTACGCTCCAAAAAGTAGTACCCCAAGCTTACATCCATGGCCGTCCCCTCGGATTCATTGATTATTGACGTCTTGCCAGCAGTTAAACCCAACGGAACCGCCCATGCTTCGTCATTTCCCAAGGCATTCCAGTTGTAGGAAATGACGTTATTGTACCCAACGTACCAACCTTCGCCCAACCCGTAGGTCAGAATTGGCTGCAGGATGCTAACGCTAAAGTCGTCTTCGCCCCACATGTGCGCGACCACTGCGCCCCATGAGAGTTCGCCCGCCTGTCCAAATACCACAAACGCAGGTCCAGCGCCCCAACCGGCACCGGCCAGCGCATCATTTGTGTGGGTTGGCATCGAAACCTGCAGGCCATATCCGACTGCAATCCCGCTCGCGCCGGGTGTCGGCGCATAAAACGCCTGTACCGTTGAATCGCCTATGCCCCAAGTCAGGTCATCTTCGGGTGAAGGGTCGACGATGCCAGGCGGCAGAACTGCACCCGGCTGCACACCTTGAATAGGGATGATCCCGCGCAACACAAGTGATGCACTTTCAAGTGGCACCGAGTAAACCGGCTGAAGCTGAAAGTTGTAGCTGTCCTCGTCATTTGTGCCGGTCCTGAAAGCGATCGTGTTGTCCGTCATGAGCGCCTTTGTGTCTGCCAGCGGGTTAGCCGCCTTTCGAGCGGCCTCGCATGCGGCGTCACACGCGAAAACACCATCCGGGCGTACAGTAAGCGCTCCTAGGAAAAGCAAGACTAAAATGAAAATCCGAATATTCATGAACAATCCCGTTTTGACTTAGTTCCTGTTTTTTTGGTGCTTTCAGGCTATTGAGGGCGGTCCTGCGCCACGCCTGCAACGGGTTGGCCGATTTCCGCGCCAATGCCTTCAAACAGCCTTTGCTGGTCTTCTGAAAGCTGTGAAAGGGTGATGATCCGTTCAAATTGTGCCAGTTCCATCAGCTTTGGCAGATACGGCTCAATAATCGTCTCGTGCCGTGCGTGAGCCGCGGCATCCAGATAGCGTTCATAGCCATAAACCGTTTCGCCAACCCGAGCGAACTCATAGACTAATAACCCATCATCTGCGGCAGACGCGGCGACCATCTCCTCAGCCAATGCGTCGAACGCTTGTGTGTTTTCATCAACCACTTTCAGGACAGCTATAAAGGCGACTTCACCCGCGTGGCTAACAGATCCTGCCGACAGGCCCGCGACAATTGCCAGAGTAGTCAGGTTGGGTCGAATTTTCACTTCAGCCTCCTTTTACGAGTTCTAACCGCCCCCCAAAATTTGAGTCTGATTGAAAAACAACAGGGTCGTGGGACTGTTTCCAAGGGCAGCATCAGGGCTCCACAAGAGCAGCTAGCGCGTCAATGACGCGCTGGTCGCCATTTGGGTGTCAGATACCGTCACGATGTGTGAACCGCCCATCCATCAGCGTACCCAGCACTTTGATGTTCGAGATTTCACGAGGTTCAACGGCAGTAATGTCCTGGTCCAGAACTACGAGGTCGGCGTACTTGCCCACTTCGATCGAACCGATCTTGTCTTCCATCGCTTGCTGCGCGGCAGGATAGATTGTGACCGCCTTCAGCGATTCCTCCAACGACGCCGGTTTGCGCGACAGGGGGAAGGGCTTGCTGTCCGGATTTAGCGGGTCCTGCAATGTCATTGCAATTTCAACATTCAGGAGCGGACCAATCATATTAATGGGTGCGGATGGTACATCCGAGGAAATCGATACGTTATGCCCCAGCGCCATCAACGAGGAATAGCGGCCATAAATCGCTTCTACTTTTGCTCGTCCCAGCAATTCCAGAGCATTTACATCCTGCGCCTCCCAGTCGACATGAAAGAGCGGCGTCGTATTTACCATGATCCCGTTTTCGATAACGGTTTCATGGTCCTGATCCGACACCCAGAAATAGTGGTGCAACAGGTTGTTGGGGACGTCATATCCCGCGCCGCGCGCGGTCATTATCGCTTCGACAGTATTGCGAACCGTTTGTGATCCGTCGACATGGGTGCCCACCGGCAACCCATTCTGGTTAGCTTGCAAATACACCGAAGTTATCATGGGACCTTCGATGGCAGCCGCACCGCGCGTCGCGGACCCGTCAGCGTAATCGTCCAACATCCACGCCGTTTTTGAACTCCAGTTCCCCTCGGGATGTATCTTGATGCCCCAGATGCGCAACATGTCGCTGTCGTATTGCTCGCGCAACTCAAGTGTGTGCGCGACAATGTCGTCGGCAGTTGCCGTAGGGTCCTTAAAGCCGGTTGCAACGAATGTACGGATCGAAAGCTCGCCGTTCTTTTCTAGTTCGTGCAGATGTGCAAGCGCCAGTTTCTCGTCATCCTTGACCAGCGACAAATCCGTAACCGTTGGCATAGCCATCAAGGGTACGTGAACCGCCGTAATTCCGGTTTTGACAGCTTGATCGTAAAGGTTTTTCTGGATGTCAGGAATTTCCCCGGCCGGGTCCCAAGCGCCGGCATTTCTAAACGCCGCTGCCCATTGAAATTCGATACCAATTCCGGTCTGATTGCCCTCAATATCGCGCTGCCAGAACATAACCCCTGGCACCTGATCTTCCTCGTCAGGACTGACTTGTCCGGCTTCAAAGGCTTTGGAATTCATCCAAACGTCGTGGATGGTGAAGTCCAGGATAAAAGCGGGGCGGTCAGACACCACTGAGTCCAGATCTTCTTTGGTGGGCCATCCCCCATAGGCAACCTGATTGAAACCATAGCCGAGGATCAATTCTTCGTCGGGGTTCGCGTCTGCGTATTCTTTGATCTTAGCCAATGCCTCATCCAGCGATTCAATTCCGAACAAGCTTACGCCACGCGACGTCCAGCCCGACGCAACGATGTGATCGTGGCCTGATACAAAGCCCGGCAACAGGGTATCACCGCCCAAGTCCAGAACTTCGGTGCTGTCACCGATCAACGCCTCTGCGCCCGCGACATCCCCAACATAGCTGATCTGATTACCTGTAACGGCGACGGCCTGGGCCGTTGGCGTATCATCATTCATGGTCAAGACCGAAGCATTGGTAAAAACCAGGTCTGCAACCTGCGCAAAAGAGGCCGTGGTTGTCATCAACAGAACTGCAACAGAGCAGGAGAATTTTCTCATGGGAATCTCCGAGAAGTTTGAAAAAGGATTTCTTATGCTTAGGATCAACAGTGTAGCATAAGCTTGAAGTTGGCTATCCGAATTGTGCAAACTAACTTAAATTTTGAACCCACCTCACAGACACAGGGTGAAAAATCCGAGGCGTCATGTTGCAAAGCGTTCAGATTCACTCGTTTGAAAATCTTCCTGTCTACACAGACGTCGAGTTCAACGCGACAGTGCTTGACCCAAAGGGGCCAATCGTGACTTGGGAAAGCGCCCCGTTCGACAATTTTGGCATACATATTGAGACATTTCATTCGCGTGTGCGATATCACGAGATTCAGCACCACGACACGATCTACTATGGGCTATTTCTTCCGCACGGTGATCCCGTCCGGTTTCAAGGGGTTTTGTATCACACGCCATTTTTGGTCTGTTGGCACGGACTGAGACCGACAGAGTTTGACTATGTTGTTGAGGCCGGAACACGTGTGTTGATGCTGGAAGTTCCTCGGGCAGTATCCAATCAGCGCGGCTGGGCGGACTTCAAGACACCAATTCGGTTGGCCAAATCAGAAACACTTAATGACTACGTATATGCTTTGGAGACTACCCTTGGTCAGGGAATGTCGAAGTCTACAATAAATCAGACACAGATTTTTAGTACGCTTTCTCAAAAACTTGAACGCCTTACGGGTGATTTGCTTTTCCGCTCTGGCAAGGCGGACGTTTCCAGATCATCGGACGAGGGGCACTGGAAGATCGTCACTGCCGCAGAGGAGTTTCTGATGGATAGTAGCAATCCCGGAATAACTGTTCAGACACTTTGCCACTTTCTAGGAGTACCCAGACGATCCCTATACGCCGCGTTCGAGAAACAGATGGGTATTGGCCCGAGTAAATTTCAGACGCTGGTTCGATTGCACCGGCTCAGATCTTTGCTTCTTGAAACGCCATATGAAAAAGGGGTCGTATCGAAACTGGTTGGGGAAGTTGGCTTCAATCACCTTGGCAGAACATCCGTCGCCTACCGTCAGTTCTTTGGAGAGACGCCGATTGAAACGGCCAAGCGCGCCGCAAAGTAGAAATGTTATACTTGCATTTCAAAGTATTATATCACTTTCAAACCGTTATCATACTGTAAACCACCTGCTGGCGGCCTCACTCAACTCCAATATCTGAATTGCAGAAACAAGCGTGGAGCAATCAGATGTCCAACTACAAAAAGCTAGTAGCGTTGCAGGCTCTTTATCCCTCAACCATAGCCGCCGCTCAGGATCTGGTCCTGCGGACTGCAGAATTGAAGCGAACGCGGGAAAATCAAATCCATATCGACCTGAACGGTTCTTCTACTGCTCAAGTCGCGTTTGAAAATGCCGTGAAGGAAACTCTGCTCTGGGCTGCGCGTGAATCGCGCGAAAATAGTGCCGAGCGACTTTTCAAGTTCACAATGAGTATTTTCGCCCAGTTTTCGCTGGAAAACCCAGGCTGGTACAAGGTGCTTCCTGAGATATCGGATTACCTTTTGGATCTCACCAGCGCGAAGACGTCGCAACTTGACGACGCGGTGGAGCAGGCACAAAGAGAGCTTTTGGCCAAAAATCAGATGAATGAGGCACCGGGGGATTATCACGTTGTCTTTCCCATGACAGCAAATGCTACTCCATCCACCCCTGGCCACGCCGTTCACTAAGGCGTGCCCATGTTTGAAAATCAAAAAAACTGCTGCAAATCTTGCAGCAGTTTCATCGTGCGCAGCAGCCGTTGCTTGGAACACCCACCACGTCGGTGTGAAACTCTGGCACAGAGCCGCCAGTTTGCATGTCAATTGTCGCCAACGATCAGATGAGTATTATTCGACGCTAGAACCACGCGCATAAAAGGAAATGCTCATGGGTATCGACAACGCTTGGCTACGACATTTTTCCCGAATGTTTCAAGAAAAGGCATCAGACACCCATGTGTTTGAAAATGTGCTGCAGGAGTCGGGACTCACGCCCAGTGACCTGAATGAGCCATCGAGACTTATTGATCCCTACAAAGAAGGCCAATTTGTCCGTCTGGCTTGCGCTCAGTTAAGCACGCCAGCATTTGCGACAGTCGCCGGGCTTGGCTTCAATTCACCACGTGACATCGTTTGGTACATTTTGAAGTATTCTCAGAATCTTAGAGAAGTGATCGAGAATGCTTCGCACTTTGGCACGCTAACCGACGATACCATCTCCTACATTTTGGTTGTTTCAGGAAATCATGCTTCGCTACAACTGCAAATTATTGACGGAGGTCTCGCCAAGTTCCACCGTCGAACAGAGTTCCTGATCTTCTCGGCAATTGCTGTAATGCGCATGGTCACGGACACCCAGCTCTATCCATTGGAGGTTCGGTTTCAGCACGTGGTAAAGGCGGCAGGGCCTGACATACAAAAAGCAGCCGGATGCGCCGTAACCTTTGGTTCAGAAAAAACCGAGGTTATCCTGCCGCTTTCATCTCTCGATCTTCCAATTCCAAGCTACGATCCCGCTCTCAAAGAGCATTTGATCAACTATGGGGAAAGCCTGCTGAAAGAGAAAGTCGGTCGAAAATTGGGAATCCGCAACAGGGTTGAAGCTCAATTATTGAACGAACTGCCAGGTCGGATTCCCGACTTGCAAAATGTAGCAACCGGCCTGGGGCTCAGTTCGCGATCGTTGTCCCGGCGTCTCAGCGAGCAAGGCTTGAGTTTTCGCCAAATTGTCGATGACATTCGGTGCGATCTTGCCCGAACATACCTGAAAGACGGTTTCTCTATAGGCGAAGTTGCGTTTTACCTCGGCTTTGCAGGACAGGCTGCATTCTCTACGGCTTTCAAGCGCTGGACGGGCTTATCACCACGGCAATTTCAACAGCAAAATACTCTAGCAAGGAACTGACTTTAAACCCCGCATTCGGTGCAAGGGTACGCCAGTAGCTCAGTTAGTGAGGTGACGAAACTTGAGTAACCGCACAGTCTGAAATCCGGGGCGCTTTCCACAATACAAATTCGTTCCTGCCATAGTCGTCGATGACCAGAGCAACCGCGTGTTTGGGGATCTTAGTTTCGAGCACGACCGGAGTTGTGTTCGTCGCGCGGCCACACTTGAGTGCATAGTCTAAGGCAGCCTCAAAGCTGTTGGTCCAAGACAAGCCAACTTCCTTTCCCAAGCTTTGACCGCGATAAATCGGGATTTCTCTGGGAAGCAGGCGCCACTCGGTGGTTGGCTTCCAGCTTGATTTCCGGTTCTCTGCACCCATCGCGTGAACAAACATGGTGTGATTGATTTTTTCAAATCCACCCCACAAATTTTGCAGCAATGGCCAAAAATCCCATCTGGAAATTTCGTTTTCCAAAAGCAATTCAACGACGGCGTCTGCACGTTGATCAGCTTCATAATGCCTATTCAAATGCATACTGAATACTTCAACTGCACTAATGGACTCGGTCTTCATGACTGGCGCTCCAAATTTGTCTCAACTACTGGCATCGCACTCTGCTAAGTGCTTTCCTTCAATATTGGAGTCGACCTTCCTGTTCCTCATTCGACAACGAGCCAAAGTTTTTGTTAAACCTGCCAAGCTGGGAGAAATGTACAGTTCTAGCATGACGGAACACTTTACGTTCAATTCAAAAAGTACGTGTCAAATCAAATTCATTTCTCAATAGTCGAGTGCGGCCTTGGAGTCTGAGAAACAGGACTGTCAATTAAGTGAGAGTCTGAAACTGCTTTTCCCGTCTGCCCATTGATGTTGCCCAACAATCAAACGAGACTTCCGCTAAGATTGTCCTGCTTACGCGAAAGCCCTAGGATGCAGGACAGCTTCAGTTCGCGCCCATCAAATTCTGATTGGAAATGGACCGGTTAAATGACAACTGGAAAATCGAGACGGATAGTTCCACGACGACCCGTGACATTTGTAATGGCCGTGATCGGGGCAAGTTTGTTTTTGCTCTTTCTTTCTCGCGATCTTCCTGACGGGTTGGGCGACGATTGGGCAAAACAGAATTTTGGATTGGTCGCGCGCTACGTAGTTGCGATGACGTTGGGCGGGGCTTTGATGGGGTATTTGCTTGCCCCTATGTTCGGAAATTCAGGCGTTGGAGGGTGCGTCTCGTCACTCGTAGGTGGGGTTTTAGCGACGCTCATTGCCGGTGCTATCGGTAGCCTTTTTGGTCTGTTGCCCGACTTGCTATCTGATGGCTGGCAAGCCAGTGACCTCATTTCAATATTATTTGGGTTCGCTGTTTTGCCTCTCGCTGCGGCTGAAAACTTCGGCTCATTGTTGATATGGCTTGCTATGGTCGTTGCGGCCCATGTTCTCTCTGTCTTTGAGCGCAAAAAGAAAGCGGCCTACATCTGAAGCCTGAAGAATTCCTGGAACTCCAAATCGCACCGCTTTCAGAAACCTGTTGGATGACCCAGCATCCTTAATATTTCTGCTTGGCAAGGCCTACAAACTCGTGGCGAGGTTTGTCAGGTTCAATTGGGTCCGTCAAAAACGGTCAACCGCTTTCGGCGCGCCTTGCCCAACAAGGTGAGGCTGATCGCTTTGCACCTTTTCAATCGCGTCGATCAGCAAGGACACACTATTGGCGCTAGTGTTTTGCAGGTAGCTTTTGATATCTATGACAACATCGTTCCAACTTGGACAAGCAAGCGAGAACTGAGACAGGAAATTTTCGGTGAACTTGGACAGTCCCTCGACGCTACCTTCGCGTGCTTCAAAAGCGGCCCAGTACAATGTTTCACTAAGCGCATCTTCAAAGGCAATCTGCGCCCTGTAGACGCTATTCAGTTCAAACCAATCGGAGTCAAACCTGACCTGTTGTAGCTCTGTGGCTCTCAATACCAGGTTATGAGCAGACGCTGTGGTCAAAGGATATCTACTGCGCAATAACTTCAAGATTTTGAACTGTGACATGTCTCCCACCTCTCTCTTTCACGAAAGGGAAATATGTGGGGAAACGCGTGCGGGACATGTGCTTTACGGTATCCAAACAGTTAACGTTTCACACGAAATGTTGGCATAGATGGCTATTGGCCCATTGGTATTGGAGATTCCAATCTAGGGGCACTAGTCTTTGCGTAGCATAGAGCTTTGTTCAGTTTTGCAACACTGGCGCCAGACTAGGAAGATCGTCAAATCCTGTTCCCGGCGACGCTATGCTAGGACGAAAAGGTGTTGATGAATGAATGATGTGTGGATCGTTTCAATACCTATCTTGCTGGTCGATGTGGTGAGCCCAGTCCTTTTGGCAGCGACTGCTATAGCGTTGACTGGAAAGAAGCCGATTGCGAGTAGTCTTGCGCTGGTCTTGGGTCATACAACTACGTATTTTCTGGTTGGAGTTCTGATTGTCTATGGCTTGGCCGAGTTCATCACGCCGGTAGTGGACTTTGTCATTGATACGTTTGTAAATCCGATACCCATTTATTTTGTCGTCGGTTTTCTGCTGGGGATCGTTTTATTGGCCATTGCCTTGTGGCTAAGTGTAAATGCTTCAATGAAAAAACAGGCTGGGAAGTCCGAAGCCTTGCAACAGAAAGATGGAATTCTGTCTTCATTTGTTATGGGCGCGAGCATTTGTGTAATTGGGATTCCGTTCGCCGTCCCATACGTCGGCTTCATCAATGAAATGTACCGTTTCAATGTTCAATCGAAACTTGTTGGATTGATCGCCTACAACCTGGCTTTTGCAGTTCCATTTCTCGCCATACCGTTGGCCTATAATTTCATGGGCGAGTCGATACTCAATAGCCTGAAATGGTTCAATCAATTCATCAGCAACACCGCGTCCTGGTTTCTACCCCTTTTGTTTGGTCTCTTGGGGTGCGCCTACATCGTGGACGCGATCAAGTATTTTCTAACTGGGTCCGGGTTAGTCTGATCGACGCGTTGCAAACTATGTTTGGTTCTGCAACGCGTTTCAGTCTGATCCTGATGGCTCCTGTCGGGTGTGAACATGCACATCCATCTGTGGATACGCTATGAATATTCCTTTGTTTTGCAGGCGCGTTTTTCCGATCTCTGTCAGATCCCATTGTACATCCCAGTAATCGTCGGTTCGCACCCAAGGCCGGCAAAAAATATTGACTGATGAGGGTCCCAACTCGCCAACAAAAACACGGGCTTCTGGGCTTTTTAGACACCGCTTGTCCTCCTCCACCATCTCGTAGAGGATCGCCTTAGCGGTCTCGATGTCATCTTTGTAGCCAATTCCAAATACAAGATCGACGCGCCGCACGCGGTACTTGGTAAGGTTCTCCATCGAACCCTGCCAGATAGACTGGTTTGGAATCTGAATAAGGCGATTGTCAAAAGTTCTAAGTTTCGTTGAAATCAAATTTACGTCGATCACGGTTCCAATAATCTGGTCGACCGAAATGATATCACCCTTCGCGTAAGGGTTCGTTGCCTGAAGCAGAAACCCACCAATCACACTCTGAAACAGGTTCTGCATCATGAAGGCCAATAGAAATCCGAACCCCCCGATGACGGCAGTGGTGACCCCGATGTTCACACCAAGCCCCCACAGAGCAAAAAGGAACCCTATGAGAAGAACACCCCAGCGAATTACATTTGGGACAACCACCGCTGCGACTTCATTTCCCTCGTCACGAGCGCGAAGCCACTTGTCAGAGGCTCTTTTCAAAGCTCCCCCAAGAAAGAAGGCTACAGTTAGAACTGCGATCGCTTGAATAAGTCCGCTTAAAACCCGGAGCCCCCCCTTACCTGATCTTACCCAATCCCAAGATAGATGTGCTATCGTAGTCCACTGGTAGGACAACAGGAGTTCGCCAATGAAGCCCTTGATGAAGTCCTGGTGCTTCTTCACTTCATCTTTCGGCCCACCTTTGCGCGCCAAGGCATAAACAACAATTAGGTAGTTTTGAAAATAGCCAACGTTCTTCTGGTTGGTCGCTTTGATTTCCGCAACAATATCAGGAAATTTGTCCTCTCCTACGGTATCCAAACGGGTTACATCCGCAGCTATTCTAGCAAGGTTGGTTTGGACACGGCGCTGCCAGATACCTGCAACTTCCTTAAGATCATCTGCGCCCAAAGCAACTATGTGCCGAGCAAGAACGTCTTCCGGGACATCTGGATCACTCGAGATAACGATTGAGTTTTGATAGGGGTCTGATTGAGCCAGTTGTTGTGCTCCAGCCACCCCAAAAAACGCAGTTGAAAGCAACGCCGCGGTCAATACCGCAGCTATTGTTGAGACTGTTGTCCTCGCGACATCCCGCAGATTATTTTTCTTCATGTATTTGCTCGCACGGTCTCGGTCCAATCTCGCAATCAGCAACCTGGCTTCTGCAAGGTTTCCCGTCGCGTCGGCCAGACCTTTGGATTTGGGGCGAAGCCCTTCAACATATCAATATCCAAAAATGGAAGAATAATTCCACAATTCGGACATCTTAACATAGTGGAAGCCAACCCTGGCGAACTGAATGGTTTATGGAGGCCCCGGGATAACACCCTCTTCTTGTAGTACCTGCAGTATTCCAATGATCGTGGTCGTGCTGGTATCAATGGATCCCTTTAGGTAGGCTCCCAGTCCGCCATCTCCTATTTCGCGGGGACCGCCTGCTTCGTACACTGGGTCCAACGGCTCGAATTCCTCGGGGAAGGCCGGGCAAAATGGCCTTTCTCTTAAAAATCGCCCCGCGACCTCAAGCAAAATAGCGCGCAGAGCCTCAACATCTTCGACAAACCCTTCAATGTCTCTTAGATGCTCAAGCGGTTGAACGACCGCATCCACAAGCTCGTATGTAACGCATTTCTCACTAAACCGGGCCGTGGCGGACGCGGAAAAGCCGAATATCCATCTGTCCGTAGGTTCGCCGCGTGCAAAGATGTTCTCTCTTGTTTTCGTGCACTCGTAGAACTGCGTATCAAGCTTTCCACTGAGAGAGACGACTTCGCCTTGCACGTCAATCATAAACTCACTGAGCTCGGTTCGGCTTCCACATGTGTCCGAGATAGGTTCTTCTGCAAGGAGGTCGGGTAGACGAGCCTGCAAGTCACTAAAGTCAAGCACAGCCTCGACTCCGACACGTGTCGGCGAAACCGCTGTCATTACCACACTGAGACCGTATTCGATTTCCGTTGTACCGACGATCAGCGTGTCATCTATGTCAAATTCGGCTTCCTGGGCGACGGACGCAGAAAAGAGGCAAATGCCACCAAACAGAAACGCCGCAAACTGAGCGTGTTTCATTGTTGCCCCTCGATAATGTCGCTCAGCTCCATTACGCTGAGCAGGTTTACAAGTGTGGACGCATCCGTTTCGATTGACCCTTGAATTTCAGCACCAACCCCACCCTCGCCTATTTCAAGCGCTTGCACGAGTGTGGCTTTCGGTGACACCGGCTTTAGCTCCTCAGGTATGGCCAAACAAACCGGGTTGGCATCAAAGTATATCTCGGCTTTTTCCAGAATCTCGGCGCGCGCGCTATCAATGACACCGAACAACCTGGCAAACGCTCCGGTAATTCCCCGCGGGTCCAATTCAAGCTCGACCAAAGAAAAGCGCACGCATTGGTCTGCGACGAAGGCTTCTAGTCTGGCTGTGGTGTCGATTTCTTGTGTCAGCCAAGGGTTGCCACGCTCGTCACCTGATGAAGTCTGGTTACATGAAAAAAACCGAACAAAAATAGTCCCACGCAATTCGACGTGATTTTCTATCGCCTCAGTTTCGATAACCTGAACCGCCACTTCTCTCGAGCAGGTACTGTCATAGACCCCCGATGCCAACTCTGGGAACCGTGCCTGAACGGTCCTGAGATCAGCCATTGCATTCACCTGCAAACGGGTTTCCGAAGCGGGGCTCAAACCGGCATAAAATGCGACCTTGAAACTCTCGGTGCCAATAGGCACCTCGCTGGGTAGAAGAAACTTAATGTCGCCGGCATATTTTGAAGGATCAATTCCTTCTCCATTTTTTGCGGCGACCAATAGTGCCTGAGAATTCAGTGCACCTGACGGTTTAGGTCTGTCGCCTTCACACGCAGAAAGCAGATTGAGCAAAAAAAATGAGAAGACCAAGATCAGGGTTGCTCGAAAGGCTTTGCCGAATTTGACCAGGCCAACCAACCGTCAACGTCCTTTTTTCCTAAATCCCTTTTTAAATAAATAGTTGATAGCCATTGATCAGTCGAGAAAATTCGCAATCCCACCGCCCTACCCCGTCGGGCTTCGACATCAATTAACTCTGAGAGTCATGGCGATTCTTTCAGACTAAAGTCGCCACAATGCTGTCGGCAAAAATGGATAAGTTTTCCCTCAGTGCAGACAGCATTCCTGTGCGAACGTTTCCATCTAAGAATAGACTCCGGCACATACGACAAATGGCCAACACTCTACGTCAGCTCGACGCTATAGCTTTTATTGGGAACTTGACCCGTATTGCTGACGCGATGATTGACTAGCAGGTGTCGTGGCTAAAAAATGTAGAAGGCATAAAGACTTGAGCAAATCTCATCCCTCAGCCGGAATTTTCTCAGATCAGCCGCATTCGCCACAACTTTGCTGAGGTCAAACAGGAATACCAATGAGGATCGTTCGGAAACTCTTACTTGGGTGTGGTTTGATGTTGGCTATTGGCGGCTGCACCTATGTTCCATTCGATACACCAAAAGAGAATTCCTTCGCTATTCCGGCAACCGGAACCAACGCCGAACGAGTTGCGGCAAAGCTTACTGGGCTGGATAAAGACGTCGTAGCAATGGCCCCCTTGTACGATGGCAATGACGCGCTGGGGGCTCGATTGCGAATGATCGAAAGGGCGGAAAGCTCCATTGACCTGCAAACGTTTTTAATCAAACCCGATTTAGCCGGGTCGCTGATATGGCTCGCCCTTTATTCCGCCGCTGAACGTGGTGTGAAGATAAGGTTGTTGTTGGACGACGTTTTCACCACAGCACAGGACGATCAGATAGCGTCCTTGAACGCGCACCCCAATGTGGAAATTCGCGTTTTTAACCCGCTGTCTCGAAACAGTACCGTGGCTGTTAATTTCCTGCTGGACTTTTCCAGGGTGAACCGACGAATGCACAATAAGGTTACTATCACAGACGGCAGTTTCGCGATTGTCGGCGGCAGGAACATCGCGGACGAATATTTCAGTGTCGGGACACAATACGACTTCGCCGACTTCGATCTGTTTGTAGCAGGCAAACCAGTCCTAAAATTGTCAAAGGCGTTTGACCTGTATTGGAATGACGCCTGGTCCCTACCATTTTCTGCTATCCACGAGGGAGACCTGACCCCTCTGACCGAAGCATATGAACAGTTCCAGAAACGCGCCCTCGGAGAAGAAGTGGCCACTTATGAACGGGCTTTAGGTTCTGAATACCTCAGGCAGCTCGTGAATGGTCGGGAAACCGTGTATTTTGGCCGGGCGAAGGTTGTGGTTGACGATCCAACGAAGCTCCGCTCGCGTTCTGGAACGGGCCCATATGTCGTTGGGGATGCCTTTTTCAACAGCCTGCGTCGCGCGAAAAGCAATATTAGACTGGTCACTCCTTATTTTATTCCAGAGGAGTACGGCGCGGAGTTTCTTGAAAAACTTGTCGAAAACGGCATCGATGTTTCGGTAGTGACAAATTCTCTTGCATCAACCAACCATCCCTACACGCACGGCCATTATGCCCGGTACCGCAAACGGTTAATCAACGCGGGAATTGATTTCTTCGAGGTCCGCTCCGACGCGGCGACTTCAGACTTGAACGGTGGAATTCCGCTCACCTTGCACACTAAAATTGCAACGATTGACGAGACTTATGTTTTTGTAGGTTCCGCAAATATTGACCCAAGATCCATTCGACAGAACTCGGAAATCGGTATGCTAATTCGCAGCCCAGGCCTTGCCAAAGATATCAATGCGCAATTGGATGCTGCTCTGCCGAACAATACTTATCGGGTATCTGTCGGCGACACCGGCAAACTACAATGGGAAGACACTGCGTCTACGAAAAGCGAACTGCTTCCCCGTGAACCGAAGGCAGGTTTTTGGCGTAAGTTTGTAGCCACGGTATCGGGTTGGCTGCCCATCGAAAGTCAGCTTTGAGGAAATGAAGATTTAGTAACTCAACCACATGACGTTGAAAAGCTAGCCGTCCAGTGGTTATCTGATACCGCAGCCCTTTCACCGCAATCTAATGCAAGTGTTTCATGCCTTCCCGCAACAAGTCCACAACACCAGTCGCATAGGGGAGGTCCGCAAGATATTCGTCGAGCGTAAACTGATCGGTTGGAAAGTTTGACAAAGCATCTTGTGCCAACTCAACCTCGCCTGCCAGCCCGTGGACGGCTGCGATCAGCAGCCAGTCACCCGCGTTCTCACGGGCGTCAATCCTACGTACTTTTTCTGAGGCTAAAACGTAGTCCCCGTTTTCGACGTCCTCCAGACACAGGGTGATATTAGTCCAGATTGGCAACAGGGGATTAATTTCCAAAGCCTGCCTAACCAATTGACTGCCAAGCTTGATATCGCTGACAAGCGCCAACCATGCTCCAGCCAACGCGATCAACAACGCACCGTTGGGATTGGCCTGAATTGCCGCACCCATCAGGCGGTCGAACCGTGAATTGTCACCCGCCATCTGCGCGTAAATTGCAGCGGCAAACAAGGCTTCTTGGCATTGAGGTTCAAGCGCCACGGCCTTTTCTGCATGGGTCTGTCCCAACTCCCGAACCGCACTCAGGCGTTTTTGACCGAGTGCAACTTCTTCCACATAACCCAGCGCAATCAAGGCATGCGCCAAACCACCGGTTTCGTTGTTTGCCGTGGCATTCCGCGCAAGGTCTATCATTTGCTGCAAGCTGCCCGATCTGGAGGTTCGCAGGTGAGCATGGAAGGCCAGCAAAGCCTGATAGACCCCTTGCCCAGATGGCGCGCGGTTGGCGAAACGCTCTGCTGCATCCGTTGCGACTACGCCATAGGCGTCAGCTATTTTCACGGCACAGTTTCTCGCAACTTCTTCCTGAAACTTAAAGCTATCCGTCTCATCTGGCCTGAAGTCACACCGGTCGGACCACAAGATAGAACCCTCATCAGCCCTTTTGAGTTGCACAATCAGACGCAGACTTTTCTGGGCGTCCCTCACAGTACCATCCAGAACATAGTCACAACGCGGTACGGCTTGCGCCGAGTTTTCGCTGAAAGGCGTATCGCCATACCCGGTGAGAACACGGATATGGGTAAATCTTGCCAGCTCAAGCCCCAATTCCTCTGGGAAACCCTCGCGCAATAATCTGGCAGGTGGCGTATCCGAGCCTGAAAAGACACCGATTCCCAAAACAGGCCATCCAGGATCGTTCTCCGGCGATTGCCCTTCCTGTTCCCTTTCAGAATTCGCTTCAAAATGAGGACGATACTGCCCCTTGGGGATCGAAATACGAAACGGGTCAGCACCCCCTGAAGTCAGATAATAGTAATCCAGAGATTTTCGCAGCTTGACGGCCTCGATCCGTACGATTGGATCGACATTGGGATCGAATTCGGCACCTCGCCCAAAGACATCCATGGCCAAAGCGGTTCCCCTCAACTCCTCGCCACGACCTTCAAGTTCACGTTGAACAAGATGCTTTAGAAACGATTTCGTCCTCGCACTGCCTTCAAAATCCTTGGATGCTAAAATGCGTTCCAGTTGCTCTAGAATATCCGCTTTGTCGACATTTTCCGGCACGGCTATTCTCCTGCTTGGTCACGTCACAAAGTTTGCCAATGTAGAATACTGTAAAGCAACATGTAATTTCCTTTCGCCAAGCCTTTCCTATGCCCACCTGAGTACCATCAAAGAAACTATTTAAGACCGAAGGAGGCTTTGAATGACTCACAGATGGACGATAGCAGGAATTGTCACCCTGGCGGCATTGGTTACGGCAGTTTCCAGTGCGAATTCAACGGACTTGCATCAAGACAATGCGCCCCGAACTCACTATGGTGGACCGGTCCAAAACACTCGCAACAACCAAGCCACGCCCACCAGCGGCGGCACTGCGGCGAAAGCTATTTTTCACCCGGTGGACGTTCAGGATAAAACTGGATGTCCAGCACAGGATCTCAGAATTTTATGGCTACACCGACTGAGTACCCCTCAATATTGTCGCCCTTCGCAACACGTGCCATAACGCGAAACTCTTCGATCCAGGCCGAGTCATTTCTGGACAGGTCCAGTTCTATCCCTGCACCCAACTGTGCAAGCCACTCACTGTCCAAAACGATTCCCTGGTCACCTGGAAGATAAGAGGCCGAAACTTCACCAACCCATCGCGTAGGCTGGGAAAACACCCGCACACCCGTCGACACTCTGACTCGGGACCAAGCTACGGTCGAAATTGCTTCGGCCTGCCCAACAAGATCGGCGTCCATAGGTTCAAGAATGATATGCGTATGTCTAAATCGCAGGTCGAGCTCGTGGTTACTCGCCCAACGGCGATTATATTCCGCAACCAATGAACCGCCATATCCCAGTGCCGTTATGCCCCCGTCGCTCAGAAAGTCCAAATCATCTTCGAGGATAATGTTGACCAACTGGGCAGCAATGGAACTATCACTTTGAACTCGGCCGATTGAAAAATTGACCATGGGGCGAATTTTCCAGCCCTGGCTTATATCAAATTGCCAACCCACCCCGCCGGTGGCGGCAATACTTGTCCAATAGGACGGTATGTCTGTGTTTGTGCCGCCCTCGGACAACAAGAACACCGGGTCATAATTGGTGAACCCAACGTATCCTTCAAGGAAAACCGGAACGTCGCTCGAAACTCTGAAGCCGCCACCGATTTGGCCACCTCGAAGGTCATAGTCGTCGCCATTTTTTACATTCTTGTCTAACAGGAGGACACTTGCAGATTCATTTGGCGCGGCCGAGATACCCAAAATCGCAAGCGCGCCTTTAACATTATCGCGCACGTCGAACCCACTCCCGTCGTCAATCGATTGCGCCGATGATGGATCTGCTACAGCCATCAAAACCACGCCAATCAACGCCAACTGCTTCAAGCTGTTCGTCAATTTCCCCACTAGCGCAATTCGCATAGACGTCCCCATAGCAGCCCAAGAGTACCTTTGAACCTAAAACACACCTGCAATTCGGCCTTCTGATCGGCGCGGAAGCATTTGAGCCAGAATCCAAACCAAGAGGCAACATCACAAGAGACGCCGGGTTTATCTGTGGCGATTTTGCATCCTGTTGAGAGGGCTCACCAAGTCGCAGAGACTTCCCCTTCCAGCACACCTCAGGTCACCAAAGATCATTACTCCACTGGCCCCACCGCTCTCAAAACGGCGTATTCTACAACTTATGGATGTCGAACGTCGCGCTTATTGGTGATCGACAGCCAGCAGCGTCAGGGAGACTAGAGACAGTACCTTTCCTCTATCAGGTTAACAGCACAGGCCACGCCATCTTCCTTAGATAGAGCATTTCCCAACGCGGACGCGTTTTCGACAAAGGATGTCGAATGACAAAGCTCGACAATTCGATCTGTCAAAGCGGCAGCCGTCAGGTCCTTCAATCGCAAGGGCCGAGGGCCACATTCCAACTCGGCAACGCGCCTCGCCCAAAATGGTTGATCAACACCCGCGGGGCATATCAGTGTCGGGCGACCGGCAATCAAGCCGGCAGCCGTTGTTCCTGCGCCACCGTGATGAATAACACCGGACACGCGCGGGAATAGCCAGTCATGCGGAACATTGTCGATTGCCATGACGCTATCCGGCAATTTTTCATCGCCAAGACCAGCCCACCCCGACGACAGAACAGCGCGGCACTTGGCTGATTCAATTGCCTCAACTATTCGATGCGTTGCACGTTCTGGGCTATCTACAGGCATCGACCCAAATCCCACGTAGATAGGGGCCAAACCGCCGTCCAAAAACGAACTAAGCCTCTCGTCAGCGCGCCAGCCCGTACTTTCGGGCAGTGTCCAGTACCCGATCATTATTGTGTTTTCGTCCCAATCCGAAGGGGGCGGTACTACGAGTTTGGAGACGCCTATCAGTCGCAAATCTGCCCCGTAGAAAGGGTCTGCCCCATTTCTGGGCCGGTATGTCCTCGAAAGGCCCAGAGTTTGCTGTCGCCATTGAGACAATTGCCGGCCATAGAAGGTCCGAACCCAGTGAAGCGGCAACCACGTCAGCTTGTTGGCCAACTTCCCATAATCGCAGGACATGGTGATTATTGGAAACTCCGATGTTGGCATCATCGGGATCGGGGACGCAAGGACAACCGGGGCGCCTGTGACCTCAGCATTATCAGCAGCACCAATGACCTTTGGATGATGAACCAATATATCGGCGTTCTGCCCGACTTCCCACAGGGTCTCGAGCGACTTTTCGAGCATCGGTATTGCAATGCTTTTCCAAATTTTTCCAATACCAAACGGATTGCCCGCCAAAATTTTGCGGATTTCACTGGATTGGAGAAGATTCTGTATATTGGTACCCATCGTGGCGTACGACAGACCGAAACTGCCGATCCAACTCGCAAAATCGTCGGGTGCCGCGAGCACCACGTCGTGCCCACGCCGCGTTAACCCCGGGGCCAACGCTATATATGGCTGAACGTCTCCACGAGAGCCCTGTGCGAATATGGCAATGCGTTTTTTGGTAACCAAATCCGTCCTTTCCGATCTCGCGCCCAAATATAGAACACGTCTTTTCCGCAATTTTGGCAGTCTACAAAAAGGAGCACTGTTGTAGTTAGAGCTATGTCACTCGAAATTGTCATGAGAATGCAAGCCGGATATCTTCAAGTACGAGATCGTTTCTGTCCCAGAGGCTGAGTGCAAAGTTACATGTTGTCCAAAGTACGTTATTCCAGCGCACCGAAAATCTACAGGTACAGAATTCTGTCCGCCCTTTTTCCCGCTTTCAAAAACAAGGCGCATCTGGGAAGACTAGACACAGAAATCCAGGAGTTGGCACGTCGATCGATCTTTTCCAACAATGGGGAGTACGTCTATGTCAAAAACCCCAAATGTGGCACGAGCGCTGTGGCTGAAAAGATTCACGAGTGGCAGTACGGAAGAAAGTACACCGGCAACATACATCAATGCCCTGAGTTAGTACGAGGGAAAGACTGCCCGCACGAGTTATTAAGTGGCTTACTAGACGACAAGGTTTTCAAGTTTAGCTTTGTGCGAGATCCGAAAAAGCGGGTCGAAAGTGCATTCAAGAACTTCTTTCTTGATTTCAAAAACCCCGAGCACGGCCGCCATTTGCCCTACATCAAAGGCTTTGGGTTCAATTCCAACAACTCTAGCAGCCAAAATTTCAATATATTTCTAAACTATATCGAATGCGGCATTTCAGAAAATCCACGGCGTTTCGACCCACATTTTCGCCCTCAATTTTTCAATCTCCGCCCCGACATCATAAAATATAGCCATATTGCAAAAGTGGAGACTTTGAACACAGAACTGATCAATTTGTCGGAGCAGTTAAGCGAACATGAGGTGGAACACGGGACGATCGCCGCAAAACGCGTAAACCAATCTATCTCAGAGTTCTCGTCTACTCCCGAACAAGCCGATCGGATTAGACGCTTGTTCGATGTTGACTATTCTTGGTTCAACTACTGATCGCTTCAGAATTTACAGTAGCTCAGGGGGTTTTGTCGCAAATTCCTTTGAAAACTGAGGAGATGGCGCAATAAACACTCTATCCGAAGACTTGGCTGACCGGCTTGCGAAACACGGAGTTCGGGCGGGAGAACGCGTGACGCTATTGGCCGAAAACTGCGCCACTTACGTGGTGCCGATCCTTGCGCTTAGCCAACTGAATGCATGGGTCGTAATGATGAATGCGAGAGCCACGCAGAGCGAAGTGCAACGGGTGCTGGACAGCTCTCAATCTCGCTGCATTCTGTACACCCCGAAAGCCTCCGACACTTTCAATGAACACTCCAGGACCTTCGGAGCGGTTGTGCCTTTTCCGTGCCACACGCCCGGCTGGGTGAAGTGGTTGGTGCCAGGATTCAATTGCGTGATGGCCACGAGGCAACCGCGCAGGACATTCAGGACTATCTGGCCGGACACATCGCGAAGTTCAAAATTCCCGAACATCTGTGGCTGCATACCGAGCCTTTGCCGCGTGGCGCCACGGACAAACTCGACCGGCGCGTGTTGCGCGCCCAATGCCTTGAATTGCTAAACCAGGATTGACGTATGACCACTCAAGACGACCTTGTCACTTACCACGCCACCTCGGGCAAAGCCGCGAGGGAGGTTCCGGATATCGACGCCTCGACTCCGCGCCGCGAGGTGAAAACAATCGGCATCATTGGTGCCGGCACCATGGGTGGCGGGATCTCGATGAATTTCGTCACCGCAGGCTACAACGTCCGGATTGTTGAGACCAAACAAGAGGCGCTGGACCGGGGTCTGGCCGTGGTGCGCAGCAATTATCAGCGCAGCGCAGATCGTGGCCGCTTCCCTCAGGAAGAGGTCGACATTCGCATGGCGCGCTATGATGGCCGCCTGTCACTTGAGGATCTGGCCGATTGCGATCTGGTGATCGAAGCCGTGTTTGAAGACATGGAACTGAAGCGCAAAATTTTCACCGATCTCGACCGGATAATGAAACCGGGTGCAATCCTGGCCACGAACACCTCGGCACTGGACATCGACGAAATCGCCAGCATGACCAGCCGACCACAGGACGTGATCGGCCTGCATTTCTTCTCGCCTGCCAACGTCATGAAACTGTTGGAAATCGTGCGGGCCGAGCACACCGCGCAAGACGTGCTGGCCACTTGTCTCGACATCGCGCTTGAGATCAACAAAATCGCTGTGGTGGTTGGCGTCTGCCCCGGATTTGTCGGCAACCGGATGTTGTTCAAACGGCAGGATCAGGCGATGAAGCTGGTCTATCGCGGCATCATGCCTTGGGATGTGGACGCAGCGTTAAACGCCTTTGGCTTCAAGATGGGACCGTTCCAGATGTCGGACCTTGCGGGTCTGGATATCGGCTGGTCCAAAGGGGCCACAACAGACAACCCGATCCGTGATGCGCTGTGCGAACTGGACCGGCGGGGTCAAAAAACCAACGCCGGCTATTACGACTATGACGAAAGTCGCACACCGCTGCCTTCGGATGTCACCGCGAGAATCATTGCCGACATCACCGGGGCGGAACCATCCCAAATGGCGCAGGATGAAATTATCGACATCTGCATTTGCCCGATGATCAACGAGGCAGTGAAAATCCTTGAAGAAAACAAGGCGCAGCGGCCCAGCGACGTCGATGTGGTCTGGATCAATGGCTATGGCTGGCCCGCCGACAAGGGTGGCCCAATGTACTATGGCGACACGATCGGTGCAGCCAAGGTTCTGGAAGTCATGGAAAAACTTGGCGCAGAAGACCCAGATTTCGCGCCTGCGGAAACGCTCAAAAAGCTCGCCGCAAGTGGCGGAAAATTTACGGAAATCGACACCGGCGGTCTGAAAACCGCGCGCGACTGAGGGAGAAGTCATGTCCTACGAATTCATTACAACCGAACAGCGCGGCAATGTTCTGCTGGTCACCATGAACCGCCCCGAGGTCTATAACGCGGTCCACGCCCCCATGCATCACGAGATGCACGATTGCTGGAACAAATTTGCCGAAACCGAAGACCAGTGGGTCGCCGTCCTGACCGGCGCGGGCGACAAGGCCTTCACCGCCGGCAACGATCTGAAGCACACCGCAAAACACGGCCCCCAGCCGATCCCCGAGACCGGATTTGCCGGGCTCGCCATGCGTTATGATCTGGAAAAGCCCGTCATTGCTGCGGTGAACGGGTTCGCCATGGGCGGGGGTTTTGAGACCGCGCTCAGCTGTGACATCATCCTCGCCTCGGACCGTGCAAAATTCGCTCTGCCCGAGGTCAAGGTCGGCTTTTTTGCTGCCGCGTCCGGGGTGCAGCGCCTCAGTCGTTATATCGGCCGTCTGGCTGCGCAGGAAATGATGTTCACGGGCCGTACCATCGACGCCGAAGAGGCACTGAAACTAGGCTGCGTGAACGAGGTTCTGCCCCATGACGATCTGATGACCCGCGCCATGGCCCTGGCCGAGGAAATCTGCACCGTGTCGCCGTCCTCGGTCAAAGCGACCAAGCGGGTGCTGAACCGCATGGCCCAGATCGAAGGCTTCCCCGACAGTATGCAGCATTCGCGCGAAGTTCTGGCCGATCTGGCCCAGACCGAAGACTTCAAGGAAGGCGTGAGCGCCTTTGCCGAGAAACGTAAACCGAACTGGGTCAATCGCTAGTACGCCCGCCAGAACAGGAGACCCGACATGGTCCAAACAGTCGCAGATATGAACAATCTGGAAATGTCCGAAGGCGCCAAGCCGCTTTTGGAAAAGGTGATCAAACATATCACCGAAAACGTTGATCCAATCACCGAGGAATTTCACCGCCTTGGTCATGGCCGCGCCGACCGCTGGTCTTATGCGCCCGGTCAGCTGGAGTTGCTGGAAACCGCCAAGCAAAAGGCGCGGGATGCGGGGCTGTGGAACTTTTTCCTGCCCAATGCGGAAACCGGCGAAGGTCTATCGAACCTTGACTATGCCTATATCGCCGCCGAGCTGGGCAAGAACCCGCTGGCGCCCGAAACGCTGAACTGTTCGGCCCCCGACACCGGCAATATGGAGGTGCTGGAGCGCATCGGCACGCCCGAACAAAAGGAACAGTGGCTCAAGCCACTGCTGGCGGGCGAAATCCGCTCGGCATTTGCGATGACCGAGCCGGACATGGCGTCGTCGGATGCGCGCAATATCAGCACCCGCGCGGTGCTGGAAAACGGCGAATGGGTCATCAACGGTGAGAAATATTATATCTCGGGCGCCGGTGATCCGCGCTGCAAGATCATGATTGTCATGGTAAAAACCTCACCCGACGCGGAAACCTTCCGCCAGCAAAGCCAGATCCTGGTGCCAATGGACACGCCCGGCGTCGAAATCGTGGGCCCAATGCATGTTTTTGGTCAGGATGACGCGCCGCATGGCCATATGCAGATCCGGTTTACCGACGTGCGCGTGCCCGAAAGCAACATCCTCTGGGGCGAAGGCCGTGGGTTCGAGATTTCCCAGCTGCGCCTTGGGCCGGGGCGGATTCACCACTGCATGCGCTCAATCGGACAGGCGGAAAAGGCGCTGGACTTGATGATCGCGCGCGGCATTAGCCGCGAGGCATTCGGCCGCAAGCTTCTGGATCTGGGCAAAAACATGGAAACCCTGTCCCGCATGCGGATCGAGATTGAAGCCATGCGTCTGATGGTGCTCAAGGCTGCCAAGGCGATGGATACGATGGGCAACAAAGAAGCGCGCATCTGGGTTTCGATGATCAAGGCGATGGTGCCCGAAAAGGCCTGTCAGATCATCGACCAGGCCATGCAGATCCACGGCGCGACAGGCCTCTCGCAATGGTCGCCGCTGTCCGAGATGTATACCGGCCAGCGCACCCTGCGCTTTGCTGATGGCCCGGACGAGGTGCACCACGCCGTTGTCGCGCGGGCCGAGGTCAAGGATTACCTGTCTTCAAACGAACGGCAGGCCGGCGCCGCGGGCAACTCGGCGGGTGGCCAACTGTTCCAGGGGCCGTAAGGCGAGGAAAGGAAAGACAGAATGACCAATATGTTTGACCTGAGCGGGCGCAATGCCCTGCTTACTGGCGCGTCGCGCGGAATGGGGCTGGAGATGGCAAAAGGGTTGGCGCTGCAAGGTGCCAACGTGGTCATCTCGGCCCGCAAGATGGACGGGCTTGAGGCTGCCGCAACCGAGATCAACGAAGCGGTGGGCCGCAAGGCCGCCACGCCGATGACCTGCAACATCGGCAAAAAGGACGAGGTACAGGCCCTAGCCAAAGCCGCGCATGATCAGGTTGGGCCGATCTCGATCCTGATTGGCAATGCCGGGGTGAATCCGTTTTATGGCAAGATGCGCGACATCCCGGACGAAGCGTATGAGAAAACCATGCAATCCAACGTCCAGTCCAACCTGTGGCTGGCCAATGCGGTTTTCCCCGACATGAAGGATCTGGGCGGCGGCTCGATGCTGTTCACCGCGTCGATCGGCGCGTTCAAGCCGTCTGATACGCTGGGCACCTATAACATCTCGAAGCTGGCGCTGATCGCGCTGGTGCGCAACCTGGCGATGGAGATGGGTCCGGCGGGGGTTCGGGTGAATGCACTTTGCCCCGGTGTGATCAAGACCGAATTTGCCCGCGCCCTGTGGGAAAACCCGGAAACGGCCGAGTACTACCTAAAGCAGGTGCCTCTGCGGCGCCTGGGCGAGCCCGAGGATTTCACCGGGATCGCGGCCTTTATGGCCTCGGATACCAGCCGCTATATCACCGGTCAGGCACTGACCGTGGATGGCGGCAGCGTGATGTGGACGTAGAAAGGTAACACATGGAAATCCAAGGACAAATCGTCGTTGTCACGGGCGCAGCCAGTGGCATCGGCAAGGCGCTGGCCGAAGCATTCGCCGAGGCAGGGGCCAAATCTGTTGTCTGCGCCGACCTGAACCTTGCGGGCGCAAAAGACACCGCCAGGGACATTGGCGGCATTGCCATCATGGCGGATGTGTCGAAAGAGAACGACATCGCCGCCCTGATCGAAAAGACTGAGGCCGAGGTTGGCCCCATTGGCATCTTTTGTTCCAATGCCGGCATCCTCAGCGTCGGCGGGCCGGAAACGGACAATGAGACCTGGCAAAAGATCTGGGAAATCAATGTGATGTCTCATGTCTGGGCGGCGCGCCATGTGGTGCCACGCATGGCCGAACGGGGTGGCGGCTATTTGCTGAACACGGCCTCGGCAGCGGGTCTGTTGAACCAGGTTGGATCCATGGCCTACGGCGTGACCAAACACGCAGCGGTGGGCGCGGCGGAATACCTGGCCTTCACCTATCGCGATCAGGGCATCGGCGTTTCACTGCTGTGCCCGCAGGCGGTGCGGTCGGAAATGACGCGTGGACGTGACGGTGGCGTTGCCCATCAGGACGGGCTGCTAGAGCCCGAACCGGTGGCCGAGGCCTGCCTGCAGGCGATCCGAGACGAAACCTTTCTGGTACTGCCCCATCCCGAGGTGTTGGGATATATGCGCAACAAGACCGACAATTATGACAAATGGATCGGCGGCATGCGCAAACTGAACCGGATGTACGGGGACGCGCTGAAACGCTGAGTTTCTACGTATTCTTGGGTAAACACTGCCGGTCACCCGGATGGCAAAGGCAGGAGTGAGGGGCCAGCCCCTCACACTCCCCGGGATATTTTCAGCCAGATGAAGATCAAAGGCGATACACCTTGCGGGCCGTACCTGCAAACAGTGCATCCTTTTCCTGTTCGCTGTAGTCCGCTGCGATTTTCTTGAGTCCATTCCACAGGACCGGGTAGCTGATCGAAATGCGATCCACGGGGAAGTTGCTTTCAAACATGCAACGGTCCGCCCCAAAGCAGGCGATCATATGGCGATACCAGGGGGCCATCACATCGGCAAATTCCTCTGATCCCGGCGGCTGAGTCCGGTCGTGCCAGCCCCAGCCATTGTCGGGCATGGCCATTCCGCCCAGTTTGGCCATCACGTTTGGACATTCTGCCAGCGCGGCAATATCATCTTGCCACCGATCAAAAATGATCTCGCTTTGCCCGTCAAACCGTCCCACCCCCAGAGGGGTGGACAGGTGGTCCAGGACCAGCGTGGTGCCCGGCACCGCGCGCGCCAGATCGACAAAGGCAGGCAGTTGGTGATGGTATTGCCATGTATCATATGTCAGGCCACGTTCGCCCAGCCGCGCCACACCGTTGCGGAAGTCGGGGTCGGCATAGAGGTTCTCTGGGCTTTGTTTCGGCAGGAACAGCCGGTCCGGTTCCAAATCGCGCGCGCCAGCGTGACGGATGCCCTTGAACAGGCCCTGTCCCGCTGCCACATGCGCATCCAGAACGGAATCCAGATCGGGATTGCGCAGATCGGCGAACCCAACAATCCCGGTCAGTTTGGCAGGCCCCTTATGCGCCTGCGCCATGGCCGTAACGGTGCGGGTTTCCTCAACCGGCGCCAGTGGGTTGGATGAGGCGGGATCATAGTAGGACCGGCATTCCATGAACATGGTTTCCACCACATTGTGCCCGCTGGAGGAATCGGCCTCTAGCTCAGCCATTTCATAGACATAGCCGTGGCGTCGCCAGAGGTGGTGATGAGGATCGACGATTTCACGATCCGGTTCAATGATGTCTTCACGAACCTGCGCAAGCCAGTCATCCCGCGCGGCCATGCGCGGTATCCATGCCTCATCCACTGACACCTCATTGTCCTCCCTGAGCTTTAGCTATTTTGGTTTGCGTGGCCGTATCAGCCCTTCTTGCATTGTCGTGGCCACCAGCACTCCGTCCTGATTGTAGATCGCCCCGCGATTGAGACCCCTACCGCCGCCGGTAAACGGTGCGTCCATCGAATAGAGATGCCAGTTTTCAAAGGCCAGCGGCGCGTGAAACCACATGGCATGATCCAGACTGGCGCTCATGACTTTGCCCTGAAACCATGTCAGTCCGTGAGGGCGCAAAGACGATCCCAAAAGGTTCATGTCCGAGGCATAGGCCAACAAGCAATGCTGCATCTGATAGCCATGGCCTGCCGCTTCCTTCATGCGGATCCAGCTGTGGTTGCGGTCGTCCTGAACGCCCGGCTTGAACATATCCTGCGGATCGACGTCAGACACGTCGATCGGCCGGGCACGCGTGAACTCTGCCCGGTGCTTTTCCGGCAGAAGATGCGCGTCCCTGGCCCTTTGCTCGTCCCGAGACATCAACCCCTCAGGGCCGGGCACGACAGGCATGGGATGCTGGTGCGCCCATCCCTCTTCTGCGACGTGGAAAGAGGCGGACAGGTTGAATATCTGGCGTCCATGCTGAATGGCCACCACGCGGCGGGTGGTGAAGCTGCCGCCGTCGCGGGCACGGTCCACTTCGTAGATGACAGGAATTGACGGGTCGCCCGCGCGGATGAAATATGCATGCAGCGAGTGGCACATTCGGTCATCGACCGTGCGATAAGCCGCCATCAGGGCCTGAGCAATGACCTGCCCGCCATAAATGCGTTGCGGCGTTTCCCCTCCTGCTCCTGAGCCGCGAAACAAATCGACCTCCAAGTGCTCGATGTCCAGAAGATCGATCAGTTTTAGGGCAGCATTATTCATGAACCAGATGTTCCTCACGTAATTTGGCATAGTCGACAAAGGTGTCAAAGCTGCCAGGATTGGACATGGAATCCCGGTTAACTACAAGCGCCGCATCCCCCCCAAGCAGCAGCTTTTTCACCGGCACTTCCAGTTTCTTGCCCGATAGGGTGCGCGGCACCTCATCAATCTGGATGATCTCGTTGGGGATAAAGCGGGCCGACACGGCGGTGCGGATCGCGCTGTTGATCTTGTCTTTCATCGCGTCATCAAGCACCTGCCCGTCGGCCAGCACCACAAACAACGGCATAAAACTGTCGCGGCCCAGAAACTCAAGATCAACGACCAGGGAATCCATCACCTCGCCCAGCCCTTCGACCGCCTGATAAATCTCGGACGATCCCAGGCGCAGCCCCTTGCGGTTGATGGTGGCGTCCGACCGACCATAAATGACCGAGCCACCTTCGGGCGTGATCTCGATCCAGTCACCGTGACGCCAAATTCCCGGATAAGTGTCGAAATAGCTGTCATGCAGCCGTGAACCGTCCTTATCCCCCCAGAAAAACAGCGGCATCGATGGCAGCGGCTCGGTGCAGACCAGTTCTCCGACCGTATTGAACACCTCGTTGCCTGCCTCGTCAAAAGCTCGCACCGCATTGCCCAGCATGCGGCACTGCATTTCACCCGCCCGTACTGGCATCATCGGGTTGCCGCCCACGAAGGCGCTGGCCAGATCGGTCCCGCCCGAAATAGGTGCCAGCCAAAGGTCGGATTTGACCTGGCCATAGATCCAGCCATAGCCATCGGAACTGAGCGGAGATCCGGTTGAGCCCATGGCCCGTAGCGCCGACAGGTCCAGATCGGCGGGGCGAATGCCTGCCTTGAGACATGCCTCATAAAACGCAGCACCTGCCCCTACGAAACTTAGACGATGGCGCGCTGCAAACCGCCAGAATGCCATCATGTCGGGATGGTTGGGGGCCGCATCGAACATCGCCAGAGTGGCCCCCTGCCCCAGAACCGAAAGTTGAGAATTCCACATGATCCAGCCAGACGAGGTCATCCAGGCATAGCGGTCCTCTTGCCTCAGATTGCCATGCAGGCTTCGCTTGGCGTTTTCCAGCAGCACGCCGCCATGGCCATGCACGATGGGTTTCGGGTTGCCGGTGGTGCCCGAGGAATAGACGATCCACAACGGATGATCGAAAGGCACTGGTGTCGCAGCGTATTCTGCATCGCCCTGCGTTAGCGGGGCAAACTCCTGCGCACCCTCGGGGGCGGCGCCTGCCACGGGCACCCACAGCGTCTGCTCAAGAGATGGCAACCCAGCGCGGATGGTTTCCAGCAAAGGACGGCGGTCAATGTCCTTGCCTGCATGGGTATAGCCATCTTGGACGATCAGCACCTTTGGTTCGATTTGTTGGAACCGGTCCAGAATTGCGACGTGGCCCATATCCAGTGCGCAAAGAGACCAGATCGCACCAAGACTGGCGGTCGCGAGGCACGCAATCAGAGAGGTTTCAGTATTGGGCAACACTGCGACGACCCGGTCGCCTTTTCCCACCCCCATGTCCCGCAGGTTTGCCGCCAGGTTGGCGACCCGGTCGCGCAGTTCGGCCCAGGTCAGGGACGAAGCCCCAAAGGTTTCAGATTCAACGATCACCGCAGTCCTGTCAGGCTGTTCCTCGGCCCATCGCATAACCTGATCGCTATAGTTCAGCATGGTGGCTTTGTTGCAAAGTTTTGAGCTGACCGAACTGTCTTGGCGATTGCAACGAAACTAGGCAGCCAACTCAGCGAATTGTTTGAACGGACAG
>NZ_JBQFUL010000006.1:0-212735 GCF_056539165.1 Ruegeria sp. BC7 | reverse complement strand
CTGCGGTCAGCGTCGTCTTACCATGGTCAACGTGGCCAATCGTGCCGATGTTGACGTGCGGTTTTGTACGCTCAAACTTTTCCTTTGCCATGATGGCCTCCTTTTTCGGTAATGAAGGGAGCCCGTGGACCGGGCTCCCTCAAATCTTCGCTTATGCGTATTTCGCCTGAATCTCGTCCGAGATGTTCTGCGGAACCGGATCGTAGTGGTCGAACTGCATGGTGAACTGGGCACGGCCCGACGACATCGAACGCAGAGTGTTGATGTAGCCGAACATGTTCGCCAGCGGAACGAACGCGTCGATCGCGATCGCGTTGCCGCGCGGTTCCTGACCAGACACCTGGCCACGACGCGAGGTCAGATCGCCGATGATACCGCCGGTGTACTCTTCCGGGGTGATCACTTCGACCTTCATGATCGGTTCCAGCAGCTTCGCGCCAGCTTTGCGCATGCCTTCGCGCATACACATACGGGCCGCGATTTCAAACGCCAGAACGCTCGAGTCAACGTCGTGGAACTTACCGTCCAGCAGGGCAACCTTGAAGTCGATCACGGGGAAGCCAGCCAGAGGGCCGCTGTCCATAACCGACTGGATGCCTTTTTCGACACCCGGGATGTATTCCTTTGGAACGGCACCACCGACGATGCGGCTTTCAAACGAGTAACCTTCGCCCGGTTCTGTCGGAGTGATCTCGAGTTTAACCTCACCGAACTGACCCGAACCACCCGACTGTTTCTTGTGGGTGTAGGTGTGCTCGACCGGCATCGAGATGGTTTCGCGATAGGCCACCTGCGGTGCACCAATGTTCGCTTCAACCTTGAACTCGCGCTTCAGACGGTCAACCAGGATGTCCAAGTGAAGTTCGCCCATGCCCTTCATGATGGTCTGACCCGATTCCAAGTCGGTTTCCACGCGGAAGGACGGGTCTTCGGCGGCCAGACGGGCCAGACCCTGAGACATCTTCTCTTGGTCGCCCTTGGTTTTGGGCTCAACCGCGATCTCGATCACCGGATCAGGGAAGGTCATGGTTTCCAGAACCACCGGATCCTTCGCATCACACAGGGTGTCACCGGTGGTGGTGTCTTTCAGACCCGCCAGCGCGATGATGTCGCCTGCAAACGCTTCTTCGATCTCTTCCCGGTTGTTCGAGTGCATCATCATCATACGACCGATGCGCTCTTTCTTACCTTTGGTCGAGTTCAGGATCGAGTCACCCTTGTTCATGGTGCCCGAGTAGATCCGAGTGAAGGTCAGCGAGCCAACAAAGGGGTCGTTCATGATTTTAAACGCCAGACCCGAGAAGGCCATCTCGTCGTCTGCACGACGGGCGATGTCACGAACTTCTTCCTCGTCGCCGGGTTTGAAGCCCATGTAATCAACGACGTCCAGCGGGCTGGGCAGATAGTCGATCACAGCGTTGAGCAGCGGCTGAACACCTTTGTTCTTGAACGCAGAACCACCCAGAACCGGAACAAACGCGATTTCCAGAGTACCTTTGCGCAGCAGGGCGCGCAGGGTCGGAACGTCGGGCTCATTGCCTTCCAGGTATTCCATCATCGCGTCGTCGTCCATTTCGACGGCCGCTTCGATCATCTTACCGCGCCATTCGTCAGCCATGTCTTTCAGGCTGTCGCGGATCGGAGCTTTGATCCAGCTTGCGCCCAGATCTTCGCCCTGCCACAGCCACTCTTCCATGGTGACCAGGTCGATCAGACCTTCTAGCTCGGTCTCTGCGCCGATCGGAATACCAACCGGAACAGCGCGTGCGCCGGTGCGGTCTTCGATCATGTTGACGCAGTTGAAGAAGTCAGCGCCGATCTTGTCCATCTTGTTGACGAAAACCATACGCGGAACTTTGTAGCGGTCAGCCTGACGCCACACGGTTTCGGTCTGGGGCTCAACACCGGCGTTTGCGTCCAGAACGCAGACAGCACCGTCGAGAACCGCCAGCGAGCGTTCAACTTCGATGGTGAAGTCAACGTGGCCGGGGGTGTCGATGATGTTCAGGCGGTGCTTTGGGGTTTCGGCGGTCTTACCGTCTTCGGTGCGTTCCCAGAAGGTGGTGGTCGCAGCCGAGGTGATGGTGATGCCGCGTTCCTGCTCCTGCTCCATCCAGTCCATGGTGGCTGCACCATCGTGCACCTCACCGATGTTGTGGGATTTACCAGTGTAATACAGGATACGCTCCGAGCAGGTGGTCTTACCTGCGTCGATGTGCGCCATGATACCGAAGTTACGGTATAGTTCGAGCGGATATTCGCGTGCCATTTTGGATAAGCCTCTGGATTACCAACGGTAGTGGCTGAAGGCTTTGTTCGCCTCGGCCATCTTGTGGGTGTCTTCGCGCTTCTTCACGGCAGTACCGCGGGACTGTACAGCGTCCAGCAGTTCACCGGCGAGGCGTTCTTCCATGGTGTTTTCGTTGCGGCCGCGCGCAGCGGTGATCAGCCAGCGGATGGCCAGAGCTTCGCGGCGCTCGGGGCGGACTTCGACCGGAACCTGATAGGTTGCACCACCAACCCGGCGCGAGCGAACCTCGACCGACGGTTTGATGTTGTCGAGCGCTTCGTGGAACACTTCGACAGGAGCGCGCTTTACCTTGTTCTCAACGCGGTCAAAGGCGTTGTAGACGATGCGCTCTGCGACCGACTTCTTGCCGTCGATCATCAGGTTGTTCATGAATTTGGTCAGAACCTTGTCGCCAAATTTGGCGTCAGGCAGGACTTCGCGTTTTTCGGCGGCGTGACGACGTGACATATCAGCCTCTCCTTCTTACTTGGGACGCTTCGCGCCGTATTTGGAACGACGTTGCTTACGATCTTTGACGCCCTGAGTATCCAGAACACCGCGCAGGATGTGGTAACGCACACCGGGAAGGTCTTTCACACGGCCGCCACGGATCAGAACAACCGAGTGTTCCTGAAGGTTGTGGCTTTCACCGGGGATGTACGAGATGACCTCGAACCCGTTGGTCAGGCGCACTTTGGCAACCTTACGCATAGCCGAGTTCGGCTTTTTCGGTGTGGTGGTATACACACGGGTGCAGACGCCGCGTTTCTGCGGACACTGCTCCAGGTGCATGGACTTCGAGCGTTTTACTTTGGGCTGCCGCGGTTTGCGGATCAGCTGTTGAATAGTTGGCATTCCGGTTTCTTCCCCGTTTTGCAACACACATGACATGCACGCGCATTGCGTGCGGTTAAACTTTGCTGCGCTCATGCGTCCACAAGCGCAAAACCCGCGAGCGTTCCCATTCCGAGGTGAACGTCGCGGTTGGTTATCAGAGGACGCGAACTGCAAAATTGTCCGGGTCTTGACCAGTCCATTACTGAGATCGGTTTTGGGGCGGCCCCCGGTACCGAGATGACGCGCGTAATAGGGGGAGTCGGCCCAAGTGTCAACAGCACACCTGACATGACACCGGTCCGGCCGGTTTGCATTGATTTATCCCGTTTCGCCGGATGCTTCCAGCACAACTGCCGTTGCAGGCAACCGGTCGTGTCGGCATAGTCCGCAGCAACGCTCTGCCTTACGGATGAAACATGCAAGTCATCGGCCTGTGCCGCTTTTCCTATCCCGCATATGGTGGCTTTCAGATCGAACATGACTCGATCGAGGAACGCCGGGCCTATCTTTATAACCCGAATCGTCTGGAAGAGCGGTTCCGCCTGTTCGAGACGACCACCCTGCCCTGTTTCAAGGAACAGACCGACGAGGATTTTCAACTTCTGGTCGTGATTGGTGAATGCCTGCCGAAACCAGCCCTGGACCGGCTTCATGACCTGACAGCGGGCGTGAAACAGATCAGGATCATCGCACGGGAACCCCTGCGACAACGCCGCGTTATGAAAGAGGTTCTGAACGCCGCACGCCAAAACCCCCACGCGCCTTGTCTGCAATTTCGTCATGACGACGACGACGCCGTTTCCGTTGATTTCATAGAACGGCTGCGCATTGCCTCAGAAGACGGCAAAGGTTTGATCGAAAAGAACAAAACCGTCGCCATAGACTACAACAACGGCTTTCTTGCGCGTTTCGGCCCCGATGGAATACTGGCCGCTCAGAAATTCCAACCGCTGTTGGGCGTGGGGTTGGGTATGTATGTCCGCGGCGGGTGCGACCTGACGATCATGAACTTCGCCCATCACAGGATCGGGAACTTCATGCCGGTGATCAGCTATCCTGACGCGCCAATGTGGGTTCGGACCCTGAATCAGTTCAACGATTCCCCACATGCGCGCCACAACCAGGCAGAGCTTTCCCCCCTCACGCCGGAACTTGAGGGCGAATTCATCGCGCGTTTTGCGATCGAGCAGGACGCTGTCCGGCGCGTTCACGGAACAAGGTGAACAATCCGGTTCCGACCACCAGCACGGCACCCAGCATTGTGATCGCGTCCGGCCAGTCACCGAACACGGCCCAACCCAAACCCAAAGCCCAGATCAGGCTTGAATAACGGAAGGGCGCGATAAACCCGACCTCGCCTTCGCGCATGACCATGACGCTGAACAGGTACCCCATCAAAACAAAAACAGCCGCCGAAGCAATCAATATGCCCGCATCGGCTGGTACAGGCTGCCAGCCCTTTACCAGCGTCACGAAACTTGCCGATACCGTAATGGTCAGGGTCGTCGCCAAGGTGACGACCAGCGAGGGGACATGGCTGGACATACGCCGCGTGATCAGGTCCCTAACAGTAACCGCTGCTACGGCAATCAGGGCATATATTGAATAGACGCTGAATCCGTCCGGCCCGGGACGCACGATTAGCAGCATCCCGGCAAATCCCATCATGATCGCCACTATTCTGCGCCAACCGATATGCTCGCGGAAAAACAGGGCCGCCCCCAGTGTCACGGTCAGCGGCAAGGCTTGCAAAACAGCCGTCACATTGGCCAGTGGCATGTGCAATAGCGCCGTCAAAAAGAAGAATGTCGCCGAAAGCTCGGCAAGGCACCGCGCGGCGACAAGCCATTTGTCATGACGCGGGAAATTCAGGTGAAGCGCACCAAAATGGCGAACCAGAATAAACACAAGGACAGTCGCCAACGCCCCGCGCATCGCCACCATCTGAAACAGAGGCACTTCCGCCCCCGCGACCTTGACCAACGTATCGTTGATAGTAAAGGCAGCCATGCTACCCATCATCAACAACGCACCTTTGACATTGGGCGTCATTCTTTTCCGGTCCCTTGCGGTTGAACGTGCGGCGCTTGTCCGCCCTTTGATGATTACCCAAGCAGAGCGTAAAACGCGATAGCCTGACGCAATCCTCCAACCGGCAGGTATGACGCGGGACGAGAGGTCCGCGCGCAAAAGAAAAGGCCCCGCGAAACGCAGGGCCTGATCTTCATTTCTGAACTTCGCTTACTCGCGGCTTTCCGGTGTCTCCACCATCACGTCCAGCTCGTCACCGACCATGTCGTCGTCAATGACCGGAGCAGCAAGGGCAGCGGCGGCTTCGGCCTCTTCCCGACGGGCTTCGATCACCACGTTGTCACGCGATTGCGCAACCTGACGCACGGCCTGAGTCGCACCGCCGGTACCGGCAGGGATCAGACGGCCGACGATGACGTTCTCTTTCAGGCCAACCAGCTTGTCCTTCTTGCCCTGAACCGAAGCCTCGGTCAGAACGCGGGTGGTTTCCTGGAACGACGCCGCCGAGATGAACGAACGCGTCTGAAGCGAGGCCTTGGTGATCCCCAGAAGGATCGGCTCGCCCTGTGCCGGACGACCACCGCGCGCGATGGTCTTCTCGTTGGCCGCGTCGAACTCTTGCTTGTCGACATGCTCGCCTTTCAGCAGGGTGGTGTCGCCTGAATCCAGAATCTCCCACTTCTGCAGCATCTGGCGCACGATGACCTCGATGTGCTTGTCGTTGATCTTCACGCCCTGCAGACGATACACGTCCTGCACCTCGTCGATCATGTAGTCCGCCAGCGCCTCGACACCCATGATGGACAGGATGTCATGCGGAGCCGGGTTACCGTCCATCAGGTATTCACCCTTCTGGATGAAGTCCCCTTCGGCCACCGGGATGTGCTTGCCCTTGGGTACCATGTACTCGATGGTCTCCATGGACTCATCAGCCGGTTCGATGCTGATGCGGCGCTTGTTCTTGTAGTCGCGGCCAAAGCGCACGTAACCATCTGCTTCTGCGATGATCGCGTGATCTTTCGGACGACGAGCTTCAAACAGTTCAGCCACACGCGGCAGACCACCGGTGATGTCCTTGGTCTTGGCGCCTTCGCGCGGGATACGCGCGACAACGTCACCGGCTTCGACAGTCTGGCCATCTTCAACCGACAGGATCGCATCCACCGACATCGGATAGTGAACCGGGTTACCCGCATCGTTGCGGACCGGCTCGCCATCTTCGCCGACCAGAATGATCTCGGGCTTGAGGTCGCTGCCTTTGGGGGCAGCGCGCCAGTCGACCACGATTTTCTGGGTCATACCGGTTGCTTCGTCGGTCTCGTCACGAACGGCAAGGCCCGAAACAAGGTCAACGTATTTCGCGGTACCGGCTTTCTCGGCGATGATCGGCAGGGTGTAGGGATCCCACTCGAACAGCTTGTCGCCACGCGCCACAGACGCGCCATCCTTAACGAACAACTTCGAGCCGTAGCCCAGCTTGAAGCTGGCACGCTCTTCGCCGTGTTCGTCGTTGATCACCAGCTTCATGTTCCGGCCCATGACCAGGCTTTCGCCTGCGGCATTGACCAGAATTTGCGGGTTCTCGAACGCAACAACACCGTCTTGGTTGGCTTCCTGGAACGACTGCTGACCACCTTGAGCAACACCACCGATGTGGAAGGTCCGCATCGTAAGCTGCGTACCGGGTTCACCGATGGACTGGGCGGCGATGATGCCGACAGCTTCACCCGTGTTCACCATGGTGCCGCGTGCAAGGTCACGACCGTAGCAGGTTGCACAAACGCCTTCCTCGGATTCACAGGTCAGAGGCGAACGGATGCGCATCGAGGCAACACCAGCTTCGTCAATAGTGTCGGCCATACGTTCGTCGATCAGCTGACCTGCGGCCACGATCACCTCATCCGTGCCCGGACGCAGAACATCATCAGCGGCCACACGGCCAAGCACACGTTCGGCCAGCGAAGCAACAACCTCACCGTCGTTTACAGCGGCTTCGGCGGTGATCGCACGCTCGGTGCCACAGTCGATCTCACGAACGATGCAGTCCTGCGCCACGTCCACCAGACGACGGGTCAGATAACCCGAGTTCGCCGTCTTCAGAGCGGTATCCGACAGACCCTTACGGGCACCGTGGGTCGAGTTGAAGTACTCGAGAACGGTCAGACCTTCTTTAAAGTTCGAGATGATCGGCGTCTCGATGATGTCACCGTTCGGCTTGGCCATCAGGCCGCGCATACCGCCCAGCTGTTTCATCTGAGTGACCGAGCCACGCGCACCGGAGTGGGCCATCATATAGACCGAGTTCGGCTCCATGTCCGACCCGTCTTCGGCCTTGGCGACGTCTGAGATGGTGCTCATCATCGCGTCAGTTACGCGGTCGTTACACTTCGACCAGGCATCGACAACTTTGTTGTACTTTTCACCCTGAGTAATCAGGCCGTCCATGTACTGCTGTTCAAAGTCCTTCACCTGATCGCGGGTGTCATCGACGATGCCCCACTTATCAGTCGGGATGACCATGTCGTCCTTACCGAACGAGATGCCCGCCTTGAACGCTTCTTTGAAGCCCATCGACATGATCTGGTCACAGAAGATGACCGACTCTTTCTGACCGCAGTAACGGTAGACGGTGTCGATGACCTGCTGCACTTCTTTCTTCCGCAGCAGACGGTTGACCAGCTCGAACGGAGCTTTGTTGTTCATCGGCAGCAGAGCACCCAGACGCAGACGGCCCGGAGTGGTTTCATAGCGCTTTTGAACTTCGTTGCCTTCCTCGTCGATCTGCGTGATCCGAGCGGTGATCTTGGTGTGCAGATGCACCTCGCCGGAATCCAGCGCGTGCTGAACTTCGTCGATCGAACCGAACACCTTGCCTTCGCCCGGCATGCCTTCGCGCTCGAGGGTCACATAGTAGAGACCCAGGATCATATCCTGCGAAGGAACGATGATCGGCGCGCCGTTTGCAGGCGACAGAACGTTGTTCGTCGACATCATCAGAACACGGGCTTCCAGCTGGGCCTCAAGGCTCAGCGGGACGTGAACGGCCATCTGGTCACCGTCGAAGTCGGCGTTAAAGGCCGAACAGACCAGCGGGTGCAGCTGGATGGCTTTACCTTCGATCAGGACCGGCTCGAACGCCTGAATGCCAAGACGGTGCAGCGTCGGCGCACGGTTCAGCATCACGGGGTGTTCGCGGATCACCTCGTCGAGGATATCCCACACTTCGGGACGCTCTTTCTCGACCAGTTTCTTCGCCTGTTTCACGGTCGAAGACAGACCCTTGGCTTCAAGGCGCGAGTAGATGAACGGCTTGAACAGTTCCAGCGCCATCTTCTTGGGCAAACCACACTGGTGCAGCTTGAGTTCCGGGCCGGTCACAATGACCGAACGGCCCGAGAAGTCGACGCGCTTACCCAGAAGGTTCTGACGGAAGCGACCCTGCTTACCCTTCAGCATGTCCGACAGCGATTTCAGCGGACGCTTGTTGGCGCCGGTGATCACGCGGCCACGACGGCCGTTGTCGAACAGAGCATCCACGGACTCCTGCAGCATCCGCTTTTCGTTGCGGACGATGATGTCAGGCGCGCGCAGCTCGATCAGACGCTTCAGACGGTTGTTCCGGTTGATGACGCGGCGATACAGATCGTTCAGATCCGAGGTCGCAAAGCGGCCACCATCCAGCGGAACCAGCGGACGCAGTTCCGGCGGAATGACCGGGATCACGGTCATCACCATCCATTCAGGCCGGTTGCCCGACTCGAGGAAGGATTCAACAACCTTCAGACGCTTGATGATCTTCTTGGGCTTCAGCTCGCCGGTTGCTTCGGCCAGATCAGCACGCAGCTGCTCGGCTTCGGCTTCCAGATCGATCTGGGCCAACATCTCACGGATGGCTTCGGCACCGATATTCGCGGTGAACGCGTCCATGCCATAGGCATCCTGCGCATCCATATACTCTTCTTCTGTCAGCATCTGGCCGTAGGTCAGGTCAGTCAGACCGGGCTCGATGACGACGTAGTTTTCAAAGTACAGAACGCGTTCCAGATCGCGCAGCGTCATGTCCAGCATCAGACCGATGCGGGACGGCAGCGACTTCAGGAACCAGATATGCGCAACGGGCGCGGCCAGTTCGATGTGGCCCATGCGCTCGCGGCGGACTTTTTGCAGGGTGACTTCCACACCGCATTTCTCGCAGACAACGCCGCGATACTTCATCCGCTTATATTTACCGCACAGACATTCGTAATCTTTGATCGGGCCAAAGATACGCGCACAGAACAGACCGTCACGTTCAGGCTTGAACGTCCGGTAGTTGATGGTTTCGGGTTTCTTGATCTCGCCATAGGACCAAGACAGGATCCGCTCGGGCGACGCCAGCGAGACCTTGATCTCGTCGAAAACCTTCGGGGGCGTCAGCGGGTTGAACGGGTTGTTGGTGATTTCCTGGTTCATTTGTTACCTCAAATCTTGCGGAAGGGGGGACGGGAGAAAGGGCAGCGCCCTTACTCCTCAACCTCCGCATCCAGGAGTTCCATATTCAGGCCGAGGCCACGGACTTCTTTAACCAGAACGTTGAACGATTCCGGTACGCCCGCTTCAAAGTTATCCTCGCCCTTGACGATCGACTCATAGACCTTGGTCCGGCCGGCGACGTCATCCGATTTCACGGTCAGCATCTCCTGCAGGGTGTAGGCGGCGCCGTAAGCTTCCAGAGCCCAGACTTCCATCTCACCAAAGCGCTGACCACCGAACTGCGCCTTACCACCCAGCGGCTGCTGGGTCACCAGGCTGTACGGCCCGGTCGAACGCGCGTGGATTTTGTCGTCCACAAGGTGGTGCAGTTTCAGCAGGTACTTGATGCCCACGGTCACGGGACGCGCAAATTGCTCACCGGTGCGACCGTCGAACAGAACCGACTGACCGCTTTCCGAGAAGCCCGCACGCACCAGCGCGTCGTTGACGTCTGCTTCCTTGGCACCGTCGAAGACCGGGGTTGCGATCGGAACACCGCGGGTCACGTTGCCCGCAGCCTCGATCAGGCCATCCTCGTCCAGACCGGTGATGCCTTCTTCGTAGACATCATCGCCATAGGCCAGCTTCATCGCTTCGCGCACCGGGGTCAGGTCGCCAGAGCGGCGGTACTCACCCAGAGCGTCGTCGATGTTCAGACCCAGACCGCGCGCGGCCCAACCCATGTGGGTTTCAAGGATCTGACCAACGTTCATACGCGAAGGCACGCCCAGCGGGTTCAGACAGAAGTCAACCGGAGTACCATCGGCCAGGAACGGCATGTCTTCCATCGGAACAACCTTGGAGATCACACCTTTGTTCCCGTGACGACCGGCCATCTTGTCGCCCGGCTGCAGCTTACGCTTCACGGCGATGAAGACTTTGACCATCTTCATCACACCCGGCGGCAGGTCGTCGCCACGGCGGACTTTCTCGACCTTGTCCTCAAAACGGGCGTCCAGAGCACGCTTTTGCACTTCGTACTGCTCGTTCAGAGCCTCAACGATCTGTGCGTCCTGCTCGCCTTCCAGCGCCAGCTGCCACCACTGACCACGGGTCAGGGTTTCCAGCAGATCCTCGGTGATCACTGACCCTGCCTTGACGCCTTTCGGGCCTTTAACAGCGGTTTTACCCAGGATCATGCCTTGCAGACGCGCATAGATGTTGCGGTCAAGGATCGCCAGCTCGTCGTCCCGGTCACGGGCCAGACGTTCGACTTCCTCACGCTCGATCTGCAGCGCACGCTCGTCTTTCTCGACGCCGTGACGGTTGAAGACGCGGACCTCAACGACCGTACCGTAGTCGCCCGGCTTCACGCGCAGCGAGGTGTCGCGCACGTCAGATGCTTTTTCACCAAAGATGGCGCGCAGCAGCTTTTCTTCCGGGGTCATCGGGCTTTCGCCCTTCGGAGTGATCTTGCCGACCAGAATATCGCCCGGCTCAACATCCGCACCGATGTAAACGATGCCCGCCTCGTCGAGGTTGCGCAGCGCTTCTTCACCGACGTTCGGGATGTCGCGGGTGATTTCTTCCGGGCCCAGCTTGGTGTCACGGGCGGCGACTTCAAATTCCTCGATATGGACCGAGGTAAAGACGTCGTCACGCGCGATACGTTCCGAGATCAGGATCGAGTCTTCGTAGTTGTAACCGTTCCACGGCATGAACGCGACGACCACGTTCTTACCAAGGGCCAGTTCACCCATATCGGTCGACGGACCATCGGCAATGACTTCGCCCTTCTGGACGGTGTCACCCACCTTGATCAGCGGACGCTGGTTGATACAGGTGTTCTGGTTCGACCGCTGGAATTTGCGCAGACGATAGATGTCAACGCCAGCGTCGCCCAGTTCCAGATCTTCGGTGGCGCGGATAACGATACGCTGGGCATCGACCTGGTCGATGATACCGGCGCGTTTCGCCTGAATCGCAGCGCCCGAGTCGATCGCAACCTTTTCCTCGATCCCGGTACCGACCAGCGGCGCTTCGGCGCGCAGCAGCGGAACCGCCTGACGTTGCATGTTCGAGCCCATCAGAGCGCGGTTGGCGTCGTCATTTTCAAGGAACGGGATCAGCGATGCAGCGACCGAGACCAGCTGTTTCGGCGACACGTCAATCAGATCCACATTCTCGCGCGGGGCGAGGGTGTAATCACCGGCCTGACGGGTCGACACCAGATCGTTGATGAACTTGCCATCCGCATCCAGTGTCGCGTTCGCCTGCGCCACGGTGTGACGCATTTCCTCGGTCGCGGACATGTAGTGAACCTCATCGGTCACCTCGGCATCTTTGACGACGCGGTAAGGTGTTTCGATGAAGCCATACTTGTTCACGCGGGCAAAAGTAGCCAGCGAGTTGATCAGACCGATGTTCGGACCTTCCGGCGTTTCAATCGGGCACATCCGACCATAGTGGGTCGGGTGTACGTCGCGCACCTCAAAGCCCGCACGCTCGCGTGTCAGACCACCGGGGCCAAGCGCCGAGAGGCGGCGTTTATGGGTGACTTCCGACAGCGGGTTGGTCTGGTCCATGAACTGCGACAGCTGCGACGAGCCAAAGAATTCACGAACAGCAGCCGCAGCCGGTTTCGCGTTGATCAGATCCTGAGGCATGACGGTGTCAATCTCGACCGACGACATACGCTCTTTGATCGCGCGTTCCATGCGCAGCAGGCCAACGCGGTATTGGTTTTCCATCAGTTCGCCGACCGAGCGCACACGACGGTTGCCGAGGTGGTCGATATCGTCCACGTCGCCTTTGCCGTCACGCAGTTCAACCAGCGCCTTGATGCAGGCCACGATGTCTTCGCGACGCAGGGTGCGCAGGGTGTCCGGCGCGTCCAGTGCCAGACGCATGTTCATCTTAACGCGACCAACGGCGGACAGGTCATAACGCTCACTGTCGAAGAACAGGGTGTCGAACAGGGCCGACGCAGCTTCGACGGTGGGCGGCTCCCCCGGACGCATGACGCGATAGATGTCCATCAGCGCGCTTTCACGGTTCAGGTTCTTGTCCTGAGCCATGGTGTTGCGCATGTAGGGGCCGACATTGACGTTGTCGATGTCCAGAACCGGGATGTCGGTGATGCCCGCATCGATCAGTTCCTTGACGGTGCCGCCGATCAACTCTCCGTCTTTGTCGTATTCAAGGGTCAGCTCATCACCGGCCTCGACATAGATCGCGCCGTTTTCTTCATTGATGATGTCCTTGGCGACAAACTTGCCAACGATGTGATCGAACGGAACCAGCAGGTCAGTGACCACACCTTCTTCGATCAATTTCTTGACCGCGCGCGGAGTGACTTTCTTGCCCGCTTCGGCAATCACTTCACCGGATTTTGCATCGACCAGATCATAGGTCGGGCGGGTGCCGCGCACACGCTCGGGGAAGAACGGGGTGACCCAGCCCTTCTTCTTGTCCAGCTTGTAGGACACGGTGTTGTAATACGCGTCCATGATCGCTTCTTGATCCAGACCCAACGCATACAGCAGCGTGGTCACCGGCAATTTGCGGCGACGGTCGATCCGGGCGAACACGATGTCCTTGGCGTCGAACTCAAAGTCCAGCCAGCTGCCGCGATACGGGATGATGCGGCAGGCAAACAGCAGCTTGCCCGACGAGTGGGTCTTGCCCTTGTCGTGGTCAAAGAACACACCGGGCGAACGATGCATCTGGGACACGATCACACGCTCGGTGCCGTTCACGATGAACGTTCCGTTCGGCGTCATCAGGGGCATATCGCCCATGAACACGTCCTGTTCCTTGATGTCCTTGACCGAACGTGCGCCGGTGTCCTCATCGACATCAAAAACGATCAGACGCAGAGTGACCTTCAGCGGCGCGCTATAGGTCATATCGCGCTGCATGCACTCTTCAACGTCGTATTTCGGCTTTTCCAGATCGTATTTCACGAACTCCAGAACGGAGGTTTCGTTGAAATCCTTGATCGGGAAAACCGACTGGAACACACCTTTGATGCCTTCGCCATCGGTTGGCTGCTCTGCATCGCCGGAGCGGAGAAAAAGATCATAAGAAGATTTTTGCACCTCAATGAGGTTCGGCATTTCCAAAACTTCACGGATTTTGCCGTAATATTTACGAAGACGTTTCTGGCCAAGGAACGTTTGAGCCATGTCAGATGTCACCTTTCGATGTTCTCAGCGGGCAAAGACACCGTCGGGCCCCGGCATCTTGCACATTCGAGACGACACGTCCGGATCAATTCATGGCCACCGTCCCGAAGGCAGCCTCCCGATCCAAGAACCGCGTCTTAGAAAACACCCCAATTCATGAGGTCCTTTCTAAGACAGGTTCGGCTGGACCCGGATTTCTCCGGGCCCAGCCAAATTTCCGACGCATCAGCGATGCGCCATTGGACTGACTTAGGCCAGTTCGACCTCGGCGCCAGCTGCTTCCAGCTTGCCTTTGATCTCTTCGGCTTCGGCTTTGTCCACGCCTTCTTTGATCTTGCCGCCAGCTTCGACCAGCTCTTTGGCTTCTTTCAGGCCCAGACCGGTGATGCCGCGAACTTCTTTGATCACGTTGATTTTCGAAGCGCCGGCGTTCTTCAGAACGACGTCGAATTCGGTTTTCTCCTCAGCAGCTGCACCGCCGGCGTCGCCAGCTGCACCTGCGACCATGACGGCGCCGCCAGCTGCGGGCTCGATGCCGTACTCGTCTTTGAGGATGGTTTTCAGTTCTTGTGCTTCCAGCAGGGTCAGACCCACGATGCTTTCTGCGAGTGCTTTCAGATCAGCCATTGTATTAGCTCTTTCCGTTTTACAGTGTGTGTTCCAACGTCAGGGTATTCACCCCACGCAGATCATTCAGTGCCAACCGCTTACGCAGCTTCCGCCTTCTCTTCGATGGTGGAAAGGATGCTTGCGATATTGCTTGCAGGTGCGCCAATTGCACCGGCGATGTTGCTTGCAGGCGCGCCAAGCATACCAGCGATCGTAGCAATAAGCTCTTCACGCGACGGCATTTTCGACACGGCTGTAACACCAGCCCGGTCCAGAGCGTTCTCGCCCATTGCACCGCCAAGGATCTCGAACTTTTGGTTCTCTTTGGCGAAGTCCTCGGCCACCTTGGCTGCTGCCACGGGGTCCTCGGAATAGGTCAGAACGGTCATACCCGTCAGCAGGTCACCAATGCTTTCACATGGCTTTCCGTCGAGGGCGATTTTGGCGAGCCTGTTCTTGGCAACACGCACGGCACCACCCGCGTCACGAGCACGTGCGCGAAGGTCCTGCATCTCGGCAACTGTCAGACCGGCGTAGTGGGCAACCACTACGACGCCAGAGCTTTCGAAGATTTGGCCGAGTTCCTCGACCACTTTCTCTTTCTGGGCTCTATCCACAGTTCTCTCCAAATTTGGGGCGATCACTCACCCCGGCTCATATTTGCCGCGGCATACGCCCCGGCGTTCAGGTCCGTTGTTACGGGATTGGCCAAAATGCGCCCGAGGATCGCGACCCTCAGAATTCTTTGGTCTTACCCGTCTCAGGCAGGGAATTAAGACCTTTCGCAAGGTCACCCACCGTCTTGGACGAAACGAAATAAAGCGCACGACGAATCGCACGCTTTACTCCGCAGGTCTTATTAGGGCAGATGGATGGGGTTTCCAAGGGGTAAATTGCTCTTGCAGCGCGGTTTTGATCGCTCTGCACAACCTGTGCCCCTGATCTGGTTTCCGCGCAAACCACACATTGACTTGTCCAGCGGTCTGGGGTCCTGTCAAACCACCCTTTCAACCCTATTCCAAGTCGCTTTCACAATCACATGCCACGCCTTTCTGAACAAGAACACAAGCTGGCACGCGGCTACGTAGAGGAATTTTCCGAACAAGCGCTGACCGAAACCGTAAAAGGCTATCAGTTTATCTACAGATCTCACGATTTTGGTGACACACGGTTTTTGCTAAAGGTCGAAACCGCTTTCGGGGACTACGCCCTGAAAATTGATCTCGCCTCTCCCACGACAGGGCGATTGCGTAAGGAATATGAGCTTCTGACCAGACTCGCGAGCCATTTTGAAGCCTCAAAAACGACCCGCGTCGTGCAACCCGTCTATGAATCGCCGGGTAACACATTTTTCGTGACTGAGTTCATTGACCGGCCGACGGCTGCGGACATCATTCACAACAGCACCGACAATGAGCAGGTCGCGCAGATATACCGGCGCGCCGGGGGCTGGCTGCACGACCTGCACGGCTATCACCCCGCCAAAGACTATGGGTTTCGCCCCAAATGGATGACGGACAGCATTCAAGAGCTGCTGGACTTCGCCCCAATGGACATTCGTTCCGAGAGCCAAGAGATGCTTGGTGTCCTTTCGGCCGAAAGCCGAAACCTAAAGGGCATCCCCGAGGTCCAGGTATTCTCGCACGGGGATTTTCACAGTCAGAACCTCATAGTCGGACAGGGCAAAATGATCGGCCTGGATTTCACCGAAGCGCGGGAAAAGCTGGCGGTTTACGACATAGTCGATTTCCTGAAATCGGATATTTTCAGAGACGCTGAACCCAGTGAAGTTGATCGCAGTGGTATTCTGAAAATCAACAAGGACATGTTCTTTCGTCGCTACAGGCATCCGATCCACACAGGTATACTAGACTTCTGTATTCGGGGACGCCTTCTGAAAGACTGGCTCGTGCTCTGGCATAGAAATCACAACTGTAGCGCGTACGAAGAAGACCGGCGCGATCGGCTGGGTTACAGGCTGCGCATCGCCTTCGACATCGGGCGCTGACGGGCCACGTGTTCGCCCTCGATCGCTAGTCAGCGTGCTGAAGTATATCTCGCAGGGCGGTTTGCGTGTCTGGACGATGGCCATTGGCAATCGCCGCACGGAAGCCCCTGCCCCATAGATGCAGACCGAACGTCGTGGGGGCCAGAAAATCGACCAGTTTGGAATCCGGTCGCGCCAAATCCGGCATCTGCTTGGCCGTTACGTTGTAAAACCCGGTATGGTCATGCGCAAACGAGGCTTCACCTGTAGTATTCAATGCCTCGGTAAGAGCCATCGGCCCAGTTGCGCCCCACCTCAATTTCCCGAAAGGTTTCGGCTCTTGCTGGTCGACCGCATCGTTCAGCACGAACAATCGCTTCAAACCGCTCCATGTATCCGAAATGCGTTCGTTCTCCTCGAAAACTTCACCCAACATCAACAGCGTTCGACTGTCGGCGGGCAGTCCAAAAACGGCATTGTTGAAGAATGAATGATACGAGCGGTTCTTGGGCGAGTCCTTCAGCACAGCGCCGATGCAGAAACCTTTGCGGGCTGCAACAGAGTCCAACAACTCCGAGGCCGGTCTTACCATGAACATATCTGTGTCCAACCAAATCGCCCCGGTTTTCCTGACCATGTGGTAACGAAAGACGTCTGCGTGGATTGCAGGGCTATTATACCTGATGTGGCGAATGACCCGGTTCGGCTCGTATATCTCTCGCGCATCAACGACCTCGATGCCTTGAGGGACATTTTTCAGCGGAGAGTAGGAATAAAGCAGCGGATTATATCCCTGCGACTGCATGGACTGCAGGCACGCGCGCTCCAAAAGACCCAGCTCATCGCCAAGCCACAATGTTCCAAAACCAGAAGTCTGTGCCGTCTCTGCTATCGGCTTGGCAGGTTGCGCAGTTGCAGGAACTTTCCGGGGCTTCAGGTGCAGCCAACGCATTGGGTACAGCCGACCTTCAGACGCCAAGATCCACGTCAGATCGTCAGGCAAAGCCATTTCGGTACGAAGTTGCAATAGATCGCGCTTGGTGTCGTCGATGATTTCACGGTCAAAAAGAATGGCGGCATCCCGCAAAAGGCGTTCCTGCTTTTCAGCGTCCAGCCATTCGCCCCCGGCGTGAAGTTCAATCAGAAACTCCGAGGCCCGGTAGGTGGACAGAAATTCAAAGGTCAGCAGGTCAAACTCTGCGCCCTCAATATCAATGAGAAAGAAAAGTTCCTCGGGCCGGTGTGTGTCGTGAAGGGCTTCGTCAATCGAGTCGCGCGTAGCCGTTCCGAATACAGAGACCTTGTCCGACACGCCATTCGCAGCCGCCGTTTTCTGGATCACACGGCGGCCTCGCCGCTTTTGCTCAAAACAAATACTGCGCTCGAAATGTCCGGCCTGCACCAAGCCCACACCCCAATACCCGTCCGCCGCGCCGAGATCGACCAGGGTAGGTTTCGAGCTTTGGGTAAAAATGTCCTGATTTTGCTGCTCGTAGTACCCAATTAGCTTAGAGCAAAGATCCGCAGTGCCCCAACTGTGCTCATTCACGATCCGAAAACCGGTGAGATAGCCGCCCTGAACCACCCCTTCGACCTCCTCAAAGTACCGAAGGCTGACGTCGGTGCGGAACCCCGTGATTGTTCGCCGCAACTGCCTGAGTTCTTTAGCCGTTTTTTGAAGTCGCATCGTGTCTTCTGCTAGCGAATAACCCTTAGACACCTGTAGTTGCTTTCTCGCCGGCGCGAAACCCCATTGATTGAACGTATGCCTGGGCCCAACTCAGATCGCCCATACCAAGATTTTAGGATCGCAAAAAGAAAAACGGGCGACACATGCCGCCCGTTTCAAAAAACAACAACTGCCTGAGGCTTATTCGCCCGCAGCGGCCGCCACATCCAGAGTCACGCCCGGGCCCATGGTCGAGCTCAGCGCGATTTTCTTCATGTAGGTGCCCTTGGCGCCCGACGGCTTGGCCTTGGCCACAGCCGAAACGAAAGCACGGACGTTTTCAACCAGCTTGGCTTCGTCGAACGACGCTTTGCCAACGCCAGCATGCACAACGCCGCCTTTTTCCGCCTTGAACTGTACTTCACCGCCCTTGGCTGCTTCCACGGCTGCTTTCACGTCCATGGTCACGGTGCCAACCTTGGGGTTCGGCATCAGGTTGCGGGGGCCCAGAACTTTACCCAGACGACCGACGATCGGCATCATGTCCGGGGTGGCAATGCAGCGATCGAATTCGATGGTGCCGCCCTGAATGGTTTCCATCAGGTCTTCTGCGCCAATGATATCCGCGCCTGCTTCTTTCGCTTCGTCCGCCTTGGGGCCACGAGCGAATACAGCGACGCGCATCGCTTTACCGGTGCCGTTCGGCAGACCGACAACGCCGCGAACCATCTGGTCTGCGTGACGGGTGTCAACGCCCAGGTTCAGAGCGATTTCGATGGTCTCGTCGAATTTCGAGGTCGCGTTGGACTTAACCAGGGCAACAGCTTCTTCGATCGATAGGTTTTCCTTGCCGGCGACAGCTTCGCGCGCAGCGCGGGTGCGTTTACCAAGTTTTGCCATCTTACTTCACCTCGATGCCCATGGAGCGGGCCGAGCCCAGGATGATCTGCATTGCGCCTTCGACGTCGTTGGCGTTCAGATCTTTCATTTTGGCTTCGGCGATTTCGCGAACCTGCTTCGAGGTCACGGTGGCCACGGTCTCACGACCGGGGTTCTCGGCACCACGGGGGCGGTTACGCTTACCGACCGGCTTCAGGCCAGCGGCTTTTTTCAGGTAGTAAGACGCGGGCGGCGTCTTGATGTCCATGGTAAAGGACTTGTCCTGATAATAGGTGATCACGGTCGGGCAAGGCGCGCCTTGCTCCATGTCTGCGGTCTTGGCGTTGAACGCCTTGCAGAATTCCATGATGTTGATGCCGCGCTGACCCAGCGCCGGACCAACTGGCGGCGACGGGTTCGCCTGACCTGCAGGAACCTGCAGTTTCATCGTACCAGCAAGCTTCTTGGCCATTTGGTTTTCCTTTCAACGTAGGTGAAACGCGTCCCACCCGGTTTATGTTGCGTGGTCCGATCCGGGATCGCGATCCCGACAACCTCCCACGAGAGAATCTCGCCCGAAGACGATAGAGGCGGCGTTTACAGGGGAATGGTGGGGTTGGCAAGTGGATACGCCATTTACCCCGCTTGCGCCCTTTCAACGTGAAGTAGCAACCAGCGATACCGACTTCCGTCGTCCGAAAGAGAATAGTCTCAGTCTGAGAAAACACCTAATGTAGGCGCAAATTATGATAGCATAGGGGCATAATGTTTATGAAATTGGCAGCCCGCCAAACCTTACGGCGCACAAATTGTGTCCGATCCGCCGGGTGGTTTCGATGGCAAGGCCCTTCGCATGGAGCTGCGGTATGGGGATTGCGGGCGTGAAAGGAAATGGGACGACTGCGCTCAGGGCAACGAGAGAGTAGAGTTTGCAAGGTACAACGCGTTTAAGCACGGACAGCGCAAAAAGTACCAATGGTACGTTTATTTTGCGCCGGGATTTACGGACAAAGGTTCTGAACAGATTGTTGTCACTCAGTTTTCAATGATGGGAGCCAATTCACACCCTTTCCAGTTCGCAGTTCGCGGCAATAAACTCATAGCTTTGAAACGTGTGGAGAGCACTGATTGGAACTATGAAAGTCTTGTCCGCACGATAATACCGGCGTCAAACCTGACCGGCCGGTGGCACAAGGTGAATGTAGATGTGAAATGGACCACTGGGGACAATGGTCACTTTCTGGTTTGGGTCAATGACGCCCCTGTTTATCAGTGGAAAGGGCGTACTTTGGGTACTGGAACCGAGGGAAAGGTTGCATTGGGCCTATATAGGAAAAAACCCCGAAGCCACGCACCGCCAGCTGTGCTCTACCTTTCCGGGATCAAAGAAAATTAGAAAATGTATCTCTCCGGGAATTTGGTTTGCGCCCGAGGCCAAGAAATTGACTCAACAGAACGCCAAGTGCCAAAGCATCCATTCGCAAAAGAGATCCCGGTACGACCAAAAAACTAGGCACCAAAAAAGCCGCGTGCGATTAGGCGACGCGGCTTTTTTGGAATTTTTCTCTGCCAAGCTCAGCCCTGCTTGGTCACCTGCGTGAAGTCCAGCTCGACCGGGGTCTCGCGGCCAAAGATCGAGACCGAAACCTTCAGCTTCTGGTTCTCGTCGTCCACGCCTTCGACCATGCCGTCGAAATCCTCGAACGGGCCATCATTGACTTTGACCTTTTCGCCGACCTCGAAGCTGATCATCAGCTTGGGCGCTTCTTCGCCTTCCTGAACGCGGTTTAGGATCTGGTTCACCTCGGCGTCGCGCATCGGCATCGGACGGCCTTGCGGACCCAGAAAGCCGGTGACGCGGTTGATCGAGTTCACGAGGTGATAGCCCTGATCCGACATCTCCATATGCACCAGCACGTAACCGGGCATAAAGCGGCGTTCGGTCGTGACCTTCTTGCCCCGGCGCACTTCGATCACCTCTTCGGTGGGCACCAGCACCTCGTCAATATCTTCCTCAAGGCCCTGCTCGGCGACGGACGTGCGGATTTGCTCTGCGATCTTCTTTTCAAAGTTGGAAAGAACGCTGACCGAGTACCACCGTTTCGCCATGAACCTGTCGTCCTTGTTTACCTTCGGCGCATCCGATCAATCAGACGCGGCCGTCATTGAAATTCCATCACGTGACTCGGAATAAAAAGCGGCGCACAGCCCGAATCGCCGCACGCCCATTCCGAATAGTCCCGCGTCACTACTCTGACATCGCGCGCGGTGCAAGGGGCAAGCGGCGTTTCCGCGCGCCTGAACGGGTTTACCCGAACGCACCCAGGATCAGTTGCAGACCGCCGCGAATGCCCAGATCGACCAGCGCAAAGAACACGGCGGTCAGGGCCGCCATGATGAACACCATGACCGTGGTCAGCAGAACCTCGCGGCGCGTCGGCCAGACGACCTTTGCAACCTCGGCGCGGACTTGCTGAATGAACTGGATCGGATTCATGGTAGCCATTTGGCGGTGTTCTCTCTGCTAGCGGATGGGCCGGACATAACCGGGCATTGCGGCAATTTCAAGGGCTGTCAGGGCTTGGGCTTGTCGTCCCATTCATCGCTGAGGATGCGCCGCGCGTCGCCTTCGGGGTCGTCATACTGGTTCGAGCGCACTGTGTAGACAAACGCCACCAGCCCAACCCCGCCCAGAAACAGGGAAATCGGTATCAGATAGGCCAGAACTTCCATCGTTTTACCTTACACGCAGCGCGTTCAGAGACACGGTGATCGACGAGGTCGACATTGCCAAAGCCGCAATCAGGGGCGTGGCCAGACCAGCCACCGCCAGCGGCACCGCGATGATATTATAGACGGTCGCGATGCGAAAGTTCTCGCGAATCCGTTTCGTTGCCTTTACCGCTGTATCGCAGGCGTCAGAGATCGGCGACAGGTCATTGCCCAGCAGCACGATGTCCGAGGCCACCCGCGCCGCATCCAGTGCCGAGGCCGGAGAAATCGACACATGGGCCGCCGCCAGCGCCGCCGTGTCGTTCAGACCGTCGCCCACCATCAGCACATGACTGCCCTGATCGCTCAGGTTCTGCACGTGCTTGGCCTTGTCCTGTGGCAGAGCCTGCGCGATCCATTTCTGGATGCCCAGCTTATCCGCCAGCACCTGAACCGCACCCTGCGTATCGCCCGAAATCAGGATGACCTCTTTGCCTGCATCGCGGAACGCTTGCACCGCCTCGGCAGCGCCAAGGCGCAGGCTGTCCGAGAACAGGAAAGCCACCGGGGCCTGCCCGGCGATGGAGAGCCACGCGGCGGTCTGATCCCCCTCCTCCGCGCCCGTCCATGCAGCCCGACCAAGGCGGACGCGCTGACTGTGGTAAGTGCCTTCGGTGCCGTATCCCGGAACCTCGGTGATGTCTTTCAGCGTGGCGGGCTCGATCCCAGCTTCGCGTGCCGCTTGCGTCAATGCGACGGACAAAGGGTGCGAGGACGCCTCGGCCAGAGCCAGCGCAACCTCAAGGTCAGCACGGGAATGATCGCCCAGATTGGTCAGCTCGGGCGTGCCCGAGGTTAGCGTTCCAGTCTTGTCGAAAACGACCGTATCGACCTCGGCCAGACGCTCCAGTGCGGTGGAATGTTTGATCAGCATCCCTTTGCGGAACAACCGCCCCGAGGCTGCTGTGGTCACCGCAGGCACCGCCAGACCCAACGCACAGGGGCAGGTGATGATCAACACGGCGGCGGCAATATTCAGCGCCGTCCGAACGTCACCGGAATAAATATACCACCCCACAAAGCTGAGCGCTGACAGGATATGCACCCCCGGCGCATAGAGCTTGGCCGCCTTGTCCGCCAACGACGTGTACCGCGACCGCCCCGATTCCGCGATGGCCACCAGATCGGCCATACGATGCAGCGAGGTATCCTCACCCACCGCTGTCGCACGAATGGTCAGGGGGCCGGTCAGGTTGACCTCACCGGCACTGACGGTCAGGCCCGCTTCGGCAAAGACCGGCAGGGTTTCCCCGGTTAGCAGGGACCGGTCCAGCTCGGACTGTCCCGAGACAATTTCTCCATCCACAGGCATCCGCCCACCGGGGCGGACCAGAACCAGATCGCCGACATTCAGTGTGGCAACGGCAACTTCTTCCTCAACCCCGCTTACCACGCGGATTGCGCGGGGGACTTCCAACGCGGTCAACTCCTCAGCCGCAGATCGCGCGGCGGCGCGGGTGCGGTAATCCAGATAGCGTCCGGCCAGCAGAAAGAAGGTCAGCGTCAGGGCGGCATCGAAATAAGCGTGCTTGCCGCTGAGCGCGGTTTCCCACAGGGACGTGATCAGCGCCAGCAGGATCGCCAGCACGATCGGCACGTCCATGTTCAGACGGCGCACCCGCAAAGCCGACCACGCATTCGCAAAGAAGGGCTGCGCGGAAAAGGCGATCGCGGGCAATGCGATGGCCGCAGAAATCCAGTGGAACATATCCCGTGTTGCATCCGCCGCCCCGGACCAGACCGAGACCGACAGCAGCATCACGTTCATCGACGCAAACCCGGCCACCGCCAGCCGCATCAACAGGTCACGCCCTGCCTTGTCCGCTTGCGTCGCAGACAGCGCACCGGGGTCCAGCTCATGCGCTTCATAGCCTGCGCCTTCCAGAACCGGGATCAAGTCTACCGCAGACAAGCCCGGCGCCGCTTTGACCATCGCGCGCTTCAGGGTCAGGTTGACACGCGCATCTTCTACGCCGGGATGGGCATTCAGCTCACGCTCGACCGTGGCGATACAGGCCGAGCAATGGATGCCCGGCAGGGACAGCGCAATCTGCACATCTTCCGGGATCGGGCGCGCAGGTTCCGCAGGGCTTGCAATGCAACCCGGACAGGCGGCCGTGCCAGATGAAAGCTGCGCCGTCATTCCCTATCCCTTTACATACAGCGGCACGCGCTGAGCGAACTCGGCCCCGCTGTGATCTTTTGCGACCAAACGGATGTTCCAATTTCCCTTGCCCAGCGACGCGGGCGTTGCATAGGCAGTTCCGTCAAAGCTGAAATCCGGCGAGAAGTCATCCTTTACATGCGTGGCCCGTCCAACGACGGCCTGCAGCTCGGCCACTTCGACAGGCGCACCGGTCTGGTCTGTTATGTGCAGAATCAAAAGCCCCCCGGACAGCTCAGCACGGATATCCCATCCCAGCGCCTGATGCTCCTGCAGACGTTCGTTAAACTCCTGACTGGCGACGTAAGAGTTCTTGACCTCCAGCCCCGGAAAAGTCTTCACCGCGCTGTAGGCCAGTACAAGGTTTACCGTGATGATCACGCCAAATGCAGCCACAAAAACGGCCAGGGCATGTTTGCCGGTGAATTTACGTTCGGCCATGTTCAGTTCCCTTGCCCATTAAAGGTTGTGTCCTTGAAGGCACGCTCTCCGCTTTGCAGGTCTTCGACCCAGATGCGCACCGGAGTAACGTCAGTTGACGCCGGGCCGGTTCCACCAGAGGCCACGATATAGACGCGGGTCAATTGTGCCGTATCTGCAGCGACATTGACAGTGTCACCGTCATTGCCTTCGATCTGAACCTGCAGGGCGGGATCACCTGCAAGGGTCAGCTTGAACGGCCGCTCCTCGCCATGCTTGTTGCGCAGGCGCACGTCATAGGTGTTGCGGATCGTACCGTCGGACAGGGTCACAAAGGTCGGGTTCCGAACGGGCGCCACGGTCAGATCAATATCGGAGCGGATGAACAGCGCAAACAACAGCGCAAAACCGACCGCAGCCCACATCCCTGTGTACATGATGGTCCGGGGACGCAGAATGTGCTTCCAGACGTTCCGGGGCGGTTGACCCTCACGCTCGCGCGTTTCATCGCTCAGCGCCATATAGTCGATCAGGCCACGCGGCTTGCCGATCTTGGCCATCATGTCATCACAGGCATCGATGCAAAGCGCGCAGGTGATGCATTCCAGTTGCTGCCCGTCGCGGATGTCGATCCCAACCGGGCAGACATTCACGCAGGCCATACAGTCGATGCAATCCCCCAACTCGGAATCGGCAGTACGCTTGCCCTTGCCACGTGGTTCACCCCGCCATTCGCGGTAACCAACGACCAGAGTATCCTCGTCCATCATCGCCGCCTGAATACGCGGCCAAGGGCAGGCATAGATACATATCTGCTCACGCGCGAACCCGCCAAACAGGAAGGTCGTGCCGGTCAGGATCAGCATCGTGGTATAGGCCACCGGGTGCGCATTACCCGTCACCAGATCGCGCAAAAGCGTTGGCGCGTCGGCGAAATAGAACACCCAAGCCCCACCTGTCGCCAAACCGATCAGCAGCCAGACGGTCCACTTCGTCACGCGCAGCCGCGCCTTGCGGAAGTCCAGCTTTTCTTGACGGTGTAGGCGCAAACGCGCGTTTCGATCGCCCTCAATCCAGCGTTCGACCAGAATATACAGGTCTGTCCAAACCGTCTGTGGGCAGGCATAGCCGCACCAGACACGCCCCAACGCCGAGGTAAACAGGAACAACCCCAACCCGGCCATGATCAATAGACCTGCAACAAAGTAGAACTCGTGCGGCCAAATCTCGATCCAGAAGAAATAGAAACGACGATTGGCCAGATCCAGCAGCACCGCCTGATCCGGCAGGCTGGGTCCGCGATCCCATCTGATCCACGGCGTCACGTAGTATATGCCCAGTGTGACAGCCATGATGATCCATTTCAGGTTGCGAAATGGCCCGGATACGCGCCGGGGAAAGATGGGCTCCCTTGCGGCGTAGAGGCTGGGGGCGGGGTCGGAATCGCTCACGGGCTGGCTCCAGATGTGGCAGTATTTGGCGTCTTTTTCCAGATCACAAAGGTAGGCTCTTTGACATGGGTCAAAAGCGCATCGTACAGACACCTTTTGTCACAGTCTGACGACTTGCCCTCTAAGCCAACTGACAAAGATTTTGGCGGCAGGACGAAGCGGTATTTCGCCCGTTACGATATAATAGCCGCTATTTTCAGGCTCGCAAAACAGTTCCACAAGCTGCCCAGAGGCGATGTCACTCTCGACAAAATGCCGCGCCGTGACTGTTACGCCCTGACCGGCGCGCAATGCGTCCAGCAAAAGGTTCCCCGGCAAGGCAATCCGCCCGGCACCCGGGCCGTGTTCGACGCCATGTCGCGCCAGCCAGGTTGTTGCCTCGGTAGTGCCCAGTTCTTCCAGCCAAGGGAGCTGGCTTAGCTCTTGTGGCGTCCACTCAACCCGGTTCCCAAGCAAATTCCGCGCAGCGACGATCACAATGGGGCTGCTCAGCAACAGGTCCGAGTCAATGCCGGACCAATCTCCGCTGCCGTACCGGATTGCCACGTCCACACCGCCGGGGCTTGGGTTGACCAATTTCGGCGTCGGGTCCAAAGCCAGAGGAATGTTCGGAAATTCTGCTTGAAAGGCAGGCAGGCGTGGCATCAGCCAGGACGCAGCGAATGAGGGCGTCAGCGAAACGTGGACAGGACGATCCTGATCGGTTTGCGTCAGGTCCGCAACGGCTGCTCCGATTGCGCCAAACCCCAGTCGGACTGCACGCGCCAGCTTTTCACCCTCGGGGGTCAGGGTCATGGATTTCCCTGACCGATCCAGCAACGAAACGCCCAAGTACTTTTCCAGCGTCCGCAACTGCTGACTGATGGCAGCGTGGCTGACATTCAACGCCGCACCAGCTTGGACAATATTCTCAGCCTCGGCAAAGGCCGAAAATGCCCGGAGCGAGGCCAGAGGTGGCATTTTCATCCAGTTCATCTGTAAGCCCTGCTTACATAATAGAATTGTAATTGAGTCGCATTTTTCCGCCAGAAGTTCAATCTTTTCTGCATGCACAAACCGGAAAGGAGAGGCAAAATGCTCTCAATCCTTGCAAGAACCTTCATGGTCGCGACTCAAACCAGAGATCGCGATGAAAGTATCGACAAACCCCGCCTTGGGTCGCGGTCAAAGCACTGGTCGGCACATGATCATTGGAAAAGAAAAAGCCCAGCGCACGAAAAGGTGCATCTGGACTGCATCATTCGCGATTAGTAGTCTGGGAAATTAGCACCGGCTGTTCAGGAAACGCGCGAACAGATGGAACAGCCGGTGCCTCAACCTTCGGGCGGCGAACCGTCCGAAGGTATTCTTCAAACCTTACTGACCACCACCCAACTGGTGGACATAGGCAGTCACAGCGCGGATCTGCGCATCGGTCAGACGGTTTTCCCAGGCGGGCATCACACCGAAGCGGCTATAAGTGACCGTCTCGGTCAGAGCTTCTTCGCTGCCACCATAGAGCCAGATCGCGTCGGTCAGGTTCGGCGCACCCTGGAACACGTCACCCGTGCCGTCTTCGCCGTGACACGCAGCGCAGTTATCCTCAAAGACAACCTTACCCGCTTGCGCCGCCGCGTCATCCGTCTGAGCGTTGCTCAGAGACATGACGTACTGAACCACCTGCGTGATCTCTTCCTTCTCGAGAATCTCGCCAAAGGCCGGCATCTCGGAATAGCGCGCGTCGTCGCTTTCTTCGTTCCGAATACCGTGGGCGATGGTGAACTCGATATCTTCGAGCGTTCCGCCCCACAGCCACGCATCATCCAGCAGGTTCGGGAAGCCGGGCGCGCCCTGCGCACCGGAACCATGGCACTGTGCGCACCAGGTGCGGAACACCGCGCCACCCGAGTTTACCGCGAATTGCTGCAATTCAGGATCCTTCGAGATGTCCTCAAGCGGTGTTTCCACCAGCTTGGCATTCCAAGGCGCGTTGGCCTCCTGGAAGGCAACCATTTCTTCCTGAACCATCCCACGAGAGGACCAGCCTAGAACGCCAGCGGTCGCGGATTGAACCAACGGCCACGCCGGATACATGATCGTATAGATCACGCCCCAGATAATTGTGACGTAGAAAGTCCACAGCCACCAGCGGGGCATCGGGTTGTCAAACTCTTCGAGACCGTCCCAGCTGTGTCCGGTTGTCTTCGGATCACCCGGCAGTTTTTCAGGTGTCTTGCTCATGGCCGCGCCTCCTTGGGTGTGGCGGGATTGTCGCCCCCTAGGGGCGCAGCTTTGTCGTCGCCCCGGAGGGGCGCTGGTGCGTCAGCGTGCCGGAAGGGGATGTTGGCAGTGTCTTTGTATTCCTTGCTGGCACCCGGGCGGAATACCCAGATCACGATGCCAACAAAGAAGGCAAACAACAGTAGCAACATCCAGCTATCCGCGAACTGCCTGAGGATTGTGTATTCTTCCATCACACCCTCCTTTAGCGGCTCGGATCCGGGGTGAAGGTCGAGAAATCGACCAGCGTTCCCAGCATCTGCAGGTAAGCGATCAGCGCGTCGGCTTCGGTCAGTTCAGGCTGACCATCAAAGTTACGCACGTTGACCTTGTCACCATAACGTTCCAGCAGTCCGTCATAATCGCTGTCCGGATCGGCTTGCGCACGGAAGTCCGCCTGGGCGTTGGCCAGCATTTCTTCTGTATAGGGCGTGCCCACGACCGCGTTAGCAGCCATGATGTCGCCGATATACTTGCCGTCCAGCTTGCGGTGCTCGAGGAAGCCATATTTGGGCATCACCGATTCCGGCACCACCGACTGTGCATCGCGCAGATGGTCCACGTGCCACTGATCCGAATAACGGCCACCCACACGGGCCAGATCAGGCCCGGTGCGCTTCGATCCCCACTGGAACGGGTGATCATACATCGACTCAGCCGCCAGCGAGTAGTGGCCGTACCGTTCAACCTCGTCCCGCATCGGACGGATCATCTGGCTGTGGCAGACATAGCAGCCTTCGCGCAGATAGACTTCACGACCCGCCATTTCGAGAGGGGTGTAGGGACGCATGCCCTCCACCTTCTCGATTGTGTTCTCAAGATAGAACAGAGGGGTGATCTGAACGATGCCACCGATGGTCACGACCAGAAAGCTGAATACCAGCAGGAGGGTCGCGTTGGTCTCGAGGATCTTATGTTTGTCGAGAATTGCCATTGCTCCGGCCCTCCTTATTCAGCCGGGACCGCGACGGAGAGGCTGGCTTCTTTAGCCGGTGCCTTCCGCACAGTCATCCACAGGTTGTAGCACATGATCACACCGCCCGCGACGTAGAGCACACCGCCCAGCGCACGTACCACATACATCGGGAACTTGGCGGCCACGGTGTCAGCGAACGAGTTCACGAGGAAGCCGTTGGCATCCACTTCACGCCACATCAGGCCTTCCATGATACCGGTGACCCACATCGACGCGGCATACAATACGATGCCGATCGTGGCGAGCCAGAAGTGCCAGCTGACCATCTGCAGCGAATACAGACGCTCACGCTTCCACAGGACAGGTACCAGGAAGTACAGCGCACCAAAGGTGATCATACCGTTCCAGCCCAGAGCGCCAGAATGCACGTGACCAATGGTCCAGTCGGTGTAGTGAGACAGGCTGTTCACAGCGCGGATCGACATCATCGGGCCTTCAAAGGTGGACATGCCGTAGAAGCCGACCGAGATGACCATCATACGGATGATCGGGTCGGTGCGCAGTTTGTCCCATGCGCCCGACAAGGTCATCAGACCGTTGATCATGCCACCCCACGACGGCATCCACAGCACAATCGAGAACACCATGCCCAGCGTCGAAGCCCAGTCAGGCAGCGCGGTATAGTGCAGGTGGTGCGGACCGGCCCAGATGTACAGGAAGATCAGCGCCCAGAAGTGGATGATCGACAGCTTGTACGAGAACACCGGACGCTCGGCCTGTTTCGGGATGAAATAGTACATCATGCCCAGGAAGCCCGCAGTCAGGAAGAAGCCCACGGCGTTGTGGCCGTACCACCACTGGATCATGGCGTCCTGTACACCCGACCAGACGATGACCGATTTCGACCCCCAGATGCTGACCGGGATGGTCAGGTTGTTGACCACGTGCAGCATCGCGACGGTGACGATAAAGGCCAGGTAGAACCAGTTGGCCACGTAGATATGCGGCTCTTTCCGCTTGACGACAGTGCCCAGGAAAACGGCCAGATACGCAACCCAGACGATGGTCAGCCACAGATCGACGTACCATTCGGGCTCAGCGTATTCCTTGGATTGTGTACCACCCAGAACATAACCGGTCGCGGCCAGTACGATGAACAGCTGATACCCCCAGAACACGAACCACGCCAGGTTGCCGCCCCAAAGACGCGCGGCACTGGTGCGCTGTACCACGTAGAACGAGGTTGCGATCAAGGCATTGCCGCCAAAGGCAAAAATCACCGCGGATGTGTGCAGCGGACGCAAACGGCCAAAATTAAGATAGCCCTGCGCCCATTCAAAATTCAAAACGGGAAAGGCCAGTTGAAAGGCGATAAATGTACCGGCGATGAACCCGATCACGCCCCAGAAGGCGGTGGCGATAACGCCATAGCGGATCACGCCGTCCATATATTCGGCCGAATGATCCACAAGAATATCTGGCTCGTCGGTGTTTCTAAGCGTCCAGATGAACAATCCGCCGGCGATCAGCATCACCAGAATTGCATGCACCTGATACGCCAAATCGCGTGCATAATTGGTCCCGATCGCGGCAAAAACCACGATAAGACCAAGCACGATCAGCTTGATGTAATTTGACATATTGCGTCCCTTTGCCATGCTCTGCGCGATTCTCTTATATCGCAGAACCTTATTGACTGGCTGCTCTTTTGTCGGACAGCCGCCTCAACTGCCTTGATCTGTGTCAAGACAAGCCGCCGAATACTATGACAATGCTTAAGAAACGACTGGGCCAGAAAGTCGCATTTTGCAGTGGTCCGAAGGCAAGAGGTCAAAATGGCTTACAAATCTCTTCTTACTGTCATGACAAATACTGAACAATCGAACGCAGCGCTCGCGCAGTTGGCGGCGCTTGCCTCGGCTCAGGATGCCCACGCCGAAGCCTTGTGCCTGGGGGTCGATCGCAGTCAGACAGGGTATTACTATGCGGGCGCAAACGCCCTGATCCTGCAAGAAACGCTGAGCCGCGCGAATGCAGAAGCCGAGGAGATTCTGGCCCACGCAAAAGAGTTTCTGGGCAAATCCGGCATCCGGTGGTCGGCCGAAAACGGAGTGGCCCAGATCGCGGACATCGGACGTCATGTTGCCCACCGTGCACGATTCTCTGATCTGGTGGTTTTGCCTCAGCCTTATGGCGAAGATCGTGGCGCAGAGTGTGAACCCATAGTAGAAGCGGCCATGTTCGAGGGGCACGCCCCCGTTTTCATCACTCCGGCAAACGCGCAACCGTTCGACCGGCCGGGCACCATATTGATCGGCTGGAACGAAAGCGTCGAGGCCATGCGCGCCATTCGTCGCGCCCTGCCCTTCCTGAAACAGGCCGAGCTTGTACGGATCGTTGTGATCGACCCGCCGCGCCACGGTCCGGACCGGTCCGATCCGGGTGGGATGTTGTCGCAAATGCTGGCACGGCACGGCGTGAAATGTGAAATCGACGTTCTCAGCAAGACGATGACCCGTGTATCAGACATCCTGAATCGTCACGCCTCGGACACCGAAGCCGACATGATCGTCATGGGTGCCTACGGGCATTCGAGATTCCGAGAGGCCATTCTGGGCGGCGCAACGCGAAACATGTTGGAACAATCGCCTGTTCCTGTATTTCTGGCGCATTGAGGCCAGCAAAAGAAAACCGCCCTAAGGGGCGGTTTTTTTATCCTCGCCGTACGAGACCGATCAGGAACAGCAAAATGACTGCTCCGATCGTGGCAAACAAGATTGACGAGAACACGCCGCCCCCAACCGAAAAGCCAAGCGCCGGAAAGATCGTTCCCGCCAGAAACGCGCCGACAACCCCGACGATGATGTTTCCAAACAGGCCGAAGCCCCGGCCTTCCATGATCTTGCCGGAAAGCCAACCGGCTACGGCACCAATGAAGATCATGGCCAGTAGGCTGCTGAATTCCATGGTTTACTCCTGAACTGACTGCACTTAGCCCACTAAACCATGACTGATGCGCCAGGTCACGTCAGACCAGAAAACCACCGTCTGAGTCGTCGCCTGCTTCTTCCATCAGACGGCCCATGTCCGGAATGGTCACGTGACGTTTGCCCTCAAGGCTAATGACGCCGTCCCGTTTCAGAGCTGAAATCTGGCGGCTGACCGTTTCCAGGGTCAAACCAAGGTAATCCGCCATGGCCTCACGCGTCAGCGGCAAGTCAAAGACTATCGGCCCGGCATTCCCCTTTGGACTGATCGAGGCATCCCGGCGGGCGATGATAGACAACAGGCTGGCGATCTTTTCGCGCGCGGTTTTGCGCCCAAGAACCAGCATCCATTCACGCGCTGCGTCCAGCTCATCCAGCGTCATCTGCAGCAGGCGGTGGGCGATATGCGGGGTCTCGTTCATCAGCTCTTCAAAAGGCTTCTTGCGAAAGCAACACATCACCAGATCGGTCGTAGCCTGCACATCGTAAGGCGCCGATTCGCGACCGGGCCGTCCGACAAAATCGCTGGGAAGCAAAAGCCCCACCATCTGTGTGCGGCCGTCTTCCATAGTCTGGGTCAACGACGCGATGCCAGACACGACCGATCCCACAAAATTCATCTGATCTCCTGACCAGATAATCGTCTGACCGGCCTCAAAACTGCGGTAATACTTAATCGTTTCCAGCTCTTCCAGCTCATCGGCATCGCAATGCGCGCACACGGCCCGATGGCGGATCGGGCAGTCAGCACAGTTCGCATGGTCGATCTTGAATGTGGGTGTCATACACGTTTCCACTTGATCTCTATCAAGGTATCTTTGCGGGCCGTCCTTTAACGGTATCGCCATGATAGTTAAACCACAACTGGCACGGCTTGGACTATTTGACGCGAAAGTACCGCGTTACACAAGCTATCCTACCGCCCCTCACTTCAGCAATGACGTGGGGGCAAGTCTTTATGGGGACTGGATTTCCCGGATCAAGCCCGGCTCTGCCATCTCTTTGTACATCCACGTCCCATTCTGCCGCAGGCTCTGCTGGTTCTGCGCATGCCGGACGCAAGGCACCCAGACCGACAACCCAGTCATCGCCTATGTGGATGTGCTGAAGGCCGAACTGGACCTGCTGGCTGAACGTCTTCCACAAGGGGTGACCCTCTCGCGCTTGCACTGGGGCGGCGGTACACCCACCTTACTCAGCCCGGATCTGATGCGTGATCTGGCAAAGCGTATTCTGGAAATTGTTCCACTTGGCCCGAACGCCGAGTTCTCGGTTGAGATCGACCCGAACGAGATTGACGAAGCGCGTCTGGACGCATTGGCAGAGACCGGAATGAACCGGGCTTCGATCGGGGTTCAGGATTTCGACGACGAAATTCAGAAAACTATTGGCCGGATTCAAAGCTACGACACCACGCGCAAAGCAGCAGAGATGATCCGCGCACGCGGCATTTCCAGCCTGAACGCAGACATCCTGTTCGGCCTGCCGCATCAGACCAAGTCGCGGATGACCGAAAGTGTGCAAAAGCTACTGTCGCTCAGCCCGGATCGCGTGGCGCTATACGGATATGCCCATGTTCCATGGATGGCCAAACGGCAGCAATTGATTCCGTCCGACGCGCTGCCCACCCCGGAACAGCGTCTTGATCTTTTCGACACGGCACGCCGCCTGTTCATGTGGGACAACTACGCCGAAATCGGAATTGACCACTTTGCGACGCAGGATGACGGCCTGACCCAAGCTCTGAAAACTGGGCGGCTCAAGCGGAATTTTCAGGGCTATACCGACGATCAGGCCGGAGTTCTGATCGGAGTAGGCGCAAGCTCGATCTCGCGCTTTCCGCAGGGCTACGCCCAGAACGCACCCGCAACCTCGGCCCATACCAAAGCAATCCGCGAGGGGCGTTTCTCGACGTCCCGTGGACATGTGTTCAAGGGGCAGGACGTGCTGCGTGCCCGATTGATCGAGGCACTGATGTGCGACTTTCAGATCAACTCAGCCGAAATCCTGCGCGACCACGATATTTCTGCCGCCGAGTTGAACCAGATGTATCTGACCGCCAACACAGCGTTTGATAATCTGCTTCGCGTTACCGAGGACGGCCTGTTCATCCCTACGGAAGCGCGGGCTCTGACCCGAATAATTGCCCGCAGTTTCGACGCCTATGACCTCAGCAAAGCAGGGCATAGTTCGGCGATCTGACATCTTGCAGATTGCCCGGCTCTGCGGTCCGTCACCCTGAAATACGTGCAGGGGCTTGACGCAGGTATCCGATTTTCTCCACACTTGGGACGTGCGATCCGCACCCTGAGGCAGGTGAATTCGCAGACAGTTCTTGCCGACGCATCCGCGTGGGACGGTCCTTTTCGTGCAGGTATTACTGCAACCTGAAAGAGGGACAGCACTCATGCGCGTTTTCACCGTCCTCGGCCCCAGTCAGTCGGGCAAGACAACCCTGGTCGAGGCCATTAGCCGCCTCGACGGTCGACCCACCACATTCGACGTATCCGGAACCGTGCACTTGCACGGTTTTTCTTATTTGGACGAACACTGGTGCGCCGTCGACGTCGATGGCGGCGGGGATAATCTGGGCTATGTCGGCCCGGCTATGGCCATTTCCGACGCGGCTGTTGTGGTTGTGCCCCCAGACCCGGACGCGGCCGTTCTCTGCGCCCCTTATCTGAGGTTGGTGGAGGAAGCCGGGATTCCCTGCTTTCTGTTCATCAACCGGATGGACAGCCCGAATGGGCGCATTCGGGACATCATCGCGGCACTACAGACCTATTGCGTTCATCACATCGCGTTGCGGCAAGTCCCCATCCGTGACGGAGACTCCATAGTTGGCGCGGTCGATCTGATTTCGGAACGGGCCTGGAAATACCAAGAGGGGAAACCCTCGAATCTGATCGAGCTGCCCCAATCTGTGGAAGACCGTGAACAAGAAGCCCGAACCGAGCTTTTGGAAACTCTGTCCGATTTTGATGACAACCTGCTCGAACAACTGATCGAAGACAAACAGCCCCCCAGCGCCGAGATTTACGACCTTGCCGCGCAGGTATTGCAGAACCATCAGCTTATCCCCGCCTGTCTGGGATCCGCCAGCCATGGCAACGGCCTGACGCGCCTGATGAAAGCCTTACGGCACGAAGCGCCCGAGTTTGACATCGCAGCCGGTCGCGATGAGGCCGCCGAAAACGCCCGTGCGATTGCAGGGTTTGCCGATGTGAAGAAGCATATCGGCAAGATCATCGTCCTGCGCGGACTGGGCGACGGCGTAAAAGCTCATGAGCCATTGGGCGGAGAGACCGTTGGCAATCTGACGGGTTTGGATGCAAAAACCCAGATCGGCAAGCTGGACGCGGGACAGATCGGGCTGGCGGTCAAGTCTGACCACCTGAACCCCGGCAATCTCTATGACAGCAAAGAGGCCACGCCGCTGCCCGAGTGGGCCTCGTCCCATCCAGCGGCCCACCGTCAAGTGGTCTCACCGGCGCACGAACGCGACGATGTACGTTTGTCCAATGCCCTGACCCGGTTGGTCGAGATTGACCCCGGACTGCACATGCAGCAGGACGAGCTGAGCGGACACTCAGTTCTGGGGTCTCAGGGTCCGCAGCATATGCGCCGTGTCAGCGCGAAACTGGCCGAAGATTTCGGGATCGAGATCGTCACCGACCCGGTTGAAACCGCATATCGGGAAACCATCCGCACGCCGATTGAACATCGGCACCGCCATCGCAAACAGTCCGGCGGGGCCGGACAATTCGCCGATGTCGTCATCTCGGTCGCGCCTATGCCGCGCGGGTCAGGATTCCAGTTTGAAGAGGTGGTCAAAGGCGGCGCCGTGCCGCGCAACTATATCCCCTCGGTCGAACACGGGGCCAAGGACGCGCTTGAACAGGGCCCCGAGGGGTTCCCGGTTGTAGATGTGAAAATCACGCTGAGCGACGGCAAGCACCACAACGTGGACAGCTCGGACTATGCTTTCCGCACGGCCGGAAAAAACGCTGTGCGTGAGGCGCTGCCACAGGCTAAACCCGTGGTATTGCAACCGATCCTGAATGCCGAGATTCACCTGCCTTCGGATTTCGTCGGCGATCTGGTGCCCACGATCAGCTCGCTTCAAGGTCAGGTTCTGGGCTTTGAGGGCAATCCCAACGCATCAGGGTGGGAGATTTTCAACGCGCAGCTTCCGGCGGTCGCCGAGGATGAACTGCACCGCAGTCTGGCCAGCGCCACACGCGGCACCGGTTGGGTGAGATTGAGCTTTGATCACTATGAGGAACTGCGTGGCCCGGTTCCAAAACAGGCGGCAAAGGAAAAAGCCAGCGCCTGAGCAAACCGCAGGGCGGGCTTCAGCCCGCCGCTGCGATCAATTCCCGGGTGTAATCCGTCTGAGCGTTTTCAAACAAATCCTCGGCCGCGCCCATTTCAACCACATCACCGTTTCGCATGACGATGACGTTATGGGACATGGCGCGCACGACTTTCAGATCGTGGCTGATGAACAGATAGGCCAGCCCGTATTTGCGTTGAAGATCGCGCAGCAGATCGACGATTTGAACCTGCACCGTCATGTCCAGCGCGCTGGTCGGTTCATCCAGAACCAGTAGCTTGGGCCGCAACACCATTGCTCGCGCGATGGCGATCCGCTGACGCTGGCCGCCTGAGAACTCATGCGGGTACCGGTCCATTGCGGCCGGGTCCAGCCCCACTTCGGTCATCACCTCAGCCACCAGTTCACGCGGGGCGCGGTGCGGGTCGACTTTGTGGATCGCCAGACCTTCGGCAATGATCTGCTGGCACGTCATGCGCGGACTCAGGCTGCCGAACGGGTCCTGAAACACGATCTGCATGTCCTTGCGCAACCGGCGTAGCTGTCGCGTGGACCAACGCCGGACATCCTGATCGCGGAAGGTGATGCCACCCTCAGACGCGATCAGGCGCATGATCGCCAAAGCCAGCGTTGTCTTGCCCGAGCCGCTTTCGCCCACGATCCCCAGCGTCTCACCCGCGCGCACGCTGAGCGTGGCGTCGTTGACCGCCTTAACGTGTCCCACGGTCCGCTTCAGGAACCCGCGCTGGATCGGGAACCAGACCTTGAGGTGATCAGTCCGCGCGACCTCTTCTGCATCCGAGGCCACCGCCTGTGGGTGACCGGACGGCTCGGCCGCCAGCAGCTTGCGGGTATAAGGGTGTTGCGGGTCATCAAAAATCTCGGCCGTGGGGCCGGTTTCGACGATCTCACCATCCTTCATCACGCATACACGGTCCGCGATCCGGCGCACGATGCCAAGGTCATGGGTGATGAACAACATTCCCATGTTTTCGGATTTCTGCAACTCGGCCAGCAGTTCGAGAATCTGCGCCTGAATGGTCACGTCCAGCGCCGTTGTCGGTTCATCCGCGATCAGGATATCGGGCTTGTTGGCCAGCGCCATCGCGATCATCACGCGCTGCCGCTGTCCGCCCGAAAGCTGGTGCGGATAGCTGTCCAGACGATCCTGCGGGTCGCGAATGCCAACCTTTGTCAGCAGCTCGACAATTCGATCACGCGCTGCATCCCCGGTCAGACCCTGATGCAAGGCCAGGGATTCCGCCATCTGCTTCTGGATCGTATGCAGCGGGTTGAGCGAGGTCATCGGCTCTTGAAAGATAAAGCTGATGTCGTTGCCTCGCACATCCATCAACCTGTCCTCGGACGCGCCGATCATCTCATTCCCGTCATACCGGACGGAACCTTCGACGATCGCGCTATCGCCCAGCAGCGACACTGTCGACAAGGCTGTAACGGATTTACCCGATCCGGACTCACCCACCAAAGCCACCGTTTCACCACGGTCGACGGTGAATGACACCCCCTTCACCGCCGCGCTGACCTGCCCGTCCTGTTTGAACGAGACCTTGAGGTTGTTCACATCCAAAAGGCTCATGAGAAGGTCTTTCTGGGATCAAACGCATCGCGCACGCCTTCAAAGATGAAGACCAGCAGCGACAGCATGATGGCAAAGGTAAAGAACGCCGTGAACGCCAGCCACGGGGCTTGCAGGTTCTGTTTCGCTTGCAAGGTCAGCTCACCCAGAGACGGGGCCGAGGATGGAAGGCCAAAGCCAAGGAAGTCCAGTGAGGCCAACCCACCAATGGTGCCCGTGACGATAAACGGCATGAAGGTCAGCGTGGCGACCATCGCATTCGGCAGCATGTGACGGAACATGATGGTCATGTTGCCCACACCCAGCGCACGCGCCGCGCGCACATATTCAAGGTTCCGCGCCCGCAGGAATTCGGCCCGGACAACCCCGACCAGCCCTGTCCAACTGAACAGGATCATCAACGCCACCAGCAACCAGAAACTTCGGCCCAGAATGGCAAACATGATGATGATCACATAAAGCGACGGGGTCGCGGACCATATCTCGATGATCCGCTGGAAAATCAGGTCCAGCCAGCCGCCGAAGAACCCCTGAATAGCACCGGCGAAAATCCCGATCAGGCTGGCAACGCCGGTCACCATCAGGGTGAACAGGATCGACAGCCGGAACCCATAAATCACCCGCGCCAGAACATCGCGCTTGGTGTCGTCCGTGCCCAGCAGGTTCTGGCCATTTGGAGGCAGTGGCGCGGCACCCGGCCGGTCAACGCTGGTGTTGAAGGAATAGGGGATCAGGGGCCAGATGGCCCAGCCGCGCTCGAACCCTTCGGCTTGGAACGTACCGGCATCGATCTGCTCGATAATCCCCTCGGGGTCGTCGAAACACTGCTCCAACCCGCCGCTGTCGATCAGGCAGCGCACTTCGGGATCGCGATAGATCGCTTCGGTCTGGAAGTCGCCCCCAAACTCGGTTTCGGCGTAGAAGTTGAAGACGGGCGTGTAGAACTCGCCCCGGTATTTCACGAGGATCGGTTTGTCATTGGCGATGAATTCGGCAAACAGCGACAAGCCGAACAAGATCGAGAAAATGATCAGCGACCAGAAGGCCCGGCCATTGCGCCGGAAATTGCGCCAACGACGTTGATTAAGCGGAGAAAGCGCCATCTACCCCTCCCGCTTTTCAAAGTCGATGCGCGGGTCGACCAGCACGTACATCAGATCACTGATGATGCCGACAACCAGCCCCATCAAGCCAAAAATAAACAGAGTGCCAAAGATCACCGGGTAGTCGCGCGCAACGGCCGCCTCGAACCCCAATCGGCCCAACCCATCCAGCGAGAAGATCGTTTCAATAATGATCGACCCGCCAAAGAACACGCCGATAAACACCGCAGGGAACCCCGCAATCACGATCAGCATAGCGTTGCGGAACACGTGACCGTACAACACCTTGCCCTCGCTCAACCCCTTGGCGCGGGCTGTCATCACGTACTGTTTCTTGATCTCGTCCAGGAACGAGTTCTTGGTCAGCAGCGTCAGGGTTGCAAAGGCCGAAATGGTCAGGGCGATAATCGGCAAAGTGATGTGCCAGAAATAGTCGGCGATTTTCCCCATCAGGCTAAGGCTGTCCCAATTGTCCGATGTCAGCCCCCGCAGCGGGAAAATCTGCCAGTATGACCCACCGGCAAACAGCACCAGCAACAGGATTGCGAACAGGAAACCGGGAATGGCATAGGCCACGATGATCGTTCCGCTGGTCCAGGTATCAAAGGTCGAGCCGTCCTTGATCGCCTTGCGAATACCCAGCGGGATCGACACCAGATAGGCAATCAGCGTGGACCACAGGCCCAGCGAGATCGAGACAGGCATTTTTTCGAGGACCAGATCAATAACGCTGATCGACCGGAAATAGCTCTCGCCAAAATCCAGTGTCAGGTAGTTGCCCATCATGGACAGGAAACGTTCCAGCGGCGGTTTGTCGAACCCGAACTCTTTTTCCAGTTCTGCAATGAATTCCGGCGGCAAGCCACGGGCACCAACGTATTTGTCGTCGAACGAGCCTCCGGCGGGTTCGGCGGCGGCACCGGCATCTCCGGCACCCGCGAAGCCTGCGAAAACGTCGCCCTGACCTTCGATCTGCGCGATGATCTGTTCGATCGGCCCGCCCGGTACAAACTGAACCAGCGTAAAGTTGACGATCATAATGCCCAGAAGCGTGGGAATAACCAGCAACAGGCGTCTTAGTATATAGGCGCCCATGTTACCGCAGCGCGCCCTTCGTCTTTAACGCAGACTCTTTCTCGGGGTTGACCCACCAGAGATCAAGGTAGCCAAGCGAAAATGGCGGCAGGTTTTCGGGGTATTCATACATGTCGTAATAGGCCGTCCAGTAGTCCGCCACGTATCCATCGGGAATAATGAAGAACTCATACCGCAGCACGCGATCCAGCGCCATAAGCGCCGCGTCCTGTTCGGCCTGATTTGTTGTGTCAAAAGACGCCTCAATCACGGCATCCACCAGCGGGCTGGCAAGCCCAGCCGGGTTGAACAGGCTAAACGCGGCTTCTTCGGAACCGTACATCTGGCTCAAACCGCCGCCGGTCGACAGGAATGACCCATACCGGGTGGAATGAACCATGTCGTAGTCCCGCTCGCGCCGGCGCAGCGTGAACTGAGACGGGTCCACCTTTTCCGCCGAGGCGTCCACGCCGATCGACTGCAGGTTCTGCACGAAAGTTTCAATCATCGTCGCGGTCGAGGTTGGAATACTGGACGCATAGGGGATGTTCACCTTGAGGGTTTCACCTGCCGCATTGCGGCGCAGATTGCCCTCGCCCACAGGCCAACCGGCCTCATCCAGCAGTTTCGACGCCTTGCGCAGGTTGCGGCGGTCGTTCAAGCGCGCCGAGTTGGATTCATGCGTCGAAAGCGCCGGTTCGCTCAGAACATCTGCGGGGACCACGTCACCCAGCGTCTCCAGAAACGCCAGTTCAGCCCCTTCCGGCACGCCGGTTGCCTCAAGATGCGTTCCCTGAACAAACGAGTTCCGGGGCGAATTCAATCCGAACATCAGCGATTCATTGGCCCATTCAAAATTGAACGCCAGCGCCAAGGCTTTGCGCACGTTCTTATCCGCGAATTGCGGCTTGCCGAGATTGAAAACAAAGCCCGATGGCGTCGGAGGGCTGCCATCGACAATCTCATCCCGCACAACTGAACCTTCGCTCAGTTTCGGAAAATCATAGCTTGAGGCCCAGAGTTTGGGGTCACTTTCGATACGCATCGTATACTCACCCGCCTTGAACCCTTCAAAAGCAGCGGTCTGGTCGGCGAAGTACTCAACCCTAATGGTATCGTAGTTGTTGCGCCCCACATTTATAGGCAGGTCTTTCGCCCAATAATCGTCACGGAGCTTGTAAACGATGCGGCGATTGATGTCGTAACTGTCCAGCTTGTACGGCCCCGACCCCACCGCAACCTCGAGCCGGGGTTCATCCAGACGGCGGCTCTCGTCTGCTTCAAACCACGCTTTTGAGAATACAGGCGTTGACCCAACGGTCTCGATCAGCCCACGTCTTGTTACTTCGGGGCTAAAGGTAAATTTGACGGTGTGGTCATCCAGCGCTTCGGAGTCCGCTACCATCCGACCAACAGCCTGCGCATAGGATGGCAGACCCTGCTCGATAAACAGGCGATGGCTATAGACCACGTCCTCGGCCGTTACAGGGGTGCCGTCCCAGAACGTCGCCTCGGGCCGCATGTGAAAGATCACGTAGTTGCGGCCTTCATCGTACTCCATGCTTTCAGCCAGCAGGCCGTAATACTGCCCGACGCTGTCCGCAGTGCTGTCGATCAGCGAGTCGTATTGCAGCGTCGTAAGCGCCCCGGCCCGACCTTTGCGCGAATACGGGTTCAAAGAATCAAACGTTCCGGAACCAGCCAGCGACAACTCTCCCCCCTTGGGGGCTTCGGGGTTCACATAGTTCAGATGCGGGTAGTCTGCGGGATAGTCGAGATTTCCGAAATACGAATAGCCGTGGCTTCGGGTGACATTTTCCTCGGCGGAATGGGCTTGGCTTCCAATGCTCAGCATGAACGCCGCTGTAATCCCCATCAGTGCCGCCCAAGGCCGAACATTCGATACGCGCGGTGCGGGCGGCAGGGGTTTCATGTGCTCATCCTCTGGATCGTTGACTTCTTTAACCTTGTAAGCGCCAGCTAAAAGACCAGCACTGTCATATGCAAGTTTAGAATGCGTGAACGCTTTGTGAAGTTCTTCTTAAACAAAAAATAAAGCCGCTGCGCGGGGCAGCGGCTTTGAATCTAGGCGATACCGAGTATGGGATCAGTTGCCAATTGTTTGCAGGTAAGCAATCAGGTCGGCGCGATCCTGCGGCTTTTTCAGGCCAGCAAAGCTCATAGAGGTGCCCGAAATATAGGCGCTTGGGCGTTCCAGGAACGCGTCCAGAGCTTCCGGCGTCCAGTTTCCGCCATGCGCCTGCATCGCGGCTGAATAGCCGGTAAACCCATTCGCCGAGGCAACCGGGCGGTCCACAACACCATACAGGTACGGGCCGGTGCCATTCGCGCCATCTTCCAGCTTGTGGCAGGCGGTGCATTTGCGGAATACCTTGGCGCCTTTTTCCACATCAGCGGCGGCCAGCATGTCTTCAAACACCACTTCTTCGCCGTCAGCGCTTTCGCCCGCGCTTTCGGTTTCGATGATATAAGAAGCCGTCTCGCCATGCGCATCGGCGTGATAAAGAACTTCGGCGCCCCATTTGGCCAGAAGCAGCACCAGGAAGGTGCCAAACAGGCCTGCGGCGGCCTTGGTAACTGTCATCGTGTCGAACATTGATCGCGAGTCCATTTCAGCTGTCTGCGGGGTGTCTAAGGCTTCCCCTGACAAGAGGCAAGGTATAGACACCGCGACTAAACGCCCAATTCGAGAACTTGTTGCACGGAATCGACCAAATGACCAAACGTATCGCATTTCAGGGAGAACCCGGCGCCTATAGCCACGAGGCTTGCCGCAATGCCCGCCCCGACATGGAGGCCCTGCCCTGCCGCACATTCGAGGATGTGATCGAATCGGTCCGCTCGGGCGAGGCTGATCTGGCGATGCTGCCCGTCGAAAACACGACCTACGGTCGGGTCGCCGATATCCACCGGTTGCTTCCCCATAGCGGTCTGCACATCATCGACGAGGCATTCGTGCGTGTTCACATCAACCTGCTGGCCGTTCCGGGGGCCGCGCTTGCGGACATAACCGAAGCCCATTCGCATCTGGTATTGCTGCCTCAATGTGCGGGGTTTCTGAAAGAACACGGGATTCGCGGACGGGTCAGCCCCGACAACGCCCGCGCCGCGCGTGAGGTTTCCGAGCAAGGTGATCTGCACTCGGCTGCGTTGGCCAGCGAACTTGCCGGGGAAATTTACGGCCTGAAGGTTCTGGCACGCCATATCGAAGACCGTGACAACAATACCACGCGGTTTCTTGTGATGTCCCGTCAGGCAGATGTGTCCCGTCGTGGCGAGCACGGCATGATCACCAGTTTTGTCTTTCAGGTGCGCAATATCCCTGCGGCCCTCTACAAGGCGATGGGCGGCTTTGCCACGAACGGTATCAACATGACCAAGCTGGAAAGCTACATGGTTGATGGGTCATTCACCGCCACGCAATTCTACGCCGACATCGTCGGTCACCCAGACGACCGAAACGTAAAGCTGGCCATGGAGGAGCTGGAGCATTTCACCACAAATGTGGAGGTTCTGGGTGTGTATCCAGCCGCCCAACCGCGTGGATGAGACACGTCGCGAAGTGAAACGCTTGGCCCATCCACCAGGGGTGGTGTGCTGCCCGCCAGCGGTTTCGGGCTTTTCTGCGCTTCAGAGGCCGTGCCTGTGCCGTTCCTCCATTTCTCGGGCGAACTCACTCAACCGCGACTGAAAGCGCCGGCGGAACCGAGACTGCCCCAGTCTGAGTGACTGCAGAAAGAGGCGCGCCGGCAGGGATTTGGCTGCCAGGGTCATATCCAGTTTCAGCCTTGTTCTGCGCTGGGACAGGGCGAGGAATTCTATCACCGTCGTACCGCTGAGGCCTTTGCCCGTGGCCTCAAAGCGCATCTGGGACGGAGGCTCACACTCGGCCATCAATATTTCGACGTGGCGCGGCTTACCGCGCAGCCTGAACTCGGTTTCCCAGGTTGTGCCGGGAACGACCCCCATGTGCCCCGACATCCGCCGCACCTCGATACCGCGACGCATGGCCATACGCTCAAAGCGTTCAAAATCAGCTACCATCTCAAACACTGAGTTGATCGGGGCTTCGATATCTTCGCGCGCCGTGAATTGCATTTCAGTTCGTGGCTCTCATACTTATCAGCCCAGTATTTTGTCAGTCCAAGGTGTCTGCAAGCCAGTTCTGCAATAGGAAATGCGCGATGGCACCTTTGCGCGCTGGCAAAAGATTTGGATGCTCACCTGCGAAAGCCTGCATCATCTCGGACTTGCTGACCCACATCGCATCTTCGATCTCAACAGGATCAATGTTGATGTCCCTCGAAAGAGCTTCACCTGCGCACCCAAACATCAACGATGCTGGAAACGGCCAGGGCTGGCTGGACAGATACGTCACCTGACCTACTGGCACGCCTGCCTCCTCCATAACCTCGCGTCTGACGGCGGCTTCCAGCGTCTCGCCCGGCTCGACAAATCCCGCCAGCAGGGAATACACCCCTTCGGGCCACCCAGGAGACCGCCCCATCAAAACGGATTCGCCATGCGTGATCAGCATAATGACCACAGGGTCCGTTCGCGGGAAATGCTGCCCACCGCAAGACGGGCAACTGCGCTGCCATCCCGCCTGAGACATCTCGCTGGCCGCGCCACAGCGGGCGCAAAACCGATGAGTCTCGTGCCAGCCGATTACCGCCTTGGCGGACGCAGCCAACTCGGCGTCGCGCGCCGATAACCGGGTCATGATTCGACGCAGTTCAGCAAACACAAACCCTGCGGGAAGGTCAGGATGCTGTTGCTCTGACCGGTCAACAAAAGCGCCGACCTGAGACAAATCCAAATCATCTGCGGCCCAGTTTGAAATATCGACCGCGAACACTGGCGAGTCATCGGAAAAGCCCAGAAAGATCGGTTCCTCGGTAATGCCACCCGGTCCGTTTTCAACCAAGCCATGTGTCATCGGAACAAAGCCCAGCCGATCCAGCGCTTCGCCCTGGGCCAGCAATTTACCCCGCCACAGCAACAGACACCGCGCCCCGGGGTTCGCCCGGGCCGACGCGATTTCATCAGCGTTTCCACGAATATGCGCCGCACGATCCAGGCCAGAACCACCAAATGTCACATGCTCAGCGTTTTTCATTGCAGTTCCTTTGGGTTGTCCGCACAGGGCTGCCATGACAACGATGGCGTTGCAATGGCAATTCATACCGACCGGAAAAAGAACCCGCGGCGTTAAATACCCGCGGCTCATCTTGATCTTTGCGCTGAATACTCTTTTTGTTGAAATTGATTAATAAAAAACTGCCAAAAGTAGAGTTTTGAAACCTTCCTCCTCTTTGACGAAAGCGCGGGTCCGAATTCTGGCCACGACAGACCTGCATATGAATTTGACCGGGTTTGACTACTACAGTGACAGCCCGGACCCTTCCATCGGCCTGACACGCACCGCAAGCCTGATCAAACAGGCGCGGGCGCAGACCGAGGAGAGGGGTGAATTGGTTCTGCTTTTTGACAATGGCGACGCGCTGCAGGGTGCTCCGATTGGCGAGTGGGCAGTTGGGCAAACAGATGAACGTCACATCCTGATGCAGGCGTTCGACATGCTCGGATATGACGCGGTTGGATTGGGCAACCACGATTTCGGGTTCGGACTGGGTGTCCTGGATCGAGTGATGGGGCAGGCACCGTGCCCGGTTCTGTGCAGCAATGCCACCCGGCAGGACGCGGCTCCGATCTGGCAAAGCCACGCGATTCTAGACCGCTCCATCAGCGCAAACGGGCGGAAAACCACTTTGAAAATTGGCGTCTTTTCTGTCCTGCCTCCGCAAACGGCCAAGTGGGAGGCCAATCATCTGAAAGGTGTCGTGGACATAGACGACATCGTGACTTGCGCGCGAACGAAAACGAAAGAGCTAAAGTCTGCCGGATGCGATCTGATAATTGCGCTGGCGCATACCGGGCTGGGTACCTCGGCGCCGGAACCCATGATCGAAAACGCCATTATCCCCTTGGCGGCCGTGGATGGCATCGACGCGATCATCGCCGGACATTCGCATCTGACGCTTCCCGGGGCTGCGCATGACGGGTTGGAGCATGTCGATTGGCAAAACGGTTTCGTCCATGGAAAGCCGGTCGTGATGCCCGGCGCTGCGGGGTCGCATCTGGGGGTGATTGACCTGAACCTCAGCGCGGAAACAGACGGAGAATGGAGGGTCACCAGCCAACGCACAGAACTGCGCCCCATATCGCCCACCGCGCCTCTGAACCCGCCGGCGGAAGACCCGGAAATGCGACGCCTGTTTGCCGAAGCACATGCTGCTACGCGAAAGATATCTGACCAGCCTGTTGGGAAAACACGGCGGCATCTGCACAGCTACTTCAGTTTTTGCGCTGCGGATCGTGGGCTTGCGCTAGTGGCGTCGGCTCAGGCCGCGGCCCTGCGGCCCTACCTGAAAGGCACACCCCACGAGAGCTTTCCGGTCCTATCGGCCGTTTCGCCTTCAAAATTCGGGGGCCGTGCCGGGCCGCGCTTTTTTACCGACGTGCCGCCGGGCCAGATCCGCTTGCGCCATGTCCACGACCTCAGCATTTTTCCGAACGAATTGATGGCCGTCATCGTCACGGCAGAGCAATTGAAGGAATGGCTCGAAATGTCGGCCAGTGTGCTCAACCAGATGCAGCCGGGCCACCAGCGAGACTTATTGAGCCCCGGGCGCGCCGGTCACAACTTTGATGTCCTGCACGGTCTGACCTACCAGATCGACCTCAGCCACCCTGCCCGTTTCGATATGGGCGGCGACATGACCAACCCATTGAACAGCCGGATTCGCGACCTGCGGTTCGACGGCCACCCCATTTGCAAGTCGCAGTCATTCGTGGTTGCCCTGAACAACTACAGGGCAAATGGCGGCGGGCATTTTCCGTTTGTTGATAGCGCACCGCAAGTTCCCCTGCCGGTCTTGCCAATTCAACGCGCCCTGCGGGATTACCTGTCTGGAGTGACCGAGCCTGATCCGCTGGACAACGCCAAACCTCCGTTCACGCTTGCGCCAGTGCCCGGCGCTTTTGCCATCCTGAGAACTGGGGCCAAAGCCCTGCAACACTTGGCCGAACTGGACGAATTCGACCCAAACCCAATCGGGCAGGACGACAGTGGGTTTACGCAAATTCGATTGACACTCTGACGGGTTGTCATTTGCGCGACAGATGCCTATATCCACCCCTGAGAGGTTGGCGCGGGCGAGCGCCTCGCCAACCTGGTCAGGTCCGGAAGGAAGCAGCCACAACGAGCCCCGCTTGGGTCGATGTCCAACCTCTCACTTCTCCAAACCGAAGATGTGTTGCCGCGTCAGGCGATCAGACGGGGCCAAATGGCAGCGCTTCGGCGTGCAAAGATTCCGATATGCCCAATCTGTTTCAGTCCAAAATCTTGCGCTGACAACAGATTCCGACGTGCACTTGGACCATAAAGGTTGGCCAGACGCCACACGGCCTTTGGCGGCGCCAGTTGGTCGTCTTCAAGCGCAAACAATTCCACGGGCTTTCCGTGCTTGGACCAGTCCGCAGCCGGTAGGCTTTTTCCGATTTCGGGCAGATAATTCTGGGGCGCAGTGCACCAATCGCGCCACTGCCAATACACGCCTGACGGCAGATCAGCACCAAACCCGGTGGCCTTGCCCGGCAAGTAGCCCAAAGATTTTACAACCAGAGGCACGTGGCCGTACCAGAACATCGAAGCCAAGGCGCGGTAGGGCCACGGGTGATCTGACAAAGTCGCCAGACCCGAACAGATACAGATCATACGGTCGATCTGTTCACAATCGGGCGAAACCGGGCCGAGCATGCCACCAAGGGAATGACCGATGCTCCACTGTTGCGCGTTAGGGAACCGTCTACGCATTTCGGCGCGCGCCGCAGGCATGTCATTCAAGGCCCAACCCGCCATTGTCGCCTGCGCGTCCTGCCTCCGCCCTGTCAGGGAATGGCCGAAATCGCTGTAGTCGTAGGTCAGACAGGCGATACCCTGTTCGGCCGCCAGCCAATGGGCGAAGTGCTGGTAATAATCTCGCGGAACACCCGTCGCGCCGTGCACGACAACGGCAATCTCTGGCTTTGTCATCGGCAAATACAATCGCGCCGACAATTTTGCCTGGCCAGAGGGAATCAAGAAATCCTCGGTCAGCACCGACTGCAAGTTATCCAACATGGGCCCTCTCGAAGCTACTGAACTGTTCGGTTCACTCTCCTATCGGGCCATATGCACCCACAGAGTCAAGAGCGCGCAAGAGTGACCATGCGTCCGTTTGAATTCTACTGCACGCTTGACTCGGAAGGATTTCACCCGCTAGCGATGACGTGATGGTTCTCGTTCCCGATCTCTGGGGGCGGGATGAAAAGGGAACACGGTGCGGTCCCAACCGGAGAAACCGGAACGGACCAAGGCCGCGACTGCCCCCGCAACTGTAAGCGGTGAGCAATGCCGAGACACCACTGGCCAAATGGCTGGGAAGGTCGGCAACGCGAAGACCCGCAAGTCAGGAGACCTGCCATCGAACCAAAACCGAAACTCGGGCGGGGTGTCCGGGCAGGTCTTCAGTTCGCTGAACCTTCCTGACCAATGCCCCGGCCAACGCGCGGAGGGCGCAGTATGATCTGGAAGACTAAAACTCACGAATTTTCGGCAACGGTTTGCCAGAAGACCGGCAGACCCTGCGCGGCGCTGGCTCAGATGGCGCGCGCATTGGCGGATGCGATGGCGACCGCGCAGCCTGCGACCAACCGTGAATTCGAGGTGGAGGGCAGCGGCGAGCTGGCTCATTGCGCCGACGGGTGCACGGCCCGTTTTCGCGCGGATCACGCTCAGATCAGGGTGTTTTGCGGCATCGGCTCTGACACGCCCGCCGCAATCTTAAATGAATTCGCCGACCTGATGTTCGGCCAAGACACAACCTTCATGCCGGCCGGAGTTGTTTCTGAATTGCCGTGCGCAATGCTCCAAGTGACGACATTTGCGGCGCAACCGGCGTCCGACGCGCAGCATCAGCTTGGGGCGTGACGTCAAGCGCCACGCGGAACCGGTGCCGTGGACCAAGCAAGCTGCGCGGCGGTTTCCACGGCGCATGGCCTTGCGGCCCGCAATCTGCGCAGAGCCTGCTCGGGGGGTTCGCCGCTTTCCACCATGAGGCGCAATACCGTCATTCCGGAACGCCCGCACCCGCCCCGACAGTGCACCAGAACCTTGCCGCCACCTGAAAGTATCCGCAGCGCCGCAGCGCTGACTTCCGACCATTCTGTTTGCGACCCTGACGACGGAGCACCAAAATCTTCGATCGGCAGGTGAACCCATTTGACCGAATTGCACTGCAAATCGCGTCCCAGCCCGCTCGCTCTGGCATCTGCCATTTCGATGTCCGTCGTCATTGAGATCACCAGGTCTGGCCGCCATTCAAGGAGCGTTCCCAGATCCCCAGCGTAGTCCCCATGCCGACCCGGTATCGGAGCCAAGGCCACCAAGCCGGAACCAATCGGTACGGGATAGATTTCAAACTTGTCCAAAATAACCACGCAGCCTGCATAGAAAGCCCGCGAACGGGGCAAACATACTTACCGAAAGCTGTACCTCCTGCGATCTGTCATGCCAAATCGAAATTCATCGCACCCTGCTGTGGACGTAGGCGGCGGGGGTCACTACGCTGCAAAGCTGATACGAATCCGACAGAGCAGACATGACCGAATCTCCAAGCCCCGCCTATCAGGTGCTCGCGCGTAAATACCGTCCTGAAACTTTTGCCGACCTCGTGGGCCAGGACGCGATGGTGCGCACGCTGAAAAACGCATTCGAGGCCGATCGGATCGCGCAGGCATTCATCATGACCGGCATTCGCGGCACCGGCAAAACCACGACGGCGCGGATCATTGCCAAGGGCATGAACTGCATCGGATCAGACGGCGAAGGCAAAGCCACGATCGAACCCTGCGGCCAGTGCGAACACTGCGTGGCCATCATGGAAGGCCGCCATGTCGACGTGATGGAGATGGACGCCGCAAGCCGCACCGGTGTGAACGACATTCGCGAGATCATCGAAAGTGTCCGCTATCGCGCCGCCAGTGCGCGCTACAAGATATACATCATCGACGAAGTTCACATGTTGTCGAACAGTGCGTTCAACGCTCTGCTCAAGACCCTTGAAGAACCGCCCGAGCACGTGAAGTTCATCTTCGCCACCACCGAGATTCGCAAGGTTCCGGTGACGGTCCTGTCCCGGTGCCAGCGCTTCGACCTGCGCCGGATCGAACCCGAGGACATGATCGGCCTGCTGAAAAAGATCGCAACTGCCGAGAACGCTCAGATCGCCGAAGACGCTCTGGCGCTGATCACCCGCGCGGCGGAAGGATCGGCCCGGGATGCGACCTCGTTGCTGGATCAGGCTATTTCGCACGGTGCCGGGGAAACCAGTGCCGATCAGGTGCGGGCCATGCTGGGGTTGGCCGATCGCGGGCGAGTGTTGGACCTGATGGACATGATCCTGCGCGGCGATACCGCCGGAGCTTTGACAGAGCTGGGCGGCCAATATGCCGAAGGCGCCGACCCGCTGGCCGTGCTGCGCGATCTGGCCGAGATCACGCATTGGGTCTCGGTGGTCAAGATAACGCCGGACGCTGCCGAAGACCCGACGGTCTCGCCTGACGAACGCGCGCGGGGCGTTCAGATGGCCGAAGCCCTTCCGATGCGCATCCTGACCCGAATGTGGCAAATGCTGTTGAAAGCGCTCGAAGAGGTTTCGGCCGCGCCAAATGCGATGATGTCGGCGGAAATGGCCATCATCCGGCTGGCCCATGTCGCCGACCTGCCCACCCCGGAAGATCTGATCAGACGTCTTCAGGACGCACCACCCCCTGCCCCGAACGGCGGACCCGGCGGCGGAATGCCTGCGCCGTCGCACGGCACCGTTCAGGCTCATGCGCCTGCAGCACAGTCTTACGCGGCGCCAGCAGGTGGAGGTGCGGGCGCACCCAGCGCAGCTTTGGCGCGGGACACTCAGACCGCCCTGGCCCGGTATCCGACCTTTGAACATGTGGTTGAACTGATTCGCACAAACCGAGACGTGAAACTCCTGGTCGAAGTTGAAAACGGCGTGCGTCTGGTTTCGTACCAGCCGGGACGGATTGAGTTTACTCCGGCCGACAATGCGCCGACAGATTTGGCGCAAAGGCTGGGATCGGCGTTGCAACGCTGGACCGGAAATCGCTGGGCGGTATCGGTCGTATCTGACGGTGACACGGCAACAATCGCCGAAGTCAGGGACGCCGCAGACCTCGCGCTGCGTGCGCAGGCCGAGCAGCATCCGCTGGTTCAGGCGGTGCTGGAACAATTCCCAAAAGCCCGGATCAAAAGGATCGAAACACCCGAGGAACGCGCCGCCAAGGTCGAAACAGAAGCCTTGCCCGAAGTCGAAGACGAATGGGACCCGTTCGAGGAGGATTGAACCCTTCGCGAATTCAATACCCGTGATACTCCCGCGCCCGCCACGGGCCATCGGCTGACGCCGACACCCCTGAGCGGACTTGGGCCCGGCAGCGCGGGCAAGGCCCGCGCTGCCGGGCCCAACGGGAGGAAAGGTCTTGCCAAAGACCTTGACGACGGGCGGGAGACCTACGGCCCTTGTGCCGCGCGGGTGCCGCCCGTATTTAGACTTCAAACTGACGTACAGGAGAAACACGATGCTCAAAGGACTCGGCGGTCTGGGCGACATGGCCAAGATGATGAAATCCGCACAGGATTTGCAGACCAAGATGACCGACATGCAGGAAGAACTGAACACCATCACGGTTGTTGGCGAATCCGGTGCCGGGCTGGTCAAGGCCACCGCCACTGCAAAAGGCGAACTGAAAGGTCTGGACATCGACCCATCGATCTTCAACGGTGACGACAAGGAAGTGGTCGAGGACCTGATCCTTGCCGCCATCAAGGACGCGCAGACCAAAGCGGCAGAGCGGTCGCAGGAAGAAATGGCAAAGCTCACCGAAAGCATGGGCCTGCCCGCAGACATCAAGCTGCCGTTCTGATAGACACTCCTGACGAAACACAGGCCGGGCGCCCTTGCCCGGCTCATTTGCAGGAGCGCGCGCAGTGAGCTCGAACAGCGACATCGACAACCTGATCGACCTGTTGGCCAAGCTGCCAGGGTTGGGTCCGCGCTCGGCCCGCCGCGCTGTGCTGCACCTGATCCGCAAGCGCGCCCTGCTGCTGACCCCCCTATCCGATGCCATGCAGCAAGTCGCCATCACCGCCCGCGAGTGTCTGAACTGCGGCAACGTGGGAACGACCGATATCTGCGATATCTGCAACAGCGAGGTCCGCGCGACTGGTGAGCTGTGCGTGGTCGAGGACGTCGCTGACCTTTGGGCGATGGAGCGTGCGGGCGTGTTCAAAGGCCGCTATCATGTTCTGGGCGGCACGCTATCGGCACTGGACGGCGTCGGCCCGGACGAACTGCTCATCCCCCGCCTCAAGGACCGGGTGGTGGCCGAAGGAGTTACCGAGGTCATTCTTGCCCTGAATGCCACCGTCGATGGCCAGACCACAGCGCACTATATCGCCGATCAGTTGGAGGGGCAGGTCCGCCTGACCTCGCTAGCGCAAGGCGTCCCGATTGGCGGCGAGCTGGACTATCTGGACGACGGGACGATCACGGCAGCGCTGAGGGCGCGGAAGGAAATTTAGTCTTTCTTAGTAAACCTATATTACGTTGCATACACGGAGTTTGGAGCGCTAATGAAAGCAATTTGCGGGGTAGTTGCTACACTATTTATTGCAGCTAAATGCATAACCGGGACGACAAATGCCGAAGACGGAGTCAAACGGAAACTAATTGTTGTCTCTGACTGGCGGAACAACAGAGTTTATACTGTTTTCTCGCGAGGGTCCCGGTGACAAAACACTTACCTGCTATGCTGATACTGTTGTTGGTATACTCGACGACAACTCCGATGGGTCGTTTCCGTACAGCTGCAAGTAAGGCAAATAGACACAAATGAGCCTTTCTGTTGAAAAAACCGCCCAAAACGAGTCTGTTCCTTGCCCAAACAGGATATCTAGGGCTTTCTTCCTAGGTAGAGCTATCAGGATGAAATCAATGACACGCCTTCTCGCCCTCACCCTCGCCGCCTTCACCGCAACCGCCGCTTGGTCGCAGGAACTCATCGACAAAGGCTTTGCCGAGGGTTGGAACATCATGATGGACCCCGCGCTTGGCAACGGGTGCCTGATCCAGACGGTGTACGAGGATCTGTCGGTCGTTCGTCTAGGCTATGATGCCTTGGGCGACCGCGGGTATTTTACGGTTTTCAACAAGGCGTGGGGGGATATTGAACAGGGCCAAAGCTATCCCATCCGGTTCGAGCTGGACGGCAATAGCTTTGACGCCACGGCCATAGGGTTCAAACAAAACCGCGTGCCGGGTGCGACGGTGTTTTTCACCGACCGGAACTTTGTGAATGCCATTGCTCAGAACCGCACAATGACCGTTTACAATCCGGCAGGAGAAACCGTCATGGCCATAGACCTGAAGGGCACGGCCAAGGCGCTGGAATACGCGCGCGACTGCCAGAACAAAAAGCTCTAGCGAATCGGATCGAACAGGGCGTCTGTCGCCGTGCAGTCCCGGATCACATCCCGGCCACAGGGCACCGGTTTAAGATCGCGAGACAGGCACAGACGAACCTCTTCGATGTAACCTTGCTTGCAGGTGATGGTGATCATGTCCGGCTGTAGCCCCGGATTGGCTTTCAGAAACGCCTCCTCAACCACCGAGGCCGGAAGTTTGACGGTCTCATCCAGCTTGCGAAAGACCTCGGGCCGCACGACTTGCTCGTAAGCACGGCGCGACAGGGCGAAATAATCCGGCGCAGATAGGCCCGAGCAGGTTCCGTGTTTCTTCCACTGATGCCACGCCAAACCGGACGTGCCTTGAATATCCGCCATTTCCCGCGTCATACGGCGCGAGGGTGGAGCCTCGGCGGTTTGGCAATAGGACGGCCAGCCCTGATGGAACTGTGGCCACAACCCATGCAGAATCCAGCCGTGATCGTGGCGCGCGTCGCACTGATCTGATCCGCGCGCATCCCCTTCGCGCGCGCACCAGTTGGGCGACCAGCTGAGGGCCAGAACATAGTAGTCGAACGCACCTGCCGCTTTGCCATCCGCCACGGCTGACATCGCGCTTATCGCCCATAGTGTCAGCCCCAGAATCCCTTGGCGCATTCGCCTCTTCCCTTCTTGACCTTGCGCGACTATATACGGGCCAAGTTCCCCGACAACGGAAACCTGCCCCAAGACCACGGGGCCGCCGAATTCCGGCGACGGGACAGATGTATTTAAAGGAGACGGGCTGATGGCAAAACCGCTTATGGCCAAGGCAACAGCCGTATGGCTGGTGGACAACACCACGATCAGCTTCAAGCAGATCGCGGATTTCGTAGGCATGCACGAACTTGAAGTGCAAGGCATCGCCGACGGCGACGTGGCCGCTGGCGTCAAAGGGTTCGACCCGATCGCCAACAACCAGCTGACCCAGGACGAGATCGACGCCGCGCAGAACAACCCGCTGCACAAGCTCAAGCTCAAGTTCAACGCCGCTGCCGCAGGCGAAGAAAAGCGCCGTGGCCCGCGCTATACACCGCTGTCTAAACGTCAGGACCGTCCGAACTCGATCCTGTGGCTGGTCAAGTTCCACCCTGAACTCAGCGATGGTCAGATCGCCAAGCTGGTCGGCACCACCAAGCCCACCATCCAGTCGATCCGCGAGCGCACGCACTGGAACATCGCCAACATGCAGCCGATCGACCCGGTCGCCCTGGGTCTGTGCAAACAGTCCGAACTGGATGCGATCGTTCAGAAGGCCGCGGCCAAGAAAGCCGCCGAAGGTGGCGTCATGAGCGATGATGAGCGCCGCAAGCTGGTTTCGACCGAGCAGTCGCTGGAAATGGACGCCGCGCCAAAAATCCCGACCGCGATCGAAGGTCTGGAAACATTCTCGCTGTCCGACGAACCGGTCGAAGAAAAAGACGACGAGCCGGTCATCGACGCGGACAGCTTCTTCAACCTGCCCAAAGGCGGGGCCGAGGATGAAGACGAAGACGATCTGCGCCCCTAATGCACAGACAGCCCCTGCCTGAACGGGCCGGGGCTTTTTTAACGGGATCCACATGCTGAACGTATTGTCTGCCGTATTTGGTCCGCACCGAGCCGTGTCGATCTATGCCTTTATGAAGACCAAGGGTCTGGCTGTGCTGGGAGGCGTCGGAGTTGTTGCCGTTGCAGCGGCGCTCTTGCTGCTCAACGACGACGGGCGGCACGAGCACGAAGCGTTCATGACAGTCCCGGTCCTGTCTGCCACGCCGATCAACGGGGATCTCAAGAACGGGGTCATCGCCTCGGTCCGGTTGCCGGATGGATCCGCGACGTCGATCTCGTCCACCGAAGCGCCGATTTCCCAGACCGTTGGCGACATAGCCTGCATAGAAAAACGCGTATACGTCGAAAGTGGCGAACCGCGATACCGCTTCAAGCTGCCGCGATATTGCGAAGCAAGCTGATCACGCAAAACCGCCCGGTGACACCACCGGGCGGTTTTTCCTTTTAGGCGTTTCGGGTTCAGCTTGAGACCCCAACCGCACTAGATCATCTGAAATACGATCCCTGCGATAATGGCTCCGGTTATGCCCAGCCCCAGATAGGTCGCAAACACCTTCGGCTTGACCAGCGACCAGACGGCTGCCATTGCCGGGATCGAACTGACCGCACCTGCGACCATGAACGACATCGCGGCCCCGACACTCATCCCTTGTTCGGTCAGACCGGCCAGCAGCGGCGGTGCAACGTATGAGTTCAGGTAAGCGGGCATCCCGACCAGAGCCGCGATGACGATGGGCAAGACACCCTCACCACCAACCACCCGAGCGATCAGATCGGCGGGAACGTAGCTGACCAGCAGCGCCTCAAGCACATAGGCCAGAGCCAGCCATTTCAGCAGGAACAGGCCGTTGTGAACGAACTCGGACCGAAAGCGCTGGCGACGCTCGGGCTCTTGCCAGAACCGCCAGACGGGCTTGTCATCCTGCTTGGGGCCACACCCGCAGCAACCGGCTGGTTTGTATTCCCGTAGCGGCTGCGCGAATGCACCGCTGCGCATCAGACCACGCACGACGAAACCGCCGAATAGCCCCAGAGCGACAGCAGCCACGGCTTTCCCGATCGCGAACGGCCAGCCCAAAGCCCCCGCGGTAATCAGCAAGGTGGGCGGGTCAATCAGAGGGGAGCTGAGCCAGAACGCCATCACCGCCGACAAGGGCGCACCCAGTGCCAGCAGTCCCGCGATGAAGGGGATCACCTCGCAGGAACAAAACGGTGCCAACCCGCCGAACAGAGCGGCGAGGAAGATCATCCGTGTCTCGCGCCCTTCAAAGGCGCGGGCGACCATGACCTCGGCCCCTGTCGCCTTAAGGTAAGACAGAAGCAGGACAGCAAACAGGATATATTGCCCGGTATGCGCAAGTGCCTTGCCTGCGAAAGTGACAACCTCTGCCCAGTTTCCGGGGTCCAGAACCGCCACGGCGATCAAAATCGCGACGATCACCGCCCATGGCGTTTTGATCACGTCCAGCGCAGCTTTTCCCGAAATCTTCTGGTTCTGTGTCAGTTCAGCCATCGTTCGCGGCCTTTCCCACTTCGTCCGCGCAGCACTCGGACAAGATGAACTGCGCCAGATTTCTAAGCTCGTCATAGCTGGCGCGGTTGATCGTTGTGCGCCCTATTTTCTCTTGCTCAACGACACCACCGGCCGCCAGAAACCGCAGGTGATGCGCCAATGTAGACGGCGCGATACCCGTGCGTTCCTGTATTTCGCCAACGGTCAACCCGGCTTCACCTGCCCGGACCAGAGTTTTCAGAACTTTCAACCGGGCCTCGGATCCCATGGCCGAAAATCCTGCTGCGGCGGTTTCCCACATATCGCATTCTCCATTAAACTAGATTTCTAGTTATTTAGGTGAGTCGAATTCCGTTGTCAACGCAAATAGACAAATCCCTGTAAGTCCAGATTGCCCACCCCATAAGTCCACCCTATAAGACCCTATGGGCATTTCGGTCGACACCTTCTTTCTTGAACTCAACGGACAAGGCACGCTGCAGGCACAGATCCAGCAGATGATTGCCGAGGGCATTCTGTCGGGCCGTTTTCACGTGGGCGAAAAGCTGCCCTCATCCCGCAAACTGGCCGCGCATCTGGGCGTAAGCCGGATTACGGTGACGCTGGCTTATACGGAACTGCTGGCCAATGACTACCTGACAGCAAAGGGCCGATCCGGGTACTATGTCTCGCAAAATGCCCCAGTGCCACCCAAGTACTCGCCGGTTCAGCGCGGGGACGAAACCGTCGACTGGAATACGGCGCTGGCGCGGCGTTTCTCGGACGGAGAAGTTTTGTCCAAGCCCAGCGACTGGCGCGATTATCGCTATCCCTTTATCTACGGACAGGCAGATCGAACGCTTTTCGACCACGCCAACTGGCGTCTCTGCGCAGTGCGTGCCTTGGGTCACAAGGACTTTGACTCTCTGACCGGAGATTACGTGGATCAGGACGATCCGCTGCTAGTCGAATTCATCGCCCGACACACCCTGCCCCGTCGGGGCATTGCTGCGCGACCGGAAGAAATCCTGATTACCATGGGTGCGCAGAACGCCCTTTGGCTGGCCTCGCGCATATTGCTGAATCGCAATCGCACAGCTGTGATCGAAGATCCCTGCTATTATGCGCTGCGCGATCTCTTGAACCATTCCGAGTGTAAAGTGGCCCCTGTCCCGGTTGACCGTGATGGTCTGCCCGCCCACGCGCTGCCGGATGAGACCGACGTGATCTTCACGACACCCAGCCACCAAAGCCCGACCACCGCAACCATGCCCGTGGACCGCCGAACAGACTTGCTGACCCGCGCGCGCGAGCTTGATGCGATGGTGGTCGAGGATGATTACGAATTCGAGATGGCCTTTCTGGGCGCGCCCTCTCCCGCGCTCAAGTCGATGGACCGGGACGGGCGGGTGATCTATGTGGGCAGCTTTTCCAAATCGCTCTTTCCGGGGCTGCGCCTTGGCTACATGGTAGGCTCGGAACCGTTCATTCGCGAGGCCCGCGCCCTGCGCTCGCTGGCGCTGCGCCATCCGCCCGGACATATCCAGCGCACGGCCGCATACTTCCTGTCGCTTGGCCACTACGATGCGCAAATCCGAAGGATGTCGAAGGCGCTGGCCCAACGGCGCGATGCGCTGGACAACGCGGTGGATCAGCATGGCCTGACCGTGGCCGGACGCGGGATTCTTGGTGGGTCATCCCTGTGGATGTCTGCGCCGCCCCATGTGGACACGACGGAACTTGCGCAAAGGTTGCGCGGTCAGAGCGTTCATATCGAACCGGGCGCGCCGTTCTTTTCCGGCCCTGAACGGCCGCGGAATTTCTATCGCCTCGGCTATTCTTCGATCGCCCTTGATCGCATTGCGCCCGGCGCGAAACTCATCGCCGACGCCATCGGTGCATACTAAGTCAGCTCTGGACCTATTCCGCTGTTGGTTCTGGCCCTAACGCCACCCGTTCCCTTGGGCCAAAACCGTATTCAAAGGCAGGGTAAATCGCCCGGCCATTCCACACATGCGCGGAGATCAGTCAGATGAAAATGACCACGGAAGAAGCCTTTGTTAAGGTTCTGCAAATGCACGGGATCGAACATGCGTTCGGGATCATCGGTTCGGCCATGATGCCGATCTCGGACCTGTTTCCCAAGGCGGGCATCATGTTCTGGGACTGTGCGCATGAGGGCAGCGCGGGCATGATGGCGGACGGCTATACCCGCGCCACCGGCAAGATGTCGATGATGATCGCGCAGAACGGCCCCGGCATCACCAACTTTGTCACCGCCGTCAAAACCGCCTATTGGAACCACACTCCGCTGCTGCTGGTCACACCGCAGGCGGCGAATAAGACCATCGGTCAGGGCGGCTTTCAGGAAGTCGAGCAGATGAAACTGTTCGAGGACATGGTCGCCTATCAGGAAGAGGTCCGCGACCCGTCCCGCGTGTGCGAGGTTCTGAACCGCGTGATCATGCAGGCGAAACGCGCCAGCGCGCCGGCTCAGTTGAACATCCCACGTGACATGTGGACTCAGGTGATCGACGTAGACCTGCCCGCAATCGTTGAGTTCGAGCGCCCCTCGGGTGGGGAAAGCGCCGTAGCGCAGGCGGCAGACCTGCTGTCGAACGCCAAAAACCCTGTGATCCTGAACGGCGCAGGTGTGGTTCTGTCCGAAGGCGGGATCGACGCCTCGATTGCTTTGGCCGAACGTCTGGATGCGCCGGTCTGCGTCGGCTACCAGCACAATGACGCCTTCCCCGGCAGCCACCCTCTGTTCGCCGGTCCTTTGGGATACAACGGCTCAAAAGCGGGGATGGAGCTGATCAGTGAGGCCGATGTGGTTTTGTGCCTCGGCACCCGTCTGAACCCGTTCTCGACCCTGCCGGGCTATGGCATGGAATACTGGCCCGCTGACGCCAAGATCATTCAGGTCGACATCAACCCTGACCGGATCGGCCTGACCAAGAAAGTCTCGGTTGGCGTGATTGGGGACGCCGCCAAAGTCGCCAAGGGCATCCTTGAGCAGCTCAGCGATACAGCCGGGGACGCAGGCCGCATCGAGCGCAAATCTCGAATTTCGCAAAAGAAATCCGCTTGGGCACAGCAACTCTCGAGCATGGATCACGAGGATGACGATCCTGGCACCACCTGGAACCAGCGCGCTCGTGCCGCCAAGCCAGACTGGATGAGCCCTCGCATGGCGTGGCGTGCGATACAGGCGGCACTGCCAAACGAAGCGATCATTTCCTCGGACATCGGCAACAACTGCGCCATCGGCAACGCCTATCCGTCTTTTGAGGCGGGCCGCAAATACCTGGCACCGGGACTGTTCGGGCCGTGTGGCTACGGGCTGCCTTCCGTCGTCGGCGCAAAAATCGGCAACCCGGATACTCCGGTCGTCGGCTTCTCTGGGGACGGCGCTTTTGGCATCGCGGTAAACGAACTGACCGCAATCGGGCGCGAGGAATGGCCCGCGATCACGCAGATCGTCTTCCGCAACTACCAGTGGGGGGCCGAGAAACGGAACTCGACCCTTTGGTTTGACGACAACTTCGTGGGCACCGAACTGGACACCAAAGTCTCGTATGCCGGGATCGCGCAGGCATGTGGCCTGAAAGGTGTCGTGGCTCATACCATGGACGAGCTGACAGCGGCGCTGAACCAGGCGATCGAAGACCAGAAAAACGGCATCACCACCCTGATCGAAGCGATGATCAACCAGGAACTGGGTGAGCCGTTCCGCCGCGACGCGATGAAGAAACCGGTGGCGGTTGCGGGCATCAGCGCGGATGACATGACCCCGCAGGCCGGGGCGTAACCCGCGTGAAGCCTCTGCGCGCCATTCTCGGGACGGCCAGCGCGTCGGACAAAATCATCGCCCTTTCCGAGGGCGATGATCCACGTGTCGTCGAGGGCGCGGTCATGGCGGTGAAAGAGAATGTCGCGCGGATTATTCTGGTTGGCGACACTGCCAAGGTTACACCTCTGCTGGAGGCGCAGGGCGAGTTCAATCGCGATCACATCGAAATCCACGATCCGGCAACAACTGCGCTGACACCCAAACTGGCAGAAGCCTTGTACGAGCGACGCAGGCACAAGGGCATGACGCTGGATGACGCGCGCCAGCGGATCACCAACCGCCTGACCTACGCAGCCATGCTTGTGCAACAAGGCATTGCCGACGGCACGGTAGGCGGCGCGGTCGAGACCACCTCGGACACTGTGCGTACCGCGTTGCAGATCATCGGCACAGCTCCGGACGCCGCCATGGTTTCAAGTTTTTTCCTGATGCTGTTCTGTCAGGACCACCACGAGGTAAAGGGAGCGCGCATTTTCGCCGATTGCGGTCTGGTCGTGGACCCCGACGCGCAGGAAATGGCGGAAATCGCCCGCGCTTCGGCTGCGTCCTACACCACGCTGACAGGAGATACGGCGCGCGTGGCGATGCTATCCTTCTCGACATCCGGCAGCGCCGAGCACCCGAAGGTCTCAAAAGTTGTCGAAGCCACCCATATCGCGCGTGCCAAGGATCCGAACTTGTTGATCGACGGAGAGCTGCAGTTCGACGCCGCCTTCGTGCCCGAGGTCGCAGCGCAAAAGGCGACCGAATCGCCCCTGAAAGGCGAAGCGAACGTATTCGTGTTTCCCAGCCTGAACGCAGGCAACCTGGGGTATAAAATTGCACAAAGAATAGGCGGGGTCGAAGCCATCGGACCAGTTCTGCAAGGGCTGGCCAAACCCGCGAATGATCTGTCCCGTGGCTGTACGGCCGAAGACATACTGCACATGATCGCCGTTACCAGCGTTCAGGCGCAACATGGCCAGATTGGGAAATGAGCCGCCGATAGCCGCTAAAATGCAAAAGTTATTCCGGTTCTCGGCAAAATGTGAGAATGATCAGATCGTTAACTACAGGGGGCCGATTTGAACCAGCCAGTCATAGATACCTCGCCCAAGGTCTCGGATGAGGTTCGCAAGACCACCTGCTACATGTGCGCCTGTCGCTGCGGCATCAACGTTCATATGAAAGACGGAAAGGTCGCCTATATCGAGGGCAACCGCGACCATCCTGTCAACAAGGGCGTTCTGTGCGCCAAGGGCAGCGCCGGGATCATGCAGGTCAACGCGCCGTCGCGCCTGCGCAAACCGCTGCGCAGGGTCGGACCACGCGGCTCGGGCGAATTCCGCGAGATCGAATGGGACGAAGCGATCAGCACCGCAGTCGGCTGGCTGAACGAGCTGCACGAGACCGCCCCGCAGAAACTGGCCTTCTTTACCGGCCGCGACCAAAGCCAAAGCTTTACCAGCTTCTGGGCACAGCATTTCGGCACGCCCAACTACGCGGCCCATGGCGGGTTCTGCTCGGTCAACATGGCCGCAGGTGGCATCTACACGATGGGCGGTGCCTTCTGGGAGTTCGGCCAGCCCGACTGGGACCACACCAAGCTGTTCATGCTGTTCGGCGTGGCCGAGGACCACGACAGCAACCCGATCAAGATGGGGATTGGCAAGATCAAGGCACGTGGCGCGCGTGTCATCGGGGTAAACCCGATCCGCTCGGGCTATAACGCGGTGGCTGACGATTGGGTTGGGATCACGCCCGGCACCGACGGTCTGTTTATCCTGTCGCTGATCCATGTGCTGATGAAGGCGGGCAAGATCGACCTCGACTATCTCAGCCGCTACACAAATGCGCCAGTTCTGGTGAACGCCGCAGAGGGCCCGGAAAAGGGACTGTTCCTACGCGACGCCAATGGAAAACCTCTGGTGATCGACCGCGTGACAGGCGAACCCACCGCATTCGACAAACCCGGCGTGCGCCCGGATCTGTCGGCCACCTACGACAAAGATGGCGTTACGCACCGCCCGGTCTTTCACCTAATGGCCGAGAAATACCTGTCGGACGATCATGCCCCCGAAGCCGTTGCCGACCGCTGCGGCATCCCCGCCAAACGCATCCGCGCCATTGCCGCAGAAATCGCCCGCGTCGCCTTTGACGAGGCGATCGAGCTGGATCACGAATGGACCGACTTCCGGGGCGAAAAACACAGCAAGATGACGGGCCGTCCGGTCAGCTTTCACGCCATGCGCGGAATTTCCGCCCATGCCAACGGCTTCCAAACCTGCCGCGCTCTGCACGTGCTGCAAATCCTGTTGGGCACGGTCGAGGTCCCCGGCGGCTTCCGCTTCAAACCGCCCTACCCCAAACCGGTCGAGGCGCATCCTACCCCACACGGCGACCGCCGCCCCGGTCGACCATTGGAAGGCCCGCACCTAGGCTTCCCACGCGGCCCCGAAGACCTGCTGCTGGACGAAAACGGCAACGCGCAACGCATCGACAAAGCATTCACATGGGAAAACCCGATGTCGGCCCATGGCCTGATGCATATGGTGATCTCGAACGCCGCTGCGGGTGACCCCTACAAGATCGACACGCTGTTAATGTATATGGCGAACATGTCGTGGAACTCGTCCATGAACACCAAGGGTGTGATGGAGATGCTGTCGGCCAAGACCGAAGACGGCAAGTATGTCATCCCCAAGATCATCTATTCCGACGCATATTCCTCGGAAATGGTGGCCTATGCCGATCTGATCCTCCCCGACACCACCTATCTGGAGCGGCACGACTGCATCTCGCTGCTCGACCGCCCGATCTGCGAGGCCGACGCCGCCGCCGATGCGATCCGCTGGCCCGTGGTGGAGCCCGACCGGGACGTGCGCGGCTTCCAATCGGTGCTGATCGAACTGGCAAACCGCATGAGCCTGCCGGGTTTCACCAACGAAGACGGCACGCCCAAATGGAAAGACTACGCCGACTATATCGTCAACCACCAGCGCAAACCCGGCATTGGCCCTCTGGCCGGGTTCCGGGGCGAGGATGGTGACAAGGAAGGGCGCGGAGAGGTCAATCCTGACCAGTTAAACCGCTACATCGAAAACGGTGGCTTCTACGTGGCGCATATCCCCGAAGGCGCGGACTACTACAAACCGTGGAACGCGGCCTATCAGGATTGGGCAGTGGGCATGGGCCTCTATGACAGCCCGCAACCCTACCTGTTCCAACTCTATTCCGAGCCGATGCGCAAATTCCAACTGGCCGCCGAAGGGCATGGCGACCGCCAGCCCCCCGAGCATCTGCGCCAGCGGATCAAAGACACAATGGACCCGCTGCCGATCTGGTACGAAACCGACCAGCAGGGCAACGAGGGCTTTACCGTTAACGCCCTGACCCAACGCCCCATGGCGATGTACCACAGCTGGGGCACCCAGAACGCATGGTTGCGCCAGCTCCACGGTCGTAACCCACTCTACGTCCCCACCAAACTGATGCGCGAACACCAGCTACAAGACGGAGATTGGGCAAAAGTCACCTCGCCGCATGGTGAAATCACAGTCCCGGTTATGGAAATGTCCGCGCTGAACGACAACACCGTCTGGACATGGAACGCCATCGGCAAACGCAAAGGCGCGTGGGCCTTGCAGAAAGACGCGCCCGAGGCCACCAAAGGGTTCCTCCTCAACCACCTGATCCACGAATTGCTGCCCCCCAAAGGCGATGGAATGCGATGGGCCAACTCGGACCCGGTCACAGGTCAGGCGGCGTGGTTCGACCTCAAAGTCAAAATCGAAAAGACCACCCCTCCGACCGAATCGCAAAGCCAGCCGGAATTCGGCCCGATCAACTCCCCCGTCGGCACCGGCCCAAAGGATATTGCATGGAAGGTTGGCAAATGACCGGGTCCGCGCTTCATCTGGCTAAAAATATCCCGGGGTCTGGGGCAGAGCCCCAGCCAAACCTCACCACACTCGCAGAGGCAAGCCCGTCATGACCCAGCTCCCCCAATCGACCGAGCGCAAAATGGGCCTCGTCATCGACCTTGATACCTGCGTCGGCTGTCATGCCTGCGTGATCTCGTGCAAAGGATGGAACACCGAAAACTACGGGGCACCCTTGTCCGATCAGGACGCCTATGGTGCCGACCCGTCGGGCACGTTCCTGAATCGCGTCCACTCGTACGAGGTTCAGCCCGCCGAAGGCCACGCCCAACTAATCCACTTTCCAAAATCCTGCCTGCATTGCGAGGACGCGCCCTGCGTCACCGTCTGCCCCACCGGGGCCAGCTATAAGCGGGTCGAGGATGGCATTGTGCTGGTCAACGAAAACGACTGCATAGGTTGTGGCCTCTGCGCGTGGTCCTGTCCCTACGGAGCGCGAGAGATGGATATGGCGGAAGGGGTGATGAAGAAATGCACGCTCTGCGTTGATCGTATCTACAATGAAAACCTTCCCGAGGTGGACCGAGTCCCCTCCTGCGTTCGCACTTGCCCCGCAGGGGCACGGCATTTCGGCGATCTTGGAGACCCCGAAAGCGATGTCAGCAAATTGGTTGCCGAGCGGGAGGGAATGGACCTGATGCCCGAAATGGGCACCAAGCCCGTGAACAAATACCTGCCACCGCGCCCCAAGGATCAAGTGGAAGACCAGATTGACATTCTGGCACCGCTGCTGGCCCCGGTCGCCGAAGAACCCAAGGGCTTTATCGGCTGGCTCGACAAAGCTCTGGAGAAGCTCTGATGCATCCAGCCCCTTCCGTCATTATCTTCACCACCCTGTCCGGCCTGGGTTTCGGTCTCCTCTTCTTTTTGGGCCTTGGGATGCCGGACGTCACCGGCTGGGTTGCGTTCGTTTTCTTTGTTATCGCCTATGGTCTGTCTGTTGGCGGGCTTATGGCCTCGACCTTCCACCTTGGGCACCCTGAACGCGCTTGGAAGGCGTTCACTCAATGGAGGTCCAGTTGGCTTAGCCGCGAAGGATGGTGTGCAGTCATCGCACTGATCGTTATGGGCCTATACGCGATCGGAGCCGTCTTTCTGGGACAACGGTGGAGCGTGCTCGGGCTTATCGGGTCGGCGTTTTCGCTGGCAACTGTTTTCACAACGTCCATGATCTATACCCAACTCAAGACTATCCCTCGCTGGAACATGAAGCTCACACCGGCGCTGTTTCTGAGTTTCAGTCTGGCTGGAGGCGCGCTGCTTGCAGGTCAAACCGGGCTGGCTGTTCCTTTGTTGCTGGTCGCTGCGACTGTTCAAGCGCTGTATTGGTGGCAGGGCGACAAAGCTCTCGCCCAATCAGGAACCAACTTGGGCACAGCAACGGGTCTGGGGTCACGCGGAGCGGTTCGGGCGTTTGAGCCACCTCACACAGGGACGAACTATCTGCTGCGGGAATTCGTGCATGTCGTGGGGCGCAGACACGCCGAGAAACTGAGGATCATTTCGTTTCTGCTGGCTTTCTTCGCCCCAGTTGTTCTGCTTTTTCTGCCGTTCAACCACTTTTTTGCCCTGCTTGCGGTGCTCTCGCATCTGGCGGGTGTTGCCGTGTCGCGTTGGTTGTTTTTCGCGCAGGCTGAGCACGTGGTCGGATTGTATTACGGCAAACGGTAAGGAAGGGGGCCAGCCCCCTTCTTGGTCTTTCAGACCAATTCATCCCCCGGGATATTTTTAGCCAGATGAAGCGCGGATCCCGCCAAGATTCAGCTGGATTATAGCAGACCGGCGTGGGCCATTGCCGCGTCAATCGCGGATTTGGTACCGTCTTCCAGTTCTGTCAGGGGCGAACGGACCTCGGTACTGCAGAGGCCAAGTTTACTGAGGGCGTATTTTGCGCCCACCAGGCCGGGTTCAATAAAGATCGCTTCGTGCAATGGCATCAGCCGATCCTGGTATTCCAACGCCTTAGCGTAGTCACCCGCAAGGGTCGCCTGCTGGAATTCGGCGCAGAGTTTCGGTGCCACGTTTGCTGTGACCGAGATGCAGCCTACGCCCCCATGCGCATTGAAGCCCAACGCGGTAGCGTCCTCGCCCGACAATTGACAGAAATCTGGCCCGCAGGTGGCGCGCTGCTGGCTTACGCGCGCCAGATCGCCGGTGGCGTCCTTAACGCCGACGATGCGCGGCAGCTCCGCCAGCTCTCCCATCGTCTCAGGGGTCATGTCGACGACCGAACGACCGGGAATGTTGTAGATGATAATCGGGAGATCCGCGCAGTCATGCAGCGCGCGGAAATGCGTGATCAGACCTTTTTGCGTCGGCTTGTTGTAGTAGGGGGTCACGACCAGCGCGGCGTCGGCACCGACCTTCTGTGCGAATCGCACGAAACGGATGGCTTCAACTGTGTTGTTGGATCCCGCACCCGCGATCACGGGCACTCGCCCGGCCGAGGCTTTGACGACCTCTGCGACGACGGTTTCGTGTTCTTCATGGCTGAGGGTGGGGCTTTCTCCGGTGGTACCTACGGGCACTAGACCGGTCGACCCTTCCTGAATTTGCCATTCCACCAACCGTTTGAGCATATCCAAGTCCAACTCGCCGTTTGTGAACGGGGTGACCAGGGCTGGCATCGAGCCTTTGAACATGACACGCTCCTCAGAGTGCAGTTGGCAATTTTGGGCCACCAGCGATCACAATCTGAGCGATGTGAGTTGATCCCGGCGGCGCAAGGTTTATCCTGAATGGCTCTATCCTTGGTTGGTTGGGAAATGCAAGGCATGACACGCGTTCTGACGCTATTGATGGCAATGATTCTGGGATCATTCGGGCAGGCGCATGCCGACGCAGCGAGCGATCTGCGCGCCGGACTGTATGAAATGCGCAAAGGCGACTGGAACGCCGCTTTGCGCGAAGCCGGTGCCCGGGGGTCCGTATCGCGTGACATAATCGTCTGGCATTGGCTGCGCGAAGGTTTTGGCAGTTCCGGTGATGTGCTGGTCTTTCTGGACCGCCGCCCGGACTGGCCCGGTCTGACATGGCTGCGCCGGAAAAGTGAACCGGCGTTTACCGGTGCGGATCCTGACCGTGTTTTGAAATTCTATTCCGATGCACCGCCGCAAACGGCGGAAGGCGCCTTGAACTATGCGGTGGCACTCAAGGCCAAGGGGCGTCAGGGGGATGCCGAGGCCGATATTGTTGCCGCTTGGCGGACCATGCCGATGGGTAAAGGTCTGCAAAAGGATTATCTTGAAAACTTCGGAAAGCTCCTCAAGCCCCACCACGAAGCCCGGCTGGATCGGATGCTGTGGGACAACCACCTTGTCAGCGCGGGGCAGATGCTGCCTTTGGTTGGGTCTGATCATCGTAGACTGGCCGAAGCCCGGATCGCCCTGCAAAAGCGTCTGCCCGGTGTGGATGGTAAGGTGGCCGCCGTTCCCAAGTCGCTGGCAGAGTCTCCGGGGCTGGCGTTTGACCGGTTTGTCTGGCGGGACAAGAAGGAACTGGATGACAGCGCCATTGACCTGATGCTGGCGCGATCCACTGGCCCCGAGGCTCTGGGCGAACCGGACAAATGGGCAGAAGGCCGCCGTCGGCTGGCGCGGCTGGAGATGCGCGGTGGCAATGCCAACCGTGCCTATGAAATCGCGGCAAACCACCACATGACGCCTGAAATGGGCTATGGATATGCCGACCTTGAATGGCTGTCAGGGTTCCTTGCCCTGCGCAAACTGAACGACCCGGCGACTGCCGTGAGACATTTCCAGAATTTCTCAGACGCCGTTCGGTCGCCGATCTCGAAAGGGCGGGCCGGTTATTGGCTTGGGCGGGCTTACGCGGCACAGGGCAATGCGGATAAGGCCTACGAAGCCTATGCGATGGGAGCGGACCATCAGACCTCGTTCTACGGTTTGCTGGCGGCTGAGCAGATTGGCCGCCCCTTCGACGGTGAGCTGGCAAGTCCCAGACGCGCGCCGCATTGGAAACAGGCCGAATTCGCCGAATCCAGCGTGCTGGAGGCGGGGTTGCTGCTGTTGCAGGCTGGCGAAGCGAACCTGTCAGAACGGTTCCTGACACACCTGGTGGAAGACCTGGACTCGGTCGAGGCAACCCAGTTGGGCGATCTGGTGATCGAACTGAAAGAGCCTCATCTGGCGGTGATGATTGCCAAGCGTGCGGCCAAAACCGGTGTTGTCCTTCCTGCTGCCTATTACCCGGTGCACCCGGTGGCCGATCTGGGTCTGCCGATGGCGAAGGAGATGATGTTGGCCATTGCCCGGCGCGAAAGTGAGTTCGACCCGGTTGTCGTTAGCGGCGCAGGTGCCAGAGGTTTGATGCAGGTCATGCCTGCGACCGCTCAACTGGTTGCCAAGAACATGGGCATTCTCAGCGGTCATAAAACGGGCAAGCTGACGTCGGACTGGCAATACAATGCCAAGCTGGGGGCGAATTACCTGTCTGGACTAGCGGCCGATTTCAACGGCAACGTCGTGATGATGGCCGCCGGATATAACGCCGGACCGCGCAGACCGATCTCGTGGATGGGCCGATATGGTGATCCGCGCGCGGGTGAGATCGACGTTGTCGACTGGATTGAGACGATCCCGTTCAGCGAGACCCGCAATTACGTGATGCGCGTCGCCGAAAGCCTGCCGGTTTACCGCGCCCGTCTGGGCCAACCGGCCCTGCCGATCCCGTTTTCGCAGGAGTTGATAGGCTCAACTCTGGCGGCGTTCGCGCCATAGGGTGAACAGACCAGCAGCGATGACCAGCCCGGCGCCGATGACGACGGCGGGCCGCAGGGTTTCGCCAAAAACCGAGATACCCAAAATCGCGCTCCACATCAGGTGGAAATAGGCAAAGGGCTGCACGGCGCTGGCTTCGGCCATTTCATAGCACTTGATCAGCAGCCAATGTCCCAGCACTCCGCTGAGGCACAGCAACCCCATCCAGAACCAATCGCGGCTTTCCATCGGCTCCCAGAACCACATGCCGACCGCAGTCATGGCGACCGCTCCGGCGATACCGGTCCAGAAAAAGCTGGTTGCGGTGCTGTCCTGCCGGGCGACATACCGGGTCAGCAATCCGTAGACGGCAAACATCAGGGCCGAGATCAGGGGTATCACGGCCAACGGATTGAACACGCCCATACCGGGTTGGAGGATAATCAGCACACCCATGCAGCCGACGCCAATCGCCATCCACCGCCGCCAGCCCACCTTTTCGCCCAGTACCGGACCGCTGAGCGCCGCAATCAGAAGCGGATAGCAGATGAACACGGCCTGACTTTCGATCAGGCCCAGAACGGTAAAGGCATAAACCGCCACGCAAATCTCACCGGCCAACAAGACCCCGCGCAATATCTGCCATCCCAGTTGGCTGGTCCGCGCCGTCACCCCGATACCACCCGGAGCACGCAGGGCCAGTGCCACGACGAACGCGGCAAAGAACCAGTACCGGATCATGACGACCATGTAGGTGTTGTAGGTTCCAGCAAGGTGACGGGACATGCCGTCCTGCAACGCAAACACAACGGTTGCGGCAATCATCAAGGCGACACCTGCGCGCGTATTGTTCTGTTGCGTCATGATCTGACCGCCCGCGTCATGTGGCGTTTGCGACCATATCCCGGGGCTCGGGTGACAGAAAACCCTGCTTCCTCCAATCCGCGGCGTACGAAACCAGCAGCGGTGTAGGTTGCGGCAGTGCCGCCGGGGGCCGTGTGGTCGGATACATGCTGCATCAACTCAGCCCCCCACAGTTCCGGGTTCTTGGCCGGAGAGAACCCATCCAGAAACCACGCATCGGCAGACTTGGTCCATTTGGGCAGCGTCTCGCGCGCGTCCCCTTCGATAACCTCAAGCCGCAGCGTACCTAGATCGCACGATCCTCCGCGCCAGTGCTGCAGAAAACGCGTGCCCCAAGGGGCGATTTCGGGAAAAGCATCCAGTGCGCGGGACATATCCGCAGGGTCCATTGGGTAGGCTTCAAAACTGGTGAAGCTCAGAGGAGTTGTTTGCCCGGACTTTTCCCACTCTGACCACACGGTCAGCATATTCAGACCGGTGCCAAACCCAAGTTCGGCAATATGAAACTCTGGCGCGAAGCGCGCGGGCAGGTTGTTGCCGTCAAGAAAGACATGGCGCGTTTCAGCCAGCCCGTTCTGCAATGAGTAATACGGATCGTCGAACCGGTCTGAAACGGGTATGTGATCGTCGGTCCAAGTCAGTTCGGCGCGCTGGTCTGCCATCGGGGAATCCTGTAGCTAAGCGGCGCGACACTGAACAAGGAAAAGGGGTTTGGCAATGGTCGATGTGACGGTACGCGGCGCGGGTATCTTTGGCCTGTCCATCGCCTGGACCTGTGCCCGGCGCGGCGCAAAAGTTCAGGTCGTTGATCCTTTTGGCGCGGGCGCAGGATCAAGCGGCGGGCTGGTCGGTGCTCTTGCCCCTCATGTCCCCGAGAACTGGAACGCGAAGAAAGCCTTTCAGTTCGAGAGCCTGATCATGGCCGAACCATTCTGGAAACAGGTCGAGGAAACCGGCGGGGTTTCAGCGGGTTACGCAAGGCTGGGACGGCTGCAACCCATTCCCGACGCCAGAACCCTGGACCTGGCTCACGCTCGTGCAGATACGGCGGCTGAACTGTGGCAGGGCAAGGCCGAATGGCGGGTCGTTGAAACCACAGAACTGGGATCGTGGTGCCCTCCCAGCCCAACCGGCTATGTTATCCATGACACGCTTAGTGCCCGGATGCACCCACGGCGCGCCTGTGCCGCGCTGGTATCTGCGCTGGCCGTTATGGGCGTTGATGTGGTGACAGACGCACCGGACAAGGGGCAAGTCGTTCACGCCACCGGGTTGGCCGGGCTGCTGGAACTCAACGACGCATTCGGGAAGGTCGTCGGCAATGGTGTCAAAGGACAAGCCGCTTTGTTGCGGTTCGACGCCGGAGAGGTTCCGCAGCTCTTTGCCGATACGGTCCATATCGTGCCGCATGCGGATGGCACGCTGGCCATCGGCTCAACCTCCGAGCGGGAGTATGACGATCCGACCAGCGCAGATGCCGCGCTTGAGGATGTGTTAGAGCGTGCCACGCGCGCGGTCCCTGTTCTGCACGGGGCCGAGGTGATCGAACGCTGGGCCGGGGTCCGCCCTCGCAGCAAAAGCCGTGCCCCGATGCTGGGCCTGCATCCCTTGCACAAGGGGCAGTTCATCGCCAATGGCGGGTTCAAGATCGGCTTTGGAATGGCCCCGAAGGTGGCCGCGGTCATGGCCGATCTGATACTGGATGACCGGGATACGATCCCCGAAGATTTCCGGCCCGAAGCGTCACTGTGATCGCGCGGTGGCATCGGCAATCATGCATTGCCGCCCGTCAGGGCCGCGGACCCACATGCTCTGACCGTTCCGGCACAAGGTCGCGGTTTCTGTATGCATCAACGGCGATGTCGCGCGGAACGAAAACCGTGCAAGCGGACCCATCACGTCCTCGGCAAAAAACATCAACAACTGGGCCAGCAGCGGCCCATGCACGACCAGACCGTCATACCCTTCGACCTGACGCGCATAGTCCAGATCATAGTGGATACGGTGACCGTTGAACGTCAGCGCCGAGTATCGAAACAACAAAGTCGAGTTGAAAGTTACCTCACGCCGATCAGTCTCATCGGTCCGTGCGACCAGCGGCACGGGGCGCGGTTCTGTGTCAGATGGATCGTTGCGGTAAACAAGATCCTGCCACTCGGTCAGACAATGCGTTGCATCCTGCCATATCTCATGGCGCAGCGTGACAAACGCCAGCGGCCCGGTTCGTCCTGTTTTGGACACAAGACTTTCCCGAACCGAGCGTCGTTCGGCTGCCCGACCCGCAACAAGGGGCGCATGAAACTCTAACCGTCCACCTGCCCACATCCGGCGTGGCAAACCCATATCGGGGATCAGGCCACCGCCAACCTTTGGATGGCCATCCCGACCAAGACGGTCCGGTGGCTGCGGCGTCCAGAAATAAAGCTGGTGGAACAAGGCAGGCAAGGGTGTACCTGCCCCGATGGTCCCGCCCTGCCCCAGCGCGATCTGAAGCGCAGCGGCGCGGGCCGGGTCCAGAACATCTGTCTGTGTTTCCTCCGTCATGGCAGAAGACTAGACAGCGGAACAGGCGCCGACAAGCGGCCCGCGACGATCAGAAGCCAGCCTCGGCGCGCAGCTTTAGCATCAGGGTTTGCAGAGTGCTTTCATAGCGCTCACTGGTCAGCTTCCCTTGCTCATCAAACTCTTTGGAACTGCTGGCCAGATGAATTTCCGGCCCCTGCAGAATACGGGGTTGAAACGGCACCATATAGCTGCGCAGGACCATTTGGGCCCGCTCACCACCTGCGCGACCTGCAGCGGCGGACATCACGGCAACGGGTTTGTCCGCCCACGGCTTGCCCTTGGTTCGGCTCACCCAATCCAGCGCGTTCTTCAATACTCCGGATGGACCCTTGTTGTATTCCGGCGTTGAGATGATCACGGCGTGCGCCTGCGCGATCTGATCCGCCAGCAGTTGCACCGGCCCGGGGATACCTTCGCCGTCCTCCAGATCACCATCATAAAGCGGCAGGTTCAGGTCCGCCTCGACATATGTCCCCGGATCAAACAGTCGCGCAGCTTCACGCAGCAGCTTACGGTTGGTTGCGCTCTGGCGCAGCGACCCGGACAGGCCAAGCAGGATCGGTTCAGACATGAGAGGGCTCCGTGATGGTGTCTTTCACTAGTTAGCGCGACACATCTGCGCGCCAAAGCCCCCATGACGCGCAGTCAATGTGCAAAAAAGCCAAGGCACCTGACGGTGCCCCGTCAGGTTCAGGTGCGCCCGTTTGGAATGATCTCGATATCAACCCGACGGTTACGGGCTTTGCCTTCAGCCGTCAGGTTCGAGGCCGCCGGACGGTTCTCACCCAGTCCAATCGTGCTGATCCGGGCACTGTTGACACCATTAGCCTGCAGAATATCGGCGACAGAGCGCGCCCGACGTTCTGAAAGGGCCTGATTGTACGACGCCTCGCCGTCGCTGTCCGTATGGCCGATGACCTGCACGGTTGAATTGGGGTAATTCACCAGGTTCTGCCCCACCCGCACCAGATCAGCCCGCAGCGCCGGGCGCACGGTCGAACTGTCGGTGTCAAAGGTGATGTCGTTCGGCACGGTGACAATCAGCCGGTCCCCGGCATTGGTCACGGTGATCCCCTGATTGGCCAATTGCTGGCGCAGTTCCGCGGCCTGCTGGTCCAATTGGTTACCGATCAGGCCACCGCCAGCCGCACCAATCGCACCACCGGCCAACGCGCCAAGAAGCGGATCAGAGCCGTTCGCGATCGCCCCGACACCCGCACCGACCAGACCACCCAGAATCGCACCCTGTTTTGCGTTCTGGTTCGGATCGCCAGGCAAGCTCAGTGTGCCGGGGTCTGTGCACGCGCCCAAAAACATAGCCGAGCACAGCCCAGCGGAAACGACAAACTTTGAAATCGCCATAAAATCACCTTCTGCTCTGACACCCGTTCATCGGGTCCATATTGTTCGGTCCGGTATATCGCGCCCTGCGGTCGCAGGCTCAAGCAACAATCCGGTGATATCGGCAGTTACCCGCCGCTCAATGATTTCCTGTCGCGACACTCTGGCAGATTTGTCCACTGCAACCGCAGATTGCCACGGATTCGCGCGATTCTATGTCAGAAATCTGCGGCGGCGCGGAACTTCATCGACACCCCGCCCTCTGGGTTCTTCAGACGGAGTTCTTCTGAATGCAGCATAAGACGCGGATAATCGCGCGCCGCTCCTTCCGCGTAAAAGGGATCGCCCAAAATCGGGTGACCCAACGATTGCATGTGGACGCGCAACTGATGTGACCGCCCGGTTTTCGGAAACAGGCGCACTCGGGTCGTGTCGCCCTCGTGTTTGACGACACGCCAATCGGTTACCGCGGCCTTTCCGGTCTGATGACACACCATCTGGCGCGGGCGGTTGGGCCAGTCCACGATCAGCGGTAGATCAATGGTTCCGGTTTTGGGCTCAACCCGGCCAAATACACGCGCGATATAGGTTTTACGGGTCTGGCGCTTCTCAAATTGCATGCTCAGATGCCGCTGCGCATGGGGCGTCTGCGCGAACACCATCACCCCCGATGTATCCCGATCCAGCCGGTGCACCAGCAATGCCTGCGGAAAAGCCGCCTGCACTCGCGCCAAAAGACAATCCGCCAAATGCTCTCCGCGTCCCGGAACCGACAGCAGGCCCGATGGCTTGTTCACCACGATCAACTGCGCATCCTCATGCAGGACATCCAGTGGCGTTTTCGGGGGATCATATGCTTCGCTCATGCGCGCTTGCCTAACGTACCGCGCAAAGTCCCGCAACGTCGTCCTTGCCTGAACCCAGAGGTTCCGCAACTCTGCGCAAAAACCGGAGGAGAGACCATGCACCCCACGATCGAGCGCATGCAAGAAGTCGTTGCCAAGGGCGACGAAAACCTAATTCACGAATTGCTGGCCGAGGACGTTCGGTTTTCTCCGCCGACCTATTACAGCACCTGGACAGGTCGTGCTCCGGCGGCTGCGGTTCTGGGCCATGTGGCGCAGGTCTTCTCGGACTTCCGTTACCGCCGTATCATGGGCGAATGCAAAGACTGGGCGCTGGAATTCCAATGCAAGGTTGGCGATCTGGACGCGGTCGGGGTTGATCTGATCACTCTTAACGACGACGGGCTGATTCAGGAGTTTGAAGTGGTCATGCGCCCCTACAAGACCATCGGCGCCCTACGCGAAGCGATGATGGCCCGCGTCATGACGGATCCGCGCTTTCTGGAATTCAAGAACGCGCTGAGCTGATCATGCCCGTTGCTGCGGACCAACTGCTGCGCCTACCCTTGCTGCCGATACTCGCGGCGCAAGGTCTGTCTGTTCGCCGCAACGCTCGATTGCTGCCCGAGCCAATTGGTCCCCGGGAAGGACGCGACGGGCGAGGGCCTCGGTTGCGGCTTTTGATCGCCGGAGACAGTTCAGCGGCCGGTGTTGGCGCAGGCACTCAGGCGCAGGCGCTTTCGGGGTATCTGGTTCGCGAACTCTCGCGTCACTACACCGTCGAATGGAGGCTCGAGGCCACAACAGGCCACACGACGCAGGATACGATCGACAGACTTCGAGGTTTGGACAATCAATTTGATGCGGCGGTTACAGCCTTGGGCGTCAATGACGTGACCCGGGGCGTTACCCGAAAGTCTTTCATTGACCGGCAAAGTCAATTGGTAGACTTGCTTGTCGGGCAGCTGGGGGTGAAGCGCGTGGCGATGACAGCCGTACCCGAAATGAGCCGTTTTCCAGCGCTCCCGCAGCCTCTGGCCTGGGTTCTCGGGCAGCAGGCGGCCCGACTTGATCAGGGGTTGCAACAGGTCGTTGCCCAGCATCGTCAAGCGTTCCATCTGTCATTGGACTTGCCGGACGATCCAGCTCTGGCCGCACCGGACGGGTATCACCCCAGCCCCAAAACCTACGCGATCTGGGCGGCAAAGGCCGCGCACCTACTCCGTCAGGGTTGAGCCCGCATCTGCCGGATCATAGGAATTGAATACACCACAAGCGCCGCCCAGATCAGCGGGAAGGCAATCATGCGCCCCTGGTCGATCTGCTCGCCGAAGACCGTGATCGCTGTGATGAATATCATGGTCGGTGCAATATACTGGAGAATTCCCATCGTCGACAGGCGAACAAGCTTGGCACCATTGGCATAGACCAACAGGGGAACAGCCGTAACCACCCCCGCACCGGCAAGCAGCATCGTATCGGTGGCAGCAATTCCGAAGTGGCCGTTCCCCTGGACGCCCAGCCAGGTTACATAGGCCAAGGCCGGGATCAGCAGGATCAGAACCTCAAGCAGGAAACCCTGATTGGGACCGATTGGCAGAGACCGCTTGAAGAATGCATAGAACCCCCAGCTCACCATGAGTCCCAATGCTGCCCAAGGGATGCTGCCGGCTTGAAGGACCAGAACCGCCACACCTGCAGCCGCCAACCCGACCGCAATCAGTTGCGTCCGGTTTAATGGCTCACGAAGCAATACCGCACCAAGCGCAATACTGAACAAAGGGTTGATGTAATATCCCAATGCGGCATCAAGGGCGTTTCCGCTGGCGATCGCCCAGACATAAATGGCCCAATTCACCGAGATCAGCCCAGCCGTCAAGCCAGCCATACCCAGCATTTTCGGGTTCCTCAAAGCAGCCTTCAGATCCCGCGTTCGCCCCAACGCAATCAGAAGCGCTCCTGCCACTGGTACTGACCAGATGATACGGTGGGCAACGATCTCTACCGGACCGATATGCGCCATCGCCTTCATGTACAGGGGTAGGAATCCCCACAGAACATAGGCCGTAACAGCCAACACCAATCCCCTCGGTGTATCTGTATTCTGTAAAGGGGCAGCAGCGTTCACCATAGCGGGTCTCCAATCGACACTGGTTGTCTTTAGGCAAACTCTGCCATCAGGAAAACTGCGAAAATCGTGAAGGTTCACATAACAAATCGTTATGGGTTGAACACGCAACCGTTCCGCGAGCTGCGGTGCTGGCATGCGAGGCTCTGCCTCGCGCTCCGGGATATTTGGGGCCAGATGAAGCAGGGGATCCGTACTTCATCTGGCTGAAAATATCCCGGGGGAGACGCGGCTTGCCGCGGCGGGGGCAGAGCCCCATTTTCAAACGGTTCAGACCTTAACGCGCTCGGATTTAGGGTCGTACATTGGCTTTAGCGACGCCTCGGCTTTGACCTTCACACCGCATACGTCTATTTCGTAGGACGAAGCCAGCACATCTGCCGCCTTCTCTCCCTCGCATGGTACATAGCCCATACCGATGGCGCTTCCCAGCGTATGACCGTAGTTGCCCGAACTCAAGTAGCCCACATATTCACCGTCCCGAACAATCGGTTCATTGTGAAACAGCAGCGGTTCGGAATCGGTTAGGCGAAATTGAACCAACCGGCTTTTCGGCCCGCTTTCCTTGCGCTCAATAACCGCCGAACGACCGATAAAGTCGCTGCCTTTGTCAGTTTTGACTGCAAAGCCAAGCCCGGCGTCGACGACGTTATCCTCACAAGTGATGTCATGTCCGAAATGGCGGAACCCTTTCTCGATCCGGCACGAATCCATCATGTGCATCCCACACAGTTTCAGGCCCATGTCCTGCCCCGCCTCGTGCAATGTCTCGAACACATGACCCGCCATATCGGAGGAGACATAGATCTCCCACCCCAGCTCACCCACATAGGTGACACGGTGCGCGCGGGCGAGACCCATACCGATCTCTATTTCCTGCGCGGTGCCGAACGGGTTTGCTGCGTTCGAGAAATCAGCGGGCGAAACCTTTTGCAGCAACGTGCGCGCATTGGGGCCCATGACGGCCAAAACGCCCTCGCCCGCGGTGACGTCGGTGATGACCACATTGAAACCGCCCGCGTGTCGCTGCATCCACGTCTGATCCGCCAGACGAGTGGCCGCGGGGGTGACGACCAGATAGGCGGTCTCGGTCAGGCGGGTGACGGTCACATCAGCCTCGATCCCGCCCTGACGGTTCAGGAACTGGGTATAGACGATCTTGCCGTTTGGCACCGAATAGTCTCCGCCGCCAATGTAGTTCATGAATGCTTCGGCATCCGGGCCTTCGACACGGACCTTACCGAACGAGGACATATCATACATGCCCACATTCTCGCGCACGGCACGGTGCTCGGCGGCTGAGTTTTCAAACCAGTTTTGACGTTTCCAGCTATACTGGTATTCGCGCTCTTGCCCCGGATTGGCGAACCAGTTGGCGCGTTCCCAGCCAGCAAGCTCTCCGAAAACCGCGCCCTGATCCTTGAGGTGGTGGTGGAACGGTGTGCGCCGCACTCCGCGCGCGGTGGCCTTCTGGCGATAGGGGTAGTGGTCGGCATAGAGCAGGCCCAGTGTTTCCTTGGACCGTTCAAACAGGTATTTCTTGTTCCCCTGAAACGGCTGCATCCGGCTGATATCCACGTCACCCAGATCAAAGGGCTTTTCGCCCGAGTCCATCCATTCGGCCAGCGCCATGCCAGCACCACCGCCCGACTGAATCCCGATTGAGTTAAACCCGGCGGCGACCCAGTAGTTGTCCATCTCTGGCGCAAGGCCCAAATGATAGGCATCGTCGGGCGTGAAGGATTCCGGCCCGTTGAAGAAGGTGTGAATCCCCGCCTCGGCCAGCATCGGCATCCGGTTCACCGCCGCCTCGAGGATCGGTTCAAAATGGTCAAAATCCTCTGGCAGTTGGTCAAACTCGAAACTGTCGGGAATGCCGTTCATGGCCCAGGGCTTGGCGTTCGGCTCAAACGCGCCCAGCAGGATTTTGCCTGCGTCTTCCTTGTAATAGGCGCATTCGTCCGGCACGCGCAGCACCGGCAACTGGGTCAGTCCGTCGATGCCTTCGGTGACGATGTAGAAATGTTCGCACGCGTGCAGAGGGACGTTCACGCCTGCCATCCGGCCAACCTCGTGCCCCCACATGCCCGCGCAGTTCACCACCATGTCGCATTCGATATGGCCCGAGGCGCTGCCGTCATCGGCGACCCAATCGACGCCCGTGACCTTGCGCCCCTGTTTGGTGATATCTGTGACTTTCACCCGTTCCTTGACGATGCCGCCGCGTTGCCGTGCGCCCTTGGCCAAGGCCAGCGCGATATTGGCCGGGTCGCCTTGCCCGTCCAGCGGCAGATAGACCGCGCCCTTAACGTCTTGGGTATTCAAGTGGGGGTACATCTCTTTGACCCGCTCGTTCGAAATCTCTTCGATCTCGACGCCAAAAGCGCGGGCCATCGCTGCCTGACGATAAATCTCTTCCTTGCGCTCCTCGGTCAGCGCAACAGTGATCGAACCGCAGCGTTTGAACCCGGTGGCAACGCCTGTTTCTTCCTCGAGCGAGCCGTAAAGCTCCTGACTGTATTTCGCCAGTTTGGTCATGTTCGCCGTCGCCCGCAGTTGGGCGATCAGACCGGCGGCGTGCCACGTAGTGCCGCTGGTCAGTTGTTTCCGCTCCAGCAGGACAACATCGTTCCAGCCCTTCTTGGTCAGGTGATACGCGACCGAACAACCGATTACGCCGCCGCCGATGATGACCACTCGGGCCTTTCTGGGAAGATCAACCATCCTGAAATCTCCGCTGTGTCAGGTTTGGGTCAACCTGCCACGGAAGATCGGCAGTAAATGCATCAAAAGCGTCACAAAATGGGTAATTTTCACCGATGTGCCGCGCGCTTTTCCCGCCGCAGAACAAACGGGGTAACGCCGAAAAAGCTCTTGTAGACCGAGGAAAACCCGTTCGGGAAACCACAGGCCAGACCGATCTCGCGCACGCTCATCGTCGTGTTCAAAAGCAGGTTGTTGGCCTTGGCCAGCCGCATCTCGCGGTAGAAGCCGTTGGGCGTGGTGCCGAAGAACGTCTTGAACTTACGTTCCAGCGAGCGGTTGGACAGGTGCAGTTCCTCGACGATTTCGTGGATCGGCAGGGGGTCTTCAATATTCGCCTGCATCAGCTTGATACACTGGTCCAGCTTGGCATCCCCGGTTGCGGTCATGCGCGCGCCTGAAAACGGCTGCATCGAGGAAAAATCGCGGATGTTTTCGTGCAGCATGATATCGGCGACGGTCATCTTGGCTGGGCCAGAGATATGCCGCCCGATTACGGCCAAAGCGACATCCGTGGTCGCCTCCATCCCCGCGCAGGTCACAACCGCGCCCTGTTCGGTCGCAATCGACAGCTTGGCCTCGAACCGCGCACCCCTTTCCCGCAGGAACGACGCGTTTTCCCAATGGGTGGCCATATCCGCCGTGCCTCTTTCGTCGATATAGCGGCTGGCGGCCTCAGCCAGCAGAAACACCTGTGCGCCGCGATAGGTATAGTCAGACACCACGCGGCCCAGCGACAGATCGGGATGGTCGGGGTCGGAATTGCCGATGACAAAGAGGTAATCCGCCTTGGGCTGGGCGCTGACAGCCTCGGTCTGGATCAGTGCATCACTGCTGCTGAGGATCGCCCCCCCTCTGAGCGACCGATAGGTATAGGTAAACGGCGGGTGAGGGCACACGCGGTTGGCCAGCCGCAGCACCTCGACCAGAGACGCCAGTTCAAGCAGCACAAAGCCGGGGGCGACGACGATATCGAAATGCTGCTGTGCCGGCGACATGGCGTCAGACGATCCTATGCCCGGCCACGCGCAAAGCATGGGCCATCGCCTCGATATGGTCCGGTCCAACCTCGCAGCAGCCGCCGACGATGGTGGCCCCGTGTTCGACCCAGGACATGGCGAAATCGGCATAGGCTTCGGGGGTCAGGTCATGGCGCTGTTCCAGAGCATCAACCGTGGGCGCATCTTCCAGAAAATCCTGTGTGATACCGGTGAAGCCGTTGGCATAAGCCCCATAGGGGCGGCCCATCGTCTCAAGGATCGTCAGCGCGGGCATCACCGATTCCGGCCGGGTGCAGTTGATCAGAACCGCTTGCGGCGCGAACTTGTCCACTAGCGGAGCAACCTGCGCCAGTTGCTCGCCCGAGCGCAAACGGGTGCCGTCATTGTCCATCACTGACAACGCCAACCAAACGGGTTTGGTTGCACTTTCCGTCCCGCGCAGCGCGCCTTCAGCCTCTTGCAGGGACGAGACCGTCTCATGCAGGAACAGGTCCACCCGGTCGTTCATCAGACTGACAAGCTCGGCGTATTTCAGCGCGGCTTCCTCGACATCGGGTTTCAAGTCGGGCCGGTACGAGGCCAGCAGTGGCCCCAGCGCCCCGGCGATCCGTCCGCCCGAAGCGGGCCGCGCGCCCTCCGCCTGACTCAGCGCCGTGTCGATCAGGGCGGGCAATTGGTCCTCGATCCCTTCGCGCACCAGACGTGAGCGGTGGACAGCATAGGTATTCGTCGTGGCAACCGTCGCGCCACGTCGGAAGTAATCCGCATGGACCTGCCCCACCAGTTCGGGCTGATCCATCATCACCCGCGTAGACCACAGAGGCGTGGGCTTTTCGCCGCCGCGTTTGACCAGTTCCTGCCCGATCGAGCCGTCCAACAAGGTGATATCCGCCATTGCCTTACCTTTCCTCAGGGAATGAGAACCAGTTTTCCCGCAAACGCCTTGGACTGAAAGTCCTCTTGCGCTTTGGCAATATCTCTTAGCGGGTAGGTTTTTGAGATCAAAGGTTTGATCCGGCCTGCGTTCATCAGTTCGACCAGTCGGCCGAAAACCTCGAACGCCTGATGAGTGCAGCCGTGGATGGTGATGTCGCGCAAGTAAATGTCGCGCAAGTCGGCCTGAACGATAGGCCCGGCGATGGCACCCGAGACGGCGTAATGCCCACCGGGTTTCAGCGACAGGATCAGGCCGGGCCATGCGGGGCCGCCGACCACGTCGATCACCACGTCGAACGTATCCTTCGGCAAAGGCGCGTTTCGGTCGAACGTATCCGTGGCCCCCTGCCCCTTGACCACATCGGCCTTGGCGGGGCTGGTGACGCCCCACACGGTCGCTCCGCGCAGCCGGGCCAGTTGCACGGCGGCAAGGCCGACACCGCCGGACGCGCCAGTGATCAGAACCTTGTGCCCGGTGGTCACGCCCGCCCGGGTCAGCAGGTTTTCCGCCGTGCCAAAGGCGCAGGGAATGGCCGCGATCTCGGCATCTGACAGGGGTGAGGCCGATACGTCGTACAGATCAGACGCCTCAACCAGACAGTACTGCGCGAAGGCCCCGTCAATCTCGGACCCCAGCGCGATGAAACCGGTGGGATTGCCGGGGCGTGGACGTGGCAGGTTGATCGGGCAGGTTACGCGCTGGCCTTGGGTGAAACCCGTCTCTGGCCCGGTGAGTTCAACGATCCCGCATAGATCACCGCCCTGAATGCGCGGGAAGTGCAGCGCCCCGCCCCAGCCGCCTGCATCGACATCCTGATCCACCGCATCTGTCGCGCCGGTCACATCTGACGAATACCAGCCAACGCGAGTATTGATATCGGTGTTGTTCACCCCGGCTGCCGCGACCCGGACCAAGACCTGACCGGGTCCGGGCTGTGGCACGGGGATATCCGCGCGCCACTCCAACGCCTCTGCCCCACCGTGGCGGGTCAGGTAAACGCCCTGCATGACGCGCGGAACAGCCATGGATCAGGCCCGCAGCCGTTCGTTGGCCGGATCCCAGAGGGGCTGATCCTCTTGCACCACGGCGGGGTATTTCTGGCCGTAGATTTCGACCTCTAGCGCGGTGCCGGGGTTGGCCAGTTCCGACTTGATCATGCCCAGCGCAATGGACTTGCCAACACGATAGCCCCACGCGCCCGAGGTCGTCTCACCCACGATCTGATCCCCTTGCCAGATGCATGACATGTAGGGTGCGTCGCAATCACCGGCCTCGACCGTTAGGGTCACAAAGGATTTTTTCACCCCCTGCTGCTTTTCGTTCAGGATTGCAGCCTTGCCGGGGAAATCCTGCGGCTTGTCCAGCTTGACAAAGCGCCCCAGCCCGCCTTCCAGCAGCGAATAGTCGGTGGACAGATCGCCCTTCCACGCGCGGTAGCCTTTTTCGATCCGCAAAGAGTTCAGGGCATACATGCCGAACGGCTTTGCCCCAGCTTCGAGGATGGCGTCATAAATCGCCGGCATATCCGCGTTCTCAGCGTGGACTTCCCACCCAAGTTCGCCCGCAAAGGACACGCGCAGCAAAGCAACCCAGCCCCCTTTGATCTCGCTTTCCTGAAAGCTGAGCCACGGCAGCGTCAGGTCGGCTTCGCAAACCTTGCTCAGTACCTCGCGGGATTTGGGGCCGGTCACGATCAGCGTGTCCATACGCGTGGTCCAGTCTTCCAGAGTAAAGGCTGCGTTTGCGGGCATGTGGCGTTCCAACCATTCCCGATCATGCCATTGCGCAGTTGCGGCAGTGACCAGCACAAATAGGTCTTCAGCCTCGCGGGTTACGGACATCTCGGTCAGAATACGACCGCGATCATCCGAGAAATAGACCAGCCCGACGCGACCGATCTTGGGCAGCGACCCGGCCACTAGCCCCCGCAGCCATTCGTCAGCCCCCGGCCCTTGCACCTTGAACCGCGAGAACCCCGGCAGGTCCAGCACACCGCAATGGTCGCGCACGGCCTCGCATTCTTCCTTGATCCGCTGCTCCCACGGACCCGAGCGCCCCCATGTATGCGTGGCCTCAAGCGAGGTATCGTCACCCGGCTTGGCGAACCAATTGGCACGCTCCCAGCCGTTATAGGCCCCCATGACGCCGCCCATCTCTTTGATCTTGTCATGGACAGGAGACAGCTTCTTGTCCCGCGCCGCAGGCCATTCGTGATGCGGGAAGTGCATGGCGTATTCGTTGCCGTAGACCTCCATACCCTTCTGGTTGCAGTAGTCCTGATCGGTGTAGTCGGTGTAGCGGCGCGGATCGACGGCCCACATATCCCATTCGGTTGCGCCATCGACGATCCATTCGGCCAGCACTTTGCCAGCCCCGCCGCCCTGTGCGATGCCGAAGGTAAAGCTGTGCGCCTCGAACGCGTTTGTCACGCCCGGCATCGGCCCGATCAGAGGCAGGCCGTCAGGCGCATAGGGGATCGGGCCATTGATCACCCGACCCACACCCGAGGTCGCCATCAGCGGCACCCGCTCCATCGCGTCGGTGACGATGTCCTCGATCCGGTCCAGATCGTCGTTCCACAGTTGGAAACTGAAATCCTCGGGCATCGGGTCGTCTTCGGTCATCCAATGGCCCTTGCAGTTTGGCTCGTACGGACCAAGGTTGAAGCCGTTTTTCTCTTGCCGCAGATAGTAAGAGATATCCACGTCGCGCAGCAGCGGCAGCTTGCCACCGTTTTCCTTCGACCATGCTTCAATCTCAGGCACTTCGTCGGTCAGCAGGTACTGGTGACTCATGACCATCGCAGGCACGGTGCGGCCACCATAGGGTTTGAACATCTCACCCACGCGCTGCGCATAGTAGCCCGCGGCGTTGACCACGTAATCACAGACGATATCGCCCTTGTCGGTATGAACCGTCCACGTGCCGTCGTCGTGCTGCGTCACGCCGGTTGCCGGGCAGAAGCGGATGATCTTTTGACCCAGATCGCGCGCACCCTTGGCCAGCGCCTGCGTCAACTGCGCCGGGTCGATATCACCATCGGTCGGGTCGTACAGAACGCCCTCAAGATCATGGGTTTCAAGGAACGGATAGCGTTCCTTTGCCTCGTCCGGCGTCCACATCTCCATCGGGATGCCCTGATAGCGGCCCATGGACAGGGCACGCTCGAACTCCTGCATCCGCTCTTTGCTGTGCGCCAGGCGGATCGAACCTGAGACGTGGTAGTTCATCGGGTAGTCAACCTCATCGGCCAGCCGCGCATACAGCTCGGTCGAATAGCGCTGCATGTTCATGATCGCCCACGAGGTCGAAAAGGTCGGAACATTCCCCGCCGCGTGCCAGGTCGAGCCAGCCGTCAGCTCGTTCTTTTCCAGCAGAACGCAATCGGTCCAGCCCTTCTTGGCCAGATGATACAGTGACGAACAGCCGACAACGCCGCCGCCGATGATGACCACACGGGCCTTGGTTGGAAAATCACTCATGGTCTTGATCCCCTGTTAATGTGCCCGCTGGGGCAGATCGTCCTGGATGTCATAGTAATCGCCCTTGTCCGCGACAAAGATGTGCTGGGCGAGTTTCAAACCGGTGGGCTCGTTCAGAGAGCCTACCGAAATCGCAATCGTGTCCTCATCATTGTACTGCCAGAACAGGAATGAGCCACAGGCGCTGCAAAAGCCGCGCTTGGCGATGTCCGAGGCGCGATACCAGCCCAGTGTATCACTGGCGGTAAAGCTGAGGTTGTCCTGATACGTGACGGTTGAGGCCCAAAGATGCCCCGACTGCCTGCGGCACTGACCGCAGTGACAGGCATTTGGCGGCGTGAGGTCTCCGTCAATTTTGAACGCGACCTTGCCGCACAGACAGGAACCGGTGTGCATATCACTACCCCCTTGCTGCAGGCGTCGTGCTGGTGCCCAGCAACACGCCATAGATGATGAAACAGGTCGCCATCACGCGACGGACCCAGACATTGAATACGGCCCCCAGCGCAGCCTTTCCCATCAATGCGCCCAGCAGGGTAAACCCAGTATAGCTGAGCGTTGTGATGACCAGCACAGTGGGCATGATCACCCCCATCTGCTGCCAGACCGCTATGTCGGGCTGCACGAACTGCGAGAAGGCCGCCAGATACCCGGCCACGCTTTTGGGGTTGATCGTCGCCACGGCCAGCGCGTGCAGATAGACATGGCGCGCGGGTCGCTCGAACGCAGGCGTGGGTTTGCTAGCATTTATCCAGCCACGGATGCCCATCCAGATCAGGAACCCAGCACCGATCAGCTTGGCGACGAAAAACCCGGTAGGAGAGGCCGCGATCAGTGCCGTTATGCCCAGCGCCGAGAAGATCAGAAAGGCGGTGGCCTGTGTCAGGATCGCCAACACCCCCAGCATCGCCTTGGGAAATGGCAGGCTCATCCCGTTCGAGATGCAGTTGACTGCGTTTGGTCCCGGCGTGGTGACAAATACCAGCCAGAACAACGCAAATATGGTCCAGGCTTCAAAACTCATTCAATACACCGGTGGAGCAATGACCCAGATGGCCACGGCGGGCTCATCATAGGGGTTCGCCCACTTGTAAGGCACGTGCTTGATGCGAAAGCTATCGCCCGGCCCGACTGAGAATTGCCGCCCGCCAATCGTCAGGTCCAACCGACCGGAAACCATGTAGCCAACCTCTTGTGTCGGGCGGCTTGCTGGGGTCTGCATTTCAGAGCGCGGCTCGAAAGTGGAATGCACCATCTCAAAATCATCGGTCAGATCAGGAGAGAGCAACTCCTCGATCAGCCCTTCTTCGCCTGACCCCATGGGCCGCCGTGACCCTGCGCGCACGATAAATCCCAGCTCATCCGCAGGGGCCGCGGAATGGGAAAACAGCATCGACATTGGAACACCAAGGCACTCGGCGATTTGGCGCAAATCCGAGATCGACGGGTCGGACATGTCTCGTTCGACCTGACTGAGCCACCCAACCGACCGATCCAGCCGTGCGGCGATCTCGGTCAAGGTCAGGCCGCGCGCCTTTCGCAGAGCGCGGATGTCGGCACCAAGGGTCGCACTGTTTGGGGCTTGGCTGTTCACCGGGCTCTCCAGAAGTCGTGAAATTTTGACCTACTTTTTCACGATGGCCTGAGTCGGTGAAATTTCCAAGCATTTTTTCACTTGGGTGATTGGCCGAGATTGTCTATTCGTCGCGCATGTGGATTGCTGTCGCGTATCTTTGGGCTATTAACCTGCTGACCCTGCTGGCATTTGGATGGGACAAACTGCGCGCTAAACGTCGCAAACGCCGCGTACCCGAGGCCAAACTGCTAGGGCTTGCCGTGATCGGCGGGGGGCCGGGTGCTGTTTTGGGGCGCTGGATTTTTCGCCACAAGGCGCGCAAGCGGCGGTTTTCGATATACCTCTATCTGGTGCTCGGCTTACAGGTCGCCTTTTTGTACGTTCTCACAACGCAACTCCCGCTCTGAACACCGCTGGTTTTCAATCAAAAAATAATCGGCAGCCAAAGAGGAAACTGTCTGTTACATTGATGTGAATACTGAATTCCTGAAATAATCTTATTTTGGCAAAGGGTTGGAAGAGACATGGAAAATGGCATCGGGTTTTTCGACATAGTTTGGTCGATCTTCTGGCTGTTCCTGATGGTGGCCTGGTTCTGGGTAATGATTTCAGTGGTAGCCGACGTGTTCCGCTCAAAAGACCTGAGCGGTTTCGGCAAGGCCGCATGGATCGCGTTTGTCATCCTCATTCCCTGGCTCGGAGTGCTGTCCTATCTGATCGCGCGGGGCGAAAAGATGCATGAACACAATGTCGCGGCCATGAACAAGATCGAGGAAGCGCAGAAGGACTACATCCGATCCGTCGCGACAGTATCGACCGCAGACGAGTTGGAGCGTTTGGCCGCCTTAAAAGACAAGGGCGTTCTGACAGACGAAGAATTCGCAGCCCAAAAAGCCAAGATCCTCAGCGCGTGAGGACTTAACTCCGGCCAGAGTCGCTCTTGCCGGAGTTAAGTCCCGAAAACGGCATTCAGAATTGCGCCAAGCGCGTCCGCATCCTGCTGCGTGAATGCGTCCGGTTGATCACTGTCGATATCGAACACGGCAATGACCTCGCCCGATGCGTTTCGCACCGGCAAGACCAGCTCTGATCGCGTGCTCGAAGCACAGGCGATATGGCCGGGAAAAGCATCCACGTCGGGCACAAGCTGAACCTCGCCCGTTCGTGCAGCAGCGCCACACACGCCACGCTCGAACGGGATAACCAAACATCCGTGACCGCCTTGATACGGGCCGATCTTCAACACGCCCGGTTCGGTCACGCGATAAAACCCGGTCCAGTCGAACCGGTCGTCGGAATGATGCACCTCGCAGGCGACGGTTGCCATGAGTGCGACCGCGTCAGTTTCCCCTTCGGTCAGGGATGAGATGGTTTTCGCAAGCAGATCGTAGTCAACGGTCATCATGGATTGTCCGGTATAAGTCGTGCAAAGCCACCTATGCCGAAACCACCCATGGGTCAAACACGTTCGATTGCAATCGCGGTGCCCTCTCCGCCACCGATGCAGATCGCCGCGACACCACGTTTCAGGTTGCGCTTTTCCAACGCGTTCAAAAGCGTCACCATTATGCGTGCGCCCGATGCGCCGATCGGGTGACCCAATGCGCAGGCGCCGCCGTTTACGTTGACCTTGTCACGCGGCAAACCCATCTCATGCATGAAGGCCATCGGCACAACGGCGAAGGCTTCGTTCACTTCCCACAGATCGACGTCATCCTTGGACCATCCGATCCTGGACAGCAATTTCTGTGCAGCGGGGACAGGGGCGGTTGTGAACAAGCCCGGAGCCTGAGCGTGGCTGGCATGCCCCAGAATTCGGGCACGTACGGTCAGCCCCTGATCTTTGGCCGCATCCTCGGACGCCAGCACAAGCGCCGCCGCCCCATCCGAAATCGAGGATGAATTGGCCGCCGTCACAGTCCCATCCTTGCGGAACGCAGGTTTCAGCGTCGGTATCTTCTCGGGTCGGGCGGATTGCGGCTGTTCGTCTGCGGCGTGCTGCACCTCACCCTTGCGGGTCGCGACCACAACCGGAGTGATCTCATCCGAAAACGCCCCGCTTTCCTGTGCGGCCAGAGCATTGGATAGCGATTGCAGCGCGTATTCATCCTGCGCCTCGCGGGTGAACTGGTAGGCTTCGGCGCAATCCTCGGCAAACGTGCCCATCAGCCGACCCTTGTCGTAGGCGTCCTCGAGACCATCAAGGAACATGTGGTCCACGACCTGCCCGTGCCCGATCCGGGCCCCGCCGCGCATTTTCGGCAGCAGATAGGGGGCGTTAGTCATACTCTCCATCCCACCCGCGACCATCGTGTCCGCGTGACCCAGCGCGATCTGGTCAAACGCCATCATCGCGGCCTTCATGCCCGAGCCGCACATCTTGTTCAGCGTTGTGGCGGGGACGTCTTCGCCCAGACCCGCTGCAAAACCGGCCTGACGCGCCGGTGCCTGACCCTGACCAGCCGGCAGGACACAGCCCATAAGAACCTCGTCTACCGTTTCGGTCCCGGCACCTTGCAACGCTGCGCGAATGGCACTGCCACCCAAATCGGCCGCTGCCACACCATCGAACACGCCTTGAAATCCGCCCATAGGTGTTCGGGCCGCGCCTGCAATAACAACATGTTTCATCCGGGTGCTCCTCCTGTTTTCCGGATTGATGGATACCGAATGGTAAGAATTGCCGTCTAGCGTATTTCTACGAGTGAATTTCAGTTTAAAGGATCACCGCGTATGAGCCTGACCAGCAAAACGACCGGCACGACACAGATCATTACGGTTCATTCTGACCGGATCGACGCGGCCATGGCCATCCAGTTCAAGGAAGACATGCGCAAAGAAGCTGAAGATGGCAGTACGCGGATCATTCTGGACCTGACAAAAGTGGAATTCATCGACTCAAGCGGCTTGGGTGCCATCGTTGCCTCTATGAAACAGCTTGGGAGTGATTGCAGGCTGGACTTGGCTGGCCTCCACCCCTTCGTTGAAAAAGTGTTCCGGCTGACGCGCATGGATACTGTCTTCAAACTGTTTGCGTCGCTGGACGACGCGCTGTCGACCCTCAAAGACTAACTCTCCAAACTCGTGATTGGGCGCTCGAACATGTATAACGGCAACTGCCTGGATTTGAGCTTTGTAGCGACAGAAGCTGAGGCAAGTACCGGAATTGCCAAACTAAGCACCTGTTTGGAAGCAAATGGGTTGCCCCGAAACAAGGCAGGTGACGTAAAAATTGCACTGGCCGAAGCGATCAATAACGTGGTCGAACACGCATATGCCGGGATCACCCCCGCCAAGGTGCAAATACGCTGCCGCCTGAATCAGAACTGGCTGGACATCCTGATTTCCGACACCGGCAAACCCATGCCCGGTCTCAGCGTCCCGGACGGGATACCTGCTCCGCTGGGCACGACAATCGAAGAATTGCCCGAAGGCGGATTCGGCTGGTTTCTGATCCACCAACTGACCAGCGACATCCGCTATGAACGCATCGAGGGGTGCAACAGGCTGTCCCTGCGATTTGATTTGCCCGATGCCGTCTGACCCAAAATAGCCACAATCGCACCATTGTAGCGCCGCAAACGCAGGGCATAAGAGATTCTGTAGCTCAGATAGCTTCCCTCGGCGTCTAGTGTCACAGCCCCCACCCAGTGATCGGCGCCGAGGAACTTCCCATTGGTTTGACTGGACAATACCTGATCGCGCTATACTTTCGGCGCGTTCAAACAGGGAAGCAGCGCTATGCGGGATTTTCACACACCGGGCAGATCCGAAGTTTTGGCAACCGAAGGTATGTGCGCCACGTCGCACCCCTTGGCAGCGCAAGTCGCGTTGAACATTCTCCGGGACGGGGGCAACGCAATGGATGCCGCCATTGCCGGGGCCGTCGTCTTGAATATTTGCGAACCGCAGATGACCGGATTGGGCGGAGACTGCTTTGTTCTGTTCAATCGCGCGGGTGAGGATCGGATACGCGCCCTGAACGGCTCGGGCCGAGCGCCAGCAGCGGCCGATGCCCGGAAACTGCGTGAAAAGGGACTGACCACGGTGCCGCTGAATACTCCGGACGCGGTAACTATACCGGGTGCCGTGGATGCGATGTGTCACCTGGCCGAAACAGAGGGCAGGCTTGGGTTGGACGCCATTCTGCAACCCGCAATCCATTATGCCGACTCCGGTGTACCTGTGGCAGCGAGGGTTGCGTTCGACTGGAAGTTGGGCGCTGAAACACTCCAAGGCGCGGCGCGCACCCACTATCTGATGGACGGCAAGCCCCCCGAGATTGGGCAAATCTTTCGAGCGCCCGGTCAGGCTGAAGTTTTGCGCCAGATAGCCCGAAAAGGACGCGATGCGTTCTATTCAGGCGACATCGCTCAAGACATGGTGGACGCGCTGACCCAAATGGGGGGCGAACATACGCTGACTGACTTTCAGAACACGCAATATACGGAAACCCAGCCTGTTAGCGGCCATTACAAAGGTTTTGACCTTGTCGAGCATCCGCCAAACGGCCAAGGCGCGACAGCGATCCTGCTGCTGAACATCCTGAAGAACTTTGATCTGGGCAGTATGGATCCGTTCGGAGTTGAAAGACTCCATATCGAGGCCGAAGCCTCGAAACTGGCATACGACGCGCGGAACCGATTTATTGCCGACCCTGACTGTACCTCTCGTGCTGATATATTCTTCGATCAGGACGTTGCGAATAGTCTGGCGGCGTTGATCAACGTCACACGCGCAATGCCCGCAGCGGCGCCCCTAACTGAGGCGATACACAAAGACACCGTCTATATTACCGTCGTTGACCGGGACAGGATGGCTGTCTCTTTGATCTATTCCATCTTCCACAGTTTTGGATCCGGCATTGCGTCCGAGAAATACGGAATTCTGCTGCAGAACCGAGGGGCTGGATTTACACTTCAGGCCGGGCACCCGAATGAGATGGCTGCAGGCAAACGGCCGATGCATACCATCATCCCCGGAATGATCTCGCAGCAAGGGCGAATAAGCATGCCTTTCGGCGTCATGGGCGGTGCGTTTCAACCGACAGGGCACGCGCGGCTGTTGTCCAACCTGACGGATCATGGTCTTGGACTTCAGGCAAGTATCGACGCCCCTCGCGCTTTTGCGGACGCGGGCGTTTTAAAGTTGGAACGCGGAATTCCGCGCAATGTCGCTCAACAATTGTCCGATATGGGACACAACGTTCAGATACCGGAAACACCGCTTGGCGGAGCGCAGGCAATACGAATCCGCGAGGACGGCGTTCTCGAGGGTGGCAGCGACCCCAGAAAAGACGGATGTGCACTTGGGTACTGACCCCGACGTCTGTCGGGCCAGGCACTAGTTCAAGTGGAAGTGCAGCGGATAGGCGCCGTTCTCGAACGGGCCAAACATGTCCGGGATATCAGGGTGTTCCACAGGCTCACCCGACTGATCCGCAACCAGATTTTGTTCTGAAACATAAGCGACATAGAAGGATTGATCATTCTCTGCCAGCAGATGATAGAACGGCTGATCCTTGATCGGACGGCTGTCTTGAGGGATCGCCTGATACCATTCTTCCGTATTTGAAAACTCAGGATCCACGTCAAAAATCACCCCCCGGAAGGGATGTTTTTTGTGGCGGACCACTTGGCCCAAACGGTACTTGGCGCTTGTCTTTAGCATTTTCTCAGCCCCCAAAAGTCTTACTACTCCTTTCCGGCGAAGAATGCCAATCATTGATCCGCAATTAAGGGAAACAGTCTGTGAACCTCTTACTGACAGTCTTTGAAATCGTGGCCCCAGTCTTTCTGTTGGCCGGCATTGGCTTTGTCTGGGTCAAGCTGGGATTTGAATACAGGTTGCAATTTGTAACACGTCTTGCGGTGACGCTGGCTGTGCCAAGTCTGATCTTCGTTGCCCTCATGCAAACCGAGATTCCACCCGGAGAACTTACACGGTTTACTTTGGCTGCCATCGCAGGTCACGTCGTTCTTGCCGTTGCGTTCGGAGTTTTCGTGCGGTTTGGAAATCTTGATCGCCGAACCTATCTGGCCCCGCTGATTTTCGGGAATACGGGAAACCTTGGACTGCCGCTGTGCCTGTTCGCTTTCGGTCAGGCAGGGCTGGGGTTCGCGGTTGTGTTTCTTGCCGTTACCGCGCTGTTTTCCTTTACCTACGGGATCTATCTGGTCGCGGGAAAAGGCGCGTTTGGCAAGGTCGCCCGCGAGCCAATGGTCTGGGCCACGCTGCTGGGCGCGCTGTTTCTTTGGCGCGGGTGGGAGACCCCGGTCTTTCTGACCAACACTCTGGAACTGCTGGGACAAATGGCGATTCCGATGATGCTGATCACTCTTGGCGTGGCGATTGCCCGCCTGACGACGGGCAAGCTGAGCCAGGCGATCTGGCTGTCGGTTTTGAAACTGGCTGTCTGCGCTGGCTTGGGCTGGGCGATTGCGGGCGCTTTTGACCTTGATCCAATCGCGTTTGGTGTGCTGGTCTTGCAAATGTGCACCCCGGTGGCCGTAACCTCTTATCTTCTGGCGGAACGGTTTGATGCCGATGCAGATGCCGTGGCTGGCATGGTCTTGGTCTCGACCGGTCTTTCTGTCGGTGCTTTGCCTATAATTCTAGCTATCGTTCTGTAGCGATTGTGATTTCCTCAGAGCTCAATCTGCGCTAGAATAAAGAAAAAAGGCACGAGGCACATGAGCAGAATTCTTATCGTACTCTTCGGGGTGCTGTTTCTGGCATCCTGTGGCGGCGGGTCCAAGCAACCGCCCAGCAAGCTAAATGACGCGTGCAGCATTGCGCGCGAACGGCCTGACTATATCAAGGCGTTCAAGAGCACCGAGCGCAAATGGGGTGTCCCGGTACACGTCCAGATGGCGACGATCTATCAAGAAAGCCGCTATCGTCATGACGCCCGGACACCGCACCAATACGTGTTGGGGGTCATTCCGATGGGCCGTCAAAGCAGCGCCTATGGGTTCAGTCAGGCGTTGGACGGAACCTGGGATGAATACCAGAAAGAGACCGGAAAACGCCGCGCCAAGCGTGACCGCATCCGGGATGCTTCGGATTTCATCGGCTGGTACATGAACAAAAGCTATGAGCGGAACGGGATTCACCCCAGCGACACGCGAAATCAGTATCTGGCATACCACGAAGGTCACAGCGGATATGCGCGCGGCAGCCACTACAGCAAAACATGGCTACTGAACGTCGCAAATGACGTGGATGCGCGCGCGAAACTGTATCAGGCTCAGTTGGCCGGCTGCCGGTACTAAGACATCAGCGGGTCAGCGATTGCTTGACCCGCTTCTTGCACGGTTGGAAAACAGGCTTTGATCCAGCCTGTTATCCGTATCCAGTTGCCCCAGCAGCACAGTTGTCTGGCTACCGGCGTTGTCGTGGATGACCCATTTGCGCAGCTCGATCGGATCGCCGGTAAACATCAGCTCGATCCGGCCAGACTCGGGGTTTTTCGGGTCCTGAGCGGTTACCACCGTGGCCGTTCCATCAAACTCATGCCCGACGACCATATTGGCCTGCCCCAGATTGACGTTGCGCGCCAGAACCAGCGATAACGGCGTGCGCTTCAGCGGATATTGCTCGGGTGGCTGGTTGGATTTCGGGTCGAATATCTGAACCGTTCCAGCACGCGCCAGAACAACCGCGCTGTTTGGGGGATCGTATTCAAACCGCATCTTGCCCGGCCGCTCCATCCAAAGCTTACCGGTGCTCAATGAGCCATCATCATTGACCTGAGTGAACGTGGTCTCAACGGTTTTCAAACCGTTCAGATAGTTTGATATCTGCGACAAGGGCAGTTTTTCAGCGGCCCACGCAGCGGGCGCAGCCAGCGTCAGGGCCAGGGCAAAAGCAATCTGTTTCATGACCTACCAGATATGCGTTCCGCCAATGTTATTAAATATCCAAATCCGATTTCGGGAGCGCTTTAAATAAAAGACGCGCCGAAACCCATAATTTCAGCGCGTCACTTGATTTTTCTACGGCGGTATTCCGCAAAAGGGATTATTGCTCGGGCACAAGGATTTCGCGTTTTCCGACATGGTTTGCCGAGGATACAACGCCTTCATCCTCCATCTGCTCGACCAGTCGCGCGGCCTTGTTATAGCCGATGGCGAGTTTCCGCTGGATGTACGAGGTCGAGCATTTGCGATCCTTGATCACAATCGCCACGGCCTGGTCGTACAAAGCGTCCTCGCCATTTGTGTTGCCACCCGTATTCAGGCCCAGAACGGCGTCGATATTGTCTGCCTTTTCCTCGGCCGGGCCATCGACCACGCCGCCCACATAGTCCGGCTGACCGAACTGTTTCAGGTGGGTCACGATCTCTTCGACCTCCTCATCCGAGACAAACGGACCGTGACACCGAGTGATCTTGGCACCGCCCGCCATATAGAGCATGTCGCCCTGCCCCAGCAGTTGCTCGGCGCCCATCTCGCCCAGAATGGTGCGGCTGTCGACTTTCGAGGTCACCTGGAACGAAATCCGGGTCGGGAAGTTCGCCTTGATCGTTCCGGTGATCACATCGACCGAGGGGCGCTGCGTGGCCATGATCAGGTGGATGCCCGAGGCCCGCGCCATCTGCGCCAGACGTTGAATACAGGCTTCGATTTCTTTCCCTGCGACCATCATCAGGTCGGCCATCTCGTCAACGATAACCACGATATAGGGCATCGCTTCGGGCGCGAATTCCTCGGTCTCAAACACCGGTTCGCCCGTTTCATCGTCGAACCCGGTCTGGACCGTGCGGCTGAACAACTCGCCCTTGGCCAGAGCGTCTTTCACGCGGCCGTTGTAGCCTGCGATGTTGCGCACGCCCATCTTGGACATCTTGCGATAGCGATCCTCCATCTCGCCCACCACCCATTTCAGGGCTACAACCGCCTTTTTCGGGTCGGTCACAACGGGCGAGAGCAGGTGCGGAATGCCGTCATAAACCGACAGTTCCAGCATCTTGGGGTCGATCATGATCAGGCGGCATTCATCCGGCGTCAACTTATACAGCAGCGACAGGATCATAGTGTTGATCGCCACCGATTTACCGGAACCTGTGGTCCCCGCAATCAGCAGGTGAGGCATCTTGGCCAGATTCGCCACAACGGATTCACCGCCAATGTCCTTACCCAAGGCCAGTGGCAGCGCGTGGTTTCCATCGCCAAAATCGCGGCTGGCGAGGATTTCGCGCAGCACCACCATCTCGCGGTTTTCGTTGGGCAGTTCGATCCCGATCACCGAGCGCCCCGGCAGGGTCGACACCCGCGCCGACAGCGCCGACATGGACCGCGCGATATCGTCCGCCAGACCGATCACACGGCTGGCTTTCAGGCCCGGAGCAGGCTCAAGCTCGTACATTGTGACAACAGGGCCGGGGCGAACGCTGACGATCTCACCCTTCACGCCGTAATCGTCCAGCACGTTTTCCAGCATCCGCGCGTTTTCTTCCAGCGCCTCATCGCTGAGGTGGTGGCGCTGTATGCTGGAGGGGTTCGACAACAGCCCCAAAGGCGGCAGTTCAAAATCCGAGTGCTTTTCCTCGAAGGACAGCGCAGGCTGTGCCTCGGCCTGCGCGCGGCGCGACGGCTGCGGAGCGCGGCGCACGGGCTGCGCGACGACCGGCTTGCGTGGCTCGGCAACCGGAATTTTCACGGCCGGGCGCTGTTGCGGCGCGGGTTCGGCCACATCTTCAAACACGGCCTCATCCTCGTAGTCCGCGCCAAAATCATCCGCCTGCTCCAAAGGCTCTTGCCAGTCCGTCGCCTGAGGTGCCGACATCATCGGCTCCACCGGCAAACCCGCGGACGTCATCGGAGGTTCAGGCGGCAAGTCACCAGCCCCGCCTGCATTCAGGATAAGCGGATCGGGGCCCCTGCCGCGCCCTTTGGTCAGCGGCAGGTTCGGATCAGGCTCAGGCGTCATCTCACCGGCTGCGACCTTGCGGTTACGCACGGCCGCAGAAATCTTTGAGCGAATGCGATCTTCACCCGGCATCTCGTCAAACCCGGCAACAGGCTCACGTTCCAGCAATTCGGGCTCGGGCATCGGCTCGGGGCGGCGGATCAGTGAAGGCATCCGCGCAAGAAGACCCGTTTTCACAGGCTCCGGCGACTCGAGCGGGGGTTCGTCGAAAACGGGATCAGCATAGGCCAGTTCATCGTCAAAAACGGCTTCAGCGGCTTCCGCCCTTGCCGTTTTACGCTCGTCCCATTGCGCGCGGCGATCACGGGCGGCCTGCGCTGTCGCAGCAGCGCCCCGGCCCAACAGGTTCATCAACCCATCGTAGGATATGACCAGACCCAGCAGGAATGCACGGAACCCTTTGCGCACATCGTCCTTGGTGAACCCAAGAACAAACACACCAAGCGTCACCATTCCGACCGCCATAGCCAAAGACATCACCTTGACCATGAAATGCGACGAGATCGGCAACAGCGTCAGCAAAGCGCCCATGACCGTATCGCCAAAAAGACCACCTAGCCCAAAGCTGTGCGTCGCACGCCACGCCTCGCCCGGGACAAGCGTTGCCGCATACACGGACACAATCGCGATCCAGATTGGGGCAAAGATCAGTCGGGCAATCGCGCGTTCTTCGCCAAAGTGACCAGCAAAGCGCACACCCCAGCCAATCAGGACCAGCGCGATGCTCCAACTGCCCCAGCCGACGATCATGAACAGGGGCGCGGCGATCGAGGCACCAATCCGGCCCATCCAGTTCTGCACCGGCGCATCGGTCGACACCATCCAGTTCGGATCGTCCGGCGTGTAGGACCAGATCATCGCGGCTGCGGCCAGCCCCAGCAGGATCAAGGCGATGCCGATCAGCTCTTTGCTGCGCCGTTCAATGGCGGCTTGCGTCGTGCTGTCCAGCAAGGGATCGCGATTGCGCGCGTTATATGATGCCATTTTGCCCTCGTACCTCACGAATAGATGCAGTCGCGTAGCTTGATCAGCCCTTGCTGCAACTCTGTTTTTGGGGCCACCAACGCGACCCGGATAAATTGCTCGCCCGGGTTTTGCCCCGGATCGCCTTGAGAAAGATATGCACCCGGCAGTACCCGCACACCGGTTTCCTGCCACAGCTTCAATGCGGTTTCTTCGCCATTATCGACCGGCAACCAAAGGAAAAACCCGGCCTCGGGCGGCATATAGCCCTGCAGACCCGAGAACACCTGATCCGCAATGGCGTATTTTTCCTGATAGAGCGCGCGGTTCTCGGCCACATGCGCCTCATCCGCCCATAGTTTTGCGGCGGCCGCTTGCAAAGGCAGCGGCAGGGGTGCGCCTGCATAGTTGCGCAGTTGTTTGACCCGTTTGATCGTCTCAGGACCACCTGCAATCAGACCGGAACGCAGCCCGGCGACGTTGGACCGTTTTGACAGCGAATTGAACAGGGTGATCCGCTCAGGATCGGTGCCCAGTTCCTGCGCGACGGTCAGAACGCCGGTCGGAGCCTCATCGCGATAAATCTCGGAATAGCATTCATCGGCGAAGATACGGAAATCGTACTTTTCGGCCAGCCGGATCAGTTCGGCCCAATAGTCGCGCGACGCCACCGCACCCTGGGGATTGGCCGGGGAACAGATATAGGCCGCAACAGTGCGGTTCAGAACATCCTCGGGCAGACTCGCATAGTCTGGCAGATGACCGGTTGCAGCGGTGGCGGGCACAAATACAGGCTCGGCCCCGATCGAAATCGAGGCGACCATGTAGACCTGATAAAAGGGGTTGGGGCACAGGACGACTGGCTTCTGCCCGTTCTTTTCCTCGGGACACAGCGCCATTGCCGCGTTGTACAACCCCTCGCGCGTGCCGTTCAGGGCCATGACATTGGCGTCTGGGTCCATCGCCACACCATAGCGGCGCTTGATCCAGTCGGTGATTGCGCCACGCAGCGCGGCGGAGCCCTCATTCGGGGGGTAACCCTGAAATCCGGCCGCGTTTTCCATGATCACATCCGTCACCCATGCGGGAAAATCGTGCATGGGCGCGCCGATGGTCATGTGAATGACATCTCCGCCCGGCTGGTGATGATCCAACAGGGTGCGCAGACGCGGGAAAGCATATTCCGGTAGGTTCGAGAACCGCTCGGGAAAATTCATAACTACTGCCTCAATGCCGGGATCGTTTTCGCCCCGTTTTTTGGCAGATTACAGGTCGGATTCCGCTTCGTCCAGACAAAGCGACGGCGAATCAGGGGATTGTGGCATTCACGCCAGAGCCGTTTCGACCGCCGCGCCCACCCTCAAAAGCGCTTCTTCCGATCCCGGATACCCCATCATCATCAACCCGCACCCAGCCTTTCCCGTCGGAACGGTCAGCGCCGCCAAACCCATCAGATTTCCGATCCGGGTGTTGCGCAATGCCAGCAGGTTCTCGGTGACGTAATAGTCATGATCCGTCATCAACCTCTCAAGATTCGGGGGAAGGATCGGCGCGGTTGGCGCCAGCACAGCATCAAAACCGGCTGTTGCTGCGTCCCAAGCAGTCCGGCAGGCTTTCAACCGGGACCAGGCCGCGATGTAATCCGGCCCCGAGACGTTCTTGCCCGCGCGGAACCGCTCTAGAATCTCTGGGTACATGGCGTCCGGGTTGGCCTCGATCACATCGCGCCACAGGCCGTAGGCTTCGGTTGTATAGAGGATACCGGACAGGCTCATGGCGTCGTTCAGTTCGGGCACCTCCAGCGGGACAATCTCGGCCCCGGCCTCTCGCAAACGGGCAAGGGCAGATTCGTAAGCCGCGCCCGGACCATCCCGAAGATCATCCTTGGCCACGTTCTGCAAATCGGCGAAACGGCGGCCCTGCAGCGTTGCACCGCGCAAGTCAGCGGGCACACCGCCTTCCAGCAGAGCCAGCAAATGGGCGGCATCTTCCACCGAGCGCGCCAATGGGCCAATCGTATCAAACCGCAGACACAGGGGCACAGTCCCCTCAGGCGTCACGCGTCCAGCCGTGGTCTTCAGCCCAACGAGGTTGTTCCAGGCAGAAGGGATGCGGACCGACCCGCCCGTGTCCGACCCAATACCGCCCGCAGCCAGCCCCCAAGCGACCGAGGCCGCAGCACCAGAGGAAGACCCGCCCGGTACCGCGTCCACATCGTCGATACAAGGCGGCGTCCCGGTGATCGGGTTCAGACCCAGTCCGGAAAAGGCCAATTCGCTCATATGGGTCTTGCCCAGACAAACCGCGCCCATCGCCGTCGCGTTTCTGACAACAACGGCATCCGTTTCGGGGACGCGCCCTTTCAAAAGGGCTGATCCGGCTTCGGTCTTCGTGCCGGCAGTATCGAACAGGTCTTTCCAACTGATCGGCACCCCATCCAGCAGGGACCGGCGCAGGCCCAGTTTGGCCCGCGCACGCGCGGCCTCAGCCTCGGCCCGAGCGCGTGTTTCGGTAACGCGGGCATAAATACGGTCCCGGTGAGGGTGCGCGGCGATGGCAGACAGATAGGTTTCGGTCAATTCAACAGGGTCGATCTGACCCATGCCAATGCCTCGGCCCAGATCACACGCGGTCATGGTCAACCAATCCTGCATCCCTACCCCCTTGGAAAAATTCGCTTTGAGGGACGGTAGCGACAGGACCGCACATGGACAATCCCGAAAGGGCGCGCATATTGCACCGCATGGAACACACGTCCGATATCCTGATCGTTGGTGGCGGTCTGAACGGCCCCGCCTTGGCACTGGCATTGGCTCAGACGGGGCATACCGTCACGATCGTCGACGCCTTGGCCCAGAAAGTTCGGAAAAACGCCGCGTTCGACGGGCGTGCCTATGCGCTTGCGCTGGCCTCTCAGCGCTTGCTGCAAACGATTGGCGTGTGGGACCGTGTCGCCGAACACGCCCAGCCGATGCTTGAGATCAAGGTCACCGACGGGCACGCAGGGACCGGGCCGTCACCCTTCTTCATGCATTTCGATCACGCCGAGATCGAAGAAGGCCCAATGGGATACATGGTCGAGGACCGTCATCTGCGCCGCGCCTTTTTGGATGCGATGGACGCAGACAGCAACATTACTCAGATCAATGGTCGAACGGTCATTGCGCAGGATCAAAGCGCAACGGGCGTTACCCTCACTCTGGATGACGGCTCGACCCTGACAGGCAGCCTGCTTGTGGGCTGCGATGGCCGCCGCAGCGGTACGGCTGCACGTGCAGGTATCAAGCGCAGCGGATGGGACTACGGCCAGACGGCACTGGTCTGCGCCATCGAACATGACCTGCCCCATCACGGTATCGCGCATCAATTCTTCATGCCGCCCGGTCCGCTTGCGATCTTGCCATTGACCGGCAACCGCAGCTCGATTGTCTGGAGCGAACGGACCGACGCCGCAAAACGCATCAATGCCCTGCCCGAAGCGGATTATCTGCAGGTCCTGCGCCCCCGGTTTGGTGACTTCCTCGGCGATATCAAACTGGCCGGAGATCGGTTTACCTATCCGTTGAACCTGACCATCGCGAACGCATTCATTGGCGAACGAATGGCCCTTGTCGGAGATGCCGCGCATGGCATGCACCCGATTGCCGGTCAGGGGCTTAATGCCGGGCTGCGTGATGTGGGTGCGCTGGCCGAGGTTCTGACTCTGGCCGGACGGCGCGGCGAGGACATCGGATCGGTTCTAGTGCTGGAGCGCTATCAGGAATGGCGCCGTTTTGACACGGCTGCGCTGGCCATGGCGACGGATGTGTTCAACAAGCTGTTTTCAAATGACAATCCCCTCTTGCGCGTTGGGCGCGACATCGGGATGGGGATCGTCGGGTCACTTCCGGGCCTGCGGCGGGGTTTCGTACGCGAGGCCGCCGGACTGACCGGGGACCTACCGAAACTGCTTCAGGGGCGCGCGATTTAATCCAGTTCCCGCGCCTCATCGACCAGCATCACCGGGATTCCGTTGCGGATCGGAAAAGCCAACCCCGCAGCCTTTGAAACCAGTTCCTGCTTTTCTGCATCATAGTGCAGAGTTGTCTGCGTCTGCGGGCAAATCAATGCCTCAAGCATTCGGCGGTCAAAGGCGTGTTCAGGTGTGGTCATTGCAGCTTTTCCTCGCTCGATCCGCCGCGCATGGCGAATTCGATCAGTGTTACCAGAGTTTCGCGACGGGTACGCAGACAGGGCGCTTCTAGCAAGGCTTGTTTTTCTTCGGGGTCAAAGTCCAGCAGCATGGAAAGAGAGTTGACCAGCAACTCATCATCCGCGTCCTTCAACGAGTCCCAGTCGGTCGATAGCTGCCGGGACGAGAAAAACCGCTCTAGCAGCGTCAGAAAGTTTGTGCGGTTGAACCCGTCATCATGTTCGGCCCGGCCCAAATCGCGGTCAAACCCATCCCAGGACACCTGACAGCGGCGGTAAGGGGTAAATGCGTCCAGCTCGGACTTGACGCGGAACCGCGAAATCCCGGTCAGCGTAATCAGGTATCGGCCATCTTCGGTTTCCGAAAACTGCGTCACCCGCCCCGCGCAGCCGATCTGATGCAGCTTGTCATCGTCGCTTTGGCAGGGGTTCGGCTGCACCATCCCGATCAAACGCTCGGGCGTTTTCAAGGCGTCGTCCAACATCTGCAGATAGCGCGGCTCGAAAATGTGCAGCGGCAGGCGCGAGCGGGGCAACAGCAGCGCCCCGGGCAAAGGAAAGACGGATACCGTTTCCGGCAGGTCAGCGGGATGCATCATGTACCCGAGTGTAGCTCTGATCAGAGATTAGGCAAATATCATCGAGCTGAGTTTGCGCCGCCCGTTCAGAACAATCGGGTCATTTGGCTTGAGCGCATCGAAGATCGTGAACAACTGCGCCTTGGCTGCACCGCCGTTCCATTCGCGATCGCGGCGGAACAGTTCAAGCAACTGGCTGACGGCCTCTTCCACGTCACCATTGGCGTGCAACGCCTGCGCCAGATCGAACCGGGCCTGATGGTTGTCCGCGTCAGCCTGAACCGCAGCAGTCAGTTCGGCCACAGGACCCGCATCTGCGGCTTGTTTGGCAAGCTCCAGTTGCGCATGCGCAGCCTCTACTTCGGCAGAGGTGGAGATTTCGGCAGGGGCACCGTTCAGAATGGCCTCGGCCTGTTCCAGATCACCGGCTGCGATATGGGCGCGCACCAGACCTCCATAGGCGGCCGCATGGTTCGGATCCTCGCCCAGAATGGCGGCAAAGGTCTGCGCCGCGTCCGCAGCCGCCCCTTCGGACAGCATTTCTTCGGCCGCTTGAACGGCGTCATCCAGTTGCCCGCCCGGGCTTTCACCGCCTGCCGCCTCGATGACACGGTCGACAAATGCCTTGATCTCGGACCCCGGCAACGCGCCTTGAAACCCGTCAACCGGCTGCCCTTTGAAGAAGGCATAGACCGTCGGAATAGACTGGATACGCATTTGCGAGGCGATCATCTGCGCCTCGTCCACGTTGATCTTGACCATTTTCACCGCGCCCTTGGCGGCGGTCACAGCGTCTTCCAGCAGAGGGCGCAGAGTTTTGCACGGCCCACACCACGGCGCCCAGAAATCCACGATAATCGGAGTTTCCTGCGAAGCCTCGACAACGTCGGCCATGAACGTGGCCTCGGACCCGTCCTTGATCAGATCCGCGGTATCGGGGCTGGCTGCACTGTTCAAAAGGTCCATGACACTCACTCTTTCGTTCAAACTTGCGCCCTATATGCAACCGCATAGGGCAGAAACCAAGGGCTGAATTGCCAAATTAGAGGTCGAAACTTGCAAAGACCGGAGCGTGGTCGCTTGGCTTTTCCCACCCGCGTGCATCGCGCAGGACGCGGCTGGAATGCCCCGCGTTCGAGATATCGGGCGTGGCCCAGACGTGATCCAGCCGCCGACCCTTGTCCGCCGCATCCCAATCGCGCGCACGGTAAGACCACCAGCTATAAAGCTGCCCTTCGGGGATATCCTGCCGGGTGATATCAACCCAGCCACCAGCATCCTGCGTCTCGGCCAGCGCCTCGACCTCGATCGGTGTATGCGAAACGACCTTGAGCAGTTGCTTATGCGACCAGACATCATCCTCGCGCGGGGCGATGTTCAGGTCGCCCACCAGAATGGATTTTTCGGGCTTTTCAGCATGGAACCAGTCGCGCATGTCGGTGAGGTAGTCGAGTTTCTGCCCGAACTTCTCATTCACTTCACGGTCGGGCACATCTCCGCCAGCGGGGACGTAGAAATTCTGGATGGTCACGCCATTCTCCAGCCGCGCGGCGATATGGCGGGCATGGCCGAGGCTGGCGAAGTCCTTGTCGCCCACCTCCTCCATCGGGATGCGCGACAGGATCGCGACGCCGTTATACCCCTTCTGTCCGCGCGCAACCATGTGGGTATAGCCCAGTTCCGCGAAACCTTCTGTGGGGATTTTCTCAACCGGAGATTTACACTCTTGCAGGCACAGCACATCGGGGGCTTCTTCCTGCAGCAATTTCAGCACGATAGGCTCGCGCAGGCGGACCGAGTTGATGTTCCATGTGGCAAGAGTGAAGGGCATTCGGGAATCCTCTGTCGCGGGTTGGGCAGAGGTTAGCGTGGGTTGGGGTGGGGTACCATGGGGAAAGAGACTGAACGGCAGTTATGCGGATCGGGTGGACGTTGAACTGCTTTGGACCAGGCTATATGTTCAGCACCATAAACCCTGTTATCAAAAGTAACTTTAAATGCAGGAAGGCCATTGAAACTTCTTTTTCGATTGATGGCTTTCGCCTCGTTTTTTTCCGCACATTCAAGCTTAGCAGAAGGCACACGCTTTAATCGCCTTGCCGGATCCCACCTCATCGCCAATCTTGAAAATGAAGAAACTTGGTCCGCTGAGTTTAGCGTGTCAGGTGTCAAGTACACCTGACTGGAGTGTGCATTTCCGGTCACAGCTTTCTTGGAATCCATCACGCCTTATGCTTCTGAACACTATAGAAGTCTGAGCGATAGATATCTTTCAGAACGTAAGATTTTTGTGCCGATCTGGTAATAAACGGCCCCGGCAGATGTCTTGGTACACGTCCAGCACGAATGCGCGGGGGCGCATTGTCAGGATTTGTCTCTGAGCAAGACATTGCAAGTCGACGGGAGATCGAAATTGTATTCTTCTACCATGAAAGAGAGTTTGGCCCTGAACTAATCCGAACCAAGATAATGCTCGAAGATGGAGCAACCATACCAAATGATGCCTCAGGAATGTTCCGAGAGCATATGGCAAAACTTACGGTATTCTGGTGATGGAACAGGCTACCTAGCTTACCACTCAAACTCAAAGCCGACCTCCCCCTCCCCCAAAAAAGCCGGGCCAAAGGCCCGGCAGTCCAACAGGGAGGTACATGTCATAACCCGGACATGCACGGGTTGGGAGTAACCTTGATTTGCCCTCAGAGTATCACTTTGATCCGAGTCATTCCACCAAAGGTTAAGAGACCAAACGATATCCGCCGGACTCTGTGACCAAAAGGCGCGCGTTTGAGGGATCGGGCTCGATCTTCTGGCGCAGGCGGTAGATGTGGGTTTCCAGTGTATGTGTGGTCACACCGGCATTGTATCCCCAGACCTCGTGCAGCAGCACATCGCGGGCGACCACCCCATCGGCCGAGCGGTAGAGGAACTTGAGGATGTTCGTCTCTTTCTCGGTCAGCCGGATCTTTCGGTCATCTTCGGTGATCAGCATCTTCATCGCAGGCTTGAAGGTATACGGACCCAAAACAAAGACCGCATCTTCGGATTGTTCATGCTGGCGCAGTTGGGCACGGATGCGGGCTAGAAGGACCGGGAATTTGAAAGGCTTGGGAACGTAATCATTGGCACCGGCATCAAGGCCCAGAATGGTGTCGGCGTCGCTATCGTGCCCCGTTAGCATCAGGATCGGGCTTTTGACACCCTGCTTGCGCATCAGGCGGCACAGCTCGCGCCCGTCGGTATCCGGCAAGCCCACATCCAGAATGACCAGGTCGTAGATCGCTTCGCGGGCGCGTTCCATGGCGGACTGCCCATCGGACGCCTCGAACACGTCGAAGTCCTCGGTCATCACAAGCTGCTCACTCAGAGCTTCGCGAAGGTCTTCGTCGTCATCCACCAGCAGGATTTTCTTAAGCTGTGCCATATCTGGTCCTCCTAAGCCTTTTCCACCACTTGCGCGCGAAAGATGCAATCAACAAGGTTTGCTGCAATCGTCTCACGCCCTCGTGTCCGAGGATGAGGAAATGTTTCACATTTCTGCTCGATCAGGCTACAGGAAGGGCTGATCGTTACAGGGTAACATGAATGAGTCTTATCCCGGATATCTCGGAACTGCTTGCACGAGCCCGCGCAGACCTGCGAATGGGCGTGCCTGTCGTGTTGACGGATGACAGTGGCTTTAGCGTTCTTGCAATCGCGTCAGAAACACTGAGCCCTCAACGCCTTGCGGATTTACGAGGGCTGGGAGGCGAACCGGTCGTTGCCATAACCGTGCGGCGTGCGGAAACACTCAAGGCACGGGCGTATGACGGCGACCTTGCGCGCGTCGTCATACCTGCGGACGCCGACATTGGCTGGGTACAAGCCGTCGCCGACCCGTCCGATGATCTGAACGCGCCGATGAAAGGCCCGCTGATGACGCAACGTCAGGGCGGCGCCAACCTACACCGCATCGCCATAGCACTGACCAAATCCGCGCGGCTGCTTCCTGCAGCCGTCGTTGTCCCTATTGATGACGGACGCACTTTTGCAGGCGCACATGGCCTGACCTGTATTGACCATACACGGGCAGCTCCGCATCTGGCGGATCGCAGCATCCTGAACGAAGTGGTGGCAGCGCGCTTGCCCATGGAAGTGTCCGAGGCCGGACGTCTTCATGTCTTTCGCCCGGACGATGGCGGTGAGGAACATTACGCAATCGAAATCGGACGTCCTGACCGCAACAAACCCGTATTGGCTCGCTTGCACTCGGCCTGTTTCACGGGCGACCTTATGGGCAGCCTCAAATGCGATTGCGGCCCTCAGCTTCGCGGTGCCCTTGCCCAGATGGGAACAGAAGGGGCCGGGGTGCTGTTGTATCTGAACCAGGAAGGGCGCGGCATCGGGCTGGCCAATAAGATGCGCGCCTATTTCCTGCAGGATCAGGGCTTTGACACGGTCGAAGCCAATCACCGGCTGGGATTCGAGGATGACGAGCGCGATTTTCGTTTGGGCTCGGATATCCTGAAGTCGCTGGGCTTCAGTTCTGTCCGTCTTCTAACCAACAATCCGGCCAAGATCGCGATGATGGAGAAGACGGGAATCGCGGTAACCGAGCGCGTTCCGCTCAAGGTTGGTGAAACTGCTCATAACCGCGAGTATCTGGCGACCAAGGCGGCAAAGTCGGGCCACTTGCTGTGACCCCCTTTGACCTTGTACTTACACCTCGCGGCGTTCGGTTTGCAGGGCGCACCTTGCCGTGTTCGATCGGCAAGGGCGGGCTGAGCAACACCAAGCGCGAAGGCGATGGTGCGACACCAACCGGTGTGCACCGTATCGTCGGGATGCTTTACCGACCCGACCGGATCACGGCGCCAACGCCCTGGGCCATTCCGATTGGACCGGGCGATCTGTGGTCAGATGACAGCGGCGATGATCGCTATAACCAACTGGTCAGCGTACCCTACCAGTTCAGCCATGAAAAACTACGCCGCGCGGACCCGTTATACGATCTGGTCCTGCTGACCGACTGGAACTGGCCTAACGCCGTACCAGAGGGTGGCTCTGCAATTTTTATTCATCAGTGGAGACGACCGGGCTATCCGACCGAAGGCTGCGTCGCGTTTCGTCGCGATCATCTACACTGGATCGCCCGAAGGATTTCGCCGAACACGCGCCTGATTATTCCTGCGGTTTAACCCGTTCGCCGAAGATCGCGGACCCCACGCGCACATGAGTCGCGCCCAGTGCGATCGCCTTCTCAAAATCGCCGCTCATGCCCATGGACAGCCCTGCCAGCCCGTTGCGTTCCGCAATCTTGGCAAGCAGCGCGAAATGCAGCGCAGGTTCCTCTTCGACGGGCGGGATACACATCAAGCCCATGATCGGCAGGTCCAGAGCGCGGCACTCGGCGACAAACGCATCTGCCTCAGCAGGCAGGATACCGGCCTTCTGCTCCTCCTCTCCGGTATTCACCTGTATGAACAGATCAGGGCAAGTGCCAACCTCCTGCGCCAGCCGCGCAAGGGTCTTGGCCAGCTTGGGTCGATCCACCGAATGGATGGTGCTGAACAACTCTATCGCCTGGCGGGCCTTGTTTGTCTGCAAAGGTCCGATCAGGTGCAGATCAATGTCGGAATAATCCTGCATAAAGTCCGGCCACTTTCCGGCGGCTTCCTGGACCCGGTTTTCGCCGAAACAACGGTGCCCCTCGTCCAGAACACTGCGAACGCGTTCGTTCGGTTGAACCTTTGACACCGCTATCAGCTTGACGGACCCCTCCGGTCGCCCTGCGGCAGATTCAGCTTTTTGGATACGGGCGGCGATATCATGCAGCGACATGGGGGTCCTCAATCAGTTTGGGGCAGGAAAACACCATGTCAGCCCAAAAGAAAAGGGCAGGTCCGAAGACCTGCCCTTAAACCTTGCGGTTCAGATCAACTTAGAAGTTGAACTGAGCACCGAAGTCAGCACGGATGGTGCTGTCTGCGCTGCCGACTTTGGTGTCGCCGATACCACCGCGCAGCGATGCACCGCCACCCAGGTCGTAGATTGCGCCGATACCATACTGACGGGTGTCACCATCAGCCGAACCGTCACCGTAAGCGAAGGTCAGAGTGGTCGCTGCGCCAACGTTGTAAGCTGCCGACAGACCGTAGAAGGTGTCGTCGGTTGCTTCACCAGCCGAGTTCGCCGCGGTGTCGCTTTCGTCACCAACAAACAGGGTGCCCGAGAAGTCGCCCCATTCACCACCCAGGGTGAAGACCAGCAGTTCGGGGTCGATGCCGAACGAGCCACCATCGGTCTGACCGTAGGCCAGAGCAGCGGTGATGTTGTTGAAGGTGTAGGTTGCGCTGATGTCCCAGCGGTCTGCATCTTCAGGAACGCCACCGAATGCAACGGTTGCTTGGTCATACGATGCGCCGAATGCGAAGTCGCCAACTGCGTACTGGAAGAACACAGCGTTGGAACCCGAACCGGTCGACGAGTAACCCAGGAAGCCATAGTCAACACCCGAGTACTGACCAACGAAGTTTTCCAGGCCCGGCTCGTTACCGTAGTAGTTTGCCAAGTTGTCGAAGGCACCTGCAACGTTGCCCGCGTCAACACGCAGACCACCGTAGATGACCGAGAAACGTGCGCCGTTCAGACCAGCACTGTTTGCTTCGCCGTTGCCTGCGTTTTCGTCAGCCTGCAGACGAACACGAGCCGAGAACTCAACGCCGCCATCGGTTTCAACGACGCCGTCGATGTTCAGACGGAAGCGCGAGATCAGGATGGTGTTGTCGGTGTCGACGCCAGTGGCAACACCATTAGGTGTAACAGTGGTGGTGACTCCGCCACTTGCTGTGGTGACAGTGGTGTTAGTGAAGCTCGCAACCGAACCGGTGCGATCTTCTTGGTATCCAATACCAAAGCGGCCGTAACCGCTAAAGCGTACGTCGGCCGCTGCAACACTTGCGGTTGCGATCAGAGCGGTCGATGCGAAGAGAACTTTTTTCATCTTGTTTCCCTCGGTTTCAAAGTTTTCTACTCGACATATGCCTCAGCACATGTCTCAGCACGGGAACCGTTTCGCTCTTTTTGCCCCCTTCGCGCAAGGTCGGCATAATTAGGCAGGCTGCATTGGCAACAGATTGGTGCAAGGATGCCACAGTCCGTTTTCAGCCCCAAAGCGTCTGCAATACCGTCGAAATGTGACAATAAGAGGGTTGTTGCCGAACTGGACCTTGTCTAGGAGTATCACTGAACGAACGAGACCAAGTGGAAACAGGACCAGTCGACGATGCGCCTGCAGACGATTATCGGTTTGATCATAGTGACTGCCGCAGTGTCGGCCTGCGGACAGAATCGAGGGGCCGCGCCGAACCCTGATCTGCTTAATACAGACAGCGGCCGTTCAAGCGAACGCGAACTGAACGACCCTAACCGTTCGACCATCTGGGATGTGTTCGACACCAGAAACGCAGAGCAAGTCACAAATGTGAACAGGTATCTGTGGGCAGCATCCCTTGATGTGCTGAATTTCCTGCCGGTTCAGGAGATCGATCCATTTACGGGTGTGATTGTAACGGGTTACGGGACACCTCCGGGTGGCGGACGGTCCTATAGGGCCACGGTTCACATAAGCGATCCTGCGCTGGCAGCGCGCTCTTTGTCGGTGGCATTGCAGTCCAGCGGCGGTGCTCCGGTCAGTGCCGCGACCACACGCGCGGTCGAAGATGCCATCCTGTCCCGCGCCCGTCAGTTGCGCATTGCGGACAACAAGCTCTAGCAACCCGCCGAAAATCACAATATTACCACGCCGGGCTCTGACCCGGCGTTTTCATTCACGAAGGACCGCACGATGTCGCGCTACTCGGCCAACGAAATCGAAGCAAAATGGCAGGAAGCCTGGGACAAGGCCGGGATTTTCACCGCCGACCACAAGGCGGACAAGCCCAAATACTATGTGCTTGAGATGTTCCCCTACCCCTCGGGCCGAATCCATATGGGCCATGTGCGCAATTACACGATGGGCGACGTGATCGCGCGGCATAAGCTGGCAACCGGCCACAATGTGCTGCACCCGATGGGCTGGGACGCCTTCGGGATGCCTGCGGAAAACGCGGCGATGGCGATTGGCGGCCACCCCAAGGACTGGACTTACGGCAATATCGCCGACATGCGCGGGCAAATGAAGCCGCTGGGCCTGTCGATCGACTGGTCGCGTGAGTTTGCCACCTGCGACCCGGAATATTACGGCCAACAGCAGGCTTTGTTCCTGGATATGCTCGAGGCCGGTCTGGTTTACCGCAAGAACGCCGTGGTGAACTGGGACCCGGTTGATATGACCGTTCTGGCCAATGAACAGGTGGAGAACGGCCGCGGCTGGCGCTCGGGCGCTCTGGTCGAACGCCGCGAGCTGACGCAGTGGTTCTTCAAGATCTCCGACTATTCCGAGGAATTGCTGGACGCGCTGGACACTCTGGACAACTGGCCCGCCAAGGTCCGCCTGATGCAGGAGAACTGGATCGGCAAGTCGCGCGGCCTGCAGTTCGGCTTTGAACGCACCGATGGCGGCGAGCCGATCACCGTTTACACGACTCGCCCCGATACGCTGCTGGGCGCTTCTTTTGTCGGCATCTCACCCGATCACCCGATTGCCAAGCAGCTTGAGGCTGAAAACCCAGAAGTCGCTGAATTTGTTACGGAATGCCGCAAAGGTGGCACCACTGAGGAGGCGATCGAAACCGCTGAGAAGCTGGGCTATGACACCGGCATCACCGTCAAGCATCCGCTGGACCCGAATTGGGAGCTGCCGGTCTGGATCGCAAACTTCATCCTGATGGATTACGGCACCGGCGCGATCTTTGCCTGCCCTGCACATGACCAGCGCGATCTGGATTTCTGCCGTAAGTACGGGTTGCCCGTGGTCGATACATTCTTTGCGCTGGATGACGATACTCCGGTCGACAAGATCGCCTTTGTCCCTCCGAAAACCGAGAAAGTCCGCTGGGTGAATCACTTCGCCGGTCTAACCGAGGCGACGGGCGACGAAGCCATCAATGCTACCGTTGATTTCGCAGAAAAGGCCGGTTGGGGCGAAGGCGTCACCAAATACCGTCTGCGCGACTGGGGTCTTTCGCGGCAACGCTATTGGGGATGCCCGATTCCCGTTGTGCATTGCGATTCTTGCGGCGTGGTGCCCGAGAATAAAGAGAACCTGCCGGTTCGCCTGCCCGACGATGTGACATTCGACAAACCGGGCAATCCGCTGGACCGTCACCCGACATGGCGCGACTGCGATTGCCCGTCCTGCGGAGCGCCCGCCAAGCGTGAAACCGACACGATGGACACGTTCGTCGATTCGTCCTGGTATTTCGCCCGTTTCACCGCGCCCCGTGCCGAAACGCCCACCGATTTGGCCGAGGCCGAATACTGGATGAATGTCGACCAGTATATCGGCGGGATCGAGCACGCGATTCTGCACCTGCTCTATTCCCGGTTCTTCGCGCGGGCGATGAACATCACCGGCCATCTGCCGAAAAAGGCTATCGAGCCGTTTGATGCGCTGTTTACCCAAGGCATGGTCACGCATGAAATCTATCAGACCCGCGACGCCAACGGCCGCCCGGTCTATCACCTGCCTGAGGACGTGACCGACGGTAAACTGGCTGATGGTACTGAGGTCGAGATCATCCCATCGGCCAAAATGTCGAAGTCCAAGAAAAACGTGGTGGACCCGGTCAGCATCATCTCGGCCTTTGGTGCAGACACCGCGCGCTGGTTCGTCCTGTCCGATTCGCCGCCCGAGCGTGACGTGGAATGGACGGCCTCCGGCGCTGAGGCCGCGTTCAAGCACTTGAGCCGGGTGCATCGCATCGCCTCCGAGATTGCCGAGTCGAACGTTCCGGCCAATGCCGAAGACGAGGCTCTGCTGCGTGAGATGCACAAAGCCATCCATGATGTATCGGGTGGCGTTGAATCCTTTGGCTTCAACGCGTCCATTGCCAAGCTCTATGCCTTCACCAACACGCTGGCGAAGTCCAAGGCAGGCAGCGAGGCCAAGAAAGAGGCCGCCAAGACGCTGGCTCAGTTGATGTCACCGATGACCCCGCACCTGTCCGAGGAACTCTGGCAATTGCTGGGCGGCGAGGGCTTGGTGGCCACGGCCCCTTGGCCCGTCGCGGATGAGGCGATGCTGGTTGATGACACCGTCACTCTGCCCATCCAGATCAACGGCAAGCGCCGCGCGGAAATCAGCGTGGCGAAGGATATGGATAAGGCAGAGGTTGAAAAAATCGCGCTCAGCACCGAAGCTGTCCAAAAGGCGCTGGATGGCAATGCGCCGAAAAAGGTGATTGTTGTACCGGGCCGGATCGTGAATGTCGTTGTTTGATCGCAGAACCCTGTTGATGCTGCCACTGGCGCTTGCCGCCTGCGGCTTTGAACCGGTTTACGCCCCTGGCGGTTCCGGGTCGGCGCTGCATGGCAAGGTTCAGGTTTCCGCACCCAATACCGTAGAAAGCTATTTGCTGGTCCAAAATCTGGAACAACGCCTTGGTCGCAGTGCGGGTTCGGTCAAGAATTACGAACTGAACGTAAACGTGGTCACCGTGACGCGGCGCGCGGCGATCCGGACGACCAACCAAACCGACAGATATACGATTGAAGGCCAGGCCAGATTTGCCCTTAAGTCGAACGAAACAGGTCAGGTTGTGACATCGGGAAATGTTTCTGACTTTGTCGGGTATTCGGCTGCGGGTTCGACAGTTTCGACGCTGGCGGATGAGCGTGACGCCACCGACAGGTTGATGGTGATTCTGTCCGATCAGATCGTGAACCGCCTCTATGCTGCGCCGGGCCTGACCCAATGAAGCTAAGCCCACGCGAGGCTGAGGGGTATTTCGCCAAGCCAGACGCAGGCAAAACTGGCTTGTTGATTTATGGCTCGGATACGATGCGAGTGGCACTGAAGCGCCAGCAGGTTCTGGCCGCTTTGCTGGGGGCCAATGCCGAAGAAGAAATGCGTCTGACACGCATGGCAGGCGCGGATCTGCGCGAAGATCCCGCTATGTTGTTGGACGCGGTAAAAGCGGTGGGGTTCTTTCCTGGACCGCGTGCGGTTCTGGTCGAAGACGCCAGGGAAACCGTCGCGCCGACAATCCTTTCCGCGTTAGAGGATTGGCGCCCTGAAGATGCGCAGATCATTGTCACTGCCGGAGCGCTCAAAGCCAGCTCAAAGCTCCGCAAGGCGTTTGAGGCACACCCGGCCGCCTATGCAACCGGCATTTATGACGACCCACCTTCGCGAGGAGAGGTCGAGCGCATTCTAACTCAGGCCGGATTGAAGAACATCCCACGCGAATCGATGGCGGCGCTAACTGATCTGGCCCTCGCAATCAGCCCCGGCGATTTTGCTCAAACCGTTGATAAACTGTCGCTTTACAAGCTCGGCGACAACTCGGAACTGACCATTGAAGATGTCGAGGCCTGCGCACCACGCTCGACCGAGGCCGCTCTGGATGACGTCCTGAATGTTGTCGCCGAAGGCCATGCCGGAGAGATCGGCCCGCTGATCCGCAGGTTGCAATCGCAAGGCACCGAGGCCGTGGCCTTGTGTATCGGAGCGACCCGGCATTTTCGCACGCTATACGCTTGCGCGTCGGACCCGGGCGGGGCGGCGCAGGGTATCAACAAGATGCGCCCCCCGATCTACGGCAAGCGCCGGGACCGAATCGTTCGGCAAGCGCAAGGTTGGGGCGCGCACAAACTGCAGACCGCCTTGACGGTTCTGACCGATACTGACCTGACGCTTCGGTCCGCAGGGCAAAAGGCGCCGGCGATGGCCCTTGTTGAGCGGGCGCTGATCCGGCTTGCCATGCTCGCGCAGCCTCGTTAGTGCGCGCGCTCCAGCCACTCAGCGGCTCCGCGACCTGCCCAGCGCCCTGTCGCCAGACAAGCCGTCAACAGATACCCCCCTGTTGGCGCTTCCCAGTCCAGCATTTCGCCTGCACAAAAAACGCCTGGCACTGACCGCAGCATGAGCCTGTCGTCCAGCGCCCCGAGCATGATACCTCCGGCCGTCGAAATCGCCTCATCCATCGGGCGCAAACCGGCGTGGTCAATGGGTAAACACTTGATTGCGCGTGCCAATTGATCGGTCGAACGATCGCCGCTCGTCGCCATCTCATGAAACAAAGCGACCTTTTGCGGTGACAGGCGGAGCGTTTTTCTGAACCACTGCGAAAGAGTGGTCTTGGGCTTTTTCGCCGACAGCCGGGTTTTCAAGACGGCTTCGTCCAGATCGGGAACCAGATCAACGAACAAAGGCGCCCCGTCGCGCAATGCCGGGGTCAGCGAATACAGCCCACCACCCTCAATCCCCTTTGCCGAGATCGTGGCCTCGCCACGGCTTGTCATGTTTCCGGCCATCCAGCGCACCGACTTTAGCGCGGCCCCAAAATGTGGCTGCATGTGATGGCTCCAATTCACGGACACGGCAGAGTTCGCAGGTTGAAAAGGCGCAAGCTCAACCCCTTTTGACGCCAACGCCTGTGTCCAAAGACCGTCTGATCCCAGACGCGACCAGCTTGCGCCGCCCAGCGCCAATACCGTGACATCGGCTGAAGTATTTTGACGGCCTTGCGCAGTCTCAAACACAAGAGCCTCGCCGTCCCATCCAACCCATTGCCAGCGTGTTTTGATCTGAACGCCTGCCGTATCGAGTCGACCCAGCCAAGCCCGCAACAGTGGTGACGCCTTCATCGCCGTTGGAAAGACCCGCCCTGTGGACCCGGTGAACAGCTCTTGCCCCAGATCACGCGCCCAAACCTGAACATCGGCCGCGTTGAACTCTGCGAGCATCGGGCGCAACCAATCCGCAGCCGGGCCGTAGAACGACACAAGAGTGTCCAAGGGCTCGTCCTTTGTCAGGTTCAGGCCCGACTTGCCAGCCATAAGAAACTTGCGCGCGACCGAGGGCTTGGCCTCGGCCACCAGAACATCATGGCCCGCGACGGCCAGTTCTTCGGCTGCCATCAGGCCAGCGGGTCCGGCCCCGATCACAACTGCCTGTGCCATTTCTGTCCCCTTGCCTTCTGCGACGTCCAGCGCAACCCTGACCGCGCCATGTCGAACAGTGACCCTATCTGCCCGCTTTGCGACCGCCCGATCCCAGACGGGGACGGCAGCCTGCACCATCTGATCCCAAAACTCAAAGGGGGCAAGGGCGGGCCGACCGTTTTACTGCATGTAATTTGCCACAAAGAGGTCCACGCAACCCTGACCGAGAGCCAGTTGGCGCGCGAGTTCAATACCGTAGAGGCTTTGCGCGCTCATCCAAGGCTAGAAAAATTCCTGAAATGGGTTCGCAAGCGCCCGCCGGGGTTTCGCTCAAAAGTGCCGGGTCGCAGGCGGGCGCGATAGTCAGCCGGGCCAAACTCTGTCCCCAAATGCGTCATGTATAGGGGACGAAAGCCCGCTGACCTCAAGCCCGCGATAATCCGGCGAGGGGGCGAAAGTTCCACCGGCAACGTGCTGAAACTCCAGCGTGGTATATGGCCTTTTCCATAGCCATTCCCGGTTATCGACAGCCCATAAATCCCCATTCGGGGGCGTTTCATCCGTAAAGGCATAGAAATGCAGGTCAAACCCGTATTGTGCGACATCCTGCATCGACAACAAGCGCATCCCCTGCCCACGGCAAAACGCATCCTCGGCGGCGATATCGCCCGTGCGCAATGTGATCTGACCAAGGCGTGCTTTTGCAAACGGGTTTGACGGATTGGCCGCATAGTCCGGGCGGTTGCCTTCAAAATCCCACTGCAACAGTTCAATCACGAACCCCTCGGGGTCCCTCAGATGACTCATGTAACCGATATCCAGAAATTGCTTTGGATTCGAAACCTCCACCCCCTTTTGGCTTAGGAAGGCCACAGCCAGATCCACATCCGGTACGGTTATACCGATCTTCCAGTATCGTTGCCCCTGATCGTGGCTGTATTTGCCGCCACCCGGCATCATGACCACTTCGGCATCAGGGCCACCATAGCCCACACGCTGGCAAACGCCCTGAGCTTGGACAGCCATACCAAGAACATCGCGGTAAAATGTCGACAAACGCTCCGGATCGGAAACGCGCAACCGAAGGGCGGATAACCTCATTCGCACAGCCTTGCGATACCCTGCGCAATCCCGGGATCGGCCTGCACGCTGTCGGAAACCAATTCATGCGCTGTTTGCATCAGCAGGTCGGGCTCAACTACGCGATCAACCAGCCCAAAGGAATACGCCTCTTCCGCAGTGATCTTTTGCCCTGCCATCAGAATCATCTTGGTGCGCGCCGGGCCTATCAGTGCCGCCATACGCTTTGGGTCCGAGGGCTGTGGCAGAAAACCCAGTTTCATCACCGGGTAAAAGAACTTGGCTGATGGCACAGCGATGCGCAGATCGCAGGCCAAAACCATGCCGTTGGCACCGCCAGCCAGAGTGCCATTCAGCGCAGCAACCGTCAGACACGGCAAAGCAGCGATGGCGCCGGACAAACGCTCCCACAGGTCCGAGGTCGCAAGGCCCGAGCGCGCTTCGTCCAGATCGGCACCGGCACTGAATACCTTGCCCGCACCGGTCAGGATCAGGGCACGCGCGTCGGTTGCGTTTTCGGCTATTTCGCACAGTTCGGTCAGCATGGTCCCGGTCAACGCATTGGCCTTGTCCGGGTTGTTGAGAGTGACGGTCCACAATCCGTCAGTCTTGGTCAGTTGGATCACGTCAGCCCTACCCTTTGCCGAATGTCTTCGCGCCTTAGCGAAATTTCAGTTCCCAAAAATTCATCCGCATCCTCTGAGCACATCCAAAGCAACGCGCGAGCGGGCCAGTCAGCCGGGATATGATCGCTCCAATCCAGCTGGCTTACGGCGTTGATGCCGCTTGCCTTGATGACACGCTGCATGTCGGTGGCGACGGTTCCCGGCGACAATCCCATCGCGCGGATGCCGTGAATGGCTTCTTCCAGATGCAGACACTCGGTCAGCATCTTCGCGCCTGCTTTCGAGGCGCAATAATGGCTCCACGCCTCGATAGGGTTTGACGCCGCGCCCGAGGATACGGTCAGCACCGTACCGCCACCGGCTGCCCGCATCACGGGCAGCGCTGCGCGCATGCCGTAAAAGACGCCCTTCAGGTTGATGTCGATCGCCGTGCTCCACGCCGCGACATCGGCGCTGGACATGTGAAAGATAGGGTCAATGACACCCGCATTCCCGATCAAAACGTCCAATCCGCCGAACCGGTCCACGCAATCGGCAACGGCTTGTTCCACCTGCACAAAATCGCTTACGTCGCATTGCAGCGCCATTGCGTTTTCGCCCAGCGCCTCGGCCAAGGTTGCAATTTGATCGCGGCTGCGCGCGACCAGAACGACATTTGCCCCGGCTGCGGCAAAAACACGCCCCGCCTCGGCCCCGATGCCGCGGCTGGCCCCTGTAATCAGTACGGTTTTCCCTTGCATGTGAACCCTGTACCTCCGTTGTCTTGAGAATGTGTGAACCTCTACCGCGTGAACGGGGAAAGGGTCCACCCCTTGCCCCTTGACGCCCGACGCCACAGACACGACCATGCCCGCAAGATTTATCAAGAAGGGTTCTATAATGTCCGTTTTTCTTCGCCGCAGCTGCGGCGCAGTATTTGCCTATGCCATAGTGACTCAGGGGGCGCTGGCCGATCTAACCGCGCAGGATGTCTGGGACGACTGGCAGTCCTACCTGACCCAGATGGGCTATACTGTTTCGGGTGAGCAATCCGTCAACGGCAGCGTGACCAGCGTCACTGACATGACCGTGTCCATGTCGCTGCCGGAAGAAGACGCAGCCTTTCAGATGCGTGTGCCAGAGATGATCCTGACCGAAAACGGCGACGGAACAGTCAGCATCGATTTCCCCGAAAGCTTCCCGATGACCGTATCGGGCGAAGGCGAAGGTGAAACTTTCTCGGCCGATATTCTTTACACCCATAACGGTCTTGAGATGGTCGTCTCGGGCTCGTCCGAGGATATGACCTATGACTATTCGGCGGCCTCTCTGGGCATCAAACTGGATGGCGTGAACGTCAACGGCGAGGAGATGCCCAGCGCAATCTTGGGCGCAGACATGGAAATGACGGACCTGACCGGCAGTTCACGGATGAAGGTTGGTGAAAATCGCGATGTCGATCAGACGTTCAAGGCGGGTGGGCTGTCCTATAGCCTGGCGTTCGACGATCCCGAAAGCGACGAAACGGCAAAGATCGACGGCAACCTACGCCAGCTTGATTTTGAAGGTACCAGCGTGATCCCGTCGGATTTTGACGTCGCGGACCCGCAAGCCTTTTACGATGCCGGGTTCGAGTTTTCCGGGCTGTTCACCTACGGCTCTGGCACAACCGCGATGGAGGGCACCAGCGATGGCGAGGCGTTCTCGTTGGGCAGCGAGTCCGAGGGGGGCCGCTTTGCCGCAAGTTTTGACGCACAACGGCTGGCCTATGACGTCGAGCAAAACAGCGCGAAACTGGCAGTGACGACCGCTGACCTTCCTTTCCCGATCGAAATTGCAATGGCCAATGCCGGGCTGAAGTTCGAGTTTCCCGTGCAGCAGTCCGAGGAAATCCAACCCTTTGGATTTGCCATCAACATGACCGACTTCACCATGTCAGATGTTTTGTGGAGCATGTTCGATCCGGCAGGCGCTCTACCGCGTGATCCGGCCACGATTTCGATTGATACCTCAGGCACAGCCAAGATCCTGACCAACTTCTTCGACCCCGAAGCTGTTGAATCGCTGGAATTCGCCGAAGAAGCACCGGGTGAGCTGCACTCTCTCAAGATCAACGAACTGCTGGTGTCGCTGGTTGGCGCAAAACTGACGGGCGAGGGGGATTTTTCCTTCGACAACAGCAACACCGAAGAGTTTGATGGCCTGCCCTCACCGTCGGGCGTCGCAAACCTGACGCTGACCGGGGCGAACGCGCTGATCGATACGCTGATCGGCATGGGTCTGCTGTCGGACAGCGACGCGATGGGCGCGCGGATGATGATGGGTCTGATGGCTGTTCCCGGCGAAGAACCCGATACACTGAACTCGAAAATCGAGTTCACGGAAGACGGCCAGATTCTGGCCAATGGTCAACGGATCAAGTGATGATAGAGGGGCGATGCTCAGTATAACCAGAGCTTCGCCCACTATCTGACTCAGGTCTGCAAGTCTAACTCGTGGACCAGAGCTCGTGCTATACGCCGTCCGGTGGTTCGACCATTAAAATAGGCGGGTGTTGGCAGATCCTTGGCGATGCTCTGCATGTGGAACCGGTACATCCCTTCATAAAATTTAAAGTTGGTCTCGCACAGAAAAAACCTCCCGGTTTCCGCGCACGGAAGGATGTCATGCGCGTAAAGCCCAACGCCCACAGCATCCTTGACGCTCTTCGCGATGTCACGGATTTGGTCAACATTGGGTTTGATCAGCAGGTCGTGAAAATATGTCAGCATTTCAGCATCAACCGGCGTACCCCGGGTTCGGACATTGAGTCCCTCTCCGGCTCTTATCCACGAAAACAAAACCTGCTCGCCTACTGCCATGGCGCGAATGGATATATGCCAAGGCTCACCTTAGTATTCGTATCTGCAATTGATGTAATCGGTATTGTACCGCGAGGAATCCAGTTCCCTTTCGTCACTCACGAGTTGAACCGGAACATGCGCGTTTGACACTTCGTTTGAAAAAACTGTGCGAAAACTGTCACCCGCTTCTATCAACTTGGGCATGGGAACGCCGGCGGCAGTCAAAACCTTGTTCTGGCGGACTTTGTGGCCAATGACTCGCCCATGTTCAACGGAATGCAGGACCTTGTGACCCAGAGCCGCAAGCTCTGCCTCGCGCGCGCGCAGCCAGTCTACTTTTTGATGCTGAACGACGAAAAGCTCGTTGTAATGCAGCAAAACATAGCTTTTCGGATCGGTCGTCGGTCCGCGCTCAATCAGTTCCCGGAAAGGTAAAACTTCAGCAGGGACTTGCAGCTTTGTTAGGACCCTCGTGAACTGGCTGATAATATTGTTCGACCCTTTGCCCGTGGCAACCACATGAGGTTCATCAAAGTCGACAACAAAAAACTGGGCCAAACCGCGCACTCCTAGCTCTGAAAATTTTTGCAATTGATAGCGATCCGATGACTCCATAGTCAAACCGCCATATTGGATAGAGCGTACGACGACACCATTTGCACCACTCTTTGATTTCCTGATCCACTGATACCCGGCTTCAGGTCTTGCGAGCAGCGCAGCGCAACGCTAGGTCCAATATATACAGACCGGAGACCCCATGACCCGAACACCTGAAGACATCAGCCACGTCTTGCTTGAAGCCGCCCGTAAAGCTGGGGCCGAAGCGGCAGATACCATCGTGCTTGACGGATCCTCTGTCTCGGTCGAGGTACGTGGCGCGGCGCTGGAACACGCAGAGCGGTCGGAAGGTACCGATTTGGGGTTGCGCGTTTTTCTCGGCCAGAGACAAGCAATCGTTTCAAGCTCGGACAGTCGCCCGGAAACCCTGACGGCCATGGCCGAACGCGCCGTAGCGATGGCGCGTGAAGCGCCCGAGGATCCCTATGCTGGCCTGGCCCGATCTGACCAGCTTGCGGCCAATTGGGACACTGAAGCGCTGGAACTTTTTGACCCGGCACCTGAACCTTCAGCCGAAGACCTGATGCAGGACGCGCTGGCGGCCGAGGCAGCCGCGCTTGCTGTTCAGGGCGTTACACAAGTTTCTGACGCGGCCGCCTCATACGGGACGCATCGCGTCCATCTGGCCGCCACAAACGGCTTTTCCGGCGGTTATGTACGCAGCAGCCGATCCACATCCTGCGTTGCGATCTCGGGCGAAGGCACAGGGATGGAGCGTGACTACGATGGCGACAGCCGCACGTTCCAGTCAGACCTGCGCAGCCCGGCAGATATCGGCCAGAGCGCCGGAGAACGCGCCGTGCAACAGGTCGGGGCGCGCCAACCCGCAACGGGGACATTTCCGGTTCTGTTTGACGAGCGTATTTCGTCGTCGCTGATTGGTCATCTTCTGGGGGCCAGCAACGGTTCGGCGATCGCACGAGGCGCATCTTGGTTGTCGGATTGTCTGGGTGAGCAGGTTCTGCCCGACCACCTGTCCCTGATCGAAGACCCGCATCGCCCGCGCATTTCAGGATCACGCCCCTTCGACGCCGAAGGTCTGCCAACCTGCCGCAGGGCCATTGTTGAAAACGGCACCCTGACCGGTTGGACGCTTGACCTGTCCAGTGCGCGCAAGCTCGATATGGCGTCAACGGGGAACGCGGCGCGCGGCGTATCCGGCCCTCCATCCCCCAGCAACTGGAACCTGAGCCTGACACAAGGGGATCAAAGCCGGGCAGAGTTGCTGCGCGACATGGGCACAGGGCTGCTGGTGACCTCGATGATCGGCTCGACGATCAATCCGAACACGGGCGACTACTCACGTGGTGCGTCTGGTTTTTGGGTCGAAAACGGCGAGATCGCTTATCCGGTCAATGAATGCACAATCGCAGGCAACCTGCGCGATATGCTCAAACGGATCATTCCGGCAAACGACGCGCGGACATACCTGTCCCGCGTTGTCCCGTCCCTGTTGATCGAAGGGATGACACTTGCCGGCAACTGACCTGCCCCTGCTCATCGACGCCGCGCTGGAGGCGGGAAAGATCGCCACCCGGTATACAGGAGGATCGGCGCGCCGGTGGGACAAGCCTGACGGTGCTGGCCCAGTGACCGAGGCTGATCTGGCCGTTAACGCGATGCTTGAACACACCTTGCCCGCGGCGCGACCTGACTATGGCTGGTTGAGCGAGGAAACCGAGGATTCGCAGGACCGACTGAGCAAGTCTCGGGTGTTCATCATCGACCCTATTGATGGCACGCGCAGTTTTGCCGAAGGATCACGTACCTGGGCACATTCGCTTGCCATCGCAGACGAAGGCGAGGTGACGGCGGCCGTAATCTACTTGCCTGTTCGCGACTTGCTGTACGCAGCCGCCAAAGGACAAGGCGCGACGCTGAACGAAACACCAATACGGGTTTCGGGCGTCACCGATTTGAAGTCCGCCGAAATACTGGCTGCAAAACCCAATCTGGACGCGCGCCATTGGCTACAGGGCCAGCCGCCCGAGTTCCTGCGCAACTACCGCCCTTCGCTGGCCTACCGGATGGCCCTTGTCGCGCAAGGGCGGTTCGACGGTATGCTGACCCTTCGTCCAAGTTGGGAATGGGATATCGCCGCCGGGGACCTGATCATACGCGAAGCGGGCGGGGTTTGTTCGGACAGATCGGGGCAACCTTTGCGGTTCAACAATGCGCACCCGCGCCTGAGCGGAGTGATTGCAGCAGGCGCGCCCATTCATGAAAAACTGTTCGGGCAGCTTGAACCGAACAGCTCGGGCATCGCTTCATGAGCAAGCCGCGCTCGATTAGCCTGGCCGCCTATCGAATCCTGTCGTGGGGTGTGCCCAACGCGACCGGCCAACCCTATGTCCCTCGTCCAACGGGCGAGGTGATTTGGATTCACATCGGAACGCAGGAAAGGCAGCGGGCCGTTGTGGATTTTTGCCAGAGATTGCAGCAAGCCCGTCCGAACCTTTCGGTCGTGCTGACTGCCCCGCCAGAAGCCGACCTGACCCGATGGGATGCCTGTATGTATCCACTGATCACCCTGCCAAGCGAGCAGACTGGGGCTGCGCGCGCGTTTCTGGATCATTGGCACCCCGATATCGGACTTTGGGTCGGCGGCGGCGTCATGCCGAACCTGATCACCCGCGCCTCAGAGCGAGAAATTCCCCTGATCCTGATCGAGGCAGAGGTCGATATCAAGGTCGCCCGCGGGGGGCGGTGGCTGCCTGACATTACCCGATATACGCTGGACTGTTTCGACACCATCCTGGCGACCACTCCGGACGTGATACGGCACATACGCCGCCTGGGAGTTTCTTCCTCGAAGGTCGAAGTGTCACCACCTTTGCATGTCAGCCCCAATCCACGCCCGTGGCCAGAAGACGAGCTAATCGAAATGACGCACGCTTTGTCCGGTCGCCCCGTCTGGCTGGCAGCCTGGATTCAGGACAAAGAGTTCATCTCGGTCCTCAGCGCCCATCGTCAGGCAATGCGGATGCTGCCGCGACTGGCGCTTGTGCTGCATGTGGCTGACATTTCAGAGGCCGATCCATTACGTCAGCGCCTGGAATCCATGGACCTGCGGTGCGTCAACTGGGATGACGGGGGAACGATCGAGGATACGACCCAGGTCATTCTGTCATCAGAGCCCGAAGACCTGGGCCTTTGGCAGCGCGTTTCGGCTGTGACTTTCATGGGCAGCTCTCTGGAACGGGGCGCTGGCGGCCAAGACCCGCTGACCGCCACGGCGCTTGGGTCTGCCATCATTCACGGCCCGTTTGTGCATCGCCACCAGCAACTGTACGATCAACTAGACCGAGCGAGCGCGGCTCGCACCGTCAGAAGCGCCACCGAACTTGGTGACGCTGTCGTCGCGCTGCTGGCTCCTGACCGTGCGGCGGATATGGCGCTGGCGGGTTGGCAAATCGTAACCGAGGGAGCACCGCAGGCAGACCACCTAATCGACATCGTGCAGGACTGTCTGGATCAGCGGAGTTGAGATCATGCGAGCACCCGATTTCTGGAACACCGCACCCAATAAACTTTCCCTGCAGGCCCGCGTGCTGTCCCCGCTGGGGCGCATATACGCGGCGGCAACCGCGCGCCGGGTGGCCTCGGACTCTGGGCTGACACCGGGGGTGCCGGTCATTTGCGTCGGCAACCTGAATGCTGGCGGAACAGGTAAAACGCCAACAGTGATCTGGGTGATCGAACAGTTGCGCGACGCGTGGCACAAGGCACATGTCGTGACCCGAGGACATGGCGGATCGCTAGATGGTCCGGTCCGCGTTGAACCCGGCAAACACTCGGCCGCAGAGGTTGGTGACGAACCGCTGTTGCTTGCAGCTTTCGCAGATGTCTGGGTCGCCAAGGACCGCGCAGCGGGTGCGCGTGCCGCGGCAGCCGATGGTGCCACGGTTATCGTCCTTGATGACGGGTTTCAAAACCCTTCCGTGGCCAAGGATTTCTCGGTCGTTGTCGTGGACGCGGAAAAAGGGTTTGGAAACGGGCTATGCCTTCCGGCTGGTCCCTTGCGCGAACCCGTCGACGTTGGACTGAAGCGCGCCGATCTTGTGCTGTCTCTCGGCGGTGCTGTCGCGCAAAAGCAGTTCCGCGATCAATGGGGCGGCCGCTTGACCGTCCCGCGCGCGACCGGCGCAGTCGAGCCATTGCAAACCGGGATGGATTGGAGTGACACGCCCGTTCTGGCCTTTGCTGGCATCGGCCACCCCGAGAAGTTTTTCGCAACACTTCGCCAGCAGGGGGCCACGCTTTTGCGTGCCGAGGCACTGGACGACCACCAGCCATTGACCCCTGCGCTGATGACACGGCTTGAGAATGAAGCACGCGCTCTTGGCGCTCAGATGGTGACGACCGAGAAAGACGCGGTACGCTTGCCAGCCGCGTTTCGCAGCAAGGTGATTACCCTTCCCGTCCGGCTGGCAATCAACGAAGGCGACAAGGTCAAACAGATGCTGCTTGAGGTCGCGCCGAAGCCTTGAACAGCGACCGGCCCTCGCGGACCGGTCGCGCTTGCGTTAGCTGCCCAGCTCGTCTTCGATGATCTTTTTGAAATCATCGTAAGACATGTTGTCGATCTTCTTGCCGTTCACAAGGAAAGACGGAGTGGCCTGAATCCCGTCGCGCTCGGCGTTTTCTTGATACCAGGCGACCAGCGTCTGTGCGCGGGTGCCGTCCTGAAGGCAAGCCTCAAGCTGGTTTTTCCCGATACCGGCCAGACGGCCGATCTTGCGCAGCTCGTCCACAATTTCGGTCGGGCCACCGGCGCGAGTCCATTCGGACTGGCCGTCATAGATCAGGTCAGAAATGGCAAAGAACTTCTCGGGCCCACCGCAGCGCGCCACCATCGATGCCCAAAGGCCGTAGCGGTCGAAATATACCTCGCGGTAGATGAACTTGACCTTGCCGGTGTCGATAAAGTCCTTCTTGAGCTGCTTATACGGCCCTTTGTGGAAGCTTGCGCAATGCGGGCAGGTGTAGGACGCATATTCGATAACCTCGACCGGTGCGTCGTTCGCCCCCTGCACCATCTCAACGATGGTCGAGGTATCCAGATCAGCCTCTTGCGCTTCGGCGCTGCTGATCAGGGGGTTGGCGGATTGGGAATTCGACAGCGACAGCCAATAGCCGCCAGCGGCTATGGCGACAGCCGCGCAGATTCCGGTTGCAATACGGCTCATTCAACAGCCCTTTCTCAACGTTTTTGCTTGGTTAATACGTTACGGCCCAGACGTTCAAGGGCTGCGCGCAGATCGCCATCATGCACGTCCTGCGCTGCCCGGTCCGCCTCGGCCGCAATCTCTGGTTCGATCTTGGGTTTCGGCGCTTTCGGCTTGTGGTCGAAACTGGCCTGCCCCTCGGCAAATCCTATCGGAGCGGTTTGCGTGATACGCACCCGGCTGATTGCGTTATAGCCGTAGACGGCGTTCACCTTACCGCGCAACTGTTCCTTTTGCATTTCCAGCATCGGAGCCTGCGGTCCGGTGGTCAGCACGGTCAGCGTAGCCCCCATCCCGCCCTTTCCGTAGCCCACATTCACGGGCCGCGCGATCGCAGCCATGTCCTGCCCTACAATTTCAGCCCAATGAGTCAAAAGGCGCGTTACGGCGAAACCCCGGCTTTCACCGGCGTGCCTGATCTGGTCGTTCAGCAATGTCGCGGTGCGTTTGAACCCGCGGGTCGAAGAACGTCTGCGTTGCATCTGGTTTCCAACTCCTGCGCCGCTATTGTAGAGGGCAGGACACTGGGCGCCAGCGAAACCCGACACGGAGATACATAAAACTTGCGTGACTCTGCCGATTTGAACGTAAGCGAGGAATTGCTGGCCTGGTATGACCGCCATGCGCGGGAAATGCCGTGGCGGGTTGGACCGGAGGACCGGGCCGCCGGGGTGCTGCCCGATCCCTATCGCGTCTGGCTGTCCGAAGTGATGTTGCAGCAAACCACGGTTGCCGCCGTGCGCGACTATTTCCTGCGCTTCACCACTCGCTGGCCATCGGTACAGGCGCTAGCATCAGCGCCCGACGATCAAGTCATGGGTGAGTGGGCCGGGCTGGGTTATTACGCCCGCGCCCGCAATCTGCTCAAATGCGCGCGCGTGGTGACAGATGAATACGATGGAACATTCCCGAACACCTATGACGCCCTGCTGAAACTGCCCGGCATTGGCCCCTATACCGCTGCTGCGATCTCGGCGATTGCATTTGACCGACCCGAAACTGTGCTTGACGGGAATGTCGAGCGCGTCATGTCCCGCCTTTACGATATTCACGATCCCCTGCCGGGCTCAAAACCGGTATTGAAAGAACATGCCGCCTTGCTGACGCCCAACAGCAGACCCGGCGACTATGCGCAGGCGGTCATGGATCTGGGGGCAACCATCTGCACGCCAAAATCCCCGGCCTGCGGTATTTGCCCTTTGCGCGACCCCTGCCTTGCACGCGCGGCCGGAACTCAGGCTGATCTGCCACGTAAGACAGCGAAGAAACCAAAGCCAACGCGATACGGGCATATTTATATTGCTCAGGCTGCGAATGGCGACCTGCTGATGGAACGGCGACCGGACAAGGGCCTGTTGGGTGGCATGCTGGGCTGGCCCGGCTCGGACTGGACCGACGCGCCTGAGAATTCCCCTCCGTTTCCAGCAGAATGGCAACAGCTATCGGGTGAGGTGCGCCACACGTTTACTCATTTCCATCTGATCCTGCGGATCTGGACCGCCTCGCTTCCCCAAGGATTGCCTCCGAATGACCTGCTTGTCGTGGACAAACACAGGTTTCAACCCAGCGATCTGCCAACCGTCATGCGCAAGGCGTACGACCTCTGGCGCGAACGGTAACCCATTGTGCGGAATATCGGACTAGGACTAATCTTGGCGCAATCGTTCGGAGCCACTCGATGACCGCAGCAGAATCCCCCAGCCGCTGGCAATCCGCCCTCCCGTTCTGGGTGTCTTTCCTGCTGATCCCGCTGATCTGGATCACCGCATTTGCGGGCGGGTGGTGGGTTTTGCTGGTGCCGCTGTCGACCTGGTGGGCCTTTGCATTACTGGACCGGCTGACAGGTCTGGAATTGAGCAACGCGGATCCTGACACCTCTGACGTTACATTGCGGTGGTACATCCTGTTGACCAAGGCGTGGGTTCCGGCGCAGTTCCTGACGCTCTATGGCCTCATCTGGTACGCGACGCACACAAATCACCTGTCATCACTGTCAAAAATAGGCCTGTTCTTTGGCATGGGGGTCCTTTCAGGCACGATCGGCATCAACTACAGCCACGAATTGATGCACCAGAAAGGGCGACTGGAACGCTGGCTGGGAGACATCCTTTTGGCGATGGTGCTGTATTCGCATTTCCGGTCCGAACACCTGCTGGTCCATCACCGGTTTGTCGGCACCCCCCGAGACCCCGTGACCGCGCGCTATAACGAAGGATTTCACCGGTTCTACCCCCGCGTTCTGCGCCAATGCCTAGTGTCGGCGTTTCGCGCTGAAAAGGACAAGCTGGCTCGTAAGGACCGCCGCTGGACCGACCTCGCCAATCCCTTCTGGCGGTATTGGACCTTGCAGGGCGGCATGCTGTTGTTGGCGTTTCTGATTGGCGGCTGGTCGGGCTTGGCCCTGTTCCTGATTCAGGCAGGTGTCGCCATCTGGCAGCTCGAACTGGTCAACTACGTCGAACACTATGGGCTGACCCGCAAACATCTGGGCGATGGGAAATACGAACACGTTCTGCCGCGCCATTCGTGGAACGCATCACATAAGGCGTCAAACTGGCTGCTGATCAACCTGCAAAGGCACTCGGACCACCACTACAAACCCAACCGCCGGTTCCCGCTGTTGCAGCACCACTCGGAAGACACCGCGCCGCAACTTCCATTTGGCTATCCGGTGATGACGGTCGCCGCGATGGTGCCCCCACTTTGGCGCCGAGTCATGAACCCGCGCGTTCGGGCCTGGCGACGGCAATACTATCCCGAAATCACCGATTGGGCGCCCTACAACGCGTCGTGCAACCCTTTGCCAAGAACCTGACCTCAGCGCGCATCAGCGCGCTGCCCGGCCCAACGAATTTAGTTGCATCTTGGATGCACGTAAATTCGGCGGGAGACCGACCCTAAAGCACCCAAACATCCATGGGCTTCTCGACGCCGCGCACAACCTGGTTCTCGCGCTTGGCAAAACCTCGCATCAGGTCCGGCAGGTTTTGGCCTTCTTCGGTCAGCTTCGCGCACACCTCGTCGCTCAGCACAGCGCGCGCACTGTACTCGCGAGTCAATGCCTCGAGCTTGGCCGCTACGTTGACTGCATCGCCGATGACGGCGAACTCCAGCCTGTTTGCGCCGATGTCGCCCAGAACGACCGATCCATAATGAACACCAATGCCTACCTGAATCTCGGGCTCGCCCTGACGTTTCCGTTCGACGTTCCAACGGTCGACCACATGCACCATGTCCCGAGCGCAGGCCACGGCGTTTGTGGCGTCCAACGGGGTTGGAACCGGAGTACCGAACGTGGCCATCAACCCGTCGCCCAGATACTTGTCCAACGTCCCGTGATGCCGAAAGACCTCGGTCTCCATACGGGCGTGAAAACCGCGCAGAACCTCGATCACCTCATAGGGGTCGCGCCCGGCGGCGTATTTGGTAAATCCGACAATGTCGATGAACAGAACCGCAATGTTTTCTTTGCGTACCTGTTTTAGAGGTTCGTCATTCTGGCTGAGCTGATCGACCACATTCGGCGAGAAATACCGGGACAGGTTTGCGCGCTCACGCTCCAGCCCAGCATTGGTCAACAGCAGTTGATTGAGCCGCCGCATCGAAACCCCAAGCGTCACGGCGACCATCACAAACACGACCACCTGCTGAATCCGCTGCGATGGCATAAAGCTGTTGGGATCAAGCAGCTCAGCAACGTCTGGGTAGCCTGACAAAGCCTGCGCGACACGCTCACTTAAGCCCGGAATCGGGGTCGAGACCCACCACGCAATCAGCCAGCCCGCCGTCCACACCAATGCTGTCCACGATCCTATCGCGACGACTGTGCGCCATGAATAGGCCAACGTTCCCGCAGCCAGAATGATGAAGAAATACTGAAAGTTGTCGAATCGGTACTGCATGGCCAATGGCCGCACATCATCGCTGAAGGGGTTGGGTACGATCATGCCCAGCGTCATGATCAGAAGGTCCACAAAGATCAAAAGAAGCTCGGTGCGCGATTGCCCAACCTGACCGGCCTTGCGGATCAGCCACCCATTTGCGCAGATCAAAAGCAGAATGAAGTGATACCACAGCACTTCCCATTGCGGGTTCAGGAAGATCAACAAAATGCCTGTCAGACCCATCGCGATCCAGCGGGCTCTGACAGCCAGAACAAGCCCCTCGCGCTTGTGCTTCTCAAGCGCGGCTTCGGTGTACTTATTATCCATATCGTAGCTGTCAGGGCGCGTTACGAAAAACCGTCCAAAGCGCGATTCACTGGCTGTGGTGTCCGACATTGCTGAGACTCCTTCGGTGCGCTGCAAGCTGTTAAAGGCTCATATCGGAACTGGAAAGGGAAGAAAACAAAAGACCCCGCCGGGATCGGCGGGGCAAGGCTTAGTGCCTTGTGTCAGGCCACAGGCACCGGCGGTATTCGTGAAATCAGTTATGCATCTCCGACCGGATCTGCTGACGCAGCACGTCGATCGGCACGGTCTTGCCGTCGCGCTTGAAGCACCAATAGGTCCAGCCGTTGCAGGACGGCGCATTCTCAAGCTGCGCCCCGACCTGATGGATCGAGCCCTTGACGTTGTTGCCCACCAGCGTGCCATCGGCGCGAACCTTGGCTTTGTGACGCTGGTTCATGGAATACAGTTCCTCACCCGGGCGCAGCATGCCGCGTTCAACCAATTGACCGAACGGCACGCGCGGCTCGGCGCGTTTGCTGGCACTGACTTCCAGCGCTTCACGGTCGAATTTACGAACCTTGGCAATGCGTTTCTCGGCCACCTTGCGATAGCTTTCCTCGCGCTCGATCCCGATAAACTCACGCCCCAGCATCTTGGCGACGGCCCCGGTCGTGCCGGTACCAAAGAACGGATCCAACACCACATCACCGGGGTTGGTCGAGCCGATCAGAACCCGATGCAACAGCGATTCCGGCTTCTGCGTCGGATGCGCCTTGTCGCCGTTTTCATCTTTCAGGCGTTCATGCCCGGTGCAGATCGGCAGCACCCAATCGCTGCGCATCTGCACACCTTCGTTCAGCGCCTTCAGCGCCTCATAGTTGAAGGTGTATTTCGCGCCTTCGCGTTTGCTGGCCCAGATCATCGTCTCATGCGCATTGGTGAACCGCTTGCCGCGGAAATTCGGCATCGGGTTCGACTTGCGCCACACCACGTCGTTCAAAATCCAGTATCCCGCGTCCTGCAGGGCCGAGCCCACACGGAAGATATTGTGATACGACCCAATCACCCAGATCGCGCCATTGGGTCTCAACAAACGATGCGCCGCCTTCAGCCAGTCGCGGGTGAACTGGTCATAGGCTGCAAAGCTGGAAAACTGATCCCAGTGGTCATCAACCGCATCCACCTGAGAGTTATCCGGGCGATGCAACTGGCCTTTCAGCTGCAAATTATAGGGCGGATCCGCAAAGATCAGGTCAACCGACGCCTCGGGCAGACTGTTCATCACATCGATGCAGTCCCCGGATAGAATCGTGTTTAAAGGGAGCGCTTTTGCGCCCTTTTTGGTGATTATTGTCATTTTACTGCCTCAAGTATCCACGGCGCTTTTGCGCTCATTTGGTTGAGACAAGGATGAGTCAAAGACGATTCGCCGTCAATTTCTTTTTTGAATCAGCAGCTTACAATTTACCCTTGATACAAGATATTGTGTACGGGTTTGAACGAACGTCTATGGTGTGGGGTCACACCAAGATTTTGCAGCGCGTCCCTGTGTTGTTTTGACGGATAACCGGCGTTTGTCTCCCACCCATAGCCGGGATGCTGTTGCGCCAAATCCACCATCACCTGATCACGCCAGTTTTTCGCAACGATAGATGCGGCTGCAATCGACACCGAGTGCGCGTCGCCTTTGACAACGGCTTGAGAGGGGATCGTCAGCCCACGCGGAATCAAGTTTCCGTCAATCAAAAGATAGTCCGGCGGCGGGTCCAGCGCGGCCACCGCCCGCTCCATCGCAAGATGCGAGGCACGCAAGATGTTGTGCTCGTCGATCTCTGCGACCGTTGCCTCGGCTATTGCGAACTCTGTCCGCGCACGTATTTCAGCATCCAGACCGGCACGGCGTTTCGCTGTCAGTTTCTTTGAATCGTTCAGCCCGTCAGGGATGTCATCGGCGTTCAGGATCACGGCAGCCGCTACGACCGGGCCTGCCAATGGCCCACGGCCAACCTCGTCCACGCCCGCGATCCGCGTGTAGCCCTGCGCAACGGCGGCCTTTTCCAGTTCGTAGTCAGGTTTCGTCATACCTTGGAAAGACCGTGTTTCAAGACCAACCGCAAGTAAAAAGGAAGGGGCAGACTGCGCTGCCCCCTCCCCACGGCGCTTCTGTGACGCCGCTCCTGCTCGAAACCGATTACCGGTAAACCACGCGGTATCCTTTTTGGCGCAGGCAGGCAGGCTCATAGGCACGTTTGACCTTTTTGCCGTTCCAGAAACCGACCTTGCATTCTTGCGGCAGGCTATTGGCGTGTTTGTAGTGCTTGCTCAGGCAGTTCGGTCCAAGCAGGGGCCGCTTTGATGAATATTTCTCGTAGGTCCGCAGGCATTTTTGCGGCAGGTCATACTTCGCAACCCGGTGCGGCAGGGGACGCACCGGGTAGTGCGGTTTGTTTGGGTTGGCATGGTAAACTGGCGGTTGGGTGCGACTGACCCGCGCTTGGCTTTTCTCTTTGTTGTAATAGTGAACACCTGCGCCGATCAGCGCGATGGCGGCCAGACCTCCGAGGATGTCCCTCGCGTCCGCGGCCCGAGCCTGCGAGACCGAGACGCCGGTGATGGCAATAGCAGTGGCAACGATAAGCGCGATGAATTTCCGGTGCATAATGCTTGTCCTTTTTCGAGTGCAAAGACGATCCGACGCGGCGGTCGAATTTCTTGCATCAAACTTGGTGGCACCCCTGGAAGACACGCAATAACGGGCGGATGATATCGAATATCAATGCCCGAGACGCCCTTGCGTTATTGAATATCTGGGTGACCCATGCGCAGGATGCAGCCTATGAAACAGATCCTCCCTTCTCTGGCTGTCTTGGCCCTGATATCGGTCGGCACTGCTGCATCTGCGGCTGATTGCTATGCCGACTACAAAGCCAAGCAGGACAATCCACTGCGCCTGCATTACGGCGTCATGCAGGTTTCGGCTTGTGAAAAAGGCAAGGCAAAGAAAGAGGTCTCGCAGCGCCTGCGCGGGTCGGGCTGGACCTTGCTGAACGTGATATCGGTGTTTGGGCCGGATGGGTTGGACAAAAGGAAGGCCAATGCCGGAAAATTCTATCTCCGTTACTGAGGCCCGGCGGTCAGGTGCAAGACTGGTTGGCGCAGGTATCGCGGCCATCGTTCTGATTCTGATAACGGCGGCGGTTTTCCTGTTCTGGACACTCCCCGATGCCAACGCATTTAACGCGCGCGTGGAACGTCTGTTCATCGAAAGCGACCTGACCTCGCAGGCCGAGATTCGCCTGCTGGAAATCCTCGCGCAATCCGGGACGGCCTTTGCAGATACGCTGTCCAGTTACAGAATGGTCATTTTTGTGCTGCTGGTGTTTGCCACTGCCATGCTGGTCACCGCCCTGGTGTTTCTGGTTATGCTCGTCCTGCTGAACCGTCGGATGGCCCAGATTGAGAGGACCGGCATTCAGGTCACGTCTTTGCTGATCAGCCGCGAAGAAAACACGGTCTATTTGAACAACATGGACTTCAAACTGACACCCGCCGCGATGGAGACGTTGGCGGTTCTGGCCGAGTCAAGATTGGACGATGAAATGCTGTCCGGCGCGCAGATCGAGGCCGTTATTTCCGGCAAAGACGCCTCTGATTGCGAAGAAGCCGCCGGTGCCACGCGGATCAAAAGGCTGCGCGATGCTCTGGGCAACCAGATGGTCAGTGAGTTGCTGGTCAAGAACATCGCCAAAAAAGGATATATGCTTTCCATCGAGAAGGACGTGATTCAGATGGTCTGAGCACGCGCGGACGCACACCCGTTGTTTGGAAATCTGTTGACCCAGCCCCTTGGAAATTCGGGATTGAAAGCCCATCCTTAAGGAACCCGTGCCAGGGAGGTTGATCATGAACGTCCACGCCACACCGCAATCAGCAGGTTATCGAATCTCGACAGAACGGTTAGACGGCCCGATCGCAATTTACCGGGGCGATGTTCTGCTGGCCCAAAGCTCCAACGCCAAAGTTATGTATGAGACCCGGCTGCCGCCAACAATTTACATCCCCCGCGAAGACGTATGCGTGGATCTGGGTGGCGAAACCGACTTGCAGACCTTTTGCCCCTTCAAAGGGACCGCGACCTATCATGATGTCGTCCTGAACGGCGAGCGTCTGGCAAACAGCGTCTGGGCCTATGAAGAGGCGTTGCCTGAAAGCAAAACAATTCAAGGCCATATAGGGTTCATGCCCGCTGCTTATGACCGAATTGATCTGGGGCAAAACCGACTCAGGGCGCCCGAAGACGGTAATATCAGCGGGCCTTTGATTGATTGGCTAATGCGGGGCGCGTCCGAGATCGCGACCTCCGAAGGCTTCACCAAAGCGCTGGCCGAGAAGATGCTGGAACATGGAATCGCGATCCAGCGCCTCAGCATTCTGGTCTGGTCGCTACACCCCCTGATCGCGGGTAAACACTATATCTGGGAAAAGGGCGTGGACGAAATCTCGACCAACGTGCCCACCTATGAGATTCACGACCACCCGGCCTATATCAACAGCCCCCTCCGGCATGTGTCGAACGGGCTGGGCGGCGTTCGCCAACGCCTAAACGACGACAACCCTCAGAACAGCTTTCCCATTATGGAAGATTTGCGGGCCAAGGGCGCAACGGACTATGTCGCAATGCCTTTGCCGTTTTCCGATGGCCGCACCAATGTGCTGACCTTGACCTGCGATCATCCCGACGGCTTCACCACCGAAAATCTTGGACTGGTGTTCGAGTGTTCGTCGGTGATTGCCCGGTTTTACGAAGTTTTCATGCAGCGTGAGAACGCGCAGGTCTTGCTTGAAACCTACGTCGGAAAGCGTTCGGGCGCGCGCGTTCTGGGCGGTGAAATCCGACGCGGTGACGGGGATGAGATCGACGCGGCGATCATGTTCTGCGACTTGCGCAACTCGACCAACCTGGAAGAAAGGCTGGGCCGGGCTGAGTATATCGGACTGTTGAACGAGTTCTTTGAAACCGTGTCTGGCATCGTTCACGAAAACGGTGGCGAAGTCCTCAAGTTCATCGGCGATGCTGTACTTGCCGTTTTCCCGGAAGGCGACGATTCAATTACGGCCCGCATCAACGCGCAGCGCACAGCCGTTGAAATCGTGGAAAAGCTGGGCGAGCTGCGTCGGTCAGGTTCCGACGAGCACTGTGATTGCTCTATCGGAGTCGCCTATGGGCGTGTAACATACGGCAACGTCGGCTCGCGTGAGCGACTGGATTTCACCGTAATTGGACGTGCTGCAAATATCGCGGCGCGGCTGGGGGAATACGGAAAGACAGTCAACCACAGGATTGTCGTATCATCCGACATCGTTCCGGCCTGCGCTGACGCCGTGCCGCTAGGGGACATTAGACTTCATAACGTTTCTCAGCCTGTCGCGTCCTTTGCTCTGCAAACTTCTGCGGATGGTGTACTGAATTCCTGACGCGCCCCGCTTTGACGCCGCTTACCTTGGCTGGGGTTCGGAATTCTACGCCCCTAGCAGGATCAATGCAGTCTGGGCGGGTGAAATCGTGCTTTGAAGCTGCGCGATCTGACGGCGTGCAAGGTACTGATCGGTCAATAGATTGACTGCTGTTTCTTCTGAAAACTGCGATAAGTCATCCGAGCCTGTTAGCCCTGCCAACCTATCCTTGAACACCTCAAGCTGCCTATCAATGTCCAATTGGGCAAAACTCGAAGGAAGGCCAAGTGCCGTTTCCATCATGTTCCGCAAGGGTGGAAGGCTCATCAAATCGAACCACTTGGTGTCAGCGCCACTGTCCTGAACCGCCAGATCCGCCAGCGTGTGCTGAGCGTAAAGCGCGATTCGCATTGTCTCGTCGCTTTGTACCACGGCGACTTCAAACCGCGAGACCACATTGTCCTCTGCGATATCTTCCATAAAGGTGATCAAACCCGTTTTGCGAATTTCACCTGGCCCCAAGCCAAATGCCTCGGACAATTCGCGATATCTTTTGTCGGACAAGCGGTTTGACAACGCATCCTCGGCGGATGTGCCATCAGACAGCACCTTTTGAATGAAGTAGCGATTGTTGATGTCGCCTTCCAAGCCGAAAGCACCCAGCGCCACCTGCAGCAAGCGGCGATCAGAAACCAAATCTTCAGCGGTCTGAACTTTTTGGATGTTGTCCAGAAAATACTTGGTTTCCCTTTCGTTTACGGTGGTGGAAGAAAAGCTATCCAACTGCGCGTCATAGGTGCGCTGAAGAAACCTCCACCCGACAAGGCCGCCTGACGGTACAACGGGCTGGAATGTCATTGCTGAAAGGCCATCAGCCGCTCCTCTCTCGGTAAAAGAGCACGAAGGGATTTGAGGCACTTGTAATACTGCTCAGCCAGAAGTGCGTCTGTAGCTTCAGCAAGCACCTTCCGGCTATCTGTGTCCGTGAAGACCTGACTCAACTCCTCGACCCGGCGCAGCAATTGCTGCCGCGCCTGATCGGGCTCCATATCTCCGGATAGCACGAGTTGAGCTGCATAGCAGACGCGGCGGACCGGTGTGTTTACTTCGTCTGGGTGTATGGCGTCGCGAAGACGCAAAACATTCGCTTGGGGCGTCATGATCGAAAAGCGGCTGCGCCGGTCCCCGTTTTCCAGAACAACGCCATTGATCAACACCCGCTCTTTTGGGGCAAGTTTCAAAACCAAACCACCCATCAGGTTGCCCCCATCTGCCGCAATCCGCGAAGGACAGCCATATTGATCTCTAACAAGGGCTCGACGGTCGCTTTGTTGCCCAGAACCTGACTGCTGTGCTGTTCCGTGAACTCGGCCAGATAAAATATCCGAGCGCGCAGGTCGTTGGGCAACGCATTGTCGGAATCCGTGACGCCATTTGCCAGAACAGACCACAATCGCCGATTTTCATGCAGCGCGTGCACAAAACCGCCAAAGTCGGATTTCTGTCGTGCAGCCGCGGCCTTAAGGCGACGCGTGATTTTCGAGATGGCCTCATACTCGGTATCACGCGGTGTACGCGTAGGTGCGGCCGTCTGAGCATAGGCGCGGTGCGCCAAGGTTTGCGGTGTCACTTGAAGTCCTTCCAATAATCCGGCTTTTGGCAATCAGAGCCGGGGCGTGCTTCCACGCCCCGACCAGGTTCCTGAGATTAGCGGAACAACGACAGGATCGACTGCGGAGCCTGGTTCGCAATCGACAACGACTGCGTGGCAAGCTGCTGCTGAACCTGCAGAGCCTGAAGGCGCGCCGACGTCTCCTCCATGTCAGCATCCACCAAAGAGCCGATACCGGATTTAAACGAGTCCGCCAGGTTCGAGATAAACTCTTTCTGGGTTTCGATCCGGCCCTGCGACGACCCGAAAGCTGCCGATGCGTCGATCGATGTATCAATCAGTGCCTCGACCGAAGCCAGCGCAGCCGTCGCTCCTGCGCCGGTCGAAACGTCGATACCAGTCAGCGCGCCCAGTCCGCCCGAGCCAGCGTTCACAAACTGGGCTGAAAACGAGAGGTCCTCACCGGTGCCATTCGTCACCGACAGCGTTCCGGCTGTACCAGAGTCGTAGTCAACAGTCAGACCGGTAATTCCCAACTCTTCGATTTTTGCCTTCAGGCCCACAGCCACAAGATCACCTGTTGTGGTGGCAGCAGCGTCAGCGGTAGACACAGTGTAAGAGACGACCTGATCGTCGATAGCCACGATAACCTTGTCGCCCGCCGCGAAAGTGCCGCTGGATTCATCGGTCACCAGAGCTGTCGCCGAGGTTGTGCCGTTGTCGATAGTGGCACCAACCCTGTCATTGCCGGCCGACGCGCCGGTCGAGCCGTCAAACACCTGCACCGCGGCGTAGCAACCTGTGGACAGGTTCTGGCCCGACACGCTGATCGACGACGGGGTGACGGCCCCGGTGCTGTCTCGATCCAGCGACGCCAGGATCGAAGCGGAGCCCGTCGACCCGTCCACCAGGTTCAGCCCGTTAAACTGGGCCGCGCTTACAACAGAGGCGATCTGATCCTTCAACGCAGTGACGTCGTCATTGATCTTGCCGCGATCGACATTGTCTTCCTGAGCAGCGACAATCTTGCCTTTCATCTGGGTCAGAAGATCGGTCACGGTTTCCGACGCGTTCCGTGCGACCGCGACGGTCGATTCACCCAGCGCCAGACTGTCCTTGATTGCGTTGAAGCCTTTGACATCCGACTCCATGACTTTGGAGATCGCCCAAACCGCCGAATTGTCCTTGGCGGTCGCAACGTCCTTGCCGGTCGAGATCGCGTTCTGGGTCTGCGCCAGGTTCTTGTTGACCGATTTCAGGGTTTGCAGCGCAACCATTGCGCCATTGTTGGTCAGAATGCTGGACATAGCTTTCTTCCTTTTTCCATTCGGGCCCTTTGTGCCCATGCTGACCCCGCACCACCTGCGGGCTTTGACGTCGTTCTGATCGGTGCGATCCGCCCTCCGGCCGTTCGCGCCACCTGTTGTTTCAGGTGCCCGGCCACCTTTGCAGTTGATCCCCTAATGGAATCCTAAAGTCCGACCCTCGGAAAATTCGGATTTGAATCAAATCGGTCGCTAGGCCCGCTTCTCCAGCTTCGCGTGGCCACGCACTGCAAAGCCGCTGCGCCGCCCGTCCGCCCCGTAGGTGCTGAACTCACTTCGCACGCGCCGCATCTCGGCCATGCGGTCCGCGACAGCCCGAATCCCACTTGCTGCACTATTAAGAAGCGCCTGGTTCCTTTCGACTTTCTTCTGGAGTCGAATCAATTCGTCACTTTCCCGAACCTCAAGGCCCGCAATCGCGCCGATCAGCTTTTCCTTTTCCGGCATCATGTGGCCCAATTGATCCAGGTCGCCCTGTACAAGCGCATTTCTTTCCAGGTCCAGAACTTCCTCAAGAGACCGAAGCAGATCCGGTTCAGATTTGGTCGGCATCGGTTCTCTCCATCATCGATTTGAACAGGATTTCTGAAAGGCCAACGCCACCGGATTCGGCCAGTTGGCGCGCCTGATGCTGGACGAGAAATGAAGAAAACTGATCTTCGCCGGCACCGCCACCGAAGGATTCGCGAACCTCTCCCAATCCGGCGGACTTCAGCATTTCGGCAAGAAAAGTCGCCTCAAGCTCGACCGAGGCGGAACGTAACTTGGTGGATACCAAATGAGGGGTCGTATGAAGAGCGGGTGCTGTTGTTTCCATTGAATTCTCCGAAATTTACTCCGAACTTTCTCGATCAAAGGCGATAGCGGTTAAAATAAACGTAACTTCCTGCAGGCAGATTTCGGCACACACAACCGGAGACGGAGCAAAATGCCCAACCCTCTTTTGACTGTGCTGCCAGCCTCAAACGCACCTGCGAAACCCAATTCGGAGTCCAAGGCCCCGCCGCAACACACTGCGGTTGAGTCGTTTGAGTTGGTTCTGGAAGATCACGTCAATTTGCAAACTAAGGATGCAGACGTGCCAGTTGCGGCAGAGCGTTTGCCAGACAGCAATCCGACCGACGCCACCGAAGAACCCGATCTCGTTGATCCTTCTGTAGCTCTGGCGCCGTCACTACCAGACGAAATGCGTCAGGCAGCAAAACCGGCACAGGGTGTTGGTCCAAGCGATCTTTCCAGCCCATTTCCTTCTGACGCTGCGAATCGCCCGGAAATGACAGCGCGCCCAGATGGTGTGCCGGTCAGCCCCCCCAAGCCTCAAACTCTGGCACATCACGAAACGCCGGCAACGCTTCGATCCATGCCCCCCAGCGAGGTAGAGCGTTCCGCGAAAAATCTGGTGGAGGTCAAACAAGCCGCTGCAACCGCACAGCCGGCAATGTCCTCACCAGAACGTAAGACATCCGAGCTGCCGATCCCGCCTGAGACGAACGTCGCAGCACAACACCTTCCTAAAGACACATCATCGACGCGACGGGTTTCGGCCCGACCGGAAGGCACGGCCCTCATTGAACAAATGCGTTTGTCGACCAAGACCGAGGCACGTGTTCAAACTGATGCCGCGGTGATTTCGGAAAATGAAAGGATTGCCCCTTTTGGAGAGACCAGCCCTCTGTCAAATTCGCGGGACTCAACGATCGCTGCGCAGACCTTCGCAACAAACGCACGGGTGGAAACGGCCCGCGCCATTGCAGGACAGATGGCCGCGGCAATAAACTCCCGGCCACAGACCGGAACCATCGAAGTCGCGTTGAACCCCGAGGAGTTGGGGCGCGTCTCTATTGTTCTGAACGGCCGTGACGACGGTTTGCACCTGACAATCGCCACCGAACGCCCGGAAACGCTGGAAATGATGCGTCGGCATATCTCGATCCTAGAGGCGGAATTCAAAAGCCTCGGATTGGGGGATTTGGCTTTCGATCTGGGAACACCATCTGACGCGCAAGAAAACGCCTCGGATGCGGAACACGACTCGTATTTGGAAACGGAACAGAACGACAGCCAACGGGAAAACTCCCCGGTTCCTTCACGAATGGGCGCGACTGGTCGCGTTGATATGAGGCTTTGACATGATCAATCCGACCTATACCGCAACGCAACCCGGCGCGCAGACACAGCCAGCTCGAACCCAGTCCGCAGGGCTTGCCTCGGATTTTGAAACATTCCTGTTGATGCTGACTGCGCAGGCAAAAAATCAGGACCCTCTGGAACCATTGGACTCGTCCGAATATGCGTCGCAACTGGCGCAATTCTCGATGGTCGAGCAACAGGTACAAACCAACGAATTGCTCTCGAATCTTGAACTGGCGACCGGTCGGGTAGGTCTGGAAGCCCTTGCGGGCTGGGTTGGGATGAACGTGCGATCCGCTTCGGCCTTCCAATTTGACAGCCAACCCGTCGCCCTGTTCGCCCAAGCCGACCCCGCAGCCGACGGCGCGACCCTTGTTATTCGCGACTCAAACGGTGCAGCGATCGACAGAATTGCAGTCCCAACCAATCAGGCAGAGTTCATTTGGGCTGGACAGGACAGTGCTGGCAATCCAATTCCAGCGGGCATCTACTCAGCCACCCTCGAAAGCTATGACGGAGATGAGGTGCTGTCCGAGCAAACGGCCTCGGTCTATAACCGGGTCGTCGAAGCACAAGTCGCCGACGGCGAAGTGCTTCTAATTTTGGAAACCGGCCAGCTTGTACCGGCAGATAAGGTGAGTGCCATTCGCGCTGGAGCTTGATCTGAGGGGCAAGGCAGGCCAAAGCTTTGCCACCTTCGACTCAGACTGAACCGGTGACCCCCCTGCCTGACACGACTGCCCCGCCTTCTGGTCTTGTTGACCACCTCTGCAGCACGGGCCTGATAGAGCCCGGCGCCCGGTTCCATACGTTATACGGCGGGCGCACCAATCAGGTTTGGAAAGTTCTCGGCGGTGACGGCGACAAGGTTCTGAAGGTGTACAGGACTAGTTTGTCCAATCCGCTGTTTCGCAATGACGCAAAATTGGAAGCACGCTGCCTGAGCGCGCTTGAACCGATGGGGTTCGCACCCCGCCTGCGTGCAACGGGCGCGCATGAAAACGGCCACTGGGTTTTTTACGATCACGCTCCGGGATCGCCCTGGCAATCAGAGCCTGCGCGCGTCGCGAAACTGTTGCGCAAGCTGCACGCGCTGGACATCGCCATTCAAGTACCCAAGGGCTGCAACGGCAGCGACGACCTGGAACGTCACGCCGAGCGCATTTTGGCGCAATGCGTAACCGACCAGAAAGCCCACCTTGAGCATTTGCGCCCTGACTGCGAAGTGCCCCCCAGCCGCAGCACTTGCCTGATTCACGGCGATCCTGTCGCTGGAAATATTCTTGTGGCAGATTCGGGCTTAACTCTGATCGACTGGCAGTGCCCTGCCCAAGGCGATCCGTGCGAGGATATCGCACTGTTTCTTTCACCGGCGATGCAACAGCTTTATCGTGGGGCACCTTTAAGTCCTGCGGAAAAAGCGCAGTTTCTGTCTGCCTATGATCAGCCGGACGTTACGAACAGGTACCGCGAATTGCAAAAGTGGTATGGGTGGCGGATGGCGGCGTATTGTCTTTGGCGCGTAGAAAATGGCGCGACGGATTATGCCGCCGCTTTGGATTTGGAAATCGCAGCTCTCGGATAGGGTCAGAGGTCGGCCAACGCCATCATCGCATAAGCCGGTGGCAACAAAGCACGCCGCCAGAAACCAAGTGGAAAGCGGCCGGGATTCTGACCAATCGGCTCTGGCAGTGCCGCGTCCTGCCCCAGCACCATACGCGACAGTGCACGTCCGCAATAGGTGCCCATCGCAACCCCATTTCCGTGATATGCAAACCCGGCAAACAGCCCGGATTGCACCGGCACCGCCCCGGCAAACGGCGTCAGGCTGCGCGACAGGCACACCATGCCGGACCACATATGGGTGATGTCCACATGCGCCCATGCGGGGAACATCTTGCGAAAGTCCGATTGAACCTTCTGGCGAATTGCAGCTTCGGCCTTGGCCGAAGACCGCAAACCGCCACGCATACCGAACAGGAACCTCCGGTCAGGCATGAGACGAAAGTAATGCAACAGATTGCGCGTATCGTAAGACATCTGATCCGTGGTCCAGCCCTGCGCCTGCAGTTCAGCCTCGGACATTGGGCGCGTCACCAGAACAGTTGACTGGGCAGGCATGTAGCGGCCAGCCATCCAGTCCGGGATATCTTCGCTTGAATATCCATTGGTGCAGATCAGTACATTTTCAGCGCGCACACGACCTGCCGCTGTACGAATGTCAAAGCCCTTGGCGGATTTCCGAAGGGCTTGCACACCACTTTTCTGAAACAGTTGCGCACCGGCATTGCTTGCCGCATTTGCAAGTCCGAACAGGTATTTTCTGGGGTTCAGGCCGAAACCGACCGGGTTGGTATACCCGCCGTGAAACGCCCCTCCGAAGCCGAGCCCCGAAAGGTCTTGCGCCTCGTGCAATACTCCGGGCGTGTCTGCATTTCTGCGCAGGTTTTCCATCGCACGCGCAGTGTGGGCCAGTTGGGTTTCCCCTTTTGAATGGGTGTCCGCTTTGATCCCGTGGGCATCCAACAACTCAGCAACAAGGTGAACCGCTTCTGCTTCTGCCGCGCCATAGCGTTCGGCAGCCGGGGCGCCGTATATCCGAGCCATCGCTTTGTGGCTGAGTTTCGAGCCGCCGAGACAGCAGAACCCGCCATTCCGACCCGACGCGCCCCAACCGGGTGTCTCGGCCTCGAGCACGGCAACGGAAACGCCCGCCTCAGCCAAATGCAGAGCCGCAGACAGGCCCGTGAACCCAGCCCCGACGATGGCTGCGTCAACACTCAGATCGCCTTGCAGTTCCGGCCAATCCGGGGCGGCGATTGTCTCGTCCCACCAACAGCCCTCACGCGGGCCGGGGCCGTAGGTGTAGTCCGGGAACAGCCGTTTCATTCGGTACGGGCCGCTGCCATCTCATCCTGCTTTTGCCGGACCATCGCACGCTTCGTCACCAGAGACGCGGTTATGACGCCGACCGTGACAACCGCAATCATGATCGTGGACAGCGCGTTGATCTCGGGGCTGACGCCAAGACGCACGGCCGAGAATATCTTGATCGGCAAGGTTGTGGCCGACGGCCCCGAGGTGAAGGACGCGATCACCAGATCGTCCAGCGACAGGGTAAAGGCCAGCAACCAGCCCGAGATCACGGCGGGCGCGATGATCGGCAGCGTCACCAGACGGAACGCTTGCGCAGGTGAACAACCTAGGTCCAACGCGGCCTCCTCCAGCGACTGATCGAAGGTTACAAGGCGCGAGGACACGACGACCGAGACAAAGCACATCGAAAAGGTCGTATGCGCCAGAACGATGGTCAGGATACCGCGATCCAGCCCGATCCCGATGAACAGCAGCAGCAACGACAGGCCAGTGATCACCTCGGGCATCACCAGCGGGGCGTAGATCATGCCGGAAAACAGCGTGCGGCCAAAGAACCGCCCGCCACGCACCAGCACATAGGCGGCGGCGGTGCCCAGAATGGTCGCCAGCGTTGATGAGAACACGGCCACCCGGATCGTCACCCATGCAGCATCCAGAAACGCCTGGTTCTGGACCAGTTCGCCGTACCATTTGGTCGAGAACCCGGCCCAGACGGTGACCAGTTTGCTTTCGTTGAAGGAAAAGATGATCAGGATGATCATCGGGATGTAGAGAAACGCAAATCCCAGCGTCAGCGAGACCGCGTTGAACCAGCTTAGCCTGTTCATTGCTCGGCCTCCGTCTGTTTCTGCTGATTGCGCTGGAACAGCACGATCGGGATCACGAGGATCAGCAGCAGCACCACCGCCACGGCGCTGGCCACCGGCCAGTCGCGGTTCGAGAAGAACTCCTCCCACAGCACCTTACCGATCATCAGTGTACCCGATCCGCCCAAAAGCGAGGGGATCACGAATTCGCCAATCACCGGGATCATCACAAGGAAACAGCCCGCGATAATGCCGGGGCGCGACAGTGGAATCGTCACCAGCCAGAACGCCTGAATTCGGGAACAGCCAAGGTCTTCAGCCGCCTCGATCAGAGATTCGTCCATCCGCTCCAGCGCCGAATAGATCGGCAGGATCATGAAGGGCAGATAGGTATAAACGATCCCGATATAGACCGCCGTATTAGTGTTCAAAATGGTCAGCGGGGTCGAGATTATGCCCGTCCACAGCAGTAGCTGGTTCAAATACCCCTCGTTCGAGAGGATGCCCATCCACGCATAGACCCGGATCAGGAACGAGGTCCAGAACGGCAGGATTACCAGCATCATCAGCGTCGGTCGCCATTCGGCAGGCGCGCGGGCCATGCCATAGGCGATCGGATAACCCACCAGCAGGGTCAGAAACGTCGAAATCAGTGCTATCTTGACGCTGGACAGGTAAGCCTTCCAGTAGAGGTCATCCTCGGTCAGCCAGACATAATTTTCCAGGTCAAGCTGGCTAAAGAACTCTTTGATGCCCGCCCAGCCCTGCGAAAAATCCAGCGTCGGCGTGTAAGGCGGGATCGCCAGCGCAATGTCGGACAGCGAGATTTTCAGGACGATGAAGAACGGCACCAGAAACAGCGCCAGCAGCCAGACATAAGGAATGGCTATCAGGAACGCGCGGCGCATCAGTCGGCCAGCAGAACCGCGGCCGTCGCTGTCCAGGACAGCCAAACCGGGTCTTCCCAAGTGAATGAACGACGCGAGATGCGGCGGGTATTGGCCGTCTGCGCCTTGATGATGGTGCCGTTCGGCAACTCGACGTGATAGGTGGACAGATTGCCCAGATAGGCGATGTCATGCACCTTGCCCTGCACCGCGTTGATCGCGTCAGCCGGGCGGTCGGCAGAAATTGTCATCTTTTCGGGCCGGATCGCCAAGTGACAGGCCTGTCCCTGCGCCAGACCATTGGCTGAGGTCGCAGTCAGTGGCGCCTGCCCCTCGGCCCAGTCGATCTGATAGGTGTCTTCCCCGTTCGACGTTGCACGTCCTTCGATGATGTTCACGTCACCAATGAAATCCGCCACGTAGACCGAGTTCGGGTTTTCATAGATCTTGTCAGGCGTTGCCACCTGCATCAGCTTGCCCTGATCCATGACCGCAACACGGCTGGCGACGGTCATCGCTTCCTCTTGATCATGAGTCACGATGACAAACGTCGTGCCGGTCTTTTCCTGAATGTCCATCAGTTCAAACTGCGTGTCCTGCCGCAGTTTCTTGTCCAGCGCGCCCAAAGGCTCGTCCAACAACAACAGCTTAGGAGCCTTGGCCAGAGATCGCGCCAGCGCAACCCGTTGCCTTTGGCCACCCGAAATCTGGTGCGGTTTGCGCCGGGCGAATTGTTCCAGCCGGGTCAGGCGCAGCATTTCCTCGACCCGTTCTTCGAGGTCACGCTTGGGCATGTTGTCCCGGCGCAATCCAAAGGCGATGTTTTCCCAGATACTCAGATGTGGAAACAGCGCGTAGGACTGGAACATCATGTTCACCGCCCGCTTGTTCGGCGGGATCGGGTCGATGTCCTGACCACCCAGCATGATGTGGCCTTCGGTGGGCGTCTCAAACCCTGCCAACATCCGCATCATCGTGGTCTTGCCGCAGCCCGACGGCCCCAGCAGAGCGAAGAATTCTTTCTCGAAAATATCCAGAGACAGATTGTCGATCGCCGTGAACTCACCAAACCGCTTGGTGACATTCTGGAACTGGATCAAGGGTTTCGCCTGAGGGTCCTCCCACGGCGCAAAGACTTCAGAGTTCAAAACGGCCCCCGTTCGACAATCTGGAAAATGGGGCAAGGCGGACATGCCGCCCTGCCTTGGAAAATCGGATCAGGTGCCCGATTTGATCTTGGTCCACAGACGAGTCACGACCCGCTGCGTTTTCGCCGGGTAGGGCGTGGTGATGTAGAGGTTCTGCATCGTCGCATCATCCGGGTAGATCGCCGGATCACCGATCACGTCTTCCTCAAGGAACTCTTGCGAGGCCTTGTTACCGTTGGCGTAATAGACATAGTTCGACGCTGCCGCCATGTTGTTGGCGTCCAGAATGAAGTTCAGGAACTTATGCGCACCTTCGGGGTTCGGCGCATCTGCCGGAATCGCCATCTGGTCGAACCACATCAGCGAGCCTTCGGCGAACGGGTGGTATTCAATCTCGACCCCGTTATCGGCCTCGGCCGCACGGTCACGGGCTTGAAGGATGTCTCCCGACCAACCCACGGCCACGCAGATATCGCCATTCGCCAGCGCGTTGATGTATTCCGAGCTGTGGAACTTCTGAATATGCGGACGCACGCTGGTCAGAATTTCTTCGGTCTTACCAATCACGTCCGTGTCATGGCTGTCAGGGTCCTCGCCGATATATTGTAGAACCATTGGAATGATTTCGGACGGAGCGTCCAGGAAATGTACGCCGCATGTCGCCAGTTTTTCCATGTTCTCAGGCTTCAGCACCAAGTCCATGCTGTTCAGGGAAACATCCTCTCCAAGCACTTCCTTTACCTTGCCCACGTTCAAGCCGATCCCGGTGGTGCCCCACATGTAGTTGATCGAATAGGCGTTGTTCGGATCGTATCCCGCAGTGCGTTCCTGAATGACGTCCCACAGATTGCCCGAATTGGACAGTTGTGAAGCATCCAGTTCCTGAAACGCTCCGGCCTGGATCTGACGCTGAAGGAACGTGCCCGACGGCACGACAACATCGTAGCCCGAGCCACCCGCCAGCATCTTGGTCTCTAGAACCTCGTTGCTGTCGAACACGTCATAGATGAGGGTCAGACCCGTTTCTTCCTCGAACTTGGACAGAAGGTCTTCGTCGATGTAGTCCGACCAGTTGTAAACTCGCACCTCTTCGGCAAAGGCCGCCGAAGTCCCAAGCGCGAGGACCGCTGTCATGGTCAGCGTTTTGATTGACATTTTTTTCTCCCTGCAAGTGTACGGGTATTTTCCCGTTTTTTTGGATTTGATCAAGTTTTGCGTTTTCCCCCGATCCCAAGTATGGTTTCACGAGGTCAGGCACCTGGCAAGTCAACATCATTGGAAACAGGGCAAACCACTTGGATTTGATCAAAAATAAGGCGCTCGGGTCGTCCGCATCCGATCAGAAACGACCCGCTCATGAACAGGTCTACCAGATACTCAGATCCCAGATCATGTATGGCGAACTGGTCCCCGGACAGCCCGTCACAATTCAAGGGCTGACTGATTCGCTCGACGTTGGCATGACCCCCGTGCGAGAGGCGATCCGACGGCTAATATCGGACGGCGCATTGGTGTTTCAGGGCAACCGCAGGGTCAGCGTGCCGCTGCTGACACAGCGCGACGTGGAACAGATGATTTATGCAAGAATATCAATCGAATCAGAGCTTTCCAGACGGGCGGCCACAAACGTTTTACCTGCCGATGTCGACTATCTGGAACATCTTGACCAGCAGTTGGACCAGACAATCGCCGACGGCGATGTCAGCGGGTATCTGCGACTGAACCACCAGTTTCACGAAACCCTGTACGCTCATGCCGATGCACCGATTCTCAACGATCTGGCAGAACGTCTATGGCTCAGATTCGGACCGTCGCTGCGGGTCGTATGCGGTCGATTCGGAACTCAGAGCCTGCCCGACCGTCACAAGGACATCATCGCAGCCCTTCGCAATCAGGACGCTGATCTTGTTATGAAAGCAACCGCGCAAGACATCGAACAGGGCATGGAACTGATGGCAGATGCGTTAGCGAACTCCTAGATTATCGTGATTCGATTGACAGGAAAAAATTTGATCATATTGTGATTCCCAACCGCTCTTGCAGGAGATTCCCTGATGTCGACCATCACCAATCATATGCCGACCGCCGAGTTGCAGGCGCTGGACGCCGCTCATCACATGCACCCGTTTTCAGCCAACGGCGCGCTTGGGAAAGAGGGCGCACGCGTCATCACCCGCGCCAAGGGCGTCTATCTGACCGATAGTGACGGCGAAGAAATTCTGGACGCCATGGCGGGCCTGTGGTGCGTCAACATCGGCTATGGTCGCGACGAACTGGCCGAGGCCGCTGCGCGTCAAATGCGCGAGCTGCCCTATTACAACACCTTCTTCAAAACCACCCACGTGCCCGCCATCGCGCTGGCCAAGAAACTGGCCGAACTTGCGCCCGGCGATCTGAACCATGTCTTCTTTGCCGCTGGCGGGTCCGAGGCCAACGACACCAATATCCGTCTGGTGCGCACCTACTGGGCCGAAAAAGGCCAGCCCGACAAGAACATCATCATCAGTCGCCATAACGCCTATCACGGTTCGTCCGTCGGCTCGGCCTCGTTGGGCGGCATGGCTGGGATGCACGCACAGGGCGGCATTCCGATCCCGAACATCCATCACATCAACCAGCCGAACTGGTGGGCCGAAGGCGGCGACATGTCGCCCGAGGACTTCGGTCTGGCCCGCGCGCGCGAGCTGGAAGAAGCGATCCTGGAACTGGGTGAAAACCGCGTCGCGGCCTTCATCGCGGAACCCGTGCAGGGCGCTGGCGGCGTGATCGTGGCACCTGACACGTACTGGCCCGAAATCCAGCGCATCTGCGACAAATACGATATTCTGCTGATCGCGGATGAGGTGATCTGCGGCTTCGGTCGCACCGGCAACTGGTTCGGCTCGCAAACTGTGGGCATCCGCCCCGATATCATGACAATCGCCAAGGGTCTCAGCTCGGGCTATGCGCCCATCGGTGGGTCAATCGTCAATGACGAGATTGCCGAGGTCATCGGCGGGACCGAGTTCAACCACGGCTACACCTATTCCGGCCACCCGGTCGCGGCCGCAGTCGCGCTAGAGAACCTACGCATCCTCGAAGAAGAAAAGATCGTCGAACATGTCCGCGACGTCGCCGCTCCCTATCTGAAAGAAAAGTGGGAGGCGCTGGTTGATCACCCGCTGGTGGGTGAGGCAAAAATCGTCGGCATGATGGCCTCGATCGCGCTGACCCCGGACAAGGCCAGCCGCGCCAAGTTCGCCTCGGCCCCCGGCACCGTAGGCTATGTTTGCCGAGATCGCTGTTTTGCCAACAACCTGATCATGCGCCACGTCGGTGACCGGATGATCATTTCGCCACCGCTGGTCCTGACCCCGTCAGATATCGACGAAATGTTTGTGCGCATCCACAAATCGCTGGACGAGGCGCAGGCTGACATCATCGAACAGGCGTTGATGAAAGCCGCGTCATAAGCGGCATTTGACCTTGTTTGGAAACTGAAACGGGCGGCTCTTTGGGGCCGCCCTTTTTTAGCGCATGCGTTCCAGCAGTTTCAGGCTGGGATACCCATCGGGCAAAAGCCCCTGTGCCAGTTGATAGGCGCGAACGGCATTGACCGTGTTGGGACCGGTCCGCCCGTCAATGCCCTGCGTGTCGAAACCAGCTTGGGTCAGCCGCGTCTGCAGTTCCTTTTTCTCGGTGAAACTCAGCACGCGATCCCCGCGCGGCCAACCGGCTTGAAACGGGGCGCGACCGGACAGGCGATCTGAAAGATGGCCGATACCAATCACGTAAGCATCTGCGCCGTTATAGGCCTCGATCACGCTGAAATTATCAAAAATCATAAGCGCAACGCCCTGCCCGCCTGCAGGCAGCAGGATCGCGGCCTGCCCATGATCTGTCACCGGGCTGCCATCCATTGCAGTCACACCCTGCGCGGCCCATTCAGATGGCAACAACGTGTAGTCTCGCTTGGCGGTGGAAAAATCGAACGCGTGCGGCAGACGAACTTCAACGCCCCACGGTTGCCCCTTCGTCCAACCATGGCGCGCCAGATAAGACGCGGCAGAGGCCAACGCGTCGGTCGGGTCATCTGACCAGATATCGCGGCGGCCATCTCTGTCAAAATCCACGGCGTGATCCAGGTATGAGGTCGGCATGAACTGCGTATGCCCCATCGCCCCAGCCCAGCTTCCAACCATGTCGTTAGGGCGGACGTCCCCGGCCTCAATGATCTGCAACGCGGCAATCAACTGAGTTTCAAAGAACCACGCCCGACGCGCATCAAACGCAAGCGTCGCCAGAGATCGGATGGTGTGGTCGCTTCCCCGAAAGGACCCGAAGGATGTCTCTAACCCCCAGATCGCGGCCACAACCTCTTTTTCAACGCCATACTGCGCCTCGATCCGGATCAGTGTGTCGCCGTGGCGCTGCAATCCTGCGCGGCCATCGGCAATACGTCGGTCCGAGACAGCGGTGTCCAGATATTCCCAAATTGGTTTTGAAAACTCGGCCTGATTGCGATCCCGTTTGATGACATCCTTGTCATATGTCAGGCCTTCCAGCGAACGGTCCAGGGTCAAACCGGAAATCCCCTGCTCAAGGGCGCGCTCACGAAAGGCACCCAGCCACGCCTGAAATCGCGCGTTTCCTTCGGTAGACACCCGATACTCCTTGGCTGTAGGTCGAATGACCGGTCGGATTGAGACCGTTACATCGGCCGAGGCCAACTGCAAGACCTGCAGTTTATCTGAATTGTCCTGCGATTCCGCCTGCACTATGGATGCCCATAATGCAGCGGTCATGACGCCGCCTATGCATTTACGCATTCCGAATTTCCTGATTACTGCTCAGCCTCAGGATAGCGCAAAACTGCATTTCGACAAAGCGATCATGTAGACACGTCGCAATCTTTCGCCTTCAGCCCCAATCCGGCCAGAGGTTAACTGGACCGAGCCGCACGACCTTGCCGTTCAGATCGGGGAAACCCGTCACCATTGACTTAGGAATACAGGGGCGAGACCTGTCATCTCTGACGGCGCTTGCGTTCGATCTTTCGCTTGATTTTGTCTTTCTTGCGTTTGCTGCTGACAACCTTGCGCCGTGCGCCGCGTTTGGCAGGGCCACGGCCCCGGGGCAGAGCCTGATCGTCGATGGACAACAACTCCAATTCCAACCCGCCAGTCACCGGCGTCGCCTCGGTCAATCGCACGGTAACGCGTTGGCCGATGGCGATGATCAGGCCGGTATCCGATCCCATCAACGTCCCGGCTTCGCGGTCGAAATGAAAAAATTCGCGCCCGAGCGACCGCACCGGCACCAGTCCATCTGCGCCGGTTTCGTCCATCTTTACGAAAGCGCCAAACCGGGCAATGCCGCTGATACGGCCGGTGAACTCATTGCCCACACGCTCGCTCAGATAGGCCGCCAGATAGCGGTCGGTGGTGTCGCGTTCAGCCATCATGGATCGGCGCTCGGTATCCGAGATATGGGTGGCGGTCTCATCAAGCCGCGCGATTTCATCCTCGGTCAGCCCGTCCTGCCCCCAGCCATGCGCCGAGATCAGCGCGCGATGCACGATCAGGTCGGCATAGCGACGAATGGGTGAGGTGAAATGGGCATAGTTCCGCAGCGCCAGTCCGAAATGGCCGAAATTCTCAGGGTTATAGTATGCCTGCGCCATAGACCGCAGGGTCGTCAGATTGATCAGCTCGGCATCCTCAGTCCCCGCAGCCGCATTCAGCAACGCATTCAGGTGACGGGTCTGCAGCACTTGGCCCTTGGCCAGATTCAGCCCGGCAGCCTGCGCGGTTTCCCGCAGGCTCTCCAGCTTTTCGGGCGCGGGTTCTTCATGGACTCGGAACAAAAGCGGGCGGCGTTTGGCGATCAGCGTCTCGGCGGCGGCGACATTGGCGAGGATCATGAACTCTTCGATCAGCTTATGCGCGTCAAGCCGGTCGCGGAACGCCACGCTGGTCACTTCACCGGTATCGCTGAGGACAATCTTGCGTTCGGGCAGGTCCAACTCCAGCGGTTGCCGCACCGCGCGCGCGGACTTCAACGCGGCATAGGCGGCATAGAGCGGTTTCAAGACCGTCTCCAACAGCGGCCCGGTGCGGTCGTTCGGATTGCCTTCGATGGCCTCCTGCACCTCGGCATAGTGCAGCGACGCGGCCGAGCGCATCAGGCCGCGCACAAACCGGTGGCCGATCTTGTTACCCTCGGCGTCGATCTGCATCCGAACGGCGATACAGGCGCGCGGGACACCTTCGTGCAGCGAGCACAAATCGCCCGACAGACGGTCCGGCAGCATCGGCACCACGCGGTCGGGGAAATAGCTGGAATTGCCCCGCTTGCGTGCTTCGCGATCCAGCGCGGTTCCGGGCTGCACATAGGCAGCAACATCGGCGATGGCGACCCAGATCACGTGACCGCCGGGGTTCTTGGGGTCATCATCTGCGTGGGCATAGCACGCGTCATCATGATCCCGCGCATCCGAAGGGTCGATGGTCAAGAGCGGCATATCCCGCAGGTCTTCGCGCCCTTTCAGGCCGACCGGTTTGGCCTTGTCAGCCTCATCAATCACCTTATCGGGGAAGTCATCCGGGATGCCATGCTGGTGGATCGCAATCAGCGATACCGCCTTGGGCGCGGTAGGATCGCCCAGCCGTTCCACAATGCGCGCGCGGGGCAGGCCCATGCGGTTCTTGGGGCCGGCCTGTTCCGCTTCGACCAGTTCGCCATCCTTGGCCCCATGTACCGCGCCATCGGGCACCAGCCACTCGTTTTGGCCTGCCTTGTCGATGGGCACGATCCGTCCGCCCTCGGCCCCTTTGCGGAAGATACCCACGATCTTGCGGGGGTTTGTTCCGATGCGGCGGATCAGGCGGGCCTCGTAATTGTGGTCTTCCTCATGCACCACGGTCAGGCGGGCCAGAATCCGGTCGCCCTCGCCCAATGCCGGGTCGCTGGCGCGGGTGATCAGCAGCACGATGGGTTCGACCCCTTCGCCATGCCATTCCAGCGGGCGGGCGAATAGGTCGCCATCCGCGTTCGGCGCCTTCACTTGCAACACGCTGACCGGCGGCAGACGATCCGGGTCGCCATAGCTGCGCTTGCGCTTTTCCAGATGGCCCTCGGCCTCAAGCTCGCGCAGGATGCGTTTCAGATCGATCCGCGCCGCGCCCTTGATCCCAAAGGCTTTGGCGATATCGCGTTTCGAGGTCAGGGTGGGGTTCGCCGAGATCCAATCAAGGACCTCCTGCTTGGTGGGTATGCGACTCATACATTCGGCGTAACACGGGCGTGCGACGGCGTCATGACTAAAAAAGCGGATCAGCGTTTCAGATCAGCCACCGTGTCCACATCGCTTAGTTGATCCAGCAGAGCAACACGCGCGCCGGGGATCGAGGTCAGCGTGTCCGCCAGCGCATGTTCGGTAGACCAGCGCACATCTTTGAACAGACCACTCGGCAGCGCACCAAATCGCTGAGCGCCTACCAGCCAATAGCCGCCGTCCGGCGCAGGCCCAAAGGCCATCTGAGAAGACCCCAGCGCCCTGAACGCCCGCGCAATATGAGCGCGGGTGATCCCCGGAATATCTGCACCGATCAGGCAGACGGGGCCAACTGGCATCCCACGCAGCATCCGCCCCATCCGGTCGCCCAGATCACCACGCCCCTGCGCGGCGCGCGGCAAGTCCGCAGGCCAGACGCGGCTGGTCAGCCCCTCGCGATCTGGCGAGACCGCCAGCACGATCTGCCAGCGTGGATCGCGCAAGCGCCGGATCAGCGATCGAGTCTGATGCCGGAACCACCATGCAGCCCCGACCATGCTGATATCGCGGCCCAGTCGGGTCTTCACCCGCCCCGGCCGCGGTTCTTTCACCATGATCACAAGGGTGCGCTGCATGTCAGGAGAAATAGTCCCGCAGGATGCGTGTATAGATCGCCTTGAGCTGCTCGATCTGGGCCACCTCGACGCATTCATCCACCTGGTGCATCGTGCGCCCGACCAGTCCGAATTCCACCACCGGGCAGTGATTTTTGACAAACCGCGCGTCCGAGGTGCCACCCGTGGTCGACATCTCTGGTCTCATACCCGTTTCCGCCTCAACCGACTTGGCAACCAGATCAGACAAAGGACCGGGGGGTGTGAGGAAACTTTCGCCCGAAATCTTGATCCGCACGTCGATCTCAACCCCGAACGCGTCCGCCACCGCAGCGGCCTCGGCCCGCAGCCAATCGCTGAGGCTGGCCCCGGAATGCAGATCGTTGAAACGGATATTCACCGCGCCGGTACATTGCGCAGGGATCACGTTGGTCGCCGGATTGCCGGTGTCGATTGTCACCACTGCCAGTGTCGAAGCATCAAAATGGTCCGTGCCCTGATCCAGCTCGTGGCTGGCCAGCCGATCCATCAACCGCGCCATTGCAGGCATCGGGTTCTTGGCCCGATGCGGATAGGCTGCGTGCCCCTGCACCCCGGTCACGGTGAACCAGATGTTCATGGAACCGCGACGGCCGATCTTCATCATCTCGCCCATCGTATTGGGGCAGGTCGGCTCACCCACCAGACAGACCGACATCTTCTCATCCGCGCTGTCCATATAGTCCAGCAACGCGGTCGTCCCGTCCACGGCATCACCTTCTTCGTCGCCCGTAATGGTCAGGATCACCGCCCCGTCCGGAGGCGTTTCGCGCACGAAATCAACCGCGGCCGCAGCAAAGGCCGCAACACCGGACTTCATGTCCGTCGTTCCGCGACCGTACATGACCCCATCTTTGATCTCGGCCCCAAAGGGCGGCATGGTCCATGCGGCCTCATCCCCGACCGGAACAACATCCGTGTGACCATTGAACCCAAAGCTGCGCGAATGCCCTTTTGCGCCCCATCGGGCAAATAGGTTACTGATGCCGCCACGGTCTACCCGAGTGCAGTCAAATCCAGCGTCGGACAGGATTTTCTCAAGCAGTACAAGGGCGCCACCTTCTTCTGGTGTGACCGAAGGGCAACGGATCAGGTCCGCTGTCAATTGTACCGGATCTGTCATTTTCGTCTCTTTCTGACTGTATTTTCGCGGGATCGCGCACAGATTCAACGAATTGAGCAAATTGCCAACCCCTGCAGACACGATTTCAGTGGCTTTTTTGCCAATCCACCAGATTGGCGTTCCAATAAATCATGACTGTTTACCCAAAGACCATCTTGCCGCACCGTTCAAAACTGCGTTACAGGGCGGCGAAACAGGTAAATTGACGATGAAACGTGCCCTTTTCGCTTTGATCTGCCTGACTTTCGCCGTTCTTGCACAGCAAAGCCAGGCCCAGACTCTGTCGGTCGCCACCGTGACCCGCACCCCGTTTTCCTTTGTCGAAGACGGAGCGCAGACCGGTTTTTCAATGGACTTGCTCGCAGCGCTGTCTGAATCCCTGAATTGGGACTACGAGATCAGCCGCACCGAAGCCTTTAGTGACATGCTGGGATCGGTTCAGGACGGGTCTGCGGATCTGGCGATCGCCAATATTTCGATCACGGCCTTGCGTGAAACGCAAATGGACTTCAGCCAGCCGATATTCGAGGCGGGTTTGCAGATCATGGTCCCATCCGACGCGGTGCGCCGCCCCTCGCTGTTACAGGCGCTGTTGTCACCCGAGCTGTTCATCGCCATCGGGCTTGCTTTTGCAATCCTTCTGGGCGGCGGGATGCTTATGTGGGTGTTTGAACGCCGCTCGCAGCCTTATTTCGACCGCAAGCTGGACGAAGCGTGGTTCCCTTCGTTCTGGTGGGCGCTGAACCTGGTGGTCAATGGCGGGTTCGAGGAACGGATGCCGCGCACCCCATTTGGTCGGCTGTTGGGCGTTGTTCTGGTCGTATCTTCGCTGTTTATCGTATCCGTCTTCACAGCGCGGATTACGTCTGTGATGACCGTGGACGCCATCAGCGGCAACGTGAACTCGGTCAACGATCTTTATGGAAAGCAGGTTGGCACGATCACCGGTTCGACCGCGGCCAATTTCTTGAACCGGCGCGAGATCGAGTTTGTCGGCTATGAGGGTCTGGAACCAATGCTGGAGGCGTTCAGAGACGAAGACTTGGACGCCGTTGTGTTTGATGCCCCGATCCTGTCCTATTATGCCTCGCACGAAGGGCGGCGGATCGCGTCAGTAACCGGTGGTGTTTTTCTGCGCGAAAACTATGGAATTGCCTTCCCGACCGGTTCGCCACTGGTCGAGGAGGTCAACCAAGCATTGCTGTCCTTGCGTGAAGACGGCACCTATGACGAGATTTACCGTAAGTGGTTCGGGGTTCGGAACTAAGCTGGTCCCTCATCCCCAAAAAACGGTGTCATCTGCGCGACGACAACCGCGTTCTCGTCCAGCGCGCGCTGCATCAGGGCGCGTTCATCGGGATCAATGTCGTGGCCCTGCGCCTCTCGCTCGGCCAGAGTGCCATAGCCGATCACATCCAGAGGCGCAGTGTCCGCCTGTTTTAGGATCGCCACGGTCTCGCGCACCGCCTCTGCCTCATCCACGCCGCTGGCAAAGCACATCAACGCCGCACCGGTGGCGCCTTCGGGCAAACCGTCACCGTCCTTGCGGCCGATCTGCACGAGCAGGGTGTAAACTTGCTGACGAGAGGGTTTCTTTTGCTTTTCCATGCGGGGCCATAGCCCCATGCACTGTCCCGGTCAAGCGATTGCGCTAGCGTAAGCGCCTCGTCATAGTGGCCCTGCCGTCAGCCAAAAAGGTGCTTCATGACCTATCCAGATTTCATCACCGATTTTCCCAGCCTAGATGTCCCCTTCCCCGAGGATGTCGTGCAGACCGCCGTGATCCGGTCAGATGCCGGGCTGGTGGCGTTTTTCACCTTTCTGAAGGATTTTGAACTGCCCATGCATTCGCATAAGGCCCAGTGGGGAACGGTGATCGAAGGTGAGGTAGAACTGACCATCGGTGATGAAACCAAAACCTACCGCCCCGGCGACAGCTATTCGATCCCCTCGGGCGTTGAACATGGCGGCAAGATCAAGGCTGGATCGCGGGTGATCGACGTGTTCGAGGAACCCGATCGCTATCCGGTGAAGGGCTAACAAAAAAGGCCGCAGCGCGGTGCTGCGGCCCTTGTTCGGTTGGCGCGGGGTTTAGTCGCGCAGCAGCTCGTTGATCCCGGTTTTCGAGCGGGTCTTTTCATCCACCCGCTTCACGATCACCGCGCAGTACAGGCTGACATTGTTCTTGGACGGCATCGAACCCGCGACAACCACCGAATAGGGCGGCACTTCGCCATAGGTGACCTCACCGGTTTCGCGGTCGACGATCTTGGTCGACTTGCCGATAAACACGCCCATGCCCAGAACCGAGCCTTCGCGGACGATACAGCCCTCGACCACCTCAGAGCGCGCACCGATAAAGCAGTTATCCTCGATGATGGTCGGACCCGCCTGCATCGGTTCCAGCACGCCGCCGATGCCGACGCCGCCGGACAGGTGGACGTTCTTGCCGATCTGAGCGCAAGAGCCGACGGTGGCCCAGGTATCAACCATGGTGCCCTCATCCACATAAGCGCCCAGGTTCACGAAAGACGGCATCAGCACCACGCCCGGCGCGATATAGGCCGACTTGCGGACCACGCAGTTCGGAACGGCACGGAACCCGGCCGAGCGCCACTGGTTTTCACCCCAACCGGTGAACTTGCTGTCCACCTTGTCCCACCAGCCACCGGCCTGTGGGCCGCCGTCCTGAATTTCCATATCCTTGATACGGAAGCCCAGCAAAACCGCTTTCTTGGCCCACTGGTTCACATGCCAGTCGCCGCTCTCCAGCTTTTCCGCCACGCGCAATGCGCCGCTGTCCAGCGCGTTCAGCGTATCCTCGATCGCCTCGCGCTGCTCGCCGGTGGTGGCGGGGGTAATTGTGTCGCGCGCGTCCCAGGCGGCTTCGATGGCGGCTTCGAGTTGAGCGTTGGACATGGGGGGCTCCCTGCAGAATCTGTTCACGTTGGTCTTGCCTATACGCAAGCAATGGACTGGCCGCAATGCGACGCAGAAGGCGCAGTTTGCGTCCGATTGCGCCGGTTTCAGCCGCCCAAAGGGTCAGGAGAGATATTGCCGCCGCAGATAAGCACCGCCACGCGCTCATGCGGCTCGGGTTGGTATGCGCCCGACAGCAACGCGGCCAAAGCTGTTGCGCCCGCCGGTTCGACCAGAATGCGATGGGCGCGCCACAGCACTTGCTGCGCTTTGGCAATGGCCTCATCTGACACCAGAACCGATGTCATGCCCTGTGCCAGTCCGAAACAGATCGACCCGATCCGCCGCGCGCCCAGCGCATTGGCCGCAATCCCCGAGACGGTGACATCCACAGGTTCCCCCGTCCTCAACGCGGCGTTCAGCGCACAGGATGTCTCGGGCTCGACCGCCACAACCTTACGCGCCCCTTGCAGCCATGCCAGCGCGCCCGCGATCAGACCGCCGCCGCCAACTGCGATCAGAACAGTGTCAGCCTGCAACCCCTGCGCGTCCCATTCGGCGAAACAGGTGCCCTGACCAGCCACCGTCGCTGGCGCGTCATAGGCGTGTATCTGCATCGCGCCGGTCGCGTCCTCATGCGCCTGTGCCGCCGTCAACGCATTGGCGTATTCGCCCGACACCACGCTCAAATCTGCGCCCGTTTGCCGGATCAAAGCGATCTTGGACGGGCCGGCCAGTTCGGGCACGAAAATCTTGGCCTGATGACCCAGCGCCCGTGCCGCATAAGCCGCGGCAGCGCCATGATTGCCACCTGACGCCGCCACGACACCAGCCTCAGGGACATCCATGCTGAGCAGCGTGTTGAACGCCCCGCGCGCCTTGAAACTGCCGGTGTGCTGCATATGCTCCAGCTTCATCTCAACCGGATAATCCAGCCCCAGCGCACGGCTTTCCATCACGGGCGTCACCTGCGCATACCCGGCGATCCGGTCGGCGGCTGCTGAAATTTTGCTCTTCCAATTCATTCTTGTTCTTCCGTGACTGGCACTCTGACCGCGAACCCTATAGCTGTTTTGGAAACACGCAAGCAGGGAAGCTTCACGCATGAGAGAAGACCGCCACAATCCGTTCCGCGACGCGCAGACCGACCGCTCGACCGCGAGCGAGGTGCCGGACACGCCGCAGACCCGCTCGCCCGCTTATCGCCTTGCCTTTGCCGATGACGAGTTCCTGTGCCGGGACGAGCTGCGCCCGGTGCGCCTGCAACTGGAACTGCTCAAGCCCGAGATGATCATGTCCGAGCGTGAGATCACCTCGACCATCGTCATGTTCGGCGGTGCGCGCATCCCGGAACCGTCGCAGAAACACACCGCCCGGACCGAAACGCTGGCCGGTCTGTCGCAATACTACGACGAGGCACGTGAGTTTGCCCGGCTGATGACCGAGAAATCGAACCTGACAGGCTGCCGCGAGAACGTGATCGTCACCGGCGGCGGCCCCGGCGTGATGGAGGCCGGAAATCGCGGCGCTTTGGATGCGGGTGGCTGTTCCATCGGGCTGAACATCGTGCTGCCGCATGAACAGGCACCGAATGAATTCGTGACGCCCGAACTCAGCTTCAACTTCCACTATTTCGCCATCCGCAAGATGCACTTTCTGATGCGCGCCCGCGCCATCACCATCTTCCCCGGCGGCTTTGGCACCCTGGATGAGCTGTTCGAGTCGCTGACCCTGATCCAAACCGGCCGGATGGACCGCGTGCCTTTCCTGCTGTTTGGTCGCGCGTTCTGGGAAAAGGTGATCAACTGGGAGGCGCTGGCAGATGCGGGCACCATCTCGGACGAAGATCTGGACCTGTTCCGCTTTGTCGACACCGCGCAAGAGGCGGTCGACATCATAGAGAACTGGGAACCCGCCCCGCCTCGCGACGACATTCCGGGGCGCTGAGCCATGGCCCCCAAACCCGGAGAGATGCTGCACCTGCGCGGCAATACCCTGAACGCCGGTGATCCTGTGGCGCTGCCCCTGACACAAAGCAGCATGTACCACCTGCCCGGTGCGCCGGACGGTTTGGCAACCTATGGCCGCGTCGACAACCCCACATGGGTGCATCTGGAACATGTACTGGCCCATCTGGAAGACGCACCCTGTTTGGCTTTTCCCTCGGGCATGGCCGCGATCTCGGCTGCTTTCTTTGCCACCATCAAGGCCGGGTCGCGCATTCTGATCCCGTCCGATGGGTATTATGTCACCCGCGTTCTGGCGGATCGCTTCCTGTCGGGTCTGGGAATATCGGTCACAGAACGCCCCACGACCACCTTTACCGAGGGCGGGTTTGACGGGTTCGACGTGGTCTTTGTCGAAAGCCCCTCGAACCCCGGCCTCGACATGATGGACCTGCCCGCGATTGCCCAAGCCGTGCGCGCGGGCGGAGGGATCACGATTGCCGACAACACCACCATGACACCGCTGGGCCAGCGCCCGCTTGATCTGGGGGTGGATGTGGTTGTCGCGTCAGACACCAAGGCGATGGGCGGGCATTCCGACCTGCTGATGGGCCATGTCTCCAGCCGCAACGCGCAGATCATGGAGCGGGTCGAGGAATGGCGGCGCGTGTCCGGCGCGATCCCCGGCCCGCATGAGGCATGGCTGCTGCATCGAGGGCTGGAAACGCTGGATGTGCGGTTCGATCGGATGTGCGCCTCGGCGCAAGTGCTGGCTGAACGGCTGGCAGATCACCCGGCGGTGAAGGCCATTCGTTACCCCGGCCTACCCTCTGATCCCGCGCACATGCTGGCCAAGGCTCAGACCGCGCGGTTCGGGTTCCTGCTGTCAATCACGCTGGAAAGCGAAGACAAGGCCGAAACCTTCATCACCTCTTGCCCGATGCTGCGGCCTGCGACCTCGTTCGGCGGTGTCCACAGCTCGGCCGAGCGCCGCGCGCGCTGGGGCGATGATGTGGACCCGGCCTTCATTCGCCTCTCAGTCGGCTGCGAACCGGTCGAGGAGCTGTGGCAGGCCATCAACAGCAGCCTGAATGCACTGTGATTACTTCTTCTTTGGCTCGCGCAGCTCGGTGAACACATAGATCGGCAGCACGATGCTGGCGATCAGCGCCCCCAGCCAGACCAGCAGGGTCGCAGCCAACAGGTTCGAGATGCCGCCCACGGTCAGGCCATTGGTAATCAGGTCGGTCAGCAGCAGGCCAACGAATGTCACGATCAACGCGATACCACCTTTGATCGCGGGGGCGCGCTTCTCTCCCAGCTTCAGGATCAGCGGTTCGGCAATCCACTGAACCAGCGTGAAGACGATCACCACAACGATGAACGAGATCGGCTGGATCGCAAATTCGGGCAGCAAAATCGCGGCAAGCAACAACCCGATGGCGTTACCGACCAACAGGGCCAGAATGGACTTGAGTCTGCGCGTCATTGAGGTCTCCGTCAGCAATCAATTAGAAACATGAAGATATTAGCAGGATTAAGAGATTTAGCGAGGCGTTTCAAAAGCCCCTTCCTTTTGGCCTATTGAAATCGCATGATAAAACGGAACTATCAAGATCAGACCCCCACCGATGAGAGGTGAGATGAGCGACGATCCTTATTCCGTCCTTGGTGTTGCGAAAGACGCCACCGCCGCCGAAATCAAGAAAGCCTATCGGCGTATCGCAAAGGAATGTCACCCGGACCTGAAACCCGGCGACGCCGAGGCAGAGGCCAAGTTCAAGGCCGCCGCTGCTGCCTATGACCTGCTGAAAGACCCCGACACGCGCGCGCGATATGACAATGGTGAGATTGACGCCTCGGGTCAGGAACGTCCGCAGCAGCAATATTACCGCGACTATGCCGAGGCCGCCGGAAACCCCTATCGCGGACGGGCTGCGGACCCGGACGATATGTCCGACATCTTTGCCGAGTTCATGCGGGGACGCGGCGGCTTTGGCCAGCGCACACAGGACTTCCACGCGCCCGGCCACAATCGCGCCTACAGCCTGCAAATCAGCTTTCTGGATGCCGTGTTCGGGGCTAGCCAGAAGCTAACGCTGCCCGATGGCGACCGGATCGAGGTCAAAATTCCAGCAGGCATAACCGACGGCCAGACAATCCGTCTGCGGGGCAAAGGCGACCCCGGTTTCGGCGAAGGGCCGCCCGGTGATGCTCTGGTCACAGTTTCGGTCGCGCCACATCCCGTATTCAAGCGAGAGGGAGACGACATCCACATCACACTGCCAATCTCGATCGACGAGGCCATACTGGGCGGCAAAGTCCCGGCCCCAACCATAGATGGCGGTGTAAATGTCAGCGTCCCTGCGGGAACCAGCAGCGGCAAAACTCTGCGATTACGCGGGAAAGGCGTCAAGAAACGCGGATCAAACGAGCGCGGAGATCAATTGATCGAGCTGACAATCTCGATGCCTGACCGAGTTGACGATGAACTGAAGGGCTTTTTCGAGACTTGGCGCGAGAGCCACAGCTATGATCCGCGCAAAGGAATGCCGTCATGACCCGTTCCCTGACCGAAGAAGAACTGATCGAAACCGTTTCCCGACTGACGTCGCTGCGCTTGTCCGAATACCTCGCCGCCGAGATCGTCATCCCCGAGCAAACAGACCGGGGACTCGTCTATCACAGTCTGGACGTGGCGCGTCTTGAACTGGCCTGCGAACTGCACGAGCAGTACGATATGGAGGCGGATGCCCTGGCCATGATGATCTCATTGATCGACCAGATGCATGGGCTGCGTGCTGAACTGCGTGAGGTCCTGAGCGCGGTCGAAGCCCAGCCCGACCCCGTTCGGCAGACGCTGATCGAAGTCATCGGAGCAGCGCGTTTCAGCCGGACGTGAATGGTCAGTTCCCCACCACGTATTCCTCAGGCACGAAAAACGTGTAGTCCCGGTCCGCGACGGCTTCGTGGCAATCGTGACAATAGGAAACGGCGCTGGCGCGATCGCCCATCGTGTCCCCAAAAAGCGACCCATCCGGCATGACCATTATATATCGCCAGTCTGCCGTGTCGGGGCTGGCACCCTCGGCCAGTTTTTCCATTATGAACAACGCGCCCGGATGCGTATTGCCTTCGTCCGTAACGGTCATGCTGTCCTTTGCCAGCACGGAACCCATCGGCAGTTTCTCACCGTCCTGCAGAGTGCCATAGTTGTGTGCCATGCGGTTTGCATAACTGTTTACAAACCGCTGCCCGTGGGTTGCTGAAATATACGGCGCATCATTGAACAAGGGCCAGTTCTGGTAATTTCTGAGCTGCTCAAGCTGTGCAGCAGCATATCCCTGCGCCATTCGCTTCTGCAAAGACTCATAAATACGCAGCGCCTCATCCTTGGAAAGCTCTGCAGGATTCTCAATCGCGAGATGAGCGTCCTCATCGCTTGACTGAGCCGCCACCTGCTTCGCAGCAAAGCCCGCAACGGCCAAGATGCAGAGCAAATTGAGATTATGTGCTATCAACCGTGAAAACATAATGATCGCCCAACTGGTCAATTCCGTTCATTTGAAAGCCGCGCCAGGTAAAAGAAAATAATAGCGGCAAAGAACAATCTCGCCAAACTCGGTTCAATACATTCACCGCAATGTGCGCAGCCGTGAAAGAAATTCACCCGCTTTGACCAGACAAATATATCAAATTGCGCATGCAATAGACAGCGTTCAGCGCAGGAAATCTGGTATCTGGTCGCGCAAATTTTAGGCTTACTGCCCTTCCAGACCCGCTTCGGCGGCAATCTGCCTACGGGATTTCCGGGCACGCTCGGTTGCTGACTTCAACTGACCACAGGCGGCCATGATATCCTCACCGCGAGTCTTGCGGATCGGCGAGGCATAGCCCGCTTGGTAGATGATATTCGCAAAGGCCCGAATGCGGTTTTTCGAGCTGCGTTTGTAGGGCGCACCGGGCCATTCATTGAAGGGGATCAGATTGATCTTGGCCGGGATTTTGTGGCGTTTGATATGATCAATCAGACGATGTGCGTCTTCGTCACTGTCGTTCACACCATCCAGCATCACATATTCAAAGGTGATCCGCTCGGAATTCGACACATTGGGATAACTGGCCAGCGCCTGCAGCAATTCCTCGATGTTCCAGCGTTTGTTGATCGGCACGAGCACGTCGCGGGTTTCGTCGGTCGTTGCGTGGAAGGAAATGGCAAGCAAACAGCCAATCTCTTCGGCGGTGCGCGCAATTTCCGGCACCACGCCCGATGTGGATAGGGTGATCCGGCGGCGCGACAGGGAAATGCCCTCGGGGTCCATCGCGATCTTCATCGCGTCACGGACATTTTCAAAGTTATATAGCGGCTCGCCCATGCCCATCAGGACGATATTCGACAGAAGGCGGGTTTCGTCCTTGGGCGCGCCGGGGGTCGGCCATTCCTCAAGATCGTCGCGCGCCATCATCACCTGACCGACGATTTCCGCCGCAGTCAGGTTCCGCACCAGTTTCTGCGTCCCGGTATGGCAAAAAGAGCAAGTCAGCGTGCATCCGACCTGAGACGAGATACATAGCGTCCCACGGTCTTCTTCCGGGATGTAGACCACCTCAACCTCGTGGCCTCCTGCGATCCGCACAAGGTATTTGCGGGTGCCGTCCTCAGAGATTTGCCGCGTCACCACTTCGGGGATTTCGATGACAAAGTTCTCGGCCAGTTGCGCGCGATACGCTTTGGCGAGGTTGGTCATTTCGGAAAAGTCGCGCACACCCCACTGATAGATCCACTGCCATATCTGACCGGTGCGCATTTTGGCCTGTTTCTCAGGCGTGCCATGTTCAATCAGAACCTCACGCAAACGATCGCGGGTCAACCCGACAAGGTTCACCTTCCCCTCAGGCAACTTGCGAGGAATGGTCATGACATCTTGAGTGATCGGCGCTTTGGGCGACATAGGGCTATCTCGGCAGATTCTGGCTTGGGATGCGCCTCTATATAGGACACAGCGCAAAGATCAAAAGGAATCGTACCGATCAATTTGCAAGCCGCAACAATTCGTCCACACGCGCCCGGCCAAGCTCGACCCGGCAGGAGGTGATGGCGATGCCTGTCCCGGACCCGCCCCCGAAAGAAGCACCCACAGCGTCGCACTGTGCGTCCCTGTATCCTAACCAAGCGTCTTGTGAGGCTTCCAAAGCGGGTTGGGCGACGACACGTTGTGTCACCTCGTCCAACTCTTTTGCGGCCTGCATCGCAATCGAAAAACTTGTCTCCAACGCCAGCCCGACACGCTTTTCCATGTCGCCGACACATGTTCCGATTTCGACCTGAGAACTGGCATCCCCGCACTCCAAAGCAGGATCCGCCACGGCGGAGGACGAGAACAACAAGACAAAAAAGACGAGACGCATAGCCAACCCCGGGGAAATCATTGATGCAATGGCGGCTACAATAGCACGCAATCGGCAATGACCCCAAACGCGGTTCGGTCGCATCAGCTTGGCTCATGCGACCGAAGCCCGTAGGCTAGCTCAGACTGGATTCTGGTGCCGAAAGACGATCAGACCCCGGCAGGCAGGATATCACAATCCGTGGCGTCCAGCGTTTGCACCGGATCTTGCGGGCCGCACTGTTCGCCGGATACCGGATAGGTATCAGCTTCTTTTTCACACGCACTAAGAAATACGGCAGCCGTCACCAACAACATGGCAAGAGATTTATTCAGCATATCAAGTTCCTTCGTTCTCACTGAACCGATTAGTTCAGATAATTCGAACCCTCTCTTTGATACGGATCAAATTAAGGGTCAACATCCGACTAAAGGAAACCCATTGAAAAACGGAACGAACTTTTGGCAAAGTTTATTGGCTGGTACACCGCTTTTCGGCATCTTCGATCGCAGCCGTGAACCCCAACAGCGAGAAGGTGTCTTTGGTTTGCGTGCCACGCTCGGATCGGGCTGTCAGAACAGCTTCGGTGCCGCGCTTCATGGCTGCAACCACTTTCAGGTCTTCACCTTCGGTCGCGGGCCATGCCCATTCGCCTTCGGTGATCAGCTCGAACTTGGTGCCGTCAACGTCCAGATTGACTGTCGAACCGGCTGCAAAGGGATAGCCGCCAGTGAATGTGACCTGACCCTTCACTTCGGCGTTGGGGCGGTAGAAAACAAACAGCAGGATGTCGCTGCGCCGCACCGAAACAACACGCCCTCCGCGAGTGTTCACCGTTTCCTTCGGGGCGGACACGCTCCAGCATTCGGTAGGATCATCCTCGACGAACACGCTCCAGTCCGTTTTGGCTGCCACCCGATTTGTGCTGGTCGCCTGCTGAGCGGTTGCTGTTGTGGCCATCCCTGCCACGCAAAGGCCCGCGATCACGCGGACAAGCTTTGATCCCATCTGTCCAGCCTCCTAGCTCGACCTAATACCTCATACCCACCGGAGTCGCCTGCGAACCCTGCCTGGTTCGTCTGTAAGTTGCGTATTCCGGTGATTGTCGACATACACACACTAACGCAGGTTTCGCCACAGGCGAAAGGGCGATTGGCAGAATTTTGCGCATGTTACGGAGGGTCCAGATGACGCAGCCAGTACCAATGACAGAACTGTGGCGCGGCCCCTTGCTGGAAAGCCTGCATCTGGGCCACGCGGTGATCTGCGACGACAGCGGCCAGATCGTGCAAAGCTGGGGTGATCCCAACGCGGTGATCTATCCGCGATCCTCGGCCAAGATGATCCAGGGGCTGCCGCTGATCACATCCGGAGCGGCGGCGACATACCGGCTGAATTCCGAGCATCTGGCGCTGGCCTGCGCGTCCCACAGCGGCGCGCATATTCACACGGATCGGGTGTCGGCCTGGTTGGATCATCTGGGCCTGACCGAACATGACCTGCGCTGCGGTCCGCAAGAACCGCAGGACATGGCGGCACGCGACGGTTTGATATTGGCGGATGACACGCCCTGCCAGATCCACAACAACTGCTCTGGCAAGCATTGCGGGTTCCTGACCGTGACCCAGCATATGGGGGCCGGGCCGGAATACCTTGAGATCGACCATCCCGTGCAACAGGCCTGCCTGTCAGCCATCGAAGAAACAACGGGCGAAACCAGCCCGGCCTATGGGATCGACGGCTGCTCGGCCCCGAACTTTGCAACCTCGCTGGCTGGGCTGGCGCGGTCGATGGCGTGGTTCGCCAGCGCCGCAGACAGGTCGGATCGGGCCAGCGACGCGGCGGCGCAACTGACGGCTGCGATGATCAAACATCCTGAACTTGTTGCCGGGGAAAGCCGCGCCTGCACCGAGCTGATGCGCGCCATGCAGGGCCGTGCAGCAATCAAGACCGGGGCCGAGGCCGTCTTTGTCGCCATCGTTCCCGAAAAACGCATGGGGGTCGCGCTGAAGATCACCGACGGCACCACGCGTGCAAGCGAATGTGCCATTGCCGCCATTCTGGTCAGCCTCGGCGTGCTGGAGGCCGATCACCCGGCCACCCGCAAATTCATGAACGCCACGCAATACAGCCGTCGCGGTCTGGAATGTGGGCTGATCCGCCCAGCGCCGGGGTTCCCCGGCTAGGCGTCACATCTCGATCTCGTGCACCTCGGCCACCTCGACCGAGCCAGAGCCGTTCACCACCATTGGGCATCCCTTGGCCATCTCGGTTGCCGCATCCATGCTGTCGGCCTTGATGACGGTAAAGCCCGAAGCCGGGTTTGCGCCGCCATTGTCGACCACACCGCTGGAACTGACCGTAAAAGACTGGCCAACCGGGTTTCCGGGGATTTCAAGCGCCGCGCCCATATTCTGGAACCATGCACCCCAGGCAGCCATGGTCGCTTCGATCTCGGCCGGGTCGGTCGGGGTATGGCCACCGTGATAAACAAATAGAAATTGCGGCATTTTTTCCTCCCTAATGAAATCTAATTCAACTGTGCAGCAAGCTTGTCGAGCGTCGACGTCCAGCCTTTTTCGTGGTTGGCCGCGATATCGTCGTCACCCAGATCGCGGTGATCAATGATCAGCCGTGCGCCTTGGCCAGCGGGTTCAACAAATAGCGTGACGTGGCTTTCGGCACCGCGCCGGTCCTGATCGTCATGCCAACCCCACGTAAACCCAACGGATTTGGGCGGATCGACATGCGTGACCTGCCCCGATACCTTGAAACGCTGGCCCTCTGCGTTCTGCATCACCGAATACCACGGGCCAAGGCGTGAAAAATCCAGATTGTGTTCGGGCACATGCACGCCTTCCGGCCCCCACCACTGCAACAGCTTTTCTGCATCGCTGATCCAGGCAAACAGGTCTTTGGGGTCAATCGGGAACTCTCGTTCCAGTTTCAGGTCGGCCATGACTGCTCCTTTTCGATAGCGTCGCCCAACCGATCAAGGCTGCTTTCCCAGAATTGCCGTTTCGAGATGGTCCATTCAGCGACAGCCCGCAGCCCTTCGGCCCGGATGGAGTACATGCGCTGAGTGCCGCGCACGCGCTGCTGCACCAGACCTGCCTCGCGCAGTACCTTCAAATGCCGCGAGATCGCTGCACCGGACATGCCGCGCCCTTCGATCAGGTCACCGGCGGGTAATTCCCCATCCTGCATCAACTGCTCGACGATCGAAAACCGGGTGGCGTCGGACAATGCGGAAAAGGCGGTCAGAAGTGTGTTCATGACCACTTATTAACATTTTTGTTAAATTGAGGAAAGCCCCGATGTTACGACCGGGCGAACTCGGACCGTGCGTATCCCTGCAAATATAGCAGAGCGGTCAGATCGCCGTGGTTGACCCGAACATCGCATTTCTCGGCGACCGAGGGCTTGGCATGCAGCGCGACCCCCGTTCCGGCGCGGCCCAGCATCCCAAGATCATTTGCCCCGTCGCCCACGGCAATCACATCCGCCTCGGACAAACCCAACCGTGCCGTGATCTGTTCCAGAGCGTCCACCTTGGCCTGCCGTCCCAGAATTGGCCGCTGAACGTCGCCGGTCAGTTCACCGTTCTCGGCCAGCAGGGTGTTGGCCCGGTTCTCATCGAAGCCCAAGACCTCTGCGACTTTTGCCGTGAAGGCCGTGAACCCGCCTGAGACAAGCGCTGCGTATCCGCCGGTTGCGCGCATGGTCGCAACCAGTTCCTTGCCACCGGGCATCAGGGTGATCCGTTCGGCCAGCACTTTGGCAATCACGGCCTCGTCCAGACCCTTCAGCAAACCGACACGTTCGGTCAGCGCGCCCTCGAAATCCAGCTCTCCGTTCATCGCGCGGGCGGTGATATCCTTGACGCGGTCGCCTACGCCCGCTTCATCCGCCAGCTCATCGATACATTCCTGCTGGATCATTGTGCTGTCCATATCGGCCAGCAGCATCTTCTTTCGCCGCCCTTCGGTGGGTTGCACAACCAGATCAACGCCCATGTTCTGCAGATCCGCCCAGACGACCCATTGATTGTCCGGCGTTTGAGGTACCGAAAACTCGGCCGCCTCGTCCGGGCTAAGCCAAACGATGTCGCCCCCGCCCCACGCATTGCGCAACGACTCCACCAGTGTCTGGTTAAGCGTCGGCGCGTCGGGGTTGGTGATCAGTGTGGCAACGTACATCTTCGGTCTCCTGCAAGTTGCCCTGCGCATATCGCAGGTGCAGCATTTTCACCAGAGACAGATTGATGCGGCCTAGCCCAGAATTCCCGGCAACCGCAAACCATGTTCACGCGCACAATCCTTTGCGATGTCATAGCCCGCATCCGCATGACGCCACACGCCTGAGGCCGGGTCGTTCCACAACACACGTTCCAACCGCCTTGCGGCGTCCTCGGTTCCGTCGGCGCAGATCACGACACCGGCGTGCTGACTGAACCCCATGCCCACACCGCCTCCGTGATGCAGGGACACCCATGTCGCGCCGCTGGCAGTGTTGATCAACGCATTCAACAGGGGCCAGTCACTCACCGCGTCAGACCCGTCTAGCATCGCCTCGGTTTCGCGGTTGGGGCTAGCAACCGAGCCGCTATCCAGATGGTCCCGACCAATGACGACCGGCGCTTTCAACTCGCCATTGGCCACCATTTCGTTGAAAGCCAATCCCGCGCGGTGCCGATCGCCCAACCCGATCCAGCAGATACGGGCAGGCAGCCCTTGAAATGCGATCCGGTCCCGCGCCATGTCCAGCCAACGATGCAGGTGCTCGTTCTCAGGGAACAGTTCCTTCATCTTGGCGTCGGTCTTGTAGATGTCCTCGGGGTCGCCGGACAACGCGCACCAGCGGAACGGACCGATCCCCTTGCAGAACAGAGGGCGGATATAGGCGGGAACAAAACCGGGGAAGGCAAAGGCATTCTGCAGCCCTTCATCCTGCGCCACCTGTCGGATGTTGTTGCCATAATCCAGCGTCGGCACGCCTGCGTTCCAGAAATCGACCATCGCCGCAACGTGTTGTTTCATCGACGCGCATGCGGCCTTTTCGACCGCTTTAGGGTCTGTTTCGCGCTTGTCGCGCCATTCGGCCATCGACCATCCCACCGGCAGGTAACCGTTGATCGGGTCGTGCGCGCTGGTCTGGTCCGTGACGATATCAGGACGCACCCCGCCCTCGGCCATGCGGCGGTAGATCTCGGGGAAAACTTCGGCGGCATTGCCCAGCAAACCAACCGATTTCGCCTCACCCGCTTTGGTCCAGCGGTCGATCATCGCCAGCGCCTCGTCCAGCGTGTCGGCCTTTTCGTCCAGATATTTGGTCCGCAGACGGAAGTCGATGCTGTCCGGGTTGCACTCGACCGCCAGACAACAGGCTCCGGCGAAAACAGCCGCCAGAGGTTGCGCACCACCCATACCGCCCAAACCCGCGGTCAGAATCCACCGGCCTGTCAGATCGCCGCCATAGTGCTGACGCCCGGCCTCGGCAAAGGTTTCATAGGTGCCCTGAACGATACCTTGTGTGCCGATATAGATCCACGACCCCGCAGTCATCTGGCCGTACATCATCAAGCCCTTCTTATCGAGCTCGTTAAAATGGTCCCAGGTCGCCCAATGCGGCACAATGTTGGAGTTGGCGATCAAGACGCGCGGCGCATCCTTGTGCGTGCGGATGATGGCCACTGGTTTGCCGGACTGGACGATCAAGGTCTCGTCCGCCTCCAGATCCTTCAGACCAGCGACGATCGTGTCGAAATCTTTCCATGTCCGCGCCGCGCGTCCGATACCGCCATAGACCACCAGCTCATGCGGGTTTTCGGCCACATCCGGGTGCAGGTTGTTCATCAACATCCGCAGCGGAGCCTCGGTCATCCAGCTTTTGGCATTCAACTCGGGGCCGGTCGGCGGATAGACATCGCGGGTGTTTTTGCGCGGATCGCTCATAAGTGGGCTCCTGTGTTGGTGAGTTCGCCTGAAAGCGCCAGTTCGCTTAAACGGGACAGCATATTGCGCAGATGAGGTCGCAGGGATGCGGCGCGTTCCTCGCGCCATGTCCATGGGGGTGTTTCGTCCATATACGCCCGCTGCGCGATTTCCATCTGGATCGCATGAATACCCTCGGACGGGCGACCGTAATGGCGCGTTGTCCATCCCCCCCGAAAGCGACCGTTCAAAACGGATGAGTATCCATCAGCATCAGTCGCGACGTGATGTACAGCCTGCTCAATAGCGGGATGACAACTCTGGCCGCCATTTGTGCCCGTATTGAACACCGGTAGTTCGCCCTCAAACAGATATGGGATCACGGATCGGATCGAGTGACAATCGAACAGGATCGCAACACCGTGGCGATTACGGACCCGCTCCAACTCTTGCTGCAGGGCATCGTGATATGGCGCGTGGAACGCCTGCCGTCGGCTTTCCGTTTCGTCCGCCGAAGGGTCCTGACCCTCAACCCAAATCGGGCGCCCGTCAAAATCCGTCAAAGGCACAAGCGTCGTCGTATTCTGCCCCGGATACAATGACGCCCCGTCCGGTGCACGATTGGCGTCAATGACATAGCGATGAATGTTGGATTGAACGACGGATACACCGTCGAAAACCCCTTTGTAGAGCCTGTTTATGTGCCAATCGGTATCGGCGAGGGCGCGGCCGGTGTCGTTCAGGCGCACCGCGATATCGGCAGGCACAAACGTCCCGCCATGAGGTTGCCCCAGCACGATCGGGCTGTCGCCCCTTAGAACGCTGACCACTTGCATCAGTTAAGCTCCGGCATCGGGGTGCCCACCGCCCTCAGGATATCCCCGTCGGCGACCAGCCTTTTTGCGGCCTCAAGGTCCGGGGCCAGATAGCGATCATCCTTTAGCGGGTCGATGTCCGCGCGCAGACGCTGGATGACCTGCTGCAATGGCGCGCTGGTGCCAAGCGGTGCGCGAAATTCCACACCCTGAGCAGCGCACAGCAGTTCGACGCCCAGAATGTAGCTCAGGTTATCGACCATGCGCATCAGACGTCGCGCCCCATGCGCCGCCATCGAGACGTGGTCTTCCTGGTTGGCGGATGTCGGTGTGCTGTCTGTGACGCAGGGGTTCGCCAGATGCTTGTTTTCGCTCATCAACGCGGCAGTGGTGACTTCGGCGATCATCAGGCCCGAATTCAGACCCGGTTCAGGCGTCAGGAAGGGCGGCAGGTCAAAGCTAAGGGTCGGATCAACCATGAGCGCAATACGGCGCTGCGCAATAGCGCCGATTTCAGACAGGGCCAGCGCGATCATATCCGCCGCAAAACCCACGGGTTCGGCATGAAAGTTCCCGCCTGACAGAATTGCATCCTCAAGCACCAGCGGATTGTCCGTGGCGGCGTTGGCCTCAACCTCAAGCGTGGCCGCCGCCTGGCGCATGACATCCATCGCTGCACCCGTGACCTGTGGCTGGCACCGGATGCAATACGGGTCCTGAACGCGTGTATCCCCGTCACGATGGCTCTCGCGTATTTCAGACCCGGCCAGAATGGATCGCATGGCTCCGGCGGCTTCGGTTTGCCCTCGGTGGCCGCGCAGGGCGTGAATTTCGGGCCGCAGAGGGGCGGTAGAGCCCATGATCGCGTCCGTCGAAAGCGCTGAAATGGCCAGAGCGTTCTGGGCCGCGCGCCAGGCTTCAAACAATCCGGCCAGCGCGTATGCGGTTGAGAACTGGGTTCCGTTAATAAAGGCCAACCCTTCTTTCGGTCCAAGTTCAACAGGCTCTAACCCGACCGATTTCAGCGCGTCGCGGCCCGGCAATACGCGGCCATCGACATCGGCCTCACCCTCTCCGATCAACACAGCCGTCATATGCGCCAGCGGTGCAAGATCGCCTGAGGCACCCACAGAACCCTGCGCAGGCACAACCGGAGTAACCCCGCGCTCCAACATATTTTGCAACAGCTCGATCAGGTCCCAACGCACACCCGACGCTCCGCGCCCGAATGAGATCAGCTTGAGCGTCATCATCAGCCGTGTAATGCGACGGGGCACGGCCGGCCCGACGCCACAGCAATGGCTGAGGATCAGGTTGCACTGCAGCTTGGCCGTGTCATCCGCTTTGATCTTATGGCTCGCCAGTTTGCCAAAACCGGTGTTGACGCCATAGACCGCCGCCTCTCCTGCGGCGGCGTCCTGAACGCGCGACGCTGCCGCATCGACGGCTGGTCGGCACCCATCTTTCAGAAAGGCCGAAGCCTGCGTGCGATAGATTTCCGCAAGATCAGACAGCGAAACCTGCCCCGGCACCAAAGCGTAACGCGTCATACCTGACCTCCGAATACGCGCGTGTGCAGGGGGTTGAATCCGATCCGGTATGGCAACTCTGCCGGATGCTGAACATCCCACACCGCCAGATCAGCGCGCTGACCGACAGCGATCGTGCCGCTATCCCTTAACCCAAGCGCCAGGGCTGCATTCCGGGTGACCCCGGCCCATGCGTCTTCGGGTGTCAGGCGGAACAGGGTGCAAGCCATGTTCATCGTCAGCAAGATCGAGGCCAGCGGAGACGACCCCGGATTGCAATCCGTCGCCAGCGCCATAGGCACACCATTGTCCCTCAGCATCTGCACCGGAGGAACCTGCGTCTCGCGCAAAGTGTAGAACGCCCCCGGCAAAAGCACGGCAACGGTGCCAGCCTCTGCCATCGCGGATACGCCGGCGCTGTCCAGATACTCGATATGATCAGCGGACAAAGCCCCGTATCTGGCCGCCAGCCTTGCCCCGCCAAGATTAGAAAGCTGTTCGGCATGCAGTTTAACGGGCAGCCCAAGGTGCTTGGCTTCATCAAAAACAACAGCAATCTGGTCGGGTGAGAAAGCTATTCCTTCACAAAAGCCGTCCACCGCATCCACCAGCCCCTCGGACTGAGCTGCACGCAGGGTTGGGAGGCAGACCTCGTTCAGATAGTCGTCTGGCCGGCCCGCAAAGTCAGGTGGCACGGCATGCGCGCCCAAAAAGCTTGTTCTGACCCGAACCGGGCGAACCTGCCCGATCTGTCGCGCCACGCGCAGCATTTTCAGTTCGGTTTCAGTATCCAAACCATAACCGGATTTGATTTCGATGCAGGCAACACCTTCCGCAATCAAAGCATCCACGCGGGTCAGGGCATCGGCCAAAAGCTCTGCTTCGCTGGCCTTCCGAGTCGCCGTGACCGTCGACAGGATTCCGCCCCTCGCACGGGCGATCTGTTCGTATGAGGCACCGTTCAGCCGCATCTCGAACTCTGCTGCCCGGTTGCCCCCGAATACAATATGCGTATGGGCGTCAATCAGGGCCGGTGTCATCAACCTGTCCCCAAAATCCGTGCGTGGCCACGCCGAATATTGAGGGGGCAAGGCCGACTTTGGGCCGACCCACGCAATTCTCTCACCTTCGACCGCAACAGCCATGTCCCGGCCCAAACCATATGGATCTGATCCCGGCACCATCGAGGCCACCTGAGAACAGAAAAGGACCGATTGTGCCGCCATGACGATTCCTTGGGGTTTCCGTTGCAATTTGTCATTTCGTATATGTATAAATATTTAAAGTCTACACAAATTGGGATACTGATGTCGATCCACGCCAAAACTGCCTTGCTAGGCTCTGATTGGTTCCACGATCTTTGGGTCAAGGTTGAGCATGGCCAGATAACGCAGATACAAACCGGGGTCGGAGCCAAGTCAGATGACGTGCGCGTTGATGTCCTGCTGCCAGCCTTGGCCAACCTGCACAGCCACGCGTTCCAAAGGGCCATGGCGGGCATGACCGAAGTGCGCGCAGCCGGACGCGAGAGCTTTTGGACGTGGCGCACGCTGATGTACCGTTTTCTGGACAGGCTGAACCCAAAGCAGGTTCAAGCCATTGCAGCATTGGTCTACATGGAGATGCAGGAGGCCGGGTACGCCTCGGTGGGTGAGTTTCACTATGTCCACCATCAACCAGGAGGGCAGCCCTTCAACACGCTTTCCGAACTCAGCCAGCGCATCTTAGCTGCCGCAAGTCAGACCGGCATCGGGTTGACCCATCTGCCTGTGCTATACACCTATGGCGGCGTGCGGCAGGAGCCTCTGACCGGTGGGCAATTGCGATTTGGCAACTCGGCAGATCGGTTTCTAAGGCTGGTTGAAGAGTGCCAACGGGCTCTGCCCCATTCGGATTCTGTAATCGGGGTCGCGCCCCACTCCCTGCGCGCGACCACGGCGCAGCACATTCAGACCGTACTCGACGCACGACCAAGCGGTCCTGTGCATATGCACATCGCTGAACAGATGCAGGAGGTCGCCGACGTCGAAGCCGCCCTTGGCGACCGTCCTGTTGGCTGGCTACTCAGCAACTTTGACGTGGATAGCCGCTGGTGCCTGATCCATGCGACGCACATGACCAACGCGGAAACGCAGCGGTTGGCGCAATCCAAAGCCGTGGCTGGGTTGTGCCCGATCACCGAGGCCAACCTTGGGGACGGTATCTTCAACGGGGCGGAGTACATCAACAATGGTGGGCGGTTCGGCGTCGGATCAGACTCTAATATCAGGATTTCACTACCCGAAGAGCTCCAGATGCTGGAGTATTCGCAACGCCTCCGCGACCGGGCGCGCACCATTATGGTTTCGCCGGAAGGATCGGTTGGCCATGCCCTTTATACCGGTGCCGCGGCTGGCGGCGCACAGGCGCTGGGGCGTAACAGCGGGGAAATCGCGGTGGGCAAAATAGCCGACCTTGTCGCCATCGACCGCACCCACCCGACGCTGTGTGCCTTGCGTGACGATCAGGTGCTGGACGGTCTTTGTTTTGCTGCCCCGGATGGGTTGGTGACAGACCTGTGGTCGGCTGGACGCCATATGGTGCGACAAGGGCGACACATTCATCGTGAACAGATCATCCCAGCGTACCGGGCAGCGATTGCGGAACTGCTAAGCGAACTCTAAGACAAGGCACCAAAGCCGAGGCCACATGACCCAACCCACCGAAAACACCAGCTACAAAGACATCAAGAAGACCGTTCTGGCACGTATTCGGTCTGGTGAGTGGCAGCCGGATTCGCTGCTGCCGAATGAGTCAGCGCTTGCCGCCGAATTCTCGTGCACCCGCACCACCGTCAACCGGGCGCTTAGGGAACTGGCCGAAGAAGGATATCTGGAACGCCGCCGCAAAGCCGGAACGCGAGTCCTGAGCGCACCGCAACGTCAGGCGCGGTTCACCATCCCCATGGTCCGAGACGAGGTTGAGGCGTTGGGCGGGACCTATCGCTATGCGCTGGTGTCCTGCGATCAGAAAACGGCCCCCGACTGGCTGGCCGCGCGGCTTGCCCTATCGCCGGGTCAGGACGTCGTGCATGTGCGCTGCATGCACTATTCGGGCAACACGCCTTTTCAGTACGAAGATCGCTGGATCGTCACCGACAGCGTGCCGCAGGTGAAGCAGGCGGATTTCTCAGAGATCGGCCCGAATGAATGGCTGATCCAGACCGTGCCTTTCACCAATGTGGAACTGACCTTTCTGGCCAGCCGCGCAAATGCAACTCTGGCTGACTTTCTGGATGTCGCCGAAGGTGAGCCGGTTTTCACAGGCGAGCGTATCACGTGGCTTGAGGGGCAGCCTGTTACCTTTGCCAAGATGTATTTTGCAGCCGGGTACCGCATGACCACTCAGTTCTGAGAGGTTCTGGATTCTCGCAATTTTGACTTTACCGCCCCCGCATTCCAAGCCAGATTCAGAACCGGACAATCCGGCATAAGGACTGATGGCATGGGCAACCCGCTCTATGATCGCTTGTTTGGCATTCACGCGGGAAAAGACACCCCGTTCCTGCAATTGCCAGATGGTCAGACGCTGACCCATGCCGCGTTTCTGGACATGGCGGCGCGGATCGCGAACGCATTGACCGGATACGGCCTGGAACCCGGCGACCGAGTGGCTGTTCAGGTAGAAAAGTCGCCCGAAGCCTTGGCCGTCTATGCGGCATGTGCGCAAACCGGGTTGGTCTTTCTGCCGCTCAACACGGGATACACGGTTGGCGAGCTGACTTATTTTATCGAAAACAGCGGCGCGTCGCTGGTCCTTTGTGATCCCCGGACCGAAGCGGATCTTGCGCCAATCGCCCAAGCGCAAAATGCGCGGCTTGAAACTCTGAGCGCTGACGGCAAAGGCAGCCTCATGCGGCGTGCGCTTGGCATGTTGCCCGCCTTTGAACCGGTTCGGCGCACCGAGGATGACTTGGCGGCCTTCCTTTATACCTCGGGCACCACTGGGCGGTCCAAGGGCGCGATGCTGTCGCAGGCCAACCTGCTGTCCAATGCCGACACTTTGGTGCAGGAGTGGCGTTTCACCCGCGACGATGTGCTTTTGCATGCGCTACCGATCTTTCACACACACGGGCTGTTTGTGGCGACGAACGTGGCGCTGGCCTCGGGCGGGTCGATGATCTTTCTGCCGAAATTCGATCTGGGCGACGTGCTGCGCCTGATGCCGCAGGCCACGTCCATGATGGGCGTCCCGACCTTTTACACGCGCCTGCTGGCGGATGATCGTTTTACCGGCGATCTGGCGCAGCACATGCGGCTGTTCATATCAGGCTCGGCCCCGCTGCTTGCAGAAACGCATGAAAGGTTCGAGGCACGCACCGGCCATCGCATCCTTGAACGCTATGGCATGACCGAAACCAACATGAACACGTCCAACCCCTATGACGGGGAACGCCGGGCCGGAACAGTTGGCTTCCCGTTGCCGGATGTCGAGCTCAAGGTCACCGACCCGGAAACCGGGGTCGAGCGTCCTCAGGGTGAAATCGGAATGATCGAGGTGCGCGGCCCCAATGTATTCCAGGGCTATTGGGGCATGCCGGAAAAGACAGCTGCTGAATTGCGCAAAGATGGGTTCTTTATCACCGGTGATCTCGGACATGTAGACGCGGATGGCTACGTTCATATCGTCGGGCGTGGCAAAGATCTGATCATCTCGGGCGGGTACAACATCTACCCCAAAGAGGTTGAGCTGGTGCTGGATGATCAACCCGGCGTGCTGGAAAGTGCCGTGATCGGCGTGCCGCACCCGGACTTTGGTGAAACCGTTCTGGGTATTCTGGTGCCGGAACCCGGCCAAACGCCCGACATCGCGTTGGTTGAGGCCAATGTGCAGAAAGCGTTGGCCCGTTTCAAACATCCGCGCAAGCTGATCGTGCTGGACGAACTACCCCGCAATACGATGGGCAAAGTTCAGAAAAACATCCTGCGGGACAGGTATCAGGACTTGTTTACACAGGCATAAGCGGCACCCGCCCGCGATCCGTCAAACGCCAACACCGCTGCCCTTGGAAAACGGCCGATGTCAACGGTTGGCCGTAACCTGCGCCCGTATCCAGATTGACCCGATTGCCGCAATGTTCGGCCTGATCCACCGGCGTATGCCCATGTACGATCAGCCACGGATGCGCACTCTTATCCTCAAGAAATTCGTGCCGAATCCAGACCAGATCATTCTCGGACTGCTGATCCAGAGGCACACCGGGACGGATACCGGCATGAACGAACAGCAGGTCATCTTCCACATGGTAATGCGGCAGCGCATTGATGAAATCCAGATGTGCCTGTGGCACCGCGTGACGCGCGCGTTCATGGACTTGATAAATGCGATCTGTGTCCTCGACCGTGACCCTGTAAGAGGCCAACGTCTCGCGCCCGCCCAGACGCGAATGCAACCAGCTAAGCGTGATCGGCAGATGCGTGTCGGCGATCTCGGTCGCCTGAACGAACCGCGCCATCATTCTGTCGTGGTTCCCCTTGATCATCACCCAGTTCCGCCCCGCGCGCTGCCCTTCGATCAAAAGGTCCAGTACGCCGCGACTGTTCGGTCCCCGGTCCACATAATCGCCAAGGAATACGACACGCGCATCGGGGCCGCCATCTTCCTCGATCCGCGAAAGCGCGGCGTGCAGCATATCAAGCTGCCCGTGGATATCTCCTATCGCGTAGATTGGGGTCATCACTGCCTCGCCTTTCTTATGGGTCATGCGATTGTGGCCCATTCAGGTAAACGCAAAAAGACAATGCCCGCGCTTTTTGGGCGCGGGCATCAAGTTGGTTATCATTCAGAGCCGTTTAAGCAACATCGAACTGCAACGGCTTGATCTGGGTGAACAGACCGGTTTCTGCCAGCTTTGCGCGCGCGTCGGCCGGCACAGGTTCATCCACATAAAGCAGCGCGATCGCTTCTCCGCCCGCTTCGGTCCGACCAAGGGTGAAGTTGGCAATGTTGACGTCGCTCTCTCCCAGCGTCTGACCCAGTGCGCCGATGATGCCCGGCACGTCTTCGTTGGTGGTATAGAGCATATGCGCACCCACTTCGGCGTCGATATTGATGCCTTTGATCTGGATGAAGCGCGGCTTGCCGTCGCTGAAAACAGTTCCGCCGATGGACCGCTCACGCTTTTCCGTCACGACGGTCACCTTGATGTACCCCTCGAACGCGCCCGATTTGTCCTGATTGGTGGTCGAGATCTTGATCCCGCGTTCCTTGGCGACAACCGGGGCCGAGACCATGTTCACCTCGGGATTGAATTTCTTCATGATCCCCGCCACGACCGAGCAGTTCAGGGCCGCGAGGTTCATTTCAGCCGCGACACCGTCATAAAGGATGTTGATCGCCTTGATCGGTTCATCCGTCATCTGACCGATGAAGCTGCCCAGATGTCCGGCCAGCTTGATCCACGGCCCCATGACCTTGGCTTCCTCAGCCGTTACGCTGGGCATGTTCAGCGCGTTTTCAACGGCTCCGGTCAGCAGATAGTTCGAGATCTGCTCAGCCACCTGAAGCGCCACATTTTCCTGCGCTTCGGTCGTTGCAGCGCCAAGGTGAGGCGTGCAGACCACGTTGGGCAGGTTGAACAGCGCGTTTTCCTTGGCCGGTTCTTCGCTGAAAACGTCGAAGGCCGCGCCAGCGACATGACCCGATTGCAGCAGCTCGGCCAGCGCGTCCTCATCGACCAGACCGCCACGGGCACAGTTCACGATGCGAACGCCCTTCTTGGTCTTGGCCAGGTTCTCACGGCTAAGGACATTGCGGGTCTGGTCGGTCAACGGCACGTGCAGCGTGATGAAATCAGCCCGCGCGAGCAATTCTTCCAGCTCGACCTTTTCGACACCCATCTTGGCGGCTTTCTCTTCGCCCAGATAAGGGTCGTAGGCGACCACTTTCATTTTCAGACCCAGCGCACGCTCGCAGACGATTCCGCCGATATTGCCCGCGCCGATGACGCCAAGCGTCTTGTTCGTCAGCTCGATCCCCATGAATTTGGACTTTTCCCACTTGCCCGCATGGGTCGAGGTGCTGGCCTCGGGGATTTGCCGCGCCACGGCGAACATCATCGCAATCGCGTGTTCGGCGGTGGTGATCATGTTGCCGAACGGCGTGTTCATCACGATCACGCCCTTCTTGGACGCCGCTTCCTTATCGACATTGTCGGTGCCAATCCCGGCACGACCGATAACTTTCAGATTGTCGGCTTTCTCCAGCAGGGTCGGCGTGACCTTGGTGGCCGAACGGATGGCAAGGCCGTCATACTGACCGATCACCTCGGCCAGCTTGTCCTTGTCCTTGCCCAGATCGGGCATGAAATCCACATCAATGCCGCGATCGCGGAAGATCTGCACGGCGGTTTCGCTGAGCTTGTCAGATACGAGTACTTTGGGAGCCATATTCTCTGGTCCTTGAATTGTATGGAGGGTCCGGGCCGGATGCGGCCCGGTAAAAATGTCAGGCAGCTTCGGTTTGTGCCGCGATTTCGGCTTCAAAAGCCCAGGCCAACCACGGCAGCATCGCCTCAACGTCCGAGGTCTCGACCGTACCGCCGCACCAGATGCGCAGGCCGGCAGGGGCATCGCGATAGGCTCCGATATCCAGCGCGATGTTCTCGGCCTCCAGCCGTTTGGCCACGGCTTTGGCGAATGTCGCACCATCCTGAATACGTGGATCGGTGAATTTCAGGCAAACGGACGTATTCGACTGCGTCGCTGCATCCTCGGCCAGGTTTGCGATCCAGTCATTCTGATCGCAGAACGCATGCACCGCGCCAGCATTGGCATCGGCCCGGGCGATCAGCCCTTGCAGGCCGCCAACCGAGCGCGCCCAGTCCAGCGCGAACAGGTAATCCTCAACCGCCAGCATCGAGGGCGTGTTGATCGTGGCCCCGGTAAAGATGCCGTCGATCAGCTTGCCGCCCTTGGTCAGGCGGAAAATCTTGGGCAGCGGCCATGCGGGGGTGTAGCTTTCCAGCCGCTCCACCGCGCGGGGGCTGAGGATCAGCATCCCGTGGGCCGCTTCGCCGCCCAGCACTTTCTGCCAGCTAAAGGTGGTTACATCCAGCTTGTCCCACGGCAGGTCCATCGCAAAGGCGGCGCTTGTCGCGTCACAAATCGTCAGACCCTGACGGTCAGCCGCGATCCAGTCGCCATTGGGAACCCGCACGCCCGAAGTCGTGCCGTTCCACGTAAACACCACGTCATTGGCAAAATCGATCGAGGCCAGATCGACGATCTGCCCGTAGTCGGCGGTTTTCACCTCGGCGTCGATCTTCAGTTGCTTGACCACATCGGTGACCCAGCCTGCACCGAAGCTCTCCCAAGCCAGCATCTCGACCTTGCGTTCGCCCAGCAGCGACCACAACGCCATCTCAACCGCGCCAGTGTCCGACGCGGGAACGATGCCGATCTTGTAATCAGCCGGAATGCCCAGCACCTCGCGCGTGCCTTCGATGGCCGCCTTCAGCTTGTCCTTGCCAACAGCGGCACGGTGCGACCGGCCCAATGCGGCATCGGCCAGCTTGCTCAGATCAAATGTGGGGGGTTTGGCGCAGGGGCCAGAGGAAAAACGCGGATTCGCCGGCCGCGTGACCGGTTGTTCGATAGTCATCTGTATTATCCTTCCAGATACACGCCCCTCGTTGGGGAGGGGTGTCCCACCGCCACTCCTAGAAACCCTGCCGCAATGCAGCAAGTAGAAAAGACACTTCATTGCCAGAAAACGACACGTCTGCGGACATAAAACGCGGTCAAAAGTTTCCGATAGGCGTCGGTTGCGAGGCCATTTGCCGACTCGCCGCTGGCAATTGACTGTTTTTTAGGCACTTTGGTCGTGGCTTCAACGGATTGCCCCCTGATCTCTTGTGATCAGACGAAGGGGCGGTGAAAAGGTGCCATGCCTGACACCCTGACCATTGTAGTCGTAGAAGAAGACCGCGAACGTGCAATCGCTATCGTAGATGCCCTCAAAGCGTCTGGCGCATATGATGTGCATGTCATCGGGAACGTATCGAGCCTTGCGCGCAAGATCGCGGCTCTGACGCCGGATGTGGTGCTGATCGACATCGACAACCCGACCCGAGATATGCTCGAGGAACTCACGCTGGCTTCGGGCCCGCTAGAGCGACCGGTGGCAATGTTCGTCTCGGGCGCGGCGGGCGATCTGGCATCAACGGCGATTGAGGCCGGGCTTTCGGCCTACGTCGTGGACGGGATGCAGCCTGACCGATTGAAACCTGTTCTGGACGCTGCCATCGCCCGGTTCCAGATCGTGCGCCAGATGCGCCGGGAACTGGCCGAGACCAAGCGCGCACTGGAAGAACGAAAGGTTATAGACCGCGCCAAGGGTCTGCTGATGAAGGCGCGCGGGGTCGAAGAAGAAGAAGCCTACGCCCTGCTGCGCAAGGCCGCTATGGATCAAGGCCGCCGGGTGGCAGACGTGGCCGAGGCTTTGGTCACCGCATCGGGGTTGCTGTCATGAATGCTGTTACACTCCCCGTTGCCTACGTCCCGCTGGTAGATGCAGCGCCCCTGATTGTTGCCCACGAAATGGGGCTGGCCCGAGCGGAAGGGATCGAGCTGGAATTGATCGCCGCGCCGTCGTGGTCATCCGTCCGGGACATGTTGGCGTTTGGGCGCGTGGATGCCGCGCATTTGCTTTCCCCTGTTCCTGTGGCGATGGCCTTGGGGCTGGGAGGGGTGACACAGCCGCTGTCGGCCGTTTCGGTCCTGTCGGTCAACGGTGACGTCATCGGCATCAGTCGCGCACTGGAAAACCGCCTGCGGGAAACCGGCTATGATTTCGACTTCCACGACCCGTTCAAGGCCGCCGCTGCGTTGGCCTCGGTAACCGACCGTCCTTTGGTCTTTGGTGTGCCATTTCCCTTTTCCCTGCATGTCGAGTTGCTACACTGCTGGATCGAAGCCACCGATTTGTCCCGCGTCGGCATAGAGGTGCGCACGATTCCCCCGCCATTGATGGCGCAGGCGCTGGCCGAAGGCGATGTTGACGCGTTCTGCGTGGGCGAACCCTGGGGCTCGGTCGCCGTGGAATCCCAAGCGGGTGCTCTATTGCTGCCGGGTCAGGCGATATGGGCCTTTGCGCCGGAAAAAGTGCTGGCCGTTCGCACCGAATGGGCAGACACGGAACCCCATTTGCTGGGCAAGCTGATGCGCGCGGTGTGGCGCGCCGGTCGCTGGCTGCACCGCCCGGGCAGCAACACCGCCGCCGCCGAGATTCTGGCGCGTGACACTTATCTGAACCTGTCCTCTGAACTTATCGACCGCGCATTGTCGGGTCGTTTCACGATTTCAGGACAGGCCGAACAACGCGAGGTTCCCGGATTCGTCGAGTTCCACGATGGAGCTGCGAACTTTCCCTGGCGCAGCCAAGCCAAGTGGATCGCCCAGCGCCTGGCACAGCGGTACAATCTTGATCCGCACATGGCGCTAGCACAGGCGGGTAGTGTTTTTCGCAGCGATATTTATCGAAGTCAGCTTGCTGGAATCGGTGCCGATCTGCCCGGCGCGTCAGAAAAGTTGGAGGGCGCGATTCGGGAAACGACCCCCGTGGCGTCGCATAACGGGCAATTGTCGTTGAAGCCGGATGCTTTTTTGGATGGGCGCATTTTTGATCCGCAGGACATCTGATGCACAAAAATTATGCAACGCCCTGCACCAGATGGTGCGAACGCAGAATTTGACGCCGCGTCGCAGCAAATGGACTTGAACTGAACCGCCCGGTTTCGCACCCTGCCTCCATCGGTACGCAATGGCGTGTACCCTTAGAATTCATCCCAAAGATTGGGAACGACTGAGCAGAGCCGCTCACTCTCTGGCCCCTCCTCCCGGCCAGAGCGTGCAGCGGCTTTTTGTTTTTTACCCCCCTCCCGGATGACCGGGACCAACAGAAAAGGGACAGACCCACATGAAGCGATTCCTCGCTGGCCTTGTCGCCACCACCGCCCTGATCAGCCCAGCCCTGGCCGAGACGCTGGAACTGGAGAAAGACGAACTGACCTTCGGCTTCATCAAACTGACCGACATGGCTCCGCTGGCCGTAGCCTACGAGAACGGCTATTTCCTTGAAGAGGGTCTGTTCGTGACACTGGAAGCGCAAGCCAACTGGAAAGTGCTGCTGGACGGCGTGATCGACGGGCAACTGGACGGTGCACATATGCTGGCCGGTCAGCCTCTGGCCGCGACCATCGGCTACGGCACCGAAGCGCATATCGTCACCCCTTTCTCGATGGACCTGAACGGCAACGGCATCACGGTGTCGAACGAGATCTGGGAAGAAATGAAGCCAAACATCCCCACCATGGATGACGGCCGCCCGCAGCACCCGATCTCGGCCGAGGCTCTGGCCCCGGTGGTCGAGAAATACAAGTCCGAAGGCAAGCCCTTCAACATGGGCATGGTTTTCCCCGTTTCGACCCACAACTATGAACTGCGCTACTGGCTGGCGGCTGGCGGGCTGCATCCGGGGTATTACAGCCCCGAGAATGTAACGGGCCAGATCGGTGCAGACGTTTTCCTGTCGGTAACCCCTCCGCCACAGATGCCTGCAACGCTGGAAGCGGGCACCATCTATGGGTACTGCGTGGGTGAACCGTGGAACCAGCAAGCCGTGTTCAAGGGTATCGGCGTGCCGGTCATCACCGACTATGAACTTTGGAAGAACAACCCGGAAAAAGTCTTCGGCATCACCGCTGAATTCGCCGAGGAATATCCCAACACGACGCGCGCCGTGACCAAAGCTCTGATCCGTGCTGCGATCTGGCTGGACGAAAACGACAACGCCAACCGCCCCGCAGCGGTCGAAATGCTGAGCCAACCGGAATATGTGGGTGCCGATTACGACGTGATCGCGAACTCGATGACCGGGACGTTTGAATATGAAAAGGGCGACAAGCGCGAAGTACCCGACTTCAACGTGTTCTTCCGTTACAACGCGACTTACCCGTTCTATTCGGACGCCATCTGGTACCTGACCCAGATGCGCCGCTGGGGTCAGATCGCCGAGCCGCAGACCGACGCATGGTACGATGAAGTCGCCAAATCGGTCTATCGCCCCGACATCTATCTGGACGCCGCCCGCATGCTGGTGGACGAAGGTCTGGCGAACGAAGCCGACTTCCCCTGGGACAGCGATGGCTACAAGGCTCCGACGCCCGCCGAAGATATCATCGACGGCATCCCCTATGACGCACGCCAACCCAACGCCTATCTGCAAAGCCTGCCGATTGGCCTGAAAGGCGAGCAGGTCGTCATAGGCACCGAAGTTCAGGGCTAACTCCCCTCGCTCCCCGGCTCTGCGTGGTCGGGGGGCACCAATCCCAATACAGAATTCCACCCCCGCCCGGCGCCATGTGTCCGGGCCAGGAGACCGCAAGATGACAGCAATCGACCACGATACGCTATCCAACGAGGCCGAACGCGAAGCCCGCAAAGCGCGCCTTTTCACCCGGATCAACGCCGCCGACAAATGGTTCCAGGTTCTGGGCCTCGCCTGGATCACACCTATTCTAAGGGCAACCGCAGGCGACAACCCCCGCGCACAAATGGGCGAAATCTGGCGTCTGCTGGCGGTGCCACTGCTGGCCATCTGCGCCTTTTTGCTGCTCTGGGGCACGCTTGCGCCCAAGGTACAGACCTCGTTGGGCGCGGTCCCCGGACCGGCGCAAGTCTGGGACGAAGCTGTCAGCCTTCATCAGGACGCGCAGGCCAAGGCCGCCAAAAAAGCCAAGTTCGAGGCGATGGTTGAAAAGCGCAACCAAAAGCTGATCGAAGCGGGTCAGGCGGATAAGGTCAAGAATGTCGCCTATACCGGCGCGCCGAGCTATTACAACCAAATCTGGACCTCGATCAAAACGGTCTTCTTCGGCTTTCTGATCGCGACCATCGTCGCCGTTCCGCTTGGTATCGCTGCCGGTCTGTCGCCCACGGCGAATGCTGCGCTGAACCCGCTGATCCAGATTTTCAAACCCGTCTCGCCACTGGCCTGGCTGCCGATCGTCACCATGATCGTCTCGGCCGTGTATGTCACCAACGACGGCTGGTTCGCGAAATCCTTCCTGATCTCGGCCATCACGGTGACGCTGTGTTCGCTGTGGCCGACGCTGATCAACACCTCGCTGGGTGTGGCGTCGATCGACAAGGATCTGGTGAACGTGTCCAAGGTTCTGAAAATGAACACCTACACCAAGATCACCAAGCTGGTGCTGCCTTCGGCCCTGCCGCTGATCTTCACCGGCCTGCGCCTGTCGCTGGGTGTCGGCTGGATGGTTCTGATCGCGGCCGAGATGCTGGCGCAGAACCCCGGTCTGGGCAAATTCGTCTGGGATGAGTTCCAGAACGGCTCGTCCAGCTCGCTGGCCAAAATCATGGTGGCTGTCTTCACCATCGGCATCATCGGCTTCCTGCTGGACCGTGTGATGTACGCGCTGCAGTCGCTGTTCACATTCTCGAACAACCGGTGACCGATATGGCTGTGATCGACTTCAAGAATGTCAGCAAATCCTTCGGGACCGGCACCGCCGCGACGGATGTGCTGAAAGACATCAACCTCTCGGTTCAGGAAGGTGAGTTCGTGGTTTTGCTGGGCTTTTCCGGCACAGGCAAGACCACGCTGATCAACCTGATGGCGGGGATCGAGTTCCCGTCGAAAGGCACTGTCACCTACCGCGAGAAACCCATCACTGGCCCCGCTCCCGAGCGGGGGGTGATCTTCCAGAACTACTCGCTGATGCCTTGGCTGACGGTGACGGGCAATGTGCGGCTGGCCGTGGACGCGGTCTTCCCCAAGATGCCCAAGGCCGAGAAAGAGGAAAAGGTTGCCCATTTCATCAAGATGGTCGGCCTGAGCCACGCCGCCGCCCGCCGCCCTGCCGAACTGTCGGGCGGGATGCGCCAACGGGTGAACGTGGCTCGCGCGCTGGCGATGGACCCCGAGGTTCTACTGTTGGACGAGCCGCTTTCGGCGCTGGACGCGCTGACCCGTGGCAATCTGGCGGAAGAGATCGAAAAAATCTGGGAGGCCGACCGCAAGACCTGTGTCCTGATCACCAATGACGTGGACGAGGCGATCCTGCTGGCCGACCGCATCATCCCGCTGAACCCCGATGGCACGCTTGGGACCGAGTTCAAGGTCTCGATCCCCCGCCCGCGCGATCGTTCCGCCATGAACCATGACGAAACGTTCAAGGCACTGCGTGGTGAAGTTACGAAATACCTGATGGACGTAGGTATCGAGGCCAAAGTCGAAGGCACCAAGACCCTACCCGACGTGACTCCGATCCACGGCATCCCCAATGCGCTGAAAGAGGCGCAGGAGGGCTTGATCGAAGAACGCTATCTGGACTTCAGCCAGTTGCACAAGGTCTACCCCACACCCAAAGGCCCGCTGACCGTGGTCGAGGACTTTAACCTGAAACTCAACCGGGGTGAGTTCATCTCGCTGATCGGTCACTCGGGTTGCGGCAAGTCCACGGTTCTGACCATGGCCGCAGGTCTGAACGGAATCTCGAAAGGCGCGATCAAACTGGATGGCCGCCACGTCGAAGGCGCAGACCCCGAACGCGCGGTTGTGTTCCAGTCGCCCTCGCTGTTCCCTTGGCTGACCGCCAAGGAAAACGTCTCGGTCGGTGTAGACCGCGTCTATCCGCGTGCAAGCCAGGCGGAACGGCAGGATGTGGTTGAATACTATCTGGAACGGGTCGGCCTGGCCGACGCGATGGACAAATCCGCGGCCGAACTTTCAAACGGGATGCGTCAGCGTGTCGGCATTGCCCGCGCCTTTGCCCTGTCACCAAAGCTGCTGCTGCTGGATGAGCCCTTCGGGATGCTCGACAGTCTCACCCGGTGGGAGCTGCAAGAGGTTCTGATGGAGGTCTGGTCACGTACCAAAGTCACCACCATCTGCGTCACGCATGATGTGGACGAGGCGATCCTGCTGGCCGACCGCGTGGTGATGATGACCAACGGTCCGCAGGCCACGATCGGCAAGATCACCAATGTCGATCTGCCCCGCCCGCGCACCCGAAAGGCGCTGTTGGCCCATCCCGATTACTACGAATACCGGCAAGAAGTGTTGGATTTCCTCGAGGAATACGAGCACGGGGCCAAACCCAAGCCCAAAAGCCCTGCCCCCAACGCCATTGCCGCGGAGTGAATGACATGAAACAGAAACTTGTGGTTATCGGCGCAGGTATGGCCTCGGGCCGGGTGTTGGAGCACCTGACCGACGCCGCCCCCGATGCCTTTGACATTACCCTGTTCAACGCCGAGCCGCGCGGGAACTACAACCGCATCATGCTCAGCCCGGTTCTGGCCGGCGATCAGACTTACGAAGACATCGTGACCCATGACGACGATTGGTATGCCGAGCGGGGCATCACTTGTCGGTTCGGCGAGAAGGTCGTCAAGATCGATCGCGATCTGAAGGTCATCGAAGGTGAAAACGGTCATGTGCCCTATGACAAACTGATCTTCGGCACTGGCTCGAACCCGTTCATGATCCCGATGCCGGGGCATGATCTGGACGGCGTGATCGCCTATCGCGATCTGGAAGACACCGAACAGATGATGGGTATGGGCGCGGGCAACAAGGTGGTCGTGATCGGCGGCGGTTTGCTGGGCCTTGAGGCCGCTGCAGGCATGGCCGCGCGTGGGGCTGACGTGACCGTGGTGCATATCATGGGCCATCTGATGGAGCGTCAGCTTGACCCCGCCGCAGGTTATCTGCTGAAAAAATCGCTGGAAGAAAAAGGCATCACAGTTCTGTTGAATGCCAAATCGACCGAGATCGCAGGCAAGGATGGCAAGGCCCGGGCGCTGTTGCTGGACGACGGCACCGAACTGCCCTGTGACCTGCTGGTGATGGCTGTGGGCATCCGCCCGAACATCGCGCTGGCGCAAGAAACCGGTCTGGCGGTTGGACGCGGCATTCATGTGGACGATCAGATGATCACCTCGGACGCCGACATCTATGCCGTTGGTGAATGTGTCGAACATCAGGGCGAAATTTTCGGCCTTGTCGCGCCGCTCTACGATCAGGCCAAGGTGCTGGCACAGACTCTGCTGGGTGACGAGGCTGCGTTCAAACAGCGCTCCTTGTCGACCAAACTGAAAGTCACCGGCTGTGATCTGTTCAGCGCTGGGGATTTTGCCGAAGGTGACACCCGCGAGGACATCGTGTTCCGCGACCCGGCCCGTGGTGTCTACAAGCGGTTGGTTCTGGAAGAAGACAAGCTGGTCGGTGCGGTCATGTATGGCGACACCGCAGACAGCAACTGGTTCTTCGGCCTGATCCGCGACGCCGAGGACGTATCCGAGATGCGCGAGACGCTGATCTTTGGTCCGGCCTATCAGGGGGGCGGCTCTGCGGACCCTCTCTCAGCCGTTGCAGCATTGCCGCCTGAGGCGGAAATCTGTGGCTGCAACGGCGTTTGCAAATCCGACATCACAGCGGCCATTGCAGATGGCGCAACCGATCTGGGCACGATCCGCGCAACCACCAAGGCCAGCGCCTCCTGCGGGACATGCACTGGACTGGTCGAGCAACTTCTGCAGGTCACACTGGGCGACGACTTCCAGATGCCCACCGCGCAGCCCATCTGCGGCTGCTGCGACCTGACCCACGAAGACGTCCGCCGCCTGATCAAGTCGCAAGAGCTGAAAAGCCAGGAGGCCGTCTGGCAAGAGCTAGGCTGGAAGACGCTCAACGGCTGCCATGTCTGTCGCCCGGCGGTGAACTACTACCTGCTGGCCGACTGGCCGGTGGAATATCAGGACGACCCGCAAAGCCGTTTCGTCAATGAACGTAAACACGCCAACATCCAGAAGGACGGCACGTTCAGCGTCGTGCCCCGCATGTGGGGCGGCATCACCAACCCGGCGGAACTGCGCGCCATCGCAGATGCAGCCGAGAAGTACGATGTTCCCACGGTCAAAGTCACCGGCGGTCAGCGTATCGACCTGCTGGGCGTGAAAGGCGCAGACCTGCCCTATATCTGGTCCGATCTGAACAAGGCCGGGCTGGTCTCGGGTCACGCCTATTCCAAGGGTCTGCGCACGGTGAAAACCTGTGTCGGCACCGATCACTGCCGGTTCGGGACACAGGACAGCACCGGGCTGGGCGTGAAGCTCGAGAAGATCCTCTGGGGCTCGTGGACGCCGCACAAGTTGAAGTTGGCGGTCTCGGGCTGCCCGCGTAACTGCGCCGAGGCGACCTGCAAGGATATCGGTGTGGTCTGTGTCGACAGCGGATATCAGATCAGCATCGGCGGTGCAGCTGGCATGGACGTCAAGGAAACCGAGCTACTGGTTCAGGTGCCAACCGAGGATGAGGCGATCGAGGTCGTCATGGCCGTCACCCAAGCCTACCGTGAAGGCGGCAAGTATCTGGACCGCCTGTATAAATGGATGGCGAAGGTCGGCCTCGACTGGATCAAGGAAACGGTGGTGGACGATCTGGACAACCGCCGCGCTCTGGTCGAGCGGTTTGAACTCAGCCAATCCATTTACCGCAAAGACCCGTGGGCAGAACACGCCAAAGAAGCCCAGCGCTTTGCGCCCATCGCTGATCTGACACTGGAGGCCGCAGAATGAGCTGGATCGACATCGGACATATCGACGACATCCCCCTGCGCGGCGCGCGCGTGGTGAAAACGCCCGTTGGGTGTATCGCCTTGTTCCGCACGGCTGAGGACGAAGTCTTTGCCGCCTCGGACACCTGCCCGCACAAGGGTGGGCCATTGTCCGAGGGCATCGTGCATGGCCAATCCGTTACCTGCCCGCTGCACAACTGGGTGTTCGACCTGAACTCTGGTCAGGCGCAGGGCGCGGATGAGGGGCAGATTGCCACTTATCCGGTGCAGCTGGACGGCGAGCGTATCCTGCTGGACAGCGCCTCGCTTAAGCGAAGGAGCGCCGCGTGAAAGACCTCGGTTCCTGCGCGACCCGCTCGACCTGCCCCTATTGCGGAGTCGGATGCGGCGTCCTGTTGCAACAGGACGACGCAGGCGGTTTGACAGTCACCGGCGACCCCGAGCATCCAGCCAACTTAGGTCGGCTGTGTTCCAAGGGGTCGGCTTTGGCCGAAACTGTCGGGCTGTCCCAACGTCTGCTTTCTCCGATAGTTTCGGGCCAGGAAACAGGGTGGGACGATGCGCTGGACCTTGTCGCGAACCGGTTTCGAGAAACCGTTGCCGAACACGGGCCTGACTCGGTGGCATTTTACGTCTCAGGTCAGTTGCTGACCGAAGACTACTATGTCGCCAACAAGCTGATGAAAGGGTTCATCGGCTCGGCCAATATCGACACCAATTCGCGGCTATGCATGGCCTCGACCGTTGCAGGGCACAAGCGCGCTTTTGGCACCGACACCGTGCCAGGCACTTACGAGGATCTGGACGAGGCCGATCTGGTGGTTCTGGTCGGGTCCAATCTGGCATGGTGCCACCCGGTTCTGTATCAGCGCCTGATGGCAGCACGTCAGTCACGCGGGACCAAGATCATTGTGATCGACCCGCGCCGGACCGCCTCGTGCGACAGCGCCGATCTGCACCTGCCGCTGGCAGCGGGCAGCGATGTGGCGCTGTTCAATCACCTACTTACACAGATTGACGCGCGTGGACTGGTCGATACCGACTTTGTGAAGCATACCAACGGTATTCGCGAAGCTCTGGACAGCGCGCTGGCCGACGATGTCTCGGTCACGGGGCTGCAACCAGAAGATATCGCCAAATTCTGCGATCTGTGGATCGGCACCGAAAAGGTCGTGACGATCTTCAGTCAGGGCGTGAACCAGTCGACCGCAGGCAGTGATAAGGTCAATTCGATCCTTAACTGTCATTTGGCCACGGGGCGCATCGGCAAACCGGGCTGCGGGCCGTTGTCGGTCACAGGTCAGCCAAACGCCATGGGCGGGCGCGAGGTTGGTGGGCTTGCCAATATGCTTGCCTGCCATCTGGATATCGAAAACGCGGATCATCGCGCCGCCGTGCGTGAATTCTGGTCCGCGCCGCACATGCCCGAGGTTCAGGGTTTGAAAGCGGTTGATATGTTCCGTGCCGTTGGTGACGGTCGGATCAAGGCACTGTGGGTGATTCACACGAATCCGGTTGTCTCGATGCCCGACGCCGACGCCGTTCGGGACGCGATTGCCGCCTGCCCGTTTACCGTAGTTTCCGACATCACGGCCCGATCCGACACGGCGCGGTTGGCCGATGTTCTGCTACCTGCCGCTGCATGGGCCGAGAAGGATGGCACTGTCACCAACTCTGACCGCACTATCAGCCGTCAGCGTTCGGTGTTGCCCAAGCCCGGTCAGGCCCGCGCCGATTGGGACATCCTGGCCGAAGTTGGACGCCGGATGGGTTGGAAATCTGCGTTCGACTATCAGTCTCCCAGAGAGATATTCCTTGAATATGCCGCCCTGTCTGGCGTCGCCGCGCGTTTTGGGCGGGACTTTGATATCTCGGGCCTCGCCGATCTGGATGCGACCGGATACGACATGTTGAAGCCCACCCGCTGGCCGGTCACTGCCGCGCGGCAAGGCGGTAGGTTCTTTGCCGATGGTCAGTTCTTCCATCCAGACGGCAAAGCCCGTGTGCTACCTGTCTCTTGGCGCCCGCCTGCCGCCAGAACCGAGCCTCGATACCCGTTCTGGCTCAACACTGGGCGTTTGCGGGATCAGTGGCACACGATGACACGCACGGGATTGTCTTCGCGCTTGTCCGCGCATTTGCCCGAGCCATTTCTGGACATTCACCCAGAGGATGCCCAAAGCACCGGAATCCGCCCTGCCGATCTGGTCGAGGTGCTCAGCCCGCAAGGGACGGCCATTCTGCGCGCCAGGATCAGTAACAGCGTGACCCAAGGACAGGTTTTTGCGCCGATTCACTGGACCGGAGAAACCGCGCCTTCGGCCCGGATAGACACGGTAGTTGCCGCCGCAACAGACCCGGTTTCGGGCCAACCTGAAAGCAAGGCATCAGTGGTGAATGTCACCCGATTTGCAGCCAGATGGTATGGGTTTTCGGTCTCGGATCGTGAGATGAACCCCTCTTGCGAGTACTGGGCGCAAACGCCGACGAAATCCGGGTATCGCGCTGAACTGGCAGGCTTGCAAATGGCGGAAGATTGGCAAGCCGCCGCACGCGAACTGTTCCGGCTGCCAAATGCGGAAATCACTGCGGTTGAAGACCCCGCCCGAGGTGTCGCACGGCTGGCGTTCCGCGAAAACGGTCAGTTGGTTGCAGCTTTGTTTGTCTCGCCGGAACCCGTCGCCGTGATGCGCGACTATCTGGCGACTCTGCCGCAAGTTCCCGATCTTTTGTCCGGTCGCGCCCCAGCCGATATGCCCGACCCTGGCCCAGTGCTGTGTTCCTGTTTTGACGTGGGCGTGAACACGATCCTGACAGCCATCGAGTCGCAAGGATTGTTGAGCGTCGAAGCCATCGGCGAAGCACTTCAAGCCGGGACCAACTGCGGATCGTGCCGCCCCGAACTGGCGACACTTCTGGCGTCTGCGCAACAGAAAGAGGCCGCGGAATAGTCCTAGCTGGAGAACCGGACCGTTTCCCCGGTTTCCAGCGCTTTCTGCGCGGCCAGCCCCATGCGCACAGCCCACAGCCCGTCCTGCAAGGTCACCTCGGGGGCGGGTTTCTCACCGCGCAAAACGGACAGAAATCCCTGATGCTGGTAGAAGGTCGACCCGTTGTGATCGCCCGCCGCCAGAAGACGCGGATCGACGGGGATGTCCTTGGCGACCGGCCCCTTGGGATTGCGTGGGCTGACGATCAGTTGCGGCACCGGCGCGTCACCCAGATGGTCGGGCCAGAAACGCCCCGGTCCAGGCACCAGCGCCTCGATCTTGGCGTCTGGACCGACCGCCGAGATTTCCTCCTGATACCGCGCGCCTTCAGCGAACATACATAGCTCCAGCATCGCACGCGCACCCGAAGCGAAATCGACCATGACATAGCCGTGGTCCAGAATGTCAGGTGTCTCGCCCTCGTAAGCCTCGTCCAGATGATTAACGGCCTGCCCGCCGCTGGCCGTCACGCGCACCGGGTCCGATTGCAGGATCAAACGCATGAGGTCGAAGAAGTGACAGCATTTTTCGACAAACGTGCCGCCCGTATTGCGGTTGAAGCGGTTCCAGTTGCCGACCTTGTCCAGAAAGGGAAAGCGGTGTTCTTTGATGGTCAGCATTTTGACCCCGCCGGTCACCTGCGCCTCATCAATCAGGGCAGCGATCGGCGGCATATAGCGATACTCCATCGCGACCCAGATCGGATGGGGGTAATCGCGCTGGATGGCCTCTAGCCGCGCCGCATCTGCCGGGTCGGTGAACAGAGGTTTTTCCACCAGCAAGGGCAAGGGCCGCGCCTGTGCGATCTGCTCAATCTGATCCACGTGCAGATGATTGGGGCTGGCGATCACAATGCAATCCAGATCGTCCACGGCCAGTAGGTCTTGGACCGACGCCACCATCTGCGCATCGGGCGCAATCGCTTGCGCGGCGCTGGCCATTGCCTCATCTGGCTCAAAGATCGCCGGCACCTGCGTGCCCTCTAGCAGAGCAATATTGTGCAGGTGCTCTTGCCCCATCATGCCGCATCCGATCAGCCCGTAATGGATGGTCCGGGTCATGCGCGTTTCCTTCTACTTCAGACGTTGGACATAGGTGGCCCGATCCGGGTCGAACCACGTTTTTGAAAACTCGACCGGTTCCGGCCCCTCGGACCAACTAAACCGCTCGATATAGCCAGCCGTTTCGCCAGCGGGTTTTGTAAAGGTCTCAGGCGTCCAGTCAGGCAGCGAACGGACCGAAACGCGATCCTCGGCCCGTGTGATCCAGAACCCAAGCTGCTGCTGGTAGTAACGGTATAGCGAATCCGAAAGCAGCGTCTGATCCACCTGACCGGCTGAGTCGTCCAGCCAGATTTCCTCGACCGCGATGATTGTGTCATTCAAATAGCGCATCCGGCGCACCCGCGACCCCTTGGTCGAAGTCCCGAATTCCGGCAGGTCGGCGGGCTTTTCCAGATGGTCCACTGACAGGATATCGGCGCGCGGCAGGCCCCCGCCTTGGGGCAGCTCCAACCGGAACATTGCATAGACGCTGTTCTGCGTTCCGGTCTCGCGGATGTAATTTCCCGAGCCCTGGATACGCTCCAACATCCCTTTTTTCTCAAGCTCCGCCAGCGATTTTCGCAACGTCCCGACCGAGACATTGAGGTTCGTGGCCATGTCACGTTCAGGCGGCAAACGCTCACCATCAATCAGGCGGCCCGCGGCGATGTCGCGGATCAAAAGCTCGGCGATCTGCACATAGATCGGCAGCGCGTTGGGGTTGCGGCTGTTGGCAGTCATTTCGGGGTGCTTCACCGAGTCGCGGAAAAAATTGATACACTATTGATCTACATCAAAGTGATTGCTACGCAAGAGGAAAGTCAAAAGATGCACGGAGAACGAATCAAATGACCATCGTCCCCATCACATCCCCCGATCTGGATGCGGCCGAGGTATCGTGGTTCGCCGCGCTGTGTTCGGACGATTACCAGTTTCTGGGCGTGCCAGATGGTGACCTGCGGTCGAGTTGGGCGCATTGTTCCGGCATCGTCAAAGAGGCCGAGGCGCAAGGGTTCCGTAACATCCTGTGCCCGTCTTCCTATCAGGTCGGTCAGGACACGCTGAGCTTTGTCGCCGGTTGCGCGCCGATTACGGAAAAGATCAACCTGCTGGCCGCCGTGCGCTGCGGCGAGATGCAGCCCATCATGCTGGCCCGGACCATCGCGACGCTGGACCACATGCTGCAAGGGCGGCTGACGGTGAACATCATCTCGTCCGACTTCCCCGGCGAGAAAGCCGACAGCGCGTTCCGCTATCAGCGCTCGCGCGAAGTGGTCGAGATCCTGAAACAGGCGTGGACTCAGGACGAGATCAATCATGCGGGTGAGGTTTACAATTTCTCGGGCCTGACCACCGATCCGGCCAAGCCCTATCAGACCGGCGGTCCGATGCTGTACTTCGGAGGGTATTCTCCATCCGCGCTGGACCTGTGTGGCGAGCATTGCGACGTCTACCTGATGTGGCCCGAAACCAAGGACCAATTGGCCGAACGGATGAAGGCAGTCCACGCGGTGGCCGAGAATTATAACCGCACGCTGGACTATGGCCTGCGCGTTCACATGATCGTTCGCGATACCGAGGCCGAGGCGCAGGAATATGCGGATTTCATCGTCTCGAAACTGGATGACGAATACGGTCGGGCGATCCGGGAACGGGCGCTGGACGCAACCTCTCTGGGCGTGGCGCATCAGGCCAAGAACCGCGATCTGGCGGATGAATATGGCTATGTCGAACCCGGTCTTTGGACTGGTGTAGGCCGCGCGCGATCCGGCTGCGGCGCGGCCCTTGTCGGGTCAACCGATCAGGTCATGTCCAAGATCGAAGAATACCAAAAGATGGGCATCCGCGCCTTCATCTTCTCGGGCTATCCCCACATGGATGAGGCAAAGCACTTTGGTGCGCGTGTCATGCCCAACCTGAAAACCTGCTCGCTGCCCGAAGCCTATGGGCGCGTGCCTGCAATGACCCCGGCTACCCCGCTGGGCAACGGAGTTCGTCGCTGATGCAACGTGTAAAACTATCCGACACGCTGGAAATGAGCCGCCTTGTCTACGGCATGTGGCGGCTGGGCGATGACAGCGACACGTCGGCAGCTCATGTCGAGGCCAAGATTCAAGCCTGTCTGGATCAGGGCATCACCAGTTTCGATCAGGCGGATATCTATGGCGATTACGGGGCCGAGGCGGTGCTGGGCAATGCCCTGCGCGCAAATCCTGCGCTGCGTGCGAAGATGGAGATCGTCACCAAGTGCGATATCGTGGCTCCGATCGGGCGCTATTCGGACGCGAAGATCAAATACTACGACACCTCGCGCGCCCACATCCTGAAATCGGTCGAGACCTCTTTGACCGAGATGGCGATCGACCATATCGATCTACTGCTGATCCACCGCCCTGACCCGTTCATGGACCACCACGAAACCGGAGCCGCGCTGGATGAGGTTGTCGCCAGCGGCAAGGTCGGCGCGGTCGGTGTGTCGAATTTCCGCCCTTGGGACTGGACGCTGCTGCAATCGGCGATGAAGACACCTCTGGTCACCAACCAGATCGAGATTTCTCTGGGTCAGATCGGCCCCTTTACCAATGGCGATCTAGCCTTTCACCAGCAGCATGGTCAGCCCGTGATGGCGTGGTCGCCGCTTGGGGGCGGGCTGCTGATGGCCGGAAACCCGCCAGTCGGAGTGGTGGCGGATGAGATCGCCGCTGAATTCGGCGTGGACCGCGCGGCGGTGGCCGTTGCGTTCCTGCTGGCGCACCCTGCAGGCATCCTTCCGGTGATGGGCACCAACAATCTGTCCCGGATCAAGACCATCTCGGACGCATTGAAAGTCAATCTGGATCGCGAAAGCTGGTTCCGCCTGTACGAGGCGGCACTGGGGCATGAGGTACCATGATGAATGCAATCTCAAAGGACATGACCCACACATTCGTCCCACATAAGGACGACACCCGCACTTTGCGCGACGCCTTTGGTCGGTTCGCCACTGGCGTTACCGTTGTCACCTGCAACAGCGATGACGGCCCGGTCTGCATCACCGCCAACAGCTTTTCGTCCCTGTCGCTGGATCCGCCGCTGATCATGTGGGCCGGAGATCGCAGCTCGCGCCGTTTCCCCTATTTCCACAAGGCACGCCATTTCAGTGTGCACGTGCTATCGTCGGAACAGGCCGAGCTGTGTTTCGGGTGCTCGAAAGATGCGTTTGCGCTGCGCGACATCGACCACGACCGGTGCGGCAACGGAACACCGCTGCTGCCGGACTGTCTGGCGCGGTTTGAATGTGAACAGCACGCCTATCACGATGCAGGCGACCACGTGATTGTCGTGGGCAAAGTTCTCAAGGTCAGCATGGCGGATGGAGACGCGCTGACCTTCTATGCCGGGAAACTCGGCCAATTCGCGCAGCACTAAGCGCGATCTGACGACCGGGGGCCAAACCTTCGGCTGAACAAGGGAGGATCCGCATGAGCGGACTGGCATCGGTGCTTGCGCCGATTGCATTCGTGAACGAAACCGTGCTGCGATTTGGCCGCGCGGTTGGCGTCGTTGCGATTGCATTAATGGTGATCGCAATCCTGATTCAGGTGTTCTTCCGATACGTTCTGGGCAACGCCCTGCCCTGGCCGGACGAGGCCGCGCGGTTCTGCATGTTGTGGATGACCGGCCTGATGGCCCCCACCGCATTCCGGCGTGGCGGGTTCGTGGCGATCGACATGGTGCCGATGATGCTGCCACGCGTGCTGGGCCAATTGCTGACCTTGTTTTTGCTGATCGTCTCGCTGGCCGTTCTGCTGGTCGCGGTCAATATCGGCTGGTCCGAAGTCACCGGATTTGGCGGCAAGTTCGCGACGGCCGCGCTGTATATCCCTACCTCCTTCGGGTTCGACGAATGGTATCGCGTCCCGCGTAGCTGGATGATGGCCTCGCTGCTGGTCGGGGTGATCCTACTGATCGCGGTGAATATCGAGTTGATCCTGCGGTCCATCGTGACTCTGATGGGGGGCGGAGACCTGCTGCCCGATATCGCAGACGGACCGGTGGGGGCTGAATAGATGCTGATCTGGTTCCTGCCCACCTTCCTGATTTTCCTGATGATCGGCCTGCCGGTCTTTTTCGCGCTTTTGGCCGCGCCCGGCATTTTGCTGTGGCTGAACGGTCAGACCAACGACATCACGTTGCTGTACCGGAACGTCTATAACGGCATGGACAGCTTCCCGCTGATGGCGATCCCCTTTTTCATGCTGGCCGGAGAGCTGATGAACCGCGGCGGCATCACCATCCGTCTGGTCGAGTTCTCTCAGGCGTTGATGGGTCACTTCCGGGGCGGTCTGGCCCATGTGAATGTGCTGAGTTCGATCCTGTTCGCCGGTCTATCCGGCTCGGCGGTGGCCGACACCTCGGCACTGGGGTCGATGCTGATCCCAGCGATGGAGAAGCAGGGCTATACCCGTAAATTCGCCGCCGCGATCACCGCGGCCAGTTCGGTGATCGGGCCGATCATTCCACCCTCAGGCATCATGATCATCTACGCCTATGTCATGGGTGAAAGCGTGGCGGCCCTGTTCCTTGCGGGTATCGTGCCAGGCGTGATGGTCGGCGTTGGTCTGATGTTGATGATCAAGGTCATGGCCGACAAATACGACTTCCCCGTCGCAAGCCGCAAATACACGTGGCCCGAGCGTCGTCAGGCCAGCCTCAAGGCGTTCTTTCCGCTGCTGACGCCGGTGATTATTCTGGGCGGTATCCTTGGTGGTATCTTCACCCCGACCGAGGCCGCAGCCGTGGCCGTGGGCTATGCCTTCATCATCGGCTTCTTCGTCCTGCGCACGCTGACCCTGAAAGAGGTGCCCGAGATTCTCAGCAATGCGGGTCTGACCTCGGCGGTTGTCTTGCTGCTGGTCGGTGCGGCGATGGCTTTCAAGACGGTTGTCAGCCTCAGCCACGCGCCGGAACAACTGGCAGCGCTGATCCTTGGCCTGTCAGAAAACCCGTTGATCCTGCTGTTCCTGATCAACCTGCTGCTGTTTGTCGTCGGCATGTTCCTGGATGCAGGCCCGGCGATCATCATCCTTGGCCCCATCCTTGCGCCAATCTTCACCAGCCTTGGCGTAGACCCGATCCACTTTGCCATTATCATGAGCGTCAACCTAACCGTCGGCCTTGCCACGCCACCCATGGGGCTGGTCCTGTTCGTCGCCGCCGCCGTGTCGCGTGAAAAGGTCGAGACCATTGCCAAGGCGATCCTGCCGTTTCTGGCTGTCGAAATCATAGTGATCTTCCTGATCACCTATGTCCCCGCACTATCCATGACGATCCCGAGGATAACGGGATTTGCAAACTGAACTGAGTATCACAGGGAGGAAACGAATGCTCAGAGACTTTATCAAAACCGCTGCGGTGGCCACCTCGGTGCTGGCTGCATCCGCACTTGCCGCCACTGCCGCAGATTTCACCCTGCGCGCCACTGCGAACTCGAATGAAAATGACGAAGACTATGACGGCCTGATCGTCTTCAAGAACTATGTCGAAGCCGCATCGAACGGCGCGATTGAGGTGGAACTTTTCATCGGCACCCAGCTTTGCTCGAACGGTGCAGAATGTCTGCAGGGCGTGGCCGACGGCACCATCGACATCTACATCTCTACCTCGGGCGGTGCGTCGGGCATCTTCCCTTACGTACAGGTTCTCGACCTGCCCTACCTGATGGCCGATGACCGCGTGGCCGAGCACGTGCTGTCCGGCGATTTCACACGCAAGATGCGCGAAATGGCCCTAGAGGATTCCGGCGGCGCGATCCGTCTGATGACCATCGGCAACACAGGCGGCTGGCGCAACTTTGCCAACACGCAGCGCCGGATTGCTGAACCCGCCGATATGGAAGGTCTGAAGATCCGCACCGTGGTCGCCGACCTGCCGCAGGAACTGGTCAAAGCGCTGGGTGCGTCGCCCACGCCTATCCCGTGGCCGGAACTGTTCACCAGCTTCCAGACAGGTGTGGTTGAGGGGTCGAAAAACGGCATCACCGACATCATGGGCATGAAATTCCCCGATGCGGGTCTGCAATATGTCACGCTGGACGGCCACGCCTATATGGGTGCGCTGTGGTGGATGAATAACGCCAAGTTCCAGGAGATGCCCGAAGACCTGCGCCGTGTGGTGGTCGACGGGTTCTATGCGCTGCAACAGGCCACTTTTGCCTCGCCCAAGCGCAAGTCGATCCAGGCCTATGAGGACTTCGTCGCCGGTGGTGGAGACCTTTATGTCCCGACCCCCGATCAGAAGGCCGCATTCAAAGAGGCCGCAACCCCCGTTTACGAGTGGTTCCAGACCAATGTTGGCCGCGGGGATGAGGTGTTCAACGCACTGACCGAGGCGGTTGCCGAGGCTGAAGCCGACATCAATGCGTCGCGCGATGCGGACCTGAACTAAGCGAACAGGGCCGGGCGTTGCGTCCGGCCCTCACCGAAACGGGTACATCCACCCTTTGTAGTCATTCACCAGAACATGCGCCCTTTCGATCTGCTCCGGCGACATTTTCTTGACCACTTCTTCAAGGCTGATCGCCGCATCGGGATCGCCGCCAATGGCGCTGAGCGTGTACCACATATAGGCCCGCACCAGGTCGGGCGCGGGCATGCCCAAACCCAGCTCATAATACCAGCCGATACCCGACTGAGCACCCGGGTGCCCTTTCATCGAGGCACGCAGATACCATTCAAACGCGCGTTCGTAATCCTGCTCGACCCCCAGCCCAAGGCCATACATCACGCCGATCAATTCCTCGGCCTCGGCGTTGCCGGATCGCGCGGCTGGCAGCAGTTCCTCGCGCGCGGCTTCAAATTCGCCCGCCTCCATCATGTCGCGGGCCTGTTCCAGTTCGGCCAGCGCCGGGGATGCAAAAAGGCAAATGGCAAATACAAGCTGGCGCATGGGGTTTTCTTCCTTTTCGTCGGTACAGCGGCGGCGCAGGATTTGCCGCGCCCGCTGAGCGATGATGACTTTATCCTCTTTGATATGGAACAGGCCGCCATCGGTCATCAACTGTTTTACGATCCTATCCTGTCGGGCAATCAGAACATCGCCTGCGCCCATTGCCACCATCCCGATTTCGGCACCTCCGACGGGGTGTCTCTGGGCATCGGTGAAGGCGGCCAAGGTCTGGGGCCAGATCGTACGCCGGGCACCGGAGCGGATAAAATCCGCAAACGCATTCCGCGCAACTCGCCCGGTCTTTGGAACCTTGGGGCCAAAGACATTCACACGGTCTTCCACGATGGCCGCCTGAGTATCTCGGACGTTTACGGCAACGGCTTCAACTCCCCTGCGCAGGAGTGGTTGCCTGAGGGTCTGAACTCACTACTGGCCGCACAAGCGTTGTTCCCGCTGACCTCGCAGTTTGAAATGGCCGGAAATGTCGGCGAAAATCAGGTGACCGGTGCCGTTGCTGATCGGATTGATCTGGGCTGGCCGATCCTCGCCAAACGGGTGCGCACCGATCCGCGCTATGGCCCTGCGATGGTCGCCGCCTTTGATGAGGTCAACACGGCCGAAGACATCACGATCACTCAGATCGCAAACGCGCTGGCCGCGTTCATGGCCGTTGAGTGGCGCAGCACGGACAGCCCGTTCGATCAATATCTTGCAGGCGACGCCAACGCCCTGACCCCCGCCCAAAAGGACGGGATGGACTTGTTCTATGGCAAGGCCCAGTGTTCCACCTGCCATTCCGGTCCGTTGATGTCAGATCAACAGTTCCACGCGCTGGCCTTGCCGCCCTTCGGTCCGGGCCGCACCCGGCAATGGGACCCCTACGTGCGCGACGTCGGGCGCATGGGTGAAAGCGACCGGCTAGAGGACGCTTATCGCTTTCGCACACCGATGCTGCGCAATGTGGCTTTGACCGCGCCATACGGACATAACGGGGCTTTCCCCGATCTCGACAGCATGATCCGCCATCATCTGGACCCGGAACGCAGCCTGTCACAATGGACTCGCGACATGGCAGCTTTGCCCAAGGTTCCCTGGCTGCACAAAGCCGATTTCGTGGTCTGGGATGACAGGTTGGAAATGGAACGTCAGCGCCGCAAGATCGACATCACGCCGCTTACGCTGTCGGACGCGGATATCCAAAACCTCGCGGCGTTTCTGAACGCGCTGACCGGGACGAGCGTGAACACGCCGCCATTCGGCGTGCCCGACAATTTCCAACCCTAAGAAAAACCCCGCGCGTGGCGGGGTTCTGGTTACTCTGCGGCTTCCTCATAGTCCGACATGGGCGGGCATGTGCAGACGAGGTTTCGGTCCCCATACGCGTTATCGACGCGGTTGACCGGCGACCAGTATTTGTCGACGCCCATGGAACCCGGAGGGAAACACGCCTGTTCGCGGGTATAGGGGCGGTCCCAGTCGCCGACCAGATCACGCACCGTGTGCGGGGCGTTTTTCAGCGGGTTGTTTTCCGCATCAATCTTGCCGTCGATGATGTCCTGTGCCTCGGCCCGAATGGACAGCATGGCGTCGCAGAAGCGGTCCAGCTCATCCTTGGGTTCCGACTCGGTGGGTTCCACCATCAGGGTGCCCGCGACCGGCCAGCTCATCGTCGGGGCGTGGAAGCCTGAATCGACCAGACGTTTGGCGACATCGTCCACGGTCACATGCGCCTCGGCGTCCAGCGGCCGGGTGTCGAGGATGCATTCATGCGCCACCCGACCGGTCTCGGAGGTATAGAGGATCGGATAGGCATCCTTCAGCCGCGCGGCGATGTAGTTGGCGTTCAGGATCGCCACTTTCGTGGCCTGCGGCAGACCCGCACCACCCATCAGCAGCACATAGGCCCATGAGACCGGCAGGATCGAAGGCGAGCCAAAGGGCGCGGCCGAGACCGGGCCGACTGCGGTGCCGTATTCGGGGTGGCCGGGCAGGTGTTCCTCAAGATGTGCCTTGACGCCGATCGGACCCATACCGGGGCCACCACCGCCATGCGGGATGCAGAAGGTCTTGTGCAGGTTCAGGTGGCTGACATCGCCACCAATATCCCCCGGACGCGACAGGCCGACCATGGCGTTCATGTTGGCCCCGTCGATATAAACCTGACCGCCGTGGTCATGGGTGATCTGGCAGACCTCCTGCACGGTGGTCTCGAACACGCCATGGGTCGACGGGTAGGTGATCATGCAACCGGCTAGATGATCGGAATGCTTCTCGGCTTTGGCGCGGAAGTCATTCAGATCGATATTGCCGTTCTCATCCGATTGCACCGGCACAACCTGCCAGCCCACCATCTGCGCCGAGGCCGGGTTGGTCCCGTGCGCCGAGGTCGGGATCAGACAGACATTGCGGTGCCCTTCGCCGCGCGCAAAGTGATAGTTGCGAATGGTCAGCAGCCCTGCGTATTCCCCCTGCGCGCCCGAGTTGGGCTGCTGCGAGATCGCGTCATAGCCGGTGATCTGGCACAGCTTGTCGTTCAGATCGGCAATCATCTCGTGATAGCCCTGCGCCTGATCTTCGGGAACAAAGGGGTGCAGGTTGCCGAATTCGGGCCAAGTGACCGGGATCATTTCGATCGTGGCGTTCAGCTTCATGGTGCACGAGCCCAGTGGAATCATCGCCCGGTCCAGCGCAAGATCACGGTCAGCCAGACGACGCATATAGCGGGTCATCTCGGCCTCGGCCCGGTTCTTGTGGAAGATCGGGTGGGTCAGATAGGGCGTCTCGCGCAGGGCGTAATCCGGTAGGCGGTATTGCTTGTTCGAGCTGTCATCCTTGCGGTCGATACCGAAGGCACCCCAGACGGCCTCAATCGTTTCGGCCCGGGTCTGTTCGTCCAGGCTGATGCCGACCTTAGTCTCACCCACCTTGCGCAGGTTGACGCCTCGGGCGACGGCAGCTTCCATGACTGTCTTTTGCAGGTGGCCGACCTCAACCGTGATCGTGTCAAAGAACACTTCGGGTTCAACGGCAAATCCGGCTTCCTCCAGACCAACGGCCAGACGCGAGGTTTTGCGGTGCACCGATTGCGCGATGGCCTTGATCCCATCCGGGCCGTGATAGACCGCATACATCGAGGCAATAACGGCCAGCAGCGCCTGCGCGGTGCAAACGTTCGAGTTCGCCTTTTCGCGCCGGATATGTTGTTCGCGGGTTTGCAGGGCAAGGCGGTACGCCTTGTTGCCCCGGCTGTCGATGCTGACACCGATGATCCGGCCCGGCATCGCGCGCTTGAGCTTGTCGGTGGTCGCCATATACGCGGCGTGCGGGCCACCGTATCCCATCGGCACGCCGAAACGCTGAGTCGAGCCGATGGCGATATCCGCGCCCATCTCACCGGGCGATTTCAGCAGCGCCAGCGACAGGATGTCGGCAGCGACGATAGCGATGGCCTTGTGTTCATGCAGCGCCGCGATCTCGGCCGAGAAATCACGGACATGGCCGTGGGTGCCGGGGTACTGGAAGATCGCGCCAAAGACTGCGCCCGCTTCCAGTTGGTCCGGATCGCCCACCTGCACGTCGATGCCCAGAGGCTCGGCTCGGGTTTTGATCACCGCGATGGTCTGCGGGTGGCAGTTGCGGTCGACAAAAAAGGCCGCATTGTTGGCCTTGGACCGACCGCCGCGTTTCGCCATCGCCATGGCCTCGGCTGCGGCTGTGGCTTCGTCCAGCAGCGAGGCGTTGGCCACGTCCAGCCCGGTCAGGTCGCTGACCATGGTCTGGAAGTTCAGCAGCGCCTCAAGACGCCCCTGGCTGATCTCGGGCTGATAGGGGGTGTAGGCGGTGTACCAGGCCGGGTTTTCCAGAATGTTGCGCAGGATCGGCGCGGGCGTTGTCGTGCCGTAATACCCCTGACCGATCAGCGAGGTCAGAACCTTGTTCTTGCTCGCCACTTCTTTCATGTGAAACAGCGCGTCGCGTTCCGTCATTGCCGGCCCCCAATCCAGCGGTTCGGTCTGGCGGATCTCAGGCGGAACGGTGGCGTCGATCAGTTGGTCCAGCGTCTTGAAGCCGATCACCTTGAGCATGTCGCGCATCTCGGTCGGGCTGGGTCCGATATGGCGACGGTTGGCGAAGTCATAGGCTTCGTAATCGGTCAGTTTGAAAGCCATCGTTGCGCTCCTGTCATATGGTCAGGTCCGGCGGAGAGTGAGGGAGCCTCCGGCGGGGATATTTTTAGCCAGATGAAGGGGCGGATCCTCGCAAGGAGCCGCCCTTCGGGTTTAGCCGATGAAGTCTTTGTAGCCGGCTTCGTCCATCAAATCTTCGAGCTGCGAGGCGTCGGTGATCTTGATCTTGTAGATCCAGGCTTCGCCCTCGGGATCTTCGTTCAGCGCGCCGGGATTGTCCGCCAGCGTTTCGTTCACCTCGATGATCTCGCCATCAACCGGCGCGTAGAGTTCCGAGGCCGCCTTGACGGATTCAATCACGCCGATCTCGCCGTCTTTGGCGAATTCTTCGCCTACTTCCTGCTGCTCCACGAAGACCACATCGCCCAATTGCTCGGCCGCGTGTTTGGTGATGCCCAGCGTAGCTGTGTCGCCGTCAACATCGATCCACTCGTGCTCTTCGGAATAATAGGTTGCCATCTTGTCTCTCTCCTGACTTCAACGCTTGTAATTCTGGGTGACGAAGGGCAGCGCCGCGATCTGCGCGGGTTGCGGCTTGCCTCGGATGATCAGGCTCACGGTCTCGCCCGGCGCGGCATGACCGGCAGAGACATAACCCATCGCAACCGGCCCGCCGACCGTTGGGCCAAACCCGCCGGACGTGATCTGGCCGATCGTGTTGCCCTCGGCACATTGGATTTCAACACCCTGACGGGCAGGCGCGCGGCCCTCGGGCTTGATGCCGACCAGCTTGCGCGCAGGGCCATCGGCCAGTTCGCGCTGAATACGGTCTGCGCCAGGAAATCCACCCTCTTCCTTGCGGCGTTTCTGGATGGCCCATCCCAGCGACGCTTCGATGGGTGAGGTCGTCTGGTCGATGTCGTTTCCATACAGGCACAGTCCAGCCTCCAGCCGCAGGCTATCGCGTGCGCCAAGCCCCGCCGGTTCGCAATCTTCGTGCGCAAGAAACGCGCGCGTAATCTCGATCGCGCTGTCCTCGGGGATCGAGATTTCATATCCATCTTCGCCAGTATACCCCAGTCGCGATATCCGGCATTCTACGCCGTTGATATCGGCAACGGTGGTTTCCATGAACTTCAGGTCTCGTGCCGCCGGGCAGAGCGCACCGACAACGTCCTCGGCCTTGGGGCCTTGTACGGCCACCAGCGCGCGATCGAAAATCTCGGTCACTTCGACGCCGTCCAGATTATCGCGCATATGCGGAATGTCCTGATGGCGCAGCGCTGCGTTCACGACGACAAAATAGTGATCGCCCGCTTTTGACACGATCAGGTCGTCCATGATTCCACCTTCGGCATTCGTAAAGAACCCGTAGCGCGCCTTGCCTTCCTTCAGCGTCGCATAGGCTTGTGGGCAGATCGTTTCCAGTTTCTCGCCCACATTGTCGCCACGCAGGATCACCTGCCCCATGTGGCTGACATCGAACACAGCCGCCTTTTCCCGGCACTGCTTATGCTCACCCATAATGCCCAGCGGGTACTGAACCGGCATCTCCCAGCCCGCAAAATCGACCATCTTTCCGCCAAGCTCGACGTGAAGATCATAAAGCGGAGTGCGTTTCGGTGCGTCAGTCATATCCGTGACCTTTCCAAACCCGTTGTCAGTCAATGCTGTACAAAAAGCAATGGTCGCCCAGCCGGTCGGCATACGGGGGCATACAGCAGATTTGTAGCGTATAGGAAACTTTTTTCCGTTACGCAACACTCGCGCTGCACGAAATGTATCACGACTAGGTCAGCGTTGGGCAAGACATTCTGACAAAAAGAATTATTTTCCAACACCGGTCGAACGGCTCTGGCCCCGACCGGTAACCTGCCCTAAGACTCCGCCCAAGAGGGACGGTCATGTCACATATTACACTGGTGCGTCACGGCCAAGCGAACACTGCCGCGCGTGACGAAATAAACTATGACAAGCTCAGCGAGTTGGGCCACCAGCAGGCACGCTGGTTGGGCGCTCATCTACAGGATACACGCGCGCATTATCCGCGGGTTTTTTGTGGAACGCTCACGCGCCACGTCGAAACTGCCGCCAGCATGGGTTTGCCAGAGCCGACCCGGGACGCGCGGCTGAACGAGCTTGAGTATTTCACCATTGCCAAGCTATTTGAAGAACAACACGGCATTGCAGTTCCGACCGACCGCGAGGGGTTTGTCGAGCATCTGCCGCGCACCTTTGACGCATGGGCCAAGGGCGAAATCACCGGTGCGCCGGAAACCTTCGAGGAATTTGAAAACCGCGTGTCTGGTGCGCTGCGCGACATCGGCACAGAAGGTGGTCCAGCGATTGTCGTGACCTCGGGCGGGTTGATCTCGATGGTGGTGCGGCAGGCGATGGGGTTGGATATTCCATCCATGGCGCGGGTGGCGCTTGCCATCATGAACACCTCGGTGCATCGTCTGCACCCGATCGGCACGCAGCTTGCCCCGGTGCTGTTCAACGCAGTTCCGCACCTGGAGGCCCCAGACCGGCAATTCGCCCAGACTCACCTGTAACCGGAGGCTCCGATGCAGCTTTACTATGCCCCCCGCACGATCTCGGTCGCTGTCGCCATCGCTCTGGAAGAGGCCGGGCTTGAGTATGAGGCGATCAAGCTGGATTTTGCGGGCGGCGAGCAGACCAAGCCCGCCTACAAGCAGATCAATCCCAAGGGCCGCGTGCCTGCGCTGGTGGTGGATGGGGGTATCCTGACCGAAACGGGGGCGCTGCTGGATTATATCGCCACTATTGCGCCGCAGGCCGGGTTGGTTCCATCTGACCCGATTATGGCCGCACGGATGCGTGAGGTGATGTATTATCTTGCCTCGACCATGCATGTGAACCACGCGCACAAGATGCGAGGGGCACGCTGGGCTGACAAGAAGTCCAGTTGGAAAGACATGCAGGGCAAGGTGGCGCAGACAATGACTGCGTCATGCGACTATATCTCGGCGAACGGTTTGCGTGGACCATTTGTATTGGGTGAGGCGATCTCGCTGGCCGATGTCTATCTGTACGTGGTGTGTAGCTGGCTGGAGGGCGACGGCGTGGACGTCGCAGCCTTTCCCAAAATCACCGCATTTCGCGAGGCGATGGAGGCGCGGCCGTCGGTGCAGGCCGTACGCGCCGCCGGAATGCTCTGACAAAAGGAACGACAATGACACATCTCTGGGTCCGGGCAGAACAGCGCCCGAACGAGGAACGGGTTGGGCTGACCCCCGAAGGCGCCGCCGCCCTGATCGCCGAAGGTATCCGCGTGACGGTCGAGGAAAGTTCCGTGCGCGCGATCCCGCTGCAGGGTTACAAGGATGCAGGCTGCGAGATCGCCGCTGAGAATTCATGGCCCGACGCCCCGTTGGATGCGATCATCTTCGGCCTCAAAGAACTGCCCGAGGACGGCACGCCCCTGCCGCATCGCCACATCATGTTCGGCCATGCCTATAAGGGGCAGCATTCGGGGCGCGCTCTGCTGGAACGCTTCAAGGCCGGGGGCGGTACGCTTTATGATCTGGAATATCTGGTCGGCGAAGATGGCCGCCGGGTCGCCGCCTTTGGCTATTGGGCAGGGTATGCGGGCGCGGCCGTCACGCTGAAAACATGGGCCGCGCAGCAACGCGGGCAGGAATGCCCTCCGGTCGGGGTATATCCGAACAAAGACGCGCTGAACGCCGAATTGCTGGCCGAGCTGGACGCCACCGGCATCCGCCCCCGCGCCATCGTCATCGGCGCTTTGGGGCGCGTGGGCACGGGCGCTGCGGATATGTGCGAGGCGATGGGCGTTTCCGTCACCAAATGGGACATGGCCGAGACCGCCAGCGGCGGACCTTTCCCGGAAATCCTTGATCATGACCTGTTCCTGAACTGCATCTTCGCGCGTCCCGGCACGCCGGTCTTTGTCCCGCGTGAGGCACTGAACACGCCACGCAAGCTGACCGCCATTGGCGATGTGGCCTGTGACCCGGATAGTGACTACAACCCGGTGCCGGTCTACGACCGCGCAACCACTTGGGACGCCCCCGCCCTGCGCGTGGCCACAGATCCGATTATGGATGTCATGGCGATCGACAACCTGCCGTCAATGCTGCCTGTCGAAAGTTCCGAAGACTACGCGGCGCAACTGCTGCCCTCCCTGCTGACCCTGACCGATCTGGACAGCGGTGTCTGGGATCGGGCAGAAGCAACCTACAAAACTCATATCGAAGGGATCTGAGCGATGACGATTCACTGGTGTGGCACCGGCCTGTCGGCCATCCCCGGCCTGCGCCGCCTGATCGAGGGCGGCCACAAGGTCACTGTCTGGAACCGGACCATCGACAAGGCCCGCGCCGAAGTCGGTGACCTGACTGACGATATCCGCGCCTTTGACATCGACGCTTTGGGCGCAGTGCTGGAAAAAGGCGATGTGATCGTATCCATGTTGCCGGGCGACTGGCACGTGCCGCTGGCGGAACTGGCGATCTCAACACAGGCCAATTTCGTCTCATCCTCCTACATCGCGCCAGAAATGCGCGCGCTGGACGACAAGGCCCGCGAATCCGGGGTCGCCTTGGTCAATGAAGTCGGGCTTGATCCGGGTATCGACCATCTGATGGCGCACGCCTTGGTCGACGACTACCGCGCCTCGGATGCGTTCGACCCACAAAACCACCTGAGCTTTATTTCCTATTGCGGCGGTGTCCCGAAAAACCCCAACCCGTTCCGGTACAAGTTCAGTTGGTCTCCGCTGGGGGTTCTCAAGGCTCTGCGCTCGCCGTCGAAGTCGATCCGCGACTACGCCCCGCTGGATGTCGCCCGCCCGTGGGACGCGATCAGCAGCTATATCGCACCGCTGCCCACCCCAGAGAGCTTTGAGGTCTATCCGAACCGCGACTCGATCCCCTTCATGGCCCAGTACCATTTCGAGGAACACTGGCCAGTCAAAGAATTCGTCCGAGGCACATTGCGCCTGAACGGTTGGGCAGATGCCTGGTCGGACGTGTTCACGGAAATCGAAACACTCGCCGGTCCCGAAGGGGATGCGCGCCTGAAAGAGATGTCGGATCAATTCTGGACTGAAAACGCCTATGACGAAGGTGAGCCAGACCGCGTGGTTCTGTGCGTGGGCCTGAAGGCGGAAAAAGACGGCGTTGAGGTCTGGCACAAGACCTATGTGATGGACGCCTGGGGTGACGAACGCGGAACCGCAATGGCGCGGCTGGTGTCGATCCCTGTGTCTCTGGCTGTTGAGTCTGTATTGAAACGCGAAATTCCTGCCGGGGTACATGCTGCCCCAAGCGACCCCAAATTGGTGCAAGGCTGGATGGCAGAGATCGACAAGCTGGCTCAGCACTTGCAGATCGTTGAGCACAAAGCCTGACAAAAAAACGGTCACTCCAGGATCGCTGGACTGACCGTTATTGAACTTGCCAGTTTCGCTTAACCTATTGCGGAACACCCAAGGCTATCAAATATATCTTTGAATCGTGTCCTCAATGTCAGCGCGATTGATCCCGAATTCGGATAATTGTTTATCGCTGAAACGGTCCAGATATTGGGCGGCACGAACAATATCACCACGAATTGCCCGAATTCTCATCGCCCTGTCGAATAAGAGCAAGGCACTCGCAGACGGTGCCGTCTGGTCGGTTGGGCGAACAGCATCAAACATTTCTTGGTACCTCCTTTACCTGAACTCAGCGGCGCTCATTCCTACGATTGGCGATAGGGAACGCCAAAATAGACGCTTTGGTATGCCCTTTGCTTTATCTGTTCACGTGGGACGCCGATGTCGTTCAATTGACGATCGCTCAATCGCTCCAGCTCTTTTACAGTGTTGGCGAAAACCCTGCGCCTGAACTGTTCTGTTCTTGCTTCGGCATAGTCCGAAATCATAGCTGAAAACACGTTTCTGTATGGCCTTAGAACCTGTGCACCTTCCATAGAACTCTCCTCGAAAACCGAACTGCGTTTCTGGTTACAGTTCAAACTTGGGAGTTGGTTCTAAATTTTTCTGAACCGGAACATTAAGGTCCGTTTAGGCGGTTTGGCTTGCGTTTCGTTGGCTGATGGGCAACGGGCATTGCGCTTACAAGCCTGACGCGGTGAAGACGTTAAGCAAACGGTCTTGTGGACTATTTGTAGATTGAACGGGCTTTTTAGGTTTTGGTTTCGGGGAGAGGATTTGAACCTCTGACCTTCAGGTTATGAGCCTGACGCGGTGAAGACGTTAAGCGATTGATCCGGTGGATCAATTG